>NZ_WUMN01000020.1 GCF_009826935.1 Flavobacterium sp. Sd200
AAAGAAAGGCGATGACATACTCTCCCACAAGATGCAGTACCATCTGCGCAGGCGGGCTTAACTTCTCTGTTCGGGATGGGAAGAGGTGAGCCCCGCCGCAATAATCACCTTAAAATTTTAGTTTCAGGTTACATGTTTAATGTTTCAGGTTTTTCAACTATGAACAATAAACAAGGAACTTAAAACTGCAGCTTTGCTGCTAATATTTTAACATACTGAGATAAAGAAAATAAGTAGTATTTTAGAAAGTTCCACCCCCGCTTTTCAGCGGGGAGGGTGCGTACATAAGCTTACAGGTTATTAGTACTACTCGACTATGACATTACTGCCTTTACATCTATAGCCTATCAACGTGGTCATCTTCCACGACCTTTAAAAGAAATCTCATCTTGTGGTGGGTTTCGCGCTTATATGCTTTCAGCGCTTATCCCTTCCAAACGTAGCTACTCTGCGGTGCCCTTGGCAGGACAACAGATACACCAGAGGTTTGTCCGACTCGGTCCTCTCGTACTAGAATCAGATCCACTCAAATTTCTAACGCCCACAGTAGATAGAGACCGAACTGTCTCACGACGTTCTGAACCCAGCTCGCGTGCCACTTTAATGGGCGAACAGCCCAACCCTTGGGACCTTCTCCAGCCCCAGGATGTGACGAGCCGACATCGAGGTGCCAAACCCCCCCGTCGATATGAGCTCTTGGGGGAGATCAGCCTGTTATCCCCGGCGTACCTTTTATCCTTTGAGCGATGGCCCTTCCATACGGAACCACCGGATCACTATGCTCTACTTTCGTACCTGATCGACCTGTATGTCTCTCAGTCAAGCTCCCTTATGCCATTGCACTCTACGCACGGTTACCAAGCGTGCTGAGGGAACCTTTAGAAGCCTCCGTTACTCTTTTGGAGGCGACCACCCCAGTCAAACTACCCACCAAGCAATGTCCCCCTAAACAAGGGGTTAGGCCTCAGATAACCAAAGGGTGGTATTTCAACAATGACTCCACAAGTCCTGGCGAACCCATTTCACAGTCTCCCACCTATCCTACACATCAATTATCCAAGGTCAATACTAAGCTATAGTAAAGGTGCACAGGGTCTTTTCGTCCCACTGCGGGTAATCGGCATCTTCACCGATACTACAATTTCACCGAGCTCATGGCTGAGACAGTGTCCAGATCGTTACACCATTCGTGCAGGTCGGAACTTACCCGACAAGGAATTTCGCTACCTTAGGACCGTTATAGTTACGGCCGCCGTTTACTGGGGCTTCAATTCAATGCTTCTGGTTGCCCATAACATCTCCTCTTAACCTTCCAGCACCGGGCAGGTGTCAGGCCCTATACTTCATCTTACGATTTTGCAGAGCCCTGTGTTTTTGATAAACAGTCGCCTGGACCTTTTCACTGCGGCCAGCTTGCGCTGGCGACCTTTCTCCCGAAGTTACAGGTCTATTTTGCCTAATTCCTTAGCCATGAATCTCTCGAGCACCTTAGGATTCTCTCCTCGACTACCTGTGTCGGTTTACGGTACGGGTTCTTATAACCTAAGTTTAGGGGGTTTTCTTGGAAGCCCTTAGGCACACTATCACTTTGCCCGAAGGCTCCGTGTACTATCGTATTTCACCAAAATCTGCGGATTTGCCTACAGACTCTATAGTTACGTACTTTAACGAACTATTCCGTCAGTTCGCGGTGCTTTCATCACTCCGTCGCCCCATCACAGTTATAAGAAGTACGGGAATATTAACCCGTTGGCCATCGACTGTCCCTTTCGGGTTCGCCTTAGGTCCCGACTAACCCTCAGCTGATTAGCATAGCTGAGGAAACCTTAGTCTTTCGGTGTGCGGGTTTCTCGCCCGCATTATCGTTACTTATGCCTACATTTTCTTTTCTATCCGCTCCAGCATACCTCGCAGTACACCTTCGACGCTGAATAGAATGCTCCCCTACCACAGATGAATCTGTCCATAGCTTCGGTACTATACTTATGCCCGATTATTATCCATGCTCGTCCGCTCGACTAGTGAGCTGTTACGCACTCTTTAAATGAATGGCTGCTTCCAAGCCAACATCCTAGCTGTCGGGGCAGACAAACCTCGTTTTTTCAACTTAGTATAGATTTGGGGACCTTAGCTGATGGTCTGGGTTCTTTCCCTCTCGGACATGGACCTTAGCACCCATGCCCTCACTGCTGGTAAACATTTATTAGCATTCGGAGTTTGTCAGGAATTGGTAGGCGGTGAAGCCCCCGCATCCAATCAGTAGCTCTACCTCTAATAAACTATACCCAGCGCTGCACCTAAATGCATTTCGGGGAGTACGAGCTATTTCCGAGTTTGATTGGCCTTTCACCCCTACCCACAGGTCATCCGAAGACTTTTCAACGTCAACCGGTTCGGACCTCCACTATGTGTTACCACAGCTTCATCCTGCCCATGGGTAGATCACACGGTTTCGCGTCTACCATTACTGACTATAGCGCCCTATTCAGACTCGCTTTCGCTACGGATCCACACCTTAAGTGCTTATCCTTGCCAGCAACGGTAACTCGTAGGCTCATTATGCAAAAGGCACGCCGTCACCCAACTTGTGGGCTCCGACCGCTTGTAGGCGTATGGTTTCAGGATCTATTTCACTCCGTTATTCACGGTTCTTTTCACCTTTCCCTCACGGTACTGGTTCACTATCGGTCTCTCAGGAGTATTTAGCCTTACCGGATGGTCCCGGCAGATTCAGACAGGGTTTCACGTGCCCCGCCCTACTCAGGATACCACTATTCTTTACACTCATTACTTATACAGGGCTATCACCTTCTATGGCTCAACTTTCCAGATGATTCTAATTCTTTGTGCAAGAAATGTCGTGGTCCTACAACCCCATCTATGCCGTAACATAAATGGTTTGGGCTAATCCGCGTTCGCTCGCCACTACTTACGGAATCACTTTTGTTTTCTTCTCCTCCGCCTACTTAGATGTTTCAGTTCAGCGGGTTCGCCCTCCTATCGGAGTACTATGTCTTCAACATAGTGGGTTGCCCCATTCGGATATCTGCGGATCAATTCGTATGTGCCAATCCCCGCAGCTTTTCGCAGCTTATCACGTCCTTCTTCGCCTCTGAGAGCCACAGGCATCCCCCATACGCCCTTATTTTGCTTATTGTACTACATTTTTGTTCCAGGT
>NZ_WUMN01000021.1 GCF_009826935.1 Flavobacterium sp. Sd200
AAAAAGAAAACCAACACAAATGAGAAAACTATACCTTGCTGCATTATTGGCGGTAATAGGGTTGAGTGATGCTGTTGCACAGCAGGACCCGCATTACACGCAGTACATGTACAACATGAATGTTATTAACCCGGCCTATGCGGGATCAAAAGAACACTTATCATTCGGGTTATTATACCGCAAACAATGGGTAGACGTAGAAGGTGCCCCAAGCACCGGGACCTTTTCAGGCCACAGCCCTGTGGGCAAGAACGTAGGTTTGGGTCTTTCTGCCATTACCGATGAGATTGGCCCTGTAAACGAGACCAACGTATATGCCGACTTCTCCTATACCATAAAGCTTGGCGGCGAACACCGCATTGCACTGGGCTTAAAAGCCGGGGCAACCTTTCATAAAGTAGGGCTTTATGACGATATAGGCAATGGCAACGTTCCTGATGCCAATGACCCTGCCTTTTCAGAAAATATCAGTCGTACTTATTTTAACGTAGGTACCGGTATCTTTTACTATACCAACAAATATTATGTGGCCTTCTCTGTGCCGAACATGCTAAAAAGCAAGCACCTTGACTACAGGGGTGTTAACGGTACAGGTAAATTCGGTTCGGAAGAATCTCACTACTTCTTAACAGGAGGCTATGTGTTCGAGATAGGCGATAACTTTAAGTTAAAGCCATCGGTAATGGTAAAATCAGCCTTTGGGGTAGACCCAAGTGTTGACGGGTCGCTTAATGCATTGTTCTTTGACAAGTTCGAGATTGGTGCTACCTACAGGATAGACGACAGCTTTGGTGCCATGGTAAACTATGCCATTACCCCAAGCATAAGGATAGGTTATGCGTATGACCACGTTGTGAGTGACCTTGATGTTACCACCCCGGCATCGCACGAGTTCATGCTGCTGTTCGATTTGAACTTCCCGAAAAAAGTATCCCGTTCACCACGTTATTTCTAACCTAAAGCGACCACAAGAAACATGAAGAATTTATATATTACCCTAAGTTTTATGCTCGCTGCCAGTTCAGTAATGGCACAGAACGAGGATACAGCAAAAGCCGATAAACTGTTTGCACGCTACGAATATGTAGATGCAGCCGAAGAATATTTAAAGCTAGCCAAAAAGGGCGACGACCCCTATGTAACCAAGCAGCTTGCCGAGACCTACTACAACATGTTCAATACCAAAGAAGCAGTAGTGTGGTTTGCCAAGGCAACAACAACCCAGCAGGATGCCGAAACGTATTACAAATATGCCCAGATGCTAAAGGCAGAAGGCAAATATGAAGAGGCAAACAAGCAGATGACAAAATTTGCATCGCTTGCCCCGTCAGACCAAAGGGCTGTAGCCTTTAAAAAAGAGCCGGACTATTTGCCAAAGCTTCGCAACCAGACCAGGCTGTATGACGAAAAGCTGTTGGATATAAACGACCCTAAGCTGGGTTCTTTCGGTCCGGTGCTTGCAAACGACAATACACTGTATTTTACCAGTGCAAGAAACAAGGCGCGCAAGAACTATGGTGTAAAAGAAGAACCGTTCTTAGACCTTTACCAGGCTACTTACAATGCCAACGGTACTTTTAGTGAGCCCGTTCCGGTAAGCGACGTAAACACCAAATGGCACGATGGTCCTGCAAGTGTTACCGCTGACGGCAACACCATGTATTTTTCCAGCGAAAGCTTTAAGGAAAGCAAACAGTTTGAAAGGGATAAAGACCTGAACCTTAAATTAGGCCAGGTGTACCTTTATAAAGCTACAAAAGTAAACGGCAAGTGGGACAATGTAACCGCGCTACCGTTTAACGATAAAAGATGGTCTACAGGTAACCCTGCAATAAGCAAAGACGGCAAAACGCTTTACTTTGCCTCAGACAGGGAAGGCGGACTTGGGAGCACCGACATTTGGAAGGTGGAGGTAAAAGGCAACAACAGCTATGGAGAGCCTGTAAACCTTGGTCCGAAGGTAAACACTCCTGCCCGTGAAACATTCCCGTATATAAGCGACAGCAACAAGCTGTTCTTCTCATCAGACGGGCGCAAGGGCTTTGGGGCACTTGACGTGTTTGTGATAGACCTTTCTAAAGATGGCGAGGCTACCAACCTTGGTGCCCCTATCAATACCGGTAAAGACGATTTTTCGTTCTCGTTTAACGACAGCAAAAAGATAGGCTTCTTTGCCAGTAACCGTGATGGTATAGATAAACTGTACAGTGCCAAGCCACTGTGTGCAGTTGAGGCATTGGTAATTGTAAAAGACATTACCACAGGCAAGATACTTGCAGGAGCTAAGGTGGCTATACTTGATGACAAAGGAAACGTGATAGAGACCAAGAACTCTAACAAAGACGGCAAGGTAGACTATACTGTGGATTGTGACAGGGCATACACCATACAGGCGAGTGCCGAGGGGTATGAGAACGGTACATTCCCTATCGTGAAAACAAGCGGTGGCGTAGTAAACGTAGACGCTGGGCTGAACCCTATCGCGAAGATCATAACAGAGAAAGAAGTGGTGCTTAACCCAATTTTCTTTGAGTTCGATAAGAGCAACATTACCAAAGAGGCTGCCTTTGAGCTTGACAAGCTTGTGGAGGCTATGAAGGCACAGCCAGAGCTTGTAATTATGGCTAAGTCACACACCGACAGCCGCGGTAGCGAGCAGTACAACATGAGCCTGTCTAACCGCAGGGCTAAGAGTACGGTTCAGTACATTATCTCTAAAGGTATAGCCAAGGCACGCATCAGCGGTCAGGGTTATGGCGAAAGCGAACCTAAAGTGGCCTGTGGCGACAACTGTACTGAAGAGGAGCACGCTCAAAACCGTAGGAGTGAATTCCTTATCGTGAAAAAATAATTATACAAAAGGGTAAATCACCCATCGCAATAACTAAACGGCTCC
>NZ_WUMN01000022.1 GCF_009826935.1 Flavobacterium sp. Sd200
GGATAGGTCTGAGGCCATCACGGCGGCGCTGCCCCTGTAAAAGGAAAACGGCGAGGCCGACATGCGCTCATAGCGGAGTGGCAAAAGGCTCTGCATCCTGCCAGCACTGGTTTCTTTTAAAATATCTATGGGGTTTGGCCGGCATTCAGATTCAATGGTATTTAATAACGCTATAGGAAAAAGCTTCTTTTGCGCTTTTCCGATTTTGCGGCGTTCCAATTTAGAAGCACCCTCCGAAGATAAAACAACACAATTTTCATTCATGACTCTTAGTGTTTTGTTTTTGCTTTCTTAAGCAGGAACGTTTTAGGGAGGTCATCACCTAAAAGATAACCCCACGGTTCCAGAGACTCAATACGGTCAAATATTACCTTAAGAATTGCCATAACGGGGATGGCCAGAAACATACCGGATATCCCTGCTAAAGCGCCGCCAATGATAATACCAACAATTGAGGCAATGGAATTGATCTCTACCTTTGAACTGACAACAATTGGTACTAAAATATTATTGTCCACAAACTGGACCAAGATATTGACAACCAAGATGCCGATCAGCACAGTGAGGTCACTGTTTCCGGTCAGGGAGGCTACCACAGTCAATACCCCGGCTATAACAATGCCAATGTAGGGGATCAGGTTGAGCAGCCCGGTGATTACGCCTAGTAATATCGCGTACTTGACGCCTATAATCATCAGTCCTAAAGCCGTGAGCACCGAGACTATCGCGAATTCGAACAGTAGGCCAAGGATATAACTTTGAACCGATGTTTTAATTGTTTTAAGAATATCTTCTAGTTTAGGGTGATGTTTGGGCGCAAATAGCTTGCAAAGAAATTTCAGGAAATGCGTGCGGTACAGCAAAATGAGGAACATATAAATAGGGATTAGGATAAGGTTCATAAGCGAATCCGTAAATGAGACCAGCGTGCTGCCCATTATGGATTTACCGGTGTCCATAGACCCTGATGTCGCTTTTGAGACCATCTTGTCCTGTTCTTGCTTACTAAGTTCAAAGGTATCCTGCACATAGGATTGCAGGTTGCTGTAATGATTATGAAGGTTACTTTTTATCTTATCCCAGTCCTCAGCCATACCCGCCACCTGGTAGGTGATGAAATAAAAAAGAACCGCGAAGAAAATAACAAATATAAATACGGCTATTAGGCAGGCCAGGACATTAGGTATTTTTAACCTCTCATTCAAGAATGCGGCGACAGGGCGCAAGAGGATAGCGAATAGTATTGATAGCAGCAATGGCGATAAAATGCCCTGCCCTACATAACATATGGCAAGCAGCGCAACCACGATAAAAAGTATATTGGCAAAGCGCGCATAGAACGGCAATGGCCTGGCGGATTTTCTCATAATTATTTTGATTGTAGTCTTATGCGGCGTTGCATTATTTTTTGGATAAGTGTCTTAAGCTTGGATTTATAGTCATTGGCAAGCCATTCGGTATAATTCTTTGTGACCTTGTCCAAGCATTTGGCATATTGCTTTACCCTCCAGTTGATTTCCTTATCCAGTTCTTCGCTGAGGTGCAGCGCCTCTGAAATTGTTTCAGCGTTATCGGCACACATCAGGGCATGCTGGCGGATGGAATCGCGAATTACCGTTTTGGGTTTCTCCCCATTTTCTGTTGCCCTGTGGTGCGCCTGTTGCACATCAAATGATACTTCAAGGGAATTGGGGAATTTGGAACGTATTTCAGGGGATATACTGTGGCTTTCGTATTCCGTATGGCTGCTCATGCTTTCATGGTACTGCTCCGGGTTTTCAAAGACATACTTCCAGTCCACCGGGGCGTTCCATTCGCCGAAACGGTCGGTATTATTGCCGAGGTCAATGATGTTAAAGGTCTTTTTATTCGGCAGCCTGCGCGAACCACGGCCAATCATCTGGTGATATAAGGTAAGCGAATTGGTGGCACGGTTCAGGATAACGGTTTGCACCGAAGGCTCGTCAAACCCGGTAGTCAGTATAGATACTGATGTGAGTATGGCACCTTTGGTCTTTTTAAACCATTTTAGAATAGCTTCACGCTCTGTGGGGGACGTTTTGTTATCCAGGTGCCTGCAATCGTATCCGACATCGGTAAACATTTGGCAGACTGCTTTGGAAGTAAATATACCGGTATTGAAAATCAGTGTTTTTTTGTTTTTGGAATGCTCGCGGTACGCATGCAACAGCAGCTCCAGCATGGCCGGGGCAGAGTAGAGAGCATCGGAAGAGCTAACGGTATAGTCCCCGTGCCGGCCTGTTACAAGCGAGTTGAGTTCCACATCGTACCGCCAGGTTTTAGGGCGTGCCAAAAAGCCCTGTTCAATAAGTGAGCCTATTGGGGCACCGACAATCAGTTCGCTGTAGTTTTTCTTCATCGGTAAATTGATATCTGCACTAAAAGGTGTGGCGGTAACCCCAATAACAGTCGCATTTTTAAACTTGCTGAGTAGTTTCTGGAAAGAATTGTGGTGGGCTTCGTCGATAATTACAAGGCCTACACTGTTGGTATCCATGTGTCCTGACTTAATCCTGTTCTTCAGGGTTTCCACCATGGCGACATAGCACTGCGAGCGGTCTTTCCGGCTTACGGATTCTACGGTGCTGGTTATGGCTTTATTGGGTATCCCGGCATTTTTGAGGGTTGTTGCCGTTTGGCGGCAAAGTTCTTTGCGGTGTGTAAGTACAACCACTTTCCTATGGAACTTTTCAATATATCGTTTCGCAATCTCAGAAAATATCACGGTTTTCCCTCCCCCGGTGGGCAACTGGTACAGGAGCCGTTGCGGGGTGGTGCTTTCCCCGATTTTTTCGAAAAGCGTAGTAATA
>NZ_WUMN01000023.1 GCF_009826935.1 Flavobacterium sp. Sd200
TTATCGAAATCAAGATAACTGGGTGTATCCATGGCTATGTAATCCTTAGTTTATCAATTGCCGGCACCCATTCTTTTTGGCCACAGCGGCTGCATTTACTGCTCTGTGCCAACTCTTCGCAATTGCCACAATTGGTGCAGGCATATATTCCTTGGTTGGTAATATCCTCTGATTTTTTATTATACAGTTTTGGCAATACAGGCAGCCCGGGCTTGACCTTGTCATCCGGATAAAAAAATATGCTGAGCTTGCCGTTGGTTTCAAGTATTGCCGTTTCGACCTGACCGATGTGCGACACACCCTCGTTTCTTAATTCTGCCAAAAACTCATCCTTTGCGAAATTATGCGATGTACGGCTTACCATAACAAACTGGCCATCTTCTATAATGTACATGGGGTCGCCTTCAACCAGGCTTTCAAAATTTTCATTTTTCCCGGCATAGTAGGTAATGATACGGTACAACACAATGATTACGGTAAAAACCAGCAATGATGGCAGTATAGGATAATCGTTACTGAGCATGGGGTCGCCGGCTGCTGAACCCAGGGCAATAATTATAGCGACCTCAAAAATCGAAAGCTGCCGTACACCTTTCTTGCCGCTTAAGCGCAAAAAAGTAAGCACCAGCAGGAACATGATTAGCGTCCGCAATCCAATCTCCAAAGATTGTTGCCAGTCCAGGCCGTTGAGGAAAATGCCTTCCCAATCAAATTTCATATGCTCATTTTTTTAGATTGTTGTTCAAGGTGTCTCGCAATACGAAGTGACGCTTCCTCACAAAAGTCAAGTCCCGAATAATCCGGGTTAAAACCGGCGATGTAAGGCACCGCCATTACAAATAACCGCTCATTACCTCTGCCGTCAGGACCCACGATTTGGAAATTATCGTTGATGCTGATTCCGGGTACTTTAAGTACGTAATACCCTTCTTCCCTTTTTACATTTTTTGTCTTATCCTTAAACAATTCCTCGCCTTTACTATCCGATCTGAAACGCAATGTTGCCGGGGTAATGACCTCGCGTGAAATCAGGCTTTTAAAAGGAAAGTCTTCAAACGAGAGGTGCGGCTGCCCCACACAATCGACAAATGTTTTAAAGGAAGCGGAACATTCTTCATTGTCTTCATCACAGTAGTGATACGTTATACCTCCGTTGTCGTTAATTTCGATATCGCTTTCCTGTCCAACCGATATAATTTCCAGCTTACCGGCATTGTGCAACGCGATCAGTTCCCGGCACGAGGTCTGCGGGACAAAAGCAATCACAACCGAAATTAACGGCATCAGCGTTTTTTGGAGCCTAAGCATATCTTCCGCCGAAAGGTACTTTGCCGGATAGTTCATTGCGAAACTCAACACCGCAAGCAGTTCTTTCCAATACACCGACTCCCGCTTTTGTATGGATTGCTCGGCTTCTACATATTCCCTGCGCAGGAGTTCAAAAGGATCTGCATTTTCACGGAAACCCATTACAAGGTCTACGAATTCTTCAATGCTGAGGTCTTTAATGCGCTTGTGAAAGTCCCTGTCTTTTTCCTTGAAAAGGTCTTTATAGTCTTTTTCAAAGATATAATCGAGCGAGAGGAAACCGTCATTTTCCTGTTTGTGCTGTTCAATTTCTTCAGGTGTCAGCAAGGAATCGTTTTGCAGGTGCGAGTCTTCCAGATGGAAACGTACCGCAGGGAGTAACCCATTTCTGGAATGCATTACCATTTTGAAACGCTTTGTACCTTTCAAGGGAATATACTGCAGCATTCCGTCGTTACCCTCCACAAATTTTCCATTGCTGCGTGCCAGGGTACGTATGGCATCTATGGCCGTCAGTGAAGAACCCCTGATGGCAACCGCATGGTTCAACTCAAGCTTTAGCTTGACCGGCGGGTAAGGGCTATCAAAATATCCCGGAACCTTGCCTTCATGTTTTTTCGGCCAGTTGTGTCCGGTACAAATAATGGCCGCATCAAAGGGCTCAACCCGCTCACCCTCGATTTCGACAAATACCTGTTGTAAGTCCGGCTTGTCAATGATATCGGTTACCGATGTACCGAGATGCAACATGACCGTAAAGCCCGCTGCACGGGCTTTATCGCACAGCAAACCAAATTGGCTCTCCAGGTACTTGCCAAAAAGCAAGCGTGGCACTACCTTATATTCGTTGAAATTCCGGGGAGTAATATGATAAGGCTGAAGCAGGGCGTTGTCCACAGTATCGACCCAATCCTGCATGGAGGTTACAATTGTTGGTATTTCATTAGCCGATACATTAGTAATGTGTTCCCTGTTCGCGCCCTCTGTGCTATACGGCATCCCGGCCCCAACCTGCGATTTACGCTCAAAAATTTCAATGGTTACATTTTTGTCTCCTGATTCGATGAGCCTTTTAAACATAAACATGCCGCTGGGACCAGCGCCCAGGATTGCAATCCTTTTATTTTCTGTTTCCATTATAGTCGTAGGTAATTTCCGTTGCACACTAAGTTAGTATGGAGACGGCCGAAAAATTTGTAATAAAATATTAAATAAACCGATGCTGCATAATTTTAATATATTCCTGCAAAATTTCACATCAATATTTATAAATTCTTTACCATTTCCGCGCTGCGCTAATCGCTACATTAGATTTCTTAACTGTCGATTATGGAAACCATTACTGTAGAAGCACCTATTGCACCTGCTAACAGAAATACCAAAAAGTTATACCACTACCAGGAATCAGA
>NZ_WUMN01000024.1 GCF_009826935.1 Flavobacterium sp. Sd200
TTGATTTCAGGGAACCTGCTACGCAATATCTGTTCTGCCTTGGTGGTGGCCTCTATCTCCTGCGAAAGCGAACTTCCCGAAGAAATAATAAGATGCGTGGCAATATCGCCTTCATCAAGGGCAGGTATAAATTCTCCGCCAAGCGAATTGAATATAATAAGGGCAACAGCAAACAGCGTTATAGAAGCGCCTATAATGATGCCTTTTATATTTAAAGCAGCATCTAAGAGTGGCCTGTATACACGGTAGGCTGCGGCAATAATTTTGTCGCTAAAGTTAGGCTTATGCCCGGTAGATTTGCTCAGTACCAGTGAACTCATCATCGGTACGTAGGTAAGCGACAGTATAAAAGCTCCCAGGATAGCAAACGAAACGGTTTGTGCCATAGGCCCAAACATCTTGCCTTCTGTACCTGTAAGAGCGAGTATGGGCAGGTAAACGATGAGGATGATGATTTCGCCAAAGGCTGCACTACTCCTTATTTTTGACGAAGCTTCATAAACTTCCTCATTCATGTTTTCCTGGGTAAGGGTACCTTTCTTTATATTTTCAAGCCGGTGAATAATGGCCTCAACAATAATTACTGCACCATCTACTATGATACCAAAATCAATTGCTCCAAGGCTCATCAGGTTGCCACTTACATTGAAGAACTTCATCATACAAATGGCAAAGAGCAATGCTAATGGTATAACAGAAGCTACCACAAGGCCAGCCCGCCAGTTGCCTAAAAGCAGTACAAGTATAAATACCACTATGAGCGCGCCTTCTATCAGGTTTTTCTCTACAGTACCGATGGCATTATCCACCAGCTTTGTGCGATCCATGAACGGCTCAATAGTTACGCCTTCGGGCAACGATTTCTTTATTTGCTCTATCTTTTCCTTTACACGGCCTACCACCTGGCCACTGTTTTCACCTTTAAGCATCATTACCATACCGGTAACTTCTTCGCCCTTACCGTCTTTAGTGGTAGCACCGTAGCGTATGCTGCTTCCAAGTTGTACTTTGGCTACATCGCGAACCAATACAGGGATGCCGTTCTGGTTTTTGATGACAATTTTATTAATATCCTCAATTCCGTTTACCATTCCAATTCCCCTGATAAAATAAGCATAAGGTTTCTTATCGATATAAGCCCCCCCAGTATTCTCGTTATTGGCTTCAAGCGCTGAAAATATCTCAACAGTAGTGGTGTTCATGCTCTTAAGCCTGTCCGGGTCTACCGCAATTTCATATTGTTTTAGTACGCCACCCAATGTGTTAACCTCTGCTACACCAGGGGTTCCTATTAGCTGCGGCCTGATGATCCAATCTTGTATGGTACGTAGCTGCATGGCATCATACTTTTCCTCATAGCCTTTTTGAGGGTACACTACGTACTGGTATATTTCTCCAAGGCCGGTACTTATGGGAGCCATTTCAGGTGAACCCAGGTTTTTTGGGATAACGTTCTCAGCCTCTTTTAGGCGTTCTGAAATCTGTGCCCTTGCCCAGTAGATGTCGGCGTCTTCTTCAAATACCACGGTTACTACGCTAAGCCCGAAACGGCTTACCGATCGCAGTTCCACAACTTTCGGGATGGGCTTTACCGCCAGCTCAATAGGATAGGTTATGAATTGCTCTACATCCTGTGTGGCAAGCGTAGGCGAAGTAGTAATGATTTGTACCTGGTTGTTTGTAATATCAGGCAGGGCATCCATAGGAAGGTTAGAAAGCGAGTACCCTCCGGTTACGATTAATGCCAAAGTGAACAGCCCAATAATAAACTTATTATTGATGCTGAAATGAATTATTTTGTCTAACATTGATTATCAATTAATATAATGCGTTGAATGATGCATGGATGTAATAAGACCATGCAGGAACAGCCGGCTGCTAACCGGCACAAAGCATTATAATAACTGAGGGGGCTGCCAGATGGAGCCGTGAAAATCGGACTGTACCGATTGATAGAAATTAAATACCTTAGTATTATAATAATCCGGAAAATACAGAGTGTATTC
>NZ_WUMN01000025.1 GCF_009826935.1 Flavobacterium sp. Sd200
AAAAAGTAAGACACGTTCATAGACATATTGGATTGACAGCATAAGAGAGAGTAAGAATACTAGCTTTTATCGAAATTAAAAAACCTAGCAATAAAGGTCGTAAAAATATTAAAAATATACGATGAAGAGTTTGATCCTGGCTCAGGATGAACGCTAGCGGCAGGCCTAACACATGCAAGTCGAGGGGTAGAAGTTTTCGGACTTTGAGACCGGCGCACGGGTGCGTAACGCGTATGCAATCTGCCTTACACTAAGGGATAGCCCAGAGAAATTTGGATTAATACCTTATAGTATATGACTGGGACATCCCTAACATATTAAAGTCACAACGGTGTAAGATGAGCATGCGTCCCATTAGCTAGTTGGTATGGTAACGGCATACCAAGGCTATGATGGGTAGGGGTCCTGAGAGGGAGATCCCCCACACTGGTACTGAGACACGGACCAGACTCCTACGGGAGGCAGCAGTGAGGAATATTGGTCAATGGGCGCAAGCCTGAACCAGCCATGCCGCGTGCAGGATGAAGCATCTATGGTGTGTAAACTGCTTTTGTACGGGAAGAAACCACTCTACGTGTAGAGTATTGACGGTACCGTAAGAATAAGGATCGGCTAACTCCGTGCCAGCAGCCGCGGTAATACGGAGGATCCAAGCGTTATCCGGAATCATTGGGTTTAAAGGGTCCGTAGGCGGTTTTATAAGTCAGTGGTGAAATCCGGCAGCTTAACTGTCGAACTGCCATTGATACTGTAGAACTTGAATTATTGTGAAGTAACTAGAATATGTAGTGTAGCGGTGAAATGCTTAGATATTACATGGAATACCAATTGCGAAGGCAGGTTACTAACAATACATTGACGCTGATGGACGAAAGCGTGGGGAGCGAACAGGATTAGATACCCTGGTAGTCCACGCCGTAAACGATGGATACTAGCTGTTTGACTGCAAAGTTGAGTGGCTAAGCGAAAGTGATAAGTATCCCACCTGGGGAGTACGGGCGCAAGCCTGAAACTCAAAGGAATTGACGGGGGCCCGCACAAGCGGTGGAGCATGTGGTTTAATTCGATGATACGCGAGGAACCTTACCAGGGCTTAAATGTAGAGTGACAGATCTGGAAACAGGTTTTTCTTCGGACACTTTACAAGGTGCTGCATGGTTGTCGTCAGCTCGTGCCGTGAGGTGTCAGGTTAAGTCCTATAACGAGCGCAACCCCTGTTGTTAGTTGCCAGCGAGTAATGTCGGGAACTCTAACAAGACTGCCGGTGCAAACCGTGAGGAAGGTGGGGATGACGTCAAATCATCACGGCCCTTACGTCCTGGGCTACACACGTGCTACAATGGCAGGTACAGAGAGCAGCCACTTCGCAAGGAGGAGCGAATCTATAAAGCCTGTCTCAGTTCGGATTGGAGTCTGCAACCCGACTCCATGAAGCTGGAATCGCTAGTAATCGGATATCAGCCATGATCCGGTGAATACGTTCCCGGGCCTTGTACACACCGCCCGTCAAGCCATGGAAGCTGGGGGTACCTGAAGTCGGTGACCGCAAGGAGCTGCCTAGGGTAAAACTGGTAACTGGGGCTAAGTCGTAACAAGGTAGCCGTACCGGAAGGTGCGGCTGGAACACCTCCTTTCTAGAGACACGACCGTTAGGATATAAAAATTAGGTTTAAGTATAAGATATACTTACTCTCGCTGTTAGTTCAAAAAAATAATACAAGGAAGAGCTTAAAAGTATTGAGCTTTTAGATTTTAGAATTGAGATTGTCTCACTACTCAAATCTAATTACTCACTACTACAATAAATAGTCTCGTAGCTCAGCTGGTTAGAGTACTACACTGATAATGTAGGGGTCGGCAGTTCGAGTCTGCCCGGGACTACAAA
>NZ_WUMN01000026.1 GCF_009826935.1 Flavobacterium sp. Sd200
CATTACTACGCTTTTCGAAAAAATCGGGGAAAGCACCACCCCGCAACGGCTCCTGTACCAGTTGCCCACCGGGGGAGGGAAAACCGTGATATTTTCTGAGATTGCGAAAAGATATATTGAAAAGTTCCAGAGGAAAGTGGTAGTACTTACACACCGCAAAGAGCTGTGTCGCCAAACATCCATAACCCTCAAAAATGCAGGGATACCCAATAAGGCTATAACCAGCGCCGTAAAATCCATAAACCGGAAAGACCAATCGCTCTGCTATGTTGCCATGGTGGAAACCCTGAAGAACAGGATTAAGTCAGGACAGATGGATACAGACAGTGTAGGCCTTGTGATCATTGATGAAGCCCACCACAACTCTTTCCAGAAACTACTTGATAAATTTAAAAATGCGACCGTTATTGGCGTTACCGCAACGCCTTTTAGTGCAGATATCAATTTACCGATGAAGAAAAACTACAGCGAACTGATTGTCGGTACCCCTATAGGCTCACTCATTGAACAGGGCTTTCTGGCACGCCCTAAAACCTGGCGGTATGACGTGGAACTCAACTCACTCATAACTGGCCAGCACGGGGACTATACCGTCAGCTCTTCCGATGCCCTTTACTCCGCCCCAGCCATGCTGGAGCTGCTCTTGCATGCGTACCACGAGCATTCCAAAAACAAAAAAACACTGATTTTCAATACCGGTATATTTACTTCCAAAGCAGTCTGCCAAATGTTTACCGATGCCGGATACGACTGCAGGCACCTGGATAACAAGACATCCCCCACAGAGCGGGATGGCATTTTAAAATGGTTTAAAAAGACCAAAGGTGCAATACTTACATCAGTCTCTATACTGACTACTGGGTTTGACGAGCCTTCGGTACAGTCCGTTATCCTGAACCGCGCGACCAACTCCCTTACCTTATACCACCAGATGATTGGCCGTGGTTCGCGCAGGCTGCCGCACAAAAAGACTTTTAACATTATTGACCTTGGCAATAATACTGACCGTTTCGGTGAATGGAACGCCCCAGTGGACTGGAAGTATGTCTTTGAAAATCCGGAGCAATACCATGAAAGCATGAGTCATCATACGGAATATGAAAGCCATACTGTACCCCCTGAAATACGTTCCAAATTCCCCAATTCCCTTGAAGTATCATTTGATGTGCAACAGGCACACCGCATGGCCACAGAAAATGGGGAGAAACCCAAAACAGTAATCCGCGATTCCATCCGCCAGCATGTCCTGATGTGCGCCGATAATGCCGAAACCATTTCAGAGGCGCTGCACCTCAGTGAAGAACTGGATAAGGAAATCAACTGGAGGGTAAAGCAATATGCCAAATGCCTGGGCAAGGTCACAAAGAATTATACCGAATGGCTGGCGGGTGATTACAAAGCCAAACTCAGGGTGCTGATACAAAAAATAATGCACAGGCGTGAAAGGCTTGCTGCCAAATAAGAAGGAGTATGGAAAATGCTACGAAAAATAGTACAGCCGTTTCTTCAAAAGAAACGCGCCACAAAATCGGTAAAGCACAAAAAAAGCTTTTCCCTATAGCATCATTAAACATTATTGAGTCAGCATGCCGGCCAAACCCTATAAATATCTTAAAAGAAAGCAGTAAGGGCAGGATACAGAGCCTTTTGCCGCTCCGCTATGAGCGCATGTCGGCCTCGCCGTTTTCCTTTTACAGGGGCAGCGCCGCCGTGATGGCCTCAGACCTATCG
>NZ_WUMN01000027.1 GCF_009826935.1 Flavobacterium sp. Sd200
GCAACGGGAACTTACTATGTATCTCAGACTTTAAATAGCTGTGAAAGTACAAGGACAGCGGTTAGCGTTACAATCAACACTACAACTGCACCAACGGCATCTGCACAAACATTCTGTAACAGCGCGACTGTGGCAAGCCTTGTGGCAAACGGTACTTCATTAAAATGGTATTCTGTGGCTACAGGCGGAACACAGCTGTCTTCGACTGCTTCGTTATCAAATGGAACCTATTACGTTTCTCAGACATTAAATAGCTGTGAGAGTACAAGAACAGCGGTAGGTGTTATGATTTACTCAACCGATGCACCGGTATCTTCTGCACAAATATTCTGTACAGGTGCTACTGTAGCCGATCTTTTTGCTACGGGTACTGATATTAAATGGTACGTTCTTGCAACAGGCGGTACGCAATTGGCGACAACTACCCCACTTGCAACAGGCACTTATTATGTAACACAAACTGTGAATTCATGTGAAAGCTGGAGGCTTCCTGTAAGTGTTACTACTTATACCCCTACAACCCCAACAGCATCGGCACAGGCATTCTGTAATGGTGCAACCGTGGCAAGCCTTGTGGCTACAGGCACAAACCTTAAATGGTATGCTACAGCTACAGGAGGAACTCAACTGGCTTCTACAACTGCACTTGCAACAGGTACGTATTATGTATCTCAAACGCTTAACTGTGAAAGTCCAAGGACTGCTGTGAGTGTTGTTATAACTACCCCTGCTGCACCAACCGCTGCTGCACAAACGCTACCTGAGGGAAGCACCGTGTCTAACTTAACCGCTGCCGGAAATAACCTACAGTGGTATGCAGGTGCTACAGGTGGTTCGGCATTAACTGCCACTGCTACGCTTACAACAGGTACTTACTATGTATCGCAAACAGTTAACGGATGTGAGAGTACAAGGACTGCAGTTGCGGTAACAATTAATGCGGCAACAACACCTGCCCCTACAGCTTCGGCACAAACTTTCTGTAACGGTGCAACGGTTACCGAACTTACTGCAGTAGGCACTTCGCTTAAATGGTACAGTGTGGCAACAGGTGGAACGCAACTGGCTTCTACTACTGTTTTAACAACAGCGACCTATTATGTATCGCAAACAGTAAATAATATTGAAAGCCCAAGGACAAGTGTGGCAGTAACAATAAACACTACTCCAACAGCATCGGCTGCTAACCAGACATTCTGTGGTACAGCAACAGTTGCTGACCTGGTAGGAGTGGGTACTAACCTTAAATGGTACAGCCTTGAGGGTGATGAAGGTGCATTAGCTCCTACTACTCCGCTAACAACAGATACTTACTTTGTAACACAAACCATAAACGGTTGTGAAAGTGCCTCTGTTCCATTCTTGGTTACTGTAAACAGGACTCTTGTTCCAACGGCATCTGCACAGACATTCTGTAATGGTGCAACGGTAGCAAACTTAGCAGCTAACGGTACTTCACTAAAATGGTACTCAGTAGCAACGGGTGGTACTCAATTGGCAGCAATAACTACACTTGCAACGGGAACTTACTATGTATCACAGACATTAAATAACTGTGAGAGTACAAGGACAGCGGTTGCAGTTACAATCAATACT
>NZ_WUMN01000028.1 GCF_009826935.1 Flavobacterium sp. Sd200
GATTGTAACTGCAACCGCTGTCCTTGTACTCTCACAAGAGTTCAGTGTCTGAGATACATAGTAAGTTCCCGTTGCAAGCGTAGCAGTTGTTGCCAACTGTGTTCCGCCTGTTGCAACAGAATACCATTTTAATGAAGTACCGTTTGATACAAGGTTTGCTACAGTAGCATTATTACAGAATGTTTGTGCTGATGCTGTTGGAGCAGTAGTTGTGTTGATAGTTACTGCAACCGCCGTTCTTGTACTCTCGCAGCTATTTAAAGTCTGCGACACATAGTATGTACCTGTTGCAAGCGTAGCAGTTGTTGCCAATTGTGTTCCACCAGTTGCTACAGAGTACCATTTCACAGCAGTACCATTTGCAACAAGGCTTGCCACAGTTGCACCATTACAGAATGTCTGTGCAGAGGCTGTTGGCGCGGCTGTTGTATTGATTGTAACTGCAACCGCAGTCCTTGTACTCTCACAAGAGTTCAATGTCTGAGATACATAGTATGTACCTGTTGCAAGCGCAGCTGTTGTTGCCAATTGCGTTTCACCTGTTGCAACAGAATACCATTTTAATGAAGTACCATTAGCTGTTAAACTTGCTACAGTAGCACCATTACAGAATGTCTGTGCCGATGCAGTTGGCGCAGTGGTAGTATTGATTGTAACTGCAACCGCAGTCCTCGTACTCTCACAAGAGTTCAATGTCTGAGATACATAATATGTACCTGTTGCAAGCGCAGCTGTCGAAGCCAATTGTGTTCCGCCAGTTGCTACACTGTACCATTTAACCGCAGTACCGTTTGCTACAAGGCTTGCTACAGTAGCACTATTACAGAAAGTCTGTGCCGATGCTGTTGGCGCAGCAGTTGTATTGATTGTCACAGCAACCGCTGTCCTTGTACTCTCACATGAGTTCAATGTTTGCGATACGTAATAAGTCCCGGTTGCAAGCGTAGCCGCCGTTGCCAACTGGGTTCCACCTGTTGCAACAGAATACCATTTTAGTGAAGTGCCGTTTGCTACAAGGCTTGCCACAGTCGCACTGTTACAGAATGTCTGTGCAGATGCTGTTGGTGCAGTGGTAGTGTTGATCGTCACAGATACCGCAGTCCTTGTACTCTCGCATGAGTTCAATGTCTGAGATACATAGTATGTACCTGTTGG
>NZ_WUMN01000029.1 GCF_009826935.1 Flavobacterium sp. Sd200
TTTTTGGCAATTTATCGCATCCCAACACGACAAGCTCCTGTTGCAAACCGCACAGCATCTTGGCCTGACATTCCTTTCGTTGTTACTGGCAATGGCCGTAGGGATCCCATTAGGAATTTTCATATCCCGCAGGCGGCCACTGGCCAACCCTGTACTGGGTGTTGCCGGTGTGTTGCAAACCGTGCCAAGCATTGCCCTTTTGGGTTTTATGATCCCGGCATTCGGCATTGGCGCCACACCTGCAATTATAGCCCTGCTCATTTATGCCCTCTTGCCTATTATCAGGAATACCTATACCGGAATCACCGGTGTAAATCCGATGATTACAGAAGCCGCAACAGCTTTGGGTATGAACAAAAGCCAACGCCTTTTCAAGGTCGAACTCCCCCTTGCCATGCCGGTTATTATTGCCGGTGTCCGTACGGCGGCTGTCATCAACGTGGGTGTAGCAACACTCGGTTCTTTTGTAGCTGCGGGCGGGCTTGGTGAATTTATATTCGGTGGTATTTCGCTGAACAACACTAATATGATACTCGCTGGTGCCCTGCCCGCTGCACTCCTGGCGATCCTCATAGATTTAGGAATAGGGTATTTGCAACGCTCAGGCCGTAAAGCCATGCGCTATGCCCTTTATCTGGTAGTGGTTACTGGTATTGCCACTACGCTATTTATACTATGGCCTTCTGGCACGGAAAAACTCAGGGCCGGCTTTACACCGGAATTTATGGGCAGGCAGGATGGCGACATGGGGCTCCGATCGGTGTATGGGCTGCGGCTTAATCCTAAGGTATTAAGTGATGCCGTTATGTATAAGGCAGCACATGAGGGCAGCCTCGATGTTATCAGCGGCTATTCTACCGATGGAAGGGTCAAAGAACATGACTTTTTAGTACTCGAGGATGACAAAAAGATATTCCCACCCTATTATGCTGCACCTATTGTGAAAAGTACCACCCTTACACGGCTCCCGGGCCTTGAAAACGCATTGAACCTGTTGTCCGGTAAAATCAACGACAGTGTAATGGCGAGCCTGAATCATAAAGCCGATATTTTAAACCAATCCCCACAGCGCATTGCTACGGATTTTTTAAAGGCGGCAGGGCTCTACAAGCCGTCCAGGGATGGCG
>NZ_WUMN01000003.1 GCF_009826935.1 Flavobacterium sp. Sd200
AAAAAAGGAGCCGTTTTTTGTTTGGGGTTGTTTTGGTTTAATGTGGTTCCCGTATTATTAATAGTGTTATGTTGCTTTTAATGTTTATTTTTGCGGTACTGCTTCATGAAAAAAATATCCTGATGAGATTATTTTTTCTACTTATTTGAATTTCTAATAAATAATTGTACTTTTGCATCCCCTTTATTGGGGACGGAATGTTTAATTAAAATTATTTATTGTGAACACATTAAGCTACAAAACAGTTTCAGCTAACAAAGCTACTGCAGACAAACAGTGGATTGTGGTTGACGCTGAAGGTCATAATTTGGGCCGTTTTGCTTCTAAAGTTGCGATGCTTTTAAGAGGTAAATACAAAACAAATTATACCCCGCACGTTGACTGTGGCGATAACGTAGTTGTTATCAACGCAGAGAAGATCAATCTTACCGGCAACAAGCTGGATGACAAAACGTACATCCGCCACACCGGTTATCCAGGAGGACAAAGGATTCTTTCGGCTAAAGTTGTAAAAGCTAAAAATCCTGCGATCCTTATCGAGAAAGCAGTAAAAGGTATGCTTCCTAAAAACAAATTAGGCGCAGAACTTTTCCGCAACTTAAATGTATATGTAGGTCCTGAGCACAAACATGACGCTCAGACTCCTAAAACCGTTAACTTAAACGACTTAAAGTAAGATGGCAACTATCCACAAAATTGGCAGGAGAAAAACTGCTGTTGCCCGTGTTTACCTGAGCGAAGGATCTGGTGTTATCACGGTTAACAAAAAAGACATTGCAGTTTATTTTCCTACTGCAACTTTACAGTACAAAGTAAGACAACCACTTAGCATGACTAACAGTGTTGAAAACTTTGACGTAAAAATAAACGTATATGGCGGAGGTATTACAGGTCAGGCAGAAGCTGTACGTATGGCTATTGCACGCGCTATGTGCGAAGTTGATGCTGAAAACAGAAGCATCCTTAAACCTGAAGGGCTATTAACAAGGGATCCACGTATGGTTGAACGTAAGAAATTCGGTCAGAAAAAAGCCCGTAAGAGATTCCAGTTCTCTAAACGTTAATATTCGTTTTGGCCTGAAGCGGCTTAGGGGCTTGCTTAAGGAAATTAATAAATTAAAAAACCGAGTTGTTGTTGCCCCGTCGAGGCGGGTGGTTAGTTTAGCATCTAAATGGTTAAGGCCGATACAATCGCCACTTTACCATTGCTTACTCAACAGAACGTAAACTATTACAAAAATGGCAAATAAAGTAGAAGTTAAAGAATTACTGGAAGCAGGTGTTCACTTTGGACACATGACCAGAAAATGGGATCCAAACATGGCTCCTTACATATACATGGAGCGTAATGGAATACACATTATCAACCTGTATAAAACTGCAGCTAAAATAGACGAGGCTAACGAAGCGCTTAAAAAAATCGCAGCTTCTGGCCGTAAAGTTCTATTCGTAGCTACAAAAAAACAAGCAAAAGATATCGTTGCTGAAAAAGCAGCAGCGGCTAACATGCCATACATCACTGAAAGGTGGCCTGGTGGTATGCTTACTAACTTCGTTACTATCCGTAAAGCTGTTAAAAAAATGGCTTCTATTGATAAAATGAAGAAAGACGGTACATTTAACACGCTATCTAAAAAAGAGCGTCTTCAGGTAGATCGTCTACGTGCTAAGCTTGAAAAAAACCTTGGTTCTATTGCCGATATGACAAGGCTTCCTGCTGCGTTATTCGTTGTAGATATTAAGGCAGAACACATCGCAGTAAAAGAAGCGCAGAAATTAAACATTCCGGTTTTCGCAATGGTAGATACCAACTCTGACCCACGTCAGGTTGATTATGTTATCCCTGCAAATGATGACGCTTCTAAATCAATAGAAAAAATCTTATCTCTTGTTACAGGTGCCGTAGTTGAAGGTCTTGCTGACAGGAAATCTGACAAAGAAGACTTCCAGGATCAGCCAGCTGAAGAGGAAATCTTTGATGCAGCTCCTGTTGCTCAGGCAGAAACTCCTGCTACTGAAGAATAAAGATAACATTACATTAAAGCCGTTGTGCCGGGTGATGTTTACTTTTGTGGCATTATCTATGCATAACGGCTTTGATTTTTTTAACAAACTAAATAAATACAACTTAAGATGGCAAATATAACTGCTGCAGACGTAAATAAACTAAGAACTATTACCGGTGCCGGTATGATGGACTGCAAAAAAGCCCTTGTTGAGGCTGATGGCGATTTTGATAAAGCTATTGAGAACCTTCGTAAAAAAGGACAGAAAGTGGCTGCTAACAGAGCAGACCGCGAATCTTCTGAAGGTGCTGTAATTGCTGTTGTAAATGCAGAAAAAACTGAAGGTGTGGTTATCTCTCTTAACTGTGAGACTGACTTCGTTGCTAAAAACGAATCTTTTGTTAAACTTGCTAATGATTTTGCTGCTCTTGCTCTTGTAAGTGCTACTAAAGAAGAGCTTCTTGCTAAAGACTACAACGGTATTACTGTGGCTGAGAAACTTACTGAGCAAACTGGTGTTATTGGTGAGAAAATCGAGATCGGTTCTTTCGAAAAACTTGAAGGTGCTTTTGTTGGTTCTTACATTCACGCTGGTAACAGGATTGCTACTCTTGTAAGCCTTTCTGCTAATGTAGAAGGTGCTGATGAGGCTGCACGCAACGTTGCTATGCAGGCTGCTGCTATGGCTCCACTTGCTCTTAACGAAGAAGGTGTTGATGCTGCTACAGTTGAAAAAGAGATCGAGATCGCTAAAGACTTACTTCGTCAGGAAGGTAAGCCGGAGGCTATGCTGGATAATATTGCTAAAGGTAAACTTGGCCGTTTCTTTAAAGATAACACTCTTGTTAATCAGGATTATATTAAAGACAGTAAACTAAGCGTTAGCGAATACATCAAATCTGTAGATGCTTCTTTAGTTGTTACAGGATTTAAAAGAGTTGCTCTTGCATAAGTAAAAGCAAACACAAATATAAAGCCCCAAATCTAATATCAGGTTTGGGGCTTTTTGTTTTGATAAAAATTGCTTTTACTACTTATTTCAGTGTTTCAAAAGCTTCGTTGATCTCATCTAAAATTACATTGCCCTGAACAATATTCAGGCCGCGCTGTAAATCAGCATATTCATTGCATGCGGTTTGCCAGCCAAGATTTGCCAGTTTTAAAACATAAGGCAACGTAACATTGGTTAAAGCAAGGGTAGATGTGTATGGCACTGCGCCCGGCATGTTGGCCACGCAGTAATGCACAATATCGTTAATAATATAAGTTGGGTTTTCGTGTGTGGTAGGGCGTGTAGTTTCAAAACAGCCGCCCTGATCTACCGCTACATCTACCATTACAGTACCCGGTCGCATGTCTTTAAGCATGGCGCGGGTAATAAGCCTTGGAGCCTTTGCGCCTGGTATCAGCACTGCACCTATAATTAGGTCGTGGGTTTTAATGTGTTTTTTTATGTTATAAACACTGCTAAACTCGGTTACAACATGTGGGGGCATAACGTCGTTTATATGGCGCAGTCGTTTCATGTTTATATCGAGTATGGTTACGTGTGCGCCAAGTCCGGCAGCCATTTTTGCAGCCTGAATGCCTACAACACCTGCGCCAAGAATGAGTACACGTCCCGGCGGTACACCCGGAACACCGCCAAGCAATACCCCTCTGCCTTTAATGGGTTTTTCTAGATATTTAGCCCCCTGCTGTATTGCCATCCTTCCGGCAACTTCACTCATAGGGGTTAAAAGAGGCAGGCTTCCATCGTCGTCTTTCACGGTTTCATAAGCTATGCATATTGCTTTGCTTTTTATCATGGCAAGGGTAAGATCGAGGCTTGATGCGAAGTGAAAATAAGTAAAGATTACCTGATTGCGTTTTATTAAAGGATATTCGACAGGTATGGGCTCCTTTACCTTTACGATCATTTCGGCCATTGCATACACCGCCTCTATAGATGGGAGTAGTATTGCTCCGGCTTCACGATAATCTTCGTCTACAAAACCGCTTCCAAGTCCGGCTCCCTCCTGAACAAAAACTTCGTGTCCGTTGTTAACAAGCTCAAATACCCCTCCGGGAACAAGGCCTACACGGCTTTCGTTGTTCTTTATTTCTTTAGGAACCCCTATTTTCATGGCAGTATGTTTTAAAATTTATGCAAATATAAAGCATCACCCTGGTAAATTAGACGGTGTGAGGTTTAAAAATAATGATAAAAGTGCCAAAAACTTCATTTACCTTATTAATTGCTTTTTGCCTTATCTTTGTGTTTTACCCATTATTATGTTTGAAACCCGTAAGAACACACTCTTTATAATACTCGCCGGAATTTTTATTACCAATGCCGTTACAGCCGAACTTATTGGCGGCAAACTTATTTATATTGGCCCGTATGTAATGAGTGTAGGTATTATTCCGTGGCCGGTAGTGTTTATTACGACCGACTTGATAAACGAGTATTTTGGGCAAAAAAATGTGCATAAACTGTCGTTGGTTACCGCGGGGCTGATAACCTACTGTTTCGGATTGCTGTACATGGCATTGCAATTACCTGCTGTAAAAGGTGACGGCTTGGTGACAGATGATCAGTTTACTGCTGTTTTTGGTCAAAGCCTTTGGATCATTGTGGGCAGCATCGTCGCGTTCCTGGCATCGCAGGCAATAGATGTGACGCTTTTTCATTTTCTTAAAAAGAAAACGGGGAGCAAAATGATATGGCTGCGCAGCACGGGTTCTACCGTAATATCTCAGTTTTTTGATACTTTTATTGTTTTGGGCATAGCTTTTTATGCCACAGGAAAAATGGATACGGCAACTTACATATCATCTGGTTTGGTGGGCTATAGCGTAAAGCTTGTAATTGCCATTGTTATGACACCTCTTATTTATCTTGGGCACGGGCTCATCGAAAAATACATACACAATAAATAATTCTCTGTTGCATTTTGTAACATTTGCAGACTTATTTACGTTTTAATATAAAATATCTTTAACACTACCCTCAAGAAAGCTTCTTTAAAAATACAGTGTCTTAAAAGAATAATTATATTTGGTAAATACTCCATATTGTTATGCACATCCTTAAAAAAATACTGCTTTTACTGCTATTGGCAGGTACGGCACTTACAGCTCAGGAAAAAAAATATCAGGGACTTTTATGGGAAATATCAGGTAACGGGCTTAAAAAAAACTCTTACTTGTATGGCTCTATGCATGTTAGTGATAAAGTATCCTACCATTTATCTGATGCTTTTTACAACAGGCTTTTGGCAGCAGATATGGTTGCCAATGAAAGCGATCCCGGAACGTGGATAGATCTTATGGGTGTTATGGATGGTGGCGGATACAGCCGCAGCGGCAATTTTTACTCGCGTTTTTACTTAGAGCCTGCCACTAAAGAAAATCTTTACCCATTGTTCCGCTCTGCCAATTTTACTATAAATAACCTTCTGTTCAGGACTAACGAAACACAGAAAGAATATCAGGAAGAGACCTATCTTGATATGTTTATTTATCGCACAGGCCGAAAGTTTAAAAAGAAAACCGTTGGGCTTGAAGATACTAAAACATCGCTCCTGAATATTATGAATGTTGATTACAGGGACATGAAGCCACAGGAAGAGAATATTGCCACCCTGCAAAAAATATTAAAAAACACAGGATATGAAGAAGCCCTGATGAATTATTACAGGGATAAGGATCTCGATATGCTTGATTCGCTCACTACACTGGCATCTCCTCCGGCTTATTTAAAAGCACTGTTGTATGACCGCAATACGGTTATGGTACGATCAATAGATTCGCTTGCAAGAAAGGGAAGCCTTTTTGCTGCGGTGGGCGCTGCGCACCTACCGGGGAAAAACGGAATTATTGAAAGCCTGAGAAGCAAAGGCTATACCGTTAAGGCTGTAAAAGATAGTTATACTGATGCCGGAAAGGCCAGTAAAGAACGTATTGAGGCTTATTTTACAAAACCTGTTTTTACAAAATATACAACTGCCGACGGTGTACTGTCATTACCTTTATATAATGGGTCTGTAATAGAGAACCAGCAAAATATACAATCGCCCGATTTGGCAAACGGAGGCTATATTAATGTTAAACGTCTTTTGCTGAAAGACTTTTTGAATAAGAACAATAAACTTTTTGACCACCGTACACTCGACAGTCTGTTCTATGAAAATATACCCGGAAAAATAACATCTAAAAAGCAATATACCCAGGATGGTTATACGGTTTATGATATTAAAAACATAACCAAGACGGGCAACATGCAGCATTACCGCTACTATATATCGCCTTTAGAGATCATTGGCATAAGCATGGCCGGGGAAAAGAACTATGCGCAGCAATTTGAGAGCGAAGTATTTAATAATATTGTCCTTAAACCTACTGTGCAAACGTGGAAAGCTTACACTCCTAAAAAAGGAGGTTTTACTGTACAGTTGCCGGGCTATAGTGCCATTTATGGAGATAATGACAAGGCAAAAGCTGTTCGTGATGTTTCGGCTTACGCATATAACAATGCCGACAAATCGGCTTACTTTGTGTTAGAACGTTCTTTAAACGACAGCGAAACGCTTGAAGATACTGATTTTGAGCTGAAACGTATTCATTATGAGTTTTACAACCAGCTAAAAATCGATTCTACACAAACAAAACTCTCAGTAAATCCATCGGCTTTTATATCATCGGCAAAACTTGGAAATAAGACCATAAAGTTAAAATCGGTTATAAAAGGTGCCAAGTATTACTTATTAGGCAACGTGGGTGCTGCCGATGCTGATTCTCAAAAGTTTTTTGACTCGTTTACCTTTATTCCTACGGTAGATACTGAAGAATATCGCGCGTATAAAGATACTATTGCAGGATATAGCCTTAGTATAGCTAAAGCAGCGAACGAAATACTTGACTTTGAGCCTAAGCGTATTTATGATGAAGACTATTTTGACGATGCCAAAACAAACATTTTTAAAGATACTTATGCAACCCGTCAATTCATGCTTTCGTCCGGACAGCAGGCAAGTGTTTTTTATCATCATTACCATCGCTATCGCAGCATTCAAAGCATAGACAGTTTGTGGGCAGGGTTTAAAAAATATATTACTGATAGTGATGATTTGGAGCCCGAAACTGATTATAACGCTGTTGGCACCGTTTATGCAGATGATATTGCTATAGCTGATTATAGTGTGGCTACAGATAAAGCATCGTTGTGGGATGCTATAATAAATAAAAAAAACTCTAAAATTACCCTTATCAATGAAGTGAAACAGCACCTTGATAAAGATGACGTTTATACTTATGAGGGCATGGCCATTTCTGGTAACAACACTCAGGCTATTAAGTTTAAGGCTTACTATCGCAGGGGTAGCAGCTATCTTGTAAGTGCGCTGGTCGATAAAAGTTACAAGAACGATGATCCGGCTATAGAAAAGGTGTTTAACTCGTTTGAATTGTCTGAAAAACCTAAAGCAGATGATCTGCAGGACGACCGCCTGCAATTATTTATTGAAGATGCCCAAAGCGAACACGACAGCATTCGATACAGTGCATTGGCATCTGTGCAGCATCTTACTTTAACCGCAAAAGACCTGCCTGTATTGAAGGGTTTTATGGAAGATTTTGATTTTACCGCCGAAGAAACAACAGCATTAACAGAGTTGTACATAAAACTGAGCGGTTTAAAAGATCCTGCCATTATACCGTTTTTAGAAAAGCAGTATAAGCGTGAAGACAGTAATACTATAATACAGTTTGCGGTTTTAAAAGCCCTTGCTTCTTTTAAATCGAAAGGGGGCTATAAGAAAATAAAAGAGCTAATGGATTTTGATCTTCCGGTGCCCGATAACAGTTATGAAGTTGCAGGCCTGTTTGCCGATTTTAGTGATGATACCAATAATAGTTCTTTGCTTTTTCCTGACGTTATGCAGTATTACAGTGTGCCTGAATATCATGAACCTGTAGTGTTGTTTACAGCCCATCTTCTTGTAGATAATGCTATTAATGCCAAAAAGCTTAAGAGTTACAAAAAAATGCTGATTACCAATACACGCCTCGAAATTAAGCGTACCAAAAGCCGTAAGGCAAATGAAGAAACAGGTAGTGATAATTATTATGATGGCGCTAACGACACCTCTAAACTGCAAAACTATGTAGAACTGTTGTATGCCTTTAAAAAAGATAAGGAGGTTGCTAACTTGTTTGAATCTATTAAAAAGTTAAATAATAAAGAAACCAACCTGCAATTGGCTTTACTCGATATTAAGAGCGGGAATGCAGGGCAGGCAGAAATAAATGCTCTTTTAAACGACCCTGAAACTTTGTTTAGTGTATATAAATTGCTTGCGGCTAAAAAAGAGAACGAACTGCTTAAAGATATTACTGATGAGCAATTGTCGGCGTCGGCTATAAGAACAATAACAAATATAGATGCCAAAAAAGATGTTATAACCTTTTTAGATAAAAAAACAGTTAGCCACAATGGCAATAAAGTAAGTTTCTATTTTTATAAAATTAAAACAACGCCGGCAAACGTAGGTGGCTACAACCATGCTTCCGAGAAACTTGCAGCAATAGCATTTGTAAATAATGGCAACCGCATTAATATTGCCGCATATAAAAATGCGGGTTTAAAACGCATTACGGCTCAGGATGACCTTGAAGAAATTAAGTCGACCATTATAGATGCTGCTTTAAATGCAGGCAACAGCAGGGCTACCTTTGGCAATGGCAGCGATAATTTTGATGCAGGAATGTTTGAAGAAGATATCGATTATTAATTTTTTACTTCTGCATGTAAAGAATTATTTTCAAAACAATAAGGCTGTCATAATTATTTTGACAGCCTTTTTCTATTTATTGAGCTATAAACAAAGTATTTAAGACCTGATAAATAGCCCGGCTATACTTTGTGCTACTGCACCTGTAATAGGTTCATCAAAAGATTCTGTGCCGCCAGTTGAAGTTAATGCAGGAGTAAATGTTCCGGGTACGGCATTAGTCATAAATCCTGCCTGGTTAGTATTTTGTTCACCATCATATACTGCCTGGGTTTGCTCCGGCATACCTGTTCCTCGATCATTACCCACTATCCAGCCTTTAAGCCCTCTCATTCTGCGTATTTGAGAGGCATGGCGGGCTTCTACCGAATGAATTTGAAGAGCTGTTGTTAGGAAGTTAGGGGTGCTGATAAGATTACCTGCCTGACCTTTATATGCACGAACACCTGTGTCTTCAAATGCTTGTGCTACAGCAAGAAATGTTTGATAATCAGTAAAAGTAGGGAAGGTGTTATTTACTGTAAAGTCAAACGTAGGCTTTTCGGGAGCATCTGCTCCAAGAGCATTTCTAAGTAAGGTTACATGTGCCTGCTCATGCTGAGAAATTTTTGCAATTACGTCGCGGTCGGCAGCAGGTATCAGCCCGAGGGTATTAAGCGCTATATCATAAAATTCATCTTCAAGATATTCTAAAGTTAATGCGAGTTGTAATGCTCCGGTTGGTGTGTCAGCAGCGGCAGCTAAGAATGCAGACGATGAATTATTTTTTGCGGTTGCTTTTTGCGAAAACAATAAACTCATTGGTAATGCAGCCATTGCAACATTAGCTCCGGCTTTGCCAAGCATGGCAAAACTGTCTCTTCTGGAACCTTTTGTACTAAGGTTTTGTATAATGCCCTCGTTTGTGAACGATTCTATAAATTTTAATATGTTCATGACTTAGTTTTTTAGTTGGTTATCTTAGAAATTGTGCAGTGAAAGGAGTTTGTATAATATTCAGTGCAGATACCTGACGTATAATGTCTGATGGGTTTTCTGCTTTGTCTAATCCGGTTGTTGCGTCAACAGCGTCATCTCCTGCAAATGAGTCTCCGCCATTAAGTAAGTCCCTTACGGCAGAGGCATGCCTTGCTTCAACAGAAACTATTTTGCCTGCAATTAGTAAATAATCAGTGTTGGAAATGTATTGACCGGCACCATTATACGCTCTTACTCCCGTGTCTTCAAGAGCTATGGCGGTTTGTAATACCGCAGTACGGTTTGCAAAATTTAGTGTGCCATAGTTAAATTCAAGATTTGGCAAGAGTGTACCTCCACCTGCATCAGACAAAGCACCTGTTATGGCCGCCTTAAAAAACTCCCTGTGTATAACCTCATGGTTATACAGGTCTACTAATACTGCTTGTTCTGCAGCGTTAAACGTGGCTGTAAAGCTGGCATTGTTAACTACTCGGGTGTAAAAATCTGCCTCGAGCTGTTCTAAAGCATAGGCATATGTCAATATACCTGCATCTCCGCCTCCCAGATCAAATTTTCCGTTTCTTACTCCTGGGAGTTGATTGTCTGATCTGTTGTCATCGTCGTCACTACACCCGGCTATTAATAGTCCGGTGCCTGCAAGAGCGAGACCGCTCATTTTAAGGAAATTTCTCCTCCCGTTAGGGGATGCTGCCGAAACCTGCTTAATGTTTACTGTTGTGTCTTTCATTTTAATAACATTTAGATTAATAACTGGATTATGTACGCTGGTTTACTTTGTGTATCAGATGGTTATTTTCGCGATTATCAAAGTTAATTTTACATACGCCAATTAATTGTTAATGGTTTTTGCCCTTATCTGTTTTTTTGAATGATTAACATTTTTTTAGTAAATTGGTTAGTAGTATTATAATTTTATACTCATCACGTTAACAGATACATTAGGTTAGGTATAGGAATATGATGTTGAGAAAATAATTAACACCTTTATTTAACAACTTTACAGTTGTATTAACGTTTGTTTAAGGCGTTTTTTAGAGTTTGTTAGTTTAAGTTGGTCTATTTGGGTGATAGTTAAGGTGGTAAATGACTGTTTTTTATTGGGTTGAATTTTAAAAAAACGTTTTTCTTGTAATCTACTACAAGATTTTCGTAAAAATTTCGTTACTTTACGTAATAAAATTACTATAGGATATGAGAGCAAGAGCAACACTAAAACAAATAGCAAAAGAACTTAATGTATCTGTTTCTACAGTTTCTAAGGCATTGAGTAACAGTCCGGAAATCAGTGAGCCTACAAAAATAAAGGTTCAGGAGTTTGCCAAGCTAAAAAACTATAAACCCAATAACATTGCCGTAAACCTTAAAAGCAAGCGGTCTAAAACCATTGGTGTGGTGTTGCCTAATATTCTTAATCCGTTTTTTGCCAAAGCTTTTAGTGGAATAGAAAAGCAGGCCAATAAAAGGGGGTACAATGTTATTACATCCATATCTAACGAAACACTGGATAGGGAGATTTATGCTATGGATATGCTTAGCAATGGTACTATAGACGGTTTTATCCTTTCAATATCAGAAGAAACTCAAAAAGAGCACGAGGTAAAGCATTTTAGAGACGCCATTGCCGATGATATTCCTATTGTAATGTTCGACAGGGTATCTGAAGATGTTAACTGTGATAAAGTTATTGTGGATGATTTTGACAGTGGTGTACATGCCGTTACACATCTTATTAAAACAGGCTGTAAAAAAATAGCTTTGTTTTCTTCGTTCTATAATATCAACGTAGCCAAGCTTCGTGCTGAGGGGTATTTGAAAGCTTTAGAAGACAATGGAATTGCTATAGATGAGTCTATAATAATCCGTACTGAAAGCAGCGAAGAATTTGACGAGGCTTTCTTCCCGCTTTTTGAAGCCAAAGGCAAAGAGATAGACGGTGTTTTTGCAATAGACGAACATAGTGCCGTAACGGTACACAAGGCTGCATTAAAAGCAGGTATTAAAATTCCGGATGAACTTTCTATAATTGGCTTTGCCGATGGTGTATGGTCGCGAAGGTTGACACCCAGCCTTAGCACGGTAAGCCAGCACGCACCGGAGATAGGGGCTGCTGCTGCTGATATGCTTATAGACAGGCTTACCTCTAAAGAAGACGAAGCACCTGAATATTCTACAACGATTATTAAGACCGAATTGCGTCAGCGTGAATCGACGAAGAAATTACCGGAATAGATATTTTGTTTTTATAATATACAATTAAGGCTACCCATTGGGTAGCCTTAATTGTATATAGAGATGTTCTTTTTTATTATTGCAGTTCTTCAAACTCCTGAACATCGCCCGGGGCAGCTTTACGAACATTTATAGCTTTGCCATCCTGGTCTAACAAAAAGGCAACAAATTCTACGTTGGCAATATTTGCAATATTTGCGGGTGCAGGTATGCTGAATGTTTTTGTATAGATGTCATACAATTTTGTTTGTGCTGCTGGCACTTCTTCGCCCAAAATAGGAGTAAGGCATGCGCGAAGCACGTGGTTATGCTCAAAATCAGGAATAACATCTACACCGTCGAAATAAGTAGTGTAGTTGTGCTGCTCATATATAAGGCCATTTTCCAGCACATATACCACCAGTTTAAGGTTGCTGAAATCCTGCCCGAATTTTGCGCTTACATCTACAGTAATGTTTCCGTTGCTAACAACAGGTTTAAGTGCAAGCCCCAGCTTAGGGTTAGCTCCTTGTGTAAGGGCTATTGCCTGGGCAATGTTGTTAGGTTCCGGATTAGACCATACTATCCTGCGGTTTAAAAAGCCTTTAGGGTAGCTTGGTATATTTAGTGTAGCTTCGAGAGCAGAAGCATCATAATTATAAGGGTCATACACTATACTTGAGGGGTTGCTCGATGGCCTGTGTATGGCTACTGTAACAACGTCTTCGCTTTGTGTATGTACTAAGTTTATGGCGTGCGCCACGCGTGGGCAGTAACCACACCATGTGCCTGTATAATCTTCTATAAGCAATCTTTTGCGGAAGTTAAGTTCAGATCCATCGCCAAAACTCACTTCGAGAGATTCAGACGAAAGGTTGTAATACTTAGCTGTAATGGTAAAAGTTTTAACTATTTCAGATGTTAGTGTATTGCCTTCTATAGCTACACCGTCTACAAAAAAAACAGCATCGTTAGTATGCTCTACGCCATTGTTATCCCTAACGGTAAATGTTATGGTTTGCCCTGTTCGTTTTACGGAACTGTCTGCAGTTAATATCACAGAATCTGACGACTCGAGTATTTCATAATCACGTGAACAACCAAAAATTACTAACGCAGTAATAAAAAGCAGTGCAAGTATTTTTTTCATTATAAAAGTATTACGATATTCTTAAAACTTATGTTGCTTTAAAATAGTGTAAATGGTTTAGTTTTTAACTATTTTAATTTGAGCTGTTTTGTTTTTATCGGTAGTAAAACGGGCAAAATATACCGCAGATGAAAGCGAAGAAAGATCTACCGACTGAGAACCGGTTTTAACGGCAACATTTTTAACTGCCTGCCCGTTAAGGTTTATTATTTGCAATGTTGCATTTAATGTGGAGTTAAGCTCTAACTGGTTTTTTACTACCGTGTTTTTTACAGTGATGCCCATATTTTGAAGTGCAGAAAAATCATTAATATTGGCTGTTGGCGAATAAACATAGCTAAATGTTCTTAATATGGCAAGTTCCGTACCATTTTCATCTACCTGTATAACGCTTAGAGAATAGGTAACAGGTTCTGTACCGTTGCCTGGATTGTTGCTTAGAAAATGGTCTCCGTCAGGATTTGATTCGCCCGGGGCTAAAGTTAAACCGTCAGCATCAGAAGGTACTGTTGAACCTGTACTGATATTGAAAAAACATTCTTCTCCAAAACAGAACTGTATATTATAATCGGTAGGATAGCTTACGCTGTTTGCTTTTAGTTTTAAATTAATGGTTTCGTCAGATAAATTGGTTACGCTAAGGTTTACCCTGTCACGGTCAGTAAGAGCTGTAAAGGTAAAGACTTGGCCTTCTGTAATTTCTTCGCCATTGCCAAGTAAAGATATTGTTTGAGCCTTTGTTGCAAAACTAACGGCAAATAAAGCTAATAGGATAATTTTTTTCATGGTAATCTAAAATTTGTTTGTAATAGTGTATTTAAGTAAAAAGGCTACCGGAAGCAAAATGCATTGCTCTCCGATAGCTTTTGTAAGATATTATTTAATTAAATAAAATTTTATTCAATAATAATTTTTTCTGTTTTTTGAGAAGTTACCCCTTTAATTTGTGCAATATACATGCCTTTTTGCAGGCTGCTCAGGTTTATGCTGTCGCCATCGTTAATGCCTTTTGCTGTATAAACGGTTTTGCCTGTAACATCCACAATAGTAACATCTACTGTTTCGGCGGTACTAAAGTTTAATATGCCTTTTGTAGGATTAGGGTAAGCAGTAAATTGTTTAGCAAACGCATTATCATGACCCATTGTAGCAGTGGTGCTAAGGGCAGCATCAAGACTTACGGTTGTAAAACTACCCGAAACATAGTTGCTGTAAATCATATCGTTGCCGTTGTATACTTCTATTCCATGAAGTTCGCCTTCACTTGCAGCTGCATCCCATCCGTCGCCAAAACTGTCTCTAAGTTCTATTTTATAGCATTCATTAGCATCAGGCAATGATACAAATTGAGATATTACCGTATTAGCATCAGGTCCGCCACCGCCATACTGGTCTTCATCTCCGGCCTGGAAAGGTCCGCCTGTTGCTACAATGGCATTAGCAGAATTGCGGATTCTCCAAGAGATCTCGCCGGCATAAAAATCGGTGTATATCCTTACTTCAAATTCGTTGTCTGTTTCGGCAGCACTAAAAGGTGTTATGCTAACCTCTTCTGTTGCCAGTTGATTATTAGGGAACGTAGAAAGGTTGTTTACAGATGTAACCTCTACAGTATGGTTTGTCCCTGCTGTAAAAGTAGCGCTGTCAAACGTTATCAGTGTAGTGCTGTATTGAGGAAGACCGGTTGTACTGGTATAAGTTTTTGTTGAAAGCACGTTGTCTCCTTCTTTAAGTACAACGGTAGCGTTGGTAAGGCGGTTTGTTCCAAGGTTTTTCACACGTGCTTTATAAACACCGTCTGCCTGACAAAATGAAGCAGGATCTGCCATAAACGATGGCTTATCGTTAACTCCTGCCATAGGCTGACTTACACATGCAGCATTGATTCTTGTTTTCAGTATAGCTGCCGCAGGTTGTGTAAGTTCTGTGGTTGTTCTTGTTTCAGGGCATATCATGTAAACTGTAGGGAAATAGCTAAGTGCATAAGCCTGAGAAATATCCCCACGTCTGTTGTTGTCTAGATCCGGATCATTTATTATAGGGTAAGGAGAGTGGTGTGTCCAGTCGCCACGCGTTACCGATGTGTCTTCAGGTGTATTGGTACCATAGATGCTTTCTAATGAGGTAGATGGATCGCCTTCTATGAACAGTACCACAACTTCATCAGATCCTCCCGGGCCATACGAGTGGTAAAGGTCATAAAGTGCATTGGTTCCATGGTAGTTCCAGCAAGGGCCACACCATGTAGCAGAGATATCTATAATTACAGTTTTTCCTGCTTCTAAGTAGTCATATAAATGATGCTCTACACCATTAATATCTACAGCAGTAAAATCAGGAGCTATGCTTCCATTAGGCAGCTGCGCATTGGCGCAGATTCCAGATAAAGCAAAAAGTGCAGTGAGTAAAGTTTTTTTCATTTAATTCCAAGCTTTGTAAGTTATGTTTTTCTTAAGGAAAGCCGAAAATATATAAAAACTTTATCATATAAAAAAAATACAATAAAAAAGTTTGATAGGTGGTGTATTTTTGTTTTTGTAACACAAAAAATGTGATAAAAATATATTTTTTCTTTTAAAAGTGTGATTTTTATAATTCTATAAGCTCTATAGGATTATATTTTTGCTTAAAAAACGCTGTTTCGGTTAAATTTTTTTTAATATTGCCGTGCAACAATTTTACCTAAATATTTAAATGCAATGAAAAAATTAGCACTGCTTATAATGTTTTATTGTGCTGCCGCAAACGCACAAAAAGAAATGCCTAATGTTACTATAAAATCTGAAAATAATAAGGCTTATAATGTAAAGAACGATTTTGCAGAAAAAGACAAGCTTTATGTTTTTTCTTTTTGGGCAACATGGTGTGTGCCATGTATTAATGAGTTGGATGCTATCAACGAAAATTATAATGACTGGAGCAAAGAGCTTAATATGGAGGTTGTTGCCATATCTATAGATGACGCGCGCACACAAAAACGTGTAAAGCCTTTACTTAATGGTAAGAACTGGCCCTATACTGTATTGCTCGATGCCAATCAGGACCTGAAAAGAGCACTTTCTGTGGCTAATGTTCCTTATACAGTAGTTGTAAAAAACAAAAAGGTAGTTTATATTCATAACGGATATAGCCAAGGTGCCGAAAAAGAATTGTATAACAAGCTGAAGCAGTTGTAGTTTAAATGAAAAATAAGTTTTTTACGCTGCTTCTGTGTCTTGCCGGTAGTGCGTATGCTCAGGAAAATGACACCATACAGGCAGAAAAGAAAGATTATGGCAAAGTGTACGGTGGGTTCGAGTCTAACTCACAATGGTATTTAAACGATAAGGGTACCGGCGTTAGCCAGGATGCACCACCTATCAATAATAAGCCTGTCCGATCAAATAACTATTTACTGGTTAACTATCAGTATAAAGGTTTTTCTGCAGGTATACAGGCAGAGGCTTATGCTCCGGCATTGTTAAACTATAATCCGGGTTTCGATGGTGTAAATGTAGGTACGTGGTATGCGGCATACCGTACTAATAAACTGGAACTTACTGCCGGATATTTTTATGAGCAGTTTGGCAGCGGGCTGCTGCTGCGCGCATGGGAAGACCGTGCACTCGGAATTAATACAGCTCTGCGTGGCGGGCGTGTAATATACCGACCTACTGATAATGTAAGGCTAACAGCGCTCTACGGTCGCCAGCGCACGGGGTTTGATGTAGCTAACAGTGATATTTATGGCTTTGATTCTGATTTTAATCTTAGCAGTCTGTTTAAATTTGAGGTGTCCGATCTGTCTTTTGGCGCGACCTATGTAGGCAGGTATGAAAAAACAACGATACCTAACCCAAATTTTGATGCGCTTACCAATGCTTTTGCAGGTCGTATCAACTTTATACACAATGCTTTTTATGTTTCGGGAGAATATAACTATAAGCAGGAAGACGGTGTGCTTGATGTGCAAAATTTAATTGATAACGATTTTGTTAAGCCAGGTAATGCTGTGTTGCTAAACCTTGGCTATTCTAAAAAAGGCCTTGGTATAGATGCTACTTTCAGGCGTATAGAAAACCTTAAGTTTTTGAGCGAAAGAGAACCTGCTTTTGTAGATGCTACATCGTCGAGTCTTAACTATAACGACAGGGTGCTTAATTTTACACCTGCACTCACAAAACAGCACCATAGCAATCTGGCCAATATATATGTATATCAGGCGCAAAGCAAGGTAGATTTTATAGGTACACAAATACTAAAAGCCGGAGAGACCGGAGGACAGATAGATGTGTTTTATGACTTTGCAAAAGAAACTGCTCTTGGTGGAAAGTATGGAACTAAACTGGCGGTTAATATGTCGAGCTGGTATAATCTACCGGGGCAATACAGGCTGGCTCCGGCCGATTACAACACTAAGTTTTTTGGTGTGGGTACCAAATATTTTTCTGATTACAATATAGAGGTGCGCAAGCAGCTTTCTGAGTCGTGGCACACTGCTGTATATTACATCAACCAGTACTACAATAAAGAGTGGCTAGAAGGCGGAGAAAAAGTTAAGACTAATATAGTTACCGGAGAGGCTACCTACAACTTTACCCCATCTAAATCAATAAGGTTTGAGGCAGAGCACATGTGGGCTGATGCCGATAAGAAAAACTGGGCATGCGGTACACTGGAACTCAATTTAAACGATACCTGGTCTTTTTATGTGTGGGATATTTATAACTATGGCAATGATGACGAAAATATGCAAACACATTATTATAATATGGGTGGAGCATATAGAATAGGCGCTACACGCATTGCCGCAAATTATGGGCGTCAGCGCGGTGGCCTTGTATGTGTGGGTGGTGTGTGCCGTTTTGTGCCGGAGAGTACAGGTTTTACCCTAAATCTTAGTACTGCATTTTAAAACAATTTCATTATATAAACAAATACTGCCGCATTAGTGCGGCAGTATTTGTTTATATAATTCAGCATTTTCTGCAAACTGTTTTATTACAAGGTTTCTTTCGCTTAAAAATTGAGTCATATACTTTTCTAAAAAAGCGCATCGGCCATTTGTCCAAGAACACCAAACGGACTTTTATAGTCAAAAATATCGGTCATTAAAACACCATGGTTTGTTTCCTCAAAAATATGATCGTGTTTAAAGCTTTTAAAAGCTCCCGAGGTCATTTCATCTGTAAAAGAATGTGCATAGTTAAAAGCTGTAATACTGCTGGTGAGTTTTTGCGTTATGCCAAAATGTTTTGCACGCCACGTAACGCTTTCTCCTAAGTTAATAAGTCCGCTTGTTCTTCCTGCAACAGCTTCTTCGTTGGTTTTGGCTGTAGATATTTTGTGCAGGTCTATGCTTCGCGATAGGTCGAACACTACCTTTATGGGGGCGTTTATAACAGTAATTAGGGTTATTACAGGCATTTTAATTATAAACCCTTAAACTCGTAGGGCTGGTGATTTGTATGCGATATGATTTTAAGGGAAATCGCACATCTGCGGTTGTAGTGCCGTCAAAAAGGCTGTATTCTACATCGTCGCAGGGGCATTTGGCCATAATGCCTGTTCTTTGCAGCATGGAACAATTTGTAATGGGCTGGTTAGGGCATGAGTTCTCGAAAGCTACATAGCCACCACCGGTGTTCATAACTATTACGCCATTTATGCCTGCTCCGGCTTCGTTTATAAGTACAGGGTTTGCAGTATAAAGCAGGTTGGTATATTGCGGAAGGTTCATGTCTATGCTAACGCTAAAACTGTAGTTTGGCAGGAACGAATTATTGTTATTATAGTCGTCGCTATGGCAGGCTGTGATTAATGAGATAATAAAAAGTACAAAAAGATATTTTTTCATGGCGGTTAAAATTTTACCTAAAAATTATGAAACAAATTTAATTTAATTAACTTTGGGATATGCTAAAGCATGCTTAAAAATTGATTTAACAAAAAAATGTATCTTTGCATACACAAAATCCCGTCCTCATGGGATTTTTTCTATTTATATAAACGATGAAGTTATGAGTACAGTATCTTACTACACAGCAGAAGGGTTAAAAAAGTTAAGGGATGAGCTGGATCAGCTAAAAAGTATAGAACGTCCAAAAGCCAGCCAGGCTATTGCCGAGGCAAGGGATAAAGGCGACCTTAGTGAAAATGCAGAATATGATGCCGCAAAAGAGGCGCAGGGTTTGTTGGAACTAAAAATAGCTAAAATGGAAGAATTGGCTGCTAATGCACGTCTAATAGACGAGTCGCAGTTAGACACTTCTAAAGCATTGGTGCACTCTACTGTAAAGATTAAAAACCAGGTAAACGGCATGGAAATGACCTATACCCTTGTTGCCGAAAGCGAGGCCGACCTTAAAAACGGCAAGATATCGGTAACATCGCCTATTGGCAGAGGGTTGCTGGGTAAATCTGTGGGAGAGGTTGCCGAAATAAAAGTGCCAAACGGTACGCTAAAATTTGAGTTATTAGAACTTTCAAGATAAAAATATCTCACTATGAGTAGTATATTCACTAAAATAGTAAATGGCGAAATACCGGCTTACAAGATAACAGAAGACGACAATTTTCTTGCTTTTTTAGATGTAAACCCTAACGCTAAAGGACATGCGCTTTGCATACCAAAACAGGAAATAAATAAAATTTTTGATATGCCGGAAGACTTGTATCTTGGATTAATGCAGTTTTCCCGCAAGGTTGCCATAGCGTTAGAAAAAACCGTTCCGTGTAAAAGGGTGGGCGTAGCTGTCGTGGGGCTGGAAGTTCCGCATGTACATGTACATTTAATACCTCTTAATGAAATGGATGAAATGCGCTTTATAAATAAGGTTAAACTCGAAAAAGAAGAGTTTGAAGAATTAGCAAAAGCAATAGCAAATAACCTGTAAAAACTACAATCCCGAAGCCAATTTCGGGATTTTTGCGTATAAATACTTAATTTTTTCGTTCAAAATACCCAATAATAGGTATTGTTTCCGGTGTGATGTAAGTCTATATTTACAAACAAATAGCCTCTTTATTCCCACCTTATGAAAAAATTATTACTCTCTGCTTTTTTACTTTGTGCTTCTTTTTTACATGCGCAGATAGACTTTTGCGGTTCTGATGAAGTAAACCGCCAATACCTGTCAGAACATCCTGAAATTGCCGAAAGGCTCAATGAGTTTAATCTTCGCCTTTCAGAAGATATAAAAAGCGGGCGTTCTGCCCTGCAGCGTTCTGCTAATAACGGAGTCTATGAAATTCCGGTTGTAGTGCATGTTATTCATACCGGAGGTGCCGTTGGTACCCAATACAATCCTACTGATGTGCAAATTGAAAACTGGATAGAATATGCCAACAATATATTTGCTGCCGGCCCCGGTTTTACAAATTCTGAAGTTATACCTGTACGACTTGTGCTGGCGCAGCGCGATGCAAACTGCAATGCAACAACCGGAATTGTAAGGGTTAACGGTAGTGGAATTTCAGGGTATTCCCAAAATGGTTTAAACCGCTCCCTTACAACCGGGGCAACCCAGGATCAGTTAAGAGCCTTGAGCAGATGGACTGCCGATTTCTTCTATAATATCTACATAGTGAATACTATTGACAGTGGCAGTAGTACAACAGGTTTTGCCTATTATGCCGGAGCAACGCCTGGTGTAGATGGTGCTTTTATGAAAGCATCGGTTGTAAATACATCAAACAATACACTGGCGCATGAAATTGGCCATGCAATGGGACTGAAGCATGTGTTTGACGGGGCAAGCAGTAGTGGCGGACAGTGTCCTGTAAATGCCGATTGTACTTTGGATAATGATATGGTTTGCGATACTGCACCTGTGCAAAGTCTCCTTAGTACATACCCTTATCCTACAAATAATTCTTTCAATGTTTGCTCCCAGGCCAATTATAACGGGGAGCAGCATAATATAATGAACTATGGAGCTATTCGTGACAGGTTTACTCTTGGACAGTCTGAAAGGGCTGTGGCGCAGGTCCTGCAATTCAGGCAGTCGCTGCTTAGTTCTAAAGGCGGCATGGCACCCGATGCTAATCAGGCAATAGAGGTGGTTTCGGGTTGTACTCCTTATAATGCAGGCGTTATAGCTGCTAATTATGCAATTGGCCCAAGACAGGTAACATTTGGTACTATTAATAATTTTACATCGGGAAGACTTGCTGATGCATCTGATTATTATGTTGATTATAGCCAGTTGTCGTGCCTGTCACGCAGTGTTTCCACATCTGTTCTTTATAATACAGGAACAGACCTGACGGTGGGTATAGGTATTAATAACCAAAATATTAAAGTATATATAGATTATAATAACGACGGGCAGTTTAATGAAACTAATGAACTGGTTTTAAACCGTTCGTATGTAGCTGCAAACACTACAGTTACAGGAAGTGTTACGCCACCTGTAAGTGCCGTAAGAAATGTTCCGTTGAGAATGAGGGTAATTTCTGATTTCGCTAATTTTACTCCAACAGCTTGTATTGCGCCTGTATACGGACAAACTGAAGACTACGCAGTAACAATTGTTACAGAACTCTCTACAACTCAATTTGCTGAAGAAAATAAGGTTTCGGTATATCCTAACCCGGTTAAAGACATAGTTACCGTTAATACAGGTGGAATGATAAAGGCTATTGCCGTGTTCGACACCAATGGCAGACAGGTATTTAATGGCACTTACAACAGCAAAGAAGCCAATGTAAACCTAAGCAATATTTCAGCAGGTGTTTATATTATGAAGATAGATAATGGCAATGCCACCACTACACAAAAGCTCATTAAAGAATAAGTTAGGGTTTCTTTAAACTCTTTTAAAACTGGCCTGCATGGTTGTGCCCTTGCCCAGTTCTGAGGTTAACACCTTGATTTTGCCTTTATGGTATTCTTCTACAATGCGTTTAGTGAGCGACAGGCCAAGCCCCCAGCCACGGCTTTTTGTAGTAAAGCCCGGTTCGAAAACTTTACGGAACTGGGCTTTTGGAATGCCCTTGCCGCTATCGCAAACCTTTATTTTTACAAAGCGGTCGGTTTCGTCAATAATAATTTCGAGCCTGCCTTTGCCTTTCATGGCATCTATGGCATTTTTTACCAGGTTTTCTATGGTCCAGCTATGTAGTTCAGGGTTAAGTAAAACGGGTATTGCATGCGCGGGTGCATTAAATACAAACTCAACCTGTTTAGACGCCCGTGCTTTAAGGTAAGCAAATGATCTTTCGGTTTCTGCAACAATATCACGCTCTTCTAATAATGGTTCACTGCCAATTTTAGAAAACCTGTCGGCAATGGTTTGCAGGCGTGCCACATCTTTTTCCACTTCGGCAACAGTATCGGGGTCTACATCATCTGCCCGCATGATCTCTATCCAGCCTAATAAAGACGATAGGGGAGTGCCTATTTGGTGAGCGGTTTCTTTTGCCATACCTGCCCACAACCTGTTTTGTGCGCCCATGCGGGTGGCACGATAAAAGTTATATATAACGGTACCAAAAAGCAATATAACCAATGCCAGGGCAAACGGATAATATTTTAAAACCTTGAGTAGTGTAGAGTTACCATAATATACATACTGGAACTCACCTGGCAAATATTCAAAAGTAAGCGGCGTGTTGGCCGATTTAAACTCTTCGAGGCGTTTGTAGGCCTGCAAAGAATCTTTCATTATTTTATCGTCTATGTTTTTCCAGCTTGTAATATGGCCATCGCCATCGGCTAAAATTATCGGAATGGTGGTGTTGTTGTCGCTAACCCGTTGAGGCAGTTCAAGCTCTTTACTGTCTATTGGGGCATTAGCAATGGTCTCGGTTGCGCTAACCCAAAGCTTCATTTTATAGTCTTCCTCTTCTTTAAATATCTGAAAAAGATAGTAGGTATTCCATATAATAAAGAGTACTATAAAAAAGGAAACCCCAATAATAACCCAACGTGCAAGGCTCCTCTTATCTGTAATTTGCATACACTGTAATTTGTGGCTTAAAGATACTAAAAGTTTTGTGGCAGGAGGTTGTAGACAGTAATAACGCAAAAGACCCCGTATTATTTTATTAACAATGCAGTGTGGCATTAGCTATAAAAGTATCTTTGTATAAAAAAGCAAGAATGCTTACCATAGACCCAAAAGAACTAAGTACACCAAAACTGCACGGATATTTGCAAAGCGCTGTAGGGCCAAGACCCATTGCACTTGCCAGTACTATAGACAGCAACGGTGTGCCCAATGTTTCGCCTTTTAGTTTTTTTAACTTGTTTAGCAGTAATCCTCCGGTGCTGATATTTTCACCATCAAGAAGAGTGAGGGATAATACAGTTAAACATACACTGCTTAATGCCGAGCTTAACCGCGAGGTAGTTATTAATGTGGTAAACTATGCCATGGTACAGCAAACTTCTTTAAGCAGCACCGAGTATGCAGGTGGGGTAAACGAGTTTATAAAAGCAGGTTTTACTATGCTGCCGTCTGATATTGTTAAGCCGTTTAGGGTTAAAGAAGCTCCGGTGCAGTTTGAATGCCGTGTAAACGATATTATTGCTCTGGGGACAGAAGGAGGTGCCGGAAACCTTATATTGTGCGAAGTTCTTAAAATGCATATTGACGAAAGTGTGCTGGATGATGCCGGAAATATAGACCAACATAAAATAGACCTTGTGTCAAGGCTTGGTGGTAATTGGTATTCGAGATCGGCAGATGGCCTGTTTGAGGTAGAAAAACCACTTACAACACTGGGAATAGGGGTAGATGCCATACCTGATGATGTAAGGCAAAGTACTGTTTTTGACGGTAACGACCTTGGTAAACTTGGCAATATAGAACGATTGCCAACAACCGAAGAAATTGATACATTTGTAAAAGAGAGTTTTGAGGCAAAAGCAGTGCTAAGTGCCGATGACCCTGATAAAAAGCTGGCTAAGGCTAAAGAATATCTTGACCAGAACCGCCTTACAGAGGCGTGGAAAATAATACTTGCTAAGAAAAATTTTTAATTATTGTATAACGATTGCTACCCTTTTAGTTGGTAGAAAATAACAAAAACACATATGGAAGTTTCAGGAAGAATTAAGATGATTGACGAAACCAAAGCCTTTGGAGCTAACGGTTTTAGGAAGAGGGAAGTTGTAGTTACTACAGATGAGCAGTATCCGCAGCATATTATGATAGAGTTTACACAGGACAAGTGCGACCTGCTAAACAATTATCAGGTTGGTGAGCCGGTAAGGGTTTCTATAAACTTAAGAGGTAGGGAATGGGTTAACCCTCAGGGTGAAACTAAATACTTTAACTCTATACAGGGCTGGAGAATAGAAAAAGGTGGCGATGCACCACAACAGGGTGGCTACCAACAACAGCCTCAATATCAGCCACAGCAGGGTTATGGACAACAAGGATACGGTCAGCCACAGTATGGCCAGCAACCACAATACGGCCAGCCACAACAGGGCGGATTCCAGCAGGCGCCACAGCAAAACTTCCCGCAGCCACCTGCACCACGTGATGCTTTTGAACCTGCAACAAACTACAAAGAAGAAGACCACGACGACCTTCCGTTTTAATTTTTAGAATTACGGATTAAATTGGATTTTTGTTCTATACAAAAGATCCGTGAGGCATTGCCTTACGGATCTTTTTAATTTACAGCACAGGATGTTGAGTTCAATGTAAGTCAGGTCAATTCAAATTAAAACAATATCTTTGGCTTAACAAAAAACTAACAAAACTGTTGTATGCAAATAGCTTTTAGGCCGTTCTTAATGGCGGCGTCGGCCTTATTAATTATAGGTTGTTCTGAAAAAGAAACCCAATATCCGGATCCGCTGGTCACTAACCGCGATACTACCGTAAATCCTTCCGATAATTTTTTTATGTATGCCAATGGCGGCTGGTTTAAACATCATCCAATTCCTGATAGTGAGCGCAGCAATGGTATTTTCAGGACAATTGCAGATACTGTTAATGCACAGGTAAAAGCTATTTGCGAGAAAGCTGCCGGTAATAAAAATGCTGCTAAAGGTAGTAACGAGCAAAAGATAGGAGACTTTTATGCTTCCGGGCTCGACACTATTGCTATAGAAAAAGAAGGGCTCAAACCACTTGCCGGGTTTATGCAACGCATAGATGCTGTTAAGGATGTGCCATCTTTAATGCAAACTGTTGCCTATTTGCACACTGTAGGAACATCGCCTTTGTATGGTTTTTATATTGGACAGGACGATAAGATAAGCACTAAACATGCAGCATTCTTTTCGCAGGCACGTTTAGGTATAGGTAACCGTGATTATTATTTTAATGATGATGCCGAGGCAGTGAACATACGTGCTGAATATGTAAAATATGTTGCGGCCGTCTTAAAGATAATAGGAGAGGATACAAACGCTGCTAATACAGGGGCCGCTAATATAATGAAGCTGGAAACGGCACTTGCATCATCTTCGCGAAAGCTGGAGGAGTTGCGTGACCCTATTAAAAACTACAATAAAGTTACACTTGCAGCATTTAATGCTTCCACACCCGATATGAACTGGGGTAAACTGCTACCGGAAATGGGTGTGACAAAGGTTGATACTGTTATTGTTGGACAACCCGAATATTTTGCAGCCCTTAACAAAATGGTAAAGACTGTTCCTTTAAATGATCTTAAAACCTACCTTAAGTTTAATTTGGTTAACAGCTATGCGCCTTACCTTAATGAAGCTGTTGCCGATGAGAATTTTCATTTTTACAGTACCGTTATGGGCGGGGTTACAAAACAAAGGCCCCGTTGGAAAAGGGTTGTTGAAGAAACAAACAGTATGCTTGGCGAGCTTATAGGGCAGGTGTATGTAAAAGACTATTTACCAAAAGGTACAAAAGAAAAGCTCGTTGAAATTGGAAACAATATTAGGGAAGTCTATGCTGAACGTATTAAAAATTTAGACTGGATGAGTGAACCTACTAAGAAAAAAGCTTTACAGAAACTAAGTAGGATAATAATGAAGGTGGGGTATCCTGACAAATGGAAAGATATGAGCAGTGTTACAGTTGGCCATTCTTATTGTGGCAATGTCATAGAGGTGGCCAAGTGGCATTACAGGTATATGATCGCTAAATATGGTAAGCCTGTTGATCGTACAGAGTGGAGCATGACGCCGCAAACCTATAATGCTTATTACAATCCAAGCAATAACGAAATTGTTGTACCAGCCTGCAACATTGTTGTGCCTGGGTTTGAGGGCCGTCTGCCGGATGATGCAATTTTATATGGCATTATAGGAGGATCTGTTTTTGGGCATGAAATTACACATGGGTTTGATGATCAGGGTGCGCAGTATGACGATAAAGGCAATCTTAATAACTGGTGGACACCCGAAGACCTTGCGCGCTTTAATGCTAAAACAAAACTTATTGTAGATCAGTTTAATAAATTTGAAGCTTTGCCGGGCAAGTTTGTAAACGGAGATGCTACCCAGGGAGAAAACATTGCCGATCTTGGCGGTGTTGTTATGGGCTATGAAGCATTTAAAAAAACACCACAATTTAAAGAGAACCAAAAGATCAGCGGATTTACTCCGCAGCAGCGTTACTTTTTAGCCTATGCCTATGCATGGATGGTTAATATTAAAAAAGAGGCACTGTCGCAACAAATAATGACCGATGTGCATGCTCCGGCACAATACAGAATAAATGGACCGCTTGCCAACATGCCAGAGTTCTATGAGGCATTCTCGATCAAGCAGGGAAGCAGTATGCGCCAGCCCGATAGTTTAAGGGTGGTTATTTGGTAGAAGATATAAAGTAATATAAAATTCGGGGCATTTGTAAGTTTTAGCCAAAGACTTATAAATGCCCCGAATTGTTTTTAAAACTGTTCCTCTGTAAGTTCTTTGTTAATCATTGCTCCGGCAAGACTCCCGGTTGCCACAGCATTTGAGACTGATCGCATCATTACGGAGTTATCGCCACAGGCAAATATTCCCTTAACTGTAGTTTTTTGGAATCCGTCGGTTCTAATATATCCTTGTTCGGTAAGTTCACAACCCAATTGTACAGGAATATCTGAATGCTGTACAAACGGCAGTGCTGCATAAATGGCTTCGAAGTTCATTTTACTGCCATTATCTAAAATTACATTTTTAAGTCGCCCGTTTTCGTGCTCCAATGCTGCAATTTGATTTTCGACAATGCTGATATTGTGTTTTTTTAGCCTTGTTAGTTGTTCCTGGTCAAAGTTTGCATGGCTTTGAGTAAATATGGTAATATCATTGGATAGGTTGTTAACTAAAGAAGCCAGATGCATGGCTCTTTCGCCATTTACCATGATACCGGTCCTTTTTTTTCGAAACTCATAACCATGGCAATAGGGGCAATGTATGGCAGTAATACCCCAACAATCTGCAAAACCTTGTATGTTTGGCATTATATCTTTTATTCCTGTTGCAAATAGTAGCTTTTTAGAATAAAAAGTCATACCACTTTGTGTTGTAACCTCAAAACCACGATCTGATTTTGTACCGCTAATTGCCAGGCCGTTATGCAATTGTATGGTATCATATTTTAAAACCTGCTCTCTTGCTTTTTGTGCAATGTTGGCAGGAGTTTCTCCGTCGTGCGTAATAAAGTTGTGGGAGCGCGGTGTTGGCTGATTGCATGGAGAACCGCTGTCTATTATTAAAACGGTTCTCAAGGAACGGCCTAATGCCATAGCTGCTGACAGCCCGGAATAGCTGCCGCCTATAATGATTACGTCGAAGTTGGTGTCAGGTGTCATTGTACAGATTTGTATGTTGTTGAGGTATCAAAAGTAATGAAACATTTATTAATGCGACATTGTTGCATTAATAAATGTTTTTTATGCTAACTTTGTTTGAAAGAAATGATGCAGAAATTAAACGCAGGAGCACGCAAACGCAGGAGGCTGTTTTGAATGTATTGATCCAGTCTAAAAAAGCCATGAGCCACGAAGCTATAGGCAAAAAAATAGATGTAGATATAGACCGTGCCACGATTTACAGAATATTAAATCGCTTTTGCGAGGACGGTGTATTGCACAAAATTGTTGCTGAAGACGGCAAGCAGTATTTTGCTGTTTGTATAAAGTGCGAAGATAAGGAGCGGGCTGCCCATCATTTTCATTTTCGTTGCACAAAATGCCAAACTATTGAATGTTTGCCTGTGCCTGTGCATTTTTCGTTAGGTGTGGGCTATAATGTGGAAAGTGTAAACTGTGTGCTTACAGGAACGTGCAAGGAGTGTAGTTAGTTAGGGTTATATGTTTGAAATTAGATTCTTAAGGCGTGTGGAGCAAGATGAGTAATGCTTTAAAGCGTCGAATATTATTATATCTGCTACATTATTAATAGGATGCTTTCATTAAATATAAAGCATCCTATCCAGTTATTCCTGTAAAATAATTTATTCTAATATTCAATATCAATAGTGCTTTTTAATGTAAGCTTTATTGTAATATCCTACTGAGTCTTTTCTGGAAATTCATCAATTTCCTATTATTAAATCGAGTAAAAATCTTCGACCATAGTGCCTCCTTAAATCGATTTTTACTCGATTTAAGGAGGCACTATGGTTTAACGTCGTTTTTAGATGAGGTAGATTTATAGCTTATTTCAACTAATCAATTTTAAGCCTGTTCTTGCCTTGATATAAGAATATGGCTAATCGCTAACTTTTCTGTTTTAATAAGATAAGTGTCTGTTTGTGAGTTTTTTATAAATATAAAATTTTTATTGCTAAATAAGGAAAGCCTTAATTTTGTTAAAAAAGTCTTAAATAAATTTGAGCAAAAGATATAGCCCCTTTTTTCAACCAACAATAAATATTATGATTTCAAAAACACTTTCGGTGACGGCACTATTGTGCTGTTGTTGCAGTATGCTTAGTGCCCAGGACATTCTATGGGAGCGTTCTTATGGTGGCAAACAGGCCGAATACCTCCTTGATGCACAACCCACGGCAGATTATGGATTTATCCTGGCAGGCAGTTCGCTCTCGGGCAAGAACGGCAATAAGACCGACGACAATGCAGGCGACCTTGATTACTGGATATGGAAGATGGATGAGAAAGGCGATTTTGAATGGCAGAAGAGCCTTGGCGGTTCGGGTCCAGACCTTTTGTACAGCATCCGCAACACGCGTGATGGCGGCTTTATCCTTGCAGGCACATCAGAATCACCCACAGGCCTTCAAAAGAAAGATTCATGCCGTGGGCGCGAAGACTTCTGGATCGTAAAGCTCAATGCCAAAGGAGGCGAAGAGTGGCAAAAGACCCTTGGAGGCGGTGGCCAGGATATCGTAAAAAGCATTGCCCCTACGGCAGATGGCGGCTACATCATTGGCGGCACATCATCTTCCCCTATCAGCCATATTTTACTTAAGAACGGAAACGACCCTTACGGTAAAAAAGAAAACTCCCGTGGCGGCCTTGACTTCTGGATCGTAAAGCTCGACGATAAAGGCACTGTAACATGGCAGCGCACCCTTGGCGGCAAATATTCCGATGTATTGGAAAGCATAGAAACCACCTCAGACGGAGGGTATATTGTTGGTGGGTATTCCAATTCACCTGCTTCACAAGATAAAGAAGAGCAGGGCTATGGTGCAGGTGACTACTGGATACTTAAACTGGACAAAGACGGTGCTACCGAATGGCAAAGGGTATTTGGCGGCGAGGAAGACGACCACCTGTATGTTGTCAGCGAATTAAAAGGAGGCGGTTACATTGTTGGGGGTAATTCGGCATCGTCTACCACAGGCAACAAAAACAAGGCGAATAAGAAAGGCACGGACTACTGGATATTGAGACTTGACGAAAAAGGAGAAGTACTTTGGCAGGAAACCTACAATACAGGCAAGGTAGACCTTTTAACCTCATTGGTAGAGAACAGCGATGGTACATTTTTGATAGGCGGCTATGCGCAGACCGAGGTTATGGGAACCACTAAAAAGGATAAGAAAGACATCAACGATTATGTAGCCATAAAAATAGCCCATGATGGTGAAGAATTGTGGCGCAGGACTATTGGCAGCAATGGCGAGGACAAATTAAAAAAACTCATCGAGACCCGAGATGGTGGTTATCTATTGGCAGGTACCTCCAAAGGGGATATTTCGAGGGATAAGAACAGCGGCAAGGGCTCGAACGACTTTTGGGTGGTAAAGTTACTGGACAAGGAAAAGGAAAAGCCTGAAAGGCGCAAGACACAGCTTGAGGCCATACCCAACCCTGCTGGGCAGTTTACCAACATTATTGTGGGCTTTGAATTTAACAGCGGCACGGTCTCGTTGTTTGACCTATCGGGCAGGCAGCTGCAAAGCTTTCCGGTAACCACACGCACCATCCCCCTTGAAATGGGGTCTTACCCTGAAGGTGTTTACATCGTGGAGGTAAAGACCGACAAAGGCACCGACTCGGTTAAAGTGATGAAAGGTGCAAAATAGAATACAACAGCATAAAAAATGAAAATATACAGGCCAACCAATAAACCAATACCCATGAATTCAATTAAATATTTACTCATAGCATTTATAATACAAGCTGTGTGTTATGGGCAAGACATGCCCAACATAGCACCGCCCTCACCGGAAGCATCATCCGTGTTTGAATTTACCGAAGTACCGGTATCGTTGTACACAGGAGTGCCCAATATATCGATACCTTTATTTGAAATAGAATCAGGTGGTGTAACCGTTCCAATAAGTATCAGCTACCATGCCCGTGGCATAAAAATAGCCGAGATAGCTTCACGTGTAGGATTGGGGTGGACACTGAACTGTGGCGGAATGATCTCAAGGCAGGTCAGGGATGAGCCGGATGAACAACCTGGATATGAGATGGACTATGATAATATATTTTATGATCAGGATAAGAGACGCCAAGAATGGTTTGCTACAGGTAGGCGTGATATTAGAGCAGATGAAATACCTGACCAGTACTATTTTAATGCGAATGGTATAAGTGGTAAATTCATACTGGACTACACGGATGGAAAGCCGGTGGTGCAACAATTCAGTAATATTAAGGTGAGTTTGGGCTCGGTAACCGATGATAAAGGGAATTTCTATGATTTTAGCGCTTCATTAAGTGGAGGTGATATTGAACAATCCTATGAAGGAAGGGAATTATCAGAAATAGGTACTAATTATACTATAATTAGTGGAGGTGCAGCCAATCCTCTTGTTGCCAGCACCTGGCACCTATCAAAGATTAAAACCCAACAGGGGCCGGAAATCACATTTACATACGAGAGGGAAACACTAAATTTTTGGCGTAGATCTTATGACAAGTTTGTCCCGGGGGCATCACCTTCCGGATACAGAAGCTATGTAAGTAGGGTGGGAAGTAACCAAGACAGGCATAAGAGAATAGATTTTGATAAGGGCAGTGTTTTGTTTGAATACGAACCAAGGGAAGATATAAACGGAGGCGGCCGCCTTAAAAAGATCATCCTTCGGGATATCAATAATGTGATCATCAAGCAGGTGGAGTTTACCCACGAATATGTTGTTGCAAACGATGATGCCCAGATACATCCTTTTCTAAGGAGTATCGATACATGGGCTAAGAAGCGTATGTACCTAAAAACTGTACAGGTTAAGGATGCGTCAGGGAATTCTTTGCCTCCGCACCAATTTGTATACAATGCAATCCCGCTACCCAACAGGCATTCCAATTCGCAGGATATTTGGGGATATTATAACGGTAAGAATAACGGATTTTGTCTTAAAAACCCAGGCGAGACCAATGAGTATGGAGGAAGAAATGTAGACACCATTATGTCAAAGGCGGGAATGCTGGAAAAAATCATATACCCGGACGGGGGGCATACGAAGTTTCACTACGAACACAACAAGGTATTCAACCATTTGCCGAGTAACATATTTTTTACGGATACCAATCCATACACAACAAATATTGTAGGTATAACGAGTATGGAATATAATACTGATGCCTTTCCAGGAGTTTATGTAAACAATACTTACAAAAAAACATTTATAATTCCTGAAAATGCAGTAGGGCTTCCGAGTTACATGGTTGATATTGATGATCCAAGAGGTTGTGGTGTCGGGTCAAATGGTAGTCTATCCAATACAAATCAATGCAGATTTAATATTACGGTGACTGGTAATGGGCATTCCCATGTATTGTACCAAACCGGATCTACTCAAAGGAGGAATATTCCTGGGTTAGGGCCTGGAACTTATGTTTTAGAGGTAACACCAAGAAATAGTAACCATAATCCCTTGGATGACCTGGAGCATACCGGAATTGTTGATAGCGATGGCTACCCGGCCGATGTAGAGACTTTTAGGGTTAATATAAAGTGGCTTGAATCCTTAGTTTCTGATACCGACCCTATTTATGCCGCAGGAAAAAGAATCAGGAAAATAGAATATTGGGATTCTGAAGATCATTTAGGCAAAACAATGACTTATAGCTACAACGATCCGGCTACCGGAAAGTCAAGTGGGGAGCTGTTTGGACTTCCAAATTTTCGTTCTATAGAACAAGTTGTTACTACAATTTATGGGCAAGAGTGGACCACATTCGAGCCGGAGGGTAATGTGCCGGGAGCAAATTTTGCTACTTATCAGGAGCAAGCACTGGGTTATGGTACCGTTACCGAATATATCGGCGAGGGCAGCAATACTTTAGGTAAAACTGTACATACTTTTACCATGACACCTGATACGGGGTTGTATTATACCTTCCCTTACCATCCTCCCACAGATAATGAATGGCTCAGGGGCAAACCGTTGACTGTAACGGCCTATAAAAGCAATCCTAACGGTTCGTTCAGCATGATCAAAAAAACGGAGAACGAGTATCCCGACGTTTCCCTGTTCCGGTCAATATATTATAAAAATTTATTGGAAGATGGATTAGAAGACTGTCCTGCACCCGGATCGGGAGGGATGCCTATATATTGCGCTAATACTGAATATGTAAAAAACAGGACGTTGTTCCGCCTTCCGTTAATCCGTTTTTGTGCAGCACCTGCACCAAATGCCCATATATTGATGTACAAAGTTTATCACCAGGTAGGCGGTGCGATGGATCTTTTAAGAAGTACCACCACTGATTATTTAGACAACGGAGGAGAGTTTGTAACCACTACGGACTATACTTACGACTATGAGAATCATTACAATTTAGCTGAACAGACGAGCACTACGAGCGATGGTACCGTGGCAACTAAATATTTTTATCCTACCGACCCGGAGATGTCAACCAAGCCTCGTGCAGGTGATCTGGCAACAAAAAACATGCAGGTGCCACTGGTTACCCAAAAGTTTAGGGATGGCATAAAACTCTCCGAACAGGAGACCGTCTATAGAAAATGGAACGATACCCTCTTGGCACCTGAATTTATTAAAACAGCCAAAGGCACCGCTGATAGTGAGAACCGCATACAATATGTAAAGATAGACCACACAAACGGCAATGTGCTTCAGGTAAGAAAAGAATCAGGTATCAATGTAAGCTATCTGTGGGGATATAACGGTAAGTATCCTATTGCCATGATAGAAAATGCAGATTTTGACAGTGTAATGGCTGCTTTGGGCACTGACGAAGTGGCTGTTAAGCAGTGGTTAACGGTTCCTGCCAATATTCGCACACTGTTGCCTAATGCAATGGTAACTACCTATGGCTATAAGCCTTTGGTTGGTGTTACCAATGTTACCGACCCTAAAGGCTACTCGCTCTATTACACCTATGATTCATTCGGAAGGTTGCAGTTTGTAAAAGAGAAAGACCCGGACGACAATTTCAGGACACTATCAGAGACCAAATACCATTACAGAGAAGAATAACAGCAGCACCTTATGAAAAAGTTTATATACCTACTACTGCTGTTGCCTGTTTTGGCAATAGCGCAGTCTCAAGACCAGAATTATGTGAAGACAATAATCTATCGGGATACGACAAATACATTGCCACCTCACGAAAGCGTAACGTATTATGACGGGCTTGGCAGACCCATACAGCAGGTTGCCGGAAAGATGAATGCCAGTGGCATGGATATCATCACCCATATTGAGTACGACTCTTATGGCAGGCAGGTAAAGAAATACCTGCCATATCCTACCGACAGGGCTACATTAGAATTTGATGGTGCTGCCCGTACAAATACTGTCAACTACTATGTAACTAAATTCAATGATTCAATTGCATACTCCCAAAGCTTTTTGGAGCCTTCACCGCTTGGCAGGGTGCTTAAGCAAAGTGCACCCGGTGCTCCATGGAAAGGAAACCTGGGCGATGATAATGACAAGACCATTAAGTTAAGCCATCAGGTTAACGGAACTAATGAAGTTAAAAAGTTTAAAGCCCATGCAGAGTGGTTTCAGAGCCGGAGTATTTATAATATATCATTTTCGGCTACAGGCTTAGACTACTATACTGCAGGGCAGTTGTATAAAACAGTTACTAAAGATGAGAACTGGACCAGCGGAACGAACCATACTACCGAAGAATTTAAGAACAAAGACGGACAGGTAGTTTTAAAGAGAACATATATAGATGGGATTAAAGCAGATACTTATTATGTGTATGACGAGTTTGGCAACCTAACCTACGTACTGCCGCCCAAGGCCCAAGGGGAAATTACCTATCTGGAGGATTTGTGCTACCAGTATAAGTACGACAAGCGCAACCGCCTTGTTGAAAAAAAGCTACCGGGCAAGCAATGGGAGTTTATTGTATATGACAGCCAGGACAGGGTAATGCTCACCGGGCCTACTTTAATACCTTTTGGAGGGAGTACTGCAACGTCTGCCGAGCAGGGCTGGCTTCGCACCTACTATGATGCCTTTGGCAGGGTGGCTTTTACAGGATGGTACTATTTTACGGTAAATGCTATAACACGGTCAACCTTACAGAACCTTAACAATGGTGTGCCTGTTTATGCAGTGCGGGGTAGCGGGACTATAAATAATATACCTGTCAATTACACGCCCCCAACAGGGTTGTCTACGGTATTTAGATTGCTTACGGTAAATTATTATGATGATTACTTGTGGCTGCCCACAGCCGAGAGGCCAACAAGCAGTACACAGGTAGAGGGTGCACAGGTATCGTTAAATACCAAAGGTCTTTTAACGGGCAGTTGGGTACGTGCTTTAGAAGGAGCATCTTCTACAGCAGGGGAAACCACCTACACCTATTATGACTACAGGGGCAGGGCATTGCGCACCAAAGCAACTAATTATTTGGGTGGGTATACACAGGTAGACAGCAAGCTTGATTTTACAGGCAAAGTGCAGTATACTAAAACGCAGTTTAAAAAAGGCAGTACAGATACTGCACTGACTATAACTGAAAGTTTTGAGTACAGTGATCAGGACAGGCTGTTAGGGCACACCCACCAGATAAACAGTTTGGATGGGCAAAAGCTTTCGACCAACACATACAATGAATTAGGTCAGTTAGTGTCTAAAAATGTAGGTGGTGCGCTTGTATTAGGTAACTCTTTAGGCACTTACCAAAAGGTAGATTATAAATACAACATCCGGGGTTGGCTTACAGATATAAATGATGTGGAGGATCTTGAAGCGGAGACTTTGTATCCGGAGGATTTGTTTGCCTACAGGATAAGCTACAACACTATTAATGGCAATCTGAATAACAGGGTTAAAGAACTATATAACGGCAACATATCGGAAACGCAGTGGATAAGCTCGCAGGATAACGTACTGCGCAAATACAGCTATGCTTATGACAGTGCCAACCGCCTGAGGGATGCCATCTACCAAAAGCCAAACGATAATGTTCCGGTAACGGAGAGCTACAACGAATCGCTGCAATATGATAGTAACGGCAATATTACAAGGATTTACCGCAATGGAGGGGTAGACGACCCTAACACCATTGTACAGATCGATGCTTTGGAGCTTACCTATCCTACGGGCAGCAACCAGCTTACAAAGGTCGTGGATAATTCCGGTAGCCCGCAGGGTTTTAATGACCTGGCGAGCAGTCCTAACGGCACAGAGTATACCTATGACGGCAACGGCAACATGCTTACCGACCTGAATAAAGGTATTACAAGCATTAAGTACAACCACCTTAACCTTCCGGTTGAGATTATTTTTAACAACAACAGCAGTAGAAAAATTACCTACCTTTACAATGCAGCGGGTGTTAAGCTTAAAAAGACGGTTGTTGATGGCGCAAATACTGTTGTTGTAGACTACCTGAGTGGCTTCCAGTACAAGAATAATGTATTGCAGTTTTTTCCAACGGCCGAGGGCTATGTAGATTTTACGGCAGTAGGCACTGGTGGTTCCTATAATTATGTGTACCAGTACAAAGACCATTTGGGCAATGTACGTATGAATTATGCCTACACACCACCGTTAAAGAGCGATCCGGGAGGGCTTAAGATTAAGGAGGAGAGCCATTATTATCCGTTTGGGTTAAGGCATCTTAACTACAACATGGATTATTTGGAGTACAAAGAGATCGAAGGGTCTATTGTTTTGTACCCGCCTTTAAGTACTCAGGGCAAGCTGATGCATAACTATAAGTACAATGGTAAGGAGCTGCAGGACGAGTTGGGGCTTAATATGTATGACTACGGCGCACGTAATTATGACCCTGCACTGGGCAGGTGGATGAATATTGACCCGCTGGCATCAAGATATGTTCCATATAGTCCATATGCATACACCATGAATAATCCGGTCTATTTTATAGACATTGATGGTATGTTTGCTGATGGGCCTGGAGATGATGAGCCAATTGATGCTGGTAACCTTAAAGAAGTTGTTATTACTGCAACACGTTCAAAATCTTCAAGCTCGGCAAATATTTCATGGTTGCCTACTTTTGACTTAGGAAAAGCATTTTTTGGAGAGAAATATTTAGAGAATTATAAGTCATTCGCCTCTAATCAGAATAATATGCAATTCTACAAGGAATTTCATAAAAATGATGAAAAGAACGGGAATCTTTACGGTAGTTTTCTTGCGTCAATTATAATACCAGAAATTGCGATTGAAGTAGTGGTTGAACTTGGTAGTATGGCTTTGGCAACAGAAACGGTAGCTGTATTGGAAGCGACAGGACAGGAAGCAATTGTCGCTGTTGTCGAGGCAGAGGAGGCAATTGTCGCTGTTGAGGAAGGAAGCCACGTAGTTTATCAAGGCTTTGACGCTGCGGGTAAAGTTCAATATGTTGGTATTACAAGTCGAGATGCTGCTGTTCGGTTTGCTGAACATGCGGCTAGTGGTACTCCTAAATCTGCTTTAGATTTTGAAATTATCCAAGGAGCTACAAGTTTAACTAAGACACAAGCTAGAGTTTGGGAACAAAATGTAATTAATCAACATGGCTTACCTAATCTTTTAAATAAAATTAATTCTATAGCCCCTTCAAAATGGGTACAATATGGGGTAACACCTTAGCAACTAAAATATGGCAAAAAGATTAAAAACAAAAATTGGCGACATATTCTCTGTCCCAATAAATGAAAAAGAGAAGAGATATATGCAGTTAATTGCGTATGATGTATTACAATTAAATAGTGATGTTGTTCGATGTTTTAATCACATTTTCCCCTTAGACAACAGCCCAACAATAGATGAAATTATAAATGATGACGTGTTATTTTATGCTCACTGCGCTACCGATTTTGGCTTGAAATTAAATCTATGGACGAAAGAAAGTAGTAGTGAGAACATTGGATCTCCTGAAAAAATTTTATTTCGAAGTACCAAAGACTATGGTACTAAAGTTGGCGACAAGCCTATTAGGAAATCTGATAACTGGCATGTTTGGCATATTAATAGCAAGGATTTTAATATAGTTGGAAAACTTGAAGGAGAAAATCAAAACAGTTTCATAGGACTTGTATTTAATCCGCATGGGATTTTAGAACTTGTCAAGGGAAATAAATACCCAATTAATTATCCGGATTATGAGTGAGAATTTATTGATATTGTTGCCGCAGTCGGTAGTGTTTCAAAGTTAGTGATATGAGAATTTATATTTATAACATGCTGGGATAGAGTATTTATCAATGATAAATAATTTAAAGGGGCTATCTCAAAAAGATAGCCTCTTTATAGTATAAGTACAACGGCAAGGAGCTGCAGCACGAGCTGGGGCTTGATATGTACGACTACGGTGCACGGAATTATGACCCTGCACTGGGCAGATGGATGAATATTGACCCACTGGCTGAAACGAGCAGACGATGGACACCTTACAACTATTGTTATAACAACCCAGTTGTGTTTGTAGACCCTGATGGGATGAAAGCAGAAGCAACACCGGATTGGTCTTTTTCGGATTGGGATGGAAAGCCAAGTGCAGCGACACAAGAAGCCGCTTTCAAGCGAATGCATGGTAATATTGGCGGGCATAACGATCCAGGTAAATCTTCTGCAAGCAATAATGATGGAGGCGGTGGCGGAATTTCATGGTTTAAAAGAACTGTAAATACTGTTAAGGGATGGTTTGGCTCAGGAAGCAAAAGTAGTGTAACAGCTGAAGAAGGAACATGGACTTTTGACCCTATATTAGCTGGAGATATTTTTAGTGGAGGCCAAGTAACGAAGCAAGCTGAAGCCTTAGATGTTTATAAAAAAGATGGTATAAATGCTTATTTATATCAAACTATAGCGAACGCTCATAGAGAAGAGTTATTTAATTTCATAACAGGCGGTTATGGCGTAAGTAGTGCTGCCCCTTCAACGATTGCTAAAGCTGAAGAAGAATTTGTCGAAGGTACTTTTTCAGTTTTAGACAGGCATGGATATCCAGCAGGTGGACCAAAGCCAAATGGCCCTTTTAGATTACTAGAAGGAGTTGAATATTCGGCAGCTAGACAGGCAGCAAATAGTGCAAATAGAACTTTAAGAGCAAGTAACCCATCAGCCTTTGAAAGTTTACAAATACATGAAATACAGTCTGTTATATTTAATGGTAATCCAACTGATATATCAAATAAGTTATTTTTAACCCCTCAACAACATATACAGTATACTAATTTCTGGAATGCTTTAATGCGAAATGCAACAAAAAAATAATATATATGAAAATTATAAAAAAAGGAACTTTATTTATTGATTCGATACGGAATTTCACTGAAAGCATTGATTTTAAATTACCCTTAGATTTTTTAGAGTTTTACAAAGAAACTAATAGTGCTGAAATTTATACAGATAGTGGAAGCTACATAGTGTTATGGAAATTAGATGATTTATTAGAATTGAACACTCAATATAAAGTCAATGAGTATGCACCCGAATATTTTATTTTCGGTTCTGATGGAGGAAATGAAGCATATTGCATACAAAAACTTACTGGAAACATTTATCAAATGCCGTTTATTGGTATGTCAAACGAAGATGTTTTATTTATCTGTGAAACACTTCTTGAGTTATTCAATTAATAGGAGTTATTTCAGATTAAGTGTTATCAAATAAATATATTTAAACAAGCTCTAAGATATGTAAAGCAGCCTTCGAGTTGCTTTATTTCTCTGAAACACTTAATAACCCATAAGCATTATTACTAAGAGCACCAATTCCTTTAAGACCGTACCAACTAATCCAAAGTCATTAACTAAAATGGGTGCGTTGCGCTTGTGATGGTTTTCTATGCCAGTTATAAAGTTGCTGGCTAACTAGGACTATAAACAATAATCTCCCTGGAAACGGGTGAGATTGTTGTTTATAATTAAGCCTTGACTTTTGAATTAAATGCCTTATAAATTGATACTGGCTATAATGCGGTTAATCCATTTTTGCTTTTGATAAGATGTAAAAAGTGTGTTTTTATGCTTAATTGTCTTGAGAAAAATTAATTTCTTCAGTTAACAGTATGTAATAAAGTTTGCCGTTTTTATAAAATTCAAGAGTATCATTGTTAGATTTCTTTTTTATTTTAAAAGGTGATTTTATATCACTTAATTCTTCTACAGTGTTTTTACTCTTAACTCTTGTGTAACTACTTATGCCCTCAGAATTATACAGCGTGTCATTAAAATACAGATTATTTCTTTCAAAAGATATTGTTTTAACTATTAACTCTTCAAGGCCTTTTTCAAAACATATTTCAGGGGCTAATTTTCTATTGTTCTCTGCTAGTTGATCCATTTTATAGACATAAAATATTCCCAGTAAAAAAACAGGTATGTAAGCAGTGTAAAATGCTTTCTTTTTTTTCATCATATTTAGGAAAAAAATGAAGATAGAAATCTCACAACTTTTGATGTTTATCTCTTCTTTTATTTCTGTTGTGAAAATTATTAAAATAAAAAAATCCCTTACAATCTTTAGATTATAAGGGATTTTGCGGAGGAAGAGGGATTCGAACCCCCGGACCTGTTACAGTCAACAGTTTTCAAGACTGCCGCAATCGACCACTCTGCCATTCCTCCTGTATGAGCAAATACATTTGCTCATTGCGGTTGCAAATATAGACACTTTTTGTTGTTGTCCAAAAATAATTTCGGTAAAAATTTAAATTATTTTTTCATTTGTGTTTAAGTGTTTGATATGTTTGTTTTTACAAATCGATAAAAATAGTCTCTTAGTTATGTTTTGTTCGAAAAAGCCTGGGTTTATAGCTGTAAAGTGGCAATGGTAAAGATTTTTTTAGTTTTAAATATGCTGACTGTCGCTTTTCATCGGTATAAAAAAGCACATTACCATGGTTGTAAATACAGTAACTTTTTTTTTCAATTAAAAATTGTATTTTAGCCGTTTAAACCTTGTAAAATAGATTATTATAAATGCAGGAAAAGAGCTTTAGGGTTTTATTGGAAGAATGGTCTGAGATGGCATGGAAAGAATATATTCCGCATATCTCTATAGATTGTGTTGTTTTTGGTTTTCATAATTCGGCACTAAAAGTTTTACTGCTTAAAGTAAAAGGCCAGGATAAGTGGGGGCTTCCGGGTGGCTATATGGGCAAACAGGAAGTTATAAACGATGCTGCTAATCGCATCCTTAAGGAGCGTACGGGGGCAGGGGATATCTTTTTACAGCAGTTTAAAATTTTTACTGATCTTAACCGCTCTGAATATTTCTTTGAAGATTATGACGATAATTTGTGGCATAAGCAACGCTTTTTATCGGTAGGGTTCTATGCATTGGTCAATTTTGCTGATGTTATTCCTGTTACAGATGTGTTCTCTGAAGCCTGCGAGTGGATTGATATCGACGCACTTCAGGATATGATGATGGATCATAAGGAAATATTCGATAAAGCTCTTGTAACGCTTAGGCGCCAGCTAAATTATGAGCCTATTGGAGATAAGCTGCTGCCTGAGAAATTTACCATGCCCGAGTTGCAAAAATTGTATGAGATCATTTTAGGGAAAAAGCTAAACAGGGGTAATTTTTACCGTAAGATGATTGGTTATGACATTTTAGACAAGCAGGACGAATCGCGCAAGGGTGGGGCACACAAATCGCCAAACCTTTATAAATTTAATGTAGAAAAATATACTGCCGCTCTCAAAGAAGGTTTCAAAGAGGGCTGGTAATCTTAAAGTTTCTTTCGTATAAAACAAATGGCGTTTTGCAGTCTGCAAAACGCCATTTGTTTATGGGGTAATTCGTATTATTTTATCAGATCAAGTATAAACTGAGGATAAAGACCTATAGCAATATTAATGGCTATAGATAGTACAGCCACTGCACTGTATACAAATGGTACAGTAGTTTTTTCTGTCTCTGTTGTACTTTCCTGAGTGTACATAGACAGGATTAATTTAAAGTAATATCCAATGCTTATTATTGAATTTATTACTGCTATTACTACAAGTATCAGTCGGCCTTTTTCAAGCACCTGTCCAAACAGGAACAGTTTACCAAAGAATCCTGAAAAAATAGGTATCCCGGCCATAGACAGCAATGCACATGTAAGTACGCCCGCCAGTAGAGGGTGTGTTTTGCCAAGGCCGTTAAAGTTGTATATGTCTTCGTTTCCTTTGCTGCCGCAAACCGATAGTATTACTGCAAAAGCGGCTATACCTGCTAGTGCATATCCTGTTGCATAAAACAACAGGTTGCCCTGCGAAGTTGTCAGATTAAGAAACTGGAATGCTAACAACATATAACCCGCATGAGATATACCTGAAAAAGCAAGCATACGTTTTACATTTGTTTGCTTTAATGCCAAAAGGTTACCCACTGTCATAGACAATACAGCCAGGAGATTTATAGTTGTTAATAATCCGGGAACGTGTGCATTTAGTGTTGTAGCCAATTTAAATAATGATGCCATTGCCGCTACTTTTGCCAATGTGCTCATGGTTGCAGTAGTTAGAGCCGGAGAGCCTTCATATACATCCGGTGCCCAAAAATGGAAGGGCACTGCTGCAATTTTAAACATAAGGCCAATTATCATCATCACAGTTCCTATGGCAAACCATGTAGGGAGTGCCTCCCTGTTAAGGGCATTAATGTCGAGCATGTTGAATGTTCCTGTTGCGCCATATATAAGTGCAATACCAAAAAGTATGATGCCCGAAGCAAAAGCTCCCATCAGAAAGTACTTCATACCGGCTTCATTGCTTTTTACATCTTTAGGCTTGCTTGCTGCAAGAACATATAATGATATTGAAAGTATTTCTATACCTAAAAAGAACATAGCCAGATTTGTAAACGATACCATGGCTATAGCTCCTGTAAGCAAAAATAGTTTTATAGCTACAAAATCTGATAGTTTTGCTTTGTGTTCTTTGTGAAATTCCGGACTTAATGCCACCAAAAATATACTGATCAATATAAATAATGCGCTAAAGGCAAGACCATATTTGTCTGATGCCATCATGCTGTTATACGGAGCTCCGTCTAAGCCCGTACCCAGAATATCAGGGTTTTTACTGAATATTTTTGCACCCGTATAACCCAATAGAGCAATAAGTCCTGCCACTGTAAAAGGCACGATGATTTTTCTAAGGTTAAAAATCTCAGCTACAAGGCATATTATACCTAATCCTGCAATAGCTATTAAAATATCCATTATTTATTAAATCGGTTTATGTAAACTAAAATCTTTTCCAGCTCAGGGGTCACAAAATCGGCTATGGGTTTCGGGTACAAGCCAAAGAATAAAAGTGCCCCAATGATCAGTACAAACGCAAGCCCTTCGTTAAAGGTTACATCTGTAAATGCTTTTACATTTTTTTCGCCCAGCATTACCTGCTGGAACATCCTCAACATATAAAATGCTCCAAGGATAATTGTGGTTCCGCCAATAACGGCTATCCATATATTAATTTGGGCAAGGCTGTAAAGCAACTCAAATTCTCCTATAAAGTTAAAGGTTCCGGGCAATGCAACAGATGCCAGTACCAATATCATAAACATAGAGGTAAACTTAGGCGACTGTATGCGTATGCCTCCCATTTCATCTATTTGCTGTGTGCCAAACCTGCGTTCAATAACTTCGGCAGCAAAAAATAGCCCTACCACAACAACACCGTGCGCCAGCATTTGTATCACTGCTCCGCGAAGGCCGTCTAAGGTAAGCGTATAATTTCCGGCAGCTATAAGCCCAACGTGGGCAAGAGACGAGTAGGCAAGAAGTTTTTTAAGGTTATTTTGTTTCAGTGCAAGTACAGAACCATATATAACCCCTGCAATACAAAGGCCAACAATAATATATTTATACTGAACTGCAGCTATTGGAGCAATAGGCAACTGCCATCTTATAATGCTGTATAAAGCCATTTTAAGCATAATACCCGATAAGAGCATGGTGCCAGCGGCAGGTGCTTTTTGATACACATTTGCCTGCCATGTATGGAACGGTATAATTGGAATTTTAATAGCGTAGGCCAAAAAGAACGCAAAAAATATCCAGGTTTGTTCCTGTGGAGTGATCATTGCATTGTATAAATGGAAATTAAGGAACGATTGCGTTCTTTGATACAGGAATATAAATGCAACAAGCATAAATAACGAGCCGGCAAAAGTATAGATAAAGAATTTAACTACTGCTTTTTTTCGCTCTTCGGCATTTCCGCTACCCCAAAGTAATGCTATGAAATATATCGGTATCAGAGAAAGTTCCCAGAAAATATAATACAGCAAACCATCTACAGCCAAAAAGGTTCCGGCCATGGCAAATGCCATAAAAAGTATAAGTGCATAAAATGCCCTTGTTTTAGGGAAAAGGTTGCCAAAAGAAGTAAATACGATTACCGGGGTCAAGGCAGTTGTAAGCAACGTTAGGAGTAAAGACAGCCCGTCTGCCCTAAAGGCAAGGAATATTCTTGGCGATTTAATCCATAATTTTAAGGTGCTAACATTTTCGCCTGCAGTAAACAAATAGGTTATATATACCGTTGCCGCGAAAGCTGCAAGGCTAAAAATAAGTGCCGCTTTAGAGGCCCATTTATCGCCTACAAAATAAGTGGCTCCTGCGCCAAACAATAAAACAATAAGTATAAAAGATACGTCCATTAGTATGAATTATTTTGCCAGAAATATATAGCCAATTATTGAACAAACACCCAATACAAAAACCAAAAGATAAAAACCTACGCTTCCGTTTTGCAATGACCTACCCTCGTTGCCCAGCATTATAGCTGTTTTTCCTAAGCCGTAAATAAATGCCGAAATGGCTGTTTCGATAACATTTTTAAAGAAGCTGCCTATAGCATATATAGGTTTTACAATTATTGCAGTATAAATTTCATCTACATAATATTTGTTATACAATACTCCTGCAACACCTGTAATTTCGCTGTCCTGTGGTGGTACTTCGCCTTTCTTAATGTATTTGGCATACGCCACACCTATACCTATCAGTGCACCAACCACTGCTACACCCATAAGTGCATATTCTGTAGTGCCAAGGTGCCCATGTACTGCTGGTTTGGCAATTACCGGGGCTAAATATTCGTTAAGCCAGCTCATGCCCGGAAGGCTTATTGCTCCTCCAACAAGGGCAAGTATCGCCAAAACTATTAATGGGAAAGTAATAAGAGCAGGCGACTCGTGCAAATGGTGTTTCTGCTCTTCTGTACCCCTGAATTCTTTATAGAAAGTAAGATACAGCAGTCGGAACATATAAAATGCCGTCATTATCGATGCTAAAGAGCCTATAACCCACAACGCTTTATTATGGTGGAAAGCCGTTAGCAATATTTCGTCTTTAGAAAAGAACCCGGAGAATGGAGGCAATCCTGATATGGCAAGAGTTGAAATAAGGAAAGTAATAAATGTAACCTTCATTACTTTTCGAAGACCGCCCATGTTGCGCATGTCCTGTTCGCCATGCAATGCATGTATTACAGAACCCGAACCAAGGAATAAGCATGCTTTGAAGAAAGCGTGTGTTATTACATGGAATACTGCTACCTCATAGGCACCAAGCCCAAGGGCAAGGAACATCAAACCTAACTGAGATACCGTTGAATAAGCCAGTACTTTTTTAATGTCGTTTTGTACGAGCCCTATAGATGCTGCAATGAGCGATGTTATTGCTCCAACAACAGCTATTATTTCAAGTACATCAGGTGTAAGGTTAAATAAAAAGTTTAGCCTTGTAATCATAAAGATACCTGCCGTTACCATTGTAGCCGCGTGTATTAGTGCAGATACAGGAGTTGGCCCTGCCATCGCATCGGGTAACCATGTGTATAATGGTATCTGCGCGCTTTTACCGCAAGCACCAATAAACAGGCACAGCATGGCAACACCCAGCCACGTTTGGTCTACAGGCCATTGGTTGTCAAGTTCTGTTTTAATAACATTATATTCTACAGAGTGGAACAGATAAGCAAGAATAAAGATGCCTATAAGGAAACCAAGGTCGCCAATACGGTTCATGATGAAAGCCTTTTTGGCTGCATCATTATAGTCCTGGTTTTTATACCAAAAACCGATAAGCAGGTACGAACAAAGTCCAACACCTTCCCAGCCTATAAACATTATAAGGAGGTTGCTGCCCATAACAAGCGTTATCATAAAGAACACGAAAAGGTTGAGGTAGGCAAAAAACTTATGCAGGTTTTCGTCATCATGCATATAGCTTATAGAATATACGTGTATCAGTGTACCAATACCGGTAACGAACATAAGCCACAGCAACGAAAGCTGGTCTAACTGAAAGCTAAAATCTACGCTGAAATTTTGTAATGTAAGCCACTGGAACAGGTTAACCATAACTGGCTCTTTAGTGCTCATTACCTGCAAAAAGAAAACAAGCGTTGTAATAAACGAAACGGCAACAGCTACCGTGCCCAATGTGCCTGATAGTGTTTTGCTTATCTTTTTACCAAAGAAAATATTGATCAGGAACCCGACAAATGGGGCAAATAATAATAGTAAGGCCAAATTTGTATCCATTAGGCGTTATCCTTTTAAATTCTTTAAGTTATCTATATCAATACCGTTAAGGTTACGGTACACCGCCACAAGTATGGCAAGCCCAACGGCTACCTCGGCAGCGGCAACTGCCATAGAGAAAAATACGAATACCTGACCTGCGGCGTCCTGATGGTAGGTAGAAAAAGCTACCAAAAGCAGGTTTACGGCATTAAGCATAATCTCTATAGACATAAACATTACAATGGCATTGCGCCTGTATAATACTCCGAAAGCGCCCACACAAAAAAGAAGTGTAGAAAGGTAAATGTAGTTGTCTATACCTATTTCCTGTAAAATATTTTCCATACTAACCGTTTATGTGTTCTTTTTTAGATAGCAGTACAGCACCTATCATAGATACCAAAAGCAATACTGATGCAAACTCAAACGGAATAATGTATTCGTTTAGCAATACATGCCCAAGTACTTTGATAGACTGATAGTCCTGTCCTGAAACTTTATATTGTTCGATTACCGGTTGCGATTTTATAAAACTTGCAAGTAGTATAAGTGCTACAAGGCCAAAGGCAACGGCTGCGGCAATGCGCGAAAGCAGCGGTTTGTTTCGCTCGTCTTCTTTATTAAGATTCATGAGCATTATGGTAAACAGCATCAGAATCATAATAGCCCCACTGTAAACTATAATGTGTACTATAAATAAAAACTGAGCGTTAAACATTAGGTAGTGCCCGGCTATAGAGAAAAAGCAAAGAATAAGATAAATGGCACTATGGATTGGGTTTTTGCTCAGGATGGTTAAAAAAGCCGTTCCCAAGGTAATAGCCGATAAGATGTAAAATAGTGTTAGCATGGTTTAGTTGGCCGTTTGCATTTGGGTGTTCCTTATGGCCATGTCAAGCGGCATAACCAATTTGTCTTTTCCGTAAATAAAATCTTCCCTGTCGCTGTTAGATTTTACCATAACACGCGATTTTGTAAGATAGATAGCCTGTTTAGGGCAGGCTTCCTCACACAGGCCGCAAAAAATACAGCGCAGCATGTTTATCTCATAAATAGAAGCATATTTTTCTTCCCTGTAAAGGTGTTTCTCCTCGGGCTTGCGCTCTTCGGCTTTCATAGTAATGGCTTCGGCAGGGCAGGAGAGGGCACACAAACCACAGGCTGTGCAGCGTTCGCGTCCTTCGTCGTCGCGCATAAGCATGTGCTGGCCACGGTAAACAGGGCTAAGCTCGCGGGTTTGTTCCGGATATTTAATGGTAACCTTTCTTTTAAAAAGGTGCCTTATGGTAATCATAAGTCCTTTGGCAATTGCCACAAGGTAAAGGCTTTCTAAAAAGGTCATCTTTTTGTTAGATACCTCTTTTTTCTTTCCCGATAATGATATGGTTTGTATAGACATGATGTGTCGATTTAACCTATTAGGGTATAAAATTTCTTATTTATCAAAAAACAATATGGCAACGCCCGTTACAATAATGTTTGCAATAGCAAGCGGAATAAGCATTTTCCATCCAAGTTTCATTAGCTGGTCATACCTAAAGCGCGGAATCGTCCAACGCACCCACATATAAAAGAATATGAAGAAACATATCTTAGCAAACAATACTGCAATGCCAATAATATTTGCAGGGTTAACACCCCAGTTGGCCTCTACCCAGTCCATACCCGGATAGTTGTAAGCACCAAAATATAACACCGCAAGTATGGTAGATGATATAAACATACTGGCATATTCGGCAAACAGGTAAAAGCCCATTTTCATTGACGAATATTCGGTGTGATATCCACCAATCAACTCGGCCTCACACTCGGCAAGGTCAAAAGGAGTACGGTTCGTTTCTGCAAAAGAACATACTAAAAAGATAAGGAAACCCACTGGCTGATATAGTATATTCCAACGCCATTCGTGCTGTCCTGCTGCAATGTCTCTTAATGATAGCGATTCTGTCATCATTACCAGTGCAATTATGGCAAGACCCATGGCAACCTCATAAGATATCATTTGAGATGAGGCACGCATGGCACCCATTAGCGAGAATTTATTGTTTGATGCCCATCCGCCTATCATGATGCCGTAAACACCAACCGATAGTACACCAAAAACATACAGCATTGCAATATCAATATCTGTAGCCTGAAGGATAACATCTCTGCCAAATATCTGCAACTTATCACCCCACGGAATAACCGCGCTGGTCATTAATGCAGTGGTCATTGATATGGCCGGGCCTACAATAAAAAGGAACTTGTTTTGCGTATCAGGAAAAAACTCTTCTTTAGAAAAAAGTTTTAAACCATCGGCAAGTGGCTGCAGTATACCACCTTTACCTGCCCGGTTAGGCCCTATACGATCCTGTAGCCAGGCAGCAATTTTTCGCTCGGCAAGGGTTTCATACATGGCAAAAAGCATGGTAATGGCAAATATTACCACTATAAAAATGCCTTTTTCTATAATTATTGCACTATCCATTTCTTATTAGTTTAAAGTTTGAACGTTTAAAGTTTAAAAGTTGCTGAGCTTTCAACAACTAATAACCATCAACCGTAAACCAACTTATACGTTACCTTCGTTTAATACTTTTTGTTCTTCGGGTTTTAGCGGAACTTCGGTCATACTTATTTTTTTGCGGTCTATATCGCGGCCTAAAAGTATGTTGTGTTCAGTCTCTATAACTACAGGTTTAATTTGACGGGTGTAATTATTTTGGTTGATAACAGAGTCTTTTTCAAACTTGCGTGGTCCTTCAATAACCCAGTCAGCAGTATCTTTATGGTCAAAGCGGCACTCGTTGCAAATGAATTCCTCCACTTCATGATATTCGTCTTTACGCGCAGTAACCCTTTGTATTTCGTTACCAAACATCCACAGAGTGGTTTTACCACAGCATTTTGTACAGTTGCGGTGTGCATTGTAAGGCTTGTTAAACCATACCCTTTGTTTAAAACGGAATGTTTTATCGGTAAGTGCGCCTACAGGGCACACATCGATCATATTTCCTGAGAACTCATTATTTATAGCTTTCGAAATACAGGTAGATATTTGCGAGTGGTCGCCCCTGTTCATTACGCCATGCACACGGTTGTCAGTAAGCTGGTCTGCTGTCATAACACAGCGGTAGCAAAGTATGCAGCGGTTCATGTGAAGCTGTATGTTTGGACCAATATTCTCGGGCTCAAATGTACGTTTATCTTCAATAAAGCGGGTTTTGGCTGCACCATGCTTAAAGCTAAGGTTTTGCAGGTCGCATTCACCTGCCTGATCGCACACAGGGCAATCCAGTGGGTGATTAATTAAAAGAAATTCGGTTACGCTCTTACGTGCATCTACAACCCTTTCAGAAGTAATGCTTTTGACCTCCATGCCATCCATACAGCCCGTTACGCACGAAGCCATAAGTTTAGGCATTGGCCTTGGGTCGGCCTCACTGCCTTTAGATACTTCTACCAGGCAGCAACGGCATTTACCACCGCTTCCCTTAAGTTTAGAGTAATAGCACATGGCTGGCGGAACGCTCTCGCCGCCTATTTTGCGCGCAGCCTGCAGGATGGTGGTCCCCGGTTCTACGTCTATTTCCTGGCCGTCTATTGTTACTTTCATCTTTATCAGCCCCCTAACCCCCAAAGGGGGAACTCGGGTATGTTTAATTATTATACTTTTCGTCTCCAGTCTCCTCCCCTTTGGGGAGGTCGGGAGGGGCTTATATCACTGCCTGTTTCGCCACCAAATGCCTTACTTTTTCAAAAGGCTCATTTACAAAATGGTCGCGATTTTTAATTTTTTCAGGAAAACGAACATGATATTCAAACTCGTCCCTAAAGTGGCGAATGGCTGCTGCCACAGGCCATGCTGCTGCATCTCCCAGTGGGCAAATGGTGTTACCTTCTATTTTGCGCTGTATGTCCCACAGCAAATCTATATCTTCTTCGCGGCCGTGGCCGTTCTCTATGCGGTGCAATACTTTTTCCATCCAGCCTGTGCCTTCACGGCATGGCGAACATTGTCCGCAGCTTTCGTGATGGTAAAAACGGCTAAAGTTCCAGGTATTGCGCACCACGCAGGTTGTATCATTATATACTATAAAGCCTCCCGAACCTAATGAAGATCCTGTTGCAAATCCACCATCGGCAAGCGATTCGTAGGTCATTAAGCGGTCTTCTCCGGCTGCGGTTTTAAAAATAAGATGTGATGGCAATATTGGTACTGAAGATCCTCCGGGAATCAAACCTTTTAAAGGTCTGTCGTCCATCATACCGCCAAGGTATTCATCAGAGTTCATAAACTCATCCACGCTTAGCCCCATATCTATTTCATAAACACCCGGGTTTTTACAGTGGCCGGATGCAGAGAATAATTTTGTGCCCGTAGAGCGCCCTATACCAATTTTAGCATACTCTGCACCGGTATTGTTTACAATCCATGGCACTGCCGAAATAGATTCTACATTGTTTACCACGGTTGGGTTAGCCCACAAACCACTAACAGCAGGGAATGGAGGTTTTATCCTTGGATTGCCCCTTTTTCCTTCTAACGATTCAATAAGTGCGGTTTCTTCGCCACAAATATAGGCTCCGGCACCACAGTGCACGTGCAGGTCAAGATCCCAGCCTGTACCTAATATATTTTTGCCCAGCCATCCGGCGGCATAGGCTTCTTTAATTGCTTTTTCCAATATGCGGAAAACCCACATGTATTCGCCACGAATGTAAATATAACTCAGGTTACACCCCAATGCGTAGCTCGAAGTAATCATTCCTTCTATCAAAAGGTGCGGAATGTACTCCATTAAAAAACGGTCTTTAAACGTTCCAGGTTCTGATTCGTCGGCATTGCAAACCAAGTGCCTTGGCTTGCCCGATTTTTTATCGATAAAGCTCCACTTCATTCCGGTAGGGAAACCCGCACCCCCACGACCACGAAGACCGCTGGTTTTTACTTCTTCCACCACCTCGTCCGGTGTCATGCCTTTAAGGGCCTTTTCTACAGAGCGGTATCCACCTTGCTGGCGATACACTTCATAGGTTTTTATACCCGGTACGTTTATATGCTCTAATAATATCTTTGTAGCCATCGTTATTGAGTAATGGTCAGTTTATGTAAATCTACTTTACCCGCGCGGCAGTCTTCTATTAGTTCGTCCATTTTTTGCGGAGTAAGGTTCTCTCTGTAAAAATCGCCCAACTGAAGCATAGGTGCATAGCCACAGGCACCAAGGCACTCTACACCAACTACGGTAAACATGCCGTCTGCTGTTGTTTCGCCTTCTTTAACGCCAAGCTTGTTGCAGGTATAGTCCATCAGGTTCTCGGCACCACGTGCAGCACAGCAGGATGTCCTGCAAAACTCAAACATAAATTTACCTATGGGCTTTTGATTGTACATGGTGTAAAATGTTACTACCTCATACACCTCTACCGGTTTTATGCCTAATATTTCGGCAACTTTATCCTGCAATGGTATGCTCAGCCAATTGTCATGCGCATCCTGCACGTCATGCAGTACAGGCAGCAATGCTGATTTCCTTTTGTCGGCAGGGTAGTGGCTCAACAGTTCGTCTATCCTGGCCTGCAAGGCTGGTGTTATGTTTATTTCCTGATGTATGTGACTAATCTCCATCCTTCTGTTTCTATTTTATTCTAAATTTTGAATTTTAAATGGCATTGCCAATTTCAATTCGTAATTTAAAATTCGTAATTCAAAATTTAAAACAACTCTATGCGTCTAATTCTCCTGCAATTACATTAAGGCTCGACAGTGTTGCAATAGCATCCGACAGCATTTGGCCCCTAACCATATCGTTAAACGCCTGGTAATATATAAAGCATGGCCTGCGGAAGTGAAGCCTGTATGGTGTACGGCTTCCATCGGTTATAAGGTAAAAGCCAAGCTCTCCGTTACCGCCCTCTACGGCATGATATACTTCTGTTTTTGGAACCGGAACTTCACCCATCACTATCTTAAAGTGATAAATAAGCGCTTCCATATTGTTGTACACTTCCTCTTTTGGAGGCAGGTAATAATCCGGCACATTTGCGTGGTAAGGTCCTTCAGGCAATTTAGCCAGTGCCTGTTTAATAATGCTAAGACTTTCCCATACTTCGGCGTTTCGAACGCAAAACCTGTCATACGTGTCGCCCGATTGGCCTACAGGAACATTAAAATCAAAATCTTCATAAGAGCTGTAAGGCTGCATAATGCGCACATCATAATCAATGCCCGCTGCACGCAGGTTAGGGCCTGTAAAACCATAGCTCATAGCTTTTTCGGCAGATATTGGCCCCACATTAATAGTACGGTCCATAAAAATACGGTTGCGCACTAATAAGTTTTCAAACTCCGACCATATAGCCGGGAACTCTTCAAGGAAATCGTTTATTTTTTTAAAGGCGGCAGGACTCCAGTCCCTCTCAAAACCACCTATGCGACCCATATTTGTAGTAAGGCGGGCACCGCATATCTCTTCGTATATTTCGTATATTTTTTCGCGGTACTGAAAAACATATAAAAAGCCTGTAAGGGCACCTGTATCTACTCCTAAAACCGAGTTGCATATAATATGGTCGGCAATACGGGCAAGTTCCATAACAATAACCCTTAAATACTGCACACGCTTAGGCACTTCTATGTCCAGTGCCTTTTCTAACGTCATCCACCAGCCCATGTTGTTAATGGGAGATGAGCAGTAGTTCATCCTGTCAGTTAGTGGTGTTATTTGATAAAACGGCCTGTTCTCGGCAATTTTTTCAAAAGCGCGGTGTATGTAGCCTACAGTTCCTTCGCCATCCAGTATTCTTTCGCCATCCATTAAAAGAATGTTTTGGAAGATGCCGTGTGTAGCGGGGTGGGTAGGGCCAAGGTTTAATATAGAGAGTTCGCTGCCGTCTTCATTCTTTCTTTGCTCGATCATCTTGGCATAGCGATGCTCCGGTGGTAATAACAGGTCTGACATTATATAATAATTTATTCCCGGTTAATTGTTATTCACGTTATCAGTTTTACGGCCAAAGAAACGGTCGTCCTTGTCTGTACGCCCACCGTCTTCCAGTGGGAATTCCTTGCGCAGAGGGAACGATACCATCTCATCCATGTTAAGGATCCTTTTTAACTGAGGATGTCCTTTAAATATGATGCCGTAAAAATCGTATGTTTCGCGTTCCTGCCAGTTGGCTCCAAGATAAAGGTCGGTTACCGAGTCAATTTCGGGTGCCTCTCCGTTAAGGAAGCTTTTAAAGCGAATGCGAACGTTGTCGTACCAGTTGTGCATGTGGTAGGTAACGGCAAACTGCCTGTTAACCTCGTTATCCGGATAATGGATGCCGCACACATCGGTCAAAAAATTAAAGCGAAGCAGTGCATCTTCTTTTAAGTACTGCATTACATCGTGCATTGCGCCCGCCTCAACCTCAAACGACAGTATATCTTTGATAATGACAAATCCGGTTACTTTATCGCCAAATTTATCAGTAAGCTTTTCTTCTATTACAGATGTTTCTAAAGCCATTATTTATGTAATGTTATAAGAAGCCAATAGTTCTTTATACTCAGGAGAACTTCTTCTCCTTACCGATTCGTTCCTTACAATATCCTGAAGTGTCATGATACCGTCCAGAATTTGTTCCGGTCTTGGTGGGCAGCCTGGCACGTAAACATCTACCGGAATTACTTTATCAATACCCTGAAGCACAGAATAGGTGTCGAACACCCCACCGGATGATGCACAGGCACCAACGGCAATAACCCAGCGAGGCTCTGCCATTTGCTCGTAAACCTGACGTAAAATAGGAGCCATTTTTTTGGCAATGGTGCCCATTACCAAAAGCATGTCGGCCTGACGCGGCGAAAAACTCATACGTTCAGACCCAAAACGTGCCACATCATAATGTGCTGCCATGGTAGCCATGAACTCTATGCCGCAGCATGAAGTTGCAAACGGCAAAGGCCAAAGCGAGTTTGCCCTTGCCATACCCACAACCGTATCGAGTTGGGTGGCAAAAAAGCCATTGCCTTCTACTCCCGGAGGGGCATCTACTATTTTAATATCTTTTGAATTGCTCATTGTAATTTAGTTTTTGATCATCAGCAGATAGGCTGCAAAAAGCATGCCTCATGATGCCTGGTTTATTCCCACTCAAGGCCTTTTTTCTTCATTACATAAAAGAAGCCCACAACAAGAAGGAACATAAAGATGCCCATTTTTAGAAGCCCTTCTACGCCCATAGAACGGAAGTTAACCGCCCATGGGTACATAAATATTACTTCTACGTCGAAAAGAACGAAAAGTATGGCTACCAAAAAATATTTTACAGAGAAAGGGATGCGTGCGTTACCAACAGATTCGATACCGCACTCAAAGTTTTTGTCTTTGTTTTTAGAGTTTCTTTTAGGGCCAAGTAGTCCTGAAACAAATATTGTTCCTGCCACAAAGCCAATGGCAAGCAGCGTTTGCATTAATATAGGGAAATAATCAGCCTGACTGGTGTTCATGACCTGAAGGTTTATTGTGTAATTATTCACAAATATACAGGTCGTCCCGAAAAAAAATCAAGGTTTTATTGAGAGATTGCAAATAAAACCGCAATTTTTATTGGTTCTAAATAAAAATCAAATCCTCAAAGCAATCGATTTCTGTAAAGTTGGCAGAAGTGTTTTTTGAATACTGCGTTTTTGCTAAAAAACACGGTCGATTGATGCGATTAGTGATGATTTTTATTAAAAAAGCCACCTGTTAAACAGATGGCTTTGTGATTGTAAAGAGGTTTTAAAGTAATATGGTTGTATATTAGCTTATAGCTGCTACCTGCGCAGCAACTTTACCTTTTTTGCCGTCTTCTTCAACGTAGCTCACTTTGTCGCCCTCACGTAGGTTTTCACCGTTTAATCCTGTGGCATGTACAAAAATGTCACGTCCTGTTTCATCGTCAGTTATGAATCCGTAACCTTTAGATTCAATAAAAAATTTAACTTTGCCTGTTCGCATTCTGGTAATAAAAAAAATTAATAATACATCAAAGGTAGAATTATTTCTGAAACCGCAAAACGAAATGTTAAAAAAAATGAAAAATAATTATTTTAAAACTGAATTTTTTATTATGTTGTAAAAAATATTACAGTTTGAGTGACTTTTTTTACAAAGATTTGCGGTTTTTTATGCCGGAAAATATTTCTAAATGAAGCAATGTGCTTACAGTCCAAATTGCCATGCTACAGTTAAATTTACAGAGTTGGTTCTAACGCTGCCGCCGTTTATTGTAGGTACATCGCCAATGTTGCTGAGCCCAAGATTGTTTCTTAACTCTATATTGATGTCGTTGGTGCTATTAACAGGTATACGTGTACCGATACCTAAATTTATACCAAAATTGAGGTCTTTATACAGCGAGCCTGATCTATCGCTTACTATAGTCCTATCTATTCTTAATGTTTCTCCCAAAAGGATTCCTGCAAATACACCACCATTTACATAATACAGTCTGTTCTTGCCTATATAATATTTTATATTTAAGGGAAGGTTTAAATAGTGTAATGTAAATCTTGTGTCCAGAATTCCCTCTCTGAATGATGGATCATTAGGATCTGGTAGCCACTCGTTTGAAGAAAAGAGTGAAATTGTATTTGTAAAACTTAACGCTTCATAATTGAGGTTTCCCAAAATTGAAAACTTTTCATTTATTGGGGCTTCAATAGATATACCTGCGGTAAAATCTATAGCATAATCATTTGATTTTGCCTTTTCATTGCCCCGAATCCCGGCATAGGTCACTCCGGCCTGTACGCCAAATTTTATATTGTTTGGTGTTTTTGTTTCCTGTGATGTTGCGATTATAGGTAATAGTGTAGATAGAAAAACTATTAAATTTTTTTTCATTTGATAAGATAGGTTATACACTTAAAAAAAAAAGTGCTCTATCCTGCTACGGGCTTTTATAAAGCTTACGGAGCGGATAGAACACTGTGAAAAATAGGTTTATTTTTTTATTTCAGCCTGATGTGCAACTCGTCAAGTTGTTTGTTGTCTATGGTGCTTGGCGCATCGATCATTACATCTCGGCCGCTGTTGTTTTTAGGGAACGCAATAAAATCGCGAATAGTTTCCTGGCCGCCAAGTATTGCTACAAGCCTGTCGAAACCAAAGGCAAGCCCACCGTGTGGTGGTGCGCCATATTGAAATGCATCCATAAGGAAACCAAACTGTGCTTTGGCCTCTTCTTCTGTAAAACCAAGATATTTAAACATTAGCGATTGTGTTGCTTTGTCGTGTATACGTATAGAACCACCGCCAATTTCGTTTCCGTTCAATACAAGGTCATAGGCATTGGCACGCACTGCACCCGGATTGGTTTCAAGCAATGCGATATCTTCCGGCTTTGGCGACGTGAAAGGATGGTGCATGGCATGGAAACGCTCGCTTTCTTCATCCCATTCCAATAGAGGGAAGTCTACTACCCATAGCGGAGCAAAAACTTCTGGGTTTCTTAAGCCCAGGCGTGTTGCAAGCTCCATGCGCAGGGCACTAAGGCGTGCGCGGGTTTTATTGGCATCTCCGCTCAATACTAATATAAGGTCGCCCGGTTTGGCTCCTGTAATTTCTGCCCATTGTAAAAGGTCTGCCTGGTCATAAAATTTATCTACCGATGATTTTAGTGTTCCGTCTGCCTCATATTTAGCATATACCATTCCGCTGGCACCTACCTGTGGGCGTTTTACCCATTCAATAAGTCCGTCTATTTCTTTGCGGGTATAGCTTGCAGCTCCCGGAACGGCAATACCTACAACAAGCTCTGAACTGTTGAACACGGCAAAATCTTTATGCTGTGCAACGGCGTTAAGTTCTCCAAACTCCATCCCGAAACGAATATCCGGTTTGTCGTTGCCATATTTTCTCATGGCCTCATCATAAGTCATCCTAGGGAAAGCGCCTGTCTCAATGCCCTTAACTTCTTTAAGCAGGTGGCTTGCCAGTCCTTCAAAGGTTTGTATAATATCTTCCTGCTCCACAAAGCTCATTTCGCAGTCAATTTGTGTAAACTCCGGCTGGCGGTCGGCACGAAGGTCTTCATCTCTAAAACATTTTACGATCTGGAAATATTTATCCATACCGCCCACCATAAGCAACTGTTTAAAAGTTTGCGGCGATTGCGGCAGGGCATAAAACTGCCCTTCGTTCATGCGGCTTGGCACTACAAAGTCGCGTGCACCTTCCGGTGTCGATTTAATAAGTACAGGAGTTTCAACTTCTATAAAGCCCTGTTTAGATAAATAGTTGCGCACCTCCATTGCTACACGGTGTCTAAACAGCAGGCTGTTTTTAACCGGGTTACGGCGAATGTCGAGGTAACGGTATTTCATACGGATGTCTTCACCTCCATCTGTTTCGTCTTCAATAGTAAAAGGAGGCACCTGTGCGGCATTAAGAATGGTTAATTCTTTAACCAGTATTTCTATTTCTCCGGTTGCCATGTTGGCGTTTTTGCTTTCGCGCTCTATAACCGTTCCTTTTACCTGTACAACAAACTCACGCCCAAGCGTGGCAGCAAGTTCAAAAACGGCCTTGTCGGTGCGGCTTTCGTCAAATATCAATTGGGTTATGCCATATCGGTCTCTAAGGTCGGCCCATATAAGGAATCCTTTGTTACGGGTTTTTTGTACCCATCCGGCTAATGTTACTTCCTGGTTGATATGAGAGGCATTAAGCTGCCCACAATTATGGCTTCTGTACATTATGTTTAAAATTTTGCTGCAAATTTAATTATATTATGTTCTTATGTATAGTACAATCATCATTTTTTGTATGCATAACATGTGCAGTCAATAATGTTAAAACAATTAACTTACGTATAAATATTTATTGATAGCGGTGTATATATTAAAACGTGTTCTTATTTTTACAGAACAATTTAATAACACGTTAATGAAAAAGATATTTTTAGGATTGCTTTTTGCTGCCACAGGTGTTTTTGCACAGGCAGATGCAGTAAAATTTAAAGCTGCCATACAAAACCGCAACAGCGATTCGCTGGTTATACGTTCGCGCACTTTTACAAAAACATTAAAGGCCGATGCCAAAGGTAATTTTGCAGATAGCTTTAGTGTGGTAACAGGGGTGTATCAGCTTTTTGATGGGTCTGAATATGCTACGCTTTACCTTAAAAATGGTTTTGACCTTGACATGACCATGGATGCCAAACAATTTGATGAGACCATTAAATTTAAAGGTGCGGGCGAGAAGGAGAACAATTATTTAGCACAGCGCACGTTGGGCGAAGAGGCTTTTGGTACAAACCTTAATAAATATTTGGAGGAAGGCAATACAGATGCACTTAACAAGCTTATCGACGAGCGTGTAAAATCTGCTGAGTCTGTAGCAAATGATGCTGCTTATGATGAGCCGTTCAGGAATTTGCTTAAAGCACAGGCATCGGGAGAAAAACAACAACTTACCGCTATGGTACAGCAGGCTCTTGCTGCAAAAAAACTTGTGGGCAAACCGTCGCCATCTTTTGCTTATGAAAATGCGAAAGGCGGAGCTACTAAGCTTGAAGAGTTTAAAGGCAAGTATGTGTATATTGATGTTTGGGCAACATGGTGTGGGCCTTGCCGTCAGGAAATTCCGCACCTTAAAAAAGTGGAAGAAAAATATCATGGAAAGAACATAGTGTTTACGAGTATATCTGTAGATACTGCAAAAGATCATGATAAATGGAAAAAAATGGTTGAAAGCCAAAGTTTAGGCGGTGTTCAGCTTTTTGCGGATAAAGACTGGAAATCTGATTTTATACAGGCTTATGGTATTAATTCTATTCCACGCTTTATATTGATCGATCCTAAAGGCAATGTGGTTGATGCCGATGCAAAACGTCCGTCTGATCCGGAACTACAGGCGCAACTTGACAAACTGCTTAAGTAATAAAACACTTAAAGTGTTGTAGCTCTGCTTTTTGCAGGGCTTTTTTATTGTTCCAATGTTAAGTTTTTCTCAATGTTACCAAATTGTTACCAAAATGTGTTTTTTGTGTAAATTAATTATTTACATTTGTATAGAGAACATGTATAACGTTAAACAGTAAAGAGATATGAAAAAGATTTTTGTAGCCGGACTTATGCTAACTGCAGGTGTATTATCTGCCCAAAATATAAAACCTAAACACGAAATAACAGATCAATTAGTAAAGAGTACCTATTATTATGATAATGGTGCTGTAAAACAAAGTGGTTTTTATAAAGATGGTAAGCTCCATGGTGCTTGGGTTTCATATAATGAAGACGGCACTAAACAAAGTATGGGCGAATATGAGAACGGACAAAAAACCGGTAAATGGTTTTTCTGGACGGGCTCTGTATTAAACGAGGTAGATTACAGTAACAGCAGGGTGGCCGATATTAAAAAATGGTCTGCCAACGCAGTTGCAGTAAACAAATAATTATTATTGGTTTCAAATTAGCCATATTTTATGGCTTACGTATCCCGGACAGCAATTGCTGTCCGGGATTTTTGTTTTATGCCTTCTTGAGAAATATTTAAATTATTTACTCAAAATAAGGTTTCCCTTATTTTTAAAAGTTTGATGCGGTGTAAGTTTGGGGTCTGTGGTGATAGTTGTTAGGAGTTTGCATATAGTAAGTAACAATAAAACAGCAATATAATGGACTTTAAAAATCAAATTAAGGCACTTGGCGATAGGGTTGAAAAACTCAAGGCTCAGGTAAATACAGAGGAGGCTACTAAAAATGCTTTTATAATGCCATTTATTAAAGAACTTGGATATGATGTTTTTAACCCTTTTGAAGTTACACCGGAGCTTGTTGCCGACATTGGGATAAAGCAGGGAGAAAAAATTGATTATGCCATTATGCAAAATGGAGAACCTATCATATTGATAGAATGTAAACATCATGCTGCACCGCTTAACGTAAACAATGCTTCCCAATTATTCAGGTATTTTCATACCACTAAAGCGAAGTTCTCTATTCTTACAAATGGTATAGAGTACAGGTTTTATACCGACCTTATTGAGCCTAACAAAATGGATGAAAAACCATTTTTTTCATTCGACATTACCGATATTAAAGATAACCAGATTGAAGAGTTAAAGAAGTTTCATAAAGCCCATTATGATTTTGAAAATATTGTAAATACGGCAAGCAACCTTAAATATACAAGTGAGCTTAAAAAACTGATACATTCGGAATTTACCAACCCCGGAGTAGATTTTGTAAAACATTTTGCCAAACAGGTTTATCCAAGCGTTATTACAGCAAAAGTTTTAGAGCAATTTACCAGCCTTACTAAAAATTCACTGCAACAGTATGTAAGCGATATTATTACTGAGCGATTAAAATTGGCACTGACTAAAGAGAATGCTGTAATACAGGAGCAGGATGCGGCTTTGATAGAGGCTACAGAGAGTTCTAATAACAGTCAGATAGTTACTACTAATGAAGAGTTGGAAGGCTTTATGATAATAAAGACGATATTGAGGCAAAAAATACCGATAGGCAGGATTGCTTATCGAGATGCCCAGTCTTATTTTGCCATACTGCTTGATGATAATAACCGTAAAACCATTTGCAGGCTGTACTTTAACGGCGCTAAAAAATATTTTGTTACACTCGATGAGCAACGTAAAGAAGTGCGAAACGAAATAGCATCTCTCGACGACCTCTTTAATTTTTCAGATGTATTATTTAAAGTTATTGACAGCTACGAAAAAGCAAAAGAAACAGCCTGAAGATTACCAACACCACACAATAGAACGCGAATTAAAAACCCCGTTTAGCAATGCTAAATGGGGTTTGTTATGTTTGATTGAATACTTTATATTAAAGCTCCAATGCTTTTTTAGGATTGTTATCCATAAGTAGTTCAGCCGGATTTTCAAGGGCTTCTTTAACCGCTACAAGGAAACCAACCGACTCACGGCCATCGATTATCCTGTGGTCATAAGAAAGTGCCACATACATCATTGGGTGTATCTCTACCTTGCCTTTAACAGCAATTGGGCGCTCAATAATGTTGTGCATACCAAGGATACCAGACTGCGGAGGGTTGATAATTGGTGTAGAAAGCATACTTCCAAATACACCTCCGTTAGTAATGGTAAATGTACCACCGGTCATATCATCTACAGTAATCTGTCCGTCGCGGGCACGTAGAGCAAGACGTTTTATTTCTGCCTCAATACCACGGAAAGAAAGGGTTTCGGCATTCCTTACAACAGGTACCATTAATCCTTTAGGACCAGATACTGCAATAGAAATATCAGCAAAATCGTAGCTTGTTTTAAAATCGCCATCGATCATTGAGTTAACATCCGGGAACAATTGTAAAGCCCTTACAACTGCTTTTGTAAAAAATGACATGTAGCCTAAACCTAAACCATTGTGTTTTGCTTTAAAGGCATCTTTATATTCGTTACGGATGTTGTTTATTGGGGTCATGTTTACTTCGTTGAATGTAGTAAGCATGGCTGTTTCGTTTTTAGCAGCAACCAAACGCTCTGCCACTTTGCGGCGAAGCATAGAAAGTTTAGTGCGCTCGCTGCCACGGTTGCCGCCTGTTGGCGTGCCCATAGAAGCTTTAGCATTTACAGCGTCGTCTTTAGTAATGCGTCCGCCTTTGCCTGTGCCGCTAACGGTTGCAGGGTCAATGCTTTTTTCGTCAAGTATTTTTTTAGCTGCCGGCGATGGTGTACCGCTTGCATAGCTTTTTTCAGCCGGGGCTTCTTTTGGAGCTTCAGCTTTTGGAGCCTCTTTTTTCTCTTCAGCCTTAGGGGCTTCTTCTTTTTTCTCTTCTTTTGCAGGTGCAGCACCATCCGGTTTTGCGCCGTCAGTATCAATAAGACAAACAACCTGTCCTACTTTTACAGCATCGCCTTCTTCTGCCTTTAATGTAATAATACCCGCTACTTCGGCAGGAAGCTCAAGGGTTGCTTTGTCCGAGTCTACTTCGGCAATAGCCTGGTCTTTCTCTACATAATCTCCGTCCTTAACCAGCCATGTTGCTATTTCCACTTCTGTAATAGATTCCCCCGGTGAAGGAACTTTCATTTCTAAAATCATATCAGTATAATTTTATTGGTGTTGCTATATTATTGAAAATCAAAAATACAATTAATTAAATAAATCTTTATCAAAAACCATTGCAATAGCAGCGGCATGGCGTTTTTTAGAACGGGTATAGCTACCTGCTGCCGGTGCGCTGTATGCTTTAAGCGATGCCACACGAAGCTTCACCTCTGTAAAGTTCATAAGCATGTAGCTGTAAGCACCCATGTTGCGCGGCTCTTCCTGTGCCCATACATAATCGTCGGCATTAGGATATTTGGCTATTATTTCTTTAAGTTGTTCTACGGGTAGCGGGAACAATTGCTCTATTCTTACAAAAGCAACATCATCGCGATTAAGGTTTTCCCTTTCTGCAACAAGGTCGTAGTAGAATTTACCGGTAACAAATACCAAAGTTTTTACTTTGGCGGCATCTGCTGCAGGATCGTCCAGCACTTCTTGGAATGTTCCGTTTGCAAATTCGTCTGCGCTGCTCACAACAAGAGGGTGGCGAAGCAAACTCTTAGGTGTAAACACCACAAGCGGCTTGCGGAACGTGGTTTTCATTTGCCTCCTTAGCAGGTGGAAAAAGTTTGCAGGTGTTGTACAGTCGGCCACATACATATTGTGGTTGGCACAAAGCTGCAGGTAGCGCTCCATACGGGCGCTGCTGTGTTCTGCACCCTGGCCTTCATAGCCGTGTGGCAACAACATTACAAGACCATTCTGGTTGTTCCATTTGTCTTCGGCAGCACTAATGTACTGGTCGATCATTATCTGGGCACCGTTAGAGAAATCTCCAAACTGGGCTTCCCATATAGTAAGCGCGTTAGGGTTTGCAAGGGCATAGCCATAATCAAAACCTACAACGGCATATTCTGAAAGCAATGAGTTAAAGATGTTGAATTTACCTTTGGCATCTTTAAGGTTGTTAAGTGCTATATACTCTTCTTCGCTGTCTTCTACCTTAACAACGGCATGGCGGTGAGAGAAGGTTCCCCTCTCTACATCCTGGCCTGATATACGAACATCATAGCCTTCTGTAAGTAACGATCCGTAAGCAAGAAGCTCAGCCATCGCCCAGTCAAGCTTATCGGTTTCAAAATACATGTTCTTCCTGTCGTTTACCAGTTTTTGTATTTTGCTGATGAACTTTTTATCAGAAGGAAGTTCTGTAACCACTTTGGCAATATCGGTAAGTATCTCTTTAGAGAAAGCAGTGTTTACTTTTTGCAGCATAGTGTCGGCATCTGCCTGAGCAAAACCGTCCCACTCATTTTGCATGAAAGGAGTAATAACCGTAAGGTCTTTTTTGCGCGAAGCCTCAAGGTTTTCTTCAAGCTTGGCTTTATATTCTTTTTCAAGGCCGCTCACATAACTGCCGTCTATAACGCCTGCTGCTAATAGTTTTTCAGCATACAGGTCGCGTGGATTTTTTTGTTTGGCAATAAGCTTGTAAAGTTTTGGCTGGGTGAAACGTGGCTCATCACCTTCGTTATGCCCATATTTACGGTAACCTAAAAGGTCTATAAATACGTCTGTGCCAAACTCCATGCGGTAGTCTAAGGCAAAAAGGGCAGCATGTACTACAGCCTCGGCATCATCGGCATTTACGTGCAATACAGGCGAAAGGGTAACCTTAGCTACATCGGTACAATAAGTAGACGAACGGGCATCAAGGTAGTTGGTTGTAAAACCTACCTGGTTGTTTACCACTACGTGAATGGTACCGCCTGTTTTATAGCCGTCAAGCTTAGACATCTGTACAATTTCATACACTATACCCTGACCTGCAACAGCAGCATCGCCATGCAGTGCAATAGGTAGTACTTTGCTAAAATCGTCCGGAAAATATTTGTCCTGTTTAGCCCTGGCTATACCTTCTATAACCGCACCCACGGTTTCAAGGTGGCTTGGGTTTGGTGCAAGGTTAATGTTTATTTTTTTACCTTCTTTGCTCACCTTCTCAGAGGTAAGGCCAAGGTGGTATTTTACGTCGCCATCAAAAAGAGCATCGTCATCATAATCTTTACCGTCAAACTCGCTGAATATATCGGCGGTGTTTTTGCCAAACACATTAGCCAATACACTAAGGCGGCCCCTGTGCGGCATACCCATTACAAATTGCTCCACGCCTTTATTGGCAGCAGCTTCAATTATGGCATCAAGCGCAGGGATAAGCGATTCGCCTCCTTCAAGAGAGAAACGTTTTTGACCTACATATTTAGTATGAAGGAAATTTTCGAAAGAAACGGCTTCGTTAAGCTTGAAAAGGATGTCCTTTTTTTGCTCTGCCGAAAAATCAGGCTGGTTGTTGTTTACCGATAGCCTGTTTTGTATCCACTGCCTTGTTTTAGGGTCGCGAATGTACATATATTCAATACCTATATGCCCACAGTACACTTTTTCAAGATGCTCAACAATTTGTTTTAGCGTAGACGATGGCAGTCCAACTTCTTTAGCCGCATCAAATACGGTGTCAAGGTCAGCATTGCTAAGACCATAGTTTTCAATGTCTAGTGTAGGGCTGTAGGTTCTGCGGTCGCGCACAGGGTTTGTTTTTGTAAACAGGTGGCCTCTTGTGCGGTAGCCTTCAATAAGGTTTAATACCTTAAATTCTTTTTGGAGTTTTTCCGGTATACCGGTGTAGTCAGAAACCGGAGCCTGCGGTGCAGCAGCAGCGGTTTGCTGTTGTGGTGCAGCGGCTACAACTTCTGTAGCGCCTGATCCGTAATCGGAAGCTGCAAAATCAAATCCCTGAAAGAAGCTTCTCCAGCTTGGTTCTACACTGTCGGGATTTTCAATATATTGATCGTATAAATCTGCAAAAAAGGCAGTGTGTGCTGCATTTAAAAAGGAAAACCTGTCCATACTTTATGTCTTTGTGAACTTGTTTTAATAAATTTTATGCAAAAGTACACTAATTATAATAATCTCTCAACGTTTTTTATATATTTATGCTCAATAAATATACACCACTCCAGTAATGCAGCTACGCTTTTTCAATTTATTAACAAGAATGTCGCTATTATTCGCAATCTGTTTACAGTTTGTGAACGCTAATGCGCAGGACAGCGTTAATTTTTGGGATAAGGTGCGATTTGGAGGTGGTATAGGTGCGGCGTTTGGCAGTGGCTACACCGATGTAGCTATAGCACCCGGAGCTATATATCAATTTAATAATTATGTGGCTTTAGGGCTTGGTGTTCAGGGAAGTTATGTGCGCCAGCGCGATTATTATGAGTCTTTTATGTATGGAGGGTCGGCCATTGTGTTATTAAACCCCATACCGCAGGTACAGCTTTCTGCCGAGTTGGAGCAGTTGCGTGTAAACCTGAATGTAGATGAACGCTTCGAAGATCGTTATCCTTACCTTAATTTTCGCGACCGTGATTTTTGGAACACCGCCCTGTTTGTAGGTGCGGGTTACCAAATGCAAAACGTTACTATTGGCCTTCGCTATAATGTGCTCTACAATAAAAAAGATATGGTGTATAGCGATGCGTTGATGCCATTTATAAGGGTGTATTTTTAGGTTGATTTGTTAATGTGGTAATTTGGTTATTTGAAAGAACGGAATGCGGATGACACGGATTTGTCAGATTTACACTTCTTTCAAGACTGAGTGGTCTTTGCGAAGCACGAAGCAATCTAAGTTATTTCATTCGTACATAAATACCACACTGAGGGTAAATTAACTGAACGAGATAGTCTTCTTTTGTTAAGTACTGGTACCAATGTTTGTATTTTTTATCTCTGAAATCAAACACATCGATCATTAAATAAGGACCCATTATTAGTTTCTTGTTTAGCTTTATATCAAAATTAGCTATTTCCTGTTTACTTTTTTTATAGCTATAGTAATCAAAGTGTAATGTAAATTCACCTATTGAATCAGTCTTAATCAACTCAAACACTTCCTTATCTAATATGAGATCTCCCGGATAATAATTTGGTCGATGAATTTCATCTTTAAACTTTATATAGAGATTAGCAACCTCACCATGTTTAAGAGTTACACCGTTTACCTGAAGTATGACATTCACATTTTGCGCAGAAACAAAATGAATAAAAAGCAAAATGTTTAAAATGCAGTAAAATATCCTCATAACAATTTTAATTTAGATTGCTTCGTGCCTCGCAATGACCACTTATGCCCAGTATAGTGTATTAAAAAATCCGCGCCAATCCGTCAAATCCGTGTCATCCGCGTTCCATCCTCTCAAATAACCAAATCACAAATAACCGCATCAACAAAAACTAATACCTATTCCTAAACCACACTTTTTGCCATTCTCTCTTTAATATAAGGAATGCTACATCTTCCGATAGCTGCACAAGGTCAGACCCATCAAGGCTGCGTACTTGCTCTTCTGATACATCTATAATGTAGAGCAGGTTTAAATATTCGGCAAACTTGTGTTGTATAAGGCGGTATATTTTTTCGTGCAGTTGTATTTTAAGCTCTGCGGGTGTGGTGCTTTTATGGAAATTAACTGACTCGTTAGCTAAATTGAAATCTTTATTGATCTGCTCAATAAGTTTAAGATATAGATCTTCGCTTTCGGCTTCGGCAAGCAATAGGTCGGTAGTTTGGGGGGCTGTAAACATTATACGTTGCGTTTCATTAACTTTTCGCCAAAGGCCTTAAGGGCTTCTTTTTTGTCGGTAGCAATATCCATGGTTTCCAGTGTCTCAAAAGCTTTTAAAGTATATTCTTCTATCGCTTTTTGTGTTGCTGCGGAAGCTCCGGTTGCATTGAACAATTCTTTTACAGTTGCTATCTTTTGGGTACTGTCTTCGGGATGCGATGTAAAATAATCAGACAATTGCTCCGCCTGTGCAACGGTGGCAAATTCTTTCGCTTTAAGATAAAGGTAGGTTTTTTTGTTTTCTATAATATCTCCGCCCACCTGTTTTCCAAAAGTCTCCGGATCGCCAAAGGCATCAAGATAGTCGTCCTGTAATTGAAAAGCAATGCCAAGATTAAGGCCAAAGTTGTATATATCTTTACAGTTTTGAGTAGAAGTTTTCGCTACAATAGCCCCCATTTGCATGGCTGCACCTACCAATACTGCTGTTTTATATTCTATCATTTTAAGGTACTGCGGTATGGTAACATCGGTTCGGTTTTCAAAGTCCACATCCCATTGCTGGCCTTCACATACCTCTAAAGCGGTTTTACTGAACAGCTTTGCCAAAGCCTGAAATATTTGGGGTTCGTATTGTTCAAAATACTGGTAAGCCATTATCAGCATGGCATCGCCCGAGAGTATTGCGGTATTAAGATCCCATTTTTCGTGCACGGTTTGGTTGCCCCGGCGCAGGGGGGCGTCATCCATAATGTCGTCATGTACCAAAGAAAAATTATGAAATATCTCTACCGCTACCGCTGCAGGTAATGCCTCTTTGCAATCAGTATCAAACACTTCTGCTGTCATTAGTGTTAGCACCGGTCGCATGCGTTTGCCGCCAAGTGACAATATGTAGTTTACAGGAGCATAAAGGTTTGAGGGTTCTTTAGAGATGGTTGCCGACTCAAAATAATCAGCAATTATTTGCTGGTAATGTGCTATGGGTTGCATTACTGTTTTTTTTTGCTAAAGTAAAGCATTCCGCAATTGTATCAAAACACTTGAGGCAGGACAGTGCATGATGTACTATAAGACTATATATGCTAAATTTCAGGACTAAATAACAAACCCTCTTTGTGTTGAGGTGTTTGATTCAAAACCAGCATCATGAAAAGCATACAATATATCATATTATTTCTGTTTATCCCTGGGTTTATTATTGCGCAAAGCGAAGGTGTTAAAACCCCTGCGCCCAAACCCCTTTTTGACGATCCTGTTTATCATGGCGCGGCAGACCCGACTATTGTGTGGAATAAAAAAGCTAAGAAGTGGTGGATGTTTTATACCAACCGCCGTGCGGGCGACAGCACTGCCACAGGAGTTACCTGGGTTCATGGCACTGATATAGGTATTGCAGAATCGGCAGATGGTGTTAAGTGGAGCTATAAAGGTATTGCAAACATTAACTACAAACCCACTAAAGAATATACCTATTGGGCTCCGGCTATTGTAGAAAACAAAGGGTTGTATCACATGTATCTTACGTATGTCCCCGGAATTTTTGCCGATTGGAAGCATCCAAGGAACATTATTCACCTGACGAGTAAAAATCTTTTGGACTGGAAATTTGAATCGGTAGTTAAACTGGTTACCGATAAAGTTATTGATGCCTGTGTTTATAAGTTGCCCGATGGTACTTTCAGGATGTGGTATAATAATGAGCCTGATGGCAAAGCGGTTTATTATGCAGACAGTAAAGATCTTTATAGTTGGACAGATAAGGGCAAGGCTATTACAGATATGCCCGGTGAAGGTCCTGTTGTGTTTAAGTGGAATGACAAATACTGGATGATAGTAGACAACTGGAAAGGGCTTGGTGTTTACAGCAGTGAAAATCTTTTGGACTGGAAAAGACAGGAAGAAAGGCTTGTTGAACTGCCCGGAAAAGGTAAAGATGACCAGTCGATTGGTGGGCATGCCGATGTGATTGTTAGTAATAACAGGGCTTATCTTTTTTATTTTACCCATCCTGGACGTAATAAAACGGCTCCCGGTACAACCGAATTCGAAAAGCGACGCAGTGTAATTCAGGTTACGGAACTTTATTATAAAGATGGTAAACTATCATGCGATAGAGATGAGGCTTGTTTTATCGATCTTATTCCTTTAAAATAAATATGTTTTTTTAAGTGTCTGTTTTTCAGTGTAAATTTTGTTTGACAATTTTGTAAAAACTTTGGAAACTTTTTTGGTTTATAAAGTTTCCTTTGTATATTTGCCGCAGAATTTTAATGCTGAATATGAAAGATCAGATATTAGATAAGGCTAACGAAATGTTTTTATCCATTGGTTTTAAGAGTGTTACCATGGATGATATTGCTGTGGCTTTAGGTATATCTAAAAAAACTATTTATCAGCATTACGCCAACAAGCACGAGTTGGTACAGGCGAGTACAACAAAATTATTTCATGAAATTTCTGATGGAGTAGATATTATTGTTTCAGAAAATCATAACCCAATTGAAGAATTTTTTGTGGTGCGCGATTTTTTGTCTGTCAAGCTAAACAATGAAAGTGCTTCTCCTTTTTATCAGTTGCATAAATTTTTCCCGGAGGTATCGGCAGGACTGCATTCTCTTAAGTTTGAAAAAATGTACAAAACAATGTCTGAAAACCTTAAACGTGGTATTAGTGCAGGATTGTACAGGCAGGATATTGATAATGATTTCATTAGCCGAATCTATTTTTCAGGGCTTAATGCAACAAAAGAGGAAGATATATTTCCGCCGGCAATGTACAACGCAAGCGACCTTATGAGGCAATTTTTAGAGTACCATTTGCGTGCCATTGTAACTGAAAAAGGCTTGCAGGTTCTTGCGAAAATCATAAAGACAAACGCTGTCAAAAAAAAATAATCATTTTTAAATTGTGTTTAACAAAATTGTCAATACTTTTGCGTTGACAAAAATGTCAAACAAAATAGTTAAACGGTAATGTCAGTAAAAATAGTTGATCAGGATACTGAGCAGTTGATAAAGGAAACGGCAAAACGTGTGTTTTTTGCCGAGGGTCGCTTTAAGGCCACCACCCAGGAAATTGCAGATGCCGCGGGAGTAAACAGGACACTTATAAACTATTATTTCAGGTCGCGCAACAATCTTTTCGATATTGTTTTTGACGATGCCCAAAGGCAGGAGCATGAAATGATGGAGAAGATAGTATTCAGCGATATGCCATTTAAAGAAAAAGTGAGCCGTCATCTGGATATTTTTTTCGAGCAAAGCAAGGAGTATCCATTTCTTGAAGCTTACATGGTAACGCAGATGAACCAGGGGACCTGCTATAAAGACAAAGATAAAATGAATGTGTTGCTCGATAAATTTTACCTTGAAATAGCATTGGAAATGGAAAAAGGCACCATACAAAAAATGAGGCCGGAGCAGTTTGTGTTAAATTTTGTGTCTTTAATGTCTTTCCCTTCATCAATGCGCACACTGTTACAGGAAACCATGGGCTTTACAGAAGAAGGCTTTAATGCATTGTTGCAGGAGCGCAAAGAAATTATAATGAATATTTTATTTATTAAATAAAACCATCAATTAAAATTCAATAACAGTTATTACATGAAAACCCTAATTAAAACCCCGTTCGGCTACCTTAACAGGCTCGCGGCAATTATGGTTCTTTTGGCTGCGCCATCGCTAATGGCACAGGAGCTTGGCAAAGAGCTTACGCTAAAAGATGCCGTTAATTATGCGTTGCAAAATAAGGCCGATGCTAAAAAGGCAAAGCTGGACGTAGAGAACAGCGAATACAAGATAGAAGAGGTGAGAGCCCGTGCATTGCCAACTATTACGGCAAATGGTAGTCTTACCTATAATCCTATATTACAATTAAATGCACTTCCCGGAGAGTTTTTTGGCGCTCCTGCCGGAACGGTTATTCTTGCGCCGTTAGGACAAAAGTGGAGTTCTATAGGAGGGGTAAACCTTACTCAGAATATTTTTGACCAAACAGTGTTTACAGGCTTAAAGGCAGCTAAAACCACACGTGAGTTTTATCAGATAAACGCCCAGCTTACAGAGGAGCAGGTTATAGAGCGTGTGGCAAACAATTACTACCAGGTGTATGTGCAGCGTGAAAAACTTAAGGTTTTAGACAGTACTTTTAAGAATACTACTGAGGTAAGGAATATTATTAAAGGTCAGTTCGATAACGGTCTTGCCCGTAAGATAGACCTTGATCGCATGAATGTAAACCTTAATAACATTCAAACCCAGCGTCAGCAGGTTGTTAATGCTGTACAACTACAGGAAAACACCCTTAAGTTTTATATGGGGATGCCTATAGAGACCAAGATCGTTATACCTCAAAAAGAGTTTTCGGTTACGCCACTCAACCTTAACGACAAGCCTAATGTGGAGAACAGGACAGAATATCAGTTGCTGAAAAAACAGGAACAGCTGTATGTATTTAATAAAAAAGCCATGCAGGCAGATTATTATCCTAAGTTGTCTTTAACGGCAGGCTATAACTATATAGGACAGGGACCGGAAATGCCATGGTTTAAAAAACCGTCAGACAATGTGTATTGGTCAGATTTCTCGACTATCGGGGCTAATTTATCGGTGCCAATATTTAACGGTTTTGCAACAAGATCAAAGGTAAGGCAGGCTAATATAGACATCAAAAAGACGGAGGAAGATATTAAAGACACCAAACTGTCTCTCGACCTGGCTTTTGAAAACGCCAAAACACAGATAAACAACAGCCTTATTACGATTAAAAATCAAAAAGAAAATGTGCAGCTTGCCCAGGAAGTGTTAGACAATACACAAAACAACTACCAACAGGGATTAGCATCTTTGACAGACCTTCTTGATTCAGAGAACTCATATATAGAGGCACAAAACAATTATACATCGGCACTGCTTGATTTTAAACTGGCCGAAATTCAACTTATAAAAGCTAAAGGCGAATTACAAACCCTTAAAAATTAACAACCAATGAAAAAGATAGTTTATATAGTAGTAATAGCGGCAGTAATTGGCGGAGGCTATTTGATACTTAATAAAAATAAAGCCAAGAACGAAGAAGAAACGGCAATTGTAGCCCAGCAAAACAGCTCGGTAGCGGTGCGTGTGGCAACAGCTAAAAACGAAGCTCCGGATCTTTCATATACAGCAAACGGAACTTTTGAGGCTTCTCAGCAACTGGAGTTCCCTGCCGAAAATAACGGTCGTGTTACTAAAGTATTGGTAGATGAAGGTGATGCCGTTAGAGTAGGGCAGGTGCTTGCTGTTATAAAAGGCGATCAGCTAAACATACAGCTAAGCAATGCAAAAGCAGCTTATGAAAATGCTAAGAGCGATGCGCAGCGTTATGAAAATGCCTTTAAAACAGGCGGTGTAACCCAGCAGCAGCTTGATCAGGCAAAATTGGCACTTACTAACGCAAAGGCTCAGTACGACCAAACAAAAATTAGCCTTGGCGATGCCAGCATTAAATCGAGCATTAATGGTATAGTTAACAAACGCAATATAGAGCCGGGCAGCGTAGTGTCTCCGGGTACAGTGTTGTTTGAACTTGTAAACGTTAGCACACTAAAACTAAAAGTAAATGTTCCTGAAAGCCAGGTAGCATCTCTTAAAGTTGGCAACACCGTAAAAGCTACCGCAAGTGTTTATCCTGATAAAGAGTTTAGCGGAAAAATAACTTTTATTGCCCCTAAGGCAGACGGATCTTTAAACTTCCCGGTAGAAATTACTATAGCCAATAACCCTAACAACGAGCTTAAGGCAGGTATGTATGGTTCGGCTGTGTTTGGAACATCTTCTAAACAGCCATCAGTACTAACTGTGCCACGCACGGCTTTTGTGGGCGGTGTGGGTAACAACCAGATATTTGTGGTTAAAGACAGCGTGGCAAAACTTACTAAAGTTACTGCAGGGCGCATATTTGGCGAAGAGGTAGAGGTGCTTAAAGGCATTAATGAAGGCGAGGTTGTAGTAACCAGCGGACAGATAAATCTTGCCGACGGCAGTAAAGTAAGTGTTATAAAATAAAAAAAGCCCCCCAACCCCCAAAGGGGGAGTAAGGCTATTGTTTAAACATCAGGCAGGGCAACCTGAAACCTGAAACTTTAAACTTTAAACTATAAAAAATGAAAATAGCAGAAATATCAATAAAACGGCCAACGCTTATTATAGTGTTGTTCACGATACTTACTTTGGGCGGTATTTACAGCTACAGCAGCCTTAGCTACGAGCTGATCCCTAAGTTTGAAGTAAACGTTATAACCATCAGTACGGTATATCCGGGTGCATCGCCAGGTGAAGTAGAGAATACACTGACCAAGAAGGTGGAAGATGCGGTGTCATCGCTCGAATTAGTAAAAAAAGTTGAGTCTAAGTCTTACGAAAGCCTTTCGGTAGTTATGGTAACGCTTCAGCCTGAAGCCGATGCCGATTACTCGCTTAATGATGCGCAGCGAAAAATCAACGCCATTGAAAAAGACCTTCCTGAAGATGCCGATCCGCCATCACTTGTAAAATTCTCATTGAGCGACCTTCCTGTAGTAACCCTTGGTGCTACCGGTAAAATGGATGAGGTTGCTTTTTATGATCTTTTGGATAAAAAGATCGAACCCATACTTGCCCGCGTAAGCGGTGTGGCACAGGTAACCCTTGTAGGTGGCGAAGAGCGCGAAATACAGGTAAACCTTGACAAAGACAAATTAAAAGGCTACGGTCTTAGCATACCACAGGTACAACAGGCGGTATTGGGCAGTAACCTTGACTTTCCTACAGGTAGTGTAAAAACCCGTGAGAACAGTATGCTTGTGCGCCTTGCAGGTAAATACCGCGATGTAGAAGAAATGCGTAACCTTGTAGTGTCTTCTAAAAATGGCATACAGGTGCGTTTGGGTCAGGTGGCCGATGTACAGGATAGCCAGAAAGAAGCTGAGAAAATAGCCCGCGTGAACCGTAAAAGTGCTATTGCAATACAAATTACAAAACAAACTGATGCCAATGCGGTACAGGTAAGTGAAGATATACATGCCATTATATCTAAAATTGAAAAGGATTATGCTAAAGAAGGGCTTAAGCTTGAAGTGGCTAACGATACTTCTGAATTTACCCTTGTTGCAGCCGAAGGTGTAATACACGATTTATTCCTTGCGGTATTCCTTGTGGCGTTTGTAATGTTGTTCTTCCTGCACTCGCTAAGGAACGCTCTTATAGTAATGGTGTCTATCCCGGCATCGCTTATTGCTACATTTATTGGTATCTCATTAATGGGCTATACGCTTAACCTGATGAGCTTACTTGGTCTATCGCTCGTGGTAGGTATTCTTGTGGATGACGCCATTGTGGTACTCGAAAATATTTACCGCCACATGGAAATGGGCAAAAGCCGAATTCGTGCTGCCTATGACGGTACTGCCGAAATTGGCTTTACAGTATCGGCAATTACATTGGTAATTGTGGTGGTATTCCTTCCAATTGCATTGAGTACCGGCCTTGTGAGTGATATCATCAAGCAATTCTGTGTAGTGGTGGTAATTGCAACAATGCTATCGTTGCTGTCATCGTTTACACTTATTCCATGGTTATCTTCCCGCTTTGGTAAGCTGGAGCACATAACAGGCAAAAATATTTTTGGACGCATTATTCTTGGTTTCGAAAAAGGTCTGGACAGTTTTACCCACTGGGTTACGGATATCCTTAAATGGTCGCTTGCCTCAAGGTGGCGCAAAATCATCAGCCTTTTAGTAGCGGTAGGATTATTCTTTGGCTCGTTAATGATAGCCGGTAATTTTATTGGTGGCGAGTTCTTCCCTAAATTAGACAGGGGCCAGTTCATGGTACAGATGGAGTTGCCAAAAGATGCATCGCTTGAGCAAACCAACCTGCTAATGCAGAAAGCCGAGGATTATCTTGCTTCTAAAAAAGAGGTAAAATCGTTAGTAACAACTGTGGGTCAAACCAGTGAAGGTATGGCAGGATCTCAAAGTACCGCTTATAAAGCCGAGATTACAGTAACGCTTGTAGATGCAGAACAACGTGCAGACAACTCGTTTGTGTATGCTGCAAAAACCAAACGCGAACTTCAAAAAGAGCTTGTAGGGGCTAAGATTAAAACTGTGCCGGTAAGTATAATGGGTGGTGCAGATGAAGCACCAATTGCACTTACCGTAACCGGAAATGATTTTGAAAGTGCTTCGGCTTTTGCAGAAAAAGCTGCTGCCGAACTTGCAAAAATACCGGGAGCTACAGAGATAAAACTAACATCAGAATCGGGATCGCCGGAGGTAGACGTTAAGGTGGACCGTGATAAAATGTCATCGCTTGGCTTAGATCTGCAAACGGTGGGTATGACCATGCAAACGGCATTTAACGGTAATACCGATGGTAAATTCCGTGCAGGTCAGTATGAATATGATATCAATATACGTTTTGGCGAGTACAACCGTATGAACATAGACGACGTGCGCAACATGACGTTTATAAACTCTGCGGGGCTTGAAGTAAAACTAAGCCAGTTTGCCGATATTACCGAAGGTTCGGGCCCAAGTTTGCTGGAAAGGCGCGATAAAAGTACATCGGTTACTATACAGGGACAGGCAATTGGCCGCCCGGTAGGTACTGTAGCTACAGAGTGGGAAGCTATTTTTAGTAAAATGGATCGCCCTGCAGGTGTAAATTATATTTGGGGGGGCGACATGGAAAACCAAAGCGAAGGTTTTGGTACGCTTGGAGTTGCTTTGCTTGCAGCTATTATATTGGTATATCTTGTAATGGTGGCACTGTATGACAGCTTTGTATATCCGTTCGTGGTATTGTTCTCTGTACCGCTGTCGTTCATCGGGGCGCTGTTGGCACTGGCGTTAACCAATAATTCATTAAACATCTTTACCATATTGGGTATCATCATGCTTATTGGTCTTGTGTGTAAAAATGCGATATTACTTGTTGACTTTACAAACCACCGTAAATCAGAAGGAGAAAGTACTTTTAATGCACTGGTACAGGCCAACCACGCCCGTCTTCGCCCTATATTGATGACAACCATTGCGATGGTATTTGGTATGATCCCTATTGCACTTGCCAAAGGTGGTGCAGCGCAAATGAACAATGGTCTTGCATGGGTAATTATTGGTGGACTGCTAAGTTCGCTTTTCCTTACCCTTATTATAGTTCCGGTGGTGTACTCCATATTTGACAGCCTTATTGCACGTTTCTCTAAGAAAGAGAAAATTGATTATGCAGCAGAAATGGTTGCCGATTATGAGCACCGCGAACTTAGTGATGATGGCTTTACCGCAAAGCACTAAATATTAATTGTTTGTACTTTAAAAGCCCTGATGCAATGCATCAGGGCTTTTATTTTTCAAAATAATCACGTTTTGTTATAAAAATCTTACACATAAAAACCCTTATTGTTTGAAGTATTTTTATTATTTGTGAATTAAAATTTTTAATCTTAAAATTAAAATCTAAAAACAATGTTTTAATGTACGGTAAATATAGAAATATTGGTTTATTTAGAATAAATAAAAATAAGTTTGTTCAGGAGTTATGCGTGCATTACATTTGTAGCCGAAAATCCAAAAACAAACATGATGAGTACAACTACATTTAAAAAACTGTTACTGAGCTTAATGCTTCTGTTTGGAGCAACCCTTTGGGCTCAGGAACGTGCATCGCTTAGCGGTACGGTTACCCTTAGTGATAACACTGCTGCCGAAAACATATCGGTAGCGTTAAAAGGCACTAATTATGGTGCTGTTACCAATACACAGGGTAATTTTGAGATTAAAAATATTAAGCCGGGCTCTTATGTATTGCGCATTACTGCTGTAGGCATTAAAACGGTTGAAGAGCAAATTACACTTGCTTCCGGAGAAAAAGCTACTAAAAACGTTACGTTATCTGAAAATCAGGAACAGCTAAACGAGGTGGTTATTAATGGAAACAAGAATAAGTATAAAACAGACAAGCCCTCTACTACACTACGTTTAGATGCTCCTGTTTTAGAAATACCGCAAAACATTCAAATTGTTAGCAATCAAACACTACAGGATCAGCAAATAATCAGCATGAGCGATGGCCTTATCCGCAACGTTAGTGGTGCTGTTCGCCTTGAGCACTGGGGCGACCTGTATGCAAATATCACTATGAGAGGATCGCAAATACAGGCTTTCCGTAACGGTTTCAATGTGGTTTCATCATTCTGGGGTCCGTTAACCGAAGACATGAGTTTTGTAGACCATATAGAGTTTGTAAAAGGTCCGGCAGGATTTATGATTAGCAGTGGCGACCCATCGGGTTTATATAATGTGGTTACTAAAAAACCTACAGGCCAAACTAAAGGAGAAGCCAGCATGACTTTGGGCAGCTTCGACCTTTTCCGTACTACACTTGACCTTGACGGTAAGCTAAGCGAAGACGGTAAACTGTTATACCGCCTTAATGTATCGGCTCAAAATAAAGGTTCGCACCGTCCTTATGAACATAACGACCGTTATGTTATTGCTCCGGTAGTGTCATATCAGTTTGACGACAGGACTAAACTTACTTTTGAATACAATTACCAGCGTGCCAATATGACCGAGGTAGGTTCATATTATGTTTATGGGCCGCACTATGCCTCATTAAGCAGGGATTTTACCCTTACACAACCTGGAATTCCTGATACAAAAATAAACGACCACAGTTTTTATGCCATGTTTGAGCATAATATAGATGATAACTGGAAAGTAACTGCACAGGCTTCTTATTTTAAATACCTGCAGGAAGGTTACAGCTCTTGGCCTACTGCCGTAGGACCGGGCCCTGTAGATGTTAACTGGGATGGTGCTGCTGATTTTACTTTAGGTAATGGAGAGATTATTCGTAATGTTGGCGTATGGGATGCAGAAAGCACCATGAAACTTGGCCAGGCTTTTGTAAATGGTAAATTCCAGACAGGACCTGTTAGCCATAAAATACTTGCCGGTCTTGACCTTGGAAGCAAAGACTATATGGCAGACTGGGGGCAAAGCCACGATCTTGACACACCGGACAATCCTTTCAATGTGTTTAACCCAACCTATGGTGCGCCTGTAAATGGCTATCCTGTTTTTGACCGCAGCAGGCCTCTTGCAGAAAGAGCAGCGGCAATTGGCGGACTTATGAATTCCCGTTACAGCGCAGGCTACCTACAGGATGAATTAGGATTTTTTGAAAATAAACTGCGCCTTACACTTGCAGGCCGCTATACTTATGTAAGTCAGGCAAGCTGGGGTGGAGCTCCAATATCAGATAAACATATAACACCGCGTGTTGGTTTAAGCTATACTATAGATGAGCATACTTCTGCTTATGCTTTATACGATCAGGCATTTACGCCGCAGGGTGGTGTAATGAGCAATGGCAGCGCGCCAAAACCACTTACAGGTAATAACCGTGAAATTGGTGTTAAGAGAGATTGGTTTGACGGAAAATGGAGCACTACACTTTCTGCTTACAGTATTTTGAAGAAAAATGAAACCATGTCTGATCCTAACAACCCTACACAGTTTGTTATAGTGTTTGGTGAGAGAAGAGCAGAGGGTATTGAGTTTGATGCAAGAGGCGAAATTATACCGGGCCTTAACCTTATAGCTAACTACGCCTTTACAGAATCTACCGTTACTAAAGTTAATAATCCTGATTTAGGTATCAATGTAGGCGATATAGTTCCGGGATATGCAAAGCATACTGCTAATGCATGGCTTACTTATGCCATACAGAATGGCAAACTAAAAGGTCTTGGTGCATCGGCCGGATTTACTTTCCTTGGAGACAGGGAAACAGACACATGGAGCCCGGGTGCAGAAAGGCTTCCTGATTACTTTAAGCTTGACGGTGGTCTTTCTTATGAAAGAGGGAAAGTTAAGTTTACTGCCAATATGTTCAATATACTTAATAAATACCTGTATAGCGGATCATCATATGGTACTAATCTTGACGGAACAAGTATTTATTACTGGCAAAGCGAACCTCCCCGCAACGTGAGGTTAGGCATAACATATAAATTCTAAACCAACAATAATACCTCTGCCTTTACCGGCAGGGGTTTTTACCTTTTTATCATGAAAAAATATATTTTACTGCTATTAGCCTTTATCTCATCGGCTCCCGTGTTTGCACATTTTATGTGGGTAGAGACCAATCCTGTAGGAACTTTAAACAAAAAACAGGAAGTAAAAGTTTTCTTTGGCGAATATACTTATGGGCTTCAGGAAAAAGTAAATGGAGAGTCTTTTGAAAAAATGAAGAATTTTGAGGTATGGGCTGTATCTCCAAGCGGAGAAAAAACAGCCATACAAATGCAGCCGGGCGAATTGTTTTACAGTGGCTACTTTATGCCAAAAGCTAACGGCACTTATACTATTGTGCTTAACAACAATAAAATTGATGTTATAGACTATACTCAATATGATTTTGGTATTTTTAAAACGCATTACCATAGCACGGCAAAAGTAGTTGTGGGTGGGAATGCCGGGAACAGTGCGTCGGTTAACCCTGACGGGCTTGCCGTTGTAGATGCCACGAAAAAACTATCTTCCGAAAAAGGAGAAACAACGCTTACTGTATTTTATAAAGGGCAGCCTGCAAAAGAAACCGAAGTTACTATATTTGTGGCAGACCAGTGGAGCAAAAAACTTACTACAGATGAGAATGGTACTGTAAAATTTGTACTGCCGTGGAATACAAAATATGTAGTTGAGGTTAGCAAAAAAGAAGAAGTTCCGGGAAAGTATAACGGTAAAGACTATCAGTTTATATACCATTGTGCAACCTATACACTGCCTTTGGGTAAATAAAGAAAACGGCCGATGACGACCAAAAAGAAGAAGAAAAAAGATTTTAAACACTGGGTTGGCAAAGCCCACTTATGGCTCGGACTTGCGTCCGGGCTTATTGTTTTATTGCTGGGAGTTACCGGATGCATCTTTGTGTTTAACCAGGAAATTACAAACTGGCTGCGCAACGATGTAATGTATGTAAAAGAGGTTAAAGCTCAGGCTATACCTCCCACACAGCTTTGGCAAACCACACAGCAGGCTATAGGCAAAACAGGAACCATTACAAATATCAGTATTTATAACGATCCTCAAAAAAGCACGGTTTTTCATTGCTATAAGTTTGGCGAAGGCCATTTGTATTACTATGATAATATAGATGAATATATATCGGTTTATGTAGATCAATACACGGGTAAAGTGCTTGGTGTTTATGATGAAGAGCTTGATTTTTTTGTTTTTATAAAAGCCCTGCACTGGAGTTTGCTTTTAAACGATGCCATAGGCCAAACCATTACGGGTTGGGCAACGCTTATATTTGTAATAATGCTTATTACAGGTATTATTTTATGGTGGCCTAAAAATAAGGCCGCGCGTAAGCAAAGACTTTGGTTTCAATGGAAAGATTCCACAAAATGGCGCCGCAAAAACTACGACCTGCACAATATTCTTGGGTTTTATGTAGCCACTGTAGCGGTTATACTTGCATTTACAGGTATGGTTTGGGCGTTTACATGGTTCCAGAATCTAGTTTATGCAGCGGGCGCAATGAGTGTTACCCCACCGGAATATTTAGTTTCTAAATCGGTAATTACTGAGAATGATAAAGATGCAGCTTTTAATAAAGCCTGTATTAGTGCTTTTGCTAAGCATAAAGATGCCGACAATATAAGGTTAGGTAGACCCGCAGACAGCCTTGCCCCAATTGATATTTATATTGGGCAAAACGAAGGGACTTATTATAAAAGCCATCAAATGCAGTTTGATCAGTACACAGGTGCTTTTCTGGCCGAGCGCAATCACAGCGATAAGAATTTTGGCGAACAGCTAATAACAGCCAATTATGATATTCATGTAGGGGCAATATTGGGAATACCCGGAAAAATACTGGCGTTTATTGCCAGCTTTATAAGTGCTATGTTACCTGTAACGGGTTTTATTATATGGTATGGCCGTACTTATAAAAAGAAGTAGCTCTTAAAAAGCTATCTAAAAACAAGCCGCCCGTTGAGATATTGATCAACGGGCGGTTTTACTTTTTTACAGATATATTTGTCTTATTCCTTTACAATTTTTAGTGTTTTAAATGCATTGTTGCTATTCACATTTACAAAATATACACCTTTCGTAAATCCTGACATGTCTAGTTTAGCTTCGGTGTCGTTAAATGTTTTAGTCACTATCAATTGCCCAAACGCATTATGAATTTTAACAGCGTCTATGGCGGTATCATTTTTTAGATGTAATGTAGAAGCAACAGGGTTGGGGTAATGTGTTAATGATTGCATTTTTGTTGCAGGTGTGCTAAGTACATTTTCAATTGTTACTATATCGCAATTGTTTAGAGGATCAGTAATGTCTCTTATATAAATAGTAAGATTACCTTGAGGCGGATTCATAAAGATATTAGAATCCTGCCATGGACCATTGGTATCAAGGCTGTATTGATATGTTCCGAAACCTTCGGCATTCACAATTATACTATTTTCATCTATACTATAACCGTTTCCTATGATTGATGCCGGCCCTGATTTATTTACATGAAAGACAGGTGATATAGCTGATACGCAATTTAAAGGGTTGGGGCTAATAACCATAACGGTATAATCTCCAGATTCGTAAGCATAATAATTAGGTAAAATTGCGTTTTCTATTACTTCACCATCTTTATACCATATAAAAGTGTGTGTGTTATCATATCCTGAAAATAGATTTACAGCGCGATAAATTATTGTAGGATTAGAGTAATCAACACAACTGGTAAAGCTTCCGTCAAGGCTAATAATTATAGGTTGCGGTAGTTGTGATATAGAGATTGTTATCGGAGCAATTGCAGGACATCCGTTAGGGAATTGATCATTACTGACTCTTGCCCATAAAGTTTCAGAAGATGCATAGAATTCATCGGCATTTACAATTGCATTTTCATTATTCAAAGCATCTGCTTCGTTAAAAAAATATCTGACATTAAAATTTGATGCAGGGACTTGTGAGCCAATAATTGCCGGGCTAAGAGATGTGAGGTTAATAACCATGAATCCGTCGTTAACAGCATCAGTGTCGCAAGATGAATATTCTGCGGGTAGAGCAGTGCTTTGGGGCTCAACAAAGAGATTTACTATTGTGGTGGCAAAATTGTTGGGATTTGCATTCTCACTAACCCGTGCAAAAACAGTTAACGGGTTTACAGTATTAGTAAACAGTGCCGGGAGTGCCGGGTTTGCAGTTCCGGGAGCAACAAGTCGCGGATCCAGAAAGTAATAATTAACGCTGTACAATGTAGGGTCGAGGCTGCCTAAAACCTGTGCTTTATATTCTTGCAGGTCGAACGTTGCAATACCTGTATAAGGTGTCTGGCAAATGCTGTAGGGCTCTACCGGACCAACTTGTATTTGAGCGGTTGCATTAAAGGCAAATAACGATACAATTAAAATGTAAAGGTGTTTTTTCATGATGGTGTTTTTGTATTTGCCAAAAATATAAAAACCTCCTTACAATTAATGTGTTATATGATTATTACTTCAAATAAAGACAAAAATTATGGTAGTCTATAATGGCTTTTCCTTTAAGGAGCACATCGGCACCAATAATGCCATGAACAGGTTTGGCTTTATAGTTGCTAAGAGCCTCGTTTACATGACTCATGTCGAACACCACAAGGTTGAAGTTCTTTGTGGTCCAGCGACCCATTTTAAGATGGTTTTTTACAGATGTTTGTGTTAGCATGCCTGTTCCGCCTGCGCCTGCTGCTTTGGTTTCACTGTCGTTTGCAGCCAGCTCAAAGTGGGTTATTCCGGCAAAGTCTACACAACTGTTAGAGGCTCCTGTATCTAAAATAAAATTGCCCTGTACGCCATTTATTTTAGCTTTTACCAAAAGGTGCTGTGTTTTAGAGAGTTTAAATTTTATGCGTTTATACCCCTTTTCTTTCAGGGCACTGTACAGGTCTTTCATTAGTTTGTTATTGAATTATCAAAAATACAACAATAGCCTTCAAAAGAGATGCCAAGTTTGTATTTTTGCCGTTTAGTCAGTTACAATGATATTTACCGATACCCACACCCATATATACAGCGAAGAATTTGCTGCCGACAGCGATGCCATGATGCAACGTGCCTTTAATGCCGGGGTTACACGACTTTTTGTTCCGTCTATAGATAGCAGCAGTACAGCGGCTATGTATGCTTTAGAAAAACAGTATCCTGAAAATGTTTTTCTAATGATGGGACTGCATCCTACATACGTCAAAGAGAATTATAAACAAGAGCTTGAACATGTAGAACAGCAGCTTGCCACGCATAAATTTTATGCCGTGGGCGAAATAGGGGTAGACCTGTATTGGGATAAAACCTATTTAAAGCAACAGCAGAAGGCCTTTAAACACCAAATACAACTTGCAAAAAAATACAAACTGCCCATAAACATACACTGCCGTGATGCTTTTGATGAAACATTCGAAGTGCTGGAAGACGAAAAAGGGGAGGGGTTGTTTGGAATATTCCATTGTTTTAGTGGTGATTTTGAGCAGGTACAGCGAGCCATTAGCTATGGTATGAAGCTGGGTATTGGAGGTGTGGCAACTTTTAAGAACGGCAAAATTGACCAGTTTTTAAACGAAATAGACCTGCAGCATATAGTGCTCGAAACCGATGCTCCCTACCTTGCACCAGTGCCTTACAGGGGCAAGCGCAACGAGAGTGCCTATATACCTGTAATCGCTCAAAAACTAGCCGATATTTACAATGTTTCTTTAGAAGAAATAGCGAGCATTACAACGGCAAATTCTAAAAATGTTTACGGCATTTAACAAAGAATTGGGCAAAAATTCAATAAAATTTTGTTCATTTGCAGTTAGTTTTAACCTTACATAAGTACATGTCCAAATACGATCATATCCGGCCTTTATATGACAGTGAAGTAAACGAGGCTCTGCGAAATATTGTTTACCACCCCATGATGAAAGCTTTAATGAGCTTTACATTTCCGGATGTTGAAGATGAGGTTTGGATAGAACAGCTTAAAAGAACTCACTCTAAGCGCGATTTTCAGGCTAATTTTATATATAACGCTATTCATCAGGTTCTAAAACGCAGCTCTGAAGGTTTTACCACATCGGGCTTCGAAAAACTGGATAAGCACACACCATACCTGTATATTTCCAACCACCGCGATATTATAATGGATACGTCGTTGCTTAATGTAGCGTTGTTAGACCATGGCCTTATCATGACGGCTTCGGCCATTGGCGATAATTTGGTTAAAAAATCGTTCCTGCGCACATTGTCAAGGCTTAACCGCAGTTTTATTGTACAAAGAAGTTTGTCTCCTCGTGAATTGCTGCAAAGCTCTAAACTAATGTCGGAGTTTATATACCACATGCTAACGCGCGAAAACCGTTCGGTATGGATAGCCCAGCGCGAAGGACGTACTAAAGACGGTAACGATGCCACACAACAGGGCGTGCTTAAAATGCTTGCTATGGCTGCCGACGGAACTCCGCTAATGGAATATTTTAAGAACATGAAAATTGTTCCGGTATCAATATCGTATGAGTATGACCCTACCGATGCGCTTAAAATGCCACAGCTTTTGGCGAAGGCTAACGATGAGGTGTATGTAAAGGAAAAAAATGAAGATTTTACTACACTGATAAGCGGAATTATGGGCCAGAAAAAACGCATACACCTGCATGTGGGCGATGTTCTTGATACAGAGCTTGATGCTATTGCCGCCAATAACGACAGTGCAAACAAACAACTACAGGCGTTAGGGCAGGCTATTGATGATTCTATACTGAATTCATACAGGCTGTGGCCTACCAATTATATTGCGTATGACCTGCTGAATAACACCACGCAGTTTGCCGATAAATATACTGAGAAGGAAAAACAGGTATTTGAAAGGCGTCTTGAAATGCGTATAGATATTGAAAACAAAATTTTACGAGACGGTTTCCTTGCCATGTATGCAAACCCTGTGGTTAACAAAATGAAATATCATAATGCCTAAGCCACGCATTTTATTGCTTTATACAGGTGGCACCATAGGCATGGTGAAAAATTTTGAAACGGGTGCGCTCAAAGTTTTCAACTTTAAAAAACTTTTACAAAATATACCAGAGCTTAAACAGCTTGATTGTGATATAGAGACCCTGTCTTTTGAGATGCCTATCGATTCATCTGATATGGATACATTGCAATGGGCAAAAATGGCAACCATTATAAACGATAATTATGATGGTTTCGACGGGTTTGTAATTTTGCACGGGTCAGATACTATGGCCTATTCAGCATCGGCACTGAGCTTTATGCTGCAAAACTTAAACAAGCCTGTTGTGTTTACAGGATCTCAGCTTCCTATTGGCGATTTGCGCACCGATGCCAAAGAAAACCTTATTACTGCCATACAAATAGCATCGTTAACTCAGGACGGTCAGCCTGCAGTGCGCGAAGTATCGCTGTATTTTGAATACAAACTTTATCGTGGCAACCGTACCACAAAAATAAGTGCCGAACATTTTAATGCCTTTACATCGCCCAATTATCCGGCATTGGCAGAAAGCGGTGTGCACTTAAAATTCCATAAAGAATATTTCCTGCCGGCCACACAATATAAGCCGTTACAGGTAAGTTTTGATTTTGACGACAATGTGGCCATTGTAAAAATGTTTCCGGGCATTAATGCAAAGGTGCTTTCGGCATTGCTCAATGTGCCTAACCTTAAAGGTATAGTGCTCGAAACCTATGGGGCGGGCAATGCACCATCGGGCGACTGGTTTATAGGCATACTGCAAAAAGCCATAGAGCGTGGCCTGCATGTGGTAAACGTAACCCAGTGCTGGGGCGGAAGGGTAAACATGGGGCAGTATGAAACCAGCACTATGCTTAAGAAAATCGGGGTAATATCCGGTGCTGATATTACTACAGAGGCTGCTATTACAAAAATGATGTACCTGTTGGGTCAAAATGTGCCACATAGCAATTTTAAAGAACTTTTTGAAACTTCGCTGTGCGGAGAATTGTCTTAATATTTTAGCGGTAATTAATTATTTAATTCTATTTTTGCTGCCGAAATTAGATTTTTAGAGGGGTGGCCGAGTGGTCGAAGGCGCACGCCTGGAAAGTGTGTATGCTCCAAAAGGGCATCGAGGGTTCGAATCCCTTCCCCTCTGCAAAATTTCATAGGTCACATATCTGGTTCATGTTATTCTTTTGGAACGGTGTATAATAAATAATCTTTTGGGAACGTTGATTAATTAACCTTTAGAATTTGGATACAGATGCTCCGGTTACTTTCTGTAATTTGAAGCGTGAAAACTTCAAATTCAGTTCTTTGATTGAAATTTATTGCTAAAATCTCTTACTATATCATTTCTTAGCATTAAAGGTAAGAGTAACAAAAAACAACGCTTGGCCGGATATGAAAAGATTAATTTTTGTTATACTAATTGCTTGTGCAATAGGTTTGAATGCGCAAACAAAAAAGCAGGTATCTCAACTTTCCGATCTATGCAATGTTTGGGGAAATTTAAAATATTTTCATCCGGAAATAGCGGCAGGAAGACATAATTGGGATTCAATTTTGGTTGTATCTGCAAACCAGATCTTAAGTTCAGGCAATAAAAGCATTTTTCAGAATGAAATAGATAAACTCCTGCAAATTGCAGGCAGCAATAATTCTCCTGAATTTGAGATTGATTACTCAGCACATCCGTACACTTATCGGAACATTGACCATTCATGGGTAGAACGAAGCAAGAATCTCACCAAAAATCAAAAAAGTTTATTAAGGTATAATTATTCACATCCTTATCAGGTACAGAATTTTTATGCCCAAAATAACCCTGATGACGATGGTAACATCTGGATGCCAAATGAAAATCCGTATCCTGAAATGAAAATGCCGGATGTAAATTACAGGCTTCTTGGCCTTTTTCGTTTTTGGAACGTGATTAACTACTATTATCCCTATAAATATGCAACAGATAAAAAATGGGATAAGGTGTTAATTGATTTGATTCCTGAATTTGTAAATGCTAATAATACAAGTGCCTACCATAAGGCTATTCTAAGAATGGCAGCTTCTATAGATGACGGGCATGGAGGAGTCTATCCTTTTATTGATCTTGAAGTTGTAGGGAAATACAGTCCGCCATTTTATTTTAAATTGACAGATAACAAGGCTGTAGTAACTAAAATTCTTGATGAGCAGGCAGCCAAAAAAGCCAACCTTAAAGAGGGTAGCGTTATTGAAAAAATAAATGACGTTTCGCTAAAGGCAAAGGCAAAGGAGTTGTGGGAGTATGTTCCGGCAGGAAATGCAGCAGGAAAATACAGAGATCTGCATAAGCTTATTTTGAACAGTAGAGAACCATTGGCAATTTACACGGGTTACAATTCTGACGGAAGCAAATTCTCCTCTGAAATAAAACTTGTTGAGAGCAGTTATATTCAAAATTTTGATAGTTTTCACGGGTTTTCGAGTCCAACAATCTCTAAGATAATTGCTCCTGAAGTTGCTTATGTTTATGCCTCTAATGTTACCTCTAAAAATAGAGACAGTATCTTTTTGCCACTAATGCAAACCAAGGCTATTATACTGGATTTGAGAAATTATCCAAGAACGATGCCTTCTTACACGATTCCTAATTATTTTCTTGACAATCCTACTGTTTACAGCACATGTACAAGAAATGATTTCCGCTACCCAGGATTATTGATCTATGAAAACACCAATGCCGGAAAATGGTACGAAAAAGTTGGAGAAGAAAACCCAAGCCCATATACAGGCAAACTGATCTTACTTGTAGACTACAGGACACAGAGTTTACCTGAATTTGATTGCCTTATTTTAAAAACCTATAAAAATACAATTGTTGTAGGAAACCAAACAGCAGGTGCTGACGGAAATGTTACAAGAATAGTCTTTCCTGGGGGATACAAAATATCATTTTCTGGTTTGGGTATTTATCAGGCAAATGGAGACGAAGCACAACGTGTTGGAATACCTATAGATATTCCCGTAAATTATACTGTTCAGGATTTTGTAGAGGATAAAGACCCAATTTTGAAAAGAGCAATAGAATTTGCTGAAACAGGAAAATAAAAACTACTATTAATGAACGGTCAACGTATTTTTTTCCATTCGTATGCTCCGTTCTGACTAACGATGATGCTTTCCGGATTTCCGTTGACAAGTTTAAATTCACATTTAATGTCCAATAAATTTGACAACTGAAATTGGGTTTGGGATTGAAAAATTAATGGAAATTTACCTTGCCCAGAAATATCAGCCACCAACCCGGATTTTTCTTTTATAATTGTCATAGTCCTTTTAGCATCTGAGACCAACTGATATTTACCTGTATATTTTTGTAAAATTTCATCGGTTAACGTCACTTTGTTTTGTAGCGATTTACCAATCATTATTTCAGATACCCTGATAGCCAGTTTATCTCTTTCGGCATTTTCAGAATTGAACAATAAAACAATATACAGTTGTTTTTCAGGGAAATATCCTTCATAAGATATAAAACCATTTTTGTTCCCGCCATGGTCGATCTTTTTTATGCCGTTAACATCAGCAACATTCCAGCCAAGACCGTAGTTTGTAATTGTTCCATCATTAAGTTTGTATGGTGTAAAGGCCTTGTCTAACAATTCTTTGTTCAGTATACTGTAAGACAATAATCCATTGTTCCATTTTTCTAAATCAGAAGTGTTTGAGAGCAATCCACCTGCCGAATAACCCACGGTTGCGCTCCAAAATTCTGCTTTTTTGTAAATGCTGCCATCTTTAAAGTATCCCGAAACACGGTTTGGAATTATAGCTTCATTGCTGTCATAAAAGGTGTGATCCATTTTTAACGGTATAAAAATGTTGTCTTTTAAATAGTCGGCATATTTTCTGCCACTTACTTTTTCGATAATGTATCCTAAAAGTATGTAGTCGGAATTACAGTATTTGTAAGCCGTTCCGGGTACAAATTCCAAAGGGATTTTTTTAAAGATATCAATCAGTTCTAAAGGAGTATAGTCCATCCTTTCTCCAAATTTCTGACCTGTATCTACCTGTAAATAGTCTTTAAGACCAGAAGTGTGCGATAAAAGATGCTGTATTTCAATACCTTTTCCTTCAAAACCATCGATGTATTTATCTAAATTATCATCTAACCTGATTTTTCCTTTTTCAACCAATTGTAATATGGCGATAGCTGTAAACTGCTTAGTTATTGAAGCAATGCTAAAAACAGATGTTGTTTTGAGGGGAACATCTAACTCTAAATTTGCGCTGCCGAAAGCTTTGTTGTAAACAGTATTACCGTTTTGCGATATGAGTACAGAGCAGCCGGGTGTTTTCTCTGAAAAATCTTTTTCAAAAAGCGCATCAAGCTCTTTTTCAATTTGAGAATTTTGACTGTAGAGGTGTATGCTTATTAAAAATGTAAAAAGTAGCCCCAGTGTTTTCATTTTTATAATATTTTGCATGTTGTGGTAAACAAATTAACAAAATATATTGATAAGTACAGGGGGTGTAAAACGTTAATAATTAACGTAACAGTACCCGTGCAACTAATAATAGATACTGCAATTGGGCAGCACCTCTTTTATGCGTTGTTTTTCTTTGGCAGATATAGGGTTGCCATTTAGTATAAGTGTTTTTAAATTGGTAAGATTGCCAATGTTTTGCGGAAACTGTTTAATGTTGTTGTTAGACAACGACAGCGATTCCAGGTTTTTTAGCGTAGTAATGCCTTCTGGAAGTAAGCTCAGTTCGTTATTATTAACAATAAGGTTTTTTAAACGGGTAAGCTGCTGTATCGATTCCGGAAAACTGCGCAGGTAATTAAACTCCAGGTTCAGTTCTTCAAGACCGGAAAGCTTTGCCCAGTCGGCATCAAACTCATAAAATTGGTTGTGCCCCAGTTGTAACAGCTTTAGCTTGTTTAGCTGCGTTATTTGCTGTGGCAGGTAGCTAAGCTGGTTGTTTTCTAACTGTAAAGCCTCAAGGCTTTTGCAGTTGCCAATAGTAACCGGCAATGCCGTAAGGTTATTGGATGACAGGTGCAAAAACTTTAGTTGCTTTAGTTTTTGTAGAGAAGATGGGAGAGAGGTCAGTGCATTATCAGATACGTCGAGCCTTACCAGTTTTTTCAGTTGCCCTATATTATCAGGCAAAAATTTAAGCGAGTTGAGTTTAAGGTTCAGTACCTCAAGTTTTTTTAACGATAGTATTGGAGCTTCTACCTGCTCAAGGTTGTTGCCCATAAGGTTTAAAAAAGTCAGTTGCTGCAGTGCTTCGATACCCTCGGGGGCATGAAAAAGGCCTTTGTCCCTAAAGTTTAGCTGGTGTGCGTTGTTCTTATCGGCCATTGCCTGATGCACGCTTTGGTAAACCCTGTCTTTAATAGGGCTTGGGTTTTGCGCGTGGCACACAAAGCTGAACAATAGCGTACTGAATAGAAACTTGTACATGATAACAATCGTTGAATTATTGCTGCGCTGTGGCAGTATTTTTTGTAATGCTTTTTTTGCCGGGTTTGTGTTTTAAACCGGTATAAAGATTTTGTTCTTTAGAGTCCTTTTTTAACAAGGGCACATTGGCAGTAAGTGCCATGACCACGCTCCAGGCTATAAAGAATAAAAGTAAGGATGCTATGCTTTTTTTCATGATGTTGTGTGTTAAGAAAATAAAAAAAGTGGGGCGGCACATGCCGCCCCACTTAAGAGATTAATTATTTAACCTTTAAAAGTTTGTAGGTTCCGGTAGTATTACCAACGTTTAGTTTGATAATAAATACCTGCTCGCCTGCATAGTTAGAAAGATCAAGCTCAATTTTCTGGCTACCACTAATGGTTTTAATGTTTTGCTTGTCAGTCACTTTACGGCCTGTAAGGTCATAAACTTCAACTGAAACATTCTCACCAATAGACCTTTGGTTAAGCTCTATAGTAACTTTACCGCTTGTAGGGTTAGGATAAAGTGCCACTGTACCTTTTATAGGGTTGTTATGGCCCATTTCTTCATCTACAAGTATGTACTCTGTTTTAACTTCTTCGTCTGTACCTGCAACGTTTTGTGTTACAAGCGTTACATCATAAGTACCCGCAGTGTTGTAAGTAACTGTTGGATTCTGTTCTGTAGAAGTAGCAGGAGTACCGCCTTCAAACGTCCACGACCAAGAGGTTGGGTTGTTTGTAGACATATCGGTAAATGTTACCGTTTGGCCTTCTGTAACCGTAACCTGGTTGGCAACGAAATCTGTTATCGGAGCCTGAGCGCCAAGATACTGGCTTAGTGAGAATACCACCGTAGCCGAGGCATTAAACCTCACCTGACCGAAAGTAGCATCCATTTGCTCTGTGTTTGCGCCACTTGGGTGCTGTACAGAGAAGAATCCGTATTTGTAGTCTGGTGTAAAGGTTAAACCTGTTGGCTCAGAACCGTTTGGCATAGAACCAAAGATCTTAATGTTAGGAATATCCTGTTTGTGATCCGGAGCAATAACCCAAATGTAGTTACGGCCACCATCCTGGCATACCCATAGGTTACCCCTGTCGTCAAACACAAGGTTGTCGTTACCGTCGCCCCAAGGCTCGTTAACTACACCACCTGCAGTTTCTATAGGGTAATCCCTTCCACCTGCAAATACTTCAAAGTCAGATATTGTTTCACCATTATCTTTAAAGCGGTAGATACGGTTTTTACCTTTAGAAGTAAAGTAAACCATGCCGTTATACGGATTGATCTCACAGTCTTCAACACCATTAAAGTTAGTACCTCCAAGGGCAGCAGCATTAATGTTAAGGTTGTTCCTGTCGGGCTGAGTGGCATTAGGTACTTCTACCCATGTAGCTGTAGATGAACTTGGCTCGTCAGACGATAGTGCAAGGTCAAGCTTAAGTACATAAACCCTACCAGAGTAAAGGTTGCCCGGTGTTGTTGGTACAAATTTGTACACACAGTGCGTACCACCGTCTTCACCATAATAAGCAGCAGTACCATCTGCTTTAACCACTACGTTTTCGTGGTTCATACGGCCCATAGCCCACAGTTTTTCCTGTATGCCGTTGCCATATTGTTTTACTAAACCTGTTGCCGGGTCTATTTCTACTAACCAGCCCACATCCTGGTAACCGTCTCCGTTTACGTCTCCGGCATCTGTAGCTTCTTCAGCAGTTACTACAGTACCCCAAGGTGTAGTACCACCACTACAGTTTCTGTTAGTAGTTACAAGGTTGCTATTGTAGAAGTCTACAGCCATAGAGCGGTCTATAGACCACAAGGCGTTTTCTGTGTCTAAATGCAGGTTTATCATTGATACACCTCCAGGGTTGTTTTCGTGGTTAACCGAAAGGTGACCTGTTGTGCTGCTGCCATCAATTGGCACATAAGCAGTATAGTCGTGGTTACCCGGAACGTTTCCTCCACCCTCAGTGTAAGTAGTACCTTCTTTATGGATCAGCTGGAAGCGGTGCTCGCCAGGAATAATCATATTAGGGGTCATACCTGTTGGGTTGATTGACACAAAGCATGAAATATGCTCTTCATCGCAAGTAAGAGAAAGATCTTCCGCATCTTTTACATACATATCAAACTTAATGTCTGAGCTGCTTGCAGAACGGTTGTGAACTTCTACCGCTATACGGTTAACACCATCGTTAAATATAGATTTAGGAAGTTGTTGTGTAAAGTACCTGTTCTCATCGGCACCGTCAATAGTTTCTGCCGAGAATGTACGGTAAGTAATAACACCCTCCGGCATGTTTTGCCTGAATGCTTCCACACCGTTTACATAGATAACGGCACCGTCATCACGTTTAACACCAAACTCTACCATATCGGCAACATCAGCAAGGTTGATGTTGATGTCTCTGTAGAAATAGCTGGTAACATATTTATCTGCCGAGTTAGGCCCGTAAGAAATGTTAGTGTTTACCGGGTCGCCATAACCAAACGGAGCATTCCCGCTGGCCCAGCCTTCTTGGTAGGTTGTAACACCCCATTCTACATCGTCAAGGCTTGTGCCGTTGTCAAGGTAATGCCACTGGCTGTCTTTAGGCAGCGGGTAGTTTGCTGCATCAAGGGCAGGAGGCAGGGCTACTACGCTCATGTCAAAGCTAAGGTCTGAACTGTTGGCTGTTGCCTGGTGAAGCTCTACTGCAATAACGTTCTCACCATCTACAAGTAGGTTAGATACGGTGTTGTTAAAGTAAGTAGTCTCATCGGCACCGCCAATGGTAGAACTTGCAAAAGTGTTGTAAGTAATATCTCCTTCCGGCATGTTGCTGCGGAAAGCTTCTGTACCGTTTACATACACTACCACACCATCGTCTTTAAGTGTGCTGAATACAAGCGACCCGAATTGAGAAGCGTCTTCAACATTAAAGATATGCCTGAAGTAGTAAGTAGGATATTTGTTTTGGCTGTCAGGGCCAAAGCTTAGCGTTGTGCTCTCGTTGCCATCGCCATAACCAAGGATACCGTTACCAAAATGCCATGAAGCATCGTCATAGTCAGTACTTGTCCATGCTGTACCAAGATCTACACCTGTGTCGTTATACTTCCAAAGGCTTTGCTGGGTTACAGGGAAAGAACCTACAGGATATTCTGTATCGCTTATCCATGCAAGATACACAGGCTCATCGCTGAAAGTTATAGATGAGAACGTAACAATGTTGTTTTCTTTAGTACCTTGTGCAATTACTGTATACTCTCCGGCAGGGTTGCCTGTTAAAAGCATATAGTTGTTTGCAAGTACGTTAACGTCATTAAGGTTTTCAAATACCTGTCTAAGGTCTACCTTAAGACTGCCGCTTTCAATAAATAACGATTCTACCTTCCAACGGCTGTTAAGGTATTTTCTTCCTGTTTCTGTGCCGGGTAGGTCAAGTATTTCAGTACCTGCTTCTGTACCTATAACTACGTTGTTGTCCATTGTAGCTACGGCATCGGCAAGATAAAGACCGTTCCTGTTATCGTTCCTTAAGCTCCAGTTACCCGAAACTTTATTACGGTAAGCTGCCTCCATATCCCTTACAGGATCTGTAGCAGGAATAATGCTTGCGTTGGTGTAAGGAACCTCTACGTTTACAGATCCGCTGTTTACAAGGAAACCGCTGTTGTCCTGGTTAAAAGTATAGTTGTAAGAAAGGTTAGCCGTTTCTGCTGGCATTGTTAAGTGCATATCGCGCTTAATTTCTTCCTGGGTTTTAGCCACCGTCCAGATACGGAACTCGTCTATATCACTGTTAGTAGGTGCGTTGTTTGCAACATTTTTACCAAAGGCAAGGTTGTTAGAACAAGGAGCAAATGTGCCTACCGTTGTGCTGCTTGCAAGCTCGCCGTTTACATAAAATTTAAATTCACCGTTTGGTACAAAAGTTACCGCAACGTGGTTCCATTCGTTAACCCTCCATACGTGAGTTGAGTTAAGTGAATTCCAGCCTCCCTGAGCACCCCTACCGGTAATGGTTTGCAGTGTCTGGTTGCTAAGGAACTCCATTTCCCAGCCGTGGTTACCTGCTGTTAAGCTTGTAAAGCCTACAAGTTTAGTATTACCACCTGCAGGCTGTGTTAAACGGCCCCACATTTCTATGGTAAACTCACCAGAAAGGGCTTGGTTAACACCTTCCCTTGGTACATATACCTCGTGTCCACCTGCAAGATGAAGCGCACCACCCTGCTCTGCAATAACAGCATCTACATCTGTAGTAAAGGCAAGGTAGTAGTTGCCCATGTTTAGAGCAATGTTGTCAAAGTTTACAAGTAAACCTTCGGCAGTACCTGTAGCAACAGTTTCATAAACACTGTTAGGGTCGCCTTTTATAAGTCTGTACTCACGCACTGTTGCGTTGGTTTGCGCAGGGTTAGCAAATACCTCTTCAAGGTTTACCTGTAGGTTTGCTGTTGCAATTCCCTGAGCATTTAAATGCCATCCTCCGGTTACATAAGATGTATCTTCTTCGTTTCCAAGGGCAGCAATTGTATTGTTGTCGTTACGGCTGATTACTACGTTCTCAGTAAAACTTGTAATATCTGTAGTAAGATATAAACCGTTTGCTGTTTCGTTAGTAAAACTCCAGTTACCAGTCATATCATCCGGGAACGATGTGTTAACATCGGCCACAGGGCTTGTAGCATCTATGATCTGGGCATTTGTGTAAGCAATTGGATTGGTATTAATACCGTTGTTCTCTAATGTACCGTTGTCTTCCTGGTCAAACGTAAAGTTGTACACAAGGTTGTTATCGGTAGCATCTAAGTTAGCATGTAACTGTGCAAGTATCTCTTCCTGGGTTTTTGCTTTGTTCCACACACGGAACTCATCCATGATAGATGATGTCTGGCTGTTGTAGTTTAAGCTTCTTCCAAGTGCAAAGTTCCAGTTGTCGTTAGGTACAAAAGCTGCATAAGGGGCAGAGTTTTTAAGCTCGCCGTTTACATAAAGCTTGATTGTTTCGCCCGGAACTGCTGTTACTGCAACGTGGTTCCACTCGCCAATTACAAGAGACTGGCCTGAGTTGATACTGTTCCAGCCACTACCTGTACCGTTACCAAATGTTGCTGATACCGAATTGTTATCAGGTATTTCGATAGTAAAGCCTGTAGTGTTATTGTTTACCCTTCCGTGGCTTGATACAAGTGGTGTGTTGTTACCAGGGTCAGACGTTAGGTTAACCCAGAACTCTACCGTAAAGTTACCGCTCAATACAGGGTTAATATCAGCACGTGGTATTTGTACCTGATGGTTGCCTGTTAACGATAATGCGCCACCACGACCTGCTGTAAACTGGCCTTCGGCCCAGGCTACAAAGTAACTACCCTGTGCAAGGTTAGCATTGTAGAAAGTAGCATTCTGTCCGTCAAAGCTGCCTTCGGCAACCTCAGTAAATTCAGTTTCGCTTTCCTGTTTAAGCAGGTAGTAATGACCAGCACCCGGAGCTACAGTGCTAAAGTTTGGCACTGCCTCGTTAAGGTTAATCCTTACGGTTGCAAAAGGGCTGTTTACAGGGTCTATATGCCATCCGCCTGTAGCATATGTCATGCCGTCATGACCCGGAACTGCTGCAGTTGTATCTTCATTGTTTTTACCAATAATGATGTTGCTGCTGTAGTTTGTAATAGCATCCGGCAATGTTAAACCTGCGTTGTTAATGTTGTTGTTACGGCTCCATTTGCCGGTAACCACATCGCGATACTCCTCTGCAATAATACTAACCGGAGAAGTTGCAGGGGCAAGAAGTGCACCTGTAATAGCTATGTCTGTATTGGCAGATCCAAGGTCGTCTACTACAGTAACTGCTTCTTCATCGCTGTTAAATGTAAAGTAGTGGGCAAGGTTTTCTTCTGCGCCTGTAAGCGAGTAGTGCATACGGGCAGCAATTTCTTCCTGTGTAAGTGCAGTTGTCCAGATGCGGAACTCATCAAGATCAGCATCGATACCACCAGAGTACTGAGGGCTCTTACCAAAACCAAGACCCCAGTTGTTAGGAATGTACTGGCCAAAGTTGCCCTGAGCAATAAGCACACCGTTTACATAATATTTCATTTGGCCATTGCGTGTAGCTGTAAGCGCCACGTGGTTCCATTCGCCTATTGTCCATGCAGCACCCTGCTCAGATATAGTAGTCCATCCGCTTCCGTTGTTACCTACAACAATATTTAGTTTGTTACTGTCCGGGAACTCGAAAGATATACCTGTACTGTTGTTGTTTACACGACCGTTGCTGGCAACAAGCTTGTAGTTAGTGCCCGGGTCGCTGTTTAGCTTGCCCCAAAATTCTATAGTAAAATCCTGGTCAAGTGCAGCATTGGTAGCATCGCCTGTAAGGCCCATGTTTTGTCCGCCACTCATTTTTAAAACGCCGCCACGTGTAGATTCTACCTCTGCATCGTTCATGATCTCTTCGTCAGAAATGATCCTGCCGTAAAGCATAAACTCGTCTAAGCTACCAATAAACCTCCTGTTCTGGAAGTTATTACCTATAGTAACATTCGCTGTAGAAGCCGTTGGCGAAACAACGTTAGCCCAAGACTGGATAAGGAAACCGTTAAAATAAAGAGACAGTTTTCTTCTTACGTTGTCATATTTCCATGCTACATGGCTCCATGCGTTTGGAAGCACGCTATAGTTACTGGTATAAACTGTATTGTTAGCATGGTTTGTAAACGTTAGTTTGCCTGCATTGTCCATACCAAGGCTCATACCCATTCCTGCTGCACCATTAGATATAAATGTAGCACCGTTAGATGGTATCTGGCTTGGGTTTATCCACATTACAAGGCTAAATGGCCTGTCGTGGAAATCTAATGCATTAACCGATGCTGTATGTACATCTGATGTTGCAGAGAACTGTGCTGCGCTGTTTGCTACATCGTTCCTGTCTGCACCAAAAGTTACACCTGTAGCAGAAAAAGCATGGTTGTGTTCAGAAGCATCTGTAAGCGAGTTCTCAATGCCTAAAGAAAGTTTAAGCGCATCGCTGTTTTGGCTTGTAAGCATATCCTGGTGAATGATTTCTTCAAAATATGGCTGCCCGTCAAGGCCAACATATTCTACTTTCATCCTGCGGTCGCCTTCTTCACCAAAAACATTAACCCTTAGGTAGGTTTGTTTTACACCTGTAAGAATGTAATCGCTGCCATAATTAATGTTGTAGCGTCCGTTTCCTGTACCCACGTCAGAGTTAAGGTTGCCCGAAAGTACATCATATAAAGGATACTTAGTATCGCCCTCACGTATCATGAATTTTTGCTCATGAATGTCTGCACTAAGCGATATAACACCATTTACGTTGTTATCTCTTATATACTGTATAATTTCGTTACCCTGAGCCGTGTTACAAAAATTACGGCCACCACAGTTGCGCTCAAAAGACGGTGTTCCGTTTACAAGCACTTTAAATGTAGCAGTAGAGTTTAGCAGGCCTGATTTTAACCATGCAAGCTGGTCCGGGCCTAAATGCTGCTGTGTGCCATCGCGGTAGCTGCGGTTGTCCAGTATAAAATACTCAACGTCTTTGTACACATAAGAAGAGTAAAGCCCCGGTCCTTCAGGAGTATCAAGATACTCCGGGTTTGGCCACCAGTCTTTAAATATCTCACGCATTTCGCCAAGCGTAGGCATGTTTTTGTTAAACTCGTTTGGTCCTGTATCATGGTTGTCTGTAATAGCTATTTGCGGCATTGCCGAAATTAGCTGGTCATGATACTGCCTGTAAAACAGGTAACGGTCAAAAGCCATGTCTTTGTTAGCCCAGTCGTCTACACCATCAGGGCACTGGCCCATGGCGTGTTCAAGGCCTAATAAGTAAACGGCATCGCCAAGCCACACCATCATGTCGCTTTGTTCGCGTGCCATTACATTAAAGATCTCCGGGTCGCCATTAATGTGGAAAGCCGATTCCGGAGTGTCAATACAGCGGCTTAGGTCATAGATCCTAGCACATCCGCCCGATAAAAATTCAAAGTCGCTAAGGGTGTTTTGCCCATTAACAACATGTGCAGTGCGCCCGCTTGGCGCTCCGTCTACCATTACATTTGCGGTGTAAGTGGTGCCTTCCGTAAGGCCTGTGTACTCAAACGAACGTAGGCTGTACCCCAGGCGGTCGTCCTGGTTGTGTACAGTACCGGTAAGCGAAACTCCCGGAGCATCGCTGCCTGTTAACGAGATGTTTAGCTCACTGCCGGAACCCGTGTTGTTCTTGGTTAGCACCCATACCCGCACCTTGTTGTTGTAGACGGGGCTCATCATGGGGCCATGTACGATGGAATCTCCCGGAATGGACTGGGCACTTGCACCCTGACTCAAACCTAAAGATACCAACAAGCCTAAAAAGAGTAAATTCTTTTTCATGAGTTGTGTTGTTGAAAAAAGTTAGTGATTGAAATATTAGCGGCAAACTTACCTTTTTGGGGTTGGGGGCTACCCGTACAAAAACTTAAGTTTAGTTTAAGTAAACATCAATTGAGGTTATAAAAATCCGGCATACTGACACTTTTGTTACAAAAAAAGTGTTACAAAAATCACAGTATGATGAATGTGTTTTGGTATATCGTTGTAGTGATTTAGTATTTTTACTTAATTAACATAATGCAATATATTATTGTTTGCTAAAAGCTAAAAAATACGATTTAACCTACAGTTTACATGAGACTACTTATTAAAACACCGTTAAAAGCGACTTAACAATTATGCAGAAAATATTTGCTAAAAATATTTTTTAACGTTTCGTATTGAAGAATTGATAATTAATGGCTTCTTTTTGAAGCGATAAGTGTGTTGTTTTAGATTTAGCAAAAAAAATCCGTTGGTCAATACCAGCGGATTTTTTCTCTCGCAAAGTCGCAGAGGCGCGAAGCTATCTTGTCTTTTTGTCTTACCATAGCGACGTAAGGATTGTCTTTGCGTTTCTGCGACTTTGCGTAAAATTTATAGTTCAATTAATGTTTGATTGAACTGCGGCTTTTGACTTTAGGACTTTAAAATTTCCGACTTGCTAGTACGGATTATCAGTCAGCGATTCTATAAAAGCAATAATGGCATCGATCTCTTTTTTGCTGAGGTTGAGCGCATCGGGTGCCAGCGTTTGGTTGGGTACTTCATATTCAAAGCCCATGCCCGCTGCACCGCCACGATTGTAAAAATCTAATACCTCTTCTAAAGTGGCATACCCGCCGTTATGAAAGTAGGGCGCCGTAAGTTTAGCATTGCGAACTGTTACGGTTTTAAACGACGAGCGGTATATCTCTTCTTTATCTTCGGCAAGACCGCTAAGCATGCGCCCGGGGTCGTTATCTTTAGTGGTGTTATTAGAATTTGTAAACACACCCAAAACCTCGCTTTCGTTTTCCTGATACAGCGGAGGCACAAGCCCACTAAACGTAGGGGTATAATGGCAGGTGGCACAGGCTGCCTTTCCGGTAAAGAGGTTAAAGCCCTGCCTTATCTGTGCCGATATGGTTTTTGTTTTGCCCTGTACAAACCTGTCGAAAGCACTGTTAAATGAACGAAGCGATAGTACATAAGATGATAATGCCGCGGCAAACTGGTGTCGGGAAACATTTTTAGTTTTAAAAAGCAGACCAAATTGTTTGCTGTATTGCGCATTGTTGTTCAGTTTGTCTTCTATACTTTTAAAACTGGTATTAAACTCAAGGTGGTTGGCAATAACGTGTTCTGCCTGATCTTCGAGGTCTACAGCACGCAGGTCGTAAAAGTATTTATCGGCAAAAACCGAGTTTATTAAAGTAGGCGAATTGCGCAACACCCTTTTACCATCTACACTGGCAAGAGATGTTTTTTGCCCGTCGGTAAAAGCAAGTTCCGGTTTGTGGCAGCTGGCACAGCTCATGTTGCCGCGTTTGCTTAATGATGCATCATAGAATAATTTTTTGCCTAATTGGCGAAGGCTGTCGCTGTCGTTTTCTTTTTTCAGCAGGCTGTAGTAGTACGGGTTTAAAAAATCTTCTGAAAAGATATTATCACTTTCAGCATTCCACGACGGTACTTTTGTCCATCGCTGTGCCGACGATGGCAGCTTTAAACTTTGTTGTACTTTGCCTAATTCTTTGTATAGCGGATTTATGTGTGCCGTTAAAAACTCCAGCCTGTCAAAATTGTCAAAGCTGTTGTTAGTAGTAAGGTATGCTTTTGCATTTTTAAACAACAGGTTAACTTTTTGATTTGTAGCAGCCGGAGCTTTTTGTATTAACGGTGCAATAATTACTTCTATTCCTTTTATAGATGATACCGCTTCGGGCAATGCATTTAGTGAGCCGGGTGTATCAAAACCCGTAACACCCATAGTAAAAATGCGCACCAGTTCGAGGCGTGCGGCTTCTATAATTTCAAAGTCATAAAAAAAGTTGCGTTGGTTAACCGATGCCTCTACAGCAGGAATGGCAAGGGTTAATTTTTTAGTCAGTTCCAGTATAGCATCTTTAGATGCTTCTGCCTCATCCGAAAATATCATTTCGTCCAGAGCCTGAAGGCCTACAGGGTCTATAACACGTTGTTCGCCACGGTAATGTTCCGTATCCAAATAATCCAATGGAATATCTTTGCTGTATTCCTGTGGTGTTACACCATAATAGTTGTTATTACTATATTCTTCCTTAACCGGGTAGGGGTCTAAGTGTTTTAAAGGCGCGCCATTTAGGTAGGCCTTGCTGTGCTTTGGGTAGTAATATTCTAACCAGGTTTCGCTAAGCTTGTAGACTTTACGGGTTTGTGCAAGCTGTTGGCGCAGTTGTTTTAAGGTTGTTTCTCCTTTGGCAAAAGCCGCTGCAGTAGCATTAAGTTTATTAGCTTCTGTATTGAACGCTTTTATTCCCGAAACAATAACAGGTTTAAATTCGTCCTGATAATATTCGCTTTTTGCAGTTTGCATTTTAGGTGCAAAACAAAGAACGACAAAAGCAACAACGGGCAATACAAATTTAAAGTTCATGGTTTAGTATTTTGCTGCCGATGTATCGTTAAGCGATTTTATAAAGGCAATAAGATCGTTCTTCTCGCTTTGTGTAAGGTTCAGCGGGTCGGCAGCCAGTGTTTGGTTCACCACATTTAATCCGAGGCCTCCACCACCGCCATTGTTGTAAAAGTCTACCACCTCTTCGAGCGTTTTGTATGCCCCATTGTGGAAATAGGGTGCAGTAAGCCCTGCATTGCGCACGGTAGTGGTCTTAAACGATTTTTCGTAAATCCATGCCTTTTCGGTATCTACGCGATTATCAAACCTTCCGCTGTCTGTGTCAAGTTTCGGACTCTTGGCGTTGGGGTCTTCAAGCACACCCAGTATTTCGCTTTCGTTTTCATTATACAGTGGCGGAACCAAGCCTGCAAACGTAGGGGCAAAGTGGCAGGTGGCGCAATTTGCCTTGCCCATAAACAGGTTAAAGCCTCTTTTTATGTGTTGCGGGATATTGTTTTGTTCCCCCCTTATATATTTGTCAAAATCGCTGTTGAAAGACTGTAGCGATAATACATATGATGCTAAAGCTTTAGAAAGGTTCTCGCGGTTAATGCTGTTTTTGCCAAACACCTTTTTAAACTGCGTGGCATAAGCATCTGTACCCTGTAGTTTTTTTATGATTGCGCTATAGGCAGTGTTAAACTCGTTGCGGTTAAAAATTACGTGTTCGGCCTGCTGTTCTAAGGTAAAGGCACGCAGGTCATAAAAGTAACGGTCTGCATACACGGCGTTAAGCAGGGTGGGGGCATTGCGCAAAACAGTTTTGCCCTGCACGTTGCTGGCCGATTTTGCAACACCATCGGTAAATGCTTTTTGAGGATTGTGGCACGAGGCACAGCTAAATTTAGAGTCGTTGCTCAGTGCCGGGTCATAAAACAATGTTTTACCCAATGCCCTTAGTTCGGGGCTGTCTTCGTCCTGCTTTAATACCGAAAAATAGTAAGGGTCTAAAAAATTCGCCCCGAATATGGAACTGCTTTGTGTGTTCCAGCCACTGGTGTGTTTCAGGAAATCGGGTTGTGTGCTGTCGAGCCTGCCCAGTTTGTTGTATAAAACGTCTATGTGGTTTTTAATAAGGTCGAAACGATCCAGACTGTCAAATGATCTTGTGTTTTTAAGCTGTGCAACAGCACCATTAAAGGCGACTATTATATCATTATTAAGTCCTCCCTGTTTAAAATTCTGCTCAAAAAAAACTTTCATAGCCTCTAACGATGCTATGGCTTCGGGCAATGCGTTTAATGAGCCGGGGGTGTCAAACCCTGTTATGCCCAAACTGGTGATGCGCACTAATTGCAGGCGCATGGCGGTAATGCCATAGCTGTTGGCCTGTTTGTTTTCGGCAAGGCCATTCAGCAAAAGCCCATAGTTAGAAACCAGTTTTTTAGACAGTGCCGTTATTTCATATTTCTCTTCTTTGGCTTCGTTAGAAAATACTAGCTCGTCTAAAACCTGAAATCCTTCGGGTTGTATTACTTTAGGCAGTGTGCCTTCTTTTTCTATTTGCAGCAATGGTGCACCGTTTAAATGCTCTTTACAATATTCGGGATAATGAAATGCAAGAAAAAACTCTACACGCTTGTAACTGATACGGGTTTCTGACAGCAGTTGCTGTAATTGTTGCTGTGTAATTTTGCCGTGCTCAAAATCGGTAGCGGCTTTATCGAAAGCGATTATTTTTTCGTTGAGTTCAGTAGTGTATAACTTTATTATTTCTGGTGTGGTGTAATCAGGAGTGGGGGAAAAAGACCACAATATGAGAGCTGAACACAGAGCAACAAGAGGAAAAGCAAAATTTATATAAGGACGGATGGCACAAAAATATTTCATGCCCGCAAACTTAAAAAATGCGGGTGCTGATGCACATTATCCCAGGGTTAAGAAATAATGAATTAACGCGGGCTTATGGCCAAAACAAGCTTATCTTTTTTGTTTTTGATACTCGGTAGGAGCCATGCCAAACTGTTTAAAAAAGCTGCGCCCAAAGCTGGTTTGCGAGTTAAAGCCCAACATATAGGCAATTTCAAATATTTTGTGGTCGGTTTCCACCAAAAGTTGCGCAGCCCTTTTAAGACGGGTAATATTTATCAGTTCGTTTGGTGTTAGGTCAGACAATGCCCTGATCTTCCTGAACAGGCCTGTGCGGCTGGTATTCATTAATTTTGAGAGCTTGTCCACGTCTAAGAACTGATCGTCTATATTGCTTAATATTACTTCGTTTAATTTTTCCAGAAAGTTCTCGTCAGATTTGGTGTGCGCCATGCTTTTTATATTTGCCAGCGGAGACTGGGCAAAATAGGTGCGCAGCTTATTTCGGTTAGAAATAAGGTTGGTCATTTGAGCCATGAGGTGCTCTACGTTAAAAGGCTTTTCTATATAGGCATCGGCACCTACATCCAGCCCTTCAATGCGCGATTGCAATGTGTTTTTTGCCGTTAGCAGTATTACCGGAAAATGGCTGTACTCTATATCTGATTTTACAATGCGGCAAAACTCAAAGCCATCCATAACAGGCATCATAACATCGCAAATAACCATTTGTATCTCTACCTGTTTTAAAATATCAAAGGCTTCCTGTCCGTTAGTGGCCGTTACAATATCATAAACGTCGCAAAGTTCATCGCTTAAAACCTCTAATAATTCCGGGTTATCGTCAACTAAAAGTATGGTATGCTTCATTATTAAGAGCTGTAAATAGGTAATGTAAGAGAAAATGTGTTGTTGTCTGGATCAGTATCTTCTACGCTCAGGCTGCCGTTGTGTATCATGGCAAGCGAGCGCGCCAGTGCCAGGCCAATGCCCGACCCTGTTTTTGCCTCAGAATCTTTTATCCTGAAAAAGGGTTCAAATATTTTTTCCTTTAAGTGCTGAGGTATTAAATGCCCGTCGTTCTTTACCTGAATGGTAAACGAGCTTTTATCTTTATAAAAAAGCAGCAGTGTTATGGTTACGGTGCTTTCGGCATATTTAATGGCATTGCTCAGCAGGTTGTAAATTATTTTGGTAAAAGCGTCCACATCTATATCTGCATAGAGTTCCCGTGGAGGCAGGTTCAATATCAAATCAATATTAGCCTGTTCTGCAAGCGTAATAAAATTGGTGTGGGCATTGGTTAGCAGCACACAAATGTTTGCCTTTTCGAGCGAAAGGCTGTAGGCTTTTATTTCGGTTTGCCTAAAGTCGAGCAGTTGGTTGCTAAGCTCTATAAGACGGTCAGTGTTTCCGCCAATTATGCGCAGGCTATTCTCTATTTCGGGTATATTTGTGGTCTTTCTTATAACTTTTCCTAACGGTATTTTTATTAAAGTGAGCGGAGTCCTTATTTCGTGTGCTACCTGTGTATAAAACTCTATTTTAGATTCGAGCATTTCTTTCTCTTTGGCGATCTCGATCTGCATCAGTTCTTTCTCTTTAGCAATTTCAAGCCGCTCAATTTTGCGCCTGTTTTTTTCTTCCACCCGCTGGTGATAGTATTGCAGGGCAAAATAAATTGCTGCAATCACTATAATTGCATAGGCCAAAAAAGCCCAACCACTGGCCCACCACGGGGGGAGTATCTCTATTTCGAGGGTGGTTTGTTTGCTGCCCCAAATGCCACTGCTGCTTGCAGCCTTAACCCTAAAAATATAATTGCCCGGACTTAGCTTTGTAAAATTTACTTTGCGGTTTCTTTTTACATACGTCCATTTGTCTGATAGGCCCTCCAGTTGATAGGCATACAGCAAATCCTGTGGGGCAGTATAGCCCAAGGCAGCAAAGTTGAGGCTAAAGGTAGACTGGTTGTACCTTAGTGTAATTTTTTCGGTGTGGCTTATAGATTGTTTTAAGGGCGAATCTTTTGGCGCAATGGCAACCTCTTTATTGTCTATTTGCAACCCTGTTAGATATACCGGCGGAATAAAAGTGTCCTGTGTAAAGTCTTTGGGATAAAAACTTACCAGGCCTTTTGCACTGCCAAAATACATTTTATTGTCGATGTCTTTAAACGCCGAGCTAAAGTTAAACTGGTCGCTAAGCAAACCGTTTGCGGTAGTGTATACAACGGTTTTGTTTTTTAAAACATCAAAACACACAAGTCCTTTAGTGGTGCTTATCCAAAGCCTGCCGTTTTCGTCTTCGAGCATGCTTAATATAAAATTGCTCGGAAAACCGTTTTGCACCCCATAGCGTGTAAAATTATTTTTGCTCCTGTTTAGTTTGCACAGTCCGTTTTCGGTAGCAAACCAAAGGTTTTTATGGCTGTCTTCAAAAATGGCATTAACCATATCGTTGCAAATGCCCAATTCGTTTTTAGTACTGTAAGCAAAATTGCCCTTTCTGCCTGTTTTTGAGTTAGCATAAAAAACACCTTTGCCGGGCACACCTGCCCATATAGTGCCATAAGAGTCTTTTAATATACAGCGATAATTGCCCTGTGGCGGAAAGCCGGGCAGTGGTATAAATTTGTCGTTATTTTTATCATAGCTAAAAATTCCCGGAAAAGACCCCAACAGCACCTGCCCATCGTTAGTTTTATGAAAACAGAACGGAAAGTTAGATCCAAAACCATTAGGAGAAAAAGAGTCATAATGCCTTATTACCTTTCCTGTCTTTATATCGAGTATGTCGAGCCCATGCTCAAAAGTACCCACCCAAAGTTCGTTGTTTACAGCAAGAAGGCTATGTACTCCTATATAAGATATACTGTTGCGGGTGCCATCGGGCTTAAAGTGCACCATTTTGTTGGTTTTTGCTTCGAGTTTATTGAGGCCGCCATCTTCAATAATAATCCACAAGTTGCCAAAATCGTCTTTGGTGATCTCGCGAACAATATTGCCGCTAATAGAGTTTTCAGATGAGTTTTGGTACATTCTCTGAAAAGGGGTGTATTGTTTTGGAAAGTAATTTATTCCACCAAAATAGGTGCCTACCCATATACCGCCCTCGCGGTCTTTAAACAGTGAATAAGTTACATTATCTGAAACAGCAAACTCATCGCTACTGTTCTTTTTAATTTTAAACGATACCCCGGTTTGCATGTTGTAGCTAAAAATGCCTGTCTCGGTACCAATCCACACTTCATTTGGGTTAACTTGTAAAAAGCTGTGAACGAACAGGTTTTCCATTTTTTCGCAACACAATATAATATCCTCATAGGTGTTGGTTGCCGAGTCGAATATTTTAAGGTTGGCTTTTGTGGTACCTATTAATATCTTACTGTTAGATATGCACTTAATATTGCTTATAAAACGCCACTCGCCCGGAATGTTATGAGAGAACATATCATATCCTGTAAAGGTATCAGTGCCTTTGTCATATTTTTTTAAAAATCCATCGGGTGTAGATACCCACAAAAATCCATTACTGTCTATAGAAATGCCTGTTGCCCAAAAATAATCTTTGGCAGGGTATGTTTTTAGTTTTTTGGTTTTTTGAGAATAACACGACAGTACTGTTCCGGCATTAAACCAAATGTTACCATCGGCATCGCATTTAATTTCGTCTATAGGATAATTTTTTGTAGATGCTACTAATGTAAAAGAATCCTGACCTGCATTGTATTTAAATATATTTTTTTCGGTGCCCACCAGCAAATTGCCCGAAGGGTCTACGTGTAGGGCATGTATAAAATTGTTTTCAGGAAAACGGTACACTTTAAAACTATGGCCGTCAAATCGGTTCAGGCCATCGCGTGTACCAAACCACATAAACCCGGCTTTATCCTGCGTGGTACATATAACAGCGTTGTTAGAGAGTCCTGCTTCTACCTCATAATGCCGGAAACCATAGGTTTGGCAATAAGCATGTATGCTTACAATCAGTAGTATAGCCAAAAACAGTATGTTCTTTTTAGTTGCCAAAGCCGTATGATTCTTAATGTTTTCTTAAAATCAGTAACCCGAATGTACTGCTTTTTTTTATCCTGAATGCGCTAATGGGTTCAAGTGGGACTATATGTAGAAGTTTTGGGACGTTTTGTAGAAAACGTTTTCGTTAAACTGTACAATTTTACATTTCCAAAATTAACATTTTTTTAGTGGTTTTTTTTTCAATACCGAAATATTAGACTGCTAAAAATAGGAATTGTAACCAAATTAACTTTTGTATATATGATAAACCATTACATTTATCTAAAAAGGTCCGGAAGGTTTAACCCCTTTTTGGCATTATTATTACTCTTATTTTCTGTTAGTGCTTTTGCACAGGATAAAGTAACTGTTACAGGTACAGTTACTTCTGCAGCCGATGGTACTACGCTGCCTATGGCTAATGTGCTTGTAAAAGGAACGAGCAACGGTGTATCTACAGATCTTGACGGAAATTATACTATCTCTGCAAGCGCAAACGATGTATTAGTGTTTTCTTACATTGGTTTTACCAATAAAGAAGTTACTGTAGGTTCGCAAACCGTTATTAATGCCTCGCTTGCATCTGCCGCTACCGAAATGGAAGAGGTTATTGTTGTGGGCTACGGTACACAAAAAAGAGAGCAGGTAACCAGCTCAGTGGCTGTAGTTACTGCCAAAGACTTTAATACGGGCAGTGTTAACGATGCCGGTAGGCTTATTCAGGGTAAGGTTGCAGGTCTTAATATTACTATGCCAAGCGGAGACCCGGTAGCGGGCACTCAGGTTTCGCTAAGGGGTAGGAGTACTATATATGGCTCTACAACAAACCCTCTTATATTGGTAGATGGTGTACCAGGAGATTTTAATACGGTTGCCCCACAGGATATAGAGTCGATAAGCGTACTTAAAGATGGTTCGGCTGCGGCTATGTATGGTACAAGGGGTACTAACGGTGTTATCCTTATAACTACCAAAAGGGCTAATGGATCGTTTAAAAGCTCAGTAAATTATTCTGCTATTGTTACCACTCAGGAAATAAGCAGAAATCTTGATATGCTTACAGCTCAGGATTACAGAAACCAGGTTGCTTCAGGGTTAAGGCCTGCAACAGACAACCAGGGTTATAATACAGACTGGCTTGATGCAATTACGCAAACACCTATTAGCCATACGCACAACCTTACTTTTAGGGGAGGTGATTATAAAACCAATTACCTTGCTTCGTTAAACGTTAGGAAGCTTGAAGGTATTTTTCAAAAATCAGACAATAATATCTATACTGGCCGTGTAGATATTAACCACTCTATGTTTGATGATAAAGTTCGTATTAACTTAGGCCTTTTAAACAGGAGCGGCAATTTTACTACCACCGGAGATGCGGCCAGTTTTAATGGCTATGTTTACCGTCAGGCACTGCTAAGAAACCCTACTTCGCCAGTACAGTATCCTGATGGGGCTTGGGATTCTCCAGGAGACATAGGTAACTTTAACTATGATAACCCTGTTGGCAGGCTGGAAGAGTCTGAGGGGCAAAACAGGAACAACTTTAGCCGTCTTAACGGTAAGGTAGATTATTTGCCAATAGACGGATTAAAATTATCGGCATTGTTCTCTTACTCAAGATGGAACGAAACACGAGGGTATTCTGAAAGTAAAAAACATATTTCAAATACAAGGAACGGTCTAAACGGTTATGTAACTAACGGTACAGGCGAAAGCCAAGACAGGCTAATGGAACTTACTGCCCAATATGCCAAGAAATTTGGTAAACACGACTTTACAGTGCTGGGTGGTTACAGTTACCAGGATTATTTTTCGCGCAATTACTGGATGACAAATAATGATTTCCAGACCGATATTTTTGATTACCACAATATAGGTATAGGTTTAGGTATTAAAGACGGAAGCACTTTTGCCAACATAGGAGGTTCAACAGCAGAAACAAACCTTATTAGTTTCTTTGGCAGGATCAATTATGCCTTTAACGACAAATATTTGCTACAGGTTAGTTTAAGGCACGAGGCTGCCAGCCAGTTATACATGACAGATAAACCATGGGGTTCGTTCCCTTCAGTATCTGCCGGTTGGAGGATCTCTCAGGAAAAATTTATGCAAAATGTTAAGTTCATCAACGAGCTTAAAATAAGGGCAGGCTATGGTGTAACTGGCTCGCCAAATGCCGGAGGTTTTGGTGCACCTGCACTTCTTGGATATGGAGCACCGTTCTTTTATGACGGACAATGGATAAGAACTCTGGCGCCAAGCCAAAATGCCAATCCTTACCTTAAATGGGAAGAAAAACACGAGACCAACATAGGTATGGACTTTGGTATCTTCAACGATTTCATTACCGGTAACGTTGATTACTACAAACGTAATATAAAAGACCTTTTATATGATTACACTGTGCCGGTACCACCCAATTTTGTAAACACAACAAGGGCTAACGTTGCAGAGCTGGAAAATAAAGGTGTGGAGATATTGCTTAATATAAACGCGGTTAGAAGTAAAGATTTTGACTGGACGAGCAGTGTTAACTTCTCTACCAATACAAGTAAATTGGTAAGTCTTTCTAACGACCTGTATCAATCAAGTACAGACTTTTTATATGCAGGAGCAACAGGCGAGCCTATACAAACATTTACACACAAATTGCAGGTAGGTGGCCCTGTAGGTAACTTCTACGGTTTTAAAGTTGTTGATATTGACGATAATGGCCGTTGGATATATGAAACACCAAGTGGAGAAAGACAAACAAGTGCCGAGTTTACTAAAAATGATGAGAACAAACAGGTGCTTGGCAATGGTTTGCCTAAGTATTATGCAGGCTGGAACAATAACTTCAGGTATAAAAACTGGGATTTAAGCATAACCATGAGGGGGGCTTTTGATTATCAGATACTAAATTTTGACCGTATGTATCTTGAAAACCCAACCATATTAAACTACAACAGACTAGAGTCATCTAAGGATGCAGTATTTGGCAAAACGCAACTTACAGATCCTGAACTTCAGTTTAACAGTTACTACATAGAAAATGGCGACTACTGGAAAGTTGATAATATTACACTGGGTTACAACTTTAATAAACTTGGCAAATACATCAGTTCAGCCAGGGTATACACTTCGGTATTAAATGCATTTATCATTACCGGTTATAAAGGTATCGATCCTGAGGTAGATACATCAGGACTTGCACCGGGCAACGACTACAGGGATAAATATCCTACTGCCCGTACATTTAACTTTGGTATTGATGTAACGTTTTAATTAAAATAAAATTACAATGAAAAGAAATATATATAGAGGATTGGGAAAAGGCTTTATGTTAGCCCTTGTTTTTTCCCTTGCAGGTTGTACTGAGCTGGAAGACAGAAATTACAGCACTATTGTTGCAGACGACCTTAGACCAACACCGGATGACGTAGCCGCGCTTTTGGGTACAGGTTATACAGGCTGGAGAAACACTTTTTTATTGTGGAACGGCATTTGGAGAAGCCAGGAAGCAACAGGCGATGAAATTATTATACCAGGAAGGCCAAACGGCTGGGTAGACGGTGGTATATTTAAAAGGATGCACCAGCACACCTGGTTTCCTGAAGATGATATTGTACTACAGGGCTGGAACAGGACTTACAGAGGTATAGCCGACTGTAACAATATTATTAACCAGATAGAAAAGGATATAATTCCTCTGTCTGCTGAAGAAAAAGTAAAAACACTTGCCGAGTTGAAAGTGCTTAGGGCTTCATATTACTATGTTCTTATGGACCTTTACGGCAATGTAGCCATGAGTACACAATTTGATGTGCCGGAAGGATATCTTCCGCCACAGGCTACAAGGCAGGAAGTTTACGATTTTGTGATTAGCGAGATTACACAAAATGTAGACCTGCTTGATGAAACCAACGGTGGTGCTTACTACGGCAGGTTTAACAAATGGGCTGGTTATACACTGCTTGCTAAGGTATATCTTAATGCCCAGGTGTACACCGGTACAGCACGCTGGACTGAGTGTCTTGCTGCCTGTCAAAGGGTTATAGATTCTAATAAATATTCGTTGGAAGCAAGCCAGAAAAGTGTTTTTGTAACCGAGAATCAGGGATCAAGCGAAATTATTTTTGGTATTCCTATAGATGATGTGTATACTACTGAATGGAATCAGTTTGATATACACATGCAAACACTGCAGCCTTCTAACCAATCTACCTATAATTTACAGATTACTCCATGGGGTGGCATGTGTGCTACACCACAGTTTATAAGCACTTTTGATCCTGAAGACAGCCGTTTGATAGAAAACTTTATCTATGGGCAGCAATTTAGCGCATCAGGACAGCCGTTAAACTGTACAATGGGTGCTTTAAACGGGCAACCGCTTAGCTATGTAAACACAGTGCCAAGTATCGATACATCAGAAGAAATTCACGGATACCGTTTTGGCAAATTTGAAATAGCCATGGGAGCCAATAACATTTTGAGTAATGATTTCCCTCTGTTCCGTTATACTGATATCCTGATGATGAAAGCAGAATGTTTGCTTAGAACCGGCCGTGCCGATGATGCAGCTTCTATTGTTACCCAGGTAAGGACAAGGGCGTTTACACGCAACCCTTCTAAAGCTGCGGTAACAGGAGCACAGCTTGCAGGAGGCAGTGTTTACGATTATGGCCGCAGGGATATAAACCAAACCACTAACGAAGGTGGCGCTAATATACAGTATGGTCGTTTTCTTGATGAACTTGCATGGGAATTTAACCAGGAAGGCAGAAGAAGGCAGGATATGATACGTTTTGGTGTGTTTGCTACAAAATCGTGGTTCTCGCACAATGCCAGTGCTGCTTACAGGCAAATTTACCCAATACCAATGACAGCCTTGTTAACCAATGGCAACCTTACACAAAACACGGGTTACTAATAAATATCTCTAATAGCGGGCCTTTTTTAAGGCCTGCTATTATCTCTTTTATTGTGGTATTCTGCTAAAAAATCAGCAGTAAAGTTTTTATCAAATTATATTCAGGCCTTTGCTTTGCTTTTAGGCGTGCAGGTCTTTCTATGCATATTTTTAACCATAATACACTCATTTAGAACCAACATATTTGTCCGGAAAATCCCAACTTTTGCTGACGGATATGAAACTGATGGTACATACAAAAGCCTAACATGAAAAAAATATATTATAAACAAACGGCAGTAAAATATGCTAAACGGGTTCTGACCGTTCTGGCAGTTTGCGCCATTGGCATTGGCTGTTCTAAGAACGACGACAGTGCTCCCGTTACCACTACTGATGATGATGGGCCTTTGCAGGTGTTCAACGGGCCTACCTATCCTGACAATTACACACCAATTGGCAGCTGGGATATGCGAAGCCAGTGGAACCTTGCCAACGTGCACGATCCTACAATAGTAAAAGACGGCGATTATTGGTACATGTACCAAACAGATGCTTCTTATGGCAATGCACACGATGGTCATGGACATTTTCATTGCAGGCGCTCAAGAGATCTTGTAACCTGGGAATACATAGGTTCTTCTATGGATGCTGCCCCTGCCTGGGTAGTGCCTACCATGAACGCGAAAAGGGCTGCTATGGGCCTGCCTGCCATTAACAACCCGAGCCTGTCTTATTGGGCACCGTGCGTAAGGAAAGTTGGCAACGTTTTCAGGATGTATTACAGTATTGTGGTAAACGAGCTTATTACCGGAACAGACGGTAACAGGTCGTGGGGAGAACGTCCATATATAGGGCTGCGTGAGACTACCAGCCTTGCTTCTAACCAGTGGGAAGATAAAGGTATGGTAATATGCTCTGAACCCGATGGTGTTGTAGATTATATTAGGGATAATGGAAACGACTGGAACTCTTACTATAAATTTAATGGCATAGACCCAAGCTATATTGTTACTCCTAACGGAGAGCACTGGCTAATTTATGGCTCATGGATGACGGGCATTGCAGCAGTGCAGGTAGACGCTGCAACAGGTAAGCCTTCTCAGCTAAATACAATAAACGATTATGGTATTCGCATTGCAGGCCGTGGTGATATAAACACTAACCGCTGGCAGGCACTTGAGGGAGCTGAGATTATTTACAATCCGCAAACTCAATACTACTATCTATTTATGGCCTACGACGAACTTTCTGTGGCCTACAATACCCGTGTGGCACGTTCCCGCAATATTACGGGGCCATACTATGGCAAGGGCGGACAGAACGTATCGGCTGGGGCAGAGTGCTGGCCTATGCTTACACATCCTTATGCTTTTGGAACGCATACCGGATGGGTAGGCATATCGCACTGTAGCATAATACAGGACGAGGCAGCAAATAAATGGTATTTTTCTTCGCAGGGAAGATTGCCGGAAGATGTGCCAGGCATAAATGTGCCTAATGCGGTAATGATGGGCCAGGTTAGGGAAATACAATGGACGGCAGATGGATGGCCTGTTGTATCGCCGGAGCGTTATGCAGGTGTTCCGCAAATAGACATTGCTGCTAAAGACCTTGATGGTACATGGCAGATCATTAACATGAACTATGCCTACAGGACAATACAACGTTCGTCAAATGTAACCCTTAAAGAAGACGGTTCAGTTAGCGGAGGTATGACAGGGTCGTGGTATTATGACAGTACGGCACGATCGTTATTTATTAACGGTATAGAATGCAAGGTGTCTAACGGATGGGACTGGGAAGCATCGCCAAGAAAGGCAACCATAACAATATCGGGCTTAACGGCCGATGGTAAGCCTGTTTGGGGTAAAAAGGTAGATTGATCCGGAATTTAGATTTTCAATTTTATTTAAAATATGTATCATCTTTAATTATTTAAAATCATGAAAATAAAATATATAATGCCTTGTTTAGGTATGCTTGCGCTTATTTCGCTTAGTACTGTTACAATATCGTGCAGCGGATCTGACGATGATAAAACACAGCAGCCAACGGTTAATTTAGCGCTTACGGCTTTTAGCCCCGCGACCGGTGTGGCCGGCAGTAATATAGAGATTACAGGCACAGGATTTGGAGACGACCAAAGCAAAGTAACCGTTAAGTTTAATAACGTTGTGGCTGCAAACATTGTTTATTTTTCTGCCACCCGTATTATTGTTGAAGCACCAGCTGCTGCAACAGGAACCATATCGGTAATTGTGGGAGACAAAACGCAAAGTTTTACTAACAATTTTACGTATGTAAACGAGATAGACGTTACTGCTAAAATACTCAATCCAAGTTTTGAAGAAAATATAGATGCGTTGCCCGCATCGTGGTATGTGAGCCATACAGGAATGGCGTGGCAAACCGTTAATACAGATGGTGATGCTACAAAAACCGGAGCCAACATTACAGGTATTTGGCATCCGGGCATACCCGACTATCAGTTATCGCAATCTATAGACGGGTTAGACAATGGCAGGTATCGTGTAACGTGCAACCTGTTTGTGGGTGCAAATGCGGTGGGGTCGCGTTTAACAACGCAAAGGCTTTTTGCCGCAAACAAATCAACACTGTTCGGGGCACAGTCTAACTATTCCGGAGCCAACCTTGCCATATTAGAGTCGTTGGGCGAGCAGGTTTCTTTTGCAGGCTTGACACAAACCGTATCAGATACTGGGCCTTTTGTAGAAGTTGTAGTTACTGATGTTGAGGTTACCAATGGCTCGTTAACTTTTGGAATACGCACTAATGGTACAGGCAACGCAGCCGGATTTAATTTTTCGGCAATGCAGCCGGGCAGTGGCTGGTTTAAAGTAGATAACTTTCACCTGTACTATTTAGGAAGATAAATTGCAATTAATTGGGTTAGTCCGGGGTTTTTACTTTTTGTTTATGGCAGCACTGTAATGGTAGTGCTGCTGTAAACAAAAAACATTTAAAGCCTTTTATACTGAAACCATTTGCCACTAAAGTGGCGCAAGAATAAATAAAAGAAGAATGAAAAAACTAAAAAAAACAGGCCTGCTGTTATTTAGCCTTGTGGCAACCGCAGGTTTTGCTCAGTCTAAAGATGTAAAAGTGCCCGAAAAGGCCATTGGCTACCCCATACAGGCCGTGCCTATTGCCGATGTAAAGGTTACCGATAATTTTTGGCTGCCAATTATTAAAAGGGTTCAGGAAAAAACAATAGAGTATGCCATACAAAAATGTACTGAAGAAGGCCGCTTTGATAACTTTTTAGTTGCCGGTGGGGTAAAAAAAGGAGAGACCAGAGGCCAGATGCCTTTTGATGACAGCGACGTTTATAAAATTATTGAAGGCGCTTCTAACTCACTCATCAGTTCGCCTGATCCTAAGCTTGAGGTATTGCTGGATTCGCTTATAGGCATCATAAAAATAGGTCAGGAAAAAGATGGTTACCTAACCACCTGGCGTACCATAAACCCTGCAAAGCCGCCTGCCAAATGGGTTAAGGTAGAAAAAGGTGTGCGTTGGGAATATATGAATATGAGCCACGAAGAGTACAATGCGGGTCACATGTATGAGGCAGCAGCCGTGCACTTTAAGGCTACAGGCAAGCGTAACTTTTTAGACATTGCCCTAAAAAATGCCGACCTGTTTGTAAAAACTTTTGGCGAGGGCAACGATAAAATATTAGCTGTTCCTGGCCACCAGATCATTGAAACGGGGCTTATAAAACTGTATGAGATTACTGGTAAGGAAGACTATCTAAAGCTTGCCAAATTCTTTTTAGACCATAGGGGAGACCCTGCCAAAAAAGAAAATTACGGCGAATATTCTCAGGATCATAAGCACGTAACCGATCAGGATGAGGTAGTAGGGCATGCCGTTCGTGCAGTGTACATGTATGCAGGCATGACCGATATTGCTGCCATATATAAAGATAAAAGCTATCGTGAGGCTGTAGACAAGCTTTGGGATAATATGGTAGAGAAAAAAATATATGTAACCGGAGGCATTGGTGCCAAACACGAAGGCGAAGCTTTTGGTGCAAACTACGAATTGCCTAACCTTTCAGCCTATAACGAAACCTGTGCCGCTATTGGCAGTGTTTACTGGAACAACCGTCTTTTTAACCTGACCGGAAATGTAAAATATAACGATTTGCTGGAACGCACCATGTATAACGCTGTTATATCGGGTATGTCTTTAAAGGGCACAGAGTTTTTCTATCCTAACCCTATGGAGAGCGATGGGGTATATAAATTTAATATGGGGGCGTGCACCCGTTCGGCATGGTTTGACTGTTCCTGCTGTCCTACAAACCTTATACGTTTTATTCCGGCAATACCGGGGCTTATTTATGCTCAGGAAAACCAAACATTGTTCGTTAATCTATACATGAGCAATACGGCAAATGTAAACCTTAACGGCACTGCCATGAAAGTGGCTCAGGAAACCAATTACCCATGGGACGGAAAAGTAAAACTAACCGTTAGCCCTCAAAAAGCGGGTACTTTTACTGTAAAAATGCGTGTTCCTGGCTGGGCAAGAAACGAGGTTATGCCGGGTGGTTTATATAATTATGTAACAAAATCTTCGGCAGTGCCAACGCTTAGCATTAACGGAAAAATGCAGGATGCTAAAATTGCAGACGGTTATTTCATCCTAAACCGCAAATGGAAAAAAGGCGATGTAGTTGAGGTTAACTTCCCGATGGAAATTAGAGAAGTGGTGGCAAGCGAGAAAATTGCCGAAGACCAAAACAAGGTTTCTTTAGAATATGGCCCGCTTGTATATACTGTAGAAGAGGCAGACAACGCTAATGTAGATGCTATTGCAGTAAGCAGCAAAACATCTTTGACAACCAAAGCGCAACCTAATCTTTTAAACGGCATCTATACTATAGAAGGAACAACCGGAACAGCAAAATTTACTGCCATACCGTATTATACCTGGAGCAACAGGGGAATTGGCAAAATGAAGGTATGGATACCTAAAAAATAAAGCTATAAAGCTATAAAGCTCACAATAAATTTAAAATCATTAAAAACCTTTTGCCTATGAAACATTAAAATTTGGTTAGTACTTTTTACACACAAAAAACCTGTCTGTTTTGGTTAGCAGACAGGTTATTTTTTGCCTGTATTTTAAATCTTATATACTGAGTATATAACCTATATTAAAGTAAGGCAACAATTTGTTATTAATATCGCTGTACATAAGACTGGCTTCTACAGGGCCTAAAAAAGTGCGGTATGCTCCCGTTAACGAAAATCCGATGCCATTAGACTCGCCATGCATGCGATAGTTGCTCTTTATAAAATCATAATACAGGCCGTTTACTTTAGCTATAACATATAAGTTTTCGGCAAGACAATGCTGGTATCCTATTTTTGCGCTGATTACGCTCGACGAGAATATCGATGCCTCCTGCAAGCCTGCAAAAGTAACCTGGTTTCTCACGGTGTTGCTCAGGCCTCCAATCATAAAATCGTTCATGAGTATTTGCCTGTAATTGAAGTTTAGCCCCGATTGTACCTGAAACAAAAATGCATGTTTTTGTATTGGTATGTACTGGTCTAAAGCTATTTTAAACTGTGTAAAAGGTTTGGTGCTGAAAAAAGGAGAATCTTCGGTAGCAATAATTGCATCGGCCATATAAATATCAAAGTCAGGCCTCTGGTTGTATACGACACCTCCTTTAACATATATCCGCCTTCCACGGTTAGGGTAAAGAGGCGTGTTTAAAGAATTGTGCTGAAGCAGCAGGTAGGTATTTAAATACATGGTGCTGCCTTTTGCCTGTACGTCAGAAGCTATTTTGGGGCTGTAAGATACATTGCCCAAAGTGCTGCCAACACCCAAGGTCCAGTTATTGCTGGTATGCCAAAGCAACTCGAAATCACAGTTTTGGCTGGCCTGATTATAAAAGCCCGATTCGTTATAATCTTTGTTGTAGGTAGTAAGGTCGATTATTTCAAAATTGGTTTCGGCAAAAAGCATCAGCTTTTTTCTTTTATTAAAATAATACATTATAGAGGCTTTTCCCCGAGGGTTTGGTCCTATGGAAAACATTAGTGTTGCAGACGAGAAAGGGTTTAAAAAGCCTTTTTGTTCCAGCCCTGTCTTTAATCCAAAACCTGTTGCCGAATTATAGTTTAATCCAAAACGGGCAATGGTTGTGGGCGGCTTTTCTACATCAAAAATAATTTTTGCTGTGCCCGGCCTGCCCGGCACGAGCCTGTGGTTTATTTTGCTGTAAATGCGCAGCGAAAAGGCTTTGCGTATAGCTTCTGTAAGTTCTTCGGCAGTATATTCGGTATCGTGCTTAAAGCTAACGAGGTCTAAAAAAAACGGAATCTCTAAGGCAGGGATTCCATGCACTTCGGCTTCCGATATAATGACCGAACTGTGTTTTTTTAGGTAAGGCACCACTTTTTGAGGGCCATATATGCCGTCGAGCGAGTCTTTTAGTCTTTTTAAGATGGGGTATATTTCTTTGGCACGTTGCAGCCCTATCTTCATGATCTCTTCTGAAGCCGAAAAGCTGCCTGTACTGTAGCCATCCAAAGGATAGTCTACATAAATATCTGCCAGCTTTTTTTGTTCTTCAAGGTCGGTAACGGCATTATAAAAAGGAAGCCTTCCAATAATATCTAAAGGCGATTTTACCTCGTCTATACCGGCCAGCCTGCCCGAAACATCGCTGCCTATAACTATGTTGGCACCCATCTGCTTTACGTTAGAAACAGGAAAGTTTCTTGCCACACCGCCATCTACAAGCACTTTGCCGTCTATTTCTACCGGGGTAAAAACAGAGGGAATTGCCATACTGGCACGAATGGCACTAACAATATCGCCTTTTTTTAACACAACGATCTTTCCGGTGCCCAGATCGGTGGCAATGCATTGAAAGCCCCTGTGGTATTTGCTAAAATCGGTTATTTCATAATACGGGAAGAAAATTTCGGACAGTTTAAGCCAAAGCTCATTAGAGTCTATAATACCACGTTTTAATGCAATTTTACCTCGGTTTAGGGGCAGTTCTATATAGTGGCCGTAATCTTCTTTTTCTTTTAAGGAATAAGAGCTTCTTGGGGCTGCGTTAGAGAGCAGGTCGTTCCATTTTAAGGTTTTGGATATTTCGGCAATTTCGTTACCCGTATAACCCGCGGCATAAAGTCCGCCTACAATAGAGCCCACGCTTGTTCCGGTAACATAATCTACCTGCAGGCCCACCGAATCGATTGCTTTTAGCAGTCCCAAATGCGCAATACCTTTAGCCCCGCCACCGCTAAGTGTAAGCCCTATTTTTGGGCGCTGTTTTTTTTGGGCAACAGCCGTTTGCAGGCAAAGCAAACACAGGATAATTGAGGTAGTTATCTTAAAAACCTTGAGCATTTTTATCTTTTTGTACGTAAAGTTAAAAAGATAAAGGGTTTATGCAACGGAGGTATTTCTTTTAACGGTATTTTAGGTTTTTGTACTAATTTACGGTTTAAAAATACTCTTATTTCAGGAGGGTAAATTGACGTCAGTAATAGGGGAAGGTTCATAATATTCAGGCTCATCTACAGGCTCAACCTCCTGTTTTTCCATGATCTCACTAAGCAGTTCTCCGGCACGTTCAATGGTTTGTTTTATAATATCTGGTGCCAGCCCTTCAAAAACCTCACGGTGCGATATGTATTTGTCCTCAGGTAGTTTTATGTGAATAAACATAGTGCCAACAGGCTTGTCGTCGGTTTCGCTGCCACCTTCGGTGGTTAGCCCTGTAACGGCAACGGCAATATCACATTTAAAGAATTTTATAAGCCTTTCGGCAAGTAACCGTGTTACCTCTGCCGATTCGGGTGTAAACGATTTTATTATCTCTTCCGGAATATCAAAAAGTTCCTGTTTGGTGCACGCATCATAGCATACAATGCCGCCCAGCAGTATCTGCCCGGAAAAAGGTGTAAGTGCAAACTCTGATGCCAGCCGCCCCGATGTGGCACTTTCTACAAATGCTATTTTAAGATTCCTCTCGGCAATGCGCCTGCTGCACAATGTAATATTTTCTGAAACCATGGTCTATACGGTTTGGTTAAGAAAAGCCATTCTATAAAGATAGGCAGCATTGCAATGGCAGGGGAGTATATTAACGCTTGATTAACTGCTTTATGGGTTTTTAAGACGCTTTTAACCTTGGTTAGGGTATGTTATGCCAGTTTTATATATACTTAATTAGCGATTATTATATCGTTTTTTCTTTACAGATAAATTGTAATTCACTAAATTCGCAGGAATAATATTTCTAAAACAAATAAAAAGTAATAATATATCATGTCAAATATTGCAATATTAGAGATTGATGGCAAAAAATATGAGTTTCCTCTTATTACCGGAACTGAGAATGAAGTAGCTATCGATATCGACAAACTGCGCAGTGAGACCGGCGCGGTTACTCTTGATCCTGGATTTAAGAACTCAGGTTCGTGCAAAAGCGAAATAACATTTCTTGACGGCGAAGAGGGCATCCTGCGCTACAGGGGTTATTCGATAGAGCAGCTTGCAGAAAAATCCAACTTTCTTGAAGTATCATACCTGCTGATATTTGGCGAACTCCCAACCGAGGAGCAGATTAAAAAATTTGAGACCGATATAAGGAAATACACCCTTGTAAACGAGGAGATGAAAAACATCATCGACGGTTTTCCTAAAAACGCCCACCCAATGGGCATCCTTGCTTCTTTAACCAGTGCGCTTACTGCTTTTAACCCTCAGTCGGTTAATGTGGCATCTGAAGAAGATCTTTATGATGCAGTGTGCAAAACAATGGCTAAATTTTTGGTTATTGCAACCTGGACGTTCCGTAAAAACATGGGCTATCCATTAAACTATTACGACAACACCAAAGGCTATGTAGAAAACTTTATGAGGCTTATGTTCGAGCTTCCTACAGGGCCTTATGAGCTTAACCCAACAATTATCAATGCGCTTGATAAACTGTTCATACTGCATGCAGACCACGAGCAAAACTGTTCTACATCTACAGTAAGAATCGTTGGTTCGTCTCACGCAGGTTTATTTGCTTCTATTTCGGCAGGTGTATCGGCACTTTGGGGCCCGCTTCACGGTGGTGCTAACCAGGCAGTGCTTGAAATGCTTGAAGAGATACAGGCAAACGGTGGCGATGCCGATAAATATCTTGCCAAAGCAAAAGATAAGAACGATCCGTTCCGTCTTATGGGCTTTGGTCACAGGGTTTACAAAAACTTCGATCCAAGGGCTAAGATCATTAAAAAAGCTGCAGATGATGTGCTTAATGCACTGGGTGTAGACGATCCGATCCTTCTAATTGCTAAAAAACTTGAAGAAGCTGCTCTTGAAGACGAATACTTTAAATCACGTAACCTGTATCCTAACGTAGATTTCTATTCAGGAATTATCTACAGGGCACTGGGCATCCCTACAGAAATGTTTACTGTATTGTTTGCTATTGGCCGCCTTCCGGGATGGATCGCACAATGGAAAGAAATGCGTGTAAACAAAGAGCCAATAGGCCGTCCGCGTCAAATTTATACAGGACATGCGCTTAGAGATTTTGCTCCTATTAATGCAAGATAATTCTGTCTCAACAGATTAAAATTATATATTTGAAGCTCCGCTGATGCGGAGCTTTTTTTATGAAAAAAATACTGCCGGATTAAGATTTGATGTTTTTGAATACTTGTAATAATGGTAGAATGTAAAATTCAATATTATTAATTCTATCAGCAGGTACGTCATCTTCAATCAGTTATATGTGTTCGCTTTGTGTTACTTAGCTCTTTTTTTGTAATTTGACAAACAGAAAATGATGTGTGACACTGTAGTGTAAAATCGAAAGTTTGCACTTCAACTTTCTACCTATGCGCAGCGCCTGGAAATAGTAGTGGTAAGCCTAAAACTGAACATCCTTACAAATGAAAATAAGCCTATTTATAATCTTAACATTATTCGGAATCAACCTGACTTTTGGACAAACTTCCCTAAAAGAAATTAATCTTAAGAACGGAAGTCATACCGTTGGTTTTAATCATTACCTGACATCCGACAGTACAAGAACGTACAAAAGAATATTTGATTGGAGCAATACAAGTATTCCAAGACCGATTCCTGTTAGTATTTGGTATCCATCCGGTAAAAACAGGAAGAACATTAAACCAATGAATGTTCTTAATTATATGGAGATACTAAAAGATGAAGAAGAATGGGAGCATTTGCCAAATGCACAAATATTAAATTGGTTTTATTATGCCAATACCTCTGCCAATCAAAATCATTTAAAAGCACAAACTACTGCATACAATGGGGTTGAACCTGAAACAGGTAAATTTCCCGTCATCATTTATGCTCCGAGCTATCAGGCTTCATCAATAGAGAATTTTGCACTTTGCGAATATTTGTCCAGCCACGGCTATATTGTGATTTCGAGTCCAAGTAGGGGAACAGAAAATAGATTTTTGGAAGGTGGCACTGAAAAAGATATGGAAACACAAGCCCGGGATATAGAATTTTTAATCAAAGAAATAGCCAAATTTCCCAGTGCAGACATTGAGAATATTGCAACAATGGGATTTAGCTTTGGGGGGCTATCCAATGTTCTTTCCCAAATGAGAAACAAAAATATAAAAGCCATTGTAAGCCTCGACGGAAGTGTAAAATATAAATACAATACACTGAAGAAATCACCCTTTTTTAATATTAAAAACGTCGATGTTCCATTTATACATATGGCGCAAAAAAACATACCTGAACAGGTTTTAAAAGAAGACAACATAGACTCAACTTTGAATAGTGATTTTGAATTTTATGATAGCCTTATCCACAGCAAAGCATATCAACTAAAATTCCAACATCTTACGCATCCTCATTTTAGCACTTTAGGGGTTCTTTTTCAGGAAAGAGATAAAAGACAAGACAAAACCGACGTAGAAATTATGGAATCATACAGATGGGTTTCGGTTTACACATTGAAATTTTTAGATGCTTTTTTAATGAACAAAACAAATGAACTGACTTTTTTGGAAAACCCACCCGAGCAAAATGGAATTAAAAAGGGACTAATAACTCTGCTACACACAAAGAATCCAAAAAACAGGCCATTTACCTTTCAGGATTTTAACGAGTTAGCATCAAAGCAAAATTATGAGAATCTAAAAGAACTATATGATTCGATCCTGAAAAAGGAATCTTCTCTGCAAATAGTAGAAGAAAATTTTAATAACCTCGGGCTGCAACTTATTTTTAATCCATCAACTTCCCAACAAGGAATAAATATTTTCCTGTTAGCAGTACAGATATACCCAAATTCATCTAACCTGTTTGATAGTCTTGCAGAGGGATATTTATTTATTAATAATAAAGAAAAGGCTATTGAGAATTTTAAAAAATCTTTAGCATTGAATTCTCAAAATCAAAATGCCATTGACCGGCTAAAACAACTTCAGGAATAAGGCCGTCTGCGTCAAATTTATACAGGACATGCGCTAAGTGTTTTTGCGCCTATTAATGCAAGATAATTCTGTCTCAACAGATTAAAATTATATATTTGAAGCTCCGCACCAGCGGAGCTTTTTTTATGAAAAAAATACTGTTCACCTTCTTGCTAATGGCTTTTGCCAATGCTGTTTTTGCGCAACGCAACGACACTCAGGCGGGGCTCTATAATATAGGTTTAGGCTCTGTTACCGGGGGCATAGGTGCCATGATAAATAAAAAGCCGGGCGAAAAACTTGGACGTGTTTTTGTAAAAGGCCTGTGGCAGGGAGCTTTAGGAGGTTATGCTGTTTTTGAAAGCAAACGCCTTACAAGGCTCATCTATCAAAAAAACGAACTTGGTTTTTCGTGGCCTTCTAAAATTGTAAATGCAGCAGGGGTGTCTATTATAGAGAATGCTGCGGCAAACCGCGATTTTTGGGAAAAATGGCACATAAACTATGGTTTTAACCGTTTAGAGATCAGTGTAAAAGATAGCCTTTCTGTACAATATAAATTTATGCCTATAGCGTTTGCTTATACCGTTGCGTTGGGTGTACAATCTAAAATAGAGTTGGGCAAAACGTTGCAGACGGGGCAGTTTATGTTCTCTGTAAAGCCCGAAGACTGGCACAGCAATACTATTGTTGCCTTTGCATGCCCGGGTCTAATTGTATATATGAAAGGAGTGAGCGGATTTAATAACGTTATTTCCCACGAAATTATACACCTTTACCAGCAAAACGATTTTAATGTATTTAACGCCTATTTAAATAAACCGCTGGCATCGCTAAGCAATACTTCTAAGTTTATGAAAGAGCTTAACAGATGGATATATGTTGACAGCAACCAGCTAATGTTTATGGCTACTTACGAACTGCAAAACACAAACAGGAAGTTTTATTATGATAATTATTTTGAACACGAAGCCGGGTACTATTCCCGAACTATAGATCCTGATTTGTTATATAATCCGTAAAAGTGCTTCAAATGTGTAATGAAAGCATCTTTTTGAAGGGCTTTTTTTATATTTGTGCAAAATATAAGCCATGTTGCCATTAAATGTAAATAACGAAACATCAAGACTGCGGTCGGTAATATTGGGTACTGCCATAAGCAACGGTCCAACTCCGGCACTGCATGAGGCTTACGACCCAAAATCGGCAGAGCATATAAAAGCAGGCACCTATCCCGTAGAGGCAGATATGGTAACTGAAATGGCAGCTTTAAACGCCGTTTTCGAAAAATATGGTGTTACAGTGTATCGCCCTGAACTTATAGCCGACTATAATCAGATTTTTAGCCGCGATATTGGCTTTGTAATAAACGATACTTTTGTAAAGGCAAACATATTGCCCGACAGAGAGCGCGAACAGGAGGCTATACAATATATTATTGACAGAATAGACCCAGCGAAAGTAGTAACACCACCTGAAGAAGTGCATATAGAAGGCGGTGATGTTATTTTGTGGGACGACCATATATTTATTGGCACCTACAAAGGCAGCGATTATAAAGATTATATTACGGCCCGCACCAATATGGAGGGTGTAAATTTTATTAAAGGGCTGTTTCCTGATAAGATTGTAAAAGAGTTCGACCTTGTAAAATCACGCATAGAAGCCCGTGATAATGCCCTGCACCTGGACTGCTGTTTTCAGCCCATAGGAAAAAATAAAGGCGTAATTTATAAGAGCGGATTTAGAGAAGAGGCAGATTATCTGTATCTTGTAAACCTGTTTGGTATGGAAAACCTTTTTCATATTGATAGGGAAGAGATGTATAACATGACGTCTAACTTTTTTTCGATAGACACGAATGTAGTGGTTATAGAAAAAGGCTTTACGCGCCTTAAAGGCTGGCTGCTCGATAACGGATTTACCGTAGAAGAAGTGCCTTATGCCGAAATTGCAAAACAGGAGGGGCTTTTACGTTGTTCTACCTTACCTTTGCAAAGGGATTAATTATTTTTGAGAGAAAAAATGACACAGATTACCGATACTATACTGATGATTCGCCCTGTTGCTTTCCGTATGAACGAGCAAACGGCTGTAAATAATTATTACCAAAAGGTGGTAGACAGCCTGCTGCCTGCAACAGTTAATGCCAAAGCACAGGCAGAGTTTGATGCTTTTGTAGACAAGCTGCGCGCTGTGGGCGTAAAAGTTATTGTGGTAGACGATACGGTAACGCCAGATACCCCTGATTCGGTTTTTCCTAACAACTGGATATCGTTTCACGAAAATGGCGATGTGGCGTTATATCCCATGTTTGCTGAGAACCGTCGTGGTGAACGCCGCGAAGAGTTGCTGGATGTTATTGAAGATGCCGGTTACAGCATTAACGAGATAATGGACTATACATCGGCCGAAGAGGATGGTATATTTCTGGAAGGTACCGGCAGCCTGGTACTCGACAGGGAAAACCAAAAGGCCTATTGTGCCCTTTCGCCACGTGCCGATGAGGAGCTGATGATAGAGTTTTGTGAGGATTTTGAATATACGCCTGTTATTTTTGAAGCGTTCCAGACCGTAGACGGTGAGCGTAAGCAAATATATCACACCAATGTAATGATGTGCATTGGCACTACCTTTGCGGTTATATGTGCCGATTGTATAGACGATAAAAAAGAGCGCAAAATGGTGCTCGACAACTTGCGCAGCGATAGTAAAGAAATTATTTTGCTAACCGAAGCACAGCTAAACCACTTTGCAGGCAACATGTTGCAGGTGCAGGGTGCAGATAAAAGCTATCTTGTAATGAGCAATGCTGCACACGGTGTGCTTACTAAAGACCAGATAGCGAAAATTGAAAAACATGCCGAAATTTTAACGGCAAACCTTGATACCATAGAAGCCTGCGGCGGCGGAAGCGCACGCTGCATGATGGCCGAAATTTTTTCACCAAAAAAATAGTATGCTCTCAAAAAAAACCAAGTACGGACTAAAAGCACTCATTTACATTGCCCGCCAGGATCCGGCGGTGCCAGTGCTTATATCTGATATTTCGGAAAAGGAACAAATACCTAAAAAGTTCCTTGAGGCTATTTTGCTCGATCTGAAAAAGTTTGGCATACTGGGCTCTAAAAAAGGCAAGGGCGGGGGCTACTACCTGCTAAAAGATCCTAAAACGGTTACGGCCGCCACACTAATCCGTGTGTTAGACGGCCCTATAGCCATGCTGCCCTGCGCCAGCCACAACTTTTATGAAAAGTGCGACGACTGCCCACATGAGGAAACATGTTCGCTAAACCATTTTCTTATTACCGTTCGCGATAATACCTTAAACCTGTTGCAGCAAAAAACGCTGTATGATTTAACGGTGGCGTAGTTTTTCCATTTCTATGCTATAGAACGCAGATTATTCGGATTTTCTTCGCGTGCCGTCTTTACGGGGAGGCACGACGAAGCAATCTAACTATTTTGCTATGGAACGCGGATGACACGGATTAGGCGGATGCACACGGATTTTTTAACAACCGTCACCTCACTACGTAAATAAAATAACAGATGGCTTCGTTCCTCGCCATGACGTGTGTGAAAAAGGCAATTTGAAAATCGTCCGGTACCTTTCTCTGTGTGTCTCTGTGAAACCTCAGCGCACCTCTGTGTAATAACCTGTTCTCGGAATATCGAAACTTAGTGCCATTAGTATCTTAACTTCGTGAGGCTTTGTGTCTTCTTTGCGTGTCTTTGCGATATAAAATCCGTGTCATCGCGTTCCAATCTGAAAAAAAATATTAAATAAGCCTACAACTTCTATAGAGTAATAGTATCTTTGTGATTTATTACAGTTTACGCACAAGAGAAGATAATGAAGGAGAAATTAGAATACCTTAACAATGCGCTTAAAGGGCTACCGCTCGAAGAGGCCATTCCGCTGGTGCTGAAAAGTTTTGAAGGCAAAAAGGTTTTTTCTACCTCGTTTGGTATAGAAGACCAGTTACTCACCCATTACATTGCCCCTTATGGCGAACTTGTATCGGTATTTACGCTTGATACTGGCCGCCAGTTTTCTGAAACCTACGAGGTTTGGCAGCGCACCCAAAACAAATACCCCAACCTTATTATAGATACGTATTTTCCTGAGCAGGAAGATATAGACAACTATGTAAAAAAGCAGGGCATTAACGGTTTTTACAACAGTGTGGAAAACCGCAAAGAGTGTTGCCGCATCCGTAAAGTGGTTCCGCTGCAAAAGGCTATTAAGGGCGCCGACCTGTGGATTACCGGCCTGCGCGCAGAACAGTCGGACAACCGCGAAAGCCTGCATTTTTTAGAGTGGGATGAGGCCAACCAACTGGTAAAATTCAACCCGCTGCTGCATTATACTTTAAAAGAGGTAGAGGCGTTAATAAATACATACAACATTCCGCTAAACAGCCTGTATAAAAAAGGCTACCTGAGCATAGGCTGCGCACCCTGTACACGCGCGCTTATGGAGGGCGAACCCTTCCGCGCCGGACGCTGGTGGTGGGAAGACGGCAAAAAAGAATGCGGACTGCACATACATACCGATAAAAACTATTAATATGGCACAACATATAACAATACCATCGCACCTGCAAACCCTGGAAGATGAAAGCATTTACATCATCAGGGAGGTAGCGGCACAGTTTCAAAAGCCGGTGCTGCTTTTCTCGGGCGGTAAAGATTCTATTACCATGGCAAGGCTGGCGCAAAAGGCGTTTTACCCTGCCAAAATTCCGTTTCCGTTCCTGCACATCGATACAGGGCATAATTTTCCGGAAACAATAGAGTTTCGAGACCAGCTTGTTGAAGAGCTTGGCGTAGAGCTTATTGTACGCTACGTTCAGGACAGCATAGACCAGAACAAAGTTCAGGAAGAAACCGGCAAGCATGCCAGCCGCAATGCGCTGCAAACCGTAACGCTGCTTGACGCCATTGAAGAATTTGGCTTTGATGCCTGCCTTGGTGGTGCACGCCGCGATGAGGAAAAATCAAGGGCTAAGGAGCGCATTTTCTCTGTACGCGACGATTTTGGCCAGTGGGATGCCAAGAAGCAACGCCCGGAGCTGTTCAATATCCTTAACGGGAAGATTAACTTTGGAGAGAACGTTAGGGCGTTCCCTATAAGCAACTGGACCGAAGAAGATGTGTGGACGTATATTAAACAGGAAGGCATAGGCCTGCCTACCATTTATTTTTCTCATACGCGTAAACTGGTTAAAAGGGACGGTGCCTACCTGGCATGGTCGGAATATCTTAACATTGTAGATACCGATGAGATTGTAGACGGCGTGGTGCGTTTCCGTACTGTGGGCGATATGACCTGTACGGCTGCGTTTGTGTCGGAAGCATCGGCAATAGAAGATATTATGTATGAAAACAAATCCTCCAAATCGTCCGAAAGGGGCGCGCGCATAGACGACAAGCGAAGTGAAGCAGCATTGGAGCAACGTAAAAAAGGAGGTTATTTTTAATTATGGATTTACTTAGAATAAACACGGCAGGCAGCGTAGATGATGGTAAAAGCACCCTTATAGGCCGCTTTTTAAACGACAGCCACGCCCTTACTATAGAACAGGAAGAACTTATTGCGCGCAAAACCAAAGAGAAAGGCCTTGAAGACCTTGATTTTTCGGTTATTACCGATGGCCTTATTGCCGAAAGGGAGCAGGGTATTACCATTGATGTGGCGCACATATATTTCAGTACCGAGAACAGAAAATTTATTATTGCCGATAGCCCGGGTCACGTGGAATATACACGCAACATGGTTACGGGAGCGTCAAACTCTGAGGTTTCCATAATACTTATCGATGCGCGTAAAGGGTTGCTGGAGCAAACGCACAGGCACTATTTTATAAGCACGTTGCTGCGCCTTAAAACGGTTGTTTTCTGTATCAATAAAATGGATCTTACTGATTACAGTGAAGATGTGTTTTTAAGCATTGCAGCCGACGTTAATAAAATGACAGCACAGTTTAGCCACAAGCCCGATATTTATGTGTTGCCCATAAGTTCGCTTAAAGGCGATAATGTGGTGTATTCGTCTAAAAATACGCCTTGGTACACGGGTGAAACCCTGTCGGGCATACTGCATAAAATAGAGCCGAATGTTGCCGATACGGATGATTTCAGGTTTGATGTACAGCAGGTACTGCATGTGCAGAACAAAGAATTTACCGATTACCGTGCCTACGCAGGTCATATTATTAGCGGCGGGCTAAGTGTGGGCGATGCTGTTACGGTACTGCCATCGGGCATTAGCAGTGAGGTGGTAGAGATACGTAAGTTTACCAACACACCAAGTCATGCGCAGGCGGGAGAGTCGATACAAATTCGACTGAAAAATGACATTGATATTAGCCGTGGTATGATGTTGGTTAAAGGTCATACTGACAGCCTGCTTGAAAAAGACATTAACGCTACCATAGTGTGGATGGATGAGAAACAGGCTGCATCTGGAGGCAAATATTTATTGCAGGCCGGGTCGCGCAGGGTGGTGAGCAAACTGCAAACCATTGTTGAGGTCATCCCGCCTGAAAACCCGGAGGCTACACACGAGGCTTCATCTTTAAAGCTAAACGACATTGCAAAGGTGCAGATAAAAACTGCTGCTCCTGCATTTCTTGACCCGTTTGATAAAAACCGTCTTAACGGTGTGTTTATTTTAATAGACACCCAAACCAACAATACTGTTGCAGTAGGTTTTACTGCTTAGATTCAAATCAGGCTTACTAATAAAAAACGGCTGTCTAAACATTTTGGGCAGCCGTTTTCAATATGTATATTTTCACAGTCGGATTGATTTCTATTGTCTCGCAAAGTCGCAGAGGCGCAAAGTTGAGAACAGGGAAAGAAACGAATTTATAGAAGCGACGTAAGTTGCGAAGCTTTGCGACTTATGTCGCGTGCTTCAAAGGCTCTATAATCAGGATGCAGCTTTGCGCCTCAGCGCCTTTGCGTGAAAAGATATTATATATATTGATAATCTATAAAAAAAACGGCTGTCTGAATATTTTAGGCAGCCGTTTTCAATTTCCTGAATATAAATAAATAACTAAATTTAGTTCTTTACAAATTTAAGCGTCCTGCTTTGCTTGCCGGCATCAACTTTTATAAAATAAACACCGTTGCTGTAGTTTGATGTATCAAGGGTAAGGTTTGCTTCAGAAGTTATTTTCGCACTTCCAACGGCCTGGCCTATGCTGTTGTAAACAGTGTAGCTGTCTGGCAGGGCGTTGGTGCTCACGTTTATGTTAAGCACATTTTGCACAGGGTTTGGATAAAGATGCAATCCGTTAAGTATAGAGAACTTTGCAACAGATGCCGATGGTGGGTTCATTACGGTAGAGGTTAAAAGGTCTACCCTGTTAGGAGAGTTTTCCATTACGGTGCGCATACGGTTTTTTTGATCCTGCGTAAAAACGTTCATGCAGCTATCGTCAGTGTATTCCATATAATTTTCTATCATGTCGTTGCCCGGTGATGCCGTACAGGAGTTGCCCGGTGTACAGCCGTAGTTGTAGCGCCTTGTTGCCGGGGTATCGGGGCAGTAGTCTTTAGTTGAGTCCTGCGCATTTACAGTGCATGATGAAAAGCTGAAATCGTCGCCGCTAATGTGAAGCAGTCCCAAACAGTGACCAATTTCGTGGGTGGCAGTACGTCCATAACGGTAAACGTTATCGGAATCGCCATAATTGCCGTTAGGTGCTAATGTAGCCGATCCAAAATATTCAAAGCCTATAAGCACACCGTCTGTATTGTCCGGGCCTCCGTCAATATCATCATCAATGCCACCTAACGTAGACGATGTGGGGAATTGTGCATACCCTAAAAGATCGTAAGTTTCATCGCTGGTGTTTGCGCCAAAGCGGCATACCCATATATTAAAATATTTTGTAGGATCCCAAGACGTTTGGGGCTTAAGCGTAGCTTCCATACTGTTATAGGTGGTCCAGCTCTCACGCCCTAAATTGCGCCTGTCTATACCGTTGGTCAGGTTTCCGTTAGGGTCGGTTTGTGCCATAACAAATTCTATTTCCATATCGGCGCCCACGGCTATGGTGTTATGTCCGGGCGTTCCGGCCATGCGCCTGTAATCCTGGTTTAGTACTGTTATTTGCGAGAGTATCTGTGCATCGCTAATATTTTCCCCACTCCCAACAGCATCTCCGTTATGAATAACGTGTACCACAACCGGGATTCTTATTACCCCTGTAATGTCGGCAGCAGTGCGCTGTGTTCTTTTTTGCTGTATTTTTTGGGCAAGCCATTCTTCAAAATGTTCACGGGTCTCCCTTTTAGGGTTTTGTTCCTGCAAATAGGTTTCATATTGTGTAGTTGCACAACGAATAAGTCCGTTTTCGGGGTTTGCGCTAACGGGTTTTCCAAAGGCTTTGGGCTCTTGTGCACTAAGGCTCAACGGTGCCCACAATAAAAATGCAGACAGGGCAAATTTGTAAAGTGTATTTTTTTTCATAGCAAGGGGTAATTTTATTAAAAAAGCTTCGCAAGTTATTCAAATTCAGTTCAAAGTAAAAAATATTTTGAGTTAAATTTAAAGACGGATAAACTTACAAACAACTATCAACACATTTAAAACAAAGTAGGTGTAAGTAATTTAAATATCGGTAAACCATTAAAAATAAGTATTTACCACATCCTTATATGTTTCACCTATAGGAATTACAAAGTCTTCTATCTGTATGGTCTTGTTGTATATGCTCTTCACTTTTTTAACCGGAATGATATAGGAGCGGTGCACACGCAAAAAATCAGGTGAGGGCAGTTTTTCTAAAATACCTTTCATAGATAGTCTTGCCGTAATTGGGCTTTTGCTTCTAAGGTGTATGCGAATGTAGTCGTCCAATCCTTCTATAAGCAGTATGTCATCAAGCTCCAGGCGGTGCAGTTTATAGTCGGCACGCACAAGCAAATGGCTGTGCTCCGGTTTTGTTTGCCTCGAGCGTTGTTCTTTAGATGCCTTTTCTACCGCCGTTAAAAAACGCTCAAACGAAAAAGGTTTAAGCAAGTAATCTATAGCATTAACATTAAAACCCTCTACGGCATATTCGCTGTAGGCAGTAGTAAAAATAACCATAGTGTCGGGCGGCAGCATCTTATAAAAATCAAGGCCGTTTTTGCCCGGCATCTGTATATCTAAAAACAGCAGCTGTGCCGGAAACTTTTCAAGATACTTTAAAGCCTCATCGGTTTTGGTAAACGTTTTTTCGAGGTCGATATAGTTTACCTGGCTGCAAAAATGTGTAATAATTTTAAGAGCCAGCGGCTCGTCGTCTATGGCAATGGCTTTTATCATACTAAAGTAAGTTTTAGTTGCACCTCAAAATGCCGGTTAGTATCAAATATAGTTAAACTATGTTTTTCAGGATATAAAAATTCCAGCCTTTGGCGTGTGTTTGTAAGTCCGTGGCCACTTGTTTCTTCGGGTGGCAGGTTGGTGTTTACCTTGTTGTTCTTTACCCGCATTTCCAGTGTATCTTCGGCAATATCAATATTTATATCTATAGCAGAATTTTCTTCCGGGTTTAACCCATATTTAAAGGCGTTCTCTATAAATGGTATAAGCAGCAAAGGCGATATGGTTTTGCCAATGGTGCTGCCCGTAACAATAAAGCTAAGCGGAGTGCTGCCATCCATGCGCAGCTGTTGCAGGCTTATGTAGTTTTTAATATAGTTTATTTCGTTTTCCAGGGCAACGCGGTCGCGCCCGCTTTCGGTTACCACATAGCGCATCATGGCTGATAGTTTAAGGATGGCCTCGGGTGCTGCATCTGATTTTTCTAATGCCAGTGCATACAGGCTGTTCAGGGTGTTGAACAAAAAATGCGGATTTATCTGTGCCCTTAAATAAGATACTTCTGTTTTTAGTTTTTCGTTCTGTATGTATTCAAGCCTTTGGCTGGTGCGCAACAGGAATGAGAGCGAGAACACCAGCAAAAACTGCAGCAGCGAACCACCATGCATAGATGGCAGGAAGAAAAAACGTGTTGTTGCAGACGGATGTATGCCTCTAAACTCGCGTGGCATTTCGTCCATGCGCGGAGGCATGGGCATATCGGTCATGTTAGGCACAAAGCCCCGATTGTGCACCATGAGCATGTTGGGCAACAGGGCTACAATGGCAAAACATATTATGAGGTATAAAAAAAACAGCCTGTATTTTTTGGTAAAATAAAACCGCGGAATAAGATACAGGTAGTTAAAATAGAAAAACACAAGCAGCAGTGCATAGGCTAAAAAATTACTGCGAAAAGGGGCCAGTTCGAACAGCTCTCGTTTAGAGTCGAGATCTGGCGAAGAGAGTATGGGGATGCTGATAAAGAGCAGGCTGCCCAATAAATGCAGTATATAATTTTGCGTTTTGTTTGCCATTTGTTGCTAATAATAAGTCAAAAGTAAGCAGAAATAAGGCAGTATATAAACCAATGAGGTAAAACACATTACAAGTGCGGTAAAAATTAAAAGCTGTATTATTAAAAATATTTTTAAATAATATTGCTTTTTGGCTTTAATACTACATTGAGTGTGCTGAGTTAAAAATAATGATATATATTTATTAAAATTTAACACATCTGTGAGTTTCAAATATTTTTACATATCATTTTTATTTTTAATTGTTTGTCCTTTTGTTATGGTGGCCCAGAGCGACTGTCCTGATGCTATAATTGTATGTGGCAATAATAACTTTAGCAACCTTAATGCTACAGGTGTGGGTAATATACAGGAAATAAACTGGTCTAATGCATGCCATAGCGAGGAACATAATACGCTATGGCTTAAAATACTTATTAAAAATGGAGGGACACTTGGGTTTATACTTACGCCAGAAGAGATAGACGACTTAGTGGTAGATTTTGACTTTTGGATATATGGTCCTAACGTTAATTGTAGTAATAAGGGTACTGCCATACGTTGCTCGACAACAAACCCACTTGCTGCCGGATTAACGTATAATACTACAGGTATGAATGACGTGGAGACAGATGTAGCCGAAGGACCAAATGAAGATGGTAATGCTTTTATAAAATGGATGGATGTAAATGACGATGATACTTATTATATTGTTATAGACAGGCCGCATGGTGCCAGTAATTTTTCTATAGAATGGACGGGTACTGCAACTTTTCATGAAGTACCTGTGTTTTATAATCCCGATAATATTCCGCTGGATATGGTTCAATGTGATGACGATGGTGTAGACGACCAGTCTGATACGTTTGACCTTACCATTTATGAAACTATGTTTATAGGTAACCAGACTGATGTTGCCATTACTTATCATAGAGATATTAACGATATGACTACAGGTGAGCGCCCTTTGGCTAATCCGGCAGCTTATAAAAATATTACTAATCCGCAAAGGGTGTATTTAAGAATGACTAATCCTGTAACAGGATGTTTTGACACGAACTGGTTTGATATAGCTATTGACACTACTTTGGTTACAGGTACCGCTAACAATTTTGTACTTTGCGATATGGGTAATGGCGTGCGCGAGTTTAACCTGGCACAAAACGACTCTTTGGTAAATATGGGCGATACTAATACCACTGTTGTTTACTATAAAAGCGAAAGTGATGCCCGCAATAAACAAAATCCGCTACCTGCACTGTATCAAAACAGTGTTCCTTATGCTGCCGAGACTATTTGGGCACGCATGGAAAACATAACTGGGTGTTTTGGCTATGGTCTTACATCTTTTACTGTTTCCATAGATACTTTTATTCCCATAGGTCTGCCAGAGAATATGACGCTTTGCGACCTTGACGAAAACGGATACAGACTGTTTGACCTTTCCTATAATAATACAATCGCTACACAGGGCGATCCGGATATGACTGTTTCCTATTACAGGTCAGAAAATGCTGCCCGAAACAGTCATGATGCCATAACTGAACCCTATAGAAATATTATTCCTTATGGCCCGCAAACTATGTGGGCAAGAGTGGAATATACTAACGGTTGCTACGGCTATAACATTATGCCTTTTACAGTTACAGTAGAGCCATTGCCCGAAATAGTGTATGATATTGTAGTAAAAGACTTTACTCCGGGCAGTAACTCTATAACCATACAAATGGATAGCGATTTTGCTAAAGGCTATGAGTTTTCTTTAAATGGTGCAGATTATTCTGACAACATGTTTTATAGCAGGCTTAAACCGGGCATATATACTGTATATATTAGGTCTAAAGATAAATGTAAAGTCGTGAGCCGGGAGGTAGCTATTTTAAATTATCCTAAGTTTTTTACCCCGAACCACGATGGTACTAACGAATTATGGAATGTGTATTACCTGAATTTTTTTAAAGATGCGGTGGTTTATATTTTTGACCTTTATGGTAAGCTGATAAAAAGCTACCGTGGCGACGAGGCCGGTTGGGACGGAACTTTTCATGGAAGGAACCTCCCTGCAACTGATTACTGGTTTAAACTTGAGTTTCCTACAGGAAGAATTATACGTGGGCATTTTTCTCTTTTAAGGTAAAAAAACATTAATTTTGATGATTTACGTTTTAAATGAAAAATTATCTTTTTGTAATATTAGTGTTATTTGCATTGCCTTTGTTTGCACAAAAAGAGGCCAGTAACTGGTTTTTTGGCTATAGTGCCGGTATAAAGTTTTTAGATGATGGAACTGTAGTGCCGCTTGCGGGCAGCCGGATGAGTACTAATGAGGGATGCAGTTCAATGTCTGACAGTAACGGAAACCTGTTGTTCTATACCGATGGGCGCAGTGTTTGGGACCGTAACCACCTTATAATGCCTAATGCAGCCTACTTGTTTAACAGAGGGTTATTGGGAGACCCTTCGAGCACACAATCGGGAATTATAGTCCCAAAAAAAAATAACCCCGATATATATTATGTTTTTACTGTAGATGAGCCGCAACATTTAAACGCTGCCTTCTATCCTGAACGCTACAGCGGAACAGAACAAACAATACCCGGTGATGATGATGGTTACAACAACGGACTTAACTATTCGATAGTAGATCTTTCGGTTACCGGAACCAACGGCAGTATTGGTGATGTTACGACCAAAAACATACAACTCTATACGTACGACCCTAACAATATTGACGAGGCAAAATACAAATGCTCAGAAAAAATAACCGCTGTTAAAAACAGCGATGGCAGTGGTTTTTGGGTAGTAACCCAATTTATAGATAAATTCTATGCTTTTTTAGTAAATCAGGATGGCGTTACAGAAACGCCGGTTGTTACCCGTATTGCACCTATAGTGCCTGTAAGCGGTTACCGCCGCAATGCCATTGGGTGTATTAAGGCATCGCCGGATGGCAAATATATAGCCATTGCACACCAGCAGCTTGGTACTGTAACAGGAGAGTCTGAGAACAACGGGGTGGTATATTTATATGATTTTGATAGTGCTACAGGCAGACTGTCTAATGCAACATTAGTGGTTAATAATATAAATCCGTATGGCATAGAATTTTCTCCCGAGGTAAAAAAACTTTATGTATCTGCCGATACAGGTAACAGGGGAGTGGTTTGGCAATACGATATGCTTAGTGCTGATATTGCATCATCAGGAATACAGGTTGCTGCAAATTCCGGATCTACAACACTACAACTCGGACCCGACGGAAAAATATACCGTGCTATAAATGGCGGCAGCGCACTGGATGTTATTAATAGCCCTGAAGAAGATGGCTCGCTGTGCGATTATCAGGCGGGTGCCGTGCGATTATCGGTAGGGATGACCTCTATATTTGGGCTTCCTCCGTTTATTACCTCATTATTTTCGGCAAATATTACTGCTAATGGCACCTGTTTGGGCACTCCCACAACGTTTAACCTCCAGGTAAACAGAACTTTTGACAGTGTAGTTTGGGATTTTGGCGACGGATCGCCCACCTCTACCGTTACAGAGCCGCAACACCTGTATGCCAATCCGGGCGATTATACCGTTATTGCCACTGTAACCAGGAACGCCGAAGCCGAAATAGTATCGCAGGTTGTAACTATAACCAACCCGGCAGTAGCCAACCCGGCATCTGCCGTTACAGAGTGCGAAACAGATGACAATGGTTCTACTATGTTCGATCTTACTGCTACCAGTGCCGTTATATTGGGATCGCAAAGCACAACAAACTTTTCAGTACGCTATTATGCCAGCTTAGAAGATGCTACCGATGCCGTAAGGGCACTCAACACTACTGCATTTATAAATACTTCAAATCCGCAAACGGTATATGCGCGTGTGCAAAGCAACAGCAATGCCACCTGCTATGCTACAACTTCTTTTGAGGTTAGGGTAGGAAGCCTACCTACGTTGGGTAATACTACTTTTGATATATGCGACGATGCTGCTGATGGCAATGATGCCAATGGACAGGTTACTTTTAACCTTGCCGACGTGACTGCGCAGTTGGTTCCAAATCCTGCGGGCTATACTATTAGTTATTATGCTACAGAACCCGCTGCCCAGGCAGGAAATACAACAGGAACATTATCGCAAAATTTTTATAACACCACGCCTAACGAGCAGGTAGTTTATGCCCGAATAGTAAATAACCTTGTTCCGGCGTGTTTTAGTGTTCAGCCTGTTACGCTTAAAGTAAATCCATTGCCTGCCAATGTGCAAAATGCAGTACTCACACAGTGCGATACGGGCAGCAGTCCGGATGGATTTACAAATTTTAACCTTACAGAGGCCGATGCCGTGTTTGCCAACGGTAATGCCGATATTTTGGTAACCTATTACAGGAATACTACCGATGCCCAAAACGAGGTTAATGTTATTACCGGAGCCTTTACAAACACAATTAATCCACAGCAAATAAGTGCAAGAGTAAGCAACACTGTTACCGGATGCTACCGCATTTTGCCACTGGAATTATCAGTAAGTACTAACGTGGTAGCACCACTTACATTAGAACGCTGTGATGACGACGGTACTGAAGACGGCCTTGCAGAATTTGACCTAACCACCCTTGGGTTAGAAGCTCCGGGGAATGAAGTAGCTTATTATGCATCTGAAAATGATGCACTGATGGAGCAGGGGGCTTTGGGTAGTATTTATACCAACACGGTTGTAAATACACAAACCATATATGCGCGAATAGAGGCAAACAATGCCTGTACTGCCTTACAGCAAATTATATTAAAAGTACACCCGTTACCCTATATTGAAATTGCCGATACTGATATTGTGTGTCTTAATACCCATAATTTTATTACTATAGATGCCGGTAACCCCAACGCTAACTTTAGGTATTTATGGAGCAATGGGGATACTACACGAACCATAAGTGTAAACCAGCCGGGGGTATATACGGTTACGGTGACCGATGTGAGCCAGCCTTCTGTGCCATGTGGTAAAGTTAGAACCGTTACTGTGGTGCCCGGCAATGTGGCTACCATACAGGATATAGTAGTAGAAGACCTTAGAGATAATAACACTGTTACTATAGTGGCAACCCCTACAGGCAATGTTAGCACAACCTACCTGTATAGCCTTGACCGCCCTAATGGCCCATGGCAGTCCGAACCATTTTTTGATGATGTTTCGGCAGGAATACACACAGTATATGTGTATGATGCTAACGGTTGCGGAGTGGTAAGGCAGCAGGTTGCAGTACTTTCCATTCCTAAGTTCTTTACACCAAACGGCGACCTGTCTAACGACTATTGGCGCATTGCTGGTCTTAACGGCACGGCCTATTTTAATAGCTCGTTGTATATTTATGACCGCTACGGTAAGATCATAACCTCGGTAGACCGCAATGGCCTTGGTTGGGATGGTACACTAAATGGGCATCCGCTGCCCGCTACCGATTACTGGTATGTGCTTACACTGCCCGAGGGACGGGTAGTAAAAGGACATTTTTCATTGCTAAGATAAGATACAGATATATAGCAAAAAGCGGCTGCCTAAATTTTAGACAGCCGCTTTTGATTTTGTAAAATACTATTTTTATAAAGCTAAAGCTTCTTTAATTCGCTTAAGTGCTTCTTTAAGTATTTCTTCGCTGGTAGCATAAGAGAACCTGATACAGTTTGCATTACCAAACGCATCGCCGGTAACAGTAGCAACATTGGCGTGCTCTAAAAGATACATGCTCAGGTCATCGGCATTTTTAATTTCAACGCCCCTAAGTGTTTTTCCAAAGAAGAACGACACATCAGGGAAAACATAAAATGCACCTTCAGGAACGTTTATTTTTACACCCGGTATGTCTTTAAGCAGTCCTACAACTAAATCCCTGCGGCTGTGGAATGCGCCTACCATATCTTTAAGCACGGCAGGATCGGCATCTACAGCAGTAATGGTAGCACGCTGTGCAACACTGTTGGCTCCGCTGGTAACCTGTCCCTGCATTTTAGTACATGCTTTGGCAATAAACTCAGGTGCGCCAATGTAGCCAATTCTCCATCCTGTCATGGCAAAAGCCTTGGCCACACCGTTTACGGTAATGGTTTTTTCGAACATTCCCGGAATGGTAGCTATGCTGCAAAAGTTGCCGGAAAAATTAATATGCTCATATATTTCGTCGCTCACCACATAAATGTGTGGGTAGTTGTCTAACACGCGTGCAAGGGCGGTAAGTTCGGCTTCGTTATAAACAGACCCGCTTGGGTTACACGGAGAGCTGAACATGATAAGCTTGGTTTTAGGCGTAATAGCAGCTTCAAGCTGTTCAGGCGTAATTTTAAAATCGCTCTCTACACTTGTAGGTACTTCTACCGGGGTAGCCTCGGCCATTTTAACCATTTCGGCATAGCTTACCCAATATGGAGCAGGCAAGATACACTCGTCGCCCGGGTTTAGCAACACCTGGCATAGGTTGTAAAGCGATTGCTTAGCACCTGTAGATACTACAATGTTAGCCGGTTTATAGTCAAGGTTGTTATCTCTTTTAAACTTGCGGCAAATAGCGTCTTTAAGCTCGGCATAACCGTCTACCGGAGAGTAAGTGCTGTAGTTGTCGTGTATGGCCTGTATGGCAGCCTCTTTAATAAAATCGGGTGTATTAAAGTCCGGTTCGCCCAGGCTAAGGCTTATAATGTCTTTGCCCTGTGCCTTAAGCTCCCTGGCTTTTGCGGCCATGGCGAGTGTTTGCGATGTAGATAAGTTATTGATCCTGTCTGAAAGCGCGCTCATTTCGTGATTAATTATGTGTTATTTAGTAGCTGTTTTTGATACGAATGGCACAAATTTACACTAAAATTGTGCAGTAAATAAACTAAAAGGGTATAAAGTACTTCATTAGAGTACTTTTATATCATTTCTGTTCGTTTTGATATATGTCATCACAACAAAACTTATGGCTGTTATAATTATGGCTTAGGCTAAACATAACTGTTTGGGAGATAAATTAGAGGTGGTTTAGCTCCGGTAGGAGCGACATCTCTATAGCAAAAAATGAAGGTTTTGTTAATGAGCTTCGGAGAAGCGGCATGTGAAAAATCATTATGACGCCCCTCCGGGGCTTAATGAATAGCCTGATTTATTAGCTATAAACATATCGTCCCTCCGGGACTTTGCTGATGACACAAAAAGAAAATGATGATGTCATCGTCTTCCGAACACCTATGCTTAGGCTAAATCTAATATTAGTTTAGGGTATTTACTAATTATTGTTTTTTCTTTTATAAAGAATTATAGTTTTATAAACTACAAACAGTTCAAAAATAATTAAGATAACCTCGATAAACAGCAAAGTATTATAGAAAGGGGTAAATTGGTCATTAGCATGTGCTTGGGATGGTGTGGAAAGTGGCGGATATACTGTGGTTCCTGCCATTTCGATGAACCATTTTAACAGTTGGATAGCTCCGTAAAGGCAAAAAATCATCAAAAGGTTTACGATAGAAAAGAGGATATTAACCGTTAAATTTTTAAACCTGTAAATGATTACCCTTCCAAGGTAAACTATAAAAAAATACTGTTATACAAGTAAGTAGTAAAACATGTAAACTTTCGATAACAAAATACGTGTCGTGTATGTTTATATCTATTGTAGATTCGATGACATTAAAGCTTACGGCTGGGTTAAAAATGCTCAGTGCAGGGTCAAAAATTAGGTAGGCAACTACCAAAGTAGCTGCAAACCAAATTACTTCTTTTACACTTTTAGCCATATCTTTTAAGCCACTACAGGCTCCATACCCAGCTCTTTTAAATGCTTAAAGTGGGCGGCAATGGCACCGCGCATGGTTTTAAACTCATGGTAGGGCAGGTCGTGCTCCTGCGCCGTTTGTTTTACTATGGCTGCTATCTTGCGGTAATGAACGTGGCTGATGTTCGGGAAAATATGGTGCTCTATCTGGTGGTTTAACCCGCCTGTAAACCAGTTTACAAAACGGTTTTTAGGTGCAAAGTTAGCGGTGGTGTACAGTTGGTGTATGGCCCAGGTGTTTTCCATTTCGCCCAGTTCGTTGGGCTCAGGGTTGTCGGTTTCCTCTACAATGTGCGCCAATTGGAAAACAACGCTCAATATAAGCCCGGCCACATAGTGCATTACTGTAAAGCCTAAAAGTACCTTCCACCAGGCAATTCCGCCTATAACCATAGGCAGCACGATCCATACGGCAACATATATCATTTTGGTTACCACTAAAATTGTCCATTGCTTTACAGGGCTCTGGAACTCGCCATAGGATAATCCGCGTTTTATATAACGCCTCATTTGCCTTATGTCGGTAGTAAGTGCCCAGTTAAACGTAAGCAGCCCGTAAAGGAAAATAGAGTAATAGTGCTGAAATTTATGAAATCTGTGCCACTTGGCCGATTGGCTAAAACGTATAATGCGTCCGGCTTCGAGGTCTTCGTCGTGCCCGTGTATGTTGGTATAGGTGTGGTGCAAAACATTGTGCTGAATTTGCCAGTTGTTTACATTGCCGGCAAGCAAATACATACTGCTGCCCATAATTTTGTTAAGCCATGTTTTGCTGCTGTAAGAGCCGTGGTTGGCATCGTGCATAACATTCATGCCAATGCCTGCCATGCCCACACCCATAACAATGGTTAGCAGTAATTGTGCCCACCATGGCAGGTGCAGCGTTAGCAGCACAAAATAAGGGGCAAGATATAGCGAGAACATTACTGCGGTTTTTAGGTGCAGTTTCCAGTTGCCGGTCTTTTTTATATTATTGTCTTTAAAATAGTCATTAACGCGTTTGGTTAGCGTCCTGAAAAATTTTACCGAATCGGTTTTAGAAAAAACTGGGGTGTTAATGCTCATATTGTAAAGTGTATCAAACGATTTCAAAGATAAGTATTAAAATGCAGCCTTGGTTGTTAATACTGTAAAATATCGGGCAAATGATTACTTTTGTCAAAATTTACTTCTACCCATGCACGAAATAACCGCTCATTTTCCAAACCTTACCGAAAAGCAATTGCAGCAGTTTGCAGCCTTAAAAGACCTGTATACCGATTGGAATGCCAAGATAAATGTTATTAGCCGAAAAGATATAGATGAGCTTTACACACGCCATGTATTGCACTCTTTGGGAATAGCAAAGGTGCAGCCTTTTGAGCCGGGAACAAGCATTCTTGATGTGGGCACAGGTGGCGGATTTCCGGGTATTCCGTTGGCAATTATGTTTCCGGAGACTAATTTTTATCTTATAGATGTTATTGCCAAAAAAATAAAAGTAGTTCAGGAGGTTGCCAATGCGCTTGGGCTTAAAAATGTGCGTGCCGAACAAAAACGTGCCGAACTGGTAGATGAGGAATTTGACTTTATTGTGAGCCGTGCGGTTACCAATATGCCTGATTTTGTAAAGTGGGTGAGGGGCAAGGTAAAAAAAGACCAGAAGCACGATTTACCAAACGGTATCTTATATCTTAAAGGAGGCGACCTTTCGGAGGAGTTGAGCGTGTTCCAGAAAGTAACGCTTTATGAACTGTCTGATTATTTTAAAGACGAGTTTTTTGAGACTAAAAAGGTGGTACACCTGGCTATGAAATACAAGCCTTAATAGATTAGAAATTTGGTGATTTGCAGATTTGGTTATGTGGTAGCCCGGAACTCTAAAACTTACAACTTTGTCGCTTTCAAATCAGTATATTGTTGTACTTTTGTAGCCTGAAAAAATTAGGTAATGATTATTCAAAAAACAAGAGAACAGATAGAACTGATGCGCGAAAGTGCATTGATAGTCAGCAAAACACTTGGCATGCTTGCCACCGAAATAAAACCCGGGGTTACTACCCTTGAACTTGACCGTATTGCCGAAGAGTTTATTCGCGACCATGGTGCCGTTCCCGGCTTTAAAGGCTTGTATGGCTGTCCGTCTACACTGCTTACCAGCGTGAACGACCAGGTGGTGCACGGCCTGCCTACCAACCGCCCAATTGAAGAGGGTGATGTAGTATCGGTAGACTGTGGTGCGCTTAAAAACGAATATTATGGCGACCATGCCTATACTTTTGAGGTGGGCGACGTTGCCCCCGAAACCAAAAAACTTTTACAGATAACTAAAGAATCGCTTTATGTGGGCATCCGCGAGTTTAAGGCCGGAAACCGCGTAGAGGATATTGGCAGCGCTATTCAGCGTTTTACTGAAGCCGAAGGCTATGGTGTGGTGCGCGAGCTTGTGGGGCACGGCCTTGGTAAAAAAATGCACGAAGAGCCTAATGTGCCCAACTATGGCAAACGTGGGCGTGGCAAATTGTTTGTAGAGGGGATGGTTATCGCCATTGAACCGATGATAAACATGGGTACAAAAAATATTCGTACCCTTAAAGATGGCTGGACGATTGTTACCCGCGATGGTAAACCAAGTGCACACTTTGAACACGATGTTGCCCTTATAGACGGTAAACCCGAACTGCTGAGTACCTTTGCTTATGTATATAAAGCCCTTGGTATTGTGAGTAATGAGGAGGATGAGTTTAGGAGGGAGCCGTTGGTGGTTTAAGTTTTTAAGCTGTAACACAAAGACACAAAGACACTAATTTCACAGAGATTCGCAGAGCAGGCACAGAGATACACAGAGCTAATGGAAATAAATGATTTGACAGGGAAAATTATTGGTTTGGCAATGGAAGTACACAGGAGTTTAGGACCTGGTTTGCTCGAATCTGCTTACTGTGAGTGCCTTGCTTATGAAATACACAGTAATGGCTTATATGTTGAAAGACAAAAAGCATTGCCTATAATTTATAAAAATATAAAACTCGACCATGGATACAGAATTGATCTTTTAGTTGAAAATATGCTTGTGCTTGAGTTAAAAACCGTTGAATGTTTTACCGACGTACATTATGCGCAAATACTTACTTATTTAAAACTGGGAAATTACCTGGTAGGCCTTTTAATTAATTTTCATACTAAAATTCTGAAAGACGGAATAAAACGTTTCGCTAATTAAAAATAAACTCTGTGGATCTCTGTGTCTGCTCTGCGAATCTCCGTGAAATTTGCCATGAAGAAACTCTTTAAACTTATACTCAATACCATACCACGCCCACTACTAATACGTCTTAGTTATGTGGCGCGCCCCGTGCTTGCTTTTGCCTTAAAGGGCAGCACTTATACCGACCCAATAGACGGGCGCAGTTTTAAAAACTTTTTGCCTTATGGTTACGGGCATCAGCGCAACAATGTATTGTCGCCCAGTACGTTGAGTTTAGAAAGACACCGCCTGTTGTGGCTGTACCTAAAAAATGAGACTGACTTTTTCTCAGCACCAAAAAAAGTACTGCATTTTGCGCCGGAACAGGCATTTTACAAACTGTTCCGTAATCAGAAGAATTTGGACTATACTACTACCGACCTCTACTCACCACTGGCTGATGTTAAGGCCGATATATGTAACCTGCCGTTTAAGGATAATGAGTATGACCTGATATTGTGCAACCACGTATTAGAGCACATTCCTGATGATACTAAAGCCATGCAGGAACTGTATCGCGTACTTAAGCCGGGCGGCATGGCTATATTGCAAATTCCGCAGGATTTAAAGCGCGAAACTACTTTTGAGGATGATACCATTACCGACCCAAAAGAGCGTGCCCGTATTTTTGGGCAGTACGACCACGTGCGTGTTTATGGTCGTGATTATTTTGATAAGTTGCGCAGCATAGGTTTCAGGGTAGTGGAAGAAGACTATACCAATAAGATACCTGCTGCCGATGTAGAGCGTTTTTGCCTTGCAAAAGGGGAGATAATACCGGTTTGCTTTAAGTAGCAGAATTTTGATCGTTGAATTAGAAAATTACTGAATATTCAAATAAAGGTTCGGCAAAAATCTCATTATAAGCTATTTTGGCACTAAATATGCGTGTTATAATATATTTAGTATATTTACGGTTTACGAATAAAACACTCACAAAAAATGATACAGCCACGTAGCATTGTCCTGGCCTTATTACTATTGTTACCCTTTGGGATTTTCGCACAGCAACTGCAGGAGGTTATACCTCCTTACAATATAAAAACAGTGTCTTTTATAAAAAATGGCGAAAATTCATTTCCGTACTTCAAACTGAATGAGTCGTTTACACTTGCCTTTGACGACCTTTTTGGCAATGAGGCTAATTATTATTACACGCTAACGCATTGTGGTTACGACTGGACGCCTTCGTCTCAGCTAACGGTAAATGATTATTTGCAGGGGTTTGACAATCAGCGTATTCAGGTTTATGAAAATTCGTTTAATACCTTGCAGATCTATTCGAGGTACACCCTTACCTTCCCTAATAAATTTACACGTATATTGCTGACAGGTAATTATATGCTTAATATTCTAAACGAAGACAGGGAAGTGGTTTTTACACGCAGGTTTATTGTATATGAAGAGCAGGTTAGTGTGCCATTACAGGTAAAAAGAGCCCGTGATATGGAGTACATCCAGCAAAAACACAACATGGATTTTGCTATTAAAACCAGTGCTTTTAACTTCCAGAATCCGCTGCAAAATGTAAAGGTGGCGTTGTTCCAAAACGGACGTTTTGATAATGCCATTTATAATGTAAAACCACAATATACTATTGGTAACGACTTGATATACAAATACAATAAAGAAACCCAGTTTTGGGCCGGTAACGAGTATTTATATTTTGATAATAAAGATGTGCGCAATGCTGTAAACAATATTTTGCGCATTAATGCCAAGGATATTTATGAAACCATATTGTACACCAACGAGGCACGTGCCAACAAGCCTTACACTTTTTTCCCGGACATTAATGGAAACTTTATGGTTAAGAACATAAACCTTAGCGTTACCAACCAAAACCTGGAAAGCGACTATACATGGGTGTTTTTCAGGCTAAGTGCGCCTGCATACTATGGCAAGAACGATATTTATGTGGGTGGTATGTTTAACAACTATGCCAAGACCGACGAGTATAAACTTGACTATGACGAAAAGACTGCTACATACAACAAAGCCATAATGATGAAGCAGGGCTTTAATAATTTTATGTACATTACTGCCGATAAAAACGGCAAGGTAGACGGCGAAAATGCAGTAGACGGCAACTTCTTTCAAACCGAAGACACCTACGATATTTTTGTATATTACAGGCAAAACAACGAGCGATATGACAGGGTTATTGGCAGGGGAACAGCAAACTCTGAAGATATTATTAACTAATAACCAAAGGTTTAAATTTTATTTTGGTTTAATTTAATATTGAAGGGTGGTTGCCGAATACAATAATTTTGTATTTTTGAAACGTTAACAAAGAGAAAATGTTATGGTATCTCAAATAACAAGAGGCATTAAAATATCTGTATCTACCAGTTTTGAAGGCACTTACTTTAAAAACTACCGCATACAGTTTGCTTTTAGCTACGAGATAACTATAGAAAATCAAAGCAAAGATTCTGTACAGTTAAATACCCGCCATTGGGAAATTTACGATTCTTTAAACGATATTGAAATTGTTGACGGAGAGGGTGTTATAGGTAAAAAGCCAGTGTTAAAACCGGGCGAAAAACACACATACAGCTCAGGATGTTTACTGTCGTCTCCATTCGGGGCCATGCGAGGATATTACAGCATGGTTAACTTTACCACCACTCGCACTTTTAAAGTTGCAGTACCCACTTTTAGGTTGAGCGCACCCTTTGCACTAAATTAGATCACTTTCCTTTTTTTAATTTTTCGCCATAACAATTTGTAGCTTTTATATTACAGAAAATAATTCTCTAAGCTCAATGTATATCAAATTAGCATTTTTTTAAGCGATTATTTTCAGGCATTAAAAAGCAATTTAGGGATATCTTTAAATCAAAAAAAATCAGGTTTAATTGGTTTTGAACGCATTTGCTCAAAAATGCCCAATTTTTTAAAAAATGCCGTGTATATCACTTTACAGTTGCTTTAGTGAACGAATTGCTTCAGTAAAAATCCGGTTTTTAATTTTGGTGTAAAAGCCATGCTATTTTTACAGGTAAAGAAAATTGCAGGCAGTTTTCCGCACATAGAGGTACTTCTCTACTAAGACCATCTTTACTATTTTTTTTCACGCAAAGTCGCAGAGTCGCAAAGTTTACGACAAATAAGTACATATTTTTAAGCGACGTAAGTCGCAAAACTTTGCGACTTACGTCGCTTAAGAGAATTCTAACCGAAAAACAGCTTTGCGCCTCTGCGCCTTTGCGTGAAAAACTTTTAGGCTCGAGTATATTAATTATTGATACAAACAAAAATCCCTTCCCAACTTTCATTTTTTTTGAACGATTATTAACACGTTATCAAAGGGTTCGTATTTATTTGGGTATTAAATTTGTTATACAATTAATCATTTTAAGATTCAGAAAATCTGAAATCTTCAATCATAAATCTGAAACTAATTATGCCTTCAAAAAAAATAATCCCACCCGTACAACCCATAGAGCTAACCAAGGCAACCATTATAGATAAGTATACAGACTATTGCCTCATGAACGGGCACAAGCCCGCAACGGTATATAAATTTGCCAAAGACAATGGTTTTGAAGAGGCAGAGTTTTACAAACACTTTACCTCTTTTGACAGCCTTGAGCGTTTTTATTTTACAGAGATGTTTGCCCACGCCCTCGAAACCCTTGAAGCCTCGCCAGCCTATAACGACTTTGGCGGTGTAGAAAAACTGTCGGCATTTTACTTTACCTTTTTTGAAATAGCCACAGCCAACCGAAGCTTTGTGCTGTACACCATGAACGCGGGCGGATCGCTGCCCAAAAATCTGCTAAAGCTTAAGGAGCTTCGCAAAGAGTTTACGGCTTTTACACAGGCCGTTTTAGACAAGCCTTTTAATTTACAGCAGAGTCCGCGTGCCGATAAATTCCAACAGGACAGTCTTAAAGAAGGAGCATGGCTGCAGTTTTTATCCATCTTTAAATTCTGGATTCAGGACACTTCACCCGGATTTGAAAAGACCGATGTATTTATCGAAAAATCAGTCAAGGCATCGGCAGACCTTGTATACAACACCCCGTTGCAAAGCCTCTTTGACCTTGGCAAATTTATCTGGAAAGAAAAATTCTCTGTATGAAACGATTAGATTCTATCCCCACAAATAAGATTGACAGGGTAGCCAAACTGGTTACCACAGGTGTAAAGGTTGGGGGCAACTACCTTAAATATTATGGCAGCAAAATGGTTAATCCGGAGCTGACCAAAGACACCCTGCATCAGGAAAATGCTGCCGATATTTATGACGGACTTAAAGAACTTAAAGGCAGCGCGCTCAAAGTGGCGCAAATGCTCAGCATGGAAAAAAATCTGCTGCCGCAAAGCTATGTAGAAAAGTTTTCGCTCAGCCAGTTCTCTGTACCGCCGCTGTCGGCACCATTAGTGCTCAAAACATTCCGTAAATATTTTGGTGCCGATCCTCATGTGCTGTTCGACGAGTTTAGCCCCGATTCTATAAATGCGGCCAGCATTGGACAGGTGCACAAAGCAGCTAAAGACGGCAAGCCACTGGCTGTAAAAATACAGTATCCGGGGGTGCGCGACAGCATTAGTACCGATATCGCCATCGTAAAACCCATAGCCATACGTATGTTTAATTTGCAGGGCACGAGTGATGAGTACTTTCAGGAAATAGAAGACAAGCTAACAGAAGAGACCGATTATACATTAGAACTTGAACAAAGCGAGTTTGTTCGCAAGGCCTGCGCACAGATACCCAACATCCGCTTTCCACAGTATTACCCTAAGCTATCATGCGAAAAGATCATTACCATGGATTGGATGGAAGGCATACACCTATCGGAATATTGTAAGCAGTCCCACAGCCAGGAAGAGCGTAACTGCATTGGGCAGGCACTCTTTAACTTTTATATGTTCCAGATACACAAGCTTAAATTTTTTCATGCTGATCCGCATCCCGGAAATTTCCTTGTAGACGACCGGGGCAACCTTATTGCTATAGACTTTGGCTGCATGAAAAAAATACCTGATTCGTTTTACACGCCTTATTTTGAGCTGATAGCCAAAGGCACATTAGAGAACGAAGCATTGTTCAGGCAAAAACTAACCGAGCTCGAAGTGCTCAAGGCAGATGACAGCCCTGCTGATGCCGACTTTTTTGCGGGGCTTTTCCGCGAACTGTTGCAGGTGTTTACAAGGCCATACCAAAGCGAAACTTTTGATTTTAGCGATAAAAGCTTTACCGATGCCATTGCTGCCCTGAGCGAAAAATTTGCCAACGACAAAACCCTGCGCAAAATGAACGGCAATCGTGGCTCTAAACATTTTATCTATGTAAACCGCATGTTTTTTGGCCTGTACAGCCTGCTGGCAGATTTGGGCAGCATGATAAAAATAAACGATTATGAGAGGATAGGGTAATTTGGTAATTTGTTGATTCGGTTATTTGAAGATTTGTTGATTTGGAAATGGCAGGACATGAATTATACCAAATCTGTTTTTAGGTGTCTGATTTTTTTGCAAGAGATCCGGCATATGTAGTTGAATCATTTCTATTTGTCATAATCATTCTACAGAACACACTCTAACCCCTCTCAAGAACGGAACACTCAGATGTACTTACTCAGATCTTTAAAGATAGTCGCTTTTATCAGCAAGAGTGAAGCTATTCCCCTCTTGAGAGCTATCGTGTGAACACACATATTAAGTTGATTAATTCTGCCAAAAGTCCTCTCCCCCAACCCCTCTCCGAAGGAGAGGGGAGCCAACGGACGGGTACAGTACGGCAAAAAAAACACCGCCATATTATTGCTGGATCGTTATCAACATGTATGAGTGAAGCTCCTCCCTCCCCTTCGGGGAGGGTTGGGTGGGGACAAAAAAGATGTGTCCACACGATAGTCTTGAGAGGGGTTGGGGTGTGTCTTTTAAATTATGACATTTTTTATAGATTTGACTATATTTATTAAGGTTCTTGTAATAACTGCTTTATCCTGCTTAGTCATGGAGGGGTGATGTATTATTTTTACATACCGCTTCTACGAAGCTCTTAAACAATACAATTCTTTTCTCTATAAACATATCGCTCCTCCGGAGCTGTATATTGAAAATACATTGTTAGTCCACTAAAAAATAACACTTTGAAATTCGTGAAAATTTTTGCAATCAGTGGCTAAAACCCTCCCAAGCATATTCGCAAATTTCTTCGTACCTTTGCAGCGCAAAAAACTTTAATCCTTTAAACAATAACAACTATGCCAAAAGGAATTTTCAATGTGCCCAAAGCCGTTAACGAACCCGTTAAAAGCTATGCCCCCGGAACTAAAGAAAGGGAACAGGTACTTGCCACATTTAAAGAGCTTTACAATACTACGGTTGATGTACCAAACTATATAGGTACAGAAGAGATAAGAACCGGAAATACAAAAACCATAAACCCGCCTTTTGACCATAAAAAAGTTGTGGGCACCTACCATGAGGCCAACAAAGAGCATGTAGAGAAAGCCATAGCTGTGGCTCTTGAAGCACGCAAAAAATGGGCTGCTATGGCATGGGAACAAAGAGCCTCAATATTTTTAAAGGCTGCCGATCTTTTGGCAGGCCCTTTCCGTGCTAAAATAAACGCCGCTACCATGATAGGCCAGGCTAAAACGGTACATCAGGCCGAGATCGATTCTGCATGCGAGTTTATCGACTTTTTACGTTTTAACGTAGAGTTTATGTCGCAAATATATGCAGAGCAGCCGGTATCGTCTGAAGGTATCTGGAACCGTCTTGAGCACCGTCCGTTGGAAGGTTTCGTATATGCCATTACACCATTTAACTTTACTGCTATTGCGGGTAACCTTCCGGCATCTGCCGCACTAATGGGCAACGTAGTGGTTTGGAAACCAAGTGCATCGCAAACTTACAGTGCCAATGTTATTATGGAAGTATTTAAGCTTGCAGGATTACCTGCGGGTGTAATAAATATGGTGCACGGCGACCCGGTAATGATTACCGACACTGTTCTTGCAAGCCCTGATTTTGCGGGTATTCACTACACAGGTTCTACACACGTGTTTAACGATATATGGGCTAAAATTGGCCAAAATATAAGCAAATACAAAACCTATCCGCGCATTGTGGGCGAAACAGGAGGTAAAGATTTTGTGGTGGCTCACCCATCGGCACTTCCTGCCGCGGTGGCTACAGGCCTTAGCCGTGGTGCTTTTGAATATCAGGGACAAAAATGCTCAGCTGCATCAAGGGCATATATTGCAAGATCGATATGGCCTGCGGTTAAAGAGCATTTGGTAAACGACATCAAATCGTTCAAAACAGGTTCGCCCGAAGATCCTTCTAACTTTATATCGGCGGTTATACACGAGGCTTCTTTTGATAAGCTTGCCAAATATATAGACCAGGCCAAAGCGGCAAATGATGCAGAAATTATTGCTGGCGGTGGTTATGATAAATCTACAGGATGGTTTGTAGAGCCAACGGTTATTGTTACCACTAACCCCAACTATGAAACCCTGAGCACAGAACTTTTTGGTCCGGTACTTACCATATTTGTTTATGAAGACGACCAGTGGGCAGAAACCCTTAAGCTGGTAGACAGCACATCGCCTTATGCGCTTACAGGTGCTGTATTCAGCCAGGATCGATATGCTATAGAAGAAGCTACGAAAGCATTAGAGAACTGTGCAGGAAACTTCTATATAAACGACAAGCCAACAGGTGCTGTTGTAGGCCAGCAGCCATTTGGTGGCGCACGTGCCAGCGGAACTAACGATAAGGCAGGGTCTGTATTGAACCTGTTGCGTTGGGTATCGCCACGCACTATTAAAGAAACTTTTGTACCACCAACAGATTACAGGTATCCGTTTTTAGGATAATCTTCTGTAAAGGCGCATCGCAAGCGTCTGGTAATATTTGTAATATATAACAAAGGCTTCCAAAACAGGAAGCCTTTGTTTATTTTAGTCTCATAAATATTTATTGCACGGGAGCTGCCTCGGCTTTTTTACGTTCGGCAATAAGCTTAGTGAGCATTGTGCCATACATAGACTTTGCTACCTGTGGAGTCATGCTTTTTTGAATGGTATCAAGATATTTGATATTGATGTCGCCTGCCACTTCAGATAGCGCAACATAAGGACCAACCTCCATATTGGCGTGGTTAAGTGCAAAGTTTGCCGTGTGCAGGTATTGCCTTTTTATAAGCTTTTCCAGTTGGCTGTCTATGCTGTCCAGTTTTTTAACGTCTTTGCCTGCCTCTATGGTAAGTTTTGTAAGTTCCATTTTATCGTTTACAAATTTTTGCCTTAGTGCCGTAAACTCTTCATAAACCTTTTGGTTTTTAGAACCTGTAATTTTTGCCTTTGCAAAAAACGCGTCTTTAGAGGTGTTGATGGTTATGTTACCCGGCTCTGCAAAAAATGGCAGTTCCTGGTCTATAGATTCGCTGCTTACCCTGTCGATAACCAAATACAGCATTTGCGGAGAATCAAGCTTTAAATGGCTTTCAAACTCCGATTTTCCATCAATGTTAATAGTGTCTATGTTAACAAAAGCCGTGTCGGCATATTTTTTTATAAAAAGCCTGCCCTTTTTAAAACCTTTAATGTTTCCGGTAATGTGCACATTGGCATCGCCATGGTTTTCTTCTTTGCCACAGGCAACTATAAAGAGTAAGGCCACAAGGGCAAGAAACGTATTTTTCATGAAATGTGTTTGCGTTAAAATCGCTGCAAAGTACTAAAAATTATGTTTAGCAACTATTTCGATATATAAAATTATGTAAACAACAAAAGCGGTAGTTGTTTTAACCCCTACCGCCTGTATATCTTTAAAATTTTGTTACTCTACCAAAAGTTTCTTTATGGTTGTAATACTGTTGCTTCCTGTTATTTCTATAAAATAAGTTCCTGATGCAAATCCGGTAGTGTTTATTGTCAGCGCACCCTTAGCAGTGTTTTTAAGCGTGTAGATTGTTTTGCCTGTAAGGTCGGATATTTTTACCGTTGCAATAACGTTATTACCCTGCGGCAGAAGGTTTACACTGCCTTTAGCCGGATTGGGGTAGAGGCTGAAATTGTTTTCTGCAAAATTTTTGGCACTAAGCTGTGCACAGTTGTTATGGTTAAGAGCAGTGGTGCTAATTTCGTTTTCGGCTGTAAAGGTAATGTCGCAGGAACGGTTAGAAGGATTTAGAACCATTACTACATAACTGGTTCCGGCTGTGGCATTGGGCAGGCTAAATGCTGGCGGAAATGGATTTGTACTATTATCGCATGTTACCAATGTAGAAGGATTTAATTGATCATCACAATAAGTGCCGTTTCCATCAAAAGGTCCCCATACAGCATAATTCGTGCCGATGGCATTACCACTGGGGTCTATTTGTGCAATGGAATAGCTAAGCGTTCCGTTTTGGTTTACAGGCAGTGTAAACCACGTAGGGTTGGGTAATAAAATCAAACAGGCTACTCCCATTCCTGTACTAACCGCGCCGCCGTTATAAGTATTTGCAAACGGAACTCCTACAGAGTTACATAACGAATAAGCATTTTCGCACCGTGCCGCAACATTTTGTGCATTAAGGCATTGCCCTGCAAAAGCAAGGGTTAAAAGTAATAGTTTTTTCACAGCGTATGGGGTTTAAATTATATAATACCAAATATGTTTATATTTTAGGCTGATATTTAATTTCTCGCAAAGGCGCAGAGGCGCAAAGCTGTAAGTTTTTTTAGGTTTTTAAGCGGCTGTTAAGCCGCTAAGCTTAGCGGCTTAACAGCCGCTCGGAATTAGAATGTCACCGCTGAACTTTGCGTCTCTGCGCCTTTGCGAGACAATTTAATCAGACTGTTTTACATCAATAAATGGTATAATACATTAACATTTGTATTTATAAATACCCTAATATTTTGTTGTATAAAGTTTGTAAACTATGCTGCTTTACTCCACCAAAAGTTTCTTTACGGTTTTAATGCCGTTGATTCCTGCTATTTCTACAAAATAAGTTCCTGATGCAAACCCTGCAGTGTTTATTGTCAGCACACCTGTGGTAGTATTTTTAAGCGTGTAGATTGTTTTGCCTGTAAGGTCGGATATTTTTACCGTTGCAATAGCCGTATTCCCCTGCGACAGAATATTTACACTGCCTTTAGCCGGATTGGGGTAGAGGCTGAAACCTATAGCTTCAAATGGTTTATTGCTGGCTACATTGTCTACAAATTCTGACCGGAAAGTATTGGTAACAATAGCAGGGTTAAAGTCAAAGTAAATAGAGGCTCTGTTAGGAATAATATCGCCCACCTCATAACCGGGCATTGGCTTAATCCTAAAGTAAACATAGCCATGGCTGGCGGGTTCATCGTCTTGTTCGGCAGGTAATTGTATTTGATTAAAATGCCATTTTAAAAGATTGTTTTGCCTTTCAAAAACAAAATTGTGGCTTGAGTGCAGCATTTCTACACTACCGTAGTCAAAAAAGTTATTGAGCAAACTTTCTATCCTTGCATTCCTGGCTGGTGCAGTACCTGTATTTTGGAAACGTATGGTGTAGTACAAATAATCGCTGTCATCAAAATCATCGATCATAATTTCCGGTCCTCTCGACTCAGTAATATCGTTAGGATCATAAGAGCCTATAATGGTTTGAGTAGCTGTACTTGTATTATCTTCAGGAGTTATGTCGCCGTCTATAGTAATTTCAGCAGTAAAACTTACAAGGTCTCCAAGCGAAACATCAGGAATAACCGGCACCGTCATATTTACAAACAGAGTCCTTGTTTCAAATGGTGCCAAATCAGTAAAATCAAGATTAAAGCCCGATGGAGTAATAACAGCATCGCTGCTTGTAGTTTCGGTTACTGTAAAGCCTGGATGGGCGGTAAAATTTATGCTGCCATGCTGTACTGTTAATCCTATATTGGTATAAATGATTTTCTGTCTTAACGTAAAACCGGGCTGAGGAGCCTGGGTTGGTATAATATTTATGCGAACGTCTGTAAAGGGTTCCTCTACCGTTACCGGAAAATAAAAGGTTTCCATGCTTCCCCGTGGCTGAGGGTTTATGTTTTGATAAGAGGTGGTGCTTGTGTAATTGTTTGAATACCTCGAAGGTATTGTGTAATTCAGAGTATAACTGTTTGCAACAGTATCATCAGGTATAAAATATCTGCCATTAAAAGAGCTTATGCTTCGCGAAACTCCGGCATTATTTACTTGATACACAAAATTGCCATAAGGAAAATTCTCTTCTCCTGCATCCATAACACCGTTAGCATTATTGTCTAAAAACGCCCTCATGTTTATGCCCGAACATGCCTGAGCTGCCTGCTCGTTGGGGTTCAGCTCGGTTACACGCATGTTTGCCGGGCGATTAGAAAAATTAGTCGTCATCAGTACATAAAAAGTGCCTGCAGTAGCATTAGGAATATTTAATGTTTCTACAGCTTCAACGTTATAGCCACAGTCTACTATATTATTCTCATTTATATTTTCAGGCCCACAAATTGCCGCTGTATTTTCAAATGGCCCCCAACATATAAAATCAGTATCTACTGTCATATTGTTAGAAATAGTGCGTAGTTCCAATGAAAATTGCAGATCGCCGGACTGATTTACGGGTAAGTAAAAGTAAGTAGGATTAACTCTTGTAAACAAGCATCCGAAAGCAGGATCCTGTGGGGTTATCGTTGGTCCACCTACAGTACTTGAAAAAGGGAAACCAAATGCCCCGCAAAGCGAGTAGGCATTTTCGCAACTGCTGCCTGTGTTTTGAGAGTAACCAAATTGAGTTAATAAAAACAGTAAGGCTAATAATAATTTTTTCATTAATATGTTTTAACAGAGTATTGTATAAGATTAAAGTACTGTAATAAACCGTTTTATTACTCCACAAAAAGTTTCTTAACGGTTGTAATACCGTTGCTTCCTGTTATTTCTACAAAATAAGTTCCTGATGCAAATCCGGTAGTGTTTATTGTCAGCACACCTGTGGTAGTATTTTTAAGTGTGTAGATTGTTTTGCCTGTAAGGTCGGATATTTTTACCGTTGCAATAGCATTATTGCCCTGCGGCAGAATATTTACATTGCTTTTAGCCGGGTTAGGGTAGAGGCTGAAACCTGTAACTGCAAATGGTTTATTGCCTGCCACATTATCCACAAATTCAGATTCAAAAGTATTGGTAACAATAGCAGGGTTAAAGTCAAAGTAAATTTCTGCGGTGTTAGGAATAATATCGCCCGCCTCATAACCCGGGAGTGGTTTAACCCTAAAATAAACATAGCCATGGCTGGCAGGTTCATTGTCCTGCTCTGCCGGAAGCAATATCTGGCTAAAATTCCAGGTTAGCTGATTGTTGTTGCGGTCTAAAATAAAATCGTGGCTGGAGTGCAGCATTTCAACGGTGCTGTAGTCAAAATCATTGCCTAACAGGTTTTCTATTCTTGCATTAATTGCCGGGGCCGTACCTGTATTTTGGAAACGGATGGTATAATAAAGATAATCGCTGTCATTAAAATCATTGATCATGATTTCCCTGCCTCTCGATTCGGTAATGTCATTAGGGTCATAAGAGCCTACAACTATCTCGGTAATTTCATAGGTGTTGTTTTCAGGAACACTGTCGTTCTCGACCGTTCCTGTTACAGTGTTTATAACTTCGTCACCAAGAGCAATATCAGGGATAACAGGAACCTGAATGTTTACAGTTATTATTCTTGTTTCAAAAGGAGCAAGATCTGCAAATGTATAACTAAAGCCTGAACCCGATATTAGTGCACCGCTTTCAGATACATAAGACACCTGGAAACCGGATTGATTTGTATAGTTAATGGTGCCAGTAGGTATATTTAATGTTCCTAAATTGGTGTAAGCAACATATATGGTATATTCAAATCCCGGAACAGGAGGAGTTCCGGGTATGATATTTACCCTGAGATCTGTAAAAGACTGTTCTATAGTTATAGGGAACTGAAAAGTTTCTACGCTTCCTGCGGGCTGTGGGTTAATGTCTTGATAGGTTGTGGCACTGCTGTAATATTCAGCATATTGTTGAGGTATTGCATAGCTCAGGTCGTAGCTGTTTGCAAGATTTTCGTCATAAATGGTATGTATTCCGCTTAAAGAAGTTACACTGTGCGGGTTGCCGCTGTTGTTAGTTTCATACACAAAATTACCGTATAAAAAATCTATTTCCCCTTCATCCTGAACGCCATTACTGTTACTATCTAAAAAAGCCTGCATTTTTAAGCCGGAACAGCTTAATGCACCCTGGCCGGCTGGGCTCATGTCTGTTATACGGATATATCCTGAAAGATTACTAAAGTTAGTAACCATTAGCAGATAATAACTTCCGGCAGTGGCATTGGGTATATTTACAGTTTCTGACCACATGGGAGAATAACTGCAATCTACAATCGCACCCGAATTCAAGTTTTGCGGCCCACAAATATTTGTTGTGCTGTCAAAAGGCCCCCAACATATAAAATCAACATCAATACTTCTGGTAGTACTAAAGTCAAGATCCATGTCCTGCTCTATTAAAAATTCAAGATTTCCTGACTGGCTTACCGGAAGATAAAACCAGGAAGGGTTTGGTGTAGTTACTAAACATCCAAAAGTAGGGTCTTGGGGGGTAGCTGCCGGAGGATTATTTATGGTATTCATAAATGGCGTGCCGATAGACCCACAAAGCGAGTAGGCATTTTCGCAACTGCTGGCTGTGTCTTGGGCATAGCAAAACTGCCCAAATAAAATCAGGATGAGTAATACTTTTTTCATAGCAAAATTGGTTTGTACGCTAATTTACAGATTTTTAAAATAATATTAACATGTGTTCTCCCAACCGCGGTTTTTTATTTATTTCTCAAAAAAAATCCCCGTTTGAATATTCAAACGGGGATTTAGATAAATTTTTTTAACAAAAACTATCCTTTAAGCCATGCTTCTCTTATTTTTGCTTTAGAGGTATCGGTAGCTTTCCAGCCTTCAAGTTCTTCGGTTGGCAGTTTTACTTTTCCTTTAAGCACCTGCTCTTTGCCGTCGCGCTTAATTTTCAGGCTAATGGCATCGCCGTCTTTCCAGCCCATACTTGCCGTAATAAGGTCATAAATATTTTCTACATTGTAGTTGGTGTCGTTTACAGCCAGTAAGATATCGCCTTTTTTCGCTCCAAGCGTTGCAAAGAACTGGTTAGGCTCAATATCCGGCCTTAAGAATATTTCTTTTTGCTGGTTTACTGTAATATATGGCTCCTGTTCACCTTTAATAAACGGATTTCCTGTTCTGCTTATGGTTGTTTTTGTAACACCCATTTTGGAAAAATAAGTTTCATAAGGTATAGGCGTTGTACCAGCCACATAGGTTTTAAGGAACTCGCCCACGGCAGGGTAGGTTATCGAAGTGATTTTATCGAACAGCTCGCTGTCGTTAAACGGTTTGTTGTTACCATATTCTTTGCTCAGGTCGCGCATAAGGCTAAGTATGCCGCGTTGCCCGTTGCTGCTTTCGCGAAGCTGTATGTCTAAGCACATGGCAATAAGTGCACCTTTTTGATATACGTTTACGTAGGCCGCTTTGTAAGGCTCCTGTAATACATTGCTGCTCATTTTTGTAAACGGCATAGTGTCGTCAAACCTTTTTGATGTAGCAATTTTCTCAGCCATACGCTTGTAAAAGGCATCTTCGTCTATAAGTCCCTGGTTAACCTGGAAAAGGTTGGCAAAATATTCGGTAACACCCTCATACATCCAAAGGTGCTCGCTCATTTTAGGGTCGTTAAAATCAAAGAACTGTATTTCTTTAGAGTGTACGCTAAGCGGTGTTACTATATGGAAGAATTCGTGCGATACCACATCTTTCAGCGACTCTGCAAGCTGGTCTAACGGCATTTGTTCCGGCATTACAACTGTTGTAGAGGTAGTGTGCTCTAATGCACCATAGCCCTGTGCGTCATCTTCTGCAGAGGTTGAAAGGTATATCTGTACCGCATATTTTTTGGTAGAGTTGATGGCACCCAGGAATTTTTTCTGTGCCCTCATCATCGTTTCCATATATGGGGTAAGGTCTTTAGCCGTTACTTTTCCTGTTGGCGAATAAACGCTGATAAGTATCTCCATGCCATCGGCAGTAAACGTAGTGTAGTCCGGTTTAGAATACATTATAGGGTGGTCTACAAGATCGGCATAGCGCGTAGCGGCAAATACATCAACATCTTCGGCAGGGTTCGTGTCTACCATAGATGTTGCGCCCCACAATGTTGATGGGTGCGTAATGGTAACTTCATACGGGATTTCTAACTGGCTTTTAAAGTAGCCCACAAAACCGTGTGTGTTAAGTACGAAGTTTGTACCTGCTAAAATATTTGTACCCGATGGCGAAAAGATAGGATCTTCTTTGCCCGCCTCATTATCATAACTGTCGTTAACAAGGTAGGTTATCTTAACCAGTTTTTTGGCATCGGCAATGGTCCATGAGTTTTCGTCGGCTTTAGTAACGGTTAGCTCTTTACCCTTTTTGTCGTAGGCTTTAAAACCTTCTACAAAGGTTCCGTAGTTGTCTACGCTGTATGTTCCCGGAACGGTTTTAGGAATGTAATATGTTGTAGTGGCTTCTTTAATGGGTTGCGGAAAAACCGTAACCATTACTTTATCATCCTTTACATCTTTAAGGTCTATAGATACCTTAACATCTTTGCTTTTTTGGGCATGGGCAAGTGTTCCCATAGTTAACGCCAAAGCCAGCGTACAGATTACTTTTTTCATAATTTATGTTTCTTGATTGCCTGTAAGTCGGCATGCTGATATATTTGTTACAGGCTAAAGGTAAAAAAATATCTGAATACTTGAGATATAGGCCACGAATTGCACGAATTTACATGGAATAGTATGATTTGACTTGCCTGATCATTGCTGTTTTCAATTCCTGACTTTCTAAGTGTTTAAAATTTCACGCAAAGGCGCGGAGGCGCAAAGTTGGGAAGTTGATAAATTACATGTTTAAGCGACGTAAGTCGCAAAGCTTTGCGACTTACGTCGCTTTGAAGAAATTCTGATTGGCAATACTGCGCCTTTGCGTGAAAAAATATCTGCATAATAAGTTACAAGACACGAATTGCACCAATTTACACAAATCTATTCGTGTAAATTGGTGCAATTCGTGTAAAAAATATCTGAACTTACCTAAATTTTCTCGGCGTAAAAGTAATGCCCGGGTTTATTTGCTGTAAATGTGCTATAAATCCCTTTTTATCTTTGGGCGATATTATCACACTGCTGCCATTGTCATAATACACCTGCAGCCTGTCTATAGATGTTGCAGGAGAGCTTATAGGGTTATACGTTTCCTTTATATTGGTAATGGTTAAAATATCTACTTTTCTGTTGACTAAAAAACCGCTTTGTATCCTCAATACAGTATCGGCTACAGTATATTTTGTAGTGGCAAACAAATAGATCACAAAGGTTAGTATAAGGCAATGCAGCGCAAGCCCGTCATACTGCTTTTCTTTTACCATAACAATTAAAGGCGGAATCAGCGCCGCTCCAATCAGCACTACGAGCTCTATACCTATTTTAGACCTGTACACTTTTTTCATAACACATTAAATGTTTGTATAGATAATATCAGGATTAATACTTTTTAAATGAGCTATAAAGGCTTCCTTTTCTTTTGGCGAGATTACCACACTGTCATATCCGTTAAAAAAGATCTCAATACGGTTGTTAGATGCGGCAGGTGCTGTAATAAGGCTGTTGGTTTTGATAATTTTTCTGAACGATTTTATATCGAAGCTTTTGTTGTAAAAAAAACCGGATCTTACCTTTAAGGTTTCATCTTTTATAGTGTAATAAGTGGTTGCCAGTGTGTAGCCTATTAATGCAAATACAGGAGTTATAAAAAATATTCCGGGCCAGGCTCCATCCAAGAGCATCAGGACCGAGCATCCAATGTAAACCAATAGCAGTACGCTTACCATTCCTTTGCCTATTTTAGACCTGTACACCTTCATGCGCTGTTATTTGGTTTGTTTAATTATCCAGTCTGCAATTTCTTTTAAAGCTGTTGGCGAAAAAGTTTCTTCTATTTCAGAATATTCCGACGGAGCTCCTTTGGCACTTGTTTGAAACAGGTGGTTAAGCCCCGGTAGTTCTTTAATGGTAACTTTTTTGTTGCCGCCTTTATCGGTAGCGCGTTTAATGGCATCGAGGTTAGCGCGTGCAGGAACCTGCAGGTCGTTGCTGCCGTTAATGGCCAGTATTGGGCACTTTACTTTTTCTAATGCCGTGGCAGGGTTGTAGCGGATAAAGTTCCAATACCACGCCGATGTAAGATCTGCCGATTGTGCTTCTATTAGCTGGTTTACCTGATCTACAGGTATGCCTTTAGATAAGAACAATGGCCTTAGCTGCTCATTAAATACCGCCTTTACTTTTATATGGGCGGCAGTGGCATTGTTTTCCTGTTTTATAATATCATAAGCATTTTTAAGTATAGCTCCCATTTTGTTTAGTTCTTCTTCGGGCATGCCTTCGGCTTTATTGATCAAAAAGTTTTGCAGCAGTAAAAGCTCATCTCCCGGAATTCCGGTGCCTGCCATAAGCACAATAAAGGCTACTTTAGGGTTCGATGCAGCAACCATTGGAGCTACAACACCGCCCTCGCTGTGGCCTGCAATACCAATTTTATTTTTGTTTATTTCTTTGCGGCTAAGCAGGTAGTTAAAAGCCGCATTGGCATCGGTGGCAAAATCTTGGGTGGTAGCGTTTTGATATTCTCCTGTCGAAGCAGCCGTTCCTCTGTCGTCATAACGCAAAACAGCAATGCCGTGTCTGGTCAGGTAGTCGGCTAAAACTAAAAACGGTTTGTGTCCCAGCAGCTCCTCATCGCGGTTTTGTGCACCGCTGCCGCTTACTAATATTACTGCCGGATAGCTGCCTTCTTTTTTAGGCAGGCTAAGCGTTCCGGCAAGGGTAATGCCCGCTTTTTCGTTTTTAAAAGTAACCTCTTCTTCATAATAAGGGTAAGGTTTTGCAGGTTCCTGTGGGCGTTTGGGTTTAGTAATGGTTACTTCGTTACGGCTAAGTGTAAGCGGAATATCCATGCCGTTTTGCGTAAAAGTGCCTTTAAAAGCATTGTCTAAAAGCTGGCCTTTATATGACAAATTCCCTTTAGGGATGGCAAAGTTTAGGGTGTTGCTCTCAAAAGTTATGGTAGTAACGGGTATGCCCATAGCCTTTTGGTCAGGGCTGTCCATAGTGGCAGTGTAGCCACTTTCGGTTTTAGTAATGTTGAGGTCTAAGCGTAGTTGGCCTCCCGTAAAGGCAAGTTGCCCGTGCCATGCACCGATAATGTCCTGAGCATTTGTAATGGTGCAGAAGAGGAGTAGTGCTAAAGCGAATATTTTTTTCATGGTTTGAAACGTTATATAAAGTACATGATTGTTTTAGAAATGATCTCGGCTACAATAACAGCAAAGGCAAAGGCTACTTTGTGCCCTGTAGATTTTAGGTTGGTTGCGGTTTTAAAGCCGTTATAAAGCAATATTACAAACCACACTAAGAATGCTATGGTGAAAATGCTGAACACTCCCATTAAGGCAAGCTCCCACCCACTAAAACGTATTGCCAGCATATTGCCTGATTTAGCCTGTGCGTCGAGACGTGTAAAAAAATCGTTGGCATTGCCCAACGCCAGTAAATAAAATGGGCTGCGCGATATGAGAGCGGTGTTTAAAACGTCTATAAAGCGGGTTTTTTTATTAATGTATCGGCCTAAAGCAAAAAGCGCAAGGCACAGTGCAAAGGTGTTTACTGTATTATTTATAAACGGTCTTGCGATCTCAATATTAGCATGAGGGTGCGCGTCCAGGACACCATCAAACTGCATATTAAAAAAATAGCCCAGCAAGCTGCCAAATACTGTAAATACAAGTCCGGCTGTGAGGAGTTGGTTTTCTGAAAATTTCTCGAACGGATTAAAGATAGTTTTACTCATTGTTGCAGGTTTTATTCTTGTGGTATAATGGTTTTAAGTTTAGCTATAAGGTCGTCCAGGCGATTGCGCACGGTGGGGTAGCTAATGCCCAGTTGCGATGCCATTTCTTTAAGGCTGCCACTGGTTAAAAAAAACTGGAGTATAAATTCCTGCTCTTCCTGGGGCAGGCGAACCAATGCAGGCAGGGAGAACACCCCCGAAACCTGTGTGCTGCACGACGGGCATGTTAGCTGGGTTACATTAAGCCCGCTATTGCAGCTGGGGCAAGTAACCGGAAGTTTATATTGTTGCATACAACTTTAATTTTTGCATTACAAATGTAAATAAAATTAAAGTATTATTTAATAAAGTTAAATATAATTTTACTTATATGAAACCTAAAAAATTTAGTGTAACGATATTATAACTTATAAAAAGAATATTATAAATGATTAGAAAAAAACCTAATGATCATATCATATACAAATTTCACAAAACCTATCTGCACCAAAAAAGAATTCCCACCTATTATACCTAATAATTTCTTCTTTTTTACAGGTTTAAGTTCCGATTCAAAATCGGTATATGTCATACCAATAGCTCTTAAGTAACTTCCCGCATGACTCCTTTTATCTGCTAACATCGCTAAAATAACATGCTCAGGCTTAATTACTTTTTCATAAAAAATCAGGGAATAATATCCTGACATTATTAATGATCTTTCAAGCTCTACAGTTACGTATAATTTATCTGGGACCGTTTCTAATTTTTCTTTTTGAAGTTCCTGCTTTAAATGTTCAAAATTTAATTGCTTATCAAGAAAAATAAAATGAGGTACATTTTTAAAATCCAAAACTGCCAATAAAAAATGATACGACGATATGAAATCTTCGCCTAAACCTATAGCAATCTCTCTGCTATGCTTTATTATTTCCTGCACGTCTTTGTTTAACAACATATTAAACAGGTGATTGAGTGTAAAATGTATTAATGCTAAAGCATTTAGTAAACCTGAATGATTAGGGAAAAGTAGTTAATAAATTTTATTAAACAACAAAACTGCCTCAGTTTTGAGACGGCTTCTTTCTTGAAAAAATAATTGTGGCCTATTGTTGGTAAAAAAAAATTGTTTTCAGGATCCCATGATAACCTGTAGCATCATAACTGTTATTATGGCTAGGGCAATTATTTGTATGATCACTATTATTTTGTTCTTTTCTTTCTGCGATTTCCTGGCATGTTTTACTATGCTGAAGAAATTTTGACCAAATCGTTTATGGTTTTTCATATTAACCTTTATTTTTTGTAGTAATTATTTAGGTGCGGTTTTAAATTTCGTAGAGAATTTGCTGTGCTTCGCGAAAAAGGAAGTTTTACTAATTATTAATATGTTTTAGCTTAAATATTTTGTCACGCCAAGGCGCAAAGACGCAAAGTTGGGGAGCTGATAGAGTGCATGTTTAAGCGACTGTAAGTCGCAAAGCTTTGCGACTTACAGTCGCTAGGAGTGCTTTAAAGTTTTTTAACTTTGCGTCTTTGCGCCTTGGCGTGAAAATAAGTATGATAGCAAGAAATAATTATATGTATTCTCAAAATTAAATTTAAATAGGTTCTTAGTTAGGTAGTAGTCTCACTATTCCAAAAAATACAGTAATGCACATACTTATAAATCCTGCAACGGCTGCAATGGCAACCAATATATATTTTATTGCTTTTAAAGCCTTCACTGTTATAATATTTTAAGTTATCCTTTTTCTGCAGAAACTGCATTTGTATTCTGATAACAAACAAATAACATACCGCAAATGTTTATTGTTGTTAAATGTTAGATTATCAGTGTGATATGAGGTTGGAGCTTTTGATAAATGAGACAGTAGTTATCGAAATGATAGAGGAGTATAATCAAATCGATAGTGATTTTTACTGATGCTGATTTGTATAAATGCAAAAACCGCCTCAGTTTCCTGAAGCGGTTTTTTAATTGAGCCGATAGAGGGACTCGAACCCACGACCTGCTGATTACAAATCAGCTGCTCTAGCCAGCTGAGCTACACCGGCGTTCTCAATTCGGGTGCAAATATAAAAAGGTTTTTTAATATTCAAAACATAAATGCCATTTTAGGCAAAAATATTTTTTGAAGCGATAATTACTAAAAAAACAAAACCGCCTCAGTTTCCTGAAGCGGTTTATTTATTGAGCCGATAGAGGGACTCGAACCCACGACCTGCTGATTACAAATCAGCTGCTCTAGCCAGCTGAGCTACACCGGCGTTCTCAATAACAGTGCAAATATAATGTTGGTTTTTTAAATTTCCAAAACCATATTGGCACTTTTACTGATATTTTTTTGATTAAAGTGCTTTTAGCTTGTCAATAAGCTGGTTTGCAGACTCCTCAAGTTTTTTGTTGATTTGCTTAAAGTGTGTTTTTTTATTTTCAACTTCTTTAGCGTTCACTTCTTTCATAAGTGTGTCAAAAACTGCAATAGCCTCATCTATAAGAGCTTCAGCTTTATCTGAACCCTGTCCGCCTGCAGCAAGCTCTGTAATATAAACTGCCTCAATAATATCGCCTAATACGTAGTTGATGTCTTTTTTTAGGTTTCTAACACTCGCCATTTTTCTAATGATTTTAGTTTAAGCTGCAAAATTACAATTTATCTGCCACTAATTTGTTAAGAAATATATATTTCTAACAGGGTAGCTGTACCTGTTATGGTATAGTTTTTTAAAGCAGCAGGTAACAATACTGTATCTCCCTTTTTAAAGCTATAGTCGCTACCGTCAAAATTTACAGTGTAGTCGCCTTCAGTACAAATATAAACTGTAAAACTGTTGCCGTTTTTACTAACCTCTGCAGATCCCTTCAATGGTAAAAAGTTAGTGGTAAAATACGGGCAGTCTACCATGGTGTTGCTTGTGTTGGTTTCCTGGTTGTATGTTTTTTGAGTATCGGTAGGGTTGTAGTTCATAGCGTCCAGTGCTTCTTCCACATGTAGTTGGCGTGCATTGCCGTTGGCGTCTACCCTGTCCCAGTCATAAATACGATACGTAATGTCGCTTGTTTGCTGTATCTCAGCAATCACAATGCCTGCCCCAATGGCGTGTATAGTACCTGTTTCCAAAAAAAACACATCGCCCTTTTTGGTTTCTACCTGATTAAGGATATCTAACAGTTTTTTCTCTTCAAGTTTCTGTACATATTCCTCTGCACTCGATTTTTGTTTAAAGCCCACAATAATGCGCGATCCGGGGTCGGCCTGCATTACATACCACATTTCGGTTTTTCCAAAAGAGTTGTGGCGTTCTTTAGCCAGTGCATCGTTAGGGTGTACCTGTATAGAAAGGTCTTCGCGTGCATCAAGAAATTTAAACAATAGCGGAAACTGCTTTCCAAATTGCTCATAAACCTTTGTGCCCAGCACTTCGGCAGGATATTCTTCTAAAAGATATGTAAGGGGTTTTCCGGCATATTCGCCCTCTTTAACCACGCTAACATTGCCCTGTACAGCACTAAGCTCCCAGCTTTCGCCGGTTGTTGGGGTAGGTATTTTCTTTCCAAGATCGGTTTCAAGTTTAGTGCCTCCCCAAATCCTGTCCTGCAGTATGGGTTCAAATACCAGTGGGTACAATTGTATGCTCATAAATAAATGATTGGTTAAAGTCCTTTATAGGTTACAAAATTTCTTGGTGTTTCATATAGGGTTACCTCAAGTTCGTGCTCAGGGTTAATGCGTTTTTTTATCCTGTTCCATATTACCACCACTATATTCTCGGCAGTGGGGTTCAGGTTAGCAAATTCCGGCACGTCAAGGTTAAGGTTTTTATGGTCAAAAGGATTTTCTACTTCTTCGGTAATAATGTCCTTTAAAATTTTTATATCAATAACATAGCCGGTTTGCGGGTCTATTTCTCCGGTAACACCTACAATCAGTTCGTAGTTATGCCCATGAAAATTAGGGTTATTGCATTTACCAAAAACAGCGTTGTTTTGCTCCTCCGTCCAATCTTTGCGATGAAGGCGGTGGGCAGCATTAAAATGGGCACTCCTGTTTACGGTAACTTTCACTTTAGGTTTATGGTTTGTTGTTTGTTGTTGCTCAAAGCCTGCAAACTGTGACTGCGACTAAAAAACTAAATTGTATGTTCTTCTAAATAATGGTAAAACTCGTCGAATATTATCCTGAACCAAACGGTATATAGTTCAGGGTGTGCCTGCATGTCTGTTTTTACATCTTCAATAGCCATCCATTTCCAGCTTTCGGCCTCTTCAGGATTTATGTGCGGGGCTTCGTTGTAGTGGCCAATCATTACATGGTCGAGCTCATGCTCTGTAAGACCGTTGTCAAAAGGGGCCTTGTAAATAAACCAAAACAGCTCTTTAAGTGGGGTGGTAAAACCCATTTCTTCATGCAAACGACGGGTACCTGCCTGTAGGTTGGTTTCGCCCTCGCGCTGGTGGCTGCATGTAGTGTTGGTCCATAGTAGGGGCGAATGATATTTATCTGCCGCGCGCTGCTGGAGCATTATCTCATTTTTATCATTAAGCACAAACACCGAGAATGCACGGTGAAGCAATGCTTTTTCGTGGGCTTCCATTTTTGGCATCAGCCCTATAGGCTCATCACGCTCATTAACCAATATTACTTGTTCTTCTTCCATAATTGCAAATAGCTTTCAAAAATAAGAAAAACTTTGCGAAAAACAGGCTATTAACTTAATGTTAGCAATGGTTTAGATTAGTTTATGTCTACAGGTTTACTGCTGCCGTATTTAGAAAATATTTGCCATAAAAAAGCCGCAAAACATATACTATCCTGCGGCTTTTTTACGGTTTAAAATTTATTCTTAAAATAATATTTAGAGTCTAACTCATCGTCTTCCAGGCTGCTAAGCGGTTTAGGCTTTGGTTTTTTAGCGGCCGTTTTTTTCTTCCAAAGTTCAAAATTATCGGGTGATAACTTTTTCTTCATGATCTCTGTTACTTCCTTTTCAGATAGTCCATATTGTGATCGTATCTCGTCAAAAGGTTTTTTTTCTTCCTGGGCAAGCGTTACAATTTTGTCTAATGCTTCCTTATCAAGTTCGGCACGGCTACTCTTTTTCATCACATGAAAAAATTAAAATCAGGTAATTCAATTAAATGTTTAAGATTGTTTACCAATATTACTAAAAAAAACAATTAGATGTAACGGTTGGGTGTTTTTTTGTTGAATTAGTAAAAACAGTCGTTTGCCCGGCAGGCAAATTTAGCTTTCGGTTACAAAATCTTTAAAATAATTTAATTTAGGTCTCTTTTTTAAGAAAGAGTAGGGTAGGCAGATGTAATACTGTAAGGTAGCGGCTACAGATTTAGTTGTATAAATTTGAGTGGTGTTTATTACTGCACGTCAAACAAAAAAGAATAGATCTTAGAATACATTGCGTCGCTGTGCATACTGTGTCCCTGGCCTTTGGTGCGCAAAAATTGTGCATTTGGCCACGATTCGGCAATTTTTCTGCCCTCTTTAAATGGCACGGTAGTGTCATCTACGTCATGAACCACTAGTCCTTGTGCAGTAATTTTCGAAGCGAACAGCCCGCACGAAAATTCTTCGGTGTTTATGCCAAGCTCTTCAATAAAATGATTGTTTAGCAGTTGAGCCGATTTTTTGCTCAGGCTGAGTGTTTTTATGTAATTGCTCAGGATCATGGTAAAATCGCATGGGGCACCCATAACTACCATTTTTTGTATGCTGTTGCTATTGTAATGGCTTTGATAGTAAAGTATGGTGCTGCCGCCTAATGAGTGTCCCACCAAATATTGAGGCTGGTATTGCTGCACAATAATATCCATAAATTCGGCATAGCGTGGTATGGTAAATTCCGTACCTGACGACAGCCCATGTGCTGGTCCATCTATGGCAATAATAGTGCATCCTGCCTTTTTAAGATAGGTTATAAAAAGCTTCCAGCGGGCTGCATTGCTCTCCCAACCGTGTATTAGCAATACTTTACAGGCATTTCCTTTCCAAACATAGGTTTGAAAAAGCATGTCTTTGTAAGTAACCGTTTCGGTTTCTGCTTCCTGTAGCACCGATGGGAGGCTGTCTTTAAAAAGCCTGCCGCTTTGGGGTTCGCTAAAAAAACGGTAAGCCAGCTTTTGTGCCTTTTTTGGAGTAAGGCAGCTAAGCAGGTTTATATAAAAGCCAAGCAGCTTGGCAATAATGGTTTTAAAAAGTTTCTGCATGGCGAAAAGAAAAAAGCTTCGCGGTGTGCGAAGCTTTCAGTATTATATTTTAGCAAACAATTGCTCCATTTTTTCTTTTTCTTCTTCTGCAAGAAGGCTGTCTACCAGTATTCTGCCGCTGTGCTCGTCTGTAATGATCTTTTTACGAGAGGCAATTTCCATTTGCGTTTGTGGCGGAATGGTAAAGAATGAACCTGCCGATGCACCTCTTTCTATACTCACTACTGCAAGACCGTTCCTTACGCTGCCACGTATCCTTTTGTAGGCAGCAAGAAGCCTGTCTTCTATTTGCGATTCATATTCGGCTGATTTCTCACTTAAAAAAGCTTCCTCTTTTTGAGTTTCACCCATAATGGCATCAAGCTCAGATTTTTTGTGGTTAAGGTGACTGCTTTTTGCGTCAAGTTTTTCCTGAGATTGTGCAATAGAGTCTTTTTTAAACTCAATAGATGCCTTAAGCTCCTTAATGTGTTTTTCAGCAAGCTGTATCTCCAGTTCCTGGTATTCAACTTCTTTAGTTAAAGAGTTGAATTCCCTGTTGTTGCGCACATTTTTTTGCTGCTCAGTATATTTTTTTATGGCTGCTTTGTGGTCGTCTATAGCATTTTTCTTTTCTTTAATCTGCTCTTCTATAGACTCAAGGTCGGTTTTAAGTTTTTCAAGCCTTGTTGTTAAGCCTGCCACTTCATCTTCAAGGTCGTCTACTTCAAGAGGTAATTCGCCTCTTACATTCCTTATTTCATCAATTCTTGAATCAATTAACTGTAAATCATAAAGTGTTCTTAGCTTTTCTTCAACACTTAGTTCCTTGATGTTCGCCATATATGTGTGTACTTAACTGGATTTGTATTCTATTCCCAATAAAATGTTTGCAAAATTAATGATTTTTTTTCTAACATAAACAAGGATATAAAATTTTGTGTAAATTGCTTGTTTTGAGCCTGAAAAACTTACAGGTAGTTTACCGGGTTTGTATCAACTGCAGTTTCTAAGACCGCAATATCGGCAATATTGCTTCTTAAATAGTCTGCCATATATTTTGCAGTATAACGCTCGCTTTCAAAATGACCAATATCGGCAAGCAGCAGTTGCCCCTCGGCTTCATAAAACTGGTGGTATTTAAGGTCGGCGGTCAAAAAAGCATCTGCTCCGGCTGCAATGGCTGCCTTAATGGCAAAACTTCCAGATCCGCCCAAAACAGCTACTTTGCTAATTTTTTTGCCTGTAAATGCGCTGTGTCTAATGCCGTTAGCAACCATTTTTTCTTTTACAAAATGCAAAAACTCCTTTTCTTCCATGGGCTGGGCCAGGTCGCCTGTCATTCCCATACCAATATTTTGATGGCTGTTGCTCAGGCTGTACACCTCATAGGCAACTTCTTCATAAATATGGTTAGTAAACAAAGATTTTAGTATCCTGTTTTCAAGATGTTTTTCAAAGGTTACCTCTATTTTAATTTCCGGTGTTTCGGTAAATTCTCCGCGAACACCCACCTGCGGATTACTTTCGCTGTTGCCCTTGTAAGTGCCGGTTCCATGGCTGTTAAAACTGCAATTGTTGTAGTTGCCAATACTGCCTGCTCCGGCTGCAAAAAGTGCATTGCGCAGTTTTTCGTGATTTTCAGGAACGGTATAGGTAACCAGCTTTTTAATAAAACCTTCTTTTGGTAATAGTATTTTGGTGTTGCTAAGGCCAAGAGCATCGCAAAATATTTTGTTTACACCCTGCTTGTGGTTGTCTAATGCAGTGTGAACGGCATAGATGGCCACGTCGTTTTTAATGGCTTTAATAATGGCTCGCTCTACATAGTTTTTTCCTGTAATTTTTTTTAATCCGCTAAAAAGTATGGGGTGAAAGCACACCACAAGGTTGCATTGTTGCTGTATGGCTTCATTTATAACTGTCTCTAAAGCATCGTGGCATACCAGTACTCCGGTAACATTCGTTTCGGCATTTCCTGTAAGTAGGCCAACATTATCAAAATCTTCGGCATAGGCAATGGGTGCCATGGTTTCGAGAACAGAAATTATATCTTTTATCTTCATTTTTCGTATTGATAGAATGCTAAGGGGTAAAATAAAAAACTGCCCTTAAAGGGCAGTTTAAATATAGTATATTTTTTATAATTACTGGCAGGTTGTAAGTGTAAGCTGCGTGGCAATATAGGTGTCATAATTTGCGGCAAGTGTGTCTCCGGCAACAATAGCTCTTCCATCGGCAGCACGGCAAACTTCGCTTGCAGCTATGGTTTCACCGGCCGAGTTAACATAAGACTGGCATGTAACGCAGTTTACGTTGTTGCCCGGGTTTGTTGGCTCTGTAACTTCTCCATAGGCATTGTCACAAAAAAGAGAGAAGTAGCGTTCCGGTCTTATACCCGTGTAAGCACCGTTTACATATACAATAGTATCGGATGCTCCTACACAAACATCATAGTTTTCGTTAGGAAGGTTAGAAAGCGAATCTGCTGCAATCTCGCACGCTTGGCAGCCGCTGTAAGCAACTACAGGTATTACGTTATCTTCATCAGAACAGGCTATAAACGTTATTCCGGCCAGTAGGGCTACAGAAAGAATAAGCTTTTTCATAATAAGCAATTGTTATTTTTTGTGACACAGCAAAAAAATGAAAAACACACGTCAATTCCAAATCTTTCCGTTAAAAGTTTTGTTTTTTGTCAAAATCGTTTTATTGATACTTAATAATAGTGGCTATACGGGTTAGAGGTTGTTTAGCAGGTGCAAAGTTGTGTTATTGTGAAAAAATTATCATAAAGTCGCCATGGTTTATTGTCGTTATTTCAAGGTTATAAAATTTAATTTCAATGTTAAATTTATTTAATAATTGCAATTAAAAAAGTTAATTAAGTATAAATACTTAAACAAAAAATCTTAAAATTAATTTTTTTATTTACAATTTAATTATATGTTTGCGAAAATAACAATTAATAACTAACAAATGAAAAACGCAAAATTATTATTAGGTTTATTCGCGGCTGCAGCAATTTTTTCTTCATGTTCAGGAGACGACGATGCAGGCTCTTCAACAAGCGCACCTCTAGAGGGTAAGTGGTTCTATTCTAAATCTGGGATAGCTGCATCAGGACAGGAAGTGCTTTTGGATTATGATGAACATCAATCGGGTTGTAGTAAAGACTATGTAGAGTTTGTTGCGGGTGGAGTTTTTAATGATGTAGATTATTACACATCTGAATGTGCATTTACTAATGATGCCTCTACGTGGACAAGGTCGGGAAATACAATAACAATTGGTACAGGCGCAAATGCAGAAATAGCTACAATTGTGGTGTTGGATAATTCAACATTGAAAATTACTTCTACTGATGAAGAAATGCCAGGTGCTCAATTTGTTTCTGTTTATACGAGACAATAAGTGGTGATATTTTTTTTAAAATGCTCCGGTTTTTCCGGGGCATTTTTGTTTTATATGATGTTTTTTGCTCAGTGTAATAAGTGTGCGCAATAAACCCTTATTTTTGCAGCATGCGCTTCTTAAGAAAATTTCTTTTGCCTTTTTCGTTGCTCTACTGGCTTGTAATGCTGGTGCGAAACCTGTTGTACAATACTGGTGTCTTTAAATCCTATACATTTAAACTGCCTGTTATAGCTGTGGGCAACCTTAGTACAGGTGGTACGGGCAAAACCCCTCAAACCGAATATTTAATACGGCTGCTATCGGATAGATACAAAACGGCAACACTTAGCCGTGGTTACAAGCGCAAAAGCGAAGGTTTTGTTTTGGCAGAGGCCAATGTTACTGCTGATATTTTAGGAGATGAGCCCTATCAGTTTTATTCTAAATTCCCTCATATAACTGTAGCAGTAGATGCCAACCGTAAAAACGGTATAGAACAGTTGCAAAGGTTGGTGCCCGGGCTGCAGGTTGTTTTACTTGACGATGCCTATCAGCACCGCCGTGTTAAAGCCGGATTTTATATTTTGCTTACTCCTTATAATGATCTATATGCTAATGATTATGTGCTTCCGGCGGGAAACCTTCGCGAGGGTAGGAGTGGGGCTGCAAGGGCTGCGGTTATTGTGGTTACAAAGTGCCCCCCAAACTTATCAGAGACTCAACAGAAGGCCGTTGTAAATAAGCTAAAACCTAAAAAGGGGCAGAGTGTTTATTTTACTGCCATAGGCTATGATGATCATGTTTTTTCTGAAACGGGAAAAATATCAATGCAGCAGCTTAAAGATAAACCAAAAGTTGTAATTGCAGGCATTGCAAGGCCAAAACCTTTTTTTGATCATGTTGCTAATGCTACTGATGTTTGCAGGGCATACCCCGACCATCATGATTTTACGGATGCAGAGGTAGCCGAGCTGATAGCGCTTAGCAAAGACAAAATTATTGTTACCACCGAGAAAGATTATGTAAGGCTAAAAGGAAAATTGCCAACAGATAAATTGTTTTTCCTGTCCATTAAAACTGTTTTTTTAAATGATGGAGACGAGTTTGACCGTTCTGTACTTCATTATGTTGAAGCTAACATATTTGCATAAACCCTTTTTTTGCCCAAGCTGTACTGCATAAAAAAAGCCGGAAATTATATGCCGGCTTTTCTACGAAAGGAAAACTATCTATACACTGCACTATTACTATTTATTGGAAATAAGTAATTTAGGTTACAAACATACTATATCGTTTTCAATTAAAAAATACCTACTGTTAGGTATTTTTAAGGGAGGAAAGATTAACCCAAAATGAAGGTAAAAAACTACAGTTTTGCGTACCTTTGATGTAGTAGCTGCTCCTTTTTGCAGCTTATAAATGTTTAAAATTATGTGGGAAAAAGTAGAACAAACGGCCAATTATATATTTAGCATAACCAACTTTACGCCTCAGGATGGTATTATACTTGGCTCCGGCCTTGGTAATTTTGTAGATGATATTGCAATAGAGTTTTCAATTCCTTACACCGATCTTCCTAATTTCCCTGTAACAACCGTTGCCGGGCATGGTGGTAGGCTTATATTTGGCACTATTGGCTCTAAAAAAGTGGTAGCTATGCAGGGCAGGTTTCATTTTTATGAGGGCTACAGCATGCAGCAGGTAACATTTCCTGTTCGGGTAATGAAACAGCTTGGCGTGCAAAAGCTAATTGTAAGTAATGCATCGGGTGGGGTAAACCCCGGTTATAAGGTGGGCGATGTGGTTATTATTAACGACCACATAAACTTAATGCCTGAGCATCCGCTGCGCGGAGCTAACGACGAGCGTTTTGGGCCAAGGTTTGTAAATATGAGCGAGCCTTACAATCGTTCGCTTATACGCCTGGCTAAAGAAATAGCAATACGGGAACAGATAGAGGTTAAAGACGGTGTGTACCTCGGTTTACAGGGGCCTACCTTTGAGACCCTTGCTGAATACAGGATGGTGAAAATTTTGGGTGCCGATTGTGTGGGCATGAGTACCGTTCCTGAAGTTATTGTGGCACGCCACATGGATGTAGAATGTTTTGGGCTTTCGGTTATTACCGATATGGGTGATACACCCGATAACCTTGCGACGGTTAGCCATGAAGAAGTGCTCGAAGCTGCCCGTAGTGCCGAGCCTAAAGTGCGAAACCTTATAAAACAACTTATTATAGAGTCGTAAAGTCAAAAGTCATAAGGTCATAAAGTTTACAGATTTAAAATAAAAATGGATTTTGAGCCGACTCAAAATCCATTTTTATTTTAGAATTGAAAAAAGTTTAAATCAGTTCAATGTTATTTTTCATAAGACACTTCTATCCAATCTTCTCCGATAAAAACCAAAGCATCAAAAAGGTTTAATAAATCTCTTTCGCTTACATCTGTCTTCTTGGAATATATGTTATACAAATTAAAAATAGATGAATCATCATACCCTTTATTTCTAAATTCTGATAAAACACTCTTTGAGTCAAGAAAATGGTTTTTATGTATTGACGGTAAATAATATAAAATGTTATTATTGTTTTTTGATGCCGTTACTATTGTCTTTTCTTTTACATCTCGACTATACCTGTTAACTGAACCAAACGCAATATGATAGGAGGTATTTGGATTTAATTCTCTAAATTGATGTCCCATTGTTAATCCCTTCATGTATTCATAATTGCATTTTGACATATGGGCATTGGCAAGCCACACAATAAACTTTTTATCAGGGTTTTGTTTTACAATAAAATCAAGATTTTTAGCCATTTCTGTATCTCTTGTAGGATTTAGTCGTGGGACAGACTGACCTCTGTCTGTGTACTTTAGTTTAATATCCGCTTTGTAACTTTCTAATATACGTGTCCATTGTTTTTCAGTTTTAACTTTTTCGTTTTGTAGCAATGCTGTTATATAACTATTAAGAAAATCAATATCCGATTTTGACAATACTTTGCGGGCTTTTGAGGTGTTCAATAAAAATGTATTGGTAAGATTTAAAAACTTTTCGTCTACCTCTATATCATTTGTACTCAAAAATTCCTTAATCTTTTTTGGAAAAACGAAATGGGCATCCCCTCCCATTTGAATATCAAATCCCCAAATGGTAACATTATTATCTTTCAAAAAGGCCATCAATTCTTTACATTGTTCAGATTCTTTCCAAATGTTAGGCAGATTTCTTTTATTATGAATAAACAATAAGCTAATAAAATCCGCCTCAAACACAATATCTTTATAGCCGTATTCTGTTACCAGGTACTTTACAAACTCTGTTTTGGCAAGAAAATCCGAACCACTCGAATGTACTGATTCTCCGAGGAAAACGGTTTGTTTTCCTTCTATATTCTGGTCAATGATTTTCTTGACATCTTCCGTTAAAAAATTATGATCTAATGAATTTAGTTCATAAGTATTGTTCTCCATTTGAGAATAGAGCGTTTGATAAATAAAGAGTATAACCAGTAATAAAAATGATTTTTTCATTTTTTGTATCTTGAAAATAATGAAGTGGTTTAAACTTTTTCGCTTCAATCAAAAAAGTTTAAATCAGTTCATTATCAAATTATCAAATTGACTGATTATGCTCTTTGCCTTACAGCTTCATATAAAAATGCACCGCAGGCTACAGATACGTTTAGCGATCCAATAGTGCCAAACATTGGCAACTTGGCTTTTTCGTCTACAATTTTAAGTACGCTTGGGTTTATTCCGCGGTCTTCACTGCCCATAATAATGGCTACGGGTTCGTTTAGGTTTAGGTCATACAAAGAACTTTCAGTTTTTTCAGTTGCAGCAACCGTTTTTATACCCGATCCCTGAAGGTGGAAAATAGCATCTTTAATATGCTCTACTTTACAAATAGGTACATTGAACACTGCTCCGGCAGATGTTTTTACGGTATCGCCGTTTACCGGTGCCGATCCTTGTTTTTGTATAATAATGCCGCTAACTCCGGTGCATTCTGCCGTACGGATAATTGCACCAAAATTTCGCGCATCAGACAGTTGATCCAGTATAAGGAACAATGGTGTTTTCCCGCTTTCCAAAACCGTTTCTACCATTTCTTCTAAATTGTAAAAGCTAATAGGGGCAATACTGGCTACAGCACCCTGGTGGTTGTTGGGTGTAAGGCGGTTAAGTTTTTCTACGGGAACATAGCTAAAGTTAATGCTCTTTTGCTTCATTACCTTCATCAGGTCGCGCATCAGGTCGCCCTGGGCATCCTTTTGTATAAAAACCTTGTCTATTTCCTTGCCGGCCTGTATGGCTTCTATAATGGCGCGTATGCCAAATATCTGATGTTCTTTTTCCATGGCACAAAGGTATAAAAAAACCACCAGCGTTTTACTGGTGGTTTTATGGTGTGTTGTTGTGGATTTAGTTTATATCCCAAAAAATCTTTGTAGTAAGTTTGTCTCCGCCAATAGCTCCGGATGCAGATGTCCAGTTAGCGGTGTTTACCGTTTGCTCATCTATAGGGTAGGTAAACCTAACAGGTATCTGCCCTTCTGATGCCGGAACAGCATTTACAGCCGGGGTAAGCACCGGATAATCCAGCCTTCGCCACTCGTTCCAGGACTCAAAAGGCCTGTTGTAAAAGGCAATCCATGCCTGTGTGCCAATTTTTTCCTGCCATGTGCCGCTTGCTGTGGCATATGCTACCGCCGGGGTTGCCAAATAAGCATCTGCGCCGCTAACACCCCAAAAATCAAACGATGCCCTTATCGCGGCATTATAATAATCTTCCTCTGATCCGTTAACGCTATAGCCTCTGGCTGCAGCTTCTGCAAGATAAAAATTAACTTCTGCGGCCTCAAATAATATACCGGGAAAATTAGATTCGGTTAGCGTAGTGCCAACAGCCGAGAAGCTAAAATAATTGTTTCCGGCTCCATTAACACCGCCCAAATACTGCCCGTCAATGGATTCAAAGTAAACGGCTCTCCTTGGATCGCTCAATGTGTTCATAGTGTTTACTATGCTTTCAGAAACTACATAATCATTCCTGTTGCTGTTTACAATTTGAGCATAAATAGGGTTATAAAATGGCGCTGCACCGGGGTAGTTAAACACTGCGTTATCGGTGTTGGTTGTTATTACCCCGTCGGTCACTGCACTTTGTATGGCAGACCGTGCAAGGGTAGTGTTTACATCTGCAATGGCAATGCCCAGTTTTACTTTTAAGGAGTTGCCAAAAAGTTTCCACTTGGCAATATCGCCGCCATAAATAATATCGCCCGATGTAAATGTGCCTTCATTCTCGTCAAGATCATCTAATGCGGCATCCAGTCTTGTTATGAGCAGAGGGTAAATTTCGGCATCATCATCATAAACAGGCAATACATTATAAGGATCTAAAGATTCAGAATAAGGTGCATCTCCAAAAGTGTCTATAATTAACTGAAAGGTATAGACCTTTATGATCTCTATTATAGCTATTTCATTTTGCTTTGTTCCGGCATCTTTTTCGGCATCGTCCTGTATCAATAACCGGGCGCTTTCAAGGTTGCCCAAAACATCCCTGTATAGGTTGTCCCAAAGGTTGTCGGCAATGGTTCTCGAAATAATATTGTAGCGCGATTCGGCAGGATATTGCGTAGATGCCCAGTATTGTGTGTAAAACCTGAAAGGGTTAAGGTTTACTTCGGGTGTAACCGATTGGTCTGTGAGTTCGCGCTGCGCGTTGGCAAACAGAGTTTCGGCAGGCACTACATAAGGTTTATCTTTATCATCGTTAAAAGAACTGTCGTCGCTCGTGCAGGAAGCCATTACCAACAGTAGTACTGATGCTGTATATATTATCTTTTTCATTAGAAGCTTACTTTTAAATTAAACGAGTATGTTTTGATCGACGGCATTACACCCGACTGGAATCCCTGGATGTTGCCGGATGAAGCACCTGCCTCGGGGTCTGCATAGGGCAGGTTTTTATGGATAATCCATAAATTGTTCCCTAAAAAGCTTAAAGACATATTTTTAATAAATGTTCTTTCAAGCATTTTAGAAGGGAAACTGTAGGTTAAGGCTACCTCTCTCAGTTTTACATAAGAAGCATCATAAACAAAAGCCTGAGACGGGTTGGCATCTGTACCAAATGCTCCTCCTACATAGTTGGCTTCTACCCTTGTTGTGTTTGGTGTTCCGTCTTCATGAACGCCCTGGTTTAAAACCCCGCCGCCATCTGCAACGGCATTTCTAACCGGGTTGCCAAGCTCGTTATTTCCTGCAGTGTTGGGATATAGTCCTGTATATTGCCCGTAAGACTGGTCTAAAGAAAATACATCTCCACCGTGTTTTATATCTATCAACGCGCTTAACGACACGTCTTTATAGGTAAACTTGTTGTAAACCCCACCAAACCAATCTGCCTGAATGTTACCGATGATCTGGTTGGAAGACGGAATGTAGTATCCGTTCTCATCTACAAGTTTGTTGCCGTTCTCGTCATAAGTATATCCGGTTCCCCTCAATGCGCCGTATGAATCGCCAACAGCGGCATTAAGCGTTATACCATCCTGAAAAGAAGCAAGTACAAGGTTGTCGCGCCCCTGATTTAAAGAAAGTACTTTGTTTTTGTTCTTAGACCAGTTTAGGCGCACGTCCCAGGAAAAATCATTGCTTTTAATGGGTGTGCCGCTTAAGGCTACTTCTATACCTTTATTTTGTATTTCCCCGGCATTGATGTAGGAAAAACTATATCCTGTAGATGCCGATTGCGGCACACTGAATATTTGATTCTCTGTATTATTCTTGTAAACAGATACATCAAAAGCTAACCTGCTCTCAAAAAGGCTTGCCTCAATACCAAGTTCTGTAGATTTTTGTTTTTCGGGTTTAAGGGCTTCAAAATCAACAAAAGTTGTGCTATTGCCCATTAACAGGTTTCCGTTTAAAAGCCCTTTGTTATCTTTTGCTCCCAAGGTTCCATAAGCGGGGTCATTACCCACCACTGCATAACTGGCCCTTAGTTTTAGCATAGACAGCCAGTCGGCTTTTATCAGTTCAGATGCTATAAAACTACCGCCTATAGAATAGTAATCATAAGAATTGTTGCTAAGGGGGAGTGCTGTAGAAACATCATATCGGTAAGATCCTTCTACATACAGCGTTTTTTTATAGTCTACAGACAGTTGGCCGTAAAGTCCTTGTTTTTCGTAATTAAGTTCGCTTTCTATTGGCGCAACAAAGGTGTTGGAGTTTGAAAGCGAGAACAATCCCGGTGCGGCAAGGCCACCGGTGGTAGAACCGTCATAGGCATCTACTTTTGTTTTAATAAAGGTTGTGCCTAAGAGTGCCTTACCTCCAAAACTACCCAACTGGAAGTCGTATGTTGTAATCAGGTCGTAAGTGGTTTGTAAAAAAGTACGTGTATAGAGCCTGTAGCCCGATGTTTCGTCCAGGGCCTGTATGCCAAACTCTTCTGCGTGGCTGCCTATCTCTTTTCTCCACTCCAGCCTGTCGTTAGAGTAATCGGCTGTTACACGCCCTAAAATGTTCCAGTTATCGGTCACGTCATAGCTAATATTACCACCTGTAAGTATGCGCGTGTGGTCATCGCTTTGATAGTTTTTATAACGGTCCCAGTAAGGGTTGTTCCAGTAAGCGGGGCTAAAGTCGCCATCAAGCGGGCTAACCATGTTCCAGGTAACATTTTGGTTGTTTCTAAAGTATTCCTGCCTCAGTTCTTTAATGTCAACATTGGTTTGCCACCATTGCCTGAAACCACCTAAAATATTGTCGCCATAGCCCACGCTGTTCCTGCCCTGGGTGGTTTGGTCTGTAAAATTAGTAAATGCCGTAACTTTTACTTTGCTGGAAAGGCTGCGGCTAAAATTACCGTTTACACTGTTTTTATTCAGGCGGCTGTTGGGCATTATACCGGTTTCATAATTGTTTGTAAAGCCAAAATTATAGGTCGATTTGTCGTCGCCACCGTTTACATTAACGCTGTTTTGCAACCCGAATGAATCCTGAAAAAAACTTCCCGGGTCGTTTTTTGCTGCAGCCCAGGGTGTGGCCTGTCCATAATTAGGGTTTCCGGGTGCAAATGCATTCCATTGATAAACCATCAGGCTTTGGTCAAACGCATTACCAAAAGATGAGTCGGCAGTAGTGTCTACAATAAGGTCGTCTATTCCGTCTCCGTTAGCATCGCCGGAATAAAAACTGTCGTTAGCGCCGCTGTAGCCGTTTGCCCCATATTTTTTCTGATACTTTACAAAAGTGTCTTTGTTGTAACGGCCTACAGATGTAGTGGTGCTGAAACTTACGCCTAATCCGCTGTTGGTTTTGCCCTTTTTGGTAGTTATCATAATCGCACCGTTAGAAGCCTGGCTGCCGTAAAGGGCTGTTGCGGCGGCGCCTTTCAGTACCGTTATAGACTCAATGTTGTTTGGGTCTATGTCTGATGTAGAGTTACCAAAGTCAAAACCTACCCTTGAGTTCATTGCCGATGTGGTGTTGAGGTTGGTGTTAGCAATAGCTACCCCGTCGAGTACTATAAGTGCCTGGTTGTTGCCCGAGATACTCTTTGTTCCGCGCAGCACAATGTTGCTCGACCCACCAAAATTGGAGTTGTTTCTAACCTCAAGACCTGCTACCTTTCCGGAGAGGCTGTTTACAAAGTTGTTTGTGGGTGTTACGTTTACCGAGTTACCGTCTAATTTTTGCGATGAATACCCAAGGGATTTCTTGTCTCTCGAAATGCCCAGTGCGGTTACCACAACGCCTTCCAGTTCTGTTGCCTGGTCCTTAAGTATAATGGCTACAGAAGCATTCCCTGCCGATACCTGTTGGGTTTGCATGCCTACAAAAGTAAAAACCAGTACCTGTGTTGAAGCGGCCTGGATGGTAAACTTACCGTCAATGTCGGTTTGGGTGCTGTTGGTTGTTCCTTTTACTACCACGTTTACACCCGGTATAGGAAAACCACTCTCGTCAGTAACTGTCCCTGTTACTGCTCTTTCCTGTGCAAACGAGATTTGCACTATTAACGCAAAAAACAGCGTTAATACAACGTTTAGTCTTGTTTTCATTTAGTATTAATTGAGTTAGTCGAAACCAAATCTCTAACAATAACTTAACGATAACAAAACCTTTATGATAATTTTCAGATAAAATTAGCTACTTGTTAAATTTAATTTAAATAATTTGTTAAAACATTGAAAATGTTAAAAATTAGCTTTGAAGCTGATATGAACTATTGAATTTGAGAGTTTTATGGTTTGCCCTTTTGTAGATCCGTTGGCATAAATTATATTAAAAAGTCCTGTATTGGTAAGTAAACCAAGTCCAAAGCCAAGTCCCAGGATGTTTTGATTGGTGTTTGTGGTCTCGTCCTGGTAGTAGCCATAATCTGTAATGGAGTGTACATAGAGGTTTGGTGCAGCCATGTAGCGGTATTCGGTCATGAGGGCAGAGTATAGGTTTGCCTGCAGGCTGTTTTCGTTAAACCCCCGCACCGAGTTTATTCCGCCAAAGCGATACAACTCGTTAATAATATAGGTGTCACTCTTTAAATAATAGGTGTGGTTTTTAAGGTTTATAATGTTGGTGGGGTTTAAGTAAAGATTGTGTGAAAGGCTAAACTGTGCAAAATACTGGCTGCTGCTGCCTGTTTTACCATCTCGGCTTCCGGTACCGGTCTTTAGTTGCAATGCTGTTTTTTGCGGAAATATAAAATCGTTGGCATTAAAGGCGGCATACTCGTATGTGGCGGTATAAAATTTATTAGAATAGTCGGTAAGCGATGCGTTGTTGGTGTTTTGTATATCTACCGATGTGGTTTGCTGGTATCCGGCAAAAAGCTTTGAGTTATAGCTAAAGTAGTAGCCCAGGTTCAAATCGGTAGCGGTATTTTGGAAAATACTGTCCTGCTTAAAAATTTTCAGCCCGGCCTTTATACCTACGGGGCTTTTAAAAATATAGGGCAACTCTAATGATGTGTTAAAGGTGGTTTGCTTGTTGCCGTCGCTTTTCCAGTACAGGTTAAATTTTTCTCCGCTGTTAAGCACGTTGTTTAAAAGTAGGTCTACATATCCGTTAAGGCTCAGTTTGCTTTGGTTGTCGTTGCTAAAGCCAATAAAGCCGTCAAAAGCATTGGGTTTTGCCTTTTGCAGGTAGACATATACTTTAGTGGTATCTGTTTTAAAAAGTATTTCGGGGTAGCGGGGCTGGCTCACAAAGCGCAGTGCATTAAAATCGTTGTGTATGCGCTGCAATATTTCCTGATTAAAGGTTTTGCCTTTATACTGCCGTGCAATGTTTCGGCGAATGCCTTCGGGAAATTTTGCGTAGCCTTCCAAAACAATATCGTCAAGGGTGCGCAGCTTTTCGGTAGAGGCAATAAGGTTTGCTACGAGGTTTTGCTTGTTTTTGCTGTATCCTGCCAATTGCAGGCTGCTTAGTGAGTATCCTTTTTGTTCGAGAAGGGCAATGTTGCCGTTCATAAAAGTTTCGACATTGCCCAGCGGCATTACAAGAGTGTCTTTATCTATATTAAGGAGTGTTTTTTGGGTGTTGCTCAGTTTGCCGGTATATATATGTATGTATTTTGTTTGTGCACCTATAATAAAGGAATAAATAAAAGTAGAGTCGTTTGTTTTTAGGTGGGCAAGTTCGCGGTTTTCAAGATAGCCGGCCTGATACAGTTTTTTTGACAGCAGTTGTGTTTCGTCCTGAATTGATTTTGCATTAGGGTGCTTTTTGATGTATGAAACAGAATCTATTATTTTGGTTTCGGCAGCATTGCGGCCTTCGGCTTTAAGGTGCAGGTTTTGCCCTTTTGCAAAAAGGGTTGTAAGTAGTGCTATAAGTATGTATAAGTGTTGTTTCAAACGCCAAAAGCTTAACAGTGCAAATAACGTAAAAAACGCAAAAAAAATATAACCGCAGGCAAAGCGGTTTGAGTTGTTTGAAAATTAATGAATTATGATTTGTTTTGTAAATTATAATTGCTACATTTGCAGCCCGTAAAAAGCGGGTTTATAAAACATAAGAAATTTTTAGTATTAATTATGCCAACAATTCAACAATTAGTAAGAACAGGGAGAGCCCAGATAACTAAGAAGAGTAAATCGGCTGCTTTGGATTCTTGTCCTCAAAGAAGGGGAGTTTGTACGCGTGTTTACACTACTACACCTAAAAAACCAAACTCTGCAATGCGTAAAGTTGCAAGGGTGCGTTTAACAAATGGTAATGAAGTGAATGCTTACATTCCTGGAGAAGGACACAATTTACAAGAGCACTCGATAGTATTAGTTAGAGGCGGTAGGGTAAAAGATTTACCTGGTGTAAGGTATCACATTGTTCGTGGTGCTCTGGATACGGCTGGTGTTGCGGGTAGAACGCAGCGCAGGTCTAAATACGGTGCAAAACGTCCAAAACCGGGTCAACCGGCAGCGGCACCTGCAAAAGGTAAGAAAAAGTAATTATTAAAAGCTTTTAAACAAAAGACATGAGAAAAAGACAGGCCAAAAAAAGACCTCTTTTACCAGATCCTCAATTTAATGATCAGTTAGTTACACGTTTTGTGAATAACCTAATGTGGGACGGTAAAAAATCAACAGCTTTTAAAGTATTTTATGATGCTATTGCAATTGTAGAAACTAAAAAGCAGGATGCTGAAAAATCAGCATTAGAAACTTGGAAAGATGCATTAACTAACGTTATGCCTCACGTAGAAGTTAGAAGCCGCAGGGTAGGTGGTGCTACATTCCAGATACCAATGCAAATTCGTCCGGACAGGAAGATATCTATGGCGATGAAATGGATGATACTGTATGCAAGGAGAAGAAATGAAAAATCTATGGCTCAAAAGCTTGCTTCTGAAATCTTAGCTGCTGCTAAAGAAGAAGGTGCTGCTGTTAAAAAGAGAATGGATACTCATAAAATGGCGGAAGCTAATAAAGCATTCTCTCACTTCAGGTTTTAATCCATAAAGAAAAAATAGAAATGGCAAGAGATTTAAAATATACAAGAAATATAGGTATTGCTGCTCACATTGATGCTGGTAAAACAACAACAACAGAGCGTATCCTTTTTTACACTGGTAAGTCGCATAAAATAGGCGAGGTGCACGATGGTGCAGCTACTATGGACTGGATGGCACAGGAGCAGGAGAGGGGTATTACCATTACTTCGGCTGCTACAACATGTACATGGAGCTTCCCGACTGAGCAAGGTAAAGCACTTCCTGAAACACAGCCTTACCACTTTAACATTATCGATACCCCGGGACACGTTGACTTTACTGTTGAGGTAAACCGTTCTCTTAGGGTTCTTGATGGTCTTGTGTTCCTTTTTAGTGCTGTTGATGGTGTTGAGCCACAATCAGAAACTAACTGGAGGCTTGCGGATAACTACAGGGTTCCGCGTATGGGCTTTGTTAACAAAATGGACCGTCAGGGTTCTAATTTCCTTGCAGTATGCCAGCAGGTTAAAGACATGCTAAAATCTAACGCTGTGCCGTTGGTATTGCCAATTGGTGAAGAGGCAGATTTTAAAGGTGTTGTAGACCTTATCAAAAATCAGGCTATTGTATGGCATGACGAAACTCAGGGTGCTACTTTTGACATCGTGCCTATTCCTGAAGATATGAAAGAAGAGGTTCATCAATACAGGTCACAACTTATCGAAGAGGTGGCTGCTTATGATGAGAACCTTCTTGAAAAATTCATGGAAGATGAAAATTCAATTACAGAAGACGAAATAAACGAGGCATTAAGGAAAGCTACTATTGATATGGCTATCATTCCAATGCTTTGTGGTTCTTCATTCAAAAATAAAGGTGTTCAGTTCATGCTGGATTCAGTATGTAAGTTCCTTCCTTCGCCTCTTGATAAAGAAGCTATCGAAGGTACAGATCCTAATACTGACGAGCCTATTTCGCGTAAGCCATCTGCTTCTGAGCCGTTCTCAGCTCTTGCATTTAAGATCGCTACAGACCCTTATGTAGGTCGTCTTGCGTTCTTCCGTGCATACTCTGGTCGTCTTGATGCTGGTTCTTATGTGTTCAATGCACGTAGCGAAAGCAAAGAGCGTATCTCTCGTATCTACCAGATGCACGCCAACAAACAAAACCCAATCGATTTTATCGAGGCTGGTGATATTGGTGCAGCAGTAGGTTTTAAAGATATTAAAACGGGTGATACACTTTGTGATGAAAAACACCCAATCGTTCTTGAAAGTATGAACTTCCCTGATCCGGTAATCGGTATCGCTGTTGAGCCTAAAACTAAGGCCGACGTAGATAAAATGGGTATGGCTCTTGCAAAACTTGCTGAGGAAGACCCTACGTTTACTGTAAGGACAGACCATGCTTCAGGACAAACTATTATCTCTGGTATGGGTGAGCTTCACCTTGACATCCTTGTAGATCGTCTTAAACGTGAGTTTAAAGTAGAGGTTAACCAGGGTGAGCCACAGGTAGAGTACAAAGAGGCTATTACACGTACTGCTAACCACAGGGAAACATACAAGAAACAGTCTGGTGGTCGTGGTAAATTTGGTGATATCGTATTTAGACTTGAGCCTGCTGACGAAGTTGACGGAAAAGTGCCAATGGGACTTCAGTTTGTTAACGAGGTTAAAGGTGGTAACATTCCAAGGGAATTCATCCCTGCAATTGAGAAAGGTTTCAAAGAAGCTATGAAGCAGGGACCTCTTGCCGGTTATGAAATGGACAGTATGAAAGTTACACTTATCGACGGTTCATTCCACCCTGTGGATTCTGATGCGCTTTCGTTTGAACTTGCTGCTAAAATGGGTTACAAAGAGGCTGCTAAAGCTGCCGGAGCTGTTATCCTTGAGCCTATCATGAAACTTGAGGTGCTTACACCTGAAGAGAACATGGGTGATATAGTAGGTGACCTTAACCGTCGTCGTGGCCAGATAAACAACATGGACGACAGAGCAGGTTCTAAGGTTATTAAAGCGAGTGTGCCTCTATCAGAAATGTTTGGTTATGTAACTACATTAAGAACACTTTCTTCAGGACGTGCAACTTCTACAATGGAGTTCTCTCACTACGCTGAAACACCATCTAACATTGCAGATGAAGTAATCAAAAAAGCAAAAGGAAACGCTTAATTTACAAAGAAATGAGTCAGAAAATCAGAATAAAATTAAAATCATACGATCATGCACTTGTAGATAAATCTGCAGAGAAGATCGTTAAAACTGTAAAGAGTACAGGTGCTGTTGTAACAGGTCCTATTCCTTTACCTACCCACAAAAAGATTTTTACAGTACTGCGTTCTCCGCACGTAAACAAAAAATCAAGGGAGCAGTTCGAAGTTAGCTCTTACAAAAGGCTACTTGACATTTACAGCTCTTCTTCTAAAACTATCGATGCCCTAATGAAATTAGAGCTTCCAAGTGGTGTAGAAGTTGAAATAAAAGTGTGATAAAACCGCTTTATATACAAAAGCCCCGGCAATTTTGCTGGGGCTTTTTTGTTTTGGTGCAGCCCATGATTATTTTATTTATGTTTGTTGTTAGGGTGTATTATTGTCTCAATTTAATTGTTGTGCTATGTTTAGATGTATAATAGGAGTGTGTTTGCTGTTGCTGCCTTCGCTTTGCTTTAGTCAGGTAGTTGTGGTGGTAGATAACGATACATTTGAGGTGTTAGATGGTGTAGGCTATGCGTTGTATAACAACCGACAGCTTGTGGGGAAAGGTGTGGTGTTATCAGATAAAGCAACAACGCTTCCTAATAGTGTTGTTTTTGATTCTGTGAGTTTTTCCCAGGTTGATTATAAAACACTGGGGCTTGCCAAAAAGGATTTAGATACTTTGGTGTTTTTGACTAAAGATGTAATCCATCTTGACGAGGTTGTTATAAGTTCTCAAAACAATAAAGAAATTGTTTTAGGTGAAACCAACAGATTTGTAAAAAGACGGTCAAGGCCATTAATTAAGGAGCTGAAATATGGCATTCTTTATAGAAACAATCTTGTGAATAAACTACAATTAAAAAGGTTGACATTTTATGTAGACAAGGTTCAGTTTAAAACTGCCTACAAGATACATTTTTTAGATGTCCATGAATCCTTAACTATAAAAGGGTATCAATTTGCAATGCCAAATAATAGTTTTTATTCTACAGATGTTTTGTACCTAAACCCTAAAGATAAAAAAGCAGAGGTTGAGTTGCCCCCATTATTATATTTGTTTCCTGATAAGCCCCTGTTTGTTTGGGTAGAGCTTGTGGAGTATTATGATAAGGATGGTAACGTGATTGATCCTGATCTGGATGATGCAACAAGGTTGAAGTTTCAGATATCTGAGCAATTAAATTATTATTCTAAAAGGTATGATGTTTTAACGAAGCAGTATTTTGAAGAGTTAATCAATGAGAATCGGATAATCAATTATGATTTTGCGCATCAATTTTTTACCAAGCCGCACAAAAGCGATCTTGTGGCTCCGGCCATCTTGCTTTATGGCAGCCGGGTTTATGAGTAGTTTAAGTTTGAAGTAACGAAACCTCTGTTAGCCATGTGCAGCAGAGGTTTTTTTTATGCCTGAATATGAGCAAGCAGGGGTGTTTTTAGGTGTGTAAATAAATTTTTTGTGGTTTTTGTAATTTATTTTTATGTAACTGTTTGATTTTCTAAATAGAATAACTACTTTTGCACCCCTGTTTGGAGTGTATGGTTACTTCAAATTGAAGGGAGTTAATAATTAATAACAAAAAATTATGTCTGGGTTAATTGGTAAAAAAATCGGCATGACCAGTATTTTCGATGAAAACGGAAAAAACATTCCGTGTACAGTAATCGAAGCTGGACCATGCGTTGTTACCCAAGTCAGAACCAACGAGGTTGACGGGTATGAAGCGTTGCAACTTGGTTTCGATGACAAAACAGAAAAACATGCTACTAAAGCGGCTGCAGGCCACTTTAAAAAAGCGGGAACTGTTGCTAAGAAAAAAGTCGTTGAATTCCAGGATTTTGTAACAGAGTACAAATTAGGAGATGTTATCTCTGTAGATCTTTTCGCTGAAGGCGAATTTGTAGATGTTCAGGGTGTGTCTAAAGGTAAAGGTTTCCAGGGTGTTGTTAAACGTCATGGTTTTGGTGGTGTGGGTCAGGCTACTCACGGTCAGCATAACCGTTTAAGAGCGCCGGGTTCTGTGGGAGCATCGTCATATCCTTCACGTGTATTTAAAGGAATGCGCATGGCAGGTAGAACCGGAGGAGAAAATGTAACAGTTCAAAACCTTAGAGTTTTAAAAGTGGTTGCCGATAAGAACCTTCTTGTAGTAAAAGGAGCTATACCGGGACACAAAAACTCTTACGTAATCATTCAGAAGTAATGGAAGTAAAAGTATTAGATATCAACGGAAAAGAAACTGGCAGGACGGTTACCCTTTCTGATTCAGTATTTGCAATTGAGCCTAATAAGCATGCTGTATACTTAGATGTAAAGCAATATCTTGCAAACCAAAGACAAGGTACTCACAAAGCAAAAGAAAGAGCTGAAGTGACAGGTAGTACCCGTAAAATTAAAAAACAAAAAGGTACAGGTACTGCACGTGCCGGTAGTGTTAAGAACCCTTTGTTTAAGGGTGGGGGTACAGTTTTCGGGCCAAGGCCAAGAAGCTACTCTTTCAAGCTTAACAAAGGCCTTAAGCGTTTAGCAAGAAAATCTGCCTTCGCTTTAAAAGCAAAAGAGTCTAATTTAGTGGTTGTAGAGAACTTCGATTTTGAAGCTCCAAGCACAAAAGGATTTGTTAACTTTTTGAAAGCTTTAGGGTTAGATAATAAAAAATCTTTAGTAGTGTTGGGTGATACAAATAAAAATGTATATTTGTCATCACGCAATTTAAAGGCTACTAACGTGGTAACTGCCTCAGAATTAAATACTTACGCGATAGTTAACGCTAATAGTTTGGTTCTTTTTGAAGGCTCTTTAGAAGGAATTGAAGAAAATTTAAGCAAATAATAGGGCAATGGGTATCATAATTAAACCTATCATTACTGAAAAAATAACTAAAGACGGTGAGGTTTTCAACCGTTTTGGTTTCATTGTTGATAAAAAAGCAAACAAAATCCAGGTTAAGAATGCTGTTGAGGCTGCTTATGGGGTTTCGGTTGTAGAGGTAAACACAATGAACTACAGGGCTGATAGATCGGTTAAATACACTAAGAGTGGTTTAATCCAAGGAAAAACAAATGCTTACAAAAAAGCAATTGTTCAGGTAAAAGAAGGAGAAACAATAGATTTTTACAACAATATCTAATAAGACATGTCAGTTAGAAAATTAAAACCTATTACCCCGGGTCAGCGTTTTAGAGTTGTTAATAGCTTTGACACTATTACAACTGATAAGCCGGAGCGTTCTTTGATCGCACCGAAAAAAAACTCAGGCGGTAGAAATAGTCAAGGAAAAATGACCATGCGTTATACAGGCGGTGGTCACAAACAAAGGTATCGTATAATCGATTTCAAAAGAGCTAAAGCCGGAGTTCCTGCTGTAGTTAAAACTATTGAGTACGATCCAAACCGTTCAGCATTTATATCTCTACTATTCTATGCAGATGGTGAGAAAACATATATCATTGCTCAGAACGGACTTCAGGTTGGTCAAACAATTTCTTCGGGCGAAAATGCTGCTCCGGAAATTGGTAATGCTTTACCGTTAAGTAAAATTCCTCTAGGTACTGTTATATCTTGTATCGAACTACGTCCTGGTCAGGGTGCTGTAATTGCGCGTAGCGCAGGTACATTTGCTCAGCTAATGGCAAGAGATGGAAAATATGCTACAATCAAGATGCCTTCAGGTGAGACAAGGTTGATCCTTTTAACCTGTACTGCAACAATTGGAGCTGTTTCTAATTCAGATCACCAGCTTATCGTTTCTGGTAAAGCGGGTAGGTCTCGTTGGTTAGGCAGAAGGCCAAGAACAAGACCGGTAGCGATGAACCCTGTAGATCACCCGATGGGTGGTGGTGAAGGACGTTCTTCTGGTGGTCACCCACGTTCAAGAAAAGGTCTTCCTGCTAAAGGTTATAGAACTCGTTCTAAAGTTAACCCGAGTAATAAGTATATCGTAGAACGTAGAAAGAAATAATAAGTAAGATATGGCACGTTCATTAAAGAAAGGACCTTTCGTTCACTATAAATTAGAAAAGAAAGTTCAGGAAAATATCGAGAAAGGTAATAAAGGGGTTGTTAAGACATGGTCTCGCGCTTCTATGATTACTCCGGATTTTGTTGGGCAGACTATTGCAGTACACAACGGACGTCAATTCGTTCCGGTTTACGTAACAGAGAACATGGTAGGTCATAAATTAGGAGAATTTTCGCCAACGCGCTCTTTCAGGGGTCACGCTGGTGCTAAAAATAAAGGTAAAAAATAATAGCAATGGGAGTTCGTAAAAGAGAAACTGCAGAGGCAAGAAAAGAGGCTAACAAGTCTATCGCTTTTGCTAAGCTAAATAACTGCCCAACTTCACCCCGCAAAATGCGCATCGTTGCAGACCTTGTAAGGGGCCAAAAGGTAGAGTTAGCGCTTAATATATTAAAGTTTAATGCAAAAGACGCTTCTCGTAACTTAGAGAAACTGTTACTTTCTGCTATCAACAACTGGCAGCAAAAAAACAGCGAAGAAAGCCTTGAAGAAGCTGGTCTTTTTGTAAAAGAAATAAGGGTAGACGGTGGCGCAATGCTAAAAAGGCTTAGGCCAGCACCACAGGGTCGTGCTCATAGAATAAGAAAACGCTCAAACCACGTAACTATCGTGCTTGGAGCTACTAATAATAACACACAAAGCAATTCATAAACAGTTATGGGACAAAAGACAAATCCAATAGGAAATCGCCTTGGTATCATCAGGGGTTGGGATTCTAACTGGTATGGTGGAAATGATTACGGTGACAAACTTGCCGAAGATCATAAAATCAGGAAATATATCCATGCCCGTTTATCTAAAGCAAGTGTGTCTAAAGTAATCATCGAGAGGACTCTTAAACTTGTAACCGTTACTATCACCACTGCCCGTCCCGGTATCATTATCGGTAAAGGTGGCCAGGAGGTAGACAAGCTAAAAGAGGAACTTAAGAAAATTACTGACAAAGAAGTTCAAATCAACATCTTTGAAATTAAAAGGCCGGAGCTTGATGCTTACTTAGTAGGTACAAGTATTGCCCGTCAGATTGAGAGCCGTATTTCTTACAGAAGGGCTATCAAAATGGCTATCGCTGCTGCAATGCGTATGAATGCAGAGGGTATTAAGGTAATGATCTCAGGTCGTTTGAACGGTGCCGAAATGGCACGTTCTGAAATGTTCAAAGAAGGAAGGATTCCTTTGTCGACTTTCAGGGCGGACATTGATTATGCACTTGCTGAAGCTCACACTGCTTATGGTAGGATGGGTATTAAAGTGTGGATCATGAAAGGTGAAGTTTATGGAAAAAGAGATCTTTCTCCGTTAGCAGGTATGGACAAAAAACAGTCTAAACCTTCAGGATCTCAGGACCGCGAACGTCAGGGCGGAAGGCCGGGCGGCGACAGACCAAACCAACGCAAAAGAAAGTAATTTTTTAAACTAAAGAAAAATGTTACAGCCTAAAAGAACAAAATACCGTAAGGTACAGAAAGGTAAGATGAAAGGGGTGTCTCAAAGAGGTCACGAACTTTCAAATGGTATGTTTGGTATTAAATCTTTAGATTCGTCTTTCATTACTTCCCGCCAAATCGAGGCTGCCCGTATCGCGGCAACCCGTTTTATGAAAAGGGAAGGTCAGTTATGGATTAAAATATTCCCGGATAAGCCTATCACCAAAAAGCCTCTTGAGGTACGTATGGGTAAAGGTAAAGGTGCTGTTGAATATTGGGCAGCCGTTGTTAAACCGGGAAGAATTATGTTTGAGGTAGGTGGCGTGCCACTATCTGTAGCAAAAGAGGCACTACGCCTTGCGGCTCAAAAACTACCTGTAAAAACTAAGTTTATTGTTGCGAGAGATTTCGAAGCATAATCCAAAATTATTATGAAACAATCAGACATTAAAGATCTATCTGCAGCTGAGTTACAAGGTAAACTTGGTGAGTTACAGAAAACATATGCCGACCTAAAATCAGCCCATGCTATCTCTCCTATAGAGAATCCACTACAGTTAAGAACTGTAAGGAGGTCTATTGCAAGAGTAGCCACTGAGCTAAGCAAAAGAGAGTTACAATAATTGTAGTCTGCTGAAAGATGGAAAAAAGAAATTTAAGAAAAGAGCGTATAGGTGTAGTTACCAGCAACAAAATGGATAAATCTATTGTAGTTGCGCAAACAACAAAGGTAAAACACCCATTATATGGTAAGTTCGTACTAAAAACTAAAAAGTTTGTAGCACACGACGAAAAAAATGACTGTAACATTGGAGATACAGTAAAGATCATGGAAACACGACCTTTAAGTAAAACTAAATGTTGGAGATTAGTTGAAATCATTGAAAGAGCGAAGTAATTATGGTACAACAGGAATCGAGACTAAAAGTAGCAGATAACACGGGAGCTAAAGAAGTTTTAACTATCCGTGTATTAGGAGGAACGAAACGTCGTTATGCCTCTGTTGGAGATAAAATTGTGGTATCTATAAAAGATGCAACACCAAACGGAAACGTAAAAAAAGGTGCAGTATCTACCGCAGTTGTTGTACGTACCAAAAAAGAAGTGAGAAGAGCCGACGGTTCATACATCAGGTTTGACGATAACGCATGTGTGTTGTTAAATGCTGCTGGTGAAATGAGAGGTACTCGCGTTTTTGGTCCTGTAGCAAGAGAACTTCGTGAAAAACAATTCATGAAAATTGTATCACTGGCACCAGAAGTGCTTTAATTGATTTTAAAGATGATAAAGCTAAAAATAAAATCAGGAGACACTGTAAGGGTAATTGCCGGCGACCATAAAGGTACAGAAGGTAAAGTACTTCGTGTTCTTCGTGAAAAAAATAAAGCGATCGTAGAAGGTGCTAACCTTGTGTCTAAACACACAAAGCCAAGCGCTAAAAACCCACAGGGTGGTATCGTTAAAAAAGAGGCTCCTATCCATATCTCTAACCTTGCCCTTGTAGACCCTAAAACAAAAGAGACTACAAAAACAGGTGTAAGGAAAGAAGGAGATAAGAACGTGAGATTTTCAAAAAAATCTAATCAAGTACTATAGTTATGGCTTATATACCAAGACTTAAAGAAGAATATAAGAGCAGGGTTATTTCTGCTCTTACAGAAGAATTTGGCTATAAAAACGTAATGCAGGTTCCTAAACTTGAAAAAATCGTTTTAAGCCGTGGCGTAGGAGCAGCAGTATCGGATAAGAAATTAATCGATCATGCTGTTGAAGAGCTAACAAAAATTACCGGCCAAAAAGCGGTATCTACTATTTCTAAAAAAGACGTTGCTACGTTTAAACTTAGAAAAGGTATGCCAATTGGTGCTAAAGTAACTTTACGTGGCGAAAAGATGTATGAGTTTTTAGACAGGCTTGTAACATCTGCACTTCCACGTGTAAGAGACTTTAACGGTATTAAAGCTACTGGTTTTGACGGTAGGGGTAACTACAACCTGGGTGTTACTGAGCAAATCATTTTCCCTGAAATTGATATTGACAAAGTAAACAAAATTGCAGGTATGGATATTACCTTTGTAACTACTGCTCAAACAGATAAAGAAGCAAAGTCATTATTAGCAGAATTAGGATTACCTTTTAAAAAGAATTAAGATATGGCTAAAGAATCAATGAAAGCCCGTGAGGTAAAAAGAGAAGCACTGGTAGCAAAATATGCTGCAAAAAGGAAGGCTTTATTAGAAGCCGGAGATTATGAAGGTCTTCAAAAATTACCAAAAAATGCTTCTCCGGTTCGTTTACACAACCGTTGTAAACTAACAGGAAGACCAAGAGGCTATATGCGTCAGTTCGGTATTTCGCGTGTAACTTTCCGCGAAATGGCTAACAATGGATTGATACCGGGAGTTAAAAAAGCAAGTTGGTAATTAAGTTTAAAAGGAAAAAAAATGTATACAGATCCTATCGCAGATTTTTTGACAAGGGTTAGAAATGCAGTAAGGGCTAACCACAAAGTGGTAGAGGTTCCTGCTTCAAACCTTAAAAAAGAAATCACAAAGATTTTATTCGACCAGGGATATATTTTAAGCTACAAATTTGATGAAAGTGGCGTTCAAGGCACTATCAAAATAGCTCTTAAGTATGATAAAGATACTAAAGAGAGTGTAATTAAAGATATCCAGAGAATTAGTAAACCGGGTTTACGTAAATATGCAGGTGCTTCTAACCTACCAAGAATTCTTAACGGATTAGGTATTGCTATCGTTTCTACATCAAAAGGTTTGATGACTGGAAAACAGGCAAAACAACTAAACGTTGGTGGAGAGGTAATTTGCTACGTATACTAATAAAAAGACTTATACGATGTCAAGAATAGGTAAAAATCCAGTAGTAATACCAGCCGGAGTAACTGTAGAAGTTAACGGAAATGTTGTTACAGTAAAAGGAAAAAAAGGCCAGCTTACTCAGGAATTTTCAGACGTGTCTGTTAAAGTTGAGGATGGCCAGGTAATAGTGGAAAGATCATCTGACCATAAAAACGAAAGATCTAAACACGGTTTGTACAGAGCACTAATCAGCAATATGGTTGTTGGTGTATCTGAAGGGTTTACTAAAGACCTTGAGCTTGTGGGTGTAGGTTACAGAGCTTCTAACCAGGGACAAAAACTGGATATCGCTCTTGGCTTTTCACACAACATTGTTCTTGAAGTAGTTCCTGAAGTTACTGTAGAAACAGTTACAGAAAAGGGTAAAAATCCAATCATCAAACTTTCTTCTCACGATAAGCAACTTTTAGGCCAGGTGGCTGCGAAAATCAGAGGTTTCCGCAAACCAGAGCCTTACAAAGGAAAAGGTGTGAAGTTTGTAGGTGAGGTATTAAGAAGAAAAGCAGGTAAATCAGCTTAAAAATTAAGACTATGTCATTAAACAAATCTGAAAGAAGACAAAGAATTAAGTTCAGAATCAGAAAGATTGTAAGCGGAACTGCTGCCCAGCCAAGACTTTCTGTTTTTAGGAGCAATAAAGAGATCTATGCACAAATCATAGACGATGTAAACGGTGTAACTTTGGCCGCTGCCTCTTCAAGAGAAGCAGAAATCACTAAAGGTACTAACATAGAAACTGCTGCAGCTGTAGGTAAACTTATTGCTGAAAGAGCTTTAAAAGCGGGTATCGATACCATCTCTTTTGACAGGGGCGGTTACCTTTACCACGGACGTGTTAAATCATTAGCTGAAGGCGCAAGAGAAGCCGGGCTTAAATTCTAAGACAAATTATGTATCATAATTATAAAAACGTAGAACTAGTAAAACCAAGCGGTCTTGAACTTAAAGACCGCCTTGTAGCTGTTAACCGTGTAACTAAAGTTACTAAAGGTGGTAGGGCATTTGGCTTTAGCGCTATAGTAGTTGTAGGAGACGAGAATGGTGTGGTAGGCCACGGCCTTGGAAAATCTAAAGACGTGTCTGAGGCAATTGCCAAAGCTGTTGAGGATGCAAAAAAGAGCCTTGTAAGGATTCCACTTTCAGGACAGTCTGTTCCGCACGAGCAAAAAGGTAAATTTGGTGGTGCACGTGTATTCTTAATGCCGGCTTCTCACGGTACCGGAGTTATTGCCGGTGGTGCAGTTCGTGCCGTACTTGAGAGTGTTGGTATACACGATGTATTATCAAAATCTCAGGGTTCATCTAACCCTCACAATGTTGTTAAAGCTACTTTTGATGCTCTTCTTCAAATGAGGAGTGCTGTAACTGTTGCAAAACAAAGAGGCGTTTCTTTAGAAAAAGTATTTAAAGGTTAATCCAAAGGAAATCATGGGAAAAATTAAAGTAAAACAAGTAAAGAGTAAAATTAACTGCCCTCAAACGCAGAAGCTTACTCTTGAATCTCTGGGCCTACGCAAACTTGGTCAGGTTGTTGAGCACGATGCAACTCCTGCTATCCTTGGAATGGTAAACAAAGTTAAACACTTAGTTTCTGTAGAAGAAGCTAACTAACAAATTACACGAAATGGATTTAAGTAACTTACAACCTGCAGAAGGTTCGGTTCACAATAAAAACAAAAGGGTAGGTAGAGGTGAAGGCTCTGGCAAAGGCGGTACTGCCGCACGTGGTCATAAAGGTGCTAAATCACGTTCTGGTTATTCTAAGAAAATTGGTTTTGAAGGTGGACAGATGCCACTACAAAGACGTGTTCCTAAATTTGGTTTTAAAAACATCAACCGTAAGGAATATGCAGGTATCAACCTTGATACGCTACAGGCTCTTGTAGATAACGGAGTAGTTACAGATACTGTTGATTTTGCAGTACTTGTTGCTACAAGGTTAGCTACTAAAAATGAAAAGGTAAAGATTTTAGGAAGAGGCGAGCTAAAAGCAAAATTAAAAATAAGTGGACACAAATTTACAGCTACCGCTAAAGCTGCTATTGAAGCTGCTGGTGGAGAAGTAGTAAGTTTATAATCTAAGAAAGCCTTATGAAAAAATTTTTTGAAGCATTTGCCAATGTATGGAAAATAGAAGAACTAAAAAATAGAATTTTAGTTACTTTAGGATTGTTGCTTGTGTACCGTTTTGGTGCACACGTAACCCTGCCTGGTATAGATGCTACAGGGCTTACAAACTTATCTAAACAAACCCAGGGTGGTATTGGGTGGTTAATCGATGTATTTACAGGTGGTGCGTTTTCGCAGGCATCTGTATTTGCATTGGGTATCATGCCATACATTTCTGCATCTATCGTGGTGCAGCTAATGGGTATTGCTGTTCCTTACCTGCAAAAGCTGCAAAAAGAAGGAGAGAGCGGAAGGAAAACCCTAAACCAGATTACGCGTTGGTTAACCATCGCTATTACTTTGGTACAGGGACCTGGTTATATTTATAACCTTTATAGGACACTTCCAAGCGAAGCGTTCCTGTTACCGTCTGACTCTTTTCCATTCCTTTTCTCATCTGTAGTAATACTTACAACAGGCACCATTTTTGCAATGTGGCTTGGTGAAAAGATTACAGATAAAGGTATAGGTAATGGTATATCGCTACTAATACTTGTAGGTATTATAGCAAGGATGCCGCAAGCTTTTGTTCAGGAGTTTACTTCTGTAGTAACAGAGAATAATGGTGGCCCACTAAAATTGCTTCTTGAGGTTGTTGTATGGCTTGTTATTATTATTGCCTGTATTTTAATGATCATGGCAGTAAGAAAAATACCAGTACAGTATGCAAGACGCACTGCCGGGGGCGATTTTGAACAGGATATGCTTGACGCAAACAGGCAATGGATACCTTTAAAGCTTAATGCTTCGGGTGTTATGCCAATTATATTTGCCCAGGCTATTATGTTTATACCTGCTGCATTGGCAGGACTTTCTAAGTCTGATGCGGCACAAACCATCACTACAAGTTTTCAAAATGTGTTTGGTTTGGCTTACAATGTTGTTTTTGCGTTATTAATTATAATTTTTACGTACTTTTACACCGCGATTACGGTACCTACTAACAAAATGGCAGATGACCTTAAAAGGAGCGGCGGATTTATACCGGGTGTAAGACCAGGTGTAGAGACCGGCGATTATCTTGATAAGATCATGTCGTTAATAACGTTCCCCGGTTCGTTATTCTTAGCACTTATTGCCGTGTTCCCGGCAGTTGTGGTAAGTTTCGGGGTTCAGTCTCAGTGGGCATTGTTCTATGGTGGTACATCACTGTTAATTATGGTTGGGGTTGCAATCGATACTATTCAGCAAATAAACTCTTACTTGTTGAACAGGCATTATGACGGGTTGATGAAAAGTAGCAAAAATAGAAAAGCAGTAGCTTAAATTTATGGCAAAACAATCAGCAATAGAACAGGACGGATCTATTATTGAGGCGTTATCAAACGCTATGTTCCGTGTTGAATTAGAAAACGGGCACGTTGTAATTGCTCATATTTCAGGAAAGATGCGTATGCATTACATTAAATTATTGCCCGGCGATAAAGTAAAACTTGAAATGAGCCCTTACGACTTGTCTAAAGCAAGAATTACTTATAGATACTAAAGCTATTAAAATGAAAGTAAGAGCGTCAGTTAAGAAAAGAAGTGCCGACTGCAAAATTGTTCGCAGAAAAGGCAGGTTATATGTTATTAACAAAAAGAATCCTAGATTTAAACAAAGACAAGGATAATTATGGCAAGAATTGCAGGGGTAGACATACCTAAAAACAAAAGAGGAGTTATTGCTTTAACCTATATATTTGGTATTGGTAACAGCAGGGCTAAAGAAATTTTGGCTAAAGCTCAGGTAAGCGAGGATAAAAAAGTTCAGGATTGGAATGACGATGATATCAGCGCAATCCGTGAGGCCGTATCTTACTTTAAAATTGAAGGAGAATTGCGTTCTGAAATATCTTTAAACATTAAACGTTTAATGGATATTGGTTGTTACAGGGGCATCCGTCACAGAGCTGGTTTACCACTACGTGGCCAACGCACTAAAAACAACTCAAGAACAAGAAAAGGTAAGAGAAAAACTGTTGCTAACAAGAAAAAAGCAACTAAATAATAAGTAATATGGCTAAAGCAAGTACCAAAAAACGTAAAGTAGTTATAGAATCTACAGGTGAGGCTCATATTAGCGCAACTTTTAATAACATCATCATTTCTTTAACAAACAAGAAAGGTGAAGTTATATCTTGGTCATCTGCCGGTAAAATGGGCTTTAGGGGTTCTAAAAAGAACACTCCTTATGCAGCACAGATGGCTGCCGAAGATTGCAGCAAAGTAGCTCTTGAGGCTGGCCTTAAAAAGGTTAAAGTTTACGTTAAAGGACCGGGTAACGGCAGGGAATCTGCAATCAGGTCTTTACATAATGGAGGTATCGAGGTTACTGAGATAATCGACGTTACGCCGCTACCGCACAACGGTTGCCGCCCTCCAAAAAGAAGAAGAGTTTAATTAATAGTATAATCGAACAGGACAAAGGTTATCGGAGGATGAGACCTGAATTCATAACCCCTGTTCTCCTAAATTTTTAAAATGGCAAGATATACTGGTCCACAAACAAAAATCGCCCGTAAATTTGGTGAGGCGATCTTCGGAGACGATAAAGCCTTCGAAAAAAGAAATTACCCTCCAGGGCAACATGGTTTAGCTAAAAGGAGAGGTAAAAAATCTGAATATGCTGTACAGCTAATGGAAAAGCAAAAAGCTAAGTACTCTTACGGTATCCTTGAAAAACAATTCAGGAACCTGTATGAAAAAGCTGCTGCAACTAAAGGTGTAACCGGTGAAGTTCTTTTACAACTTTGCGAATCACGCCTTGATAACGTTGTTTACAGGATGGGTATCGCTCCTTCAAGAAGGGGTGCAAGGCAAATAGTTTCTCACAGGCATATTACTGTAAATGGCGAGGTGGTTAACATACCTTCTTACCACTTAAAGCCTGGTGATAAAGTTGCCGTTCGCGAAAAATCTAAATCGCTTGAAGTAATTACTGCATCTTTATCTAACTCTGCTCATGTATATGAGTGGATTACCTGGAACAACGATACTCTTGAAGGTACTTTTGTATCTGTACCTGCAAGACTTCAGATCCCTGAAAACATTAAAGAACAACTTATCGTTGAGTTGTATAACAAATAATAATTGACATTAGTCGACAATATGGCAATATTTAATTTTCAGAAGCCCGATAAAGTTATCATGATCGATTCAACCGATTTTCAGGGGAAATTTGAGTTCCGTCCCTTGGAGCCTGGTTACGGATTGACCGTTGGTAACGCACTTAGAAGAGTTTTGCTTTCTTCGCTTGAAGGTTATGCAATCACTTCAGTTCGCATTGAAGGAGTAGACCACGAATTCTCTACAATACCGGGAGTTGTTGAAGATGTTACAGAAATAATCCTGAACCTGAAACAGGTTCGTTTTAAACGCCAGATAGAAGATATAGACAACGAATCTGTTTCTGTATCTTTTACAGGAAAAGACCAGCTTACAGCAGGAGACTTCCAGAAATTTATTTCAGGTTTCCAGGTGCTTAATCCTGATCTTGTTATCTTTAACATGGACAGCAAAATCAACGTAAACCTTGAACTTACTATTGAAAAGGGCAGGGGTTATGTTCCGGCAGAAGAGAACAAAAAGCAAAACGCCGCTATAGGTACTATATTTACAGATTCTATCTTTACTCCGGTAAAGAATGTAAAATATACAATAGAAAACTTCCGTGTTGAGCAAAAAACAGATTACGAAAAACTGGTTTTTGAAATCATTACAGATGGCTCTATTCATCCTAAAGAAGCGCTTACTGAGGCAGCAAAAACGCTGATACATCACTTTATGCTGTTCTCTGACGAAAGGATAACACTTGAGGCCGACGAAATTGCACAAACAGAATCTTATGATGAAGAATCTCTTCACATGAGACAACTCCTAAAAACCAAACTGGTAGATATGGATCTTTCTGTAAGGGCATTAAATTGTTTAAAAGCGGCTGAAGTTGATACATTAGGAGATCTGGTATCGTTTAACAAAAACGACTTAATGAAATTCCGCAATTTTGGTAAAAAATCATTAACAGAGCTTGATGAGCTTGTTGCCTCAAAAAATCTGCATTTCGGAATGGATTTAACCAAATACAAATTAGATAAAGAATAATCTGTACCGTATAGGTTTAGGTTTAAATTAATTCAGTAATGAGACACGGAAAGAAAATAAATCACTTAAGCAGGCAGTCAGGCCACAGAAAGCTGATGCTTGCCAATATGGCCTGCTCTCTTATAGAGCACAAGCGCATCAACACTACTGTTGCTAAGGCTAAAGCGCTTAAATTATATATTGAGCCTCTTGTAACAAAATCTAAAGCAGATACTACTCATAACAGACGTGTTGTATTTGCAAGTCTTCGTAACAAGTATGCTGTTACTGAGCTTTTCAGGGAGGTAGCTGCTAAAGTGGGCGACCGTCCTGGAGGTTATACCCGTATCATTAAGCTTGGTAACCGTCTTGGTGACAACGCTGATATGGCTATGATAGAACTTGTTGACTTTAACGAACTGTACAACGCTACTAAAAAAGAAGCTAAGAAAACTACACGTCGTAGCCGTACTGCTAAAAAAGCTGATGCAGTTGTGGCTGAAGCTCCTGCAGCTACTGAGGCTCCTGCTGTTGATACAGAAGAGAACAAAGAAGCTACAGAATAATCATGCAATACTGATTTTTCTATATTATAAAAAGGATAAACTTAATAGTTTATCCTTTTTTTTTGCAACGCTTAATCGTTTTAGGCTAAGGGATATTGAAAAATTAAATATGCTTTTTACTATACCGAAATTTTAAAGTAAATTTGCAAACAGCACAACAACACTAACAACTTAATGAAATACACTAACAGGGAAAAAGCCATATTGCTACTTGCAGACGGCACCATTTTTTACGGAAAATCTATTGGTATAGAAGGTACCGTTTTTGGCGAAGTATGTTTTAATACAGGTATGACAGGATATCAGGAAATTTTTACTGATCCGTCTTATTTTGGTCAGATCATGGTGGCATCTAATGCCCATATTGGTAACTACGGCACTAATGAAGAAGAGGTTGAGGCCGATAAAATTATGATATCAGGTCTTGTGTGTAAAAACTTTAGCTTTAATCACTCGCGTGTAAATTCTACCGAGAATCTAAAAAGCTATTTTGAAGATCAAAACCTTGTGGCAATATCAGACGTAGATACAAGGGCACTGGTTAGCTATATTAGGGAGAACGGGGCGATGAACGCTGCTATATGTACAGAAGACTGCGATATTGAAGACCTTAAAAAACGTCTTGCTGCTGTGCCTGATATGAAAGGACTTGAACTTTCGTCTAAGGTTTCTACAAAAGAGCCTTATTTTGTGGGCAGCCCTGATGCTAAGTATAAAATATCTGCACTAGATCTTGGTATCAAGAAAAACATATTGCGCAATCTTGCCAAAAGAGACTGTTATATTAAAGTATTTCCATATAACGCAACCTATGAGGAAATGAAAACCTTTGGCCCTGACGGTTACTTTTTATCTAACGGTCCCGGCGACCCGGATCCGTTGTTTGATGCGCAGGAAACAGCCCGTAATATTTTAAATGATAACGAGCCTGTATTTGGCATTTGTCTTGGGCATCAGGTTTTGGCACTGGCAAACGGCATACCAACCTATAAAATGTTTAACGGCCACAGGGGAATTAACCACCCGGTTAAAAACCTGTTAACAGGCGAAGGCGAAATAACATCGCAAAACCACGGTTTTGCAGTGCAAAGGGAGGCTTTAGAAAGTCATCCTGATTTTGAAATTACGCACGAGCATATTAACGACGGTACTGTGGCAGGTATGCGAATGAAAAGCAAAAACTGCTTCTCTGTTCAATACCATCCTGAAGCAAGCCCGGGCCCACACGATGCAACATATCTTTTTGACCAGTTTATTGCAAACATTGAAAAAGGTAAACACAATAATTAAAAGGAATTTAAAACAACCAAAAAACAAATTATGAGCATTATTATTAAAGTACACGCAAGGCAAATACTGGATTCTCGTGGAAATCCTACAGTAGAAGTTGATGTAATTACAGAGAACGGTGTTCTTGGAAGAGCAGCAGTTCCGTCTGGAGCTTCTACAGGAGAGCATGAGGCAGTAGAGCTTCGCGATGGTGGTAAAGCTTACATGGGCAAAGGTGTTCTTAAAGCTGTTGAGAATGTAAACACTACAATTGCACAGGAAATTGTTGGCCTGTCGGTATTTGAGCAAAATGCTATCGATAAAGCTATGATCGAGCTTGATGGAACTCCTAATAAATCTAAACTTGGTGCTAACGCTATACTTGGTGTTTCTCTTGCTGTTGCTAAAGCAGCTGCTAACGAGCTTGGCCTGCCGCTTTACCGCTACGTAGGTGGTGTATCGGGCAATACTCTGCCTGTGCCAATGATGAACATTATTAACGGTGGTTCGCACTCGGATGCGCCTATCGCGTTCCAGGAGTTTATGATCTTCCCTGTAAAAGCAACAAGCTTTACACACGCTATGCAAATAGGTACAGAGGTTTTCCATAACCTTAAAAAAGTACTTCATGACCGTGGCCTTAGCACTGCAGTGGGCGATGAGGGTGGTTTTGCACCTAACCTTGCCGGCGGTACAGAAGATGCTCTAGATACAATAAAACTTGCTGTTGAAAAAGCTGGCTATACTTTTGGAGGTGATGTGAAAATCGCTCTTGACTGTGCTGCTTCTGAGTTTTATGTAAACGGACAGTATGATTACACTAAATTTGAAGGAGAAACAGGTAAAAAACGTTCGTCTAAAGAACAGGCAGAATATCTTGCAGATCTTGCGGCTAAATACCCTATCATCTCTATTGAAGATGGTATGCAGGAAAACGACTGGGACGGTTGGAAATACCTTACGGAGCTTGTAGGAGATAAAGTTCAGCTTGTAGGCGACGATTTATTTGTTACTAACGTAGAGCGTCTTTCTACAGGTATAGAAAAAGGTATTGCTAACTCTATCCTTGTTAAAGTTAACCAAATTGGTACCCTTACAGAAACTATTGCTGCTGTAAACATGGCTCACAATGCCGGTTATACATCTGTAATGTCTCACCGTTCGGGCGAAACTGAAGATAACACTATTGCCGACCTTGCTGTGGCTCTTAACTGTGGCCAGATCAAAACAGGTTCTGCTTCACGTTCAGACCGTATGGCTAAATACAACCAACTACTTCGCATAGAAGAAGAACTTGGTGAAGTTGCTTACTTCCCTGGTGAAAAAGCATTCAAAGTAAAAGCTTAAGTTTTACAAGCACTAAATATTAAACCTGCCAATCGGCAGGTTTTTTTATTTAAAAAGTAAATTTCTTAACGTAGGGTGTTTTCCTGTTAAATTGTTAATGTTGTTATATATGTAACTAACCTTTTAATGAAAACGCCTTTATGAAACAAAAACTACTTGTTATTTTACTGTTTATTAGTGCATTTACCAGCGCTCAAATAGTGAATATTCCGGATGTAAATTTTAAAAGCAGACTTCTAAGATCATCTGCAACCAGTCATAGTGCTAAAGACATTAATGGCAATTATTTTGCAATTGATGCGAACGCTGATGGAGAAATACAGGAAACGGAAGCATTAGCGGTGTACTGGCTCAATATTAATACTGGCTCAATTTCAAATTTACAAGGGATCTCGTCTTTTTTAAACCTTACTTACCTTAGTTGTTATGGTAATAACCTTACTACTCTTAATGTATCAGGGCTTAGTAATCTGGTTACTTTAAACGTTTACGATAATTCGCTTACATCCTTAGTCCTTAATGGTTGTAGTAGTTTAACTAATTTGAATTGTTATGAAAATAATTTAACAACTATTGATCTTACTGGTTTAGGTAGATTAAGATATCTTGCTTGCCGTAACAACAGATTAACGGCTATTGATTTGACCCCGGTAAACCTGATTGGTTTCAATGGTAGTGATAATTTATTTACTACTATGGATTTCTCTACACAAACAAATTTGGTTGGCTTTAGTTTGTATGACAATATTAATCTTACAACTGTTAATTTAAAGAATGGCAGAGTACAATATTTTAATAGTGAGGAGTTCGGCGGCTGCACTAATTTAACGTCAATTTGCCTTGATGCCGATGAGTATGATGTAGTTTACAATTCAATTATAATTATAAATTCATGGTATCCAAATTGGAATATTGAAAATATCGAATTTAGTACCACCTGTGGAGAAACCGGAGATCATGATAACATGATAACAGGAATAGCGCGTTTTGATTTTGATGGTAATGGATGTGATTATGCTGATCCTATACGTCCTTTTGTTAAGGTAAATTCTGTCCATGAAGGAAACACAAGTTCAATATGGACCACAGATACAGGATACTATAGTTTTATTGCCCAAACAGGAAATTATGCCATTTCGCCTGAATTGACAGATGCGCCTTATTTTACCACTTCTGAATCTCCGGTAATAACTTTTAATGAGTTAGATGGTACAATTGTAACAAGAGATTTTTGTATTACTGCCGATGGCATACACCCGGATTTGGAAGTTACAGCTAGTGCGAATAATGGTATTACTGCGGGCAGTAATCAAAGGTATTATTTGACTTATAAAAATAAAGGAAACCAGATATTGAGCGGAAATATTATGCTGGAGTATAATGGTGATGCATTAACGCTTACAAATGTTTCTCCTAATTATACCACCAATGTGCCCGGTTTGTTAACCTGTAATTTTACAAATCTGCAACCTTTCGAGACACGTACTATTGCAGTAACCTTGCGTGTAAATACTCCCACGAGTCCTTTTCCCGTAAACATTGGCGATGTACTTAGTTTTTCTGTTACAGGGAATAATAATCAGCAAGATGAAACACCTGAAAATAACCGTGTCGATTTTTATCAGACAGTACGATACTCTCAGGATCCTAACAATATTGTGTGCCTTGAAGGTGAAACTGTGTCAGTAGACAAGATAGGGGAGTATCTGCACTACACTATTAACTTTGAAAATATTGGCACTGCAGCAGCAGGTTTTGTGGTTATAACGAATGAACTTGATGATACTAAGTATAATTTGCAATCATTACAGATATTAAATAGTTCTAACACAATGGTTGCCACCCTTACAGGGAATGTATTGACGTTCAGGTTTGCCAATATTTACCTGGCTCCTTTTGCGCTTGGTTATGTAACCTATAAAATAAAAACCCTCGAAACACTTACTGCTAACGACGTTGTGACAAATCAGGCCAGCATAGTCTTTGATGAAAACGAACCGTTAATTACTAACGAAGCCATTACAGCATTTGCAGTTTTAGGGAGGGATGATTTTGGTGCAGACACCCTTAACATTTACCCTAACCCAACCACAGGTCTGCTAAAAATACAATCTAAGCTTACGGTTAATAAAACCGAACTGTATGATGTTCAGGGCAGGCTGCTACAAACAAATGTTGTTAATGGCACTGATGGTGTTGTAGATATATCATCTAAACCAAAAGGTATTTATCTTTTGAAAGTTATATCTGATAGAGGTACAGTTACGAAAAAAGTAATTAAGAACTAAGTTTTATATTTAAACAATCAGGGCTGCCATTCGACAGCCCTGATTGTTTATAATAGTAATGTTTTATCCCTTATGTTCGAGTTCTTTTAAAAGGTCTTCATAGCTGTAAGTACCATCGGCCTTTTCGTTAGTATTGTAGTTTATGGTAACACGCATGGCTTTAAGTCCGGTAACGCCCTGTAGGTCTTCTACATCAAAAGTTTCTATAACATTGCCCAGCATGTTACGGTGCTGTAAAAACTGTATGTATCGCCTGTATTCTATCTCTTCCTTCTTTTGGGTGTACACAATGGTTATTTTGCCTTTTTGTGTAATGCGCTCCTTAGTGCCTTTAATGTTGCTCTTGTCTATACGCTTCTTAACCACTTCATAGCGGGCGTTGTAAGTGCCGTCTACATCAAAACGCTTTTCGTCCATACGGAAACGTATCGATATAGGTGTACTGAAAACCAGTATTAACGAAGTAACGTCAAGCTCATAACGCAAAGATGGCCTTAGCTTGTAATACTCGTTTTCCATTTCGCACATGGCCTGCAATTGCCACAACCTTAAATTGTTTAAGTATAGTGGATTGTAAGGATGTTTTGGCGAAATCGAGGCCCCAATATAAAGGTTGTGCTCTACACCATCGGTTTTAAAGCGCTCATAATAGTGTGGAAAGAACGACTGTGCCTCTTTTTGTTTTTCGTCGAGCACGGCAGCCATTTGCTTGTTGATGATGCTTAGCGTATCGTCAAAGTCCTTACGGCTGTCATAAACCATTTTTACTTTAGAATCAAGCGTACCAAAATAATTCTCTATCCTTTGATGGATATCGCTGTTGGCCGATTCAAAATGTTGTAACACTGGGTGAACTTCACTTATGATATAGTTTTGAATGGTAGACTCGGTATCAGCTTTAAGCTCTTTGCCAAGTTGTTCTTCAATATTCTCAAGTTCATAGAGGTGCTGCTCAATAAGCGGTAGTTTTTCCTGTTTGAAAATAAACCTGAACACATCTATAAGTTTGCCTATTTGCAGTATAAGGTCTTTCTCGGTAGATTCGTTCCTGGCGGTAGACGATCCTTTAACGTCTATTTGGCCATAGAGAGGATATACCTCTTTAAAAACGATCTCTTTATAAGCCTGACTATTGTTTTTAGCCTGAACGTGCAGCAATGCCTCTTCCCTGAATTTCCAGTACACACTGTGGTGTATGGCAGTATATTCGTTTTGTATAATAGCGTCTACCTCATTTTGCAGTTCAGAGTAGTAGCGCTCTATAGTGTCGGTAAGGAATGGCAACACATAGCCAAGCTTGTTGGCATTAATGCTGTTAAGCTCTTTAGCCCTTGCCGAAACCAACTCGATAAAACCGTAGAACTTTTCGTTCTTGATGATTGGGGCAAGTATACAGCTTTTTATATCCTGATCCAGCAGGTGGTTTAAAAAGCGGGCTTCTACCGGGTTTTCATCCCTGAATTTTTCTACATCGCTCAAAACAAAATACTGCCTTTCGTCCAGTATCTTTTTTAATGACTCGCTGCAAAACATGTTGTTGCAGTCCATCTCTTTAGAGCCACTAAGTATATAGCTTTTAATATCCTTAAAAGGCGCAAGCTTAAATACATTGTCTTCCAGGTTAATTTCGGTAAAGCCAATGCGCAGGTCTTCTATTTTAAAAATACTCCTGAAAATGCCTTCAAAATTTTCTTTTTTCTCTTTCTTGGTGCCGTCGTTAACCAGTAGGTTGGTTTTTAGGTTAGATATGGCGCTCTCGGTAGTGGCATCAAATAACGATACTATGCCAAAGCCTTTGCATATCCAGCTTCCTTCAGGAAATTTCTCTCTCCATAGCTCAAGATTGTCATAATTGCTAAGCAGTTGGTCTATATCTTCGGGCGTAAGCTTAACTGCTTTTTCGGTAGGAAGTAGTTCTAAAAAGTCGCCGTTGTATAGTATTCGGTAGTGTTTCATTACCCCGTTCTCATCCGGAATGTCATAAAACAGCGGTTTGCTGAAATCTAAATTCTGTCCGTAATAGTCGTTTAATATTAGACAGCAGCAAAAAACATAGAATTGGTGTTCGTCCAGGTTGCGAATGTTAATGCCAAAATCCTGTCCGGCATTTTTAAGTATTTTATTAAAACGTTCGGTATGGTTAAACGTAACATTAAAAAAAGGAATACCGGCAGCTTTAATTTCGTTGTGCGTTAGTGCCGTAGGGAAAAGATCGGCAAGCAGGTTTTTAATTAAACCTTTATGTTTTTCGAGCAGGGCAATATCATCTATACCGTCTCTAAGTTCGGGGTAGGGCGCAGCATGGCGCAGGAGAGCCTTTGCATAATCGGCGCGATAATCAACGTCAGATAATGCTATATCCTCTAAAATTTCCAATACCTTATGAAAAGATATTTTGGCAATTAAAGGGCTGGCTGTGTGTTGTTCATCTTCCATCATCATTGTAGGGATATTCGTGTTGCAAAGATACAAAAATTAGAAATCTTAATGATAATTTAAAGTTCGCTAAAATTACTATCCTTTTAGTAAGTTCTGTTTTTGCAACATCTCTATTTTGTAGTTACTTTGCAGCATGAACCAATCTGTTTCAATCACATATCCCGGCAATATAACCCTTACGGTAAAGCGTGAAGATCTATTGCACCCACACATATCGGGCAATAAATTCCGGAAGCTGAAGTACAATATTTTGCAGGCAAAACAGGAAGGCAGGGAATGCCTGCTAACTTTTGGAGGCGCGTTTAGCAACCATATTGCAGCATCGGCTGCTGCAGGAAAAGAATATGGGTTTGAAACTATTGGCGTTATAAGAGGTGAGGAACTTAAAAGTAAAATAGATGAGAACCCCACACTTGCATTTGCCCGAAAATGCGGCATGCGGTTTAAGTTTATATCGCGCGAGGCATACCGTAATAAAACCGATGAAACTTTTATTGAAAGCTTAAGGCAGGAATTTGGTGATTTTTATCTGCTGCCTGAAGGCGGTACTAATGCTCTTGCAGTTAAAGGCTGTGAGGAGATCCTCGATGAGGCCGACGCTGTTTTTACACATGTTTGCTGTGCTGTGGGCACTGGCGGAACCCTGTCGGGCATTATCAATTCGGCAAAGGCGGAGCAAAAAGTAATTGGGTTTCCTGCGTTAAAAGGTGCAGGATTATCGGACGATATTTGTAAATTTGCCCGAAAGGGCTGTTGGGAGCTTGTAGAAGACTATCATTTTGGAGGTTACGGTAAGGTAAGTGAGACCCTTATAACTTTTATGAACGATTTTTTTGATACTGCAGGCATACTTTTAGACCCTGTTTATACTGGGAAGATGTTTTTTGGCGTTACAGACCTTATCCATAAAGGATATTTTCCTGAAAATGCGCGCATACTGCTCATTCATACAGGCGGTTTGCAGGGTATTGCAGGGATGAACAAAGAGCTGATGCGTAAAAAACTACCCATAATTAAAACTTCATGAGCATGTTAAAAAAAATTCTGGCGTTTGTATTATTAGGCAGCATTGTTAGCTGTAGCACTACTAAACCTAAAATTGTAACCACCAAAGCGGGTGTAAGCAATAAATCTCAAAGCACTGCAGGTGCACAAACTACCACAAGAAAAACAGAAACGCTCGAAAGCACCTCTAAGACCACAGTTTACAGCGAGCAGGTAAGCGAGTATGTAAATCAGTTTAAAGATATAGCCCAACAAAACATGAAAAACCACGGTGTGCCTGCCAGTATAACATTGGCTCAGGGCATATTAGAGTCGGGTGCGGGCAGGGGCAAGCTTGCGGTTACAGCAAACAACCACTTTGGTATTAAATGCCACACCGGATGGGACGGCGATAAAATTTATCATGATGACGATGCTGCCCAGGAGTGTTTCAGGAAATACAACGATGCATCAGAATCGTTTAACGACCATTCGCTGTTCCTTACAGGAAGGAGCAGGTATGCCAACCTTTTCAAACTTGAACAAGACGACTACGAAGGCTGGGCAAAAGGACTTAAAGCAGCAGGATATGCCACCGACCCGAAATATCCGGACAAGCTTATCGGCCTTATTGAGCGTTTTAACCTTGCACAATATGATTCTGAAGTTTTAGGCGGAAATTATAAACCTGTTAAAGATGTGCCTGCGCCTGTGCAAACATCTGTTCCTGCAGCAGTAGCAACTACGTCTGCCCCGGTACAAACACAAACTACAACGGTTACAACAACACCTGCTCCAGTAGCTGTAGTAACCACTACTGCACCTGCTGCAACAACCACCGCTCCGGTAACAGTAACTACAACCACTCCGGTATCTACCCCTGTAGCCGATACTGTTGTTACCACTACGACCCCTGTAACCACTCCGGTGGCTACAACCGTAGTAACAACCCCTGCTCCGGTAGCTACAACTACTACAGCCACAACAGTAGTAACTCCTGCACCAAGCATAGAGCAGGCAGTAAATGCACCAGCAGCAGACAGCTATACCGTAATAAAAGGCGATACGCTATACTCTATATCTAAAAAAAATAATACCACTGTAGATGCGCTGATACAGCTAAACGGCCTTTCGGGCAATGCAATATCTATTGGGCAGGTACTTAAATTAAAATAATCACGCAATTATGTTATACCAGCGTAGCAGCCGCCTGTTTGCCGAAGCCTCTTTGGTAATTCCGGGTGGTGTAAACTCTCCTGTGCGCGCCTTTAAGGGTGTGGGCGGAACTCCAATTTTTGTAAAAGAGGCTAAAGGCCCGTATTTGTTTGATGAAGACGGAAACCGTTATATAGACTATATTAACTCATGGGGCCCGATGATACTTGGGCATGCCTATGACCCTGTTGTAAATGCTGTTATAGAAAAGGCTAAGAAAGGCACATCTTTTGGAACGCCTACAGCACTCGAAACCGAGATTGCCGCTTTAGCAGTTTCTATGGTGCCAAATATAGATAAGATTCGTTTTGTAAACAGCGGTACAGAGGCCTGCATGAGTGCAGTAAGACTGGCACGTGGGTTTACTAATCGTGAGAAAATAATAAAATTTGCAGGCTGTTATCATGGCCATAGCGACTCGTTCCTGATACAGGCAGGGAGTGGCGCAGCAACTTTTGGCGTGCCCAATAGCCCGGGTGTAACTCAGGGTACTGCTAAAGATACTTTGCTGGCAACCTACAACGACCTGCAAAATGTAAAAGACCTTTTTGAAGCAAATAAAGGCGAAATAGCTGCTATTATTATAGAACCTGTTGCAGGAAACATGGGCTGCATACCTCCTGCAAAAGGCTTTTTGCAGGCACTGCGCGAATTGTGCGATGCTAACGGAACACTGCTTATTTTTGACGAGGTAATGACAGGATTCCGACTTGCAAAAGGCGGTGCCCAGCAACTGTTTGGCATTAAGGCTGATATTGTTGCTTTTGGTAAAGTTATTGGGGGCGGCCTTCCGGTAGGGGCATTTGCTGCACGTAATGAAATTATGGATTACCTTGCGCCTGTGGGGCCCGTTTATCAGGCAGGTACCCTGTCAGGCAATCCGCTGGCAATGGCTGCCGGATTTGAAATGCTCAAAGCCCTTAACAGCGACAATGCTATATTTACAAGGCTTGAAGAAAAGACGGCTTATCTTGAAAGCGGTATCAGGAAAATATTAGAGGCTAACAACATTGCCCATACCATTAACCGCACGGGCAGTATGATATCTGTACATTTTGATGCGAACCCGGTAACGAATCTTAAAACAGCTGCCAACGGCGACAACGAATCATTTAAAAAATTCTTTCATGGTTTGTTGAGCGAGGGTGTTTATATTGCTCCATCGGCCTATGAAACCTGGTTTATTACTGATGCGCTGTCGTATGAAGACCTTGATTTTACGCTTAATGCAATTGAGAAAGTAGCGGTAACACTTTAGTAAATAACACATATTTAAAAGCGCATGGCACTTAGTAGGTGTCATGCGTTTTTTGTTTCTAAAAAGTTTAAAAAATAGTCTTTAAGTATTTTAGTTTTAAATATACGCTATGGTTTAGGTAAGCTAATAAAAGGTTAAGAATTTGTTAAGGATGTTTTAAAATAAATTACTTTTGTAACCGTTAATACTGACGGATATTTTTAGTAATTCTTTAAATTAACCTCTTAAAAAATATGAAGTTACAGTTTAAGAACAGATTGGCTGTGCTTTTGTTGAGACTTTTAATGGTTTATGTGGCTTTCGCTCTATGCCGTTTGATGTTTTATTTTTGTAATGATCCGCTCATAGACCCACTTCAGAAAACAGGTGGCTGGAACCTTATTAAAGGCAGCCTGATGTTTGATACAGTATCTATTCTCTATATAAACATTCCGTTTATTTTTTTGTCGTTGATGCCTTTTCGCTTTGCCGAAAAAACGTCATGGCAAAAAATAACTTTTGCAATTTTTATGATAGGCAATGCATTGGGTCTGATGGTTAATATTGCCGATATTTTTTATTACCCTTTTAAGCAGGCACGTATAGTGCTGGGCGATTTTATATTGCTTAAAGAGGGCGGCGCATTGATTTTTGACTTTATTGCAGATTATTGGTATGGTGTTGCGTTTTATTTTTTGCTTCTTGCGGCATTATGGTACGGTTACAAAAACATAAAACAGCAGCAAACCAACGCCATGACCCAAAGACGATACTTTGGTCTGCATTTTGGCTATTTAGGCCTCATGGCTGTTGTAACAGTGTTTTTTATAAGGGGGGCTACTTTTGCAATGGCATCTTTTCCTATAAGCATGAACGATGCCTTTTTGTACACCGAGAATCCTACGCATACCTCAGTAATGCTAAGCAACCCGTTTTGCCTGCTGCGCACCATAGGCAAATCTAAAACAGTACCCAGCCTTAATTATTTAGATGCCTCGCTGGCACAAGCCCTTGCACCTACAACGCACCGCATAGCACCGGGAGAAGATTTTGATATAGACCGAAAAACCAATGTTTTTTTAATAGTGCTCGAAAGTTTTGGCGAGGCGCATATAAAAAGCCTGTCAGACCAGTTTAAACCCGGTCAGGAAACCTATACACCCTTCCTTGATTCGCTCGTAGGGCAAAGCTATGTGTTTACTAATGCCTACCAAAGTGGCTTGCGTTCTATAGATGCTATGCCTGCCATTTGGGCATCTATACCATCGTTTAAAGAACACTTTTTATCTTTGCCCAATTCGGTATCGTCATATCATGCACTTCCGGAGTGCATGAACGAAATGGGTTACCAGACTGCATTTTTTCATGGTGGTGTGCGCGAGTCTATGAGTTTCGTGTCGTTTGGAAAAACTGCCGGAATAAAGCAATTCTTTTCTCGTGAAGAGTATGAAGCCGAAATGGGAGATGACGATTTTGACGGCAAGTGGGGCATCTGGGATCATAAATTTTTGCCTTATGTGCATAAAAAGATCAATGGGTTTAAAAGTCCTTTCTTTGCCACGCTGTTCACGCTGTCTTCACATCACCCATACAGTATTCCCGATAAGTTTGCCGGGAAGTTTACGGATGGTACACTGCCTATACACCGCACTATTAAATATACTGATTATGCCCTGAAGCAGTTTTTTGAGAGTATAAAAAACGAGCCTTGGTATAACAACACGCTCTTTATTATTACTGCCGACCATGGCAGTGGTGCCGATAACGAAAAATACAGCAAACAGCCTAACGAATATGCTATACCGCTGTTGTTCTTTAAGCCCAACAGCAATTTTAGGGGTAAAGACGACAGAGTTATACAACATATAGACGTAATGCCAACGTTGCTGGGCATGCTTGATTATGACAAGCAGTATTTTGCTTTTGGTAAAGATCATTTTGATGAATCTCAGGCCAAAGGTCATTTTGCTGTAAGTTTTAGCAACGGGGCTTTTAATTTTGTTACCGATAAGTATTGCTACCTGTTTAATGAAAAAGTAGTGGTAAGCAAATTTGACTACCGCAAAGATCCCTTATGCAAAAATAATATGGTACGATCGCTTACTGGCGAAGATGAAGCCATGATAAAAAAATTCAAGGCTTTTTTACAGGAATACTATCTGCACGTAAACAAACGTATTTACAAAACCGTAGGCGAACAAAAAGCGCACATGGCAGTGAGGTAGGGGTTTATTTTAATTGCATTACTCCACTGTTTTAACTCTCATCCCGGTAGTGTGCCCGCTAAATTCTGGTGCATACATGCTCTGTATAGTACTAATGCCGTTGCTATATTCGCCGGCATTGTTTACCCTAACATCATATTCTAAAACATAGGTTCCGCGGTTAATACGGTCAAAAAAGAAATGTGTAGCCACATCGCGGCTACTGCGATAATATCCAAGGCCGTCTTTATACTTATAGCCTGATAGCACATCTACAGGTTCGAAGGCGGCAGCACGCAGGTCTTTTAAATGTACGAACTCTGCATCTTCTTCAATCGTAAGTATAAGGCGCACAGTAACCAGATTACCTGTTTTTAATGGTTGGGCAGGTGTGATTTTTTGCAGTTCCTGTCCGGCAGAAGTATTTACTTTCAGGTAAAGTTCTTTGTTTATATTCATAATGCTTTCCTGGGCAGGCTTAATTTTATCAAGCTCCTCAAAATACTGCCAGTAAAACCCGCCATAGCCCGGTACTGCCGATTTGTTCTCTACAGTAAGTGTAGCCATATCTTTAGTGATTTCTTCGGGTTTCCAGTTTAGTTTCAAATATCCTGTGCCCGCTTCCTGAACGGTTTCGCCCATTTTTTTAGCAAGCAGTTTTTCATCACCCAGTTTAATAGTAGTATCCTCTTTTACCGATAGCCAGTTGCTGCCCTGCATGAGTAGTGCATATACGGCCTCAGAAGTCGATTTTGTGGTAGGCCAGTTTTTATTCTGTTTTTGTTTTATAAGCCACACCTTCATAGCATCGGCCGATGCCGTATCGTTTGCTACTTCAGTAAAGGCTTCTATCAATAATGCCTGTGTTTCTATAGGAGCCTGATACCAGTACCAACCGGAGTTATTGTTTATCCAGTGCATGCCGTGTTCTTCGTTCAGCGCACTACTGTCTTTAAGAGCGGTGATTATTTTCTTTGCTGTTAGCGTGTCACCAAAGCGATGCAGTGTAAGAGCTGCCATACCTTTATCATATAATGAATAGTTAAGCCAGTTCTCTTTTACTCTGGCAATATGCATGTTTATGATTGTTGCGAGTGAATCTTTAACGGGGTTTTGTGTAAGGTAGAAGCTGCGCATGTACAGGTAATGCAGGTTTGCAGTATTGGTGGCTGGCATCCACTTTTTATTGTTTTTTACTGGTCTTGAGGTTTTATATTCTTTAATAAATTCTTCATCTACATATTTAATAGCAGCATTGGTTAATGCTTTTACATCATTACTGTTAGGCAGGGTTATATTCAGTTTATTGAGATGTCCAAAACCGGCCAGTATATGGCGCGTAATATAACTACTGGCCTGGGTGCCGCCAAACCATGGAAATCCACCTGAACTAAGTTGCTTATCGTCAAGTTTAGCAAAGGCCGTTTCGAGTCCGGCTTTCATTTTGTCAAGGTCAAAGGTTAGTGCCAGCCTGTTTTTGCGTTCTTCATCGCTTTCGGCATCGCGCAACCATGGGGTTTCGGCAATAAGTATGCTTTTAAGTTCTTCGTTTTGTTCCAGTTTAGAAAGAGGTTTGCCCGATGCCCGCCATGCAGCAAACACTTCGGCAATTTTAGGGTTGCTGTTTATAATGTGTGTGGCTATGGCATTGGCATAAAAGCGGGAAAAAAGCTGTTCGCTGCACTCGTGTTCATACTCTGTTAAATAAGGCAGCGATTGTAATGCCACCCAAGCAGGGTTACTTGTATATTCGAGCGTTATGCCCTGATTGCGCAGGGTGGTGGAAGTATTGTTTTTAAGGTTATTAAAGGTGTAGGTTTTAGATGTGTTTGGCTTTACCCATACCGGAAGGCTCTCTGTAACCAGCATGCTGTTTGTAAGTACGGGCAGTATGTTCTCTTCACCATCCGAAAAATCTCCGGCCTTTGCCACTATTCTGTATTGTATTCCCTGCATGCCGGCTGGTACGGCAATTTTCCAGCTCACAGTAGTATTGCCTTTTGCTGCAATATTAAACGGTTTTACATTTTGCAGGTTAAGCATTTGTGCATCGGCAGGCTGCATGGTTACGGCATCATAGAGTTGTAGCAATGCAGATCCGTTTTTTGTGTCTGTAGTAAGGTTCGTTATTTTAGCCTTAATAACTACAGTATCTTTTTCGCGTAAAAAGCGTGGCATGTTAGGCACTACCATAAGATCTTTTTGGGTAACAAAAGTATTCTCTAAATAACCCGAGGCAGCTTTTTTGTTGTGTGCTAACAGGCGCAGTTTCCACTCGGTCAGGGCTTCGGGAGTAGTAAAGGTAAAAGCTATTTTGCCCTTCCTGTCGGTAGTAAGGTGAGGATAGAAGAAGGCAGTTTCGTTAAAGTTTTTGCGTGCTCCTACCTGTTGCAGTGCTTTGAGTTCTTCCTGCCCCGATTTTGTACTGATAATGATAACCCCGTTAGCACCACGGCTGCCATAGATAGTAGTGGCCGATGCATCTTTAAGCACTATTATGTTGGCAATGTCGTTAGTATTCAAATTGCGAAATTCGTCTTCAGATAAAGGTGTGCCATCTACCACATAAAGGGGTTTTGCCTCTCCGGTTACAGAGCCAAATCCTCTAATACGTATGTTCTCTCCACTTCCCGGTACCCCATTACTATTTGTAATATATACGCCGGCTGTTTCTCCCTTCAGTGCCTGAGCAACGCTGTTAAATTCTTTTCCATATCCTTTAGCTGGTGTTATTTTTGTTGCAATTCCTGTATAGGCTTCTTTTGTTACAGTACCATAGCCCACAACCACTACTTCTTCAAGCATTTTCGCATCACCTTTAAGTGTTATGTTCAGGCCGCCTGCCCTTTGCGCAATAATATCCACAGTTGCCATACCAAAAAAACTGTATAAAATTTTGTCTTCTTTGTTAGCATAGAGAACGTAGTTGCCGTCAAAATCGGTAATGGTGCCCTCTACTGTTCCTTGAATGCTTACCCAAACTCCAGGAATAGGCATACCCTGCTCATCTGTAACAATGCCTGTTATCTTTAAAGCCCTGCTTCCCGGAATTTGATTTTTTGGTCTTTCTGCCCAGTATGCAGCACTATGATTATTCATGCTAAACCCAAAGGTATAGAGTGATTCGATATTATTAGGCTCTAAATAATTTTTATTGCTTTGTTGCAGGTAGAGGTCGCTAAAGCCAAAGTTTTTAAATTCTTTTTGGGGTAATCTGTAATAGTTATAATTATCGCATCCTAAAGAACTGTTCCAGTCAGCTGTAGTAAACTGGTCTAAAGAGGTGTCATACATAGAGGCCAGTACTTCGGCTGTGGCTTTACTATTATCTTTAATTATAAAAGACCAGTTTTGGCTGCTGCCGGGCAATAGTTTATTGGTAATGGTTTGGGTTTCTATTTGCAGTTTTTCAAGTTCGTCAGCCACTATAACTGTAGTGTTTTGCTCATAATAATTATTTTGCCAAATAAAGTCGAGTTTTAAGGCCACCGCACCATTAATTTTTTTGCCTATAGGTATTTTTACTGTAGCACGCCCATTTTTAATAATCGCCACTTCGTTATAAAGTTTATAGTTTGCAGTTGCAGATTCTACATTTACATACAGGGCGGGTAATGGCGACCTTAGTTCTAACAAAATATGGCCATCTTTTTTGTAATCGCTGTTTTTAATCTCGTAAACAAAAGGTTCTCCGCCGGGCATTTGTGTTTCATTATCTTTAGTAAGCGTAAATAAGGCTGTACTCTCTACTGGGGTATTAAGCGAGTCTTTTGCTGAGAACACTACCTGATATCTTCCGGCTTCCCATTGCTGCAGTTGCTTTAAAAGTACTTTTTTATCTGTAGTGGTATTAATGCCTTGTCTGTACACTGCGTTTAGACGTATAACGGTATCTTTTACTGTGTTTTTATAAGGTATGTAAGGAAAAAGTTTTTCAAACTCTTCCTGGGTCATGGTTTGTATTTCCGGCTGCTGCCATGGGCGATGCGTAGTAACACGTTTTTCGTCGGCCACTTTATAAACAATAATTTCGCCCTGCACCGCCCTGAAATTACTATTAAGATTTTTAGAGTCAAGACTAACTTCTGCCTCTTTACTGCTGTTTACAACATTGGGCACACTTACATCTAAAAGTAATGAATGATATCCGCCAAAAACTGCTTTTTGGGCTTCGTGGGTTTCGTCGTTAGCATCGGTAACAGTGGCAGTAACGGTATAAGTAAATACAGGCAGGCCATCGCGCTTAAATTCCAAGTCGGGCAGGGCATCAAATTCTATGTTGAATTTCCCGTTCGCATCTGTAGTCACTTCGCCTTTTGCAATTGTAGTGCTTCCGCCTCCGCTATAATATCTGTAAAGGCTCATGCGGGCATGGCGTGTAACTGTGTATTCAACCTCTGCATTGCTTATGGGGGCACCGCTAAATGATTTTGCAATGCCGCTAACCGTAGCCTTCTTGTTAAGGTGAATATCGTTAGTTATGGGGTTAAAGACTACTTCAAACGTAGGCCTTTTATACTCTTCAACACTAAAGTTTATTTCTTCAGATTTAAAATCTACTTCGTCCCAAAATGGGTCATCGTCTTCATACTCATCATCTTCTTCAACTTCAATGCTAAAGTTTCCTGTAACACCGTTTTTAGGTAATGTATATTCTCCCGAAAAAGAACCAAAAGCATTGGTTTTTAATCTAAACTCTTTTAGTTCTTTCCAGTGAGGGTCATTTACAACAACCTTAAAAAAAGTATTAGGCACAACGCTGTAAACCCCCTGCTTATTTTGTGTAGCAATAACTTTAAAGTAAACTGTTTGCCCCGGGCGGTATATAGCCCTGTCGGTAAAGACAGAGGCGGTAGCACTAAACCCGCTATCGTCGTTGTAGCCCCTATACAAATAAAAAGAAGTGTTAAGCGTGTCGCCTTCGTGTGTTATAAATACATCATTTTGTTTGTTACTGCCGTCATTTTCAATATCAAAACGACCGTTTTTGTCGGTAGTGTAAGTAACGTTATTAGCTACAGCCTTTACATTTTTTATTGGCTGGCCGCTAAGGCTATTTACAATTTGATAGCTTATATGGTTGTCTGCGTCTTGATGTGTCAGGGCAAGTGCTGTAACCTGTAAGATGTCAAATGAGCCGCGGTCTGCTTCCAATTCCAATCCCGGTGCCATCGCGCTAATAATATAATAGCCTTTGGGCAATGGCGGTAAAACTATTTCTGTGGTATATTCAAAATGATCATTTTTTTCGGGTAGGCTGTATGTTTTGCTTATATAGGGCTTATGGGTTCTCTGCCAGTTTATTACATCGCCGCTGTAATTTCCTTTAGACGCTGTTTTGTAGTCTGTTTTATAAATGTTTACAGTAGCTTCAGGGGTATTTTTAAATCTAAACTGTGCTAATATTGGGTTGTTTGGAGATGCATATTTTTGTATGCGCAGGTTTAGCTTTACAGCAGTTATGGCAGAACGGCTGTTAAGAGCCTCGGCAGCGGCATCGTTAATAGCTGTATTAGCAACAATGTCGTCATAAAGAGCCATTGCTTTTTTATAATTATCAGGCGCGGTTATTTTATCTGCACTGCCCGACAGTACAGTTGCAAGCATAAGTTTTGCTCTGTAGGCAAACGGGTTTTTGCCCCACTCGTCTGCACATTTTTGCAATGTAGCAGTAAGGAGTTGCTTTGTTTCAGAATGCTGATCTTTGCTTTGCAAATAATTAAGCCTTCTAATTAAGGCGCGTTGCATGCTGTAGCTGTCTTTTTTGCTGTTGTAAAGCTTCTCCATGCTTTGCATCAGGCTTATCTTTTTAACAAATCCGGGAGGAAGGCTGTCGGGCATTTTAAATTGTAAAAACTCATTGGATGTGCCGTATAGTTTTTCAAGTTGCGGTTTAAGCCTATCCAGGTCGATATAATCTGATTCGTAATGGCTTACTTTATTCCCGTTAAGGTAACGTTCGGCTAAAAAATCATATAAAGAGCGGTTAGTAAAAGCCAGTACGGGGTTAAAGTTGATAATAGCCTCATAATCTTTAAGGGGCTTTTTATAAAGTATCTCCGGGTTAGCCAGGCTGCGGGCATAGGCTGCGGCAATTTCATCCCTAAAATTTTTTCCGGACCACGTTAGCATGTCTTTATCGGCGGGGGCATCAAGGTTAGTGCGGCTTTCTATTTTATGATTGGTTTTTATGTAAACATCGCTCAATACCTCTGCATAAATACTTTCAAGTATGGCACGGGTAGGGGCAGAGGCTGCCTTGATTTCCTGTTGCAATGTGCTTGTTATTTTTATCTGTGCTTCTTCATCAAGTGTTTGCAGGTACTTAGACCTGAAAAAGAATGCCTTTATAATTTGAGGTTCATTTTTTTTCTTCTTTGCTATTGTATAAACGCTGTCAACAATTTGTGCTGCCGGTTTTGTTAGTCCATTTACTTCGAGGGCAATAACCCTTTCCCACATTTTATCATAGTCTTGGGCGGTTACCAATGTGCTGAAAAGTAGTGCTATAAAAAGTAGGGTGTGCTTCATGGTTATAATGCACTTTAGTGTGCTTATTTATAAAGAGGGTTTTTATAACTAAATGGTTGGGAACAGATGTAAAAAAATACCTGCTAATTACTGCCTAATGTAGCTAATAATTTTAACATTCCGATCAAAAAATCTGCTACTATTTTTGTTTGTATTTTTAATACCTCCAATCATTTTATTACTTTTGGTTTGCCGAAGAAAACCGTATTTTCTTCCGTTAAAACCACGATATAAATGCGTACACATTTTATAGCTATAGGTGGCAGCGCCATGCACAACCTGGCTCTTGCCCTGCACCAAAAAGGATACAAAATTACCGGGAGCGACGATGCCATTTTTGAGCCCAGCCGCACCCGTCTTGAAAAGCGCGGACTGCTGCCCGAAGAGATGGGGTGGTTTCCTGAAAAAATAACTGCCGATATCAATGCCGTGATATTGGGTATGCACGCCAAGGCCGATAACCCGGAGCTGCTTAAAGCACAGGAGCTTGGACTGAAAATATACAGTTACCCTGAATTTTTGTATGAGCAGAGCAAAGATAAAACCCGTGTAGTAATAGGTGGCAGCCACGGCAAGACTACTATTACCAGTATGATACTGCATGTAATGAACTATCATAATGTAGCGGTTGATTATATGGTAGGTGCACAGCTTGAGGGTTTTGATACTATGGTGCACCTTACTGAAGAGAATGATTTTATTGTGCTGGAAGGCGATGAGTACCTGTCGTCTCCTATGGATTTACGTCCGAAATTTCATTTATACCAACCCAATATTGCATTGATAAGTGGCATAGCCTGGGACCATATTAATGTGTTCCCTACGTTTGAGAATTATGTAGAGCAGTTTGAAATATTTGTGTCTAAAATTACCAATGGCGGTATTTTAGTGTACAACGAGAACGACCCCGAGGTTAAAAAAGTAGCCGAGGGTGCTACCAATCCTATCCGCAAGCTGGCTTACAGCACGCCTGAGTATAGTGTGAAAGACGGTGTTACCCTACTGGAAACGCCTGAAGGCCCTATGCCTATAGAGGTGTTTGGCGCGCACAACCTTAACAACCTTGCCGGTGCTAAATGGATTTGTCAGAACATGGGTATAGACGAAGCCGATTTTTATGAGGCTATAGCCACCTTTAAAGGAGCGAGCAAACGCCTTGAAAAGATTGCTGAGAAAGGCAATAATGTGGCCTATAAAGATTTTGCGCATTCGCCAAGCAAGGTAAGCGCAACTACTAAGGCAGTTAAAGAACAATACCCGGACCGCACACTTGTGGCCTGTCTGGAGTTACACACTTACAGCAGCCTTAATGCCGAATTTTTAAAGCAATATGAGGGTGCGCTTGATGCAGCCGATGTTGCCGTGGTGTTTTACAGCCCCGATGCCGTTAAAATAAAAAGGCTTGAAGAGGTTACTTACGACCAGATTGCAAAAGCTTTTAACCGCGAAGACCTTATTATTTATACCAACCCGGCCGATTTTAAAAACTATCTGTATACCCTTAAGCATGATGCCAAGGGAACTGCTCTTTTACTTATGAGTTCCGGCAACTATGGTGGACTTAATTTTGATGAGGTAAAGGAGTTGATATAGTAGAGTTTAGTTGCTAACACACTGCCAGATGTCTTTACATAAAAAGGATATTAAAGTTGAAAGCTAATTAACAATCAACTTTGCTGTATGGTATCGACCAGTTTCAGTGATTGCCTTCATGAAATAAACCCCCTTAGATAGGTTTGAAACATCTGCGATAGTTCCGAAATTAGATTTTTCGCTGATTAATTTGCCATCAAGTGAATAAATTGATAGCGTTGTTATACTTTGTGTAAATGTAACGGTGCTCTTTGCAGGATTAGGAAAGAACGCAAATTCAGAGGCCTCAAAATCAGTTGCTGATAGCGGATTAGCTCCCATTATTCGGGCAACCATAATATGGTAAGTACTGCTGTATCCGGATGCTAAAATTTTTCCGGTCGACTGAAGTGCGATATCGTTTATATATACACCATTTAGAATAGGTATATTTATTTTCCCGTCGGAACTGAAACTGGTGTCGAGAGTGCCATCTGTATTAATCCTTGCGATAGCTATATCCTGATAAGATCCCATTTGTGTTGATCCGCCAAATAAAATTTTACCATCGGGCTGTAGCGCTATTGAACGACCATAGTCAGAACTAATCCCGAAAGGAATCAACAGTTTTCCGTCGCCACTGAAAGAAGTATCCAATACTCCGTTAGTCGTTAGTCTTACAATAGAAAAATCGTCGTTTGAACCGTTACTTTCACCTGCAACAACAATCTTGCCATCGGGCTGTATAATCATGTCATACGCCATATCGTTGTGAGAGGCAATATCAACTGTTACTATTCCGTTAGTTCCAAATGTACTATCAATTTCACCTGTTGAAGTAAACCGCACGGTTAAAAATTTAGAATATAATATACCTGGCTGATAAGTATAACCGCTTACTACAATCTTGCCGTCCTGCTGTACAGCCACGGCTCTTGCCTGATCATTGTCGCCGGCAATTTCAAGAGTTAGTTTGCCATCTTCACTAAATGTGGTATCAAACGTTCCGTCCGAATTTATTCTCGCAAGTGCAATATCCCGGGTAGAACCTGTAAACGAGTCTCCGGTCATGAGAATTTTCCCATCCGGTTGAAGGGCAATATCATAACCGCGATCTTCCTGGCTTCCAAATCCGAATAGCAGAATTCCCGTGTTATTGAAAGTCGTATCAAGCGAACCGTCTGTGTTTAAACGAACCAAAGCAAAATCAGTTTGATTTACATTGTTATTACAGTATCCGCCTACAAGTATTTTTCCGTCGGACTGGATTGCAATATCATAAACATAAGTATCGGCAGTTTGTGGTCCCGGCTCTATAAACGTAATTGTCGTCAGGCCATTCGTTCCAAAAGACGTATCAATACCTCCATCAACTAACATTCGGGAAATCCCGAAGCCACTTGTGCCTCCTGCAATTATAATCTTATTGTCGGCCTGAACCGCCATTGAGGAGGAATAAAAAAAGTCGTTAAAACCCGACACTCCCAAAGTACCAAAGTCTGGGTCTAATTCAACATTTTGTTGCGAATTAGCACTAAGTGCAGTAAGAAGTATGGTAAAAGTAATTATTTTTTTCATGGCTATTATATTAGTTTTCAGACTTTCAAACTAATATAACTTTTTTAAGTACACAATAAAAAACAATTAACTAAAAATCAAGAAATCAGCAGTCGATTTATTTCTTAGAAATTTTATTCAATGCATTAAATTATTATTTTGATGTTTGTATGATACGCGATGTATCCTTTTAAGCAGATTGTTCAGTGAAGATTGTAATTATAAAATTTACAAGAATAGATATTGGTTTACACTAAAGCAATACATACAATAGATATAAATTTGCGCCTCATTTTTTATACCTGTAATGCCCTGTGATTTTATACTCAAAAAGGCAATCTTCCATAACCTGTCCGCTGCCAATATTATGAACCATTTTATAACGGCCGCCTGTCCCTTTTTTATTTACAACAATGCCAATATGCGGGCGGTTAGAGGGTAGCATCCAGGTAACAATATCGCCGGGCTTGTAATCTGTTGTATTATTAGTGACGGTTTTAACTTCGCCCTTACGGCTAAAAAATACCTGTAGGTTGGGCACTCGACGATGGTCTATATTAGTGTCGGGAGCTTTTAATCCCCACGATTTTGGATATTTACCAAAGTTAGTAGCCATGTCTTCATGAACAAGCTGTTGCAGGTCGATGTCCAGTTTTCGGTAAGCACGAATAACCACATCGGTGCATACTCCACGGTCTTTAGGCACATCGCCGTTGGGATATTTTATTTTAAAATAGGCAGGATCATACTCCACCTTATCGTTAGTAATTGATATCGCAGCGTTAGACAACCTTTCATAAAAGTCATTTTGTGTGGCAGTATCAGGCAGGGCGGTGGTAAAGCCTAATAATAGTAAAATAATGAGTGTTCTCATGGTTAGCTGGTTTGCTATTACAACGGAGCAATATTATTGGGTAGTATGGCAATTGCTGTTATAATTTGTTTAAATTCGTGTAAATCACTTTGCTTTATGGAAGATACTCATGGCAATTTCTCAATAAAATATTGGGCAGAAGACGACCAGCCCCGCGAAAAGCTGATGCTTAAAGGCAAGGCAGCCCTTAGCGATGCCGAGCTTATTGCCATACTTATAGGTTCGGGCAGCCGTAACGAAAGTGCGGTACAGCTTAGCAAGCGCATACTGGCCAGTGTAGACAACAACCTGAACGCCTTGGGCAAACAGTCGCTACAACAGCTTATGAATTTTAAAGGCATAGGAGAGGCCAAAGCCATAAGTATTGCCGCTGCTATGGAACTGGGGCGTCGTCGCCGCGATGAAGATGCACTTAGCCTTAAACAAATAACATCGAGCAGGGCAGTGTTTGAAATTATGCAACCCATTATAGGCGAATTGCCCCATGAAGAGTTCTGGATAATCTATCTTAATAACTCCAATAAAGTGATTTATAAAACCCAGTTGAGTAAAGGCGGATTGACAGGAACAATGGTTGATGTACGAATTGCATATAAAACTGCGTTAGAGCATAATGCGGTGGCTATAATTTTGGTGCATAACCATCCGTCGGGCACACTAAATGCCAGTGAGGCCGATAAGCAGGTAACACGGCAGTTAAAGACGGCAGGGCAGTCGCTTGACATACAGGTGCTCGACCATGTTATTGTAACCGAAAGAGACTATTTTAGTTTTGCTGACGGCGGGATTTTATAAACAACTAAACAAATTATGGATAACGAACTTGTACAACATAAAAGCTGGATGCAACGCAATATTAAATGGTTTGCCCCGGTGCTGGTGTTGCTTTTACTGTTGGGCAGTGTAATGTTTTCATCGGTGTCAGACGCGCAGCTTGGTGGTTTTGCCAATGCCCTGGCAGATGAAGCGTTATATAACAATGCTGTGAAACAAGCCCAAGATAATGATGAGGTTACTAGTGTGCTTGGCAACCTGGAACCTGTAGACCAAATGGCAATTATAGAGAGTGACGTAAATTATTCTGATAATAATAATGCAGTAAACTTATCGGTAAGGATAAAAGGCAGCAAAGCCAAAGGCCGCATGGATGTAGCCGCTACAAAAGTTAATAACGCATGGCAGTATAATGCCATTAAAATAAGGCTTAAAGACCCTAAACGCGAAATTGTGGTTTTAGAGGACTAACCATAATTATTATGTCATATTATTCTAAGTCAATCATTTTTATACTTGCGGTGTTCGCTTTGATCTTGGGTTGCAGATCTTCGCAGCCTGATATGTCTGCCGGGGCGCAGGCCTATCTTGAAGAAGTGATTACGCTTTTGAAAACGAGTTCTGTAAACAGGAATACTATCGATTGGGATAACTTTACAGCTAAAGTTACTGAACGGGCCAAGAATGCTAAAACAGTTGCAGACACTTATGATGCCGTGGCCTTTGCTGTGGCCGAACTTGGCGACCACCATAGTTATTTTGCTCCGAATATTGCTATAGCCGAAGATGCAGAAAAAAAAGAACTTCCCGTATATGAGGATGAGGCAGTACCCCAAGATATAGGTTATATCAGGTTGCCTTTTTGTATTGGCAACGAACAGCAAACACAAAGTTATATTGGCAGTATATTAAAGCAAATATCTGAGAGGGATAAGGCTAACCTTAAAGGCTGGATTGTTGATTTGCGGGGCAATTTTGGAGGCAATATGTGGCCCATGATAGTAGCAGTTGGCCCGATACTTGGTAATGGGACAGTTGGTTATTTTATTGATGCTAATGGTAAAGCTGAAAGCTGGAAATATGCCGATGGAAAATCGTATGCCAATGATGTTGCTATGGAGCAGTACAAAGAGGTGTACCACCTAAAAATAAGCCATCCGTATGTTGCCGTGCTTACAGATACCCTTACGGCAAGCTCTGGCGAGGCAATGGCAGTGGCGTTTAAAGGACGGCCTAAAACAAAAAGTTTCGGATTCAAAACCTATGGAGTTTCTACTGCTAATCAAAGCTACACACTGTCGGATGGATCGAGGATAAACCTGACACAGGCGATTTTTGCCGACAGGGATAAAAAAAGTTACGGTAAGTCTGTTTTGCCCGATGTAGAATGCAATCCCTCCGATGCTGTAAACCAAGCCATTGTATGGCTGCAAAGTCATTAAATTGTTTTAATGTAAATATTCGTGCTTTAAAAGCGAGAACATAAGTGAGTCTTCCATAATGCCCTCTACCAAATAATGCTGGCGAAGCACGCCTTCCTGTATAAAACCAAACTTTGCTAATGTTTTAATGCTTGCGGTGTTGTAAGTGGCAGTCATGGCCTCCACACGGTGTAGGTTCATATTATTAAAACCATAATCAAGAACTGCTTTTACTGCTTCGCTCATAATACCCTTTTGCATGTAATCACTACAATACAGGCCATAGCCAATCTCTGCCCGATTGTGCTGTGTGTACCAGGTGTGGTAACCACACCAGCCAATGACTTTACCGGTGGCGTTATCAGTGATTGTAAAATACAGGAACGATTTATTGAAGGTTGTAAGCCCTTTGTTGTATTTGTTTTTCTCTTTAGTTAAGGCGTCAATGGTTGGCAGGCCTAAAAAGTCCATGATCTCCCAATCTGAAAAGTGCGCATAAACATGATCCAAAACTTCAGGATTTACGGTTTTAAGGGTGAGCCGTTCGGTATGGATTTCAGGGATGGTCAAAGGTTTTTTTATGTAGATAATTTGATATTTATCTCAGAACGAAGTTTAAAATTTTTATGCAGATACCATGCTACCATATCTCCGAAAGTTAAGTCGAGTGTCTCTCTTTGCCAATATCCTTTAGGTGGCAATAAGTTTATTTTACCGTAACTTATTATTTTTATAAACCAAAAAGGTGATATTAAAATATAGTATAAAGTTGTAAAAGGACTAAATAATTCTCCTTCTGAAAGGAAATGTTTGGAGTAATCAAAATCGTGGTGTCCCAAATCATATTTCTTAACAAACTTTTCAAGCAGTTCATAATTATCATCACCTGCCATTCCTAAGTCGTTTTCAATTTTTGTAGAAAGATTGTCAACTTTATCAAAACTTTCTTTTTCCAAAAAAGTTTTAACTTCCAAATAGGCACTCTTTAGAGTTACATAGTCTGCTGTAAAACTTTGACGTTCCATAGGGATAAATTATTTATGGAATTTAAAATATTAATGAGTAACGACTTTTGGAGCCACAATCGAGTGCTCTAAGTAACTTCTTATTTACACACAACTTTCAAAAAAACTTTAAACCTGAAACCCGAAACAAAATTTAAAGAATATGCTTTTGCGCTTTGTATGAAGAGCGCACCAATGCACCGCTTTCTACATGCCTAAAGCCCATTTCAAGACCTATAGTTTCATATTTTTTAAACTGCTCAGGAGTAATGAATTCTTTAACCGGAAGATGCTTTTTGCTTGGTTGCAGGTACTGGCCAATGGTAAGCACATCAAGATTCACGGCACGCAGGTCGGCCATAGTTTGTAGTACTTCTTCCTCGGTTTCGCCAAGGCCAAGCATTATACCCGATTTTGTCCTGTTAATACCACTTGCTTTCAGGTAACGCAATACCTCAAGGCTACGCTCATATTTTGCCTGTATGCGCACCTCGCGGGTAAGACGCTTTACGGTTTCCATATTGTGGCTAACCACTTCGGGCGATACCTGAACTATACGGTCTAATATGCGCTCTACACCCTGAAAATCGGGGATAAGGGTTTCAAGTGTAGTTTTTGGGTTCATCCTGCGAACGGCCTTAACCGTTTCTGCCCAAATAATAGATCCCATGTCTTTAAGGTCGTCGCGGTCTACACTGGTAATAACGGCATGTTTAATGTTCATTATTTTTATAGAGCGGGCCACTTTTTCAGGTTCGTCCCAATCAACTGTTTCGGGTCTTCCGGTTTTAACACCGCAAAAGCCACAAGAGCGGGTACAAACATTACCCAAGATCATAAATGTAGCCGTGCCTTCGCCCCAGCATTCGCCCATATTGGGGCAACTGCCCGATGTGCATATAGTATTAAGCTTGTATTTGTCTACAAGCCCACGCAATTCTGTATATTTTTGGCCTGTAGGCAGTTTTACCCTTAGCCATTTTGGTTTTTGTGTTAAGAGCCCGTTAGAAGCCACGGGGCGGGCAGTGTCTAAAATAGTTTCCATTAGCGTAAACTTTAGGCCACAAAGATAAGGTATATTTAAATACCACCGCACAACACCAAAGAGGTTAAATGTTATGAAAGTTTACCAAAGGTCAGGCTACAAAAAAAGCTCCTTTCGGAGCTTTAATATTATTTCATGTTTACCACTATGGGCAAACTATAGGCCGTTCTAACGGGCTTGCCATTCTTTTTGCCGGGTTCCCATTTGGTTTTTATAGACTGTAGTACCCTTATAGCTTCTTTTGCCATTCCGTTGCCCGGATCTCTGGCTACTTTTATGTTGCTCATACTTCCGTCTTTTTCTACGATGAATGATACATATACTTTTAGTACCGAATTGCTGGCTATGTCGGGTGTCCTGAATTTTTTGCCCACCTGCTCATAAAATTCTTTCATCCCGCCTGGAAAGAAAGGCATAACATCTACAGCGGCCGTGGTTATAATTTCTGTCCCTTCGCCTTCATCATTTTCTCCGGTACCTCCCGGTACACCAGCTGTTGTTGATGTTGTACTTATGCCTCCCTCAGTACCCGGTGTAGTAACGCTGCCTGGATTGCTAGTATGTACATCGTTTATAGTTGGCGGTGTCTCTACAGGTTCAGATGTGGGGGCAAGTGGTTTAAAACGTGTAGTAGGGGCAGAGGCTGCCGGGGCTGCTGCTTTTGGAGCAGGTTCTTCAAATACAGGCTCGGGTTTAGGCTTCTCAGGTTCTTTTTCTTTAAAAACAGGAGGCTCAATATCATGAATTATAATTTCGCGAGTGGTTTTTTCTGTTACTACAGCTTCCGTAGGGCTTAAATAATTTGCAGCGGCAGGTATACCGACTAAACTTACCATAAGACCAATGCCCAGTAAAAGGGCAAGTCCTGTTGTTTTAGAATCTTCACGGCGCAGTTGGTAGGCACCGTATTTTTTGTTGCGGCCTTCAAATACAAGATCGATCCACGCTGGGTCGAAAACGCTTACTTTTGACATAATAGATTGATTTTTTATGGTTTGAACTATTTATAACTATAACGATATAGTATGAGCGCATAGTATATTGTTTACCATAAAAAATCACGATAAATTCTTTAGAACGTGTAGTTTATATGATGGGCTAAAAGAAAACGTTGCGTTATTGTTGGTAAATGAAGCATTGAGTACTTATTGTATTGCTAAAACAAACGTGTTTTGACTGAAACACTATTTTTTTGTCAATATTTCTAACAGCAGTTTTTTAGCTCGAAGAAGCTTAACTTTAACATTATTTAACGGTTCGCCAAGCTGGTTTGCTATTTCCTGATAACTCATCTCCTGAAAATATCGAAGCTGTATTACTTCCTGATACTGCGGTTTTAAATGCTTTATGCACGATAAAAGGTGCGAAAGGTTTTGTTCTATGATCAGTTTGTCTTCTGCAGATGGCGATGTGTCAGCAATATTGTAGGCGTCTTCATCTTCTTCATCAGTGATCTCTACAAACAGCGATGATTTTTTCTTGCGAAGCAAATCAATGTGCACATTCTTAGCAATTGCAATAAGCCAGGTATTAAAGGCATAATCCGGGTTGTAGGTGGCAATCCTGTCAAAAGCCTTACTAAAGGTTTCTATTACAATGTCTTCGGTGTCGGTTTCATTTTGAGTGCGTTTCAGCATAAAACCATATACTTCGTTCCAGTAATGATGCAGTAAAAAGGTAAAGGCAACCTGATCGCCTGTTTTGGCCTTTTCTATGTTGTCAAGTATAAGCTTGGGGGTTATTTCCAATGTACCGGTTTTGAGGTAAGGTTGGCTATATAAACATATAGCTGTGTGAAGATAAGGATAATTTCCATAACCGGAAACCAATAGGCCGCATCTTTTTCGTTTAGCCTGGCAGCACTCTGCGCAACGGTTATCCATGCGGCAATGTAGCGAATGGCTATTACAGGTACAATAAACATCCAGTTGTATTGCAATGCCAGTAAAACTATTGCCAACACAAAAAAGGCCACCTGAAAGAATGTAAACAGTTTTACTACAAATCTGTCTAAAGGTTTAAAAAATGATGCCGTAAAGGCTGCCCTGCGTTTTTCTTTTATAAACTCGGCAAAGGTTTTTTGGGCTTTACTGTAGGTAAAACTCTCCGGAGCATAGCAAACAGCAGTGTTTTTTTTGGTTGCGGCATCGTTTACAAAAAGCGCATCGGCACCTGTGGGTATGCTCATGTGGTTTATGTAGCCATTACGTTTAAAGAACTCGTCTTTTTTGTAGGCAAGGTTGCGTCCGTCTCCTGTAAAAGGTTTGCCCAGCTTGGCCCATGCAAACTGCTGGGTTGCGGTTATAATAGCATTAAAACGGATGATCTTGTTTAGGAACGATTTTGTTTTTTCGTAGGCACTGTAGCCCAAAATAATAGTTTTGTTTAGCGTAAACTGAGAGGTCATGCTCAGTATCCAGTCGGGCGAAGTGGGGTAGCAGTGGGCGTCTGTAAAAAGCAGGTAGTCTTTTCGGGCAGCTTTAATGCCCAGGGTAAGCGCATATTTTTTGTTGCCCCAAAAGGCCTCATTGTTCTCCACTTTTACAAGGCGGATGTTAGCATACTGCTTTTCAAACTCTTCAAAAACATCCAGGGTTTCATCGCTCGAAGCGTTGTCTATAAGCACCAGTTCAAAATCAGGATAGTTTTGTGTGGCAAGAACAGGTATAAGCTCTTTTACCTTTTCGGCATCGTTCTTTGCGCACACCACTACCGATACCGACAGTCTTTTTGGGGTAATAGCCTGTGGTTTGGCAAATGAGAATTTGCCAAAAATACCAAGGTAATAAACAAGTTGTACTACCGCAACGGCAACAAAAACATAAAAAATAATGTTGAGCATACAGGCTTATAATTTTGGGCAAAATTAAGTAAAACGCCTTAAGTAGCAGTTATAAATTTTAACATCTGCTTTATTTTTTTGCAAGTGGCTTAGCGGGCAGTTTTTAATTCCATTTAAAACCTCTCGAAACCGGTATCTCTTCTTTGTTTTTAAGTATTACTGTGCTGCTGTTGGTTGCCTGAATGTAGTTGGTATTTACAATGTATGAGCGGTGGCATTTTACAAAGTTGGGAGGAAGCTCGCTGCTTAGCTGGCTCAGTTTGCCGCGCACAAAATGCTTTTTGCCATCTTTGCTAAAGGCATGCAGGTAGTGGTCTTCGGCTTTAACATACATAAGGTCGTTGAGGTAAATTTTGGTCTTGTCTTTTAGCGTAATATAGTCCTGTATCACAATGTTTTTTACCTTTTCGAGCTCTTCTACGGTTTTAGTGTGCTGCTCTTCTATCTGAGCTTTTTCGGCCTGTACGGTTTGCTTTTCGGCTTCTAGTTTTTTCTTGTTATAATCTACTTTTTTCCAACGTATAAAGGAATAAAGAGCCAGTAAAAACACCAAAAACAACAATGTGCTGAATATTATCCTGTGGCGTTCAAACCTTTCTTTTATACCACTGAGCAATGATATTTGCCTGTCTTTTTGCTTAACCTCATATTTCACGTCTATATCGTGTATGGCAATATTTTGTTCCTCATCATTTATTTGTTTTTCAAGGTCAAGATACAGCTTTTGATATTTGCGACGATTAGGCTGGTCGTTCACGGCATCATAGCTTTCCATGAGTTTTTTGTATATAAGACGAGTGGTCTTAGCTTTGTATTTAGGTATTTGTATTGCCTCCGCCTTTTTTAGCCACTTAATGGCTTCAGGGTAGTTTTGTTCGAAAAAATAGCAAACTCCATACACACAATAGTTGCAGCAAAGATCAAAATCATTGCCTGCGCCCAAGTCCAAATATTTGCGGCTTTTATCGAGATAGGAACGTGACGTTTTAAAATTTCCAAGCTTGGTCTCTACTACGGCCAAATTGTGGTTAAGATCTGCAAAGGCTTGTATGTTGCCGTCGGCATGTTTTAAGCCTTTGTTATAATATACTTTAGCGGTGTCGAGCATTTCTGCATTGTCAGTAAGGTCATAATAATCGACCGCTTTGGTGCCTAAAAGACTGTAACATTTAGCGAGTTTTTGATCGTTGTCGGTTTCTTTGGCGTAGTTGTAGTATTCTTTAAAAAAACTGTTGCCGTATTTGGTGTAATTTTCCTGAGACGAAATTAGTTTATGAATTTCAAAGGCCATCTCTTTAGAAAATTCTGTGAGCCTGAGTTTTTCGAAACGCTGTTTGGCGAGCATATAATATTTAAGGGCAATATCTTCGTGGTTTAAATATTCATAACATTTTCCCACAGCATAATAATTGCCGGCTACTTCTTTAGCGGTAGCCGGCTTGTTTTTTTTAGCTTTATGTAAATATTCCTGAGGGTTAGATGTAGCCTCTTTAGGTATAAAAGCCTGTAGGTTTTGCCCATTGCAAGCCCATGCCAGCAGGAATAGAAATAAAGTGATATACCTCATTATTTAACTTTTAAAATAAGGTCGCCTTTGGCGAGTTTTGGGGTCAATATTCCTTTTTTGCCGAATGATTCACATTCTTCATTTTCAGGTGTGTATGTGTATGGGTCTATGATTATTTCAGAATTATATTTGTTCCATTGCTGGTTAAGTGCCGTAAGTGAATCTGAAGATATATGATTGTCAGGATTTTTTTCTATTCTATAAACATAATAAGGTGTTAGAGACAAAAAAGTGTTAGCTGATTTTTCATTAATAGCCATTATTCTAACCTTTTGGTCTACATCCCATTCATACCTATTTTCAAGGTTAAATGATACACTCATTGGTATCTCTGCGGCGGCATCACGAAGATTGTCAATGTTATTGTATCTAAAGACAAGTGCATAATGCCCATCATATTTAATTAAGAGCGGTGGTCCTGCAAACGCATATTTTTTATTATCATTTCCAAAATGATTTTTTACCATGAGTTCAATAAACACATCGATCCTATTGTTATTAGTTTTTTTTAATACTGCTTTTATAAATTGGTACTCTGTCCATTCATTAGAGTTCGACGGAGGAGGAAGTGTGGTAGTAGCAGTAGTTTCTAAAACAATAATTTCTGTTTCAGTGTTTGCGATTGTTGCAGTTTGAACTTCTTCTGCAGTTGGTTTTGGTTCCATAATGTGATTGGTTTAAGATAATAATTGGTTTATAAATTTAGTGAAATTTTAACAAGTACGCGTCCTTGATGAAAATTTAATACACTCCAAAACAACAACAAACCAGTGGGTTGCAAAAATAAATGTCGTGAAATGCACAGAAAATAGCGCCAAATGCATTGTAGGAAAAATGCTTCGCTTTAAGTACAGCCTGAAAGCAAAAAATCCGCGATTCAAAACTCTGAATCGCGGATTTTTTTAGATGTTTTAAGAGTGCTTTATATCACATTTACCTCTGCCTCTATGCTAATGCCAAAGGTGTCTAAAACGGTTTGCTGTATGTTTTTAGAAAGGTTAAGTAGTTCCTGACCTGTGGCGGTGCCATAATTTACTAATACCAAGGCCTGTTTTGCATGCACGCCTGCATCGCCAAAACGTTTGCCCTTAAAACCGCATTGCTCAATGAGCCAGCCTGCCGGCACTTTTACAAAACTATCGTCTAAAGTATAGTGTGGCATAGTGGGATGTTGTAGGTAAATGCGCTCAAACTGTTCTATGGTAATAACAGGGTTTTTAAAAAAACTGCCGCTATTGCCCAGTTCTTTAGGGTCGGGCAGTTTGCTTTGACGTATTGTTGTTATAGCATTGCTAACCTCTTTAATGGTAGGCGATACTATATTATGGCTGGCAAGCTCGGCGGCAATGTCGCCATAAGAGGTGTTTATAACGTGGTTGGTCTTTGTAAGCCCGAACGTTACCGATGTTATAATGTATTTGTCTTTAAGCCTGCCTTTAAAAACACTCTCGCGATAGCCAAACTCGCAATCTTTATTAGTAAACGTTACCAATTGCTGCGTTTCGCGGTCTATGGCTTCGCAGCTTACCATGGTATCTTTGATCTCTTTACCATAAGCACCTATATTCTGAATGGGGGTCGTGCCAACGTTTCCGGGAATAAGTGACAGGTTCTCGATACCGCCATAACCCTGATCTATACAATATAGCACAAACTCATGCCAGTTTTCTCCGGCCATGGCTTTAATATGCACCGTGTTGTCATCCTGCCAAACCACCTCTTTGCCCTTAAGATTTACGTGTATTACAAGGGCATCAATATTCTGAGTAAGGAGCATGTTGCTGCCGCCGCCCAGTATAAACAATTTCTTGCCTTTGTTTTCTTTTAATACTTCTGCCAGCTCTGCAACAGACTGTACTGAAGCAAATTCTTTCGCGTTAGCAGCAATACCAAAGGTGTTATGGTTTTTAAGAGGGTAGTTGGTTTTGATTTCCATTTCAGGACGGTTTGTTTTTACAACGGCAAAGGTACATCTAAAAGCTACTCTGTAGTGAGCGCACGGTTTAAAAATTCTACAAGTGGTTTTAGTACTATAAGTTTTTTCGCAGTTTTTTTTACAAAGTTTTTATCGGTAAGTTCTTTATCGCTGATAGGGGCAGAGGCCAAAAAGCTTTTTAGCTTGAGGAATTCTATTGCCGGATGATCTTTGTCGAAATCTTTAGGCGATGTTTTAAGGGTATTGCCCTCATTACTTTCCAATTTACCAAATACCTTTTTAAAATCTTCGGCAGCTATAATTTCTTCAAGCTCTTCATAAAAACCGTCTATTTCGCGACGCACTTTTTTAAGGTCGGCAGCGTCAGGAAAATATAGCCCTCCGGCAAGAAACGATGCGCCTTTTTCAATGTGTACATAATATCCCGCAAGATTGGTGTTCTTTTTGCCTTCGCACATCCAAATGCCTAAGTGAGTTTTATAAGGAGTCTTGTCTTTACTAAAGCGGATGTCGCGGTTAATGCGGTAAGAGCAATCTTTAAACTCAAGTTGTTCAAGCCTGTCGTCTAAAGGTTTAATTTCTTCCAAGAACTTCTCAACAGTGTCTTTGTAGTCTTTTTTATAGTTTTCGTACCTGTCTTGGTTTGCCTGAAACCAGTCGCGATTGTTGTTCTTTTTTAAGTCGTCCTGAAATTTTAATGTATTGGGTGTTATCATGACATAAAAGTAGGAATTTGTTGTGGGGTTTCAAAGCGGTTTTATAGTTCAAATTACTACATCCTGAAAATACTATAACTCTGGTGGGTAGTTTTAATAATGCTCTCGGTGCGTTCGGCATGGGTATCGCTGATGAATATTTGGCCGAAAACTTTATCGTTTATCATTTGTACTATTTTTTCCACCCGGCTTTCGTCGAGTTTGTCAAAAACATCGTCAAACAATAAAATGGGCAAAACGCCTCCCTGTTTTTTAATAAACTCGAACTGCGCAAGTTTAAGGGCGATTAAAAACGATTTTTGCTGCCCCTGCGACCCGAATTTTTTTATAGGATGCCCTTCAATTTCAAACAACAGGTCGTCTTTATGTATGCCAACACTGGTGTATTGCAGTACACGGTCGCGCTGCAGGTTTTCGGTAAATAACTCAGCAAGGGATTTCTCTTTTAGCTGGCTGTCATAAACAAGATCTACATTATCTGCACTGCCAGTAATGGTTTCGTGGTGTTTATTAAAAATGGGGACAAAATCAGCCAAAAAATTACGTCGCTTTTCAAATATAATTTGCCCCATGGTGTTAAGCTGGTCGTTGTAAACCAAAAGCGTGTCATTATCAAAAGTGTGGTTAAGGGCAAAATATTTAAGCAGTGCATTGCGCTGTGCTACCACTTTTTGATAATTGATGAGCTCCTGTAAATAGGAACTGTCAAGCTGAGATATAACGCTGTCTAAAAACTTACGCCTTGTTTCGCTGCCTTCGGTTATAAGATCGTTGTCAGACGGCGATATAATTACCAGAGGAATAAGCCCCACATGCTCGCTAAACTTGTCGTATGCCTTACCGTTGCGTTTTAAAACCTTTTTAAGTCCTTTTTTCAGGCTGCATATAATTTGTTCCTTTCTGTCTTCTTTTATAAAAGTGCCGTCTATTACAAAAAAATCTTCGCCATGTTTAATATTCTGCACTGCAAGCGGATTGAAGTAGCTTTTTCCGTAAGCAAGATGGTATATGGCATCGAGTACATTGGTCTTGCCAACACCGTTCTTTCCGGTAAAGCAATTTATTTTGGGGTCAAATTCATAATTTGCCTCAGCGATGTTCTTATAATTAAGGAGTGATAAATTTTGTAAATGCATTTGCAATGGATGCTGGCTATGAAAACTTTGTGCAAAAAGCACTGCTTTTTTACAGAGCCCGCAAATTATTGAAAAATATCCATAAAAAGGTCTTTCAGATTTCAATAAAAATTTTATTTTTGCGCTCACTAAAATAAAATAAATGGCAACATATAATAAAAGAGGCTATAAAGCACCCAAGCCTGAGAAACCTGAAGATGATGTAGTTGAAGCAGTTCCGGTAGAGGAAACTGTAGCCTATGATGGAAACAGTACTACGGCTGAGGTTTTTAATTCGCTTGACGAAGGAGCTTCTAAAACTGAGGAGTGGGTACAAAAAAACCAAAAATCTATCTTTGTTGTAGTAGGTGTTGTAGCTCTTATAACTATTGGCTATTTGCTGTTTGATAAATTTGTTGATGGCCCTAAAGAAGAAGAGGCTGCTAACGAAATGTTTCAGGCAGAGCAGTATTTTACACAGGCTGTAAATGCACAAAAATCTCAGGACTCTCTATACAACCTTGCACTTAACGGTGGCGAAGGTAAATTTGGTTTCCTTGCTATTATAGATAAATACAGTGGTACAGACGCAGCTAACCTTGCACATTATTTTGCAGGTACTGCTTACCTTAACACAGGTAAATATAAAGATGCTGTAGAGCACCTTGAAGATTTTAAAACTAAAGACGAGATACTAAAAGCTACTGCTCTTGGTGCAACGGGCGATGCTTTTGTACAACTTGGTACTCTTGACGAAGGTTTAAAATATTATCTTGATGCTGCTAAAGTTAGCGATAACGATGTGCTTACACCGCGTTTCCTTTTTAAAGCAGCACAGGTATCTTTAGAGCAAAAGAAAAAAGACGATGCTCTTAAATACTTCAAAGAAATTAAAGAAAAATACAGCGCATCTACAGAGGGCGCTATGATAGACGCTTATATAGCTGAGCTTGAATAATGGCTACAATAAATAAAAATTTATCCGAATACGATAAAAACGCTATCCCAAACACGAAAGGCTTTCGGTTTGGGATAGTTGTTTCTGAGTGGAATGAAAATATAACATCAGGCCTTTATAAAGGTGCTGTTGAGGCTTTGCTTGAAAACGGCGTGGCTCAGGATGATATCGTGTCTTGGGATGTGCCGGGAAGTTTTGAGCTGGTATATGGCAGCAAGCGAATGATAGAAACTCAAAGTGTAGATGCTGTTATAGCAATAGGCAGTGTTATACAGGGTGAGACAAAACATTTTGATTTTGTTTGCGAAGCAGTATCCCAAGGCATTAAAGACCTTAATGTACTTACAGATGTGCCGGTAATATTTTGTGTACTTACTGATAATACCATGCAGCAGGCTATAGACCGAAGCGGTGGTATTCATGGTAACAAAGGTACTGAGGCGGCTATTGTTGCCATAAAAATGGCTAATCTTAGAAGACAGACAAGTTAAGGGAAACTCCTTACTTATAATATTAAACCTTTCCGCAAACGAAAGGTTTTTTTGTGCCTGTTAATTTCATTGATTTATTTAGAAGCAATAAGTGTTGCTGGTTTTTGCAGTTTGAACGGATTTTTTTACCGTTCGTCGCAACAAAAACTGCACTCATCTAAAAACCACAGATTAAGGATGAGTGTTAAAATACCTTTGTACAAGAAAATCACTGAAACAAAACTTTACAAAATGGCACAAATTACCCCAAAAACTAATTTCAGCATTTTTAGCTTTTCAGCTTTTGTAATGCTATGCTTATTTGGCTTACAGGCAAATGCACAAACGTGTACTCCTGTTGGCGACCAAACGTCTTACGGACAGGGCGAATGGAGAGGTTATGTATACAGCCCTATATCAGCAAGCGGCACGCCAACTGCTACAGCTTTTGCATCGGCAAACTATAAAGGCTACGTTACACGCACAGCAAACTTTGACCAGAACATAGGAGACGGTGCTTTGCCATCTGAGTCTACACTATGTAGCGGTACTTACAATCAAAACTTTATCATCCGTTATAAAATGCAGGCTAATCTTGCTGCAGGTTGGTACACCTATACTATTGGCGGAGATGACGGTTACAGGTTAAGTTTAGATGGTGGGGCTAATTTCCCGACTAATATGAGCGACTGGGCTGACCACGGTTTTCAGTCTAAAACGGCTACATATTATCATGTAGGTGGTGTTATTAATATGGTGTTAGAGTATTTTGAGCACGGTGGTGCATCAAGAATAAAATTCGATTATGCTTTGGCATCTTGTACGTCTACAGCCCCTACGTTTATTTCTGGTACGGCTACCTCAAGCTGCTCTGCTGGTACAACACTAACTGCAACAGGTGGTCTTGCCGGTGCAAACTGTACTTATCAATGGGGTGTGGGCAGCGTGGTTGGCGAAAATATTATAGCAGGCCAAACGGGTGTATCTATAACAGTACAACCATATACTACAAAAACATATTGGGTTAGGCGTGTAAGTGCTGCACCATGTTCTACAACTACAGAGGGTATTACAAGAACCGTTACAGTAGCTACACCGGCTCCAGGCGACCCTTCTGCCTACGGAGACAACAAGTGGAATGTATATGGCTACAGGGGCAGAGATCTTGACTTTAATGTTACGACTACAGAATATGCCGGATATTACAGTGTGTCTACACTGGGCTTTGATACACAAACTTCATGGAACAAAAACTCTTCGCCATCTTTTTATGCCAGCACTAATGGCTATACAGGTTGTGAGCTTCCTATAGAGAATTTTACTTTTGTGCACAAACGTAAAGGTTTTACCTGCGGAAGCTATAGGATACAAATGGAAAACTGGGACGACGACAGCCGCCTGTATATAAACGGTGTGCAGGTTTGGAACTTTGTAGGATACAGCGGAGGACAGCCGGTACAAAACATTGGTACTTTTGATCTTGATGCTAATTCAACAATAGAGTTAAGGGTAGAAGAGAATGGTGGAGACGCAAATGCAAAACTGGTTATAACTCCTTTAAATGTATCTACTGCACCGTCTTCAATATCGGGTGTGGCATCGTGCTGCCAAAATGCACTTATTACACTTACAGCAACCGGGGGTACTTTGGCTCAGGGCGCGCAATATGAGTGGGGTACAGGGGCTGTTGGTTCTAATATAATAGCAGGTCAAACAGGAGCTACACTTACTGTAGTTACTACAACTACAACAACATATTGGGTTAGGATAAAATCGGCTTGTGGCGCATATACTACAGCTGCAACAAAAGCGGTAACAGTTCCTGCTCCTTTAGTGTATAATAACGGATGGAATGGTACCCCTGATATCAATACGGCGGTAGAAATAAGAAGTAACCTTGCGTTGCCACAAAATCTTGAGGTATGCTCTTGTCAGGTAAAACCAAATGTAACGCTAACGGTGCCTACAGGAAAAACACTTACGGTTAAAAACAAGCTTACTGTAGAGGCGACAGGAAATGTTATTGTAGAAAACAATGGTGCCTTAGTGCAAATCGAGAAAGTGCAGGACGAGGGGTCTATAGTTGTTCATAAAAACAGCAACCCGCTTTACAGACTTGATTATACAATGTGGAGTGCCCCGGTTACAGGACAAAACCTCTTGGCTTTTTCACCTCAAACAACAGTAGGTCGTTTTTATGAATATAAGTATGATTTTGATGCTACGGCTAATGCATACCTTGAGCAGTATTTTATCGTAGATCCAACCGTTAATAATTTTGTACCGGGTAAAAGCTACCTTATACGCATGCCAAATAGCAACAGTGCAACGGGCTATAATGCAGGAACCGCTTCGATAACTATAGACGGTACTTTTACGGGTGTGCCAAACAATGCCGATGTTAGTGTGCCGGCATCTACACAAGGCAATCGCTATACAGCTGTGGGCAACCCGTATGCATCGCCTATAAGTGTTAAAGATTTTTTCGATCAAAATTCAGGCGTTCTGCAGGCCAACTCAGCAATTTATTTGTGGAGAAAAAGAAATAACGCTCAGGTTTCTTCCTATGCTACTATTACTCTTGCAGCCTTTACCAAAAACTCAGCTACGGGCGGCGGATCTGAGCAGGGAGTATATTATACAGGCAGTAACGTTAACTGGACATTGGCACAGGGGCAGGGGTTTATTGTAAAAACTGCTGCTTCACCAACAAGAACTAATATATTGTTTACAAACAGTATGCGTCGAAATGCTCCTGTAAGCGGCAATCAATCGTTCTTCAGGACAGCACAATCTGCACCATCACGTCTTTGGCTAAACCTTACAGGTGCAGAAAATGGTTTTAGCCAGGCAGCTATAGCTTATATGGAAGAAGCTACTACTGATTTAGATTATGGTTATGATGGTCAGCAACTAAGCGATGGTGGGCTTTCGATATACTCTATTGCTCAGGAAACAAATCTTGCAATACAGGCAAGACCGGAGTTTACAACTACAGATGTTGTTGCATTGGGATATAATGCTGCCCAGTCAGGACAATATACTATATCACTTGATAATGTAGAGGGGGTATTTGCTGAAGGCCAGGAAATTTTTATAAAAGATAATGTGGCCAATACTGTGAACAACATAACCCACACAGGTTATACTTTTACTACAGAGGCAGGAACTTTTAATGACAGGTTTGAAGTGGTATATGCTGCAAGGACTTTAAATGCTAATACACCGCACCTGGATGCTAACAGTGTAATTGTTTACAAAAACGGCAACCAAATAGATATTAATACGGGTATAGCGGAAATGACAGATGTAAACGTATATGATATTCGTGGAAGGAAGCTTTACAACAAAGATAATGTAAATGCATCTGAAGTGTCAATAACGGGTCTACAGGTAAGCACAGAAGTGTTGATCGTCGAGATAAATACTAACAAAGGTAAAGTAAGTAAAAAGATCATATTTTAATCTTTATTTGTTAAATTATGGTTAAAACAAAAGCCTGCTGTTTATACAGTAGGCTTTTGTTGTTAAATAAATGTTTGTTATATAAATATGTTAATATGTAGGTTGTCGATATTTTGTAACAATACATCTATAATGTATTGGTTTTAAGCAGTAAAATAGGTGTGTAAATTGAATTAACCCTAAATAGTTTTTTTTATTTTTGTTAAATATTTTGATAATTATATAAAATTTAAGGTTTTAACAATTGCTTTTTTGATTATAATGCATCAACTAAAACGTTTTCGTAAGATAATTTTTCAAATTAATTTAACAATGTGTTAAGTAGTTGTTAAATATTTATTTTTGTTTGTTCAAAACGAAAAGAAAAATTATGGGACACAATTACACGCTGTTCTTAAGTGGCTTGCGGCCATGGCGAACAAAGGGTAATTACAGCTTGCATCTTCCCGGGGAGAAGTCTGTAATTGCAAATCGGTCTATGCTGTTAACAGCATTATTATTTATTATAGGTATGTTGCCTGCCATGGCGCAAAATCTTTCCCAATATACTTTTACACAAAGTAGTGGAGCGTATAATGCAATAACAGGTGGAACTACACTAATAGCAACCGGGGTTGATTCCGGTGCTTCACCGGTAACCAATATTGGTTTTACATTTAAACTAAGCGGAGTTGATTATACCCAATTTTCTGCAAGTTCTAATGGATGGATAAGGTTAGGGGGAACGGTAGCAAGTAGTTTTACTACCACCCCTATAAGTAGTTCAGATAATGGGCCTGCAATAGCTTTCTTTTCGAGAGATGCTATTACCGGAGCTACTGATCCTGTAACATACCAGCTTTCTGGAACTGCTCCAAACAGGGTGCTTACAATTCAATATCCCGGATATAGGCCTCAATATAACAGCTCAACTAATACTGTTGATGTTCAGGTTAAATTATACGAAACTACCAATGTTGCTCAAATTATATATGGTACCTCTGCAAGGGCTACAACATATACAGGACAAGTAGGTATAGTAGGGGCTGTAACAACTAATTACAGTAACAGGACTACTACTACAAACTGGGCTTCAACGACTGCTGGAACTGCAAACAGTTCTACAATGACATGGTCTACGACTTCATTTCCGGCTTCGGGGCAAACATATACATGGGAACCTCCTACAACGCCTTATTTAACTCCTGGTGCAATAAGTTCGGCTTTTGGAAATAATTGTATAAATACGACTTCTGCAGACAGGAACTTTACTCTTGCAGGAGGTAACCTTACCGGCGATGTTACTGTAGGTGCGTTAGCTGGCTATACTTATTCTACAACTTCTGGCGGCAGTTACACTTCTACGTTAACATTGTCTCCTGTTTCAGGAAGTCTTTCTCAAACAGTATATGTTAAGCTTACTCCAACTGCTGTACAGTCTTACAGTGGTAATATTCCTGTTACAGGCGGCGGTACTACGGGTACAACCAATATAGCTGTTACCGGGGCGGGAGTAAATACTCAGGCTACCTCTACATTGGGTACTGCAATGGTAACTTCTACAAGTGCTGCTATTAATGCTACTATAAGTGCTTTAGGTTGTAGTAATGTTACTGCTTACGGTTTGGAATACAGTACAGCTACTTTTACAGGAGGCGCGGGTACTCCGGTAGCCGGAACAGGCTTTGGCGGTGCTGCAGGTGGCACTTTTACTGCTTCAATTTCGGGTCTTCAAGGTAGTACAACCTACTATTACAGAACTTTCGCTACTAATGCAGGAGGTACATATTATAGTAGTGTAGGAACTTTCGTTACAGCCTGTCCAGCGGTTGTTCCGTCATATACGAACAATTTCAGTACATTTCCCGGCACTTGTTGGACTGCGGCATTATCGGGCGGTACTCCGGCTACGGGACCTACTGCAACGACTGCTAACTGGGTAGCAGATGGTTTTCTTAACAATACTGAAACCGGAGCAGCAAGAATAAATTTATATACAAATAACAGAGCAAGTTGGCTAAGGTCAATACCGCTAAATTTATCGTCGGGTGGACCTTACAGGGTTAAGTTTGATTATGGTGTTACTGCATATACAGGAACAGCAGCTCCTGCAACAACTACAACTGATGATGTTGTACAGTTTCTTATCTCTACAGATGGAGGAGCTACATGGACAAGTTTACAAACCTGGACATCTCCTAACAGTACTATATCTAATACCTCTAATCAGTATCTTTATAATTTAACGTCATATAACAGTGCCAATACTGTGTTTGCTGTTTATGCTTCAGACGGTACTGTTGATGATGCGCCGGATTATAATTTCTATGTAGATAATTTTGTAGTAGAGGCTATACCTAACTGTGAGCCTGCTACGGCTTTAACTACAAGTGCTATAACCAGTACAACAGCAACTATAAACTGGGGAGCATCTACTTCTGCGCCAGCCAATGGCTATGAATATTATTATAGTGATACTAATACTGCTCCAACAGCATCGACAACTCCTTCAGGTAGTGTTGGCGCAGGAGTATTAAGCGCTAATATTGGTAGTTTAGCTGCTAATACAACCTATTATTTTTGGGTAAGGTCAAACTGCGATAACGTAAATAAATCAGTTTGGACAGGTTCGACATTTTATACGGGTTATTGCTTACCAACTGGTGGTACTACATATTATATAACTAATTTTACGACTACAGGTGGTAGTACGAATATAAACAATACAACCACAGCAAGTACAGGAGGCTACGGAAACTATTCTGCGCTGTCTTTCTCACAATATGCTACAGGTGTTGTAAATTTCTCTATTACACCATCTGTTGGAACAAATTTATATTATATATGGATAGATTGGAATAATGACCTTGATTTTGCTGATTCTGGTGAGGCTATTGTAGGAACAACAGGATATTCGGCATCATACTCAGGTTCATATACAATACCAGCCGGTACAGCTGTAGGTACTTACAGGGTAAGGGTGGCTAATAGTTGGTCTGGTGCAATTACTTCTTCCTGCGGACCTGCTGCAAATGGTGAGTTTGAGGATTACACGCTAAATGTTGTGGCTCCGCCTTCATGTTTTCAGCCTACTGGTGTAACATCATCTGCGGTTGGTGCTACAACTTTCACTGCTGCATGGACGGCGCCGTCAACGGCTCCATCGGCAGGTTATCAGTACGAAGTAAGGTCATCTGGGGCTGCAGGTAGTGGTGCAACAGGCCTTGCTGTAAGTGGAAATACAGGTGCGGGTATTACAACGGCATCTGTAACAGGGTTAGCCCCGGCTACTGCCTATACAGTTTATGTAAGGGGTAACTGTGGAGATACCTTTAGTACCTGGGCAGCTTCATCATCTTTTACTACACAAAACTTAACTCCTGTAGTATGGACAGAACCATTTGCTGCTGCGACTACCTTGCCAACAGGCTGGACACGATCTACAACGGACTGGATAGTAAACAGTACAAGTACTGCTATAGGTAATACTACAGGTAACTCTATTTATGCAAATTTCTACTGGGAAGAAGATTGGGATGGATTTTATTACGGTTTAACTACAGCAAACTTCTCTACCATAAACGTTGGTCCTCTTGGTGCTAATGACAAACTTACTTTTGACTATAAGCATGCAAATTATAGTACACCTTTTGCTGCCCCTGGAACAGGAACAGGTAATTTTGTAGTTCAAGTTTCGACTGATTATGGTACTACATGGGTAACTCTTGAAACCGTACCGAATAATACAAACGGTGGTTGGCAGACTAAAGGATATCCTTTAGCATCTTATGCTGGCCAAGTTGTCAAAATCCGTATTACAGGAAATTGGACAAGTGGAGACTATTATTTAGGTTTTGATAATTTTAGTATAGCTCCTGCTCCTGCTTGTGATTTGCCATCTAGCGTACTGGTTACGCCTTCTAATATTACCGCGGCCTTATCATGGACAGCACCCGGTGTTGCACCGAGTAACGGTTATGAATATGAAATAAGGACATCTGGTGCGGCAGGTAGTGGTGTTACTGGATTGACAACATCTGGTACATCGGCAACAACTTCTGCTACAGCTACAGGTTTAGCTCCAAGTACAGCATATAGCCTCTATATTCGCAGTAATTGTGGTTCTGAAAATAGCGCATGGACAGTAGCAACAACATTTACAACAACATGTAACCCATCTCCGCTGCCTTATCTTGAGGATTTTGAGTCGGTAACTACACCTGCTATACCATCATGTACCTCTATGCAAAATGCGGGGTCTGGTAATAACTGGACAACATCAAGCCCTGCAACAACAGGATTTACAAGTAAAAATCTTACCTATGCATATCATTCTACTAATGCTGCAAACGCATGGTTTTATACAAATGGCATTAGTTTAACAGGTGGTACTTCTTATACAATTTCATATAAATATGGTACCAGTGCAGCAACTACCTATGCAGAAAACTTAAGAGTTGCATATGGTACAACTGCAGTAAATACAGCAATGACAACTGTACTTGCTACTCATGCCGGTGTGCTTACCGGAGGTGCGGCATTATCTAATCAGGTTATATTTACAGCTCCTTCTACGGGTGTATTCTATTTTGGTTTCAATGTCTATTCTATAGCAGATAGAGCTTGGCTGTATGTAGATGATATTTCGGTTATTGTAACTCCAACATGTTACCCTCCTACAGCAGTAACTGCTTCGGCGGTGACAACAAACTCTGTTACTTTAAGCTGGACTGCTCCTACACAGGTAACGCCGGTTTCATACGAGTATGAAGTGCGTTCATCTGGTGTTGCAGGAAGTGGTGCTACCGGCCTTGCGGCAAGCGGTAACCCAACTGCTGCTACAGTAAACGTTACAACAGGTTTAGTTTCTAATACAAGCTACACTGTATATGTGCGTTCATTCTGTGGAGGATCTGATTACAGTGCTTGGACTGCTGCTTATACATTTAAAACAGAGTGTAATACTTTTACAACAGGATTTACACAAAATTTTGACAGTGTTGCTGTTGGTGGTACAACAAATCCAAGCCTGCCTGATTGTTGGAGTTTTATAGACGGCGGTACAGGCTATGGTTACACATCTGCCACAACACCTAACTCTGCACCAAACAATTTCTATATATATAATAATGATGATAATGCAGGTAATTATATATTGGTGTCTCCGCAAACTGTAGATCTTGGTAATGGCACATATAGGGTAACTTTTTATGCAAGATCAAGTACTAATGGCTATGCATTACAATTTGGTACTTTGAGCGACAAAACAAATGCAGCTACATTTACTCTTCTGCAAACGATCACATTAACAACTACTCACACAAGATATTCCTTTAATATTCCTGCCGGAACAAATGATTATTTTGGTTTCCGTCATGGTTTAGGGGGTACTTACAGAGGTGTTTACGTTGATAGTGTTGTTTATGAGCCTATACCTTCTTGTTTGCTTGAACCAGCAGGTACTTTTGCATCATCTGCAATTACATTATCGGGTGCTACAATAACATGGGGAGCTTCATCTCCTGCTGCACCTAACGGATATGAATATTACTATACAACAAATAGTGCTTTAAATCCTAATAATACTGCAGTAACAATAGCGGGTAGTACAGCTGCCGGAGTATTGACTGCAAACCTTACAAGTTTATCGGCAGAAACCGTGCATTATTGGTGGGTACGTGCTGTGTGTGAAGACGGAACACCTGGAATATGGGTAAGTGGCGGAAGTTTCAATACAGGATACTGTATTTCTTCGTCATCTTCTACGTCTTATTATATTAACAATTTTGCCACAACTGGCGGAACCAGTAATATTACAAACAATGCTTCTGGTTATACTGCAGGCGGTTATGCTGATAACCGATCACAGGCAGTAACCCAGCAACAGGGAGGAACCGTTAATTTCACATCTTCATTTACAGGTGGAACTTTTGGTTTCTCAGTGTGGGTAGACTGGAATAATGACCTTGATTTTGCAGATTCAGGAGAGCAGATGTTCGTTACATCAGGATATGTAAGTTCTGTAACAAATAGCTTTATTGTACCTCTAACTGCGTCTGTAGGCAATCACCGCATGAGAATATTGGCGCATTTCAATAATACTGCACCGTCTAATCCTTGTTATACTGCTTACAACGGTGAAGCAGAAGATTATACTATAACAGTAACTGCACAACCTGCTTGTACAGGAACACCTGTTGCGGGTACTGTTAGTGCATCGGTTTCTACAATTTGTAATTCGGGAACATCTGTACTTACGGCTTCAGGCTTTACAACAGGTTTCGCAGGAATACAGCTTCAGTGGTATAATTCAGCAGGAGCTATATCGGGTGCTACAAATGCAACATACACTACGCCAACATTAACGGCTACAGAAACGTATGTTTTAAGAGTTACTTGTACAGAAACAGGTCTTTACTCTCAAACAGCTCCTGTTACTGTTACTGTTAACACACCGCAGGTTACTGCTACTACCCCGGCTACAAGATGTGGAGATGGTACGGTAACGTTGTCTGCTACAGGATCTGCGGGAACCACATTAAACTGGTATGCTGCATCTACAGGAGGCACGGCACTATTTACCGGTGAGAATTTTACCACTCCGGTTTTATCTGCTACAACTACTTATTATGTATCAGCAAGTATAGCAAGCTGTACATCTACACCTCGTGTAGCAGTTGCTGCTACTGTTACGGCTGCTCCTGCATTTGCTTTAAGTGCTTCAGCTATCAGTGCATGTTCGGGTTCTGCTTCTTCTACGGTAACTATTGCAAGCGGAAGTTCAGATTATGATTCATATGTATGGTCGCCATCTGTGGGTGTGTCTGGTAACAATACGTCGGGGTGGACATTTGCTCCGTCAGCTACTACGACTTATACTCTAACTGCTACCAATACAGTGTCTGGATGTGCTAAAATTGTTACTGTTGCTGTAACAGCTCTATCTGCTCCAAATGCTATTACAATAACATCTGCGACCACCCCAACAGGAGCAGATAGTTGTAGTCTTGAGTATATGCAGCTTTCAGCAAATGGAAATGTTGTAAATGATGTTGAGATACTAACACAAAACTTTAATACTACAACATTGCCTACAGGTTGGACTACTGAGATGGTAGGCACATATAATGCCTTCATAAGTTCAAATACTACTTCAGGAGGTAATACGTGGCCTTCTGCACCAGCAGGATATGGCGGTACAGGTTATGCAGTTTATTTCTATACTTATCTAATAAGCGCAGGTGCTTCGGGTGGTATGGAATCACCAGCCATTGATCTTAGTGGATATACATCTGCACAATTAAAGTTTTATATATTTAACGGTGATGGTACAGATGTATTGAAAGTATATGCCAAAAATGGAACGGGGGCTTATACTCAGTTAAATACTACTTCATATGGAGTATATACCAGTTGGACTCAGATTACAATTGATTTAGCGTCCTTTACAGGTGCAGGATTTACTTCTGTAAAACTTAAGTTTGAGGGTACTTCTGATTATGGAAGTACAAATATTGGACTTGATAATGTTCAGGTAATGGGAAGTCAGAATTTACCTGTTACATGGTCTCCTTTTACAGGACTTTATACAGATGCTGCGCTTAATACGCCTTATACAGGTACTAATGCAACAACGGTTTATGCTGCTCCAAGTGGATCTCAGCTTTACACAGCTACCGCTACAAATTCTAACGGATGTACTAAAACTGCCACAGCTACTGTAGAAAACTATGTTAAGCGTTATGTAGGTGCTAATACAAGTTGGACAACTCCTGCTAACTGGTTCCCGACAGGTGTTCCTACCTCTGCAGATTGTGTAAGCATCCCAACAGGAAAAAGCGTGACTGTTTCTACAGGAACAGCACTTACAAAGAACCTTACTGTTGCCTCAGGTGCTACCGTTACGGTTAATACTGGCGCTACACTTAGTGTAGAAAACAAGGTGACCAATAACGGTATTTTAGCTGTATTGAATAACGCTGCTCTTTTACAAAGCACAGCAGCTACTACGAATAGCAATACAGGTAATGTTACCGTTATAAAAAACAGTAATGCATTATTCAGGTTAGACTATACTTTGTGGTCATCACCTGTAAGCGGCACCCAAACCCTTGGAGAGTTCTCACCACAAACCACGGTAGGCCGTTTCTATGAGTATGGTATAGATGCAGGAGTGGAGCAATATCTAATCGTTCCTCCAACCACTACCTTTACATCGGCTAAGGGCTACCTTATCCGTATGCCGAACGGCAACCTTTCGGTTCCGGGTTATAATGCAGGCAGTGGCTCATACAGCTACATAGGAAGCTTTGTGGGTACACCGAACAACGGTAATGTAAGCATCCTTGCCTCTACGGCAGGCGACCGCTACACCGCAGTAGGTAACCCTTACCCATCGCCAATAAGCGTTGTAGACTTCTTTAACGGCAACAGTGGTGTTATAGATGCTACCTCTTCGCTGTACTTCTGGAGGAAGAAGAACAACTCGGCTACCTCGTCTTATGCCTCATTGAACCTTACAGGCTTTACTGCCAACCAAAGCCAGTCGGTAGACGGTACAGGAGGACAGGGACAGTCAGGCTTCTATCCTAACAGTGGTCAGGATTATAACTTAGGCTGGATCATATCACAGGGTCAGGGCTTCTTTGTTCAAACCAAATCAGCGCCAACAGCCACGCATATTACCTTTACAAACAGCATGAGGAGGGCAGCGCCAACCAATGGTCAGCAGTCATTCTTCAGGACCGGAGCCCCTGTCATGTCACGCTACTGGTTGAACCTTACCGATACCCAGGGAGGCTTTAGCCAGGCACTTGTTGCCTACAGCGAAAACACCACTATGGGCTTAGACTATGGTTATGACGGTAAGATACTGAACGATGGCGGCAGGGTAGCTTTATACTCTGTAGCTGAAGCTACCAACCTTAGCATACAGGCAAGGAGTGCATTTGTAGTGAGCGATGTTGTTCCTATGGGCTTTACAGCCTTGGCAGCAGGGCAGTACAGCATTGCCATAGACCGCAAAGACGGGCTGTTTGACGAGGGTCAGGAAATCTACCTAAAAGACAACCTTCTGGGCACGGTGACCAGCCTTGAAGAGGCTTACACCTTTACCAGCGAGGCCGGTACGTTTAACGGCAGGTTTGAGGTGGTGTATGCAGCCAGCCCATCATTGGGAGACGACGACCATATCTTAAATGCCAACAGTGTTATGGTATTCAAGCAAGGCAATGGCATAGCCATCAACACAGGCTCAGCTGCAATGAACAGCGTAACGATCTACGACATACGCGGCCGTCAGCTATTCACAAGGTCAGGCATCAATGCAACAGAGACAATTGTAAGCGGCCTGCAGGTAGAACAGCAGGTGCTTATTGTAGAGGTTGACACTGTAAAAGGAAAAGTCAGCAAACGCATAATTTTCTAATCCCCCGGTTGCTTTAAACAAGCATCCAAAACTTAAATCCCCACGCAGCGCGTGGGGATTTTGTTTTTATAGTAATTTGTTGTGTTAATGCTTTTGGTGTTTTTGTTTTAAAAGTGTTAAAAATTTTAATTGTGTTAATAGTTGTATTTTAATTTTTAAAACGTAAAAAGTTAAATTCAAATTCTTAAGGTAAAATAATTTTTGTTAATGATTTTCACTACTAGGTTCATCTATCATATGGTGCTTTTTTGTCGGTTATTTTTGCTTTTAGTCTGTATTTATGTAATTTTTAGTTAATTACTTTCTGTGTTTTCATAATTATAACAGGTTTTTTTATAATTAAATTTCACTAAAAAATACAAATATGTTAATTTATCGTGTTAACTCATAAGGTAGAAATCAAATAGCAAAATAACGAAATCGATTTCGTAAATTATTTAATAATTATTTGAGGTGAATGTTAAATCATTATTAATAATGTTAAATTTAGAGATATTTTAAAATATTTATACAATGGAAAAAAACTACAACTTGTTCCCGCGAGTTATGAGCGAGCAATCGCTGCCGAGGGGGAGCAGTAGCACAACCATTCCCAACTGGTGTGTTACATTTATGAAAAGGCATTCGGTGCTGTGGACGGCATTGATGTTATTAACAAGCATGGCGTCCTGGTCTCAAATAGGCTTGCCTTACACGGAGAATTTCTCAACGATTGCGGCAGCTAATGGCCTTCCTACGGTTGCAGGAGGGGCGTGGACAAGATCCGGAACTACTGCTAATCAACCTACTTACATTGCTAATCAGGCTACTTATAACAGGAGTGGCAATGGCGACACAAGATTTATTGCGTTCAGGTATGATAACAGTACCAGATATTATTTTGTTGGACCTTTTGCTCTTTCAACAGGTACTTCATATACGGCGAGTTGTTTGTATAAGGCGGACGGATTAACGGGCTTTGGACCATTGGCTTTAACTTATGGTACTACCGCAGCAGCAGGCACACAGACCAACACAATTGCATCTGTTGCTGCGGATATTGTAAACGCAAATTATGCAACTCTAACGGGTGCTTTTACAGTAGGCACTACCGGAAATTATTATTTAGCAATACGTTGTACGGCTAATGGTAACCCCTGGTACTTATCAGTAGATGATTTCAGCCTTAATGTAACTCCGGCCTGCGTTGCACCTACTGGGCTTGCAGCGACACTTACTTCGGCTACTACTGCTAATGTTAGCTGGAACACAGTAGCTTCTGCAACAAGTGGCTACGAATACGCGGTAACCACATCATCTACACCACCGGCAAGCGGTACTTCTACTACAAGTACATCAGTAAGTGGGGTTGCTGTGGTTGCGAATACAAATTATCTTCATGTGCGTTCTAATTGTGCTACAAATGGGTATAGTGCCTGGACTACTTATTCATTCTATGTAGGCTATTGTACGCCTGCACCTATATCTGTAGATGGAACAGGGATAACGAATGTTACTATGGGCACTATAAATAATACTACAGGAGCAGAAACGGGTAATTATGGTAATTATTCGAGTATGATAGTTTCTGTTGGTCAGGGTGTCACACAATCAGTAAATATTACTTACAGGACTGGTTATACCTATGGAACAAAAATTTGGGTAGACTGGAATGATGATTTTGATTTTACAGACTCAGGAGAACTTGTATATACAGGTCTTTCTACAGATGCAAATCCTACTACGTTAGCTGCCAGTTTTACTGTGCCGTTAACTGCTGCGTTGGGCAACCACCGACTGAGGATAGGAGGAACAGATACTGATTCTGGTCCTGATACACCTTGTTATACAGGTACATATGGTGCTTTTGAAGACTATACTCTAAATGTTACATTACCACCAAGCTGTACAGCCCCTACAGGTGTAACGGCTACTGCTACAAGCAGTAGTGTAACAGCTTCCTGGACGGCCTCCACCAGTACTCCAAGTGGTGGTTACCAATACGAAATAAGAACATCAGGAGCTGCAGGAAGTGGGGCAACAGGCCTTATTACCAGCGGTACTGAAACCGGTACTACACACACATTCACAAGTCTTTCGGGTTCAACCAATTATTTTGTTTATTTAAGGTCTGATTGCGGTAGCGGTGATTACAGCTCATGGGTATCTGTTAGTGCAACTACGTTACTTGCCAATGATGCATGTACTGATGCTATTGCGGTTACTTGTGGTAGCTCTACATCAGGTACAACAGTCGGGGCTACAAACGAAAATATGACAGTTTGTGGTATTTCAGGTGTGACCTTACAAAATACTCCCGGAGTGTGGTATAAATATGTAAGTGACGGTAGTGATGTAACATTTACTACTTGTTCTACTACTTCCGGAGACTCCAGAATTGCTGTATATACAGGCACATGCGGTGCATTGACGTGCGTAGCAGGGAATGATGATAATAATAGCTGTAGTGGTAACACATTATCATCAGAAGTATTGGTAAGTACAACATCAGGAACCACTTATTATGTATTGGTTTATTCATTTACATTTAGTCCGGGAACCAATCCTATTAACTTTATCCTAAATGTAAATTGTGTAGCACCATGTACACCGGCTACCGGTAACGATGAGTGTGCTACTGCAAGCGCTCTTACAGTAGGGACTGCGTTGAACACAAATAATACATGTTCAACACCAAGTGCCAATACATATCCTACTTGTGGCAATCAGTTTGGAACATATTATGATACCTGGTATACTTTTAATTCAGGTTCTAATACTTCTTTAGAAATATCTACAACAACGTTATCTCCTGTAGTTGTAGGTTATGCTTTATATTCAGGTACATGTGGTTCATTAACATCAGTTGCCTGTACGCTTACAGGCACATCATCTATTGTTACTGTAACAGCAAATACTACATACTATGTTAGGGCTATTTCTAACTCAGCTGCTAACAGGGGTAATTTTACCTTGTTAGTAAAAGCACCGTGTTTTGCTCCTACAGGTTTAACGGTAGCACCATCTCACAATTTTGCTACAGTTTCCTGGACGGCATCTACAAGTGCACCGTCTGGAGGGTATGAGTATGAAGTTCGCAGTAGCGGAGCAGCTGGTAGTGGTGCTACAGGTTTAGTGGCATCTGGTACGGCATCATCTACATTCAATGTTAGCGGATTAACTCCTCAAACAACTTACACAGCATATGTAAGATCAGTTTGTGGTACAGGTGATTACAGCTCATGGGCTCAGGCTACAATAACAACCACAGCTTCATGTGTAGCGCCTACAGCTCTTACAACCACAGCATATGCTACAACTGTAGATGTAAGCTGGACACCTCCTGCTGCAGGAGTTATACCAGCGGGCTATGAGTATGCCGTAACAACATCTGCAACTGCTCCTGCATCAGGAACATTTACAAGTGCAACTTCTGTAACCGGAATTTCTGTTTCACCTTCAACCTCATATTACCTTCACGTAAGGAGCAGTTGTGGTGGCGGAGATTACAGTGCATGGACAAACAGGGCGTTTACAACTCCTGCTTTATGTGCGGTGCCTACTGCTTTAACGTCTACAGTAACGTCTACGACTGCCACTATTGGCTGGACAGCTCCAACAACTCCTCCGTCTGGCGGATATGTTTATGAGCTAAGGACATCAGGTGCAGCGGGAAGCGGCGCTACAGGCCTTGTTACTACAGGTACAGAAACAGGAACATCGCATACTTTTACAAGTCTTTCATCGAGTACAGCTTATACCCTATATGTTCGTTCTGATTGTGGAAGTGATACATACAGTACATGGACACAAAGAGCGTTTACTACTACTTATCTTAATGACGCTATTGCTGATGCCATTGCTGTTAGTTGTGGGCAAACGTATACAGGTTCTACAGCAAATGCTACTAATGACCAACCAAACCCTGCGGTATTTGGAGTTAATAATACTGCAAGCCCTAACGTTTGGTACACATATACTGGTACTGGTACTCCACAGCAAATTACTGCAAGTTTATGTGGCTCATCTTTTGATACTGCAATTTTAATAGCCACAGGAACCCCTGGTAACCTTACTTATATTGCTGGTAATGATGATAGCACAGCATGTGGGGCAAACTCTATACAATCTGAAGTTATATTTAATTCAGATGGAACTACTACTTACTATATTATGGTAAGAAGTTTTATGACTGCTACCGGTAGTTTTACATTAAATATTACATGTTCAGCTCTTTGTACACCAGTGGCAACTAACGATGAGTGTGCTAACGCAACAACTTTAACGGTTGGTACTGCTTTAGCTACAAATAATACTTGTGCTTCTGCAAGTTCACAATCTTATCCAACATGTGGACCAAGCCAGTTTGCTTCTTATTATGATACATGGTATACTTTTAATTCCGGTTCTAATACTGTTTTAGAAGTATCAGCTACAGCAACAACTACAGCAACTGTAGGCTATGCGGTTTATTCAGGTACATGTGCCGGAACCCTAACTCAGATAGGATGTAGTAATACAGGTGTTGCTGCGAATATTACATTAACTGCCAATACGGTTTATTATTTAAGAGCTTTTTCTACTACAACCGGAGCAAGAGGAGATTTTTCTTTATTGGTAAAAGTTCCTTGTCTTATACCTACTTCAATAACTGTTGCAGCTACATCTACCACTGCAGCTACAGTAAACTGGACAGCATCTGCAAGTGCACCAACTTCATATGAATATGAAGTGCGTTCATCAGGCGCTGTTGGTAGTGGTGCAACAGGTCTTGTAGCAAGTGGAATCGTTACCGGAACTTCATTAAGCCTTACAGGCCTGCCATCAAATACTTATCTGGAGGTATATGTGCGCTCGGTTTGTAGCACTGGCAATTACAGCCCATGGACAGGAGCTTATTTCTCTGTGCCATACTGTTTTCCGGCTGCTGAGTATATAGGAACAGTTTACATTTCAGATTTCTCTACTACAAATGGTTATGCTAACATTGCTAATAACACAGGTACAGATACAACGCTTTATATAAATTATCCTACTATGGCAGTTAGCCAGTCTGCAGGTAATACATTTAATTATAGTATTGTTGTACCTGCTTATACTGTGGCAGCCATCTGGGTTGATTGGAATAACGATTTTGATTTTGATGACCCGGGTGAAAAAGTTGCAACACATAATGGCTATGGCTTTGGTGCAACTACCTTTACCGGGACTATAACCGTGCCGGCAGGTACAGCACTTGGCAGTTATAAAATGAGGGTTCGCTCCGGTGATGCATTTGAAGATACTGCCGGAACAGCATGTAGTTTGTATTATGAAGGTCAAACCGAAGATTACACTGTTAATGTGGTTACACCTCCGTCATGTTACATACCAACAGGGGCTACAGCAACGCCTACTTCTTTTACTGCGGCTGCCTTCAGTTGGACAGCGCCTACAGCAGGAACTACTCCAGTTGGTTATGAATATGCTGTAACGAATTCGATAACTCCTCCGGCATCAGGTACTGAGACTACAGCTACCACTGCAACAGCGGAAAGTTTAACGATCAACGCTTACTATTATTTGCACGTAAGAACAAATTGCGGAACAAATTACAGTGATTGGACTACAATATCATTTTATCAGGGATATTGTATACCATCACCTCAGTCTGTAGATGGTTTAGGTATAACGAATGTAACAATGGGTACTATTAATAATACTACCGGATCTGAACCTGGCTATTATGGTAATTACAGCAGCCAGATTACAGATACTGCCAGAAGTACCTCTGTTAACTTCAGTATTACCTACGCAACAGGATTTACATATGGTACAAAAATATGGATTGACTGGAATAACGATCTTGATTTTACAGATGCAGGAGAACTTGTATATACAGGACTTTCTACAGCTGCAAACCCTACAACTTTAACAGGGTCGTTTACAATTCCTCTGACAGCTTCTTTAGGATACCACCGTATAAGGATTGGTGGCACAGACCTTGATTCAGGGCCAGATACTCCTTGTTATTCAGGTACCTATGGTGTGTTTGAAGATTACACAATAAATGTAACAGAAGCACCTACCTGTAATGTTCCTACATCAGTTACAGCATCGGTTACTTCTGTAACAACGGCAACTGTAAACTGGGTAGCACCTGCAACAGGAACGCCAACAGGTTATGAGTATTATTATAGTACGACTAATGCCACACCTTCGGCCGGAGCAACTATAAACGGCAGTGTAGGAGCAGGAGTATTGACTGCAAATGTTAGTAGTCTAAGCCCTAGTACTACTTATTATGTATGGGTAAGGTCTGATTGTGGCGGTACCGATAAATCTGCTTGGGCAGGACCGGCTACGTTTACAACACCATGTGATGCTTTAGCGACATTCCCTTTTACTGAAACTTTTGAAACAGCAAGTACTTCAAGGTCATGTTGGTCTCAGGTTCAGGTAGATGGAACTGCAAGCTGGACGTATGCTACAGGAGCCGGAGGCGGAACTGTAACAGCTGCACACGGCGGTACGACTAATGCAAGGTTTGTGAGCCAGTCTGGAACAGAGTCTCCTATAACAAAACTGATTACACCAATGCTAAACCTTTCGGCTGTGACCAACCCAATACTTGATTTTTGGTATGCTCAGCAGGATTGGTCAGGCGACCAAAATGAACTTAAAGTATATTACAGGACCAGCCTTTCGGCACCATGGGTAGAACTTGCTCATTATACTGAAAGTATTGCTTCATGGACCCATGTTCAAAATATACTTTTACCTAATCCATCTGCGACATATCAAATTGCTTTTGAGGGTATTAATAATTATGGACGCTCAAATGTTATTGATGATGTAACTGTAAAAGAAGCCAGCTGCTTTAGCTGGACAGGTACTGTGAGTTCTGTATGGACTGTGCCGGGCAACTGGTGCGAGGGCATTGTGCCGGGAGTGGCAAATGATGTAATTATTGCCAGTGCTACAAACGCCCCTGTAATTGCAGCAGGTACAACCGTAGCTGTAAACAGTCTTACAGTTAATACAGGTGCCTCACTTACTGTAAGTACTGGAGCTACTTTAAGTGTAAGTAATGCGCTAACTACCAATGGTACATTGACTGTTCAAAACAACGCTGCTCTTTTACAAAGCACAGCAGCTACTACGAATAGCAATACAGGTAATGTTACTGTAATCAAAAACAGCAACCCATTATTCAGGTTAGACTATACTTTGTGGTCATCACCGGTAAGTGGCACACAAACCCTTGGAGAGTTCTCACCACAAACCACGGTAGGCCGTTTCTATGAGTATGGTATTGATGCAGGAGTGGAGCAATATCTGATCGTTCCCTCAACCACCACCTTTACAGCGGCTAAGGGCTACCTTATCCGTATGCCAAACGGCAACCTTTCGGTTCCGGGTTACAATGCAGGCAGCACCTCATACAGCTATATTGGAAGTTTTGTGGGTACACCGAACAACGGTAATGTAAGCATCCTTGCCTCTACGGCAGGCGACCGCTACACCGCAGTAGGTAATCCTTATCCATCGCCAATAAGCGTTGTAGACTTCTTTAGTGGTAACAGTGGTGTTATAGACGCTACCTCTTCGCTGTACTTCTGGAGGAAGAAGAACAACTCGGCTACCTCGTCTTATGCCTCATTGAACCTTACAGGCTTTACAGCCAACCAAAGCCAGTCGGCAGACGGTACAGGAGGACAGGGACAGTCAGGCTTCTATCCTAACAGTGGTCAGGATTATAACTTAGGCTGGATCATATCACAGGGTCAGGGCTTCTTTGTTCAAACCAAATCAGCGCCAACAGCCACGCATATTACCTTTACAAACAGCATGAGGAGGGCAGCGCCAACCAATGGTCAGCAGTCATTCTTCAGGACCGGAGCCCCTGTCATGTCACGCTACTGGTTGAACCTTACCGATACCCAGGGAGGCTTTAGCCAGGCACTTGTTGCCTACAGCGAAAACACCACTATGGGCTTAGACTATGGCTATGACGGTAAGATGCTGAACGATGGCGGCAGGGTAGCCTTATACTCTGTAGCTGAAGCTACGAACCTTAGCATACAGGCAAGGAGTGCATTTGCAGCAACCGATGTTGTTCCTATGGGCTTTACAGCCTTGGCATCAGGCCAGTACAGCATTGCCATAGACCGCAAAGACGGCCTGTTTGACGAAGGCCAGGAGATCTACCTTAAAGACAACCTTCTGGGTACGGTAACCAGCCTTGAAGAGGCTTACACCTTTACCAGCGAGGCCGGTACGTTTAACGGCAGGTTTGAGGTGGTGTATGCAGCCAGCCCATCATTGGGAGACGACGACCATACCTTAAATGCCAACAGTGTTATGGTATTCAAGCAAGGCAATGGCATAGCCATCAACACAGGCACTGCTTCAATGAACAGCGTAACGATCTACGACATACGCGGCCGTCAGCTATTCACCAAATCAGGCATCAATGCAACAGAGACAGTTGTAAGTGGCCTACAGGTAGAACAGCAGGTACTTATTGTAGAGGTTGACACTGTAAAAGGAAAAGTCAGCAAACGCATAATTTTCTAATCCCCCGGTTGCTTTAAACAAGCATCCAAAACTTAAATCCCCACGCAGCGCGTGGGGATTTTGTTTTTATCTCGTATAATTAATTCTACTCTTTATTATAAGCTTCTTCTATTTGGGCGATATCAAGTTTTATCATTTTAGACATGGCTTCAAAAACATTTAGAGCCTTTTTGGGGTTGCTATCCGTAATGTATTTATCAAGAATAATGGGTGTTATCTGCCACGATAGGCCAAAAGGGTCTTCAAGCCAGCCACATTGTATTTCTTTTCCACCATTGGCAGTAAGACTGTTCCAATAGTGATCTATCTCCTCCTTTGTTTCGCAATTTACTGTAAAAGATACAGCCTGTGTAAACGGAAACTCAGGTGTGCCATTGAGCAGCATAAATTCCTGATTTTCTATTTCAAAAACAGCCGTCAGTATTTCGCCCGGCAAAATAGGGCTTTCTTTAGGGTAATAAGAAATAACTTTAACTTTAGAGTTTCTAAATACACGTGTGTACAGATCGAGTGCCTCGTTTATGCGTCCGCTAAACCAAAGGCAGGGTGTTATTTTTTGCATAGCTGTATTGTTTGATAATTAAAATTACTGAAACAAACTATAAATAACGCTGTGCAAAACCGACAATAAAAAGGGGAGTACAGGCCATAAAAAAAGCAGCCGGGTTACGACTGCTTCTCAATATAATGTATATAAACAGGATTAAAACTGCTCTCTGCCTGCAAAGTGGAAAGCACTTTCTATTGCTGCATTTTCATCGCTGTCAGAACCATGAACGGCGTTCTCGCCTACAGATGTTGCATATTTTTTACGGATAGTACCCTCGGCAGCATCAGCCGGATTGGTAGCACCAATAAGTTTACGGAAATCTTCTACGGCATTTTCTTTTTCAAGAATAGCAGCCACAATAGACCCACCCGACATAAATTCTACAAGGCCGTTGTAAAATGGCCTTTCGCTATGCACGGCATAAAAAGCCTGAGCATCGGCAACGGTAAGCTGGGTTAATTTTAAAGAAACTATTTTGTAGCCTGCTTCGGTAATCATAGATAATATACCGCCAATGTGCCCGTTTCTAACGGCATCCGGCTTGATCATAGTAAAAGTTCTGTTTGTAGCCATAGTGTTTTAAGATTTTACGGCAAAAATACGGGTTTTGTATTAATTGTTAAAATTTAGGGAGTTTCTTTCCGGGATTTTTTTAAAATAGATAAAGCGCTACAAAACGATACAGTTAAACTCCTGTGCCAAAGGTTTAAGTTGCCTGTAAAGCTCATCCATTAATTTGCCATCGTGGTCAAGATAAAATTGAGAGAAATTAGCCTTGCGTTCCTGTAACGACCTGCCCGGAAAAAGCTCATCCTGCAACTGTGTAATACGCTCCAGTTTTTCTGAGTGGCTGCGTTTTTCTGAGCGGAGTAACTTTTTTTCAAGGTTTTCGAGTCCTTTTAGCTGTTTGGTTTGCTGTGCTTTTACTGCCCCGATAAAAGAAGCATCGGTTTGTGCAGCTATTTGTTCTAACTTTTCGAATTGCAGCTTTAAGGCCTCTTTTTGTTCTATAAGATCGAGTTGAAAAGCCGAGAATTCCTGTACTTTTCTGTTTACTAAGTTTTGTTGTTTTTCAAAAACATCGGTCCAGCTAAGATGTAGTCTGTCAAGCTTTTCAGCCTGTTTTTGTGTTGCCAATACTACCGAATTCCTGAGTAGGAGTATGGGGAAAGTTACTCTTGATGCTTCAAAGAACGATTTGAGTTCCAGCCAATAGGCCAGTTCGCCACCACCGCCAATATAGCATAGGTTGGGTAAAATAACCTCCTGGTATAGCGGACGCATAATAACGTTCGGGCTAAATTTTTCAGGATTATTTTCTAATTCAGTAAGCAATTCAATTTCAGTAAAAACAAGCTCGGTGTTGTTAACGTAATATTTACCCTCTTCAAGAATAATGCGCTCCCTAAGATTATGCTCTATATAAAAAAGGTTTATTTCGCGCGGATTAACCTGTATGTTGTAGTTCTTTAAAAACTCGGAAGTCTCAGCCACTTTTTGATGGGAGGTTTGACTAAGCAACTCTTCTTTTACATAAGGAATAAACAATTTTTTAAGTTCACGGTTATCGCCATCTACAATTACCAATCCTTTGTCTTTAAATAATTCGTTGGCAAGGTAGCGGGTGGCTTCGGTTAAATTATCATGTTTAATATAGGCTTGTTCAAACAGTTCTTTAAGCCATTTGGCGTTAGTGCCAGGACCAAGCTCTTTACAAAATACATTTGCCACGGCCTCAAGACCATTGGTAGACAGTCGTCCTACAGGCCCACTGCTTTCGCGCGTCCATTTAATTTTTTTATCCTTAAAATTAAAGTAGTTTATCTCTTCAAAATCATGATCTTCGGTAGCCATCCAGTACACCGGTACAAAATCATGATCCGGATATTCCTGTTTAAGCTCTTTAGCCAGATTAATAGCCGAAACTATTTTATATAAAAAATACAATGGGCCTGTAAATAGGTTAAGTTGGTGGCCAGTAGTAATGGTAAACGTTTTTTCAGACTTTAAAAGGTCGATATTGGCCTGCGTGGCAGCCGATACTTCAATGCCTTTATACTGTTCCTGCAATGCTTTTGTAAGTATGCTGCGATTTTCAGTACTGTAGTTTTGCTGTTTTTCCTCAAGCTGCAATTTAAAATTTTGCAGGGTAGGAAAGCGGTGGTACAGCGGCTTCAGGCTATCGTGCTGGTTTAGGTAATCGGTAATAAGCGGGGTGAAATATCCTGAACTCTGATAGCTGATACAGTCTGATGGCATTGTAATTTAATTTTTGTAAAATTAAGCAAAAAAGCCGTTGATAGTATCTGTAAGCATTTAACGTGTTGTTAATGCCTGACTAAAGCACTTTTTTAAGTTTTGGCAGGCCAACGTTTTTAAGCGTTTCGTTAGCTTTATCAACTTTTGCCTGAAAAAGAGGCTTGTTTTTAAAGGCTTTCAAACTATTGTCTATAGTTACAATCGGGGTTTGCCTTTCATTAAGTTCGTCTATAGTTTTCATAATTATTTTCGTTTTATTAGAAAAGCATCAAATTCTATACCTTTTTCAAAAACAACCCATGTGTTGTTTAGCAATCCGTAAATATCGAAATGTATAATAGCTTCCTCATAGTATTTTGTTATACCCATTCTGTATAATCTCGTTCTTACCGGTGTACTGCCAACAGCATATACCCAAGCATCACGGTATCTATCAGTAAAAGCATATACAGCCGAAACAACAGTAGCTAACACTTTTTCGCTGTCTCCGTTGTTAGATATAGCCAAATCGTCTATGTCTCCTGTGGCAATATCCTTATCCCCAAAACCAAGGTTATAAAAATCTTTTAAATGAGTTTCACTAAATTTAATCAGTTTAGGAATTTTTCCTTTTACTCCTTCACTTGTAAACTCAAATAAAATTAATGAATTTTCTGCTTTTAATTGATATTTTGATAAATTCAAGACTCAGGTTTATTGGTTTGAAATACAGTCTGATGGCATTGTAATTTAATTTTTGTAAAATTAAGCAAAAAAGCCGTTGATAGTACCAGTCTGTATTTAACGTGTTGTTAATGGGGATATACCCAAAATCCCCTCATCCCATATTTAAAAAATATCCCGTATTTTTGCACCCTTAAATCCCCATAGTTTTGAGTGCCAAAGTATTTATAATAACACCTCCCTTTACACAGCTTAACACGCCCTATCCGGCTACGGCATATATAAAGGGTTTTCTTAATACAAAAGGCATCACTTCTGTTCAGGCCGACCTGGGCATCGAGGTAATACTCAAGCTATTCTCCAAACAGGGTCTAACCAACCTGTTTAACCGCATTGAAAGTAACCTAACAATCAATAACCAACACTTAACAGCCAGCTTTGACGATCCGAGTGAAGCTATCCCCCCTCTCCTTTGGAGAGGGGCCGGGGGTGAGGCTCTTTCAACCAATTCCCAGCGCATCCTCGCCCTTAAAAATGAGTATCTTAAAACCATAGATGCCGTAATCCTGTTCCTGCAGGGCAAAAATCCCACACTGAGCCATCTTATTTGCAGCGAGAATTTTTTACCAGAAGCTTCACGCTTTGCACAACTTGAAGAACTCGACTGGGCTTTTGGAACCATGGGGGTTCAGGACAAAGCAAAGCACCTTGCCACGCTCTATCTTGAAGATATATCGGACCTTATAGTAGAGTGTATAGATCCGCATTTTGGCTTTAGCCGCTACGCCGAACGTTTGGGCAGGAGTGCCAACTCATTCGACGAGCTCTATGGAATGTTGCAACAACCCTTTACTTATATTGATGAGATTTTGATAGGGTTATTGTATGAGAGGATGGAAGAGGTTAACCCGCAACTGGCATGCTTTTCGGTGCCGTTTCCGGGCAATTTATATGCGGCATTCCGGAGTGCGCAGTATATTAAAAAGCATTTTCCGGGTGTAAAAACGGCTATGGGAGGCGGTTTTCCTAATACTGAACTACGCTCGCTAACCGATGCCCGTGTAATGGACTTCTTTGATTTTATTACACTCGATGATGGAGAGGCCCCGCTGGAATGCCTTATTGAGCATATTGACGGTATGCGCGATGTAAACCAGTTAAAGCGCACCTTTGCATTGGTAGATGGAGCCATTAAATATATAGACAACTCCGGTTGCCGCGATTATAAACAGGCAGACGTAGGTACGCCCGATTACAGCGATCTGTTATTAGATAGCTATATATCGGTTATAGAAATTGTAAACCCGATGCACCGCATGTGGAGCGATGGGCGTTGGAACAAGCTCACCATGGCGCATGGCTGCTACTGGGGCAAGTGTACGTTTTGCGATATTTCGCTTGATTACATTAAGGTGTATGAACCTGTGGCCGCCCGCCTGCTGGTAGACCGTATGGAAGAGCTTATTGCGCAAACAGGGCAAAATGGTTTTCATTTTGTAGATGAGGCTGCTCCGCCTGCACTAATGCGCGAAGTTGCCCTCGAAATTTTACGACGCAACCTTGCGGTTACATGGTGGACAAACATTCGCTTTGAAAAGAGCTTTAGTGCCGACCTTTGCCGACTCCTTAAATTATCGGGTTGTATAGCGGTTTCGGGTGGTTTAGAGGTAGCGAGCGACAGGCTTTTAGACCTTATTCAGAAAGGGGTAACTGTAGCACAGGTTGCCCGCGTTACCCGAAATTTTACCGAAGCTGGTATTATGGTGCATGCCTACCTAATGTATGGCTTCCCAACGCAAACCGCACAGGAAACTATAGACAGTCTGGAAATGGTGCGTCAAATGTTTGAAGTGGGCATATTACAAAGCGGTTTTTGGCATCAGTTTGCCATGACAGCGCACAGCCCAGTAGGTATGTATCCGGAGCAGTTTGGTGTTTTAAAGGAGACTGATGCTATTGGCAGTTTTGCCAACAACGATATTGTGCACGTAGATAAAAGCGGTGCCAACCATGATAAGTTTAGTTTTGGGCTCAAAAAATCACTGTTCAATTTTATGCACGGCATTTGTTTTGACTATCCATTGCAGGACTGGTTTGAGTTCAAGGTTCCTAAAACTAAAGTTGAGCCTGATTTTATATATAATGTTTTACAGGAAGACGATAATTTTACTATAAAACCTACCGCTAAAATAGTATGGACAGGGGGCAAGCCCTATACAGATTTTGTTGTAAAAACTAAAAAAGGCAGAAACTTTGAAAACGCCCAGCTGACCTTTCATGATAAAAGGGAAAGTTTTACCATACAGTTAGAAAAAGGGCAGGGGATATGGCTTGCTGATATTTTACAAAAGGCAGATGTAACTAATAAAGCTCTTGGTTTTGCACAGCTAAAGCAAAGTTATGAAGATGCAGGGCTGGATGATTTTGAATTGCTTTGGTACAGCAAACCTATTAACACATTGCGTGAATTTGGACTGTTTGTGCTTTAAAAAAAGACACAAATTTCACGGATTTACACAAATTATAACTCGTGTTCATCAGTGAAATTTGTGTCTTGCAATCTCTTAAAAAAGAAATTTAAAACTTTCTTTTTCCCTGTATTTCTGTAAATTTCTTGAGTTGATCGGGTGAAAGTATAGGTTTCATTTTCTCTTCTATACGATCGTTTATGATTTTTCCGCGGTCACGGCGTTCGTCGTTGGTAATGTCTTTAGCAGCCATTAACTCATTTATAGGGTCGCGTTGTTCTTCTATAATAGTGCGCACCGCTGCTTTTTGAAAATCGTCCAGCTTAAGTTCTTTAGTAAAATATTCTACGGTTTGCTCTACAAAATCTTTTTGCTCTCCTTTGCCACGTTGGCGGCTGCTATAACGGTCGCTGCCTCCTGTAGTATCCCATCCGCGGCCATATTGGGCAAATGCGGCTGTAGATAAAAATAATGAGAGCAGTAAAAATGCATAATGTGTTTTTAGTTTCATAAAGCAAAGTATTAATTATCAAACTTAATAAAAAAAGCTAAAGCGTCGTGCCTTAGCTTTTAAAATTTTTAGTTCGCAGCCACTGTTGCCGGAACCCCATAGAGGTCGAACTCGGTAGCATCGGTAATAATAATATCTACAAACTCGCCTGTTTTTAAATAGGCAACAGTTGCATCTATAAGTACTTCGTTATCAACATCGGGGCTATCAAATTCTGTACGGCCTACAAAATGGGCACCTTCTTTGCGGTCTATGATACAACGGAAAGTTTTGCCTATTTTTTCTTGGTTCAGTTCCCAGGATATCTGGCCCTGTATCTCCATAATTTCGTTGGCACGCTGTTGTTTTACATCGGCAGGAACATCATCTTCAAGCAGGTAGGCATGCGTGTTCTCTTCGTGGCTGTAAGTAAAGCAGCCCAAACGCTCAAAGCGCATTTCCTGTACCCAGTCTTTCATGATCTGGAAATCCTCTTCCGTCTCACCAGGGTAACCGGTAATAAGTGTGGTGCGTATGGTCATACCCGGCACAGCCTCACGAAACTCTTTTAAAAGTTTAGTGGTTTTTTCCTGTGTTGTGCCACGACGCATCGATTTTAATATTTTATCAGATATATGCTGTAGCGGAATATCAAGGTAGTTACAAATTTTAGGTTCGCGCCTCATCAGTTCCAGCACATCCATAGGAAACCCTGTTGGAAATGCATAGTGAAGTCTTATCCATTCTATACCCTCCACCTTAACAAGATTTTCCAAAAGCTCTGCAAGGTTACGTTTTTTGTACAGGTCAAGTCCATAATAAGTTAGGTCCTGAGCAATAAGAATAAGCTCTTTAACACCGTTTTTAGCAAGTCCTTCGGCTTCTTTAACCAGCTTTTCTATAGGCTGGCTCACGTGTTTTCCGCGCATTAGCGGAATGGCACAAAAACTGCAAGGTCGGTCGCAACCCTCGGCAATTTTTAAATAAGCATAATTTTTTGGGGTAGTGGTAAGGCGTTCACCAAGCAGCTCGTGCCTGTAATCGGCACCAAGGGCTTTAAGAAGGCCGGGCAGTTCGGTAGTGCCAAAATACTGGTCTACATTTGGTATCTCCTTCTGTAGGTCCGGTTTGTAGCGCTCACTAAGGCATCCGGTAACAAAAACCTTGTCTACAAGGCCCTGCTCTTTTTTGTCTACATAATTAAGTATCATGTTAACCGACTCTTCCTTGGCATTGTCAATAAATCCGCAGGTATTGATAACAATAATGTTACCTTCCTCATGGGCGGGAGCTTCGTGGGCAACATCTTTGCCGCTGGCACGCAGCTGACCCATAAGCACTTCGCTGTCGTAAACGTTCTTAGAACAGCCCAGCGTGATTACATTGATTTTATTCTTCTTTAACGATTTGGTTCTCATGTACTTAAAATTGGAGTGCAAAATTAAGCATTTTATTGACAGCGAAGCAGATAATGCAGTTAAAATTTGTGGTTAGTACTGAGATGATAGATTTTATAGAATCAATCTTGAATCTGCCATCATCAATCTTAAATAAAAAAGCCACCCGGTTTGCGTTCCGGATGGCTTTTCACTAAAAATAGCAAGATGAAAACTAATTGTATTATAGATCTATAGTGTAAGATAGCGTTACATTGTTGCCTGTGGTTTTAACCTGCGCATTGTCGGTCAGGCCGGGTGTAAACAAAGGTGTTTCACTTTTGCGCTGATACCACGAGTAGGCCAGGTCTATTCTCGATCCGCCCAAATTAAAACCAACCCCTCCGGTAGCACCATACAGGTCGCCCACGTTGCGGCCATTTTTATAAGGGCTTTGCTGGTAGCGGTAACCTCCACGCAAACTAAGGTTTTTAATGCGGTATTCGCCGCCAATTCGCAGTTCGCCTGCCCAGTCGAGCGTGCTGGCAAGTTCGGTATTCAGGGCTTCATAGCGGCTTGTCGAATATTTTGTGTTGCTGTAATCCCTTACCGAATAATCAACGCTTAATAAACCGCTCCTGCCAAAAATATAAGCAAGGCTTCCGGTGTATTTAGAGGGTGTTTTTATAGTATAATCGTCTCCTATAGAAGTAACATAGGGGTTGGTAACAATAGTGCTCCCGCCCACATTAGAGACTATGCTTTGCGTAGTTTCATCCTGTAATCTTAGCCATGTAGGAGATTCATAAGCTACGCCTGCCCTGAACGAATCGGTTATTTTTGCTATGGCTCCTAGATTTAACGAAAAACCACCGCCATATGTATATCGTTCAGTATCGAACCTAAATGATCTTAAGCCATCTGAAAACGGATTGTTTGTATTTTCGTATAGGCTTGTATTATTTATATAATCGGTAAAATGAATGTTGAGGTTGGCACCTACATAAAAACGTTCTTTTAGCTGTGTCGCAAAGTTTAAGGCAACTTTTCCGTTAAACCCTGTGGTGCTTATATAGCTTTCCTGATAATAATTGCCGCTGCCTCCGGTGTTAGAAACATAAGGAGCGCCCGTTGGTGCTTCGTTAGGGTTAAATATATATCCTTTATAACCAAGATAGGCCTGTTGGTCTAAAAAGCTAAGGGTGTCAAAATATTCATCGGCAAGACTAAGGTCAAAAGCACCCTCACCATTAATACCATTGGCATATCTTAAAAAATAACGGTCTAAAGAATTAGGGCTAACGCCGTGCATGCCAATGCTATTCTCAAAACTGTTGGTGTTCTCGTAATTAAAGCCAAGGGTAAACTTGTTCATAAAAGCCCCTTCGTTATTGTTGTTAAAAACAAAAACGGCTCCAAGCTGGTTAAGGTCAAATGTATTGTCGTTTTGCCTTTGCCCCGTGCCATAATAGTTAGAACTGTTGCTAAGGTTGTAGCTGCTAAGAGATGCTGTTCCTGTGTTGTACATAAAAACGGCTGCTCCGGCGGGGTTTACACCAATTGCCGAAAGGTCTCCGCCCACTGCGCCAAAAGCACCGCTCATGGCACGAAAACGTGCTGTGCCTGTAAGGTTGTTTAAAGAATATCTAACGGCATCGGCAGCAGTGTTCATGTCCTGCTGAGCAGATGCGGTTAGTGTTGCCAGTAATCCGGCAGCATAAAGTATATAGTTTTTCATAGCCTGATCTTGTAATAAAAAAAAGCCCCATGTTTATACTTTAACAGACAAACATGGGGCGTGTATATTGTTAGCCTCTGCGGCCTCCGCCCCCGCCACCTCCGCGTGAGCCACCACCGCCTCCGCCTCCGGAACGTCCGCCGCCAAAGCTTCCTCCGCTACTGCGTGATGGTGCACTATAAGTTGGGCTGCTGCTGCGGCTTGGTTGAGATGGTGTATAATTTCTTGATGGAGATGTAGAAGGAGTATAAGTTCTTGTACTGTTATTCCCTCTGCCTGAATTGCTAAAACTGTTCCTGCCCCCGTTTTGCAGGTCAGAATTTCTTGAATTGCCCTGTCTAACGGTGCTGCTGTTACTCCTGCCGTTATTAAAACGGTTGGTGCTTACTGTAGATCTGCTTCTTCCGGCAGAATATCCGTTAGATACATTGCTTCTGCCGGGGTTGAATCTGCTGTTACCAGCACTTCTTCCGGCGCTGTACCTGCCATTGTTAACATAGCGTCCGCCCGGGTAGGCTGCGCTGCTTCTGCGCCCATAGTTGTTGTCGTAATAATGGTAATGATTGCCATAGTAGCCGCCGCCATAATATCCGCCCCAACCACCATAGTATGGGTAGCCCCAGCCACCCCAACCGCCGTAACCCCAGCCATAGCCAAGACCCCAACCGCCATACCAGCCATTGTAGCCAAGACCCCAGTCCCAACCGTTGCCATACCAGCCGCCGTAGTAAGGATATCCTCCCCAGCCCCAGCCGCCGCCATACCAACCACCCCAACCATTGTTGTTGTAGTAGTTTATGGTAACATCGTTAGTGTCCTGGCCCCAGCCGCCATAAGCATTAACAGCATTGTCATTTTGTACGCTTACAACAGAGTCGTTTTCATAAGAGCTGTAATTATCTACATCTGTAAAAACAGGATATTCGTCTTTAAGAGAATTGAAATACGTCGCATAGCCCGATGAGTTCTGGCCTGTAACCTCGCCATCTCTGTATTGGGCTACATTACCGTCGTTGTATTTATATACGGGCTGATTGTTAGCATCGTGGGGTACAGAGCCATAAATACCATCGGTATCGGCGCTGCTTGTATTTTGGTACGAACTGCAGGAAGTTGCAGCCCAGCCCAGGAACCCCATTAAAGAAAACAGGGACAGCCTGCGCAGGTTTAAGTATTCAGTTTTCATATCTCTGCATTTTTTTTATTGTTGAACTTGCAAAAATAGTTAGTTTTGCTAAACTATTATATGTTATAAATTTAAACAATTTTTGTGCCATTAATTTACGATGAGTAAGAATTTAACAAAGCGGTCAGAAGATTATTCCAAATGGTATAATGAACTGGTTGTAAAAGCAGACCTTGCAGAGAATTCTGCGGTTAGGGGTTGTATGGTTATCAAGCCTTATGGCTACGCGATATGGGAAAAAATGCAGGCCGAATTAGACAGGATGTTTAAAGAGACCGGCCATCAAAATGCATACTTTCCGCTGTTTATACCTAAGTCTTTTTTCAGTAAAGAAGCAAGCCACGTAGACGGCTTCGCAAAAGAGTGTGCTGTAGTAACCCACTACAGGCTGCGCACTGCCGAAGACGGTAAGACCATTGAGGTTGACCCGGATGCCAAGCTGGAAGAGGAACTTATAGTAAGACCAACGTCTGAAACGATTATATGGAATACCTATAAAGGTTGGATACAAAGCTACCGTGATTTGCCAATTTTGGTAAACCAGTGGGCAAACGTTGTGCGTTGGGAAATGCGCACACGCCTGTTTTTGCGTACTGCCGAGTTTTTATGGCAGGAAGGGCACACTGCCCACGCAACCCAACAGGAAGCTATTGCAGAGGCTGAACAAATGATGAACGTGTATGCCGACTTTGCAGAGAATTTTATGGCAATACCGGTAGTAAAAGGTGTGAAAACCGCTAACGAGCGTTTTGCGGGTGCGGTAGAAACATATTGTATCGAGGCGCTTATGCAGGATGGTAAAGCATTACAGGCAGGTACATCGCACTTTTTGGGTCAGAATTTTGCCAAAGCGTTCGATGTTAAGTTTGCTAATAAAGAGGGTAAACAGGATTTTGTATGGGCTACATCGTGGGGGGTTAGTACCCGACTGATGGGTGCTCTCGTAATGACGCACAGCGATGACAACGGACTTGTATTGCCACCAAACCTGGCGCCTATACAAGTAGTTATAGTGCCTATATACAGGACTGATGAGCAGTTTGAAGCAATATCTGCCGAGGCGAAGCAGTTAATGGCACGCCTGCGCAAGCTGGGCATTACTGTAAAATATGACGACAGGGATACGCATAAGCCGGGCTTTAAATTTGCTGAATATGAACTTAAAGGAGTGCCTGTGCGTATTGCTATAGGGCCAAACGACCTTGAGAACGGGACTTTTGAAGTGGCAAGACGCGATACATTAACTAAAGAAACGGTTATAAGTATTGATATTGTTAATCACATAAGTAATTTGCTGGAGGAGATACAGGCTAACCTGTTTACAAAAGCACTGAGCTTTAGAGATACCCATATTACAGAGGTATACACTTTTGAAGAGTTTAAAGATGTGCTGGAAAACAAGACCGGATTTGTATCTGCGCATTGGGATGGCACAGGCGAGACAGAAGAAAAGATAAAAGAGCTTACAAAAGCAACTATTCGCTGTATTCCTCTAAACAGGAAGGAAGAGGCTGGTACATGCATACTTACAGGTGCGCCAAGCACAGGAAGGGTGCTGTTCGCGAAGGCTTACTAGAATTTTTTTTAAATTTTTTTTGTTCCTCTATTGCATAACTCAAAATTAGTTGTACTTTTGCATCCGCATTAGAGGAACAAAATATTACTGGCCCGTTCGTCTATCGGTTAGGACGCTAGATTTTCATTCTAGTAAGGGGGGTTCGATTCCCCCACGGGCTACAAAATTTAAAGGTATAAAAGCCTTTATTTTTTTCTAATAATGCAACGGTCCGTTCGTCTAGGGGTTAGGACGCCAGGTTTTCATCCTGGTAACAGGGGTTCGATTCCCCTACGGACTACAATTAAGATATTAAGGAATTTAAGACATAAAGAAAATGGCAAATCATAAGTCAGCTTTAAAAAGGATAAGAACAAACGAAAAGAAAAGGGTGTTGAATAAATATCAGCACAAGACTACACGTAATGCTATTAAAGCTATACGTTTAGCTACTGACAAAACTGAAGCTACAGAGAAACTTCCTACAGTTGTTTCTATGATAGATAAATTAGCTAAGAAAAACATCATCCACGCTAATAAGGCTTCAAACCTTAAATCTAAACTTACAAAACATGTAGCGTCTCTTAACTAAGAACGTTTGTGTTACAGATATTATATTGAGCTCCCAATAGGGAGCTTTTTTTGTTATAGTTAGGTTTTTGGAAATAATGCCAAAAACTTTAAGTTGTATTTACTAAAACGTTTTTAAGTGCGGTCTTTAACTCCCGAAAATATTTTCATACTTGCCATAGCGCGTTGTGCACTGTTGCTTCCGCTTTTTATAATTAGCTGGAGTAAAAAGGCAGAGGTTAATATAAAATATGTTTGCTTATTTTTTGGCGTTGTACTTATAGATCAACTATTACTGCATTTTTTAGCCAGCGTAACACTTTTCCATAACCAACAATGGAACTGGGTTGGCAAAGCAGTCGAATGTGTCTTAGCGCTATTACTTGTTTTTAAATCGCCCTGGTTGAATATTAAAGAAGTTGGCCTAACATTTCAGGTTAAGGATAAGAAAATGGTGTTTGGTATTATTGGAGTGATCCTTTTCATAACTTTTGCAACACAGTATTTTCAAAACACCGCAAAGCCTTATCCTGATGCAGAAACACTCTTGTTTCAGTTCACTATGCCGGGTATTGCTGAAGAGTTGGTGTTTAGAGGTGTGTTACTGGGGTTATTGAATAAAGTTTATACCGCAAAAATTAATATTTTTGGCGTGCCATTAGGTTGGGCAGCTCTAATAACATCAGTATTATTTGGAGTGGTACATGCGTTTAATTTTTATTCTAACAGCATCGATTTTAACTTGGGCTATTTTTTTAGCAGTTTTCTGATGGGATTAATATTTGTTTTTATTAAAGAAAAATCGCAGAGCCTTGTGCCGAGCATAATTTGCCATAACCTCTATAATGCTGTTATTGTCTTTTTCTGACAGCAATCAATGCAAAACCAATTCCTAATCCCGCTATTAGAGCCAGGCTCAGGTTCCGGTTCGTGTCTGCAGGCAACTTTCCATACACGCGAAGAGGCTCCTTAGACTTTACAAGTACATTTCCGGGATTATCTTTTTTCTCCTTATTTAGCTTCATTTTTAACCTTACCGCTGTGGAGGCTGTATTTATTATCAGTTTAGGAAATAGCCTGTAAAGGTTTGTAATTGCCGCCGACCTGAGGTCCGGGAACAGGTCTTTTTTGGGGTGTTTGGCCAATTCGAGCATTTTTTCTGCTGTTTGGCGTGGGTCTGAAGCCATTGCTGAAATACTCATATTAAACCCGGAGTATTTTGCCGAATGCAAATTGCCTGTAGAGTTTTGCAACTGCGGATAAAGATTGCATACATGAATATGTTTTCTGTTCGATAACTCTCCCTGCAAACATTCCATCATTCCTCTTATGCCGTATTTTGTAGCCGAATACACGGCACTGTATGGTGCAGGCATAAAACCACCAATAGATACATTGTTTATCAAAATTCCCTCGTCCTGTTCTTTAAAAATTTTGATAGCATTATATGCACCGTGCATGTAGCCAAACAAATTGGTTTTAATTACCTGCTCATGAATTTCCATTGGGATCTCTTCAAATTTACCACTGGCCATAACACCTGCATTATTTATCCAAATATCAATCCTGCCATTAATTTTCAACGCCTCTGTGGCTACTCTTTCAACATCTTCTTCTAAAGACATATCGGCAGGAACTCCAATTGCAGTAACATTTAGGTTTCTGCACGCTTCTACTGTTTCATCAATACCTTTTTGCCCTCTCGCTACCACAACAATATTTGCGCCCTGTGCTGCAAAAACTTCGGCAGCAGCACGGCCCACTCCGCTGCTTGCGCCGGTAATTACTACTGTCTTTTCCTTTAAACTGTCCTTAATTTGTTCTGTATTTTTCATAATTCTTTTATATTAAAAACATGATTAACATAGGCTTTAGGCTAAACTTCCATACAAATTACTATGAAAAGCTTTTTGCTATACTATATTTAAGAAAACTTTATTCAATTGAACATTCGTTTATTAAGCTTTAATGTTCTGAGAGCATTTTTTCTCAATTAGACTACGTTCCCACCCAATTAGGCTACTTGCGCTGCGCATTGCATCCCGAACTTTGTATCATCAATTTAAAACATATAAATTATGTCAGATCAAAAAACAACAGACGGTACAAAAGTTTGGTTTATAACAGGAGCTTCGCGCGGGTTTGGCCGTGTATGGGCAGAGGCTGCTTTAAAACGTGGCGATAAAGTAGCTGCAACGGCCCGCAAGCTGGAAAGTATAGCGGTGCTTAACGAACAGTTTGGAGACCGTGTGCTTACTTTGGAGCTTGATGTTACTAACGCCACCCAGGCAAAAGAAGCTGTAGAAAAAGCTCATGCGCACTTTGGCAGACTTGATATAGTGTTGAACAATGCAGGTTACTCGCTTGTAGGTACTATAGAAGAAGCCAGCGCCGATGATGTTAAGGCTATGTATGATACGAATGTTTTTGGAACGCTTGCTGTAATACAGGCTGCATTGCCTTTGCTGAGGGAGCAGGGCTATGGCCATATACTTGGAACTTCGAGCAATTTGGGGCATGTAACACTTCCTGTTATTGGCTACTATGCATCATCTAAATGGGCATTTGAAGCTATACATGAAAGCCTTTCGTTAGAGGTTAAAGATTTTGGTATAAAAGTAACCATAATTGAGCCGGGTGCTTATGCTACCGAGTTTGGCAGTCAGGAGTCGCTTAAGTTTGCGCCGGGCATGGATGTTTACAACGATTTTAAGGCTAACTTTTTCCAACGCTTGCAGAACCTTGAACGCGGAAACCCTGATGCAACCCCACAAGGGCTGTTTGCTGCGGTAGATGCCGAAAATCCTCCGTTACGACTGTCGCTGGGCAGTAATAACCTGGCTTGGGTAAAAGGCGAATATGCCAGCCGCATGGCTGAGTGGGAAGCGTGGGAAGCGGTTGCTGTGGCTGCACAGGGATAAGAAATTAAACCAATTGCAATAGGGTAGCCGGTAGTCTGCAGATTATCGGTTATCTTTATATAAATTTTCCTGATATGAAAAAAGAAGAAAATCAGCCGCATAATTTTACATCGCTTACAGAGGCGGCCCGTGCGTTTGGGTTGCCGGAACCTGTGCATCCGCTTATAACCATACTGGGTGCCGAAAGTACGCAGGTTGTAGAGCGTTATGTTCCGCAGTCGCATGTGCTCCATTTTTATAAAATATCCTACAAGCCGCGTTTAAGCGGGCGTATAAAATATGGGCAGCATTATTATGATTTTGATGAAGGCGGACTGCTTTTTGCTGCGCCCGGCCAGGTAATTGGCAATGATGAAAACCATGGTGGTGTGTGTTCGCAATATACATTGCTTATACATCCTGATTTTTTATTGTCCTATCCGCTGGCAAAAAAAATAAAGCAGTATGGCTTTTTCTCCTATTCGGCCAATGAGTCACTGCACTTATCAGATAAGGAAAAGGCTACGATAATTTCCATTTTCAGTATTATTGAAGAAGAGCTCAACAGTCGCCTTGACGATTTTAGCCAGGATGTTATTATCTCTCAAATAGAATTGCTGCTCAATTATGCCAACCGTTTTTACCGCCGCCAGTTTATTACGCGTAAAGCAGTGAGCAACGACCTGCTTCAAAACCTTGAAGAAATTTTAGACGAATATTTTGGCAATGAACAATCGTTAAACGCAGGCATACCTACTGTACAGTATCTTGCAGGCAGATTGCATATATCGCCCAGCTATCTTAGCGATATGCTGCGCTCGCTTACAGGTCAAAACGCACAACAGCACATACACAACAAGCTGATAGAAAAAGCTAAAGAGCAGTTAGCGGTAACAAGTTTGTCGGTTAGCGAAATAGCCTATAGCCTGGGATTTGAACACCCGCAGTCGTTCAGTAAGCTGTTTAAAACCAAAACAAGCCTTTCGCCGGGAGAGTTTAGGAAGAGTTTTAATTAGGTTGTTTTTTAATCAGGATTTCTCCTGTCAGATTCTTTCTCATGGATTATTAAACATAGAGAAACTACAAGTTCTAAGTCTGCAATATTGTCATCTATTATAAAAATATCTTCGTTACTCAGGAAAGTACTTTGGTGTTTTGCATAACGTCCTATTTCAGTTCCATTTTTTGAAATAATATATATATTATATTCATTTTCTTTTACTGTATAGGTGTTATCATGATAGTTGGCTTTGTAATGTGGTTTCCATCTTTCAATTCGATTAAAATGAATCGGGATATTTTCACGATTCAAAAAGCGAACTTTATAGCTGTCCTGTAATAATGTTAATTCGCGTATAATTACTGACAGGACGATGTTGTCTTTTTTATCAATTAATTTTACACATTCCTGCCCTGCAATACTGTCTGTTATGGCGGAATATAGCTCCTTATCATCAACAAAAATTAGTTTTTTCCCTGATAGCGAAAATGGTTTGGCAGCTATTTTTAAATGCATATTTTCAAAATAAGTTTATAAGACGGGTTATTATTATTGTATCTAATATAAAAGAATATGCGTGTATCTTAGTGCTTAATTATAAAGAAAAAGCTCTGCAATTGCAGAGCTTTTATGTTTTGATACTATTCTCTCAAAAACAATCTTAATCGAACAGAAGTTTATGTCTCATTATATGTTTAAGAAAGTAATTAAGGGTGGCATCTTTGCTTTCTATTAATTGAAGTATTTAAGTCCAATTATATTTAAAATGTTGTTTATTATTTGTTTTGTCAGTAAGTATAAAATGGAAACAATAACAACCCTGATGATTAGTTGGTGCTTTTTAAAATCAAAGACCGAGAAGTATTGGTAATAGAAAATTATTACATACAAAAAGGTGAGCGCAGTAAGAAAATGGTTTACGTAAAAAAGAAAATCTATATTATCACTAAAAATCATACAGATTATTAGTATAAAACTGATTGCTAATGTTCCGCACAACAAGTATAAATTAAGGACTAAGTTCTCGGTATAATTTTGCTTACTCTTTTTGAAAACTAAATAACTGACAAGAGAAATAATGGGTATGTGCAGAAAAACTGTAATTTTTGAATAATGTTTTAATACTTTTAAAACGCCTTCTATTGCTGTTTTATCCTCATAAAAAACAGAGGCATCAAATTTTGCCCACTTTCTCAGAAAATAGCCTATTGTTATTAAAAGAATTATGGTTGAAAAATAATTAAAGTGTTTTACTCTTTTTCCTTGTACATATTCTCTGATACTGTGTCCAGGTCGGGTAAATAGTTCCTTTATTGTGTAGAAAAAGCCTTTGTCAAAGTGAAAAATTCCGTGAATAAAATCGTGTTGAAAAACATGATATAGCGAAAATCTGTGTGTGGATGTTGCCTGGCTGCAATTATTACAAAATTTCCCAGAAATTACTTCATTACAATTTAAACAGTTGGTTGTCATTAGTCAGTTAAAAACGTATAGTCAATTTATATTCTTTTGTGAGCCTTTGCGGTATTTGTATTGGCCGTTGCCTTATGTTTTTATAATAGCGGCTGTCTGCCCAAATAAGGATGGCTCTCACTACTGTATTACAGATTAAAGACAAATATATAATTAATATTTTTACTACAAATTTAATATATAAAAAGTGGGCTGAGTTGAGTGTATGTGCTGTGGATTCTTCTAAAATCAAATTTCCTGATTTAAAGTATTTGCGGAAATCCTAACAGAATTAATTACTGATATTGACTCTTATGGAAATTTTAAATCATAAAAAAAGTCTGAGAATTTAATTCTCAGACTTACTGCTTTTATTGTGACCACGATGGGATTCGAACTTATTTCTGAAAGCCCAGTAAAACCTGGCTATTCCAACTTCAATTTTAAAAGTGCCACGAAAGGCGTGAACGCTGCAAATGGTCTGATAATTTAAAACTAAACATCAAGAAATCAATCAGTTATACGCAGAGTGAGCACTACATTTTATTTCCGGCACTTAACTGATGAAATCGGTTATTTTAGACATTCACCACAGTCGTTTAACGACCCTTTTTCGATACTATAATTCCATACAAATGTAATCAATATTATAATCACATGATAATTTTAACGTATGGTCATTAGAGGTAATCTCTTTCTTATTAATCACCATCAAGCACAACTATAGATCTGCAACACATAACTACAGGTTATCCTTTTGTAAGCCTAAATTCCTGCGGGTGCTTTTTCATTCGGTACATGGGTACATTGTTCATGGCTGCGAATCGATATAATTTCTCCTTCAAATCCTCACTGTTTGCCTCAAACCGTGTTCCCAAGTAGATGGCAACCGGTTTTGGTACCTGCAATTTTTGCGGAAAATTTTCTGATTGCTTAAAAATCGTTATCCGCCATTCTTGTTCATATTCCCATTCTTTTGATTTGATCATGCTTGAGGCAATCATCTGCATCGTATTATATTCCTCAAAAATCCCAATTTTAGGCACCTTAGGGCTGTAGATGACAGGCTGGGCAAATGTCCTGGCAATATCATTGTCCAGTAAGTCGTATTCAATACATATACCTTTATGCTCCTGGGCATAATGACTCCATAACAGTAGCGAATCGTTATTTAGGCTAAAGCTGCAAATCCGAAGCTTGCGGTTGGTTTCTGATACAATTTCTGACCATCTGTCCTGCACTTTTGCGAGTTGTTGTTCCGGCGATAGATTTAGGGGTATGTTCTTGCCGGTACAAATCTCTATGTAGTCTTCATATGGCCTTTGGCTCTTAGCAAGTCGCCTGATTTCCGTCTCTGAGAGTTTTTTCCCTGTGATTTGAACAAACAAGTCTCGAAAGTCTCGGGAACCGTAGTATTTCCTTAAACATTCGTTGTTGTCAAACTGTATTGAGCATTCGAAAGGGTCATTAAGGCTTGCAATTTCCGCAAGCCATATATAATTATTTTCCAGGATGTCAATAGTTCTTTCGGAAAGTGCCCTGTATTTATAGAAAGATCCCGGAAAATTCTTGAGCTTCAACGGAATCGCAGCATCAAAGTTTTCAACAAGCATCATTTCCCAATATTTATTCTGCCAATTTTTCAATTACGTAATATTTAGGTGTGTAAAGATACCATGACTTTCAGTGTCGCAACAGTGCTTTTTATTGTGATTTTTTCATGTCTTAAAATAAATTTCTGATAGCATTTCATTTGTGGTAAAGTTAAATTGGAAAGGGGTTTTTGTTTAAGTATCTGTAAATCAATTTTTTAAAATCTCAAAAAACCTGTCCTATTTTATTTTTCAGGTCTTAGATATTTTCGCTGGCTGTAACCCTTTTTCATGTTACACCGAAATAAATGTAACTGTTCTTAATTGCTGCAAAATTAGAAATTATAGAACTGTTGAGTTGGAATCAAATGATATTGCCTAATAGTGAAATGAATAAATTAAAAGTTATGTTGGAATATTTAAACCTGCCCAAAATCATTGCTGTAGGTTTGGTACTTTTTATACCGATGCTGCTGCTGCTGCTAATATTAATGTATTGCCCGAGAGACCGCACAAGGTATGCTATGGACGAAATAAGGAAATTAATCAGGGCTTTCAAAAGCGGCAGCAAGCCATCCAATGGGAGGCCTTGATTTTTGCCGGATAATTTCATTAGATTATCTTTTCGCACCACAATTAGAAATTGTGAGGCTCAATTATTTGGACATCCCGCTGCTAGGGCAATGCGGCCTGCAAGGGCATTTTGATCATAATCGGTTTAATATTAGTCTTCCAGATTCCAATCAAGACCATTTATCTGTGCCCGGAAACTAATGATATTCTGTACCAGGTCCTCAAAGGAATGGCTTGCCCCAAATATCATTTGCTCCTGCATCACGGTATAATCTCTTTTCCATTTGGCGATGATCGCCTCGGGCGGTATGCAGTTAATGAATTCCGGTTTATGCCTGTCATAATCTATTCCCCTTATCGCCGTAATTGTGCGCCTGTGTGCTACGATTTCCTGATATAGTACCTTGTTTTCCAATATGTGTGGCCCATAGTTCGTAATTAGCCGGTCGACGTCATAGAGATGCCTGCTCAGGCGCTCTACCCGGATATTCTCTGATGGCTTTTGAAACTCTTCGTGCAGCAGGAAGATTTTCTCTAAAAGTGTTCTTTCAGGGTTTACGGTCGCTATCTCAAAAGGGGTGTCTGCAAAAGGAAGTTCCGGAAAATGTTTTGCTACAAGGCTTGAAATGCTACGATGGCTAAAAGGTTCACGTAGGGAGCGACTCCCAATCTCAACAAGCACGCGGGGTTCAATATACTCATTATACTCAAAGACATGGGGATAATATATTTCTATAACCAGCGGATCCTGATCGCTGTCTTTGCTTTCCCTTAGCTTTAGCTCAACGGGGATGCCGTTTTGCTCAAAAATCGATATCAGTTCAGGAAAGAATACCTCAGATATGTATTTGTAAGAGGCCTTTCGTAGTTTTTTGACCTGTGTTGGAGTCATAGGCCCTTCAAAGCCCAAGTATTTGCGGTCCAGAGCCAGGTCTATATCTTCTGAAAAGCGCTCAATCAGGTCCCAGGCCTTGCTCAGGGAAGTCCCTCCCTTGAAAACAAGGTGCGCCGAGAGTGTGCTGGAAAACATCAGGTTAAGGGTGGTGGTAACCCACCAGTCCTTTTCCACTGCTTGCGGTGTCATCCCGGTGCGTGCGGCAATTTCAGTATATACTTCTGCTTTTTCCTTGTCGGTAAGTTGTAACCAGTGCTGCATAGTGGTTAAGGTTTTTCAGGAAGTGCTTTTCTCATGATCTGTCGTATCCATTCCGGTGCTAATGCGATGTCACGCTCCAGGACTTCAGGTTTTTCTTTTTTGAGGAATTCGATAATTTTTGCTTCCTGTTCGGGGGTCACTTTATCTTTTTCCAGTACGCGCAGTGCCTGTATGGCAAGCCCGGTGAGTTCCCCTTCCACAGCGAGGTTTTTCGGGGTGGTTTTCTTAAACAGGATACTGCGTTTTCCCAGTTGTATTTTCCGGGCAGCACCATCGGTCAGGTATACTACGTTCATGGGAACCTGGGTTGATAGCCCGAGCATGTTAAGGGCGTAGGTACCTGTGGGAAGGATGCGTGCCCTGTCCCTTTTGGCAATGGCCTTAGCGATAACCTCCGTTGAAGGGGTCAATGGCTGGCCTAAGAGCTTGCTCATTTCCGGACGTGTATAGATGCCTCTTGCAATTCGGGTAAGCTCTCCTTTAGTTGCCAGTCGTTCCAGTGTCTTGTTAACGGTCTTAGCCATGGCTACGGCAATGAAGTCATCGACAAAAAAAATCCGGCCTCTTCGGTTTTTTTTTATCTTTGCTAAGATCTTATTTTCAATGCTTTCAGTCATATTATTAGCTTTAATCTTGTCGCAAATTTAGTAAATATTTGCGACAGAAAATAAAATTTCCCTCTTCTTTTCACTACTTGCTTTTTTAGTTAAAAAACTGTAACTTAGGGCTCAAGCGAGGCGGCGCTTGAGGGTTACAATACTATGCCATCGGGCATCCCTTTAAAGGGATGCCCGATGGCTAAAACCTAGTAAGGGTCATACGGAAGACTAGTCTTCCGTATGACCCTTACTGTAGTTATAATTATTTTTAAGTAAAGAGCAATCATCTATGAACGCAGGACTATTGGATTTCAAACTATTCAATTTTTACTATCGTTTAAGATGAAAAAAACACTCTATAATTATTATCAAGCAAGATTTAATAGAAATATTACAACACGATTTAATAGAAATATTACAACAAGATTTAATAGAAATACTAAAGTTTTAGATATAAGGTTTTCTGGGAATCAACAAGATTTCAAATATATTTTTTAAAAAAGTTCTCTATATATTTTATATATAATTGATGATTCTTTATTTGTCAAAATTATTATTGTTCACTGAATAATTTGTTCTTTTCCAGATACGTAAACAATGATTTAAAATAAAAAGCTTCAGGTTATAGAATAACCCGAAGCCTTTTTAAAATTGTGCAAAATGTTAGATGCTACTAGTACTGGCTATCATTTGCTCTACCTTCGCATAGGATATTTCAGGATTTGCACCCGGTTGTTCCGCTACTAATGCACCAGTGGCACATGCGAAGTTGAGGCTATATTGCGGGTTACTACCTTTAAGCAACCCGGCAATTAATGCTGCTAAGAAAGAATCACCTGCACCTACAGTGTCTGCCACCGTAGCCGGATACCCACCGCTGTAAATCAATTGACCGTCCCAAAGCAAAATGGCCCCATGTTTGCCTTTAGTTACACACAAGGCATTGGTTGCTGTTTTTTCAGAAATAAATTTGATATTTTCCTCTAAAGTGGTAAAGGTCGATCCGAGGCTGGCCGAAATTTCCAAAAGCTCTTCATCATTGAATTTTATAAAATCGGCTTTATTCATCAATGTTTCAAGTACTGGCGTTGTGTAATGCGGGTTCCTTAGATTGACATCAAAAACTTTATATACATCAGAATCTAAAAGTTGATTCAAGGCTTGGCGGCTTACTTCATCCCTGCACACAAGGCTTCCAAATATCAGTGCGTCCGCATTGGCAACCAGTTCTTTTGTATAATCATTTAACTCGATTTTATCCCATGCTGCCGGATAAGCAATAGTGTAGCTGGCTGACCCTCTTTCATTGACGGCAACCTGTACTACACCTGTAGGATAATTATCTATGATACTGATGCTCCTTGTGTCGAGACCCAGTCTCCTTATAAGGCTGATAATTTCAGTTCCGTTAGCATCATGGCCAACACTGCTAATCATTGATGCCTCACAACCTAATGTTTTTAAACGTAATGCTACATTTAGCGGGGCACCTCCTATTTTTTTTCCAGTTGGGAATTGATCCCATAGCACTTCGCCGAAGCACACGATATTTTTAGCCATTTTATTTATTGAACTTTAATTGGTTAAATTTTATTTTTTTTATTTCCCCACCGGGCCCTGTAATGGTAAGCTTGTCAAAAGGTTTGGATGTAAAAAAGATTTCAGTTAGTACCGTTTCACCGTCGTTATAAAAAATTTCGATGGAAGTCTTATCTAACAACACCCTGAAATTCCCTTCTTTTTGGACTTTGTCCAGGACAGCTTTGGTTACCGTGTTGGCAAATTTTTCTGAAAATGATTTTTTCCCCGCTACTGTTCTGTCAATAAATAAGAATTGCCCCTTGTTGTCCAATCCAAAAGTAAGTTTTTCGCCCGCCGCATTGGAAAGTACAAAACTGTAGATCCCTGACTTGAGGTTTCTAAGTTCTGCCTGTATATCAACAGCAGTAAAATCTATTGTTTCGCCCGTAGCAAGGGTTACAATATCCTTTACCTTAATCTTTTCTTTAACAAGTGTATTTGAACTATAGTTCTCAATTGCTTTTACAGGTGCTGTGAGTAGCCTGTAGCTGCCGTTAAATTTTTGCAGTTTTAATTCTCTGGGCACTGTCATGCTGCTTCGCCATCCCTGAGTTGGCACTACGGTAGCATAATCCCAGTTGCTCATCCAGCCAATCATTATCTTCCTGCCCTCTGAGTCAGGAACGTTGTTCCAGGTAACCCCGGCATAATTATCGCGGCCGTAGTCCAGCCAGGCTGCCTTTCCGTTTATTATCTTATCTTCAAATGATTTGTCAAGGCTGAAGGTCTTTCCATCAAAATTACCTATAAAATATTGTGTCCCTGAACCGCCGTTTGCACCTCCGGGGTTCAGGCTTTGCAACAGTACCCATTTGGTTTCGTTAGAGCCTTCTACTTTAAGCTGAAACAAGTCCGGGCATTCCCATACACCACCGTGCGCTCCGATACCCACTCCGAAATCAGAGAGGTACTTCCAGTCCTTCAGGTTATCAGAACTGTAGAATTGCGCCTTATCCTGCGCCGCAAGTACTAACACCCATTGGTTATGCTCGCTGTCCCAGGTAACTTTAGGATCCCTGAAATCTTTAATGCCTGGACTTTTGATTACGGGATTACCCTCATCGTACTTTGACCAGGTAAATCCATTATCCAATGAGTATGCTATACCCTGGCTTTGGGCATCCTTTCCCGCTTTTTCTAAGCTAGGGTCACAATAGGTAAATATTGCGACAACAGGAGCCGTTTTGCCGTCCCCAAATCCGGAAGTATTTTTAAGGTCAACAGTAGCACTGCCTGAAAATATGTAGCCAAACCGGTCAGGATATAATGCTATAGGTTGCTCTTCCCACTTTATAAGGTCCTTACTGGTAGCATGTCCCCAATGCATAGGCCCCCAAACATTTCCATAGGGCCAATACTGAAAATAGAGATGGTAAATGCCCTCTGAATAAAAAAGGCCATTTGGGTCATTCATCCAGTTTGCTTTTGGTGTAAAGTGAAAGTTAGGCCTATATTGAATTTCCTCAGCGCTTTGTTGCTGTTGCGCCTGTAGTGCTGCCGGCTGAAGGAAGATACAACTCAGTGCCAGGGGTAGCAGTTTTTTTATATTTATCATTTTGAAAGTGTTTATTATTATGGTTTGTTTTAGCCCTGTAGAATGTCCTCCCTTTAGTCTCCGGCACTGCAAATATTACGAAAATGAGCTGAAAGGCCATTATACCGATAAAAGACAGCAACACGGTTTGGGGGGAGACACCGTTTACGATTAGCGGAAGCGCTGAAGGAATTACCGCAGCGAGTATCCAGTGCACTGAGCTTCCCAAAGCCAGTCCGGAAGCCCGAACATTTACGGGAAACAATTCTGCAATAAATACCCATATTACCAGACCCTGCCCAATAGCATGTGATGCCATAAATACTGCAAGACAGATATAGAGTACTGCATTCCCCCATCCCGAATAAAAAGCTACCGCGGCACATCCAAAACTTGTAATGTAACCTACTGAGCCCAATAGCAGTAGCGGCCTTCGACCAACCTTATCGATTAAAAATAAGCCGATCACTGTAAAGATGAGATTTACGATGCCAATCGCTACTTTAAGGAAAGTTGCGTTTTCTCCTACACCTGCGCTTTCAAACAAGTCGCCGGCATAATACAACAGTACATTAATACCTGAAAGCTGATTGAAGAAGGCTATAAAGAAGGCAAGCAGTACCCTGTATTTGTACTTTTTCATAAAAATGGTCTCATAGCTGCCCATGCGTTCAAGTTGTTCACTGTTAGCCTCCTCACTCAGTTCACTACTTCGCAACGATTCCAATGCCTGCTGCGCTTCAGCATCCCTTTGCATCACGAAAAGCCACTTAGGACTTTCAGGGAGTAACAAGGTTGCCGCTGTAAAGGATAGTGCCATTAGCGTCTGCATGCCGAGCATCCAGCGCCATGTTTCGGGGGCGCTGTTTTCAAGTACCGCTGAAACAAGGAAAGCCGCAAGTATTCCGATTACAATATTCAATTGATATAAGCCGGTATTGCGTCCACGTATACGAGCGGGAGCAATTTCAGATATGTAGGATGGTGTGGCAAGGGTCGATGCCCCAATCCCTAAGCCACCTATGAATCTAAACAGACTGAAAGTATACGGATCCTTCGATAAAAGAGATCCTAATGCCGAAAGTACAAATAAAACCCCGATCCATGTCAGTGTTCTCTTCCTGCCTATGCTATTTAAAAGCAGGCTGCCGAAAAGGGCACCGACAACAATCCCCCATAAAGCCGTGGACATCACCAAAGAGGTATGTACTATAGCCGAAGACTGCCAAAGGTCACGCAACTGACGGTCAGCCCCGGAAATTAAAATTGTATCAAATCCGAAGATGAAGCCCGGCACAGTCGCTATTAGGGAACATGTAAAAATTTTGTTCATTTGGGTTCATTTATTGTCGCTAAAGTATCGGATAATTTAAACGGGGGCTTTAAGTAATGTTACTAAGCCGAAAAAAGTTTTGAAATTATTTTAATCGTTTTAATCAACTGTCAGGCAGTTGATTAAAACGATATAGTTCGCTGTGTATGCATAAACTGTAGCGTCTTATAACCAAAAAATACGATTTCGTTACCATTCAAATATCCTTCTCAAACGTTTTTTACAGCTTGGACTTATATTCCTTAGGAGAATATCCAAACTTATGTTTAAAGGCTGTTGAAAAATAATTAGGACTGGAGAAGCCTACCGTGTAAGCAATTTCAGAAATGGTAAAATCATTTGTTTTCAGGAGTTCTGCTGCCCGCTCCAGACGGATGTTGTTGATGTGGTCGCTTATACTCATGCCAAGTATTGCCTTTACCTTTCTGTACAGCTGTACGCGGGATACTTTTAAGTTTTCAGCCAGCTCCTCCACAGAGAAATCAGAATTATCCATATTGTTGAATATAATACCGTTCATTTTGGTAATGAATTCCTGTTCGGGAAAACCAAACTTGGTTTCAGGCTCTACTTTGTAAATATTGTTGGTATAGTAATAACGTAATTTTTCCCTGTTGTAGAGGAGGTTGCTCAAGGACTGTTTTACTATAGGCAGGCTGAAAGGTTTGGTCAGGTATTGGTCTATACCTGACTGCAGGCCTTTTATCATCGATTCCTCATTGCCCAATGCTGTAAGGATAATAATTGGGATGTGGGAGGTCCGTAAGTCTTTTTTCAGCTGCTTACTTATCTCAAAGCCGTCCTTACCGGCGAGGTTTACATCACAGATTATTATGTCCGGTACCGTTTCAAGGGCTTTTTCCAAAGCATCACTGCCATCTGAAGTAGTGACAGTATACTCGGTAGATAACTTATTTTTTAAAAAATTCAGGAGGTCAGTATTGTCTTCAATGATTAAGAGCGAATAGTTTTCATTATTTGCTGCAGGAAGCTTTTCAGCGATATCATACGTCTGACTATCCAGTATATAACCGGCTACTTTATAGTCGTCTTCAGATTGTAGGCCTACCTCATTTTCATTAAAATGGTGATGTCCTTTAGGCAGTTTAATGATGAATTCGGCGCCGGCTCCGGCAATAACTTCTATGGTTCCCTTGTGGAGCTCTATAAATTCTTTTGAAAGGTGCAGTCCAATACCAGAACTGTTCTTTTGGTTATTTGATGCCTTAAAAAAGGCAGTGAATACCGATGCTATCTCTTCCTGCGGTATCCCGATACCGGAATCTTTAAATCGCAATGCCACGTTGTCGCTTTCCTCGTATATACTAATAGCAATGGTACCATGGTCCGGTGTAAATTTGAAAGCGTTGGATAATAGGTTGAAATAGACTTTGTCCATAAGGTTCCGGTCTATAAAGGCATCCAATTTACCGGAAGGACAATCAAGGGTAAAATCAATATTACGCCTTTTGGCTTCCCCCGTGAAATTCCCCATCATATCACGCGAGAATTGGCATAGGTCTGTTTCGGTTGCCCGGATTGAAAACTTGTGTTCCTCAATCTTCCTGAAATCCAGTAACTGGTTGATCAAACGGAGTAAACGGTTACTGTTATTATGAATGAGCTTTAGTTCGTGTGCCAGTTTAGTACCCTTGATTTTATCCTCGTCAATGAGTGATTCCACATAACTGATAATCAGTGTAATCGGAGTTTTGAATTCATGTGAAAGGCCGGTAAAGAAATTTAGCTTTGCATCATTGCTCAGTCGCGCTATTTCGGCCATCTGTTCTATTTCTTCTTTTTGAGAAACTACGGTATGGTTTATCGTTTCCAGCTGGCGCTTCTTTCTTGAGATGGATACCGTAGAATACACACTGTATAACGCGAGACTGAAAATAATTACAAGGAATAATGAGAGCAGGCGCAAAAGGTTGCCCTGGGATGCATATTCCTGTTCTTGTACCTTTATGGCTCCCTGCTGTGATTCAATGACGGACTGTTGCTCATCTACCTTATCCATCTGATTCTCTATGATCTCTGCATTAAAGTGATCAATAAGGATAGTGTTTAGTATATTATTTTTTGATATTGCCTCTTTATTGTGAATTCTTTGGGCAAGCCTGATGGCCTCGTTTCCGCCTGAAGGGTAAAGGATTGTTGCCTGTAGCATTCCGTCTTTAACCAACTCGATGCCTCCGTTAGGGGTATTGAGTCCGTCAACACCTATAAATTTAATTTTATCTTCCAGCCCAAGGGTTTTCGCCGTTTCCCAGGCGCTCAAGGCCATGCGGTCATTATGTGCAAAAATATATTCAATATTGGGGTTAGCCCTTAACAGCTTGGTTAACGGTTCTTTTACGGATTCCTTTTCCCAATTTCCTGCAATGGTATGAAGGATGTGTACATGGCTGTTTGCGCGGACAACCTGATTAAAACCGAGGCTCCTCTCATAAGCAGGTGAAGAGCCGGTGGCACCCGTAATCTCAATAAGGTTTCCTGATCCCCTAAGATTTGACACGATGTATTTTGCTGCTGTCCTCCCAATTTCGACATTATCCGCGCCGAGGTATGCCGTATAGTTTTCTCCTTCAATTTTACGGTCTACCACTAATACCGGTATGCCAGCCCGGATTGATTTCTCGACCACGGCAGTAAGGGGTTTTGACTGTATTGGTGATACGATAATCACATCGACTTTTTTCGCAATGAAACTTTCAATATCCTGCACCTGTTTTTCGACGCTGTTTTTCGCATCGATAATTTCCAAATGTACTTCAGGCCTCAGGGAGGCTTCAACTTTCATAGAACGGTTCATTTGCTGCCTCCAATCATCGGTAGACATAGCCTGTGATACGGCTATGGAAATCGTATCATCCCCTTCGCGTTCTTTGCCACACGAGATAAGCGTGGCCAGGACCCCCGTAATAATTAGCCATAAAATGAAACTGCGCATATTAAGATTTTATAATACGCAATTTAAATTAATTTCTACCGCCTGATGTGCAATAATTGTTCAAAATTAATTTTAATATAATAATTTGTATCCTTTATGTGAAAAGTGTGTACAATTTGTCGCAATCGTTTGAACAGTCATTTGTTAAGCGATTCGCCAAATGGTATATTTAATGTATAAAAAGTGTAAAAATGGCATGTTACATTTTTAAAGGTGGGTGTTTTAAACCATTAAAATTGTAAAATATGCGCGTATTTGGTCAGGCTATCGCTTTGAACTACAACGTTTAAGTTTGCGTTATAATTTTCTACAACGATGTATCAGGAGTAAAGATATAATCTAATGTGCTTCGATACTTTTATAAAAAATTTAAGACAATGAAAAACGTATACTTACTCTTACTGGGTGCTGCCACCTTGGGCTGTAGTTCTTCCAAAGATGCAGCGAAGCCCCCGGTTGCCAGCGACCCTAATGTTGTACTCATGTTTGACTTTAACGAAGAAAGCGGGCAATCGGTTAAAGAATCCAAGACGGGCACAGCCCTTTCGATTGATCCTTCTCTGGGAAGTGCAGAGCGTATTGCCGGCGTGGAAGGCCAGGCCTTGCGGGTTAACGGTTATTATGGCTGGGCTACCGGCGCACCGGCTGCGAGCTATCCTGCCAAGGGTATTTGTATTTCCGGCTGGATTGCCCCTTCAGCATTCCCGCTGCATAGAAAAGACGCCGACCCTATAACTGAAAATACCAACGCCTCAATTTTTTCAAATATAAATCCTACGAATAGCACCGGTATTGCTTTAGGTATCAACCACCACGGAAGGATCATCGGGCAGTTCAAGGTTGGGGCGGCTATCCTTCAAATACTTTCGGATGAATATGTCACTTTAAAGGAGTGGAATTTTATAGCACTGAATGTGGACGCTCTACAGGGTACTGCTAAGCTGTACCTTAATGGTGTGGAGGTCGAGACCATTTCATTTGTTCCCGGTGACCTTCAATACAGCCCTGCCAGCCCGGTCTTTATCGGTAAGGAGTCAAAAGTAAAAACGGATGCAACTTTCGATACCAATGGGCTTACGGGCGCCATTGATGCTGTTGTTGTGTGGGCCAGGACGCTTACAACTACAGAGCTGCAGGCGCAGTACGCTGCGGCGAGCCCAAGTACACCCGACCTGAAAATTCCTATCGAGCAGCGTTTTGCGAGTGACTTCCACAGGCCAAAATACCATGCCATGCCAACTGCTGCCTGGACCAACGAACCCCATGGGCTTATCTATCTTGACGGTAAATACCATATTTTCAGCCAGCGGAATTTTAACGGGCCGTACTGGGGACACCTTAACTGGGGACATTTTGTAAGTGATGACCTTGTGAGCTGGGAGGAGAAAACCCAGGTTTTATGGCCTACACCAGGTTTTGACGAAGTTGGTGTTTGGTCCGGGCATGCTGTAGAAAGGAATGGCATTCCTTATATCTTCTATACAGGAGTTAACAAAACGAAAGCCGCAATTGGCCTTGCAACAGGAGACGCACCTTATGATACATGGACAAAAAACACTAATGCGATCATTTCCCAGGCACCGACCACAATGGCAAACGCTGATTTTAGGGATCCTTTTGTTTTTCAGAATGGCAACGACTGGTATATGATGGTAGGTACCGGTTTGCGTAATGGGGTATCCCGTGGTGGTCTTTTCTTATATAAATCAACATCAGAGGATTTTACACAATGGTCCCAGCAAGGGACAATGCTCGAAGGCACACCTGGCAGTGATGGTAGCGGTGATTTCTGGGAAATGCCGGTATACTATAATTTCGGCTCTAAGTCCATACTCCTGGTCAATAAATTGCCAAATGCAAATGCGCTCTACTGGACAGGGACGTTCAACGGTTCGCAGTTTGTGAGGGATAACGTTACACCACAGCGCCTGGATGTTATCAACTCACTACTATCGCCTGCGATACATACAGATGCAGATGGAAACCTTACTGCTATTGGCATTATTGCGGATGGGGTATCAACCGCCAAACAAAAAGAACAGGGCTGGGCACATACCTTTAGCCTTCCGCGTGTATGGACATTGGTAAACGACAAAATTGTCCAGGTTCCGCACCCTAATTTACTAAGCCTTCGGGGTGCATCGCAGAGTTTCAGCAACCTTAGCTTTGGTACTGCTGCTCCAAATGCTTTCAATGGTGCAACCGGTTCCCAGTATGAGATCGTGGCATCGCTACAAAAAGGATCGGCAACCAAAGTTGGCTTTTCGCTGCACAATGGTGCAGCTACAGGTGAAAAGACGTTGATTTATTACGATTATAATACCAGCAGCTTTGTAGTTGACCGCAGCAATTCATCCCTTCTGAGTGGCGTTCCTAAAAGTAACCAAGCATCTGCCTATGCCCTTCCTCCCGGTGATACAATCAACTGGCGTATTTTCGTAGATGCTTCGGTAATTGAGGTCTTTGTAAATGAAGAACTTGCTTTTGCCACAAGAGTTTTCCCTTCGGAGGGGAGTAATGGGATTGACTTGTACGCGCAAGGCGGTACTGCGGGTGCATCGAGCGTGACCATTTATAATGTGGAAGGTACAGGCGTTGTATCAGCATCACGAATGGCCAATGAAAAAAAAACGATAGACATTAACGTTTTTCCTAACCCTTCAGAACATGAATTTAACCTGCGTTTTGAAGACCTTGCAGGTGGCGCTTTTGTAAATGCTTATGTTGTCTCCAATACAGGTGTCCCAATAAAAAAAATTGAAGGGTTTCTGAACCCTGCCCACAATATCATAACATGGGATGGAACTGCCGAGGGTGGGGTTGATCCGCTGCCTGGGCTTTACCTTATAGTTGGATATATAAATTCAGAAATGTTTAGCATCAAGGTAATTAAAAAGTAAAGTTGCGCACTTTTGACTAACAGCCACTTTGGGGCTGACCAAGCAGTTGGCTATAACGTTGTAACAATATTTCATATATGTATCAAAATTTAAATTAAATTTTATACTACAACGTTTTAATTAAATTCAAGTATTTAAAAATCAGTTATTTAATAAAATGTTTCAAAATCGAAGCAAATAGTTCCAAACTTAAATTTATTAACAAATAATTAAGGGGTAATTTGAGCTATTAATCAATACCATCATGCAGAAAATCTTTTTTTATTCTATTGTTGCCTCTCTTGCGGGGTTTTTATTTGGGTTCGATACGGTCGTAATCTCGGGTGCCGATAAAGCGCTTCAAACGCTTTGGCATTCCAGCGACTTTTTCCATGGTTCTGTGGTGATGGCCATGGCATTATGGGGAACCGTTTTGGGTGCCATATTTGGGGGTATACCGGTCAACAGTTTAGGCAGGAAAAAAACACTGATCATCATTGGAGTATTGTTTGGAATATCCGCGATAGGTTCATCTTTGGCCAACGACCCCTATATTTTTGCCTTCTTCCGATTTTTAGGAGGCTTGGGCATCGGCGCATCAACTATTGCTGCCCCATCTTATATATCTGAAATTGCACCTGCAAAAGACCGTGGTCGCTATGTAGCATTCTACCAGTTTAATATTGTATTGGGTATCCTGCTTGCATTTCTTTCAAATTATCTTCTTAGTGACATTGGGGAGAATGCGTGGCGCTGGATGTTGGGTGTACAAGTTGTACCGTCATTACTTTATTTAGTGCTGGTAACCCGCATTCCTGAAAGCCCACGCTGGCTGGTATCAAAAGGAAGGGAACAGGAAGCCAAAACCATCTTCACGACCCTTCACAGTGGTGAGAATATTGAGGTGCTGATTAGTGATCTGCAGCAGGATGATAAAAACGCTTCCGCTACCGAATCAATATTTCACAAGCAATACCGCTTCCCGCTGATGCTGGCATTCCTTATCGCAATTTTCAACCAGCTTTCAGGTATCAATGCCTTTTTGTACTATGCTCCAAGGATTTTCGAGGAGGCGGGACTGGGCGCCGAAACCTCCCTTTTAAGCAGTATGGGCATTGGCGCGGTCAATCTCGTATTCACACTTATTGGCGTGGTACTGATTGATAAGCTGGGTAGGAAAAAATTGATGTTTATCGGTTCAATAGGTTACATCGTTTCCTTGTCACTGGTAGCAATGGCATTTACATACCAATGGTCCGGATTGGCTGTACCTGCTTTCCTTTTCATTTTTATTGCGGCGCACGCTATCGGACAGGGCGCTGTGATCTGGGTGTTTATCGCTGAAATATTCCCCAACCACCTCAGGGCCTCGGGACAGGCTTTTGGCAGTTCTGTGCATTGGGTCCTTGCGGCGGTAATTCCTTCACTGGTACCTTCTCTGATCACAACTATAGGAGCCGGAAACTTATTTATCTTTTTTGCCGTCATGATGGTCTTCCAATTGCTATTTGTGATCTTCATGATGCCGGAGACCAAAGGTATCTCCCTTGAGAACATTAATGAGAGCCTGAGAAAAAAATAATAAACATAACCAAATTTCAACAAATGAGTAAATACTACATTAAATTCAAAAGCTGCATATGGCTGCTGGGTATGCTGCTGTTTAGCCTGGTCTGTGCAGCACAGGACAGCACCATCAGCGGTACGGTGAAAGACAATACCGGCATGGGTATGCCGGGCGCTTCACTGGTTAACAGCCGCAACAATAAGAGCGCCGTTACAGACATTGACGGGAAATTCCAATTGCCTGCATCGGTTGGTGACAAAATCACGGTTACCTTTATCGGTTTTGAAGATTCCATTTTTACCGTTACAACCCAAAAGGTATATGAGATAACCCTTAAAGATACTGCCACACAGCTGGAAGACGTTGTTGTAACGGGGTACAGCAAAGAGCGAAAAGCGGACATTTCCGGTGCTATCACGGTGGTAAACGTAAGTGAGATGGCGCAGGAATCTACCCCTAACATCCTTACCGCATTGCAGGGAAGGGTTCCGGGTATCCAGGTAAATTCTGGCGGTACGCCAGGGGGTAACGATTCCCAGATTACCATCAGGGGGCTTACCACAGTAAACAGCGGCTCGGCACCTCTATGGGTTATAGACGGCGTTCAGACTACGAATCCGTCAGCCTTGAATCCGGAGGAGATTGAATCGATACAAGTACTTAAAGATGGTGCTTCGGCAGCCATTTACGGAACTTCGGCAGCTAACGGGGTTATCGTGGTTACCACGAAAAAGGGCAAAAAAGGGATCTCTGAATTTAACTTCAAGTCTGAGCTTACCTCGAACATGCTACGGGACAACATTAATGTACTGAATGCGCAGCAATGGGTCGATGTAAATTACCAGGCGCAGCTGGGTGCGGGTATCAGCGTACCTACCCATCCCGTTTTAATTAATAATGGTTCCGGGTTTACCATCCCGCAGTACCTTGACCCTAACGGCGTACAAACGGCGTCCAATACCGACTGGGTGGATGTGATTACCAACAACTCATTCTCGCACGACACCGGTCTGAGCTACCGTTTAGGAACCGACCGCCTAAGTTTGTATTCTGCGGTAAACTATGTAGAGGATAATGGTATACAGCGTTACACCAGCTATGACAGGCTTAACGCCCGTGTGAATGCTTCATTCAAGACATTTAAAAACAGGCTTACCATTGGCGAAAACTTTTTGTATTCAAAATTCAATGAGGTAAAAGCGAATGAATTTGAAAATGCTGTACTGCAAAATCCACTGATACCGGTGTATACCAACTTGGGTGATTACGCAGCGCCACTTGCGGGCGGCCTCCAGGATAAACCCAACCCCTTGGCTAACCTGTGGGGTAACCGGAATAATAAACAGGAGAACCAACGTATTTTAGGTAATGTCTATGCTGACCTCGCCATAGTGAAAGGGCTAACCTTCAATACCACACTAAATTTTGATTATGGGACGTTTAAATTTAATACTGCGTCAGAAGCCTTTTCTGTCAACGGCGCAATTCCTTCAACCTTTCAGAATATTACTACCGAAGCAACCGATAATGACTATCTGGCTACTATCTTTACCAACCGCCTGAATTACGAGGTAAATTTTGGCAGGCACAGGATTACAGCCCTGGTTGGTGTGGAAAACACAAGAAGGAAGGATAATTTCCATTCTGACTTAGTACGTGGTGTGGATATTACCGGGCCAGCGTACGTTGTACGCGATGACGCTGAATTCCAAACGGTAGTGGGTAAAGCCGAAGCCTATAAGCTATCGCAATTTGCGTCAGCAAAATATATTTTTGACGACCGCTACATCATTTCAGGAAGTATCAGGCGCGATGGTTCTTCGCGTTTTGGCCCATCGAATAAATATGCTTATTTTCCTGCAGCGTCAGTTGCATGGACTGCCAATAATGAACAGTTCCTGCGCGAAAGCAAGGTAATATCTAATTTAAAGCTGCGCGCCTCATGGGGGGTTAACGGTAACGACCAGATTGGTAATTACCTATACCTTTCAAGCTTCATTAATAACACGGTGGGTAACGTTGTAGAATATTCTGACTACGACCTTGACGGCGACGGATTTGGTTCGATTGGAGGTGTCCTTCAGACAAGGCAGGCCAATCCTGATATCAAGTGGGAAAAAACCGCACAGTACAATGCAGGCTTTGACCTGGGCTTTTTTGGCAACACGTTAACCCTGTCCGCCGATTATTTCATCAAAGATACCGATGACCTGATCCTTAACCCAATCGCCTTGTCTATTTCGGGAGAGTCTCAGCCGCCAACAATCAATGCCGGTTCTGTAACCAATAAAGGTTTTGAGGCTGTGCTGAGCTACCAGAGTGCCAATAAGGGGGATTTTACTTACGGGATTGACTTAAATTTTTCAACCTACAAAAATAATGTAGAAAGCCTGGATACGGAGTCCAACTTCTTATTGAATGGAGTTTCCATAACCCGCGCCGGTGCGCCTATAGCATCTTTTTATGGGCTTAAAGCCGACGGTATCTTCAGGACACCGGAAGAGGTTGCGGTGCATGCCGATCAACCTGGCAAAGGACTTGGTAGAATCCGTTACAGGGATATTAATGGTGACGGGGTGATTAATTCTGAAGACCGGACAATCATTGGTAACCCTCACCCGGACTTTATCTACGGTATTAATTTGCATGGGGCGTACAAGGGTTTTGACCTGTCACTGTACTTTGACGGAAAACAGGGCAATGACGTATACAATACCCAGCGCTACCTTGGCGACTTCGCTTACTTCGGCTACAATTACGGTACCAACACCCTGGATGCATGGTCGCCTTCAAATGCTAATTCTAACATCCCGGCGCTCTCTACCCTAAATAGTAATAACGAACTACAGCCTTCAAGCTATTATGTTGAAGATGGATCGTATGTACGCCTTAAGAATATTTCATTGGGCTACACACTGGGCGCTGAGCCTACCAAAGCTATAGGCCTGTCAAAGCTGCGCCTGTATTTAATGGCCCAAAACCTATTCTCAATCACATCTTTCACCGGTTTTGACTATGAAGTTTCGGGCTTAGGAGCTGGGGGCATTGGCGTAGCCGGTTACGGCATCCCGCATACAAAATCAGTAACATTTGGTATAAACGCAACTTTCTAATACGATGAAAAAGTATATAACTATAATTACAGGCATCGCGCTGGGGCTATCATTTCAGGGCTGTACAGACGATGCAGACCTTAAGGTAAGCGAATACAATGTGCTTTCTGAGAGCAACATTGACCCCGAGCAGCTTGTTGTCGCGGCGTATGGTGCATTAGACTACCGTTTTAATACAGGCCAAGGACGTGATGACCGTCCTTTTGACCACGCCCCTTCCAACTGGGCTTTCAGTGATATACGTAGCGGTGACGGTTATAAAGGTGGCGGTGGCACCGGGGATAACCCCGGGGGTGGCATGCACCAGCTGGAAACCCATAACCTTTTCCCTTCGAGTGAAAACGCCTATAACCTTTGGAGGGCCCTATATTTTGGCCTTAAAAGGGTCGACACGGCCTTAAGGACCATCAGCCAGAAAACCGAATCGGAGTTTCCCAATAAGAACATACGTATAGGCGAGCTAAAAGTACTGCGTGCCCATTTTTATTTTGAGGCCATGAAGAATTTTGGTTCTATCGTGTGGTATGATGAAAATACCCCTGCTGCTGATTTTAACAGTATCCCGAATACTTTTGACACGGAATTTATCTGGTCAAAAATAGAAGGTGACCTTACTGATGCCATCAACAGGCTGCCCAACACACAAGCAGATTTGGGAAGGGCAAACAAGGTCGTTGCACATGCGTACCTGTGCAAGGCGAAAATCTTCCAAAGTAAATGGGCAGAGGCTATTGTATCGGCCGATTATGTGATTAACTCTGGCCAGTACGCATTGGTTAGTAATATTGAACGCCTTTATTCCGATCCCGGCTACGGCAACAGTGAAAACGTCTTTGCCATACAATTTTCAATTAATGACGGTACAACCTATGGTAACGTGAATCTTGGCGATGTGCTAAATTCGCCTGACAGCCCTGGTGATGACCCCGCGCACCCGTACCTGAACGGTGATGATTTCCACAAGCCCTCACAATACATTGTAAATGCCTTTAAGGTTGGGGCTAACGGGTTGCCGCTTTTGGATAATTTCAATGCTTCCAATGTTACGGCCACCGACCTTGTTGACCCAAGACTTGACCACGCCATTGGAAGGCCAGGAATTACCTGGAAAAACTGGACGGCAATGCCACAACAGGCAAACTGGAGCAGGGATCCGGCGACGTATGGTTATTTTGTCCAAAAGAAAAATATGATCTATCCGAACTCACCGGGTTCTGCTTCCAATCCCCAAGGCTTCCCGTGGGCGTTAGGTAACCTGGATTTCCCTATCATTAAATACAGTGATGTGCTATTGTGGAAAGCCGAGGCGTCTATAGAAATCGGTGACGTGGCAACGGGGATTGGCCTTATTAATGAAATAAGGAACAGGGCCAAAAATTCGCCTTATGTGAAGGACTTTAACAATCCGTCTCAAAATGCTGCGAACTACCTTATAAATCCTTATCCAACAACGCTTACACAGGATGTGGCGCGTAAAGCATTACGTATGGAGCGCAGGCTCGAATTGGGTAATGAAGGGCATACTTTTTACGACCTGGTACGTTGGGGTATTGCCGTAGAACAGACAACGGAATATATCTCGGTAGAACAGACCAGGCGTTCCTACCTGCAAGGTGCGGCACTTGCCCCTTATGAGCAGTTCCTCCCGATACCTCAAATTGAAATTGATGCAAGTTCAGGCCTTTACCAGCAAAGGCAGGGTTATTAACATAAAAAATCAAACACCATGAAAGTATTAAAAACAAAAATCAGCCTCCTGTGCCTGCTATTGGCCACGAGCATCGGTATATTTACGGCCTGTTCTGATGATGACAATTTTTCGGATGCAGTGCCGGATTACTCCCAGGCTATTATCCAATCCTTTAAAATCGGCGATAAATACGCCGATATCAACCACACTACAGGCACCATAACCATGACCTTACCGGCGGGAACCAGCCTTTCAAGCCTTACACCGGAGATACGGTTGCCCGAAACTGCATCCGTAACACCAAACTCGGGTTCCGCAATCGATTTTTCAGCAGGCCCGGTAACCTTTGAAGTACGCTCTACCAATGGTGCGAAAAGGAACTATGTAGCCACTGTTGCGGCTTTTGGTGATCCCAAGATACTTTCGTTCTCCATTGGCGACAACGCGGGTATCATCGATTATACCGCAGGCACTATTAACGTTTCCATTGGTAGCCAGGACGGTGACATTACCAATCTTACCCCTGCTTTTGTAATTGCAGAAGGTACAACGGTGGATATTGCATCAGGTGTCGCGCAAAATTTTAGTAACCCTTTTGTTTATACGGTAACCTCTAATGATGGTTATACAGCAAAGCAATTTACAGTGCACGTAACACAGACAGCTGCTCCTTTAATTACAAGCTTTAGCATTAACGGCACTTCAGGTATCATTGACAATGCCACTGGTGATATTGTTTTGGTACTCCCTCCAGGAGCTAACTTATCGAGCCTTGCGCCGGATATTACCTTACCCGCTGGACAAACCGTGAGCCCCTCTTCGGGTAGTGCCCAAAATTTCAGCAGCGGGCCGGTTACCTATACTGTGACCAATTCTGAAGGACTAACGAAAGTATACCATGTTACGGTCCAGTCTGTACAACAGGACAAGGTAGCCTTTATCGCCCACGCAGCAACAATCAGCAGCATCAGCGAACCCGATACAAAAGCTGCTGCACTTTGGGCAGAAACAGAATATGGGGCAGATTTTAAATACATAACTGTTGATGATCTTTCACCGTTGGCCCTTGCCGATGTAAAGGTTATATTCTTTTACTACGACAATACGGATTCCAGCGACATGCCTGGCGGTGCACTTACTGGTTCACAAGTAAATATACTGGGTGACTTTGTAAAGGCAGGAGGAAATATGTTTATAGCAGGCCTTGCAAACACCTATATTGATAATATGGGCCGGATACCGTACAACCCTACAACAATAGGTACAGGAGCCGGTACTACGAACAATGAATACTGGGGTCTGAACAATAGCGTAGGAAAACCTACGAATGTTACGGGGCATCCGCTCTTTACAAATATTACACCGACCAATGTTAGAAACACTGCCGGTGAAACCTTCAGCTGGACCTTCATTCCTCTGCTTGACGATGGTTACAAAGAAGACCATAATGCGGTATGGGACCTTGGCGGCATCCCTGACCTTACACTTCCGCATTGCAGCACGCCAAGGGGTGCCGAGTTCGAGGCCTTGACCCACTGTACTATATTGGCGGATTGGCAGTTCATACCGGATATGTGCGTTGTAGTTGCAGCAGAGTGGCATCCATTTGGAGTTTGGCAGGGAAAAATTATATCGGTTGGCGCTGCGTCGTACGAATGGGAAATTAACGATGGCGGAAATAACCAATTCGATAACAACGTGAAACAGCTTACCCGTAATGCAATTAACTATTTATTGGATTAATACTACGATATGAAAATGAACATTAGAAAATTACACAGCGCGGGAGTATTTATCCTGCTGATGATAACAGGGCTGCTCGTATCGTGTGAAGAGCGAAGCAATTTCGATGAAGACCTGCCGACGACGTTAAATATAATACAGTCGGCAAAAGTGGGTGAAACAGCCGCCACCATTGACGATCTGTCGGGCATTATCAATTTCGTACTACCCTCGGGAACCAATCCCCAGGCAGTGGAACTGGTTTTTACAGCTCCGGAAGGCGTAGAAATTTTTCCTGCCTCGGGCAGTACTGTTGACCTTACCTCACCTTTAGAGGTAACGGCAAAAGTGGGCAACAATACACGCCACTATATTATTAATGCCCGTGTGTTACCGAATCAGGTGGCGTTTATTGGCAATGCCGCCACTATTGATGGCATTGAAGAAGATGACATAAAAGCAGCGGCATTGTGGACACAGGAAACTTACGGCAGTGATTTTATCTATATTCCTTATTCGGACCTTACGATTGAGGCACTGCATTCGGTAAATGTGTTGTTCTTCTTCTATGATAATGTAGGGTCTTCTGCACTTCCTGAAGATATTATAGCAAAGCGCAATGTACTGACCCAATTTGTGGCTGAAGGCGGCAAAATGCTCCTTGGCGGCATGGGAACGACCCTTGCCTCTGTGATTGGGCGTGACCAAAGCGGGCTGCTGACCATCCGTGATAACGGGGTAGGTTCGGTTAACCCGGATACCTGGCAGATCGATGGTGGGGTAAATTTCCAGAACGACCAGCGTAGCCATCCTATTTACAATTTTACTGAGACTATCCCGACGGATCCCAGCGGTTACTTCCCAATCATTAACCCGGGGTTCAAAGAAAACCACAACAACCTTTGGGACCTTGCACCGTTATTAGGGCCGGGTCACCAAGTTGGGCAATTTGCTGAATTTGAAAACCTGTACGGCGGTAAAGTACTTGCGGTATGGAGTGGCGTAACGGATGAATGCTGCCCGGGCATCATCGAGTTCAAACCAACCTCGGTATACACGGGAACCATTATTGCTATCGGGGCCGGTGGTATGGAGTGGAATATGAACGATGGCAGGGTCAATACCTATGCAGGTGTAATCCGTGGCATTTACAGGAATTCAATAGATTATTTACGTACACGATAACAATAGAACGATTTGACTTAGCGGGTTAAAATTTTCCTGGCCATTTTGGGTTATGGCACGGAAAGATCGGGAAGTAGCGAAAGCATTCCTGATGAGTTAGTTTGGGTTAAGTTTAGCCAGGGTGCCCGTTGCGCCCTGGCTTTTTTATTCATTATAAATTTTAGTATTATGGCAACATATAAATTACGATATAATCTAACGTGGGGCGTAGTGCTTTTTTTAGGCTACCATTGTTGGGCTCAGGAAGTGAAAGGCACATTTACAGAAAAATACAGGCCGCAGTACCACTTTTCACTACCAAAGGGCTGGATTAATGACCCTACCGGCATGATCTATTACAAGGATTGGTACTACCTCAACTACGGCACTGGAAAAACTAAGGATTTTGTCCATTGGGAGTTTGGCATGCCAAAATTTCAAAAACAGGAAGGTATCGGCATGATGTCAGGCTCGGCCGTTGTAGACTACAACAATACGTCCGGGTTCGGCACGAAAAGCAATCCGCCTATTGTGGCGATTTATTCAGAACTCCGGCATTCGGACATTATGCAGTTCCAGTCGGTGGCCTATAGCCTCGACGGTGGCAACACATTCACGGCATACGACAAAAACCCGGTAATTGATATTAACAATACCGAGTTCCGGGATCCGCAGGTATTCTGGCACGAACCGACAAAAAAATGGATTATGGCCGTTGCGCTGGCAGAAGCGACAAAGGTGCGCCTTTACGGTTCAACGGATTTAAAAGAATGGACATTCCTCAGTGATTTCGGCCCTTATGGTGCCAGGGGCGGTGTTTGGGAATGTCCCGACCTGTTCCCCCTTGCGGTCAACGGTGACCCGCGACACATCAAGTGGGTGATGCAGGTGGGTGTGCAACCCGTAAACGGCCAGTATTTTGTGGGGGATTTTGATGGCACCTCCTTTACGATAGACCCAGCGTATGAAAAACAGGTAGCCTATAAAAAATATATGCCGTCGGGTATTGTGGTCTTTGATTTTGAAAATGGTTTAAGCGGCTGGGAAATTGACGGCGATGCTTTTGCTTCTTCGCCAGCGCAGGGCCACTTGGAAAACCAGGGCGCCATCTTGAACAAGGAAGGCAACAGCATTATTAACACGTTCCACAATCGCGATGCCGGCACGGGCAGGGCACTCTCCCCCGAATTTACCATCAGCGATGCCTTTCTGAATTTCCTTATCGGCGGTGGCAACCGTCCCGGCAAAGAAAGCATCAACCTCATCATTAATGGTAAAACGGTACGGTCTTCTACCGGTAAAAACACGGAAACGTTAACCTGGACCGGTTGGGATGTAAATGAATTTAAGGATAAAAAAGCGAGAATCGAGATTGTCGATAATTTTGCAGGTGATTTTGGCCATATACTGGCTGACCATTTTATGCTGGGCGGCAGCCTGGCAGAAAACCAGCTGGAAGTAGCGCCTTGGATTGACTACGGGCCTGATTTTTATGCCGTGCGTTCCTGGAGCAACATGAAGCCTGGGGATGACCGGCGTGTATGGATTGCCTGGATGAGCAACTGGCTGTATGCCCATGAAGTGCCAACCACGCCTTTTAAAGGCATCCAGTCGTTACCGCGCTCGTTGGCTTTGGATTATAAAGATGGCCGCTATACACTTTTGCAGCAACCCGTACAGGAACTTACAGCCTTACGTGAAAAACACAAGCAGGCAAAAGGTGTAAAAGCGGCACCGGGAAAAGCGGTTCCCCTTCCTTCTCCCTCGCGCAACAACTACGAACTTCAGGCAACCATTGAGCCCGGTGGCAGCGCAAAAGCAGGTTTCAACCTCTGTGTAGGCAAAAGCCAGAAAGCCGTGGTATATTTTGATGCCAAAACCAATGAACTTGTTTTTGACCGTACGCAATCAGGAGCGACCGGTTTTAGTACTTCATTTCCGGGCGTGTACAGGGCGCCACTTGTTGCCAAAGGTAAACAAATCAGCTTACAGATATTTGTTGATGCCTGTTCTGTGGAAATTTTTGCTAATGGCGGTGCGACCACCTTATCAGCGCTCATCTTCCCGGACGCTGAGGGAACGGGCATTGAGTTTTTCAGCGAGGGAGGATCGGCAGTGTTGTCTTCACTTGACCTGTGGGAGCTTCGTTCGGTTTGGAAATAAAGCATAAATATATACTGCGGTATTGCAGCAGGTTTGCGGGTTAGCAGTGCCGATTGCCTGCAATCGCAAAAAAAACGTCCCCTGCGATGGCGCGAGCCATTGCTGGGGACTTCCTGTTTTAAGCGCCGCACGGCTTTTCCCCCAGAGGGGGAAGTGCCGTGCGGCGGCTTTTTAAACACCAATCGGTGTTGTTCTGAAATTTTCTAAATTAAGGAAGAAGCCACGGTAGGCGGTCATGCCGTGCCTGAATAGGTTCCAAAGCAGTGAACTGCCCATTTGTGCAAGGGTCGAATTAATAAACAAGTCCTGTTTGTCGAGTGCCTCGGCAAGGGAGCAGCTTGGGGTGTTGTCTTCACTTTCTGAGTGTCGGAGCAGTTCCCCAAATTCATCGGTTATAAACGGCAGGGTATCTATAGTTACGAACTCTTCTGATACAGGCTGTTGTACCTTTCCTAAAGTAGCCAGTATAACCTGTCCTGTTGTTCTACTGTTTCCAAAATCCATCCAATAGCGAGGTACATTTCTGTAATGTCTTTCCGTTTGCAGCCCCTTTAAAGTTTCTGCTATTTCAAAACGGGCGGCAGCGGTATCGACACAGCTGATATAAATAGTAGATTGCGTGGGCAGGCTACTTGGCTTATATCCAAATTTACAGTGTGTTGCTTTCCAGTCCGTACCGAAAAAGCGGTTGCAGCGGTTAATGAGTGCTACCGATTTATACAGCCCGACTTCGCATTCAGCAAAAAGCTGTCTGCCTAAATTGGCGGGGCTAACGGTATCATCATCCCAAAGGGTAACAAGTAGCCCTGCATGGCCAAGGGCGTTGAGTGAGTGGTTCATCCGTGCAAGGGCAGTCAGCATTTGAGAGCCTGTCCCACCTGCACCGATGAGGTTAACAGGTATCGGGTTGGTTGGGTGCAATACGTCCCTGTGGCTAAAATGTACTTTTATCTTTTCGGTTTTCATCGTAATAGTTTTTTAAGTGTAGTGTTTGTAGGCTGTAGCATATCTGTTGGGAATTTTCCGCCCTGTTCCAAAAGCCCTTTCCACAGCAGTACTACATTTTCTTTTACAGGATTAAAGCCTGCAAGGTGGCTGAAATAGCTGTTGAAAAAATAATGTTCCCAACTGCTCATGAATTCCTCAAGGGAAGCCGACTCCCTGATGCGCACCGGCACAGTACCCATACATACACTACCGTCCTGATACACATTAAAAAAGGGCGCATGGCACAGCAGGCTTTCGGCGGTAGGCTTCCTGTTTGCATGTAAGGCATAGACGGATAGCGTCCGCCTGTCTGCCACCCATAACATTGGTGGTACATGTGCTACACCGCTTTTTAGCCCAAGGCTTTCGGTAAAATAAAGTTTGCGTTTCCCTGCCTTGGTATACCACACGGCATTGCCCTGTTCAGAAGGGTTGAAGTGCAAGAGGTTTGGGGGGATTATCCCTTTGGGCTTTAGAAAGGCTTTGCCTGCCTGTTGCTCAATATCGAGTGCCTCGGCAAGCCGCTTGGCTTCCTGCTCGGTTAGGGGGTGTGCATTTATGGGGCAGCCGTTGCTGTCCATATCGAAATATTCCACGTACGGTTCGCTATCGCTGCCCTGCGACTGGTAAAACACCACTGCTGCTGTGGGGTGGTAAAGTACTCCAGTATCAATTGTTTCCATACTCAATTTCATTTAAAAGGTAGCACAGGCGGTCAATAGCTGCAAAAAGGCGTACTTCATAATCGAGGTTATCGCCTGTATCGCTCAACCCGTCAAAGACCCGTGTTACCGTAGGCTCTTCTATATCGGAGTATTCGTTGAATTCATTATTGACGTTTTCGAGCAGTGTCTCATACAGGCCGCCTGCTGTCCCTGCCGAAAAGGAAATGTACTGGAACATGCCTATTTTCCCTTCATCATAATAGTAATCATCTTCATAATCGCCCTCTGTAGTTTCGCAGGGTATGTGGGTTTTCAGGTTGTGCGAGGGATAGTCCTTCCAAAGTGAAAAGAATGCTGTCGCTATTTCGTGGCATCCACTATCAAAACTGTCCCTAACGCAAAACTGTTCAAGGCGTTTTGCGAAGTGTTCCAAATGGCAGGTATTGGCAATCCTGCGTTCCATAATATCCCCTATGAGTGCAGCTGCCTGAATTTCATGACGGTTAGATGCGTAATCTTCCCAGCAGTCGTAGGCTACTTCTTCAACCCACTGTCCGATGTAGGCGTACTGGTCGTAAAGGTAACTACCTTCCTGCCTGTAATACGGCATATCTGCCACATGGTACAGGTAGGCGAAGGCGCATAAAAGCAGGTTGTATGCGGATTTGCGCCTGCGCTTGCGCCCGAGTAGGTATAGGGGTAGCACAGGGATATAATACAGGTTATAATTGGTATCAAAACGTTCTGAGGTTGCAAGGGCAATGCGCCCTGAAGCTACCTGTACAAGTTCCACACACACCTTTTCCTCCCTGTACCTGAACTGGTTTTGCAGGTCGTGCAGCGCAAGGGCAGCACCATAGGGAAACCCCAAGGATTTGAAATCAGGTGGCAGCAATCCGTAATGGCGGCACAGCAGGGCAAGGGAATTGTCAAAATCCTGTCCTGCTGCTGTCCCGCTCCCTGTATTGCCCCCTGATACTTTCGGGAGGAAGCTGCATTTTAAAAAACCATTGGCAGCATTCCAAGCGGCACGGACTGCCTGCTGTCTTTTTGCAGCTGCGCTGCATCCTTCGTCCGTGCCATTGCCTGCATGAAGTTTGTCACGCTGCGGTGCAGGAGTTGCTGCCTTTCTTCTTCGGGCAGCTGTATGCTGCCTGATATTACGTGCTGTTCCATTTTTCATACGTTATGATTTATCATTTTATCCTTTCGTACCCATAACACTTTCAAAGCGGTACAACAGGGCATCATCGCCAATCTTAGGTGCGCCTATGGTTGCAGTAGTCAGTATGGGATAGGTATTTGCGTAAAAATTCAGTACTGTTTCGGTACTCCAATTTGGGTCGGGGTCAGTCAGGGTCACTTCCTGCCCCTTATCGGTCAGCAGGAATACCCTTTCTAATTTAGTCGCTGTTAACATGGCTCATTCATTTTAGTTTTCATTCTCGTATTCTTCTTCCTCATATTCCTCTTCATGATATTCTTCCTGCGTTTCATCGGGGGCAGGTATTTGCTGCTCCTGAGCCATAGCCGTACCGAAGAGGTCGGGGGCTGAAAATTTATCAGAGAGTTCTTTACGGCGTTTGCGTATCTCTTCCGCTTTTTCAGGATATTTTAAGGGGTCAGGGACTTTTGCCCAAGCTTCCCTGAACTTTCTTGCTTTTTCTAAATCGGCCGCCTGTTGCAGGGCATCCGTATATTTTTTGTCCTTTAATTCCGCTTCTTTGCGCTCTTTATCGGCTTTGCCTTTTTCCATAGCGGACTGCGCTTTTGCGGCTTCAAGTCCTTTGAGGTGTGCCGCCATATTGACAAGCAGCCCCGAGGTTTCGGCAATGGGCGCAGTGATTTGTTGAAAGAAGCCACTATCCAGTTCGGAAGCAGTCCCTTTTAAAATAAGCGGTGGGATGAGCGTTTTTGCCTTGTCCCCGCATTGCTCGTTGTTAAGGAGCAGGGATACAGTCAGTATTTCCCCATCCTTTTTTAAGACCATCTGCAATTCGCCTGTAAAATTTATTGCAGCGATATGGGTAAAAAAATCTGTTGTTTCCATTGTAATTATATTAGTTCGTATCTCTTACAAGCCTGTACAGGAGTTACCTGTACCTTTTCAGTCAAAAAGCAGCTGTACTGCCTGCGCAAACTTCGGGTTGTTTGTGAGGTACTGGTATTTACGCAGGCAGTCCACTGTGAACAGGGCATTGTATCCGTCAAACAATTGGTCAGCAAAAAGGTTTTGGTTCTTTGCAAGCCGTTTGCCGTGCTTCTCAATGGCAGCGGCTACATTCCCTGCGACCTTAAACCAAAAGTCCGCATTGAATACTACGCCTTCGCCTGTTTCCCTGATTTCTGCTTCGTGCGCCACTATATAGTCGTACGCCCCTTTTACGGCTTCCAAAAAGCCCTGTATCTCCTCAGGAAACCAACCTGCAAAGAGTTTTCCCCTGTCTACGTTGTCCATTTTATCCAATGCTTTCATAGTGGTATTTGCGTGTTATTCTGTGGGCAGCTGCCATAGTTTTATTAAATCGTAGCCTTCTTCAAAATAGAGGTGGTTGAGGTATTCCGCCACCGTAGCACGGTCGTAATTGTCCGAAGCCTTTTTATCAATATATTTTCCTTTTGTAGCTTCTATCCATTTGCAGATGGCAACTGCATCGCGGGCTTCTGCTGCGCTTGCAGCGCCTCCTGAAAGCTTAAAGGAAAATTCCCCGTGCCTGAGCCAAAAAAAGTTATTGCTCAGTTGTTCCTTTGTAATCGGTCGCAAAAAGTGCGGCAACTGTTTTTTCCCATCGGGATGCTCGTTAATATAATCTGCTTCCCATTGCAGATAATCCCACGGATTGAATTTGTCCCAAGTATTCGCACCGTACTCGTTGCTCAATTGCTCATTAAGCAGGCTGATAAAAAGGTCATTCTTATTGTCCCCCTTTAAAACTACTGTCATGTACCTTCCCATAGTTTCAGATTTTTAAGGTTTTAAGTACAGGTGGCAAGCGGAATGCATGCCGCCTGTAACTTTAATTCTGCAAGAAAATACCTGCGCCATTTTGCTCGAACTCGCTGCACAGGTCAAAAGCCCTTTGCGCTTTGCCCTGCGCCGTGCCGCCCATGACAAGGGATTTCAATTTGTCTTCCCCGTCCTTGTATTTCCTAACATTTTGGTAGTAGCCCGTAACGGCATTGTATGCCCCGAACAATGTCCCTTTTGTAGTGTCCATGCGTTGGGTGTCGCTTACCATTGCATAGGCGAAAGCATCTTCCACCGTATTTTTAAATACGGTAGATAGTTCGTCTTGCGCCCCTTTTTTCAGAAGGTCGAACGTCTCTTTGTTGGGGCAAAGCGCCAGTTCGATGAGTTTGCGTACTTCTTTATCGCTCACTTTTACCGTTGCCCAATTGTTAAAGATGCCCTCTAATTTGTTGCTAAGCGCATCGGCTAAGCCCATTACTTTGTGGGCATCTTCCAAACGTTGTTTTGCACCTGTAGTATGCTTGATGCGTACCACGTTAGCCATCCCTTTCAAGGCTGCATTTAATGTGTTTTGGCATACGATGCGGATGGGTGTAAATGCTGCGGTAATACTGCCTAAACCGTCGTGCGAGGTAGTAAGGAAAATATACTTTTCGGTAACATCGTCACCATTGCCGACCCTGATATAGCCGGGTAGTTTTGCCGTAATGAATATGCGTTCCCCATCGCCCAAAGCCCCTGCTGTCTCGTAAAGGATGCCATCGCCACCGCCTACAATGGCATCAAAGAATGAAAATGCATCACGGTTTTGTATCAGGTGGTAATCCTTGCCCACGCTTGCACCCAAAACGGTATCGCTATCGGTGCGGTAGGTAAAGAAGCTGCTTTTTGACTGCATGGTTTTACCGCTCGGAAAAATGTGGGTGTTTGGCTCTTTGGCTATTTCATAGTCAAGCCCTGCAAATTGGATGGCTTCTGCGCTTGTCGGGTAATCAGTAACGATTTGCCCCAGTCCGTGCCATGCTTTTTCCTGTACGCTAAAGAACGAGTAGTTGCCTGTCCTTTCGTTGAAATTAAGATTGTGTGCCATGATTTTCTGATTTAGTATTAGACAATTTTAAATGTGCAGGTTTTGTTTTGGCAGCTGTACTGCCCTGTAGGATGTCCGCTGCAACTACCTCGATTTCTTTTTCGGGTGCTGTACTTGCCCCATCGTTTTGCAGCCCTTCTGCTACCGTCCTGTTTCCTGTTTTTTCCATCACTACTTTATTAAGGTTTGTAATCATTTAAGATTCCTTCATAAAGCCCACATTAAAATTTCCATCGGAAATGGGCTAAAAAGAAAGCAAGTGGCCAGCAGGGAAATCGAAAAGGCGGGCTATAAGTCCCCCCTTGTGGGGGTGGCGCAGCCATTATGCGCCCGCCTTTTCGATTTCCATGCTAACTTAGCTGCCCTTTTTAGTCCATTTCCCAATGGAAATGATTCAGAATAGTAAGTTTGTTCAACATTGGCCTTCCATGAATGAGAGAGGACATTATCAGTAGCTTGTTTTTGCTGAATCGGTGGAAAGAGTAATTAAAATTATGCAGTCGAGAATTTCGGTAAAGTCCTAACGATTAGCTGTAAAAGCGATGAATTATTTGTAGATTTATGGCGCTTAACAAGTGGTTAGCGGGATTGTTCTCTAAAGGTCTGGCGGTTTCAGCACTACAGGTACACTTAGAGCTAATAATTAAATTTTAAATAATGTAGCGGGTCTTTATTAAATGAAAAGTATTACAACTATTGAGTTTGAACTCTCTCCAATGGAGGAGGCAGACAAAGCTATTTTAGAGGCCATCAGTACATTTTTTCTCAATCTGGAAGATGATGAGCCTGTTAGTAATGACATTGAAAATTCTGTAAAGGAATATCTTGAGGCATTCCGTGAAGACTTATATTGCCTTATAGAATATCCTTATGTCGATAAAGTATACCGTGACAGCTATTACAGCTATTATTCCTCAAAGCACGCTGACTATCAAAGGGACAGCATTCGGGTGTCGTTATTTGAGCCAACAGTCACGGGAAATGAATTTTTAGACCCCGCGCAGCATGGTACGCTCAATAAAAAGTATCTGGGTTATTTTACCATACGTCCAACGTTAAATTCCCTTTTTGGACGATCCCTAATTAATCCGAAAGCGATGCTTGAATCAGACTTTAAAGCGTGCCTCTGCAAAGGGGAAAGCTTTGTCTTCGGTGCAAAACTTCAAACCGAAGGTTTTCCGCACAGTGCACAGGATGAGGAAACGATATTGTGCGCTGAGACTACGATATGGGGGTTGATGGAATATTTTTCAAGCCGATATCCCGATTATAAGCCAGTGCTTCCTTCCCAGATTCATAGTGCCTTAAAAAATCTTATATTCCAGAGGCAGTTGCCCTCTATGGGGCTTTCGATGGACCAGATTTCTTTTGCCCTGAAGGAGTTCGGCTTCGGTACCAGGATCTATAACCAAAACCCTTATAGTTCGGGAATTTATAATCTAATAGATTGTTATATAGAATCAGGCATCCCGGTATTGATTGGGCTTGAGTCCGATACCATCGGGCATGTTATTATCGGTATTGGTAAAGAGTATGATCACACATTTGATATTAATACGGTAAAAAAGACCACTTTTCATTCGCATGGGAGGGATAAGGAGTTTTTAGAACATACCAATTTTCCAAAACGGTATGTGGTGCAGGATGATAACCTGGCACCGTACCGCGTTATCGATATTGATAATCCCGGCGAACACTACCCAGGTAGCCAAGGATTTGACGATATGAAAGTAGATTCTGTTATAGTGCCCTTGTACCCTAAAATATATCTTGAAGCGGAACTGGCAAGGAAACTATTTCTGGAGCTCATCAAAGATGAAGATGTAGGTTTTGATTTTGAAGACGGGTTCATTTTCCGATATTTTCTTGCCTCCAGCCGCTCGTTTAAAAGACATGTGAGCGCAATTAAAGAAATTAATACCGGGTTAAAATTTATTATTGTATCCTCCAAAATGCCTAAATTTATATGGTGTGGTGAAATCTATTCTTCGGAATCGTCAGCAAAAGAAGGCGATGAGCCTATCGGGTTAATAATTCTAGATGCCACGGAAGCGAATAAAGCAGGCATCGACGCGCTGCTGTTCGCGGGCTATCCCGACAGATGTATTAGAAGGGATGAAAATAATTTTGTAGATTTGCAGGGTGCTTTAGAAAAATATACGTATTATAGCAACTTAAAATAAACCGTTATGAGTAAGAGAGTTAAAATTTCATTTAGTACTGTTAATGATGGTAAGTATACTGTTATTAGCAATGTTGATATTTCTCAAAGCTCAAGCCGCATTAAAACGGCCATGAAGGGTGCGGTAAGGGAGCATGAGAAAAGGCAGGCCATTTCACAAAAAGAAGCATCAAAACTTGTATTGAATTTTTAATCAGATATTACAAAAAAGCCCGGCAGTACCGGGCTTTTTTGTAATATTACCTCTTGAAAATCATAGTAAGTTCAATACAAGCCTACTGTAGGCATCAAAGTAGCGAAGCGATGTTTCCATATTATAATACTTTTTTTTGCAGCAATAAGGTGAGCTATATGTTCCTGGTTAATGCTTCATAGATTTTATTTGCAACCTGCTTATCGTCCAGGTATCCGGTGATGCCGTGGCGGTTTTTAGTGCTGTTCTTGACATGGTTACTATTAATGATTGGGGGATCAATATTAAAGTTGTGTTTGTCCAGTGGTTTTAGCGCAACATAATCCCTGTCATCATAAGCATTGTACCACTTACCTTCAATTACATCCGGAAATTGCAGAGGGGTCGCCAGCTTTTTCTTGATTGATTTTAACCCAAGGGGTGAACCTATAGTAATGTAGTCTACAATTTCAACATCTGCCTCACGTAAAACATTATACCCCACAACTGAACCCAATGAATGTCCCACAAGCACTGTAGGGCCTGGTTGAAGTTCGCCGATAATAAAGTCATTTATTTTTGCCCTGACAGCGTTGTAATACAGGTATGTGTATACGTCCCGGGTAAACCTTTCGACTGAAACATCGCCCAAGGGTGTGTGCTGGTCTAATGCCCGTAATATGCCCTGAACCCACTCCCAGTTTAACGGGCCCTTCTCTTTTGGCCCATCTACGTATTGGGAGATTTGCTGGTCGGTAATACCCGCCTGTCCTGCCACCTCCGAGTACAGTTCAAATTCAAACTCCAATTGACTGTCATCAATGGTACCTTTAGCATTGGCGGCAGTTTGTGGTTTTTCTATTTCCTGGACAAGATCGTCTAAGAGGTCTCCATAAAATGGGAAGATGATATTGGTGCTTTCAGGCAGTGTAAAACCATTCTTGTCAAGCCCCTTATTAAGCGCGTCAATCCAGGTTTTTACAAGTACATCTTTATCCTGTCCCTGTTGGTCGCGTCCGTGTATTAGTACTAGGTTCATATCATATTGTATTTGTTGATTATTTCAAGTGCGCCAGGCTTAAAAGAGGTCCAGAGGCCCGGAATAAGATAGCGTGTTAATTCCTGTATCGCAGGTGTATATCCTTTATCGCTAAGGGCAAGGAACGACCATCCCTGAGTTAAAACAGGGCAAAAAGGCGCAGCCAACTCAACGGATTCCAAGCTGAGGTCAAACCGCCCAATGTCGTTAAGAAGCGCTACATCAAAAAGGACAGGCTCCGGCTCCCGAGCCATAAAATCAAACACTGATTTAACATCGTTAAATGCCCCGGCCTGCATATAGGCATACGCTGCGTATACTCCTAAAGTAGGGTCGAACTCCTTAAGCATACGGTAATAGCTCGCTGTTTCCATAAGATACCTGGTCTCATGATTAATCCTGAACGCGCCATTTTTGGAGTTTAGTGCTATTAAGGCCCTGCGCCGTTCAATTTCATAATGAAGCTCTGTGTATCTCAAAAATCTATCGGATGTCTGGCTTGGTGTATAATTCACGGATGCCAGGATACCATCTTTAAATATAACCCTACCTATATAGTTAGGCATGACGGCAAGGGGATAGACCGTGCCGTCTTTTGTTTGCAGCGGAAAAGTTCTGCCATACCATAACTTTTGCTGAATTTCTATTAAGGTGTTTTCCTGCTGTTCGCTAACAGTAATGCCCCTCCAATGATTTAAGTGATCAAAAACAGGTTGTGCCCCGATTATAACGAATCCGGTTTCTACATCTGAAAACAGTGGCCTTGCGGCTTCCTGAAAAAGGTCGATATACTCTTGCTGCTCCGCTATTGATTCCTTGGAAAAACTAATGGTTTCGCGTTGTACTTTGCGATCCAAAGAATCTATCCGCTGTTCTAACGTTTCAAGTTTCATATATTGTGTGCGGGTCCCCTTGAGGGGTTTCTTTACGGGGGAGCGTTTTTTAGGGAAGCGTGACAGGTGCATCGGCTCACGGGAAGTAATTTCGGAATCGGGAACCTGGTTGCGTAAAACGTTGGCATCCCGCAACGCCTTGGGAAGCGTATCTACTAAATATTCTGACAGTTCATAGGACATGATGATGTCATTTCGCCCGTTGCTACGGATGATAGCTGGTACCTTCCCATGTAAGCCTTCAAGCAACAGTTTGGTATATAGGCTTCGGCGGCTTTTAATATTGTCTTCAGTTATTTCCACTTCCAAAGCTGTGTCTCCCGGTGCCGTAGCATAAAACATATCTACTTTTGGAATTGTTTGTTGTCCTTCAATTGGAGAAAATAGTACAGAGCCACGCAGGGATAGCTGCTCAAAGTTTGTTGGCTTTGAGCGGCACGCATCGGAAATAAAAACAACATGCGGAATCCCGCTGCAGCGCGAGTATAGCCGGGAGGTTTGCAGGTTGATTGCGGCATCGGATCTTTGAGGCGCATCGCTCAATAGCCAAAATTCGTCTGTAGGCCCTTTTATGATTCCATGCCCGGAAAAGTATATAATAAGTAGTTCTGCGCTCAGACTTTCCACATATTGCGTGACGGCATTATATGCCATATCGATGGTTACTTTCCCTGTATCATCAGTCAGCAAAGTCGTTTCAAAACCTTGTGATATAGCCCAGGCCTCAAAATCCCTGGCATTAGAAACAGCATCTTCAAGTGCGGGCAGTCCGCCAGTTTTGTTTACACCTATAATTACTGCACATCTGCTCATATTTATATCAAAAAAAAATTAGCGATTAAATTACAATAATTTTAACATATTAAAAATACCCACTATTGGCTATTTTTTTATTGACGTGTAATGTAATTGTTTGATTACGATTTGTTGATCCACCTTTACCGTTGGCCTGGTCTGAAACTCTAATAAATGGTCGATGATTGGAATAAATGCCCACTTTGTAGTGATGAATGCTAAGTATCACACAGTGGGCAGCACTGTTTATTTTCTAATAATCATCCAGGTCAGCGACGGGTCATCCATTAACCTTTGCATCTCACTGTCTATGATATCTTTAATATCCTGTTTTATCTGAAGGTAATTCTGCTGTACCTGCCCGGGCAGCAGCTTCCTCACAGGTTCGATTTCCTTGTATTCATCCACCTCTTTTTTAAGGGCGGCATGGTCGTTTTGGATGTTGGCATGGAAGGCTTTCAATTCGATTGGGCAATCCGGCTCATCGGCTACAATCCCTACAAACTCACCGGAGCTCATGGTTGCGATACGCGATTGTGGAATCGCTGAGTCGAGCTGGCGGGAATGGCTTACTGAGGTGTCATTGCTGTTAATAGAAAGGCTCTGGCGCCTTTGCATAATTTTTCCAAAGCGTTCGGAGAGCTGTTTGGCCGAATCCCCGGTGACCTGTCCTGATATGATATTACCCACAATATTGACGATAACGTCCGCCTGTTCGCGGCCATAATCCTTACGCAGCTGGCTGAAGTCCTGGATGCCCAAACAGGTTGCTACCTTGTTGGAGCGGGCGGTGGCAATAAGGCTGTCCATATTGTTGAGGTAAAGCGTCGGGAATTCGTCAAACACCAGGCTGCTTTTGAGCTGTCCCTTTTTATTGACTTGCTTTACAAGGCGTGTCACATAAAGGGAAAGTACCGCTCCATAGATCTGTATCTTTTGCGGGTTGTTACCCATACAGACTACTTTGGGAGCTTCGGGATTGTTGATATCCAGTGTGAAATCGTTACCTGAGAGTACATAGTACAGCTGTGGTGAAGACAGGCGCGCCATGGCTACTTTTGCCGAAGCGATCTGCCCCTCCAGCTGCTCCATAACGTCATTAAGGTAGGCATTGACAAAGGGGTTAATTAAGACTTCTATTTCTTTCTCGCTGCGCAGCAAGGTGAACAGGTCGTTGTAGTCTGCCTGCATGAGTTCAATAACGTGTGGCAGGGTGCAGAATTCCCCGCCACGATATTTCTTTAAAAACCAGATGATGGCCGTTACAAAATTGATTGGCGATTCAACGAAAAAGTCGCCTTGTTTTTTAATCCACTCTCGGTTTAGCCCCATAAGGATGGTGCGTGCCGATTCAGCAGCATCCGTAATATCGGTCATAGATGAAGGCTCCAAAGGGTTGCAACGGTGGGAACGCGTCAGGTCATCGAAGTTAATAAGATAAAAGCGGCATTCTTTCGCGTAGAGATGGCGGTGCTTCAGCCATGCATTATAGGCGATGCGGGAGAGGTCATCAAACTTAAAGTCATACACGAACATACTGAACCCTTTTGCCAGGTGCTGGGTAATCACGTGGCGTATTACAAAATAACTTTTACCTGCGCCCGGTGTGCCCAGCACCATAAGGCCACGGAAGGGGTTTATGATGTTGATCCATGAGCGCCTTTTTTTCTTTCGCAGCTGGTATTCTGCCGGCAGGTTCACAGAGTACTCGTTCTCTAACAGCCGTTCCTCCTGTGGAAAGGTTTCGTTCTCGCGGTTAAAGATATCGCTGTTGTCCAGTTTATCCTTAATAATGCGGCCAAGCCATACCCCTGCGGTAAGGGTGAATAAATAACCTGCCACGGTCACGAGCACGTAGCTGATCGCATATACAAAAGCGGAATTCTGTATGTATTCCAGTAACACACTCCCAAAAAACAATGTGAGGCCTGTGAGCATATATTTTAGTGGCCGGGCGTACCCCATTTTTTCATCCTTTCTTCCCTTTACACCCAAAAGGGAAATGACAAGGAATATTAGGCAGGCTACTTTGGCTGTTACAAAGCTGTCGAAGAGCCCGGTATGGCTGATCTGGGCCAGTATCCGGTCCGTTATGCCGCTGTGCAGCCCATAGGTATGAAACAAAGCATAAAAGCTGTAGTAAAAATGCACTACTAAAAACACAATACTTATCAGCCTTGAGAGGTCTGCGATCTTACGCAGTGCCTGCTCGTTTTCTCCTGTTCCCATACTATCATTTTTAAATTATATCCGGCTGCTTACCCGCGGCCTTTTCTTTTCTTTTTGCGCTTTGCATTAAAACCCGCCGCCGTATACTCAGATGCTGCAGTGGGGCTCAGTAATTCATTGATGAGGTTTTCATTTGTGGCGGGTTTGTGGACAGTGTCGGCTGCGTCCCGGGCACCGGGATGCTGCGGGCGTTCCCGCACCGAGGGTTGATGCCCGTGGGCATCTTCCCGCTGGTGTCCTGAAATGCGTTCTGAAAGCCCTTTAGCACTGTAGGGCTTACCGAGGCTGCTGCCATTGATGACGCAGTGGGTGGTATGGTCAATGAAGGTCAGCCCGTATAGCTGCCCCCCGGCATTTTGGCGCAGTACCATGTCAACCCCTTTCGCCTTTAAAAGTTCCTGGAGCTTTTGCACTGAGCCGGGCGTGCTTTTTAAAATGGTACTGTCGATTACGGTGCGTAGGTGCGGGCGCGACTTATCCTGGTACGGTTTGTTAGCGGTAAACAACACTTCCAGCCGGGCAAGGGAGGGCTTAAAGTGAAAATCACTGGCCTTGATGGGAACACCTAAAGGGTTTCCCACAGCATCGAGGGCGCGGTACAAAAGCCCTCCTGCAAGAAAGGTGCGTGAGGTTACTTTTCCCCGGTCTGCCTTTATGTTGTAAAGCCCCAATAACGCGTTAAGTTCAGGCAGTGAACAAAAGCGGTACTTTTCGAGTACAAATTGCAATACATTAGCGATTGCCTTTTTGGTTGGTGCCTTTCCGTACTGTAACCTGCCGGCCTGTAGCGGCTCGGGCTTATATGCAAGCGTACGGGCATGCTTTTCAGCCGGGATCAGCCCGAATGATTTTTCTATGGCTTTACGTGCCGTCTCCGATTGGTTGCGACCGATGTTGTGCATGTCGATGCGGCTGCCATCGGGACGTACCTTCAGCGATACAATGTGGAGGTGCGGATGGCCTGCATCCATGTGGCGGTATGCCAGCCAGGGTTGCGTGGCAAAACCCACCTCTTGCATATATGTGCGTGCTATCTCCAAGAGGCGGCTATCGGAAAGGCTTTGTTCCTCAGGCGGGAAGTTCAGTGAAATATGAACCCCCGGATGCCGGATGCGCGCATTCAGCGTTGCCATGCCTTCAAGGTAGTTAAGCTTTGGCATAAGCCCTGCCGAAGCCCCCTCAAAGGGACAATTGCCTTCCCCAAGAAAGCGGGCAGCACCACTGCTTATTTTCTCTTCGTTGTAGCGCAGGATACGGGAGAGTGCGTGCGAGGCTTTTATGACTGCAACCATAGTGTGGAGAGTTTAGTTATTGCACCGGATAGCGCTTCCATCTGTATTACCAGGCTACTGCGTGCCGAGAGGAATGCGCTCTGCCATCCTTTATCCTGTGTAACGGCTGGATTAGCATTGACGCGGTAGGTAACCTGGTTGAGGTTTTGGCCTATGGCGCGCAGTTCCTCGCGCAGCAGGCTGAGTTCCTGCAGCCCCTGGTCTAGTGAGGCATTGCGGTGCAGCATGGTAATGGGTTTTTCGAACAGGCAGTTTCTTACATATTCACTTACCTTACGGCAAGTCGTTGCCTTAAATTTGCGCATCAGTTTTTCATGCTCCTCAGCACGCAGGCGCAGGTGCAGCCAGTGGCTGCGCTGGGCGTTGTCTTTTGGTTCCATCATCATATCATTTTCATTTGTACAACAGGCTCACCAGGCTCCTTCAGCAGTCCCTGCCCACGAGTTTCGAGTAAGGGCAGCCAGATCCGTTTGTATCACAAACGTACATCTGGCCGATTGCGAAAAAGACTGCAATCCCTCAACCCGGCATATCTGCAAGCGTAATAGCAACAGTCTTATATCGTATGTTCTACCTTACCGGAAGCTGTCAGGGTTGGCGGCCGCTTAAAAGGTTTCGCAGGCAGTAAGGCAAACAGCAGCCAATAAGCGGGATATCGCCATCTCCAATTACAAGAGTACCACATGATTTTGCCTTACAAAAATGTTGCGCGACACTACAAACCCATCACGCGTATAAAAACACTGCTTATCCATACGGCTGCCGAAGCTTATTACAAATTTACAGCGGTGCCTAGCGCATTTGCAATCCCCGCTGAATTTCGATGAGGATCGTTTCCGTGAGGCTTTGTAACTTTGTAGGGAAGCTATTAACTTAAAAATGATCGTTATGACAACAAATGAAGTAGCCCGAGTGTACGACACGCTTTTGAGTGCCCCGGGAATGGATGATGCGGTACGGATAGACATGAAGATCCCGAGAAAACAACTGCTGGTGCTGAACCACATTTTAAACCTGCCTGATCTTTCAAAGGCTTCAGAGCTGCTACGGCACCTGGAGAGCGGCAAGCTGTTCACTGAACTGAGGGAACTTGGGAATGCGTTTTTAGAAAAATCCTCACTGGTAGAATTTAATGCTAAATTTATTACCGTCCATCAGGAGAACAATAAATCCTGATCATCCTGATTTTTCTCCGTAATCACCTGCTATAGTAATCACCTTATCTATACCCTTGCGGATTGTATAATCCCATGCAGCTTGGGGTTGGGGCGCACCGGCGGCGTAGTATCATTTATCAAACACTTTGCTGCCGCGCTGCCCTTACTGCAGGGCTGTGACTTAAAGGAAACGGTATGGAAACGGAAAGGCCGGATGAAAATGAACTTTTATTACGATTCCTTTTGGATTTGGTACTGGGCCAGTGGAATGCTGTTGTCCCTGATCTACATGCGCCTGAAGCAACCGCTACGCCAAATAGCTCCCTTGGTATCCGGGATCTCTCGCAATTACTTTCTGAAGAATTGCGGACACTGTTGCTGCATAAGGCCTTTGTACACCCCCGTAAAAGATATGGCCTTATCCAGTATGGGCTGGTATTGTTGGATGCTGATTTTATAGTCCGGGGAACAGGGAGCACAACGGCGGGGTATTTTGGGTACTCCGGGGTCTTTATGTACCGCACTGATTTCAGCAGGTATATTGTGCCTTCTTCACGGAAGGATTTTTTTACAGCAGTTACCGCGCTGCAGCAGGGTGAAAACATCTACCCGCAATTACTTACACTGACCTTTGAGGCACGCGATGGCAGGCTCCTCACTGCAACATGTTTTATTGACAGGCTGCTGTACAGTGACTACGATTTTATCGTCAGCCTCTTCAGCCTGAAGCCTGTTGTGCCAACCAGCAGCATGGATAAGGACAAACACGCACGAAAAAGCCTAATGGCCGTACAACAGGTGTACGATTATATTTTGGCACACAGGGAAGGTGTACTGCCTACAACGCGCGAATTTGCCAGGCGCTTCGGTACCAACGAATACGAACTCAAAAAAGAATTTAAAACGTGTTTTGGTACCAGCATCTACCAGCACTATTCCCAGGTCCGCCTTGAGCGGGCTTTTTCACTATTAAAACAGACCACTACACCGTTGCCCGAAATCGCAAATCAGTGTGGGTTTGACGATTACTCCGGTTTTGCTAAAGCGTTTCGTAAACGCTATGGGATGAGCCCTGCCAAAGCAAGGGAAACATCATAAGGGTATAATTCCTGATCGACCTTTTTTTATTCCTGAATGTCAAACCGATAGCGTGAATTAATTGCAAATTTCACTACAATCAAAACTAACATTCAATGAGCCGTTTACCAGCCTTACGGGAAGCTACCCTAAAAACAGTTTGCCTTCTTTACATACTCCTTTTCGCTTACGCGTCAGCCGCCAAATTACTGGATTTCGAAAACTTTAGGGTACAGCTCGGCCAGTCCCCGCTTTTGGCGCACTTTGCCGGATGGACCTCGGTTGGGGTACCGGTTGCGGAATTGGCCCTTGCCGTTTCATTATCGCTCCCCAGGCTGCGTTTGGTTGGGCTATATCTTTCGCTGGGCCTGATGGCACTTTTTTCTGCCTACATTTATATCATCCTGCATTATGGCTCATTTGTCCCTTGTTCGTGTGGGGGAATCCTGGAGCACCTGAGCTGGAACCAGCACCTGGCCTTCAACCTCATTTTTATTGCCCTGGCAATACTTGGGATACTGAATGCCAGACCGCAGGCAAGCAAGGTGAAGGCCATTGGCGGTATTACGGTAATCAGCTGCGCCGCTGTGGTGGTCATGTGGGGCTTGCATAGCGCTTCGGAGCAGCTTACCAGCTACCATAATAATTTTACCCGCCGGTTTCCGTATGATGCGCGTAAAATTGCAGATACCGACCTGGGTTATAACTCCTATTATTGGGCGGGATCCGATAGCGCCAACCTCTACCTGGGTAATACGACCAACCCGCTTTTGCTGACCATACTGGATACAGGCCTGTCTGCTAAAGAGCGTTTTAAAATAAGACTGGACCGTTATGACCTGCCGTTCCAATCTGTACGGATCAAGGTTCTGAATGGAACACTGTATGTGGCCGACGGTATCATCCCGGCAGTATTCCGGGGAGATCTACAGGGGCGTTCTGCCGGGTTGTATTGGCAGGGTAACCGCCCTTTTTCCTCTTTTGAATTTATGGATTCCTTAACCCTTGTGACCAAGACACTCAACGAGAAAGATGGTTCGGGCTGCTTAGGCAGCGTATCAATGGGTACGCCCCCTGAAGAGCGGTTATTACCGGGTTTACTACACAAGCAGGCAGACGGAAATTTTGATGTGGACGGTACCTTCAGCTTTGACCCCCGCTCGGGTAATTTCGCATATGTGTACCGCTACCGCAACGGGATTATAGTTACCGGGCCGGACCTGAAACTGAAAAAGCGGTTCAGCACGATTGATACCTTTAACATTGCAACCTTAAAGCTTGCCTATGTAAAGAGCCGCAATGAAAGAAAGTTTGCAGCACCGCCCATGGTGGTAAACAAGTCGTGCGCGGTAGATGGCTACCGCTTATACGTTAACTCGGGTGTGATGGGCAAGTTTGAGCCTGAAGAAATGTGGCGGCAGGCCAGTATTATAGATGTTTACGACCTTTATAGCGGCGCCTATCTGCAAAGCTTTTATGTTTATGATATCGGTGGTAAGAAGCTTACCAATTTTCACGTTTACCAAGGTTTTTTATTTGGATTTATCGGTACCCATGCCGTGAAGTATACACTGCCGGCCGGGATTGGTACGCCACACAGCCAGCCAGCTACCACACGTTAAAAATATACTGCGCAGTATCAGGGGAAGGCTGAAAACCTGTTGAAAGAGTAGGCCGTAATTTAAATTGTTATCCTTATGAAATTTTCTATCAAAAATCTGGTACCGATTGCGGCTATGGCTATCGCGACCATCGGGGCGTATGCAACACAACATACTTCAGAAAGCCCTACAGCCTTTATCACCTACGCAGATGGGTTTGTAAAAGGCAATGATCTTGGCACTGTGTGCAACAACAGTACGCGCTGCATGGTCGACGACGGCCCTATATGTACTGTTACCGCAAGCGGCCCTAATTTTGGGCAACAGCTTTGGGGCAAGACGGCTGCCGGCCGCTGTACCGTTGAGCTGCACAAAATCCCGTAAGGGATTAAAAAACAATGCAGTTCCTGCCAGGGAACTGCATTGTACTTATTTAATCACATCTACTTTGCACCATAAGGGTTCGGCTTCCCCCTTAAGATAATGCCCGAACCAGGATTCAGTGCGACGTGTAAGGTCCGCCTGATGTTCCCTTTGCATGAGTACATGCCGCTCGCCCGGATACAAAAGCATAATGTTTTTCTTTCCCAGCCGTCGCAGGGCCATGTGCAATTCGATGGTCTGCCCGATATCCACCTGTTTGTCCTGTTTACCTGCCCACGATAATAACGGCGTGGTAATTTGGTCCGCATGGGACAGTGGTGAATTCAGCTGATACATTTGCGGATCTTCAAAATACGCCTTTCCGAGACGGTGCTGGTCGACTTCGGCCTTGTAGTAACTTGGCATAAAAAGGTTCCAGACTACGCTGAAATAATCAGAGGTAAAATCGGTAATCGCGGCGCCGGCTACAGCTGCCTTAAACATTGGTGTTTTGGAGATAATGTAGTCCGTTTCATAACCTCCCCACGAGTGCCCGATAAGCCCGATCCGCCCAGGATCAACCGGCACTATTTCAAGGGTTCTTCTCAGCGCTGCCAGTGTGCATTCCTGGGCACTCTGCCCGGGCCTGCCTATCTGGTAGGTAATGTCGGGAAGCAACACAAAATATCCCTGTACCAAAAGGTTTGTTATATTGAAACCGGTATGGTTGTACAACGAAGGATTTATGTAGGCAAATAAATCCCTGGATTGTGTTTCATAAATATGGACAATCATCGGATAGCGCCGATTTGGGTCATAATCTGCTGGATAATAAAGGATAGCTTTGAGTTCATTTTCCTGAGGATCTTTGTACTCTATTAATTCCGCACGTCCCCATTGGAAACGCTCCTGTTGTGGGTTGCTCTTATAAATCGTTTTGATGGGTTGTTTGGCATTCTTTAACCGCACTGTCGGGGCTACCTGATAGTTCTGAAAAACATACAACCAATTTTTATAAGTGCTGTCGGGTATCACACTTGTGATTTCCCCGGCTTCCGTAGCAATTTTGACCAACCCCCTGCCTTGCTGCCACGTATGCAAACACGTGTAGGCCGCCGCATATTCTTTAATTGCCAAAGGAGCGCGTGTATCTATAACCACAGGCGCATAACCATCGAGGTTACCCTTGCCGGCAGGCTCCAAAACCAACCTGAACGTAGTAGCCCCATTGCTGTTTGTGATACGTAGGGGATTGCTGCCATCGGTAGCTATTTTCCAAATGTTGTGACGGTCATATAGAAAAACGGCTGCATCATCGCTGCTCCAGCCCGCAAAACCGAAAGGAGGCTCCGGCGAGGGGTGCTGAAAATCCGGGTTGTAGAAGAAAGCGGGTAACCCGCCGGTAAGGTTGTGGTGCCTTTCATTATTGAGATCGTATACCCACCAATTGTTTTCTTTCCAATACAGTATAAACCCTCCCGCAGGTGAAACCTGCAAATACGGAGGGCTATAAGCCCATTGCTCCAGGATTGTTTTCTTTTCTCCTGTTTCCAGGTACGTAAGGGTAATATCCACCGGTGCCCTGAAATTGTTTTGGGGTTCATATTGCCCGGGGTCAAAGCTCAACAATACCCGTTGGTCACCGGTCAGCATACCCGTAGGATGGTTGTGTACCGGGGTGTAAAACCGGCCGGAATGAGGCCACCATACTGCTACTTTTGCCACCGCGTCCCAATTTTGTATTTCTTCCTTGGCGGGATAGAGAAATTTGTCTCCTGTATTCCATATTTCAACGGTTGGGTTACCGGCTTCAAGGGCACCGGCTGCTATCCCAAAAAACACCTTGGAGCCATCATCGGAAATTGATAAGGGTTTCAGAAAGGTACAGGATATTATGTCCCTCTGGGGAAAACCTTCCTGCCTTGCCGGGTTAAACTCAAAAAGTGCCTTGCTTTTTAAGTGATAAAAACCAATCCGGCCTTTGGCCTCCACGGAGGAAGGAGTAAAGGGATGTTGCTCAAAAGCTATTTCCCCGCCACCCTTGGACCACACCAGGTTGCTGTATGCGTGCGTACCACTTTCGGCCACAGTGGTGGCTTCCATGCGTGTACTGGGTGAAAGATGCAGTACTACGACCTGACTTCGATCCGGGGTTCGTAGCGTGTATGCTAGGGCATCCGCCGCCGCATTATAGCTGTAGGCGCTGACAGCGGGGATTACGCGCCTTATGTTAGTCTTTAACCCAACGACCGATAAGGTGTCCTCCTGTAGCATAAAAAGGCTGGAGGCATCAGCACTGAGGCCATACGAGGTTACGTTCTTATAGGCTACCTGCTTGCCGCTGTCCAGATACCTCAGGTGTAGTGTTGCCGCCGCATCGCCTACCAGGGCGAACCCGCCTTTCCCAAAAAGCACCGAGGACCCTCCCGGGTAGCGGTATTGCTTTGCGCTCAGGGTATGCTGTAGTGTAAGGGTGTCCATCCCATTTTCGTACCGCGTAGTGTAGGCGACCCAGCGGGCATCGCCGGAGGCCGCGTAGAGCTGGGTAGTCCCCCAAAGTGAATACTCCTTCTCTGTAAGATGTTCTTTGCCCTGCCCAAAGCCCGACGCTGTGCCCAGCAGCAGGCAGCAGGCAAGGATAATGTGCGGCAAGGGGCCTGCTACAAACTTGGTTTTCATTTTAATATCCGGGATTCTGCGGCGCTAAATGCGCGTTTAATAGTAATTCGGTTTGTGGTAGCGGCAATAGTGCATCAGTGGTGTCCCAGCCCGGTTTAACGGTGCTTAAGGTTGCATCCAGTAAACCTAAACGGCTGAGGTCAAGGAACCTGAAACCGCCTTCTGTAAAAAATTCTACCCTGCGCTCCTGCAGGATTGCCGCAAGAAGCTGCTGCTGTGATTGCGCTGGCGTGGGGGCAAGACCTGCTTTTTGCCGTACAAGGTCAATATCCTGCTTTGCTTGTGAAAGGTTACCGAGCATCAGGTTCGCCTCGGCGCGGATCAGGTATTGTTCGGCCAGGCGTAATACCACCTGGTATTCCATGGAAGCGTCTGTAAGCCCCCTATGCTTGTATTTATTGGCGTAATAATAGGTTGTCCCACCATCGCTGAGTGCGCCTGTCCAATGTTCTTTCCTGAGGTCGCCCGCTTCAAAGGCCACCATCAGCGCTTCGCTTAGTGCCACTGTTGGCGGTGGGGTCGTTGTAAAAATGTAATGGGCACCGTCTTCCGTATTCTGGCCCTGTCCGGCAGCAGACAGCTGCCAGATGGTACTGCCGCTTTCTTTCAAAAAAGTTGTGTCAAGGTCATCAGGAAGCATAAAGCCTACAGGGTCATTAATAACCGCTTCAGCTGTTTGGGCAGCCTCAGCCCAGTTGTGGTTAAAAAGATAAACCCTTGCGAGCAATGCCCTGGCTACCGCTTTACTGGCGCGTATCCTTTCGGGGTTGTTGTATTGCCCGGGCAGTTTTTCGATGGATTCTGTAAGGTCGGCTATGATGTAGCTATATAACTGGCTTTTCGCTACACGCCCGGCCTGACTGTTTTGCCTGTAGTCTGTTGTGGTTATGTAAGGGATTGGCCCGTAAATATTTACAAGGTAGAAATGTACCAATGCCCTTATAAAAAGCGCCTCACCTTGTAACATGTCCCTGTCCTGTTGTGAAAGCGCCTGGGAAGCGTCCGTACCTTCCATTATAGCGTTCGCGCTGTAGATGATCTGGTACGCATCGGCCCACCATCCGGTAATGTCTGGGTTGGTGGGCAGCACGCTGTTGGTATAAAAGAAACTGGTGTTGTCCGTAGCATCGGCGTACGAGTCGAGTTCATCGGCATAACACCCCATTTTACTTCCGATGCCGTTGGCTCCCCCACGCAGGAAGCCCGTATCACGGATTTTAGCGTACACGCCCGCGAGCGCCGCATTGGCCGTGGCGCGGTCCTGAAAGACCGCCGGCGCGGTAAGCTGGTTGGATGGAAGGTCTACTTCGGTAAAACTTTCACAGCCTGTGTGTAGGAGGCATACTGCTAAAAGCAGGATGGTTATGAGGTAGTTGCCTATCTTATTTTTTTTCATGGTCGAGTGTTTAAAAAGTGAATTGAAGCCCGCCGGTCACCGTACGTAAGGGTGGCAGGTACCCAATAATTGCAAATTCGGGGTCGGCACCTTTGTAGGGCGTTATTGTCAAAAGGTTTTGGCCCCTTAGTGTTGCGGTGCATTGCAACCCACCGAGCCATTTTTCAGGAACCTTGTAGGATAATGAAATGTTCTTTAGACGTATGAACGAGGCATCGGTGATGGCCCCGTCGCTGGTCATATAATTGCTGTAGGCCATCGCGGCAGGCCCGTTGTACCCCGCAGTGAACAACTGATAAGGGGCAGTATCGCCGGGGGATTGCCAACTGTTTGCCATAGCGGCAGGCTGGTTGGAAAAGCTGCCCGGTGCACCGAGTTGGGTCTCGGCCCTGTAAGCTTGCTTTTTTACGAACTGAAAAAGAAAGTCAAATTGCCAGTTACGGTACGTAAGCTGGTTATGCAACCCCCCGAAAAACCGCGGATTCAGGTTGCGGATGGTCTGCCGGTCTTCGGTTGGTGTAATAACCCCGTCACCGTTTACATCCTCAACCGTATATAAGCCTGTGTCAGGGTCAATGCCAGTGTATTTGTACAGCCTGACTATATTCAGGGGCTGCCCGATAACGTACTGGCTGGCATAGGTTGATGCCTCAAGGCCCGGGAAGTCCAGGAGCTTGTTGTTTGTTGCCGTAAGGTTTATATCGGTAACCCAGCGGAAAGAAGCCGTATCAAAATTAACAGTGCGCAATGTTACCTCAAGCCCGCTGTTCTCAACGGTTGCATCCAGGTTGGCCTGTAGGGAGCTGAAGCCTGTTGTGGCCGGAAGCGGTATGCCTACCAACTGGCTGGATGAGCGGTTTTGGAACCAGCCCAGAGTGGTAAAAATCCGGTCTTTCAAGAAACCGAGCTCCAGGGCGGCTTCAAATTTAGTATTCTTCTCCCAACCAAAGTTGGGGTTGTACAGCCTTGTAGGGTTAAGCCCGACAACGCCTGAGTAATTGCTGCTGCCGATCCCGTAGGTGTCCAGGTACTGGTAGTCCCCAATCTGGTCGTTGCCGCTGCTGCCATAGCTGGCACGTAGCTTACCAAAGCTCAAAAACGTCATTTTGTCTTTTACCGGCGCCTCTTCGCTGAAAATCCATGCCGCGCCGACCGCACCAAAATTTGCAAACCGCCTTTGCGGCCCAAAGCGGCTGGAAGCATCCCTGCGGCCGGTCAGGTTCAGGAAATATTTTTGTTTCCAGTCGTAGTTGATACGGGCAAAGGCCGCATTGTAGTTGTATTGGGCTTCGGTATCGCGCAGTGCAAAAAGCAACGCCGCTGCCGAGAGGTTATAGATCAGGGCATTGGATGTAAAGCCATCGGCTTCATGAACGAGTTGATTATCCACCTGTCTTTGGAATGTACTTCCCACCAGGACTTTTAGCGCGCCGCTGCCCAGCGCCTGTGCCCAGTTGAGCTGCGGTTCAATGATCCACGAGCTGCGCCTGGTGTCGTTGAGGTATAGTGTGGAAAACTCACTGGTGGCTTCCCATGCCGGGTCATACATTGTAGAGGGTAGTGTCCTTGTCTCTTTAGAGCGGGTGTCACTGTAGCCAAAACTTGATTTGAGCGACAGCCCTTTCAACAATTCGTAACCCAGTGTCAGGTTGGAAATCAGGTCCTGGGTGTTTGAAATATATTTACTCTCCAGGTTGCTTAGGGGATTGGTCCACGTACTGCCTTCCCAATTCAGTGTCCCGTCAGGATTATACAAGGCCGGCGCATTGGGTGCCAGTAGCAAGGCTGTACGGGTAAAGTCGGTACCGGGCTGGTTGTTTTTCTGAGCAGTATATCCGGCGGTAAAGGCGAGGGTAAATTTATGGTCTTCTGACGCATGGTTAACCGATGCCCTGAAAGTACCCTTGCGGTACTTGAAGTCCCCGGGAAACACGGTAGTTTCGTTGTGATACGCTGCCGATGTTAGAAATTGTGTTTGCCCACTGCCCCCGGAGGCGGCAGCTGTAAGGTCTTGATAGGCGGCAGTGCCCCCGAGGAGCTCCTTCTGCCAGTCGGTGTAACGGGTTTGGTCCCATGTGTCATTAATATCGTATGCGGAACCCGGATATTCGCTAACAGCATCATTGGCAAACGCGCCCCTGCGCATGGCAAGGTACTGCGGTGTATCCATCATATTGATAAAGTGTGCGACACTGCTGTATCCCGTATTTATCCCCACATTGTATTGCGTTTTACCGGCACGGCCTTTTTTGGTGGTAATCAGTACCACCCCGTTAGCACCCCGAGAGCCGTAAATGGCGGTAGCGTCTGCATCTTTGAGCACTTCGATACTTTCGATATCGCCCGGGTTAATACTGTTTAAGGGATTTAGCGTCCCCTGGATAATAGTTGAAGTATTGCTGTTCCCCAGGCTCTGGGAGCTGTAGGGCACCCCGTCCACAATGTACAACGGCGCATTGCCTTCGGCACGCAGGCTGTTCAGACCCCGTATTTGTATGTTAAACCCGCCGCCTGCCACGCCCGTATTCTGCACAATGTCGACACCAGCCATGCGTCCCTGCAGCGCGCCCAGTACATTTGTTACCGGCTGTTTCTCTATATCTTTGGCTGTAACGCGGGATATGCTACCGGTACTTTGCCGCTGGCTTACATTATAGTACCCCGCATTGACCACCACTTCCTGCAAGGTCGTAGTGTCCTCATTTAATTGTATTGTGCCGAGCTGGTTACCGGCAACGGTAACTTCAATTGATACATATCCCAGATATTCTAATATTAGTATATCCCCTGGAGCAGCCGCTATCGAAAAGCTGCCATCGGCGGCAGTCACCGTTGATACGGTAGTGCCTTTAATAGAAACGGATACCCCTTCCAATGGGCCGGTAGCATCCGATATGGTACCTTCGGTGTTTTGTTGTGGCAATGCTGCCAAAACCATTGCATTAGTAGTGTGGGCAGTAAGATCAGCGGGAAGTAAAAACATCAAAAATAAAAAAATAGATGCCCCGCCTTTGCCCAATATGGAAATTTTCATATATTGGTAAAGGTTAGTAAAACAGTAGTTTTGTTAGTCGCCTAAGGCCTTCTGAGATACCGCCAAGTAGAATCAGAAGGCTTTTCCTGTATAATAAAGTCTGTGTATTATATTATTATCCCTTTCCCATAGGCATACGGTATTAGTTCCCAATCAAAAAATATAAACATCCTGCACCTTTCCCTTCCAGGTACTAACCCAACTGTGAATTCAAAACGGGGTCCGGCGCAGGACTATTTTAAAGCCGATAAATGGCCAATAAACCAAAATGGATTGCGAAACTTAATACATTGCTTAGAACCAGCGAGTGAAGTATTCTCCTAAAAAGGAGGCGTGGGTAATCCTCAACTTATATCGACTTAAGGTACTGGTATACCCGCACACGAATAAGTGAGCCCACGCCATGTATGACGTGAGCATCAATCTTATCACCCCGTGTGCAAAAATTACCAGTTTCTAAGTCGGGACTCTAAGCGAATGCTTCTTTTAATTTTTTGAAGTTTCGCAAAATTATGTTATTCAGACAAAAATAACAAATAAAGCTTAATGCGCACCATGGTGCGCATTATTTTTTTGCGATTAAGTTTTCTTTGTTTCATGAATAATGTAAATAGTGAAATATGCAAATTTTTGTATAACCATTGGATTAAATCTTATAAATCCCAACGGTCATTCGCTGTTGATCATAATATTGAAGAAAATATTGTTCGTAAAATAAAAGCTTCAGCTCTGAAGATCAAAGATTATAATATTCCGGTCAAAACTTTAGCTAAAATATGTGAAGCTAAAAATATTAAGCTTTCAGATTTCTTCAAAGAAGTTGATTTATAACACGTATTATCCAACTAGTAATTAATTATGGCCAAACATTTGGATATTGAAAAATTCGAATTATTTCCACACGAACGAACGTTAGGTAAAGGCGATAATATTCCTAAAGGAAGAGGATTATACGCTTGGTATATAGATTTTTCAAAGTTTAAAAACTTTAATACCGTTGAAGAATTTTCTAAAAAAATAGAATTAATCAATAACCTTATAAGCCTAGATGCTATAACTGGAAATGTCAAGTCATTTTTTCGTAACTATAGTGTAAGCTTGAGCGAGAGCAGATTATTTATTGATAAATTTTTAATTGATGATACTGAAGAGGAAATTATCTTCGGTGATAAATTGAAAAATTTAAGTGTTGATGACTGTCGTAAAATAATGGAGTTACTTGCTAATTTTAGTATCTTAGTTAATCCTTTGTATGTTGGAATTTCGTCGTCATTACGGACAAGGTGGGAACAACATCACAAAGCGTTCACAACTATCAAGGAGCTTCAAGGTAATAATGAGGATGAAGGATATTTGAAAGCTTTAGCACAGAAGAGTTTTGGAGGAAGAGTTGCTTATAAGGGCTTTAACTGGGAATATTTGATTTTTGCGTGTGTAGAGAAAGATATTGATAGAAAGTTAATCAACGAAACAGAATTTTTAATAAATAGATTATATAATCCTTTATTTGGGAGAAAGTGATATGAGTACAACTTTTGCTAAGCCATTTAAACCAGAAAAGTTCCCAATGTCGATTGCAGGAGATTTTGGAACTTTTTACACAGACAGAAAATCTCCGGTTTTCTACATAAACACGTCATTCAACATAAATGATATTGGTAATTTAAAACCTGTTAGGGAAATTTTAGATGTGTCTCAGGTAGACTTTGAGGAGCTTGTACAGAGAGATTTGGATGATTTTCGTATTCGTAGAGATATTGCGAATTATTTAACGGATGGCATGGGGTATAAATTCTTCCCTCCAATTGTGGTTGCAATGACACAGCCGGACGATACAAGAAGGGCAATAAAAAGATTTTATCCAAGTATAAAAACAAGATTAATAAATGGTGAGAATCCTCAATTTGAATTAGAATTCGAGGATTCCTTTTGTGTACGTTGGTTTTTAGATGATTCAGATAGTTTGTTGTCGCTGCCGACGGAAATCAGATGGAAAAGTGAGCAAACTCACTTAATGGCTGTAGATGGGCAACATCGATTGGTAGCACTTCAAGCTATTAGAGGTTTGATTGGTAATGATAGACTTAAGAGCTTTTATAAGGACATTTCTAGGGACAAGGATAAGCTTAATAATCTAACGGTTCCAGTCACAATATTATTTTTTCCTAATTCTATTGACAAAGTTAGCCCAGAAAGTATAGAACATTTAGAAAAGTTTTTTCCAAAAATCCAATGGGATATTGAGCAGAAAGCAGATGTCAAGCAGGTCCTGAGAAATATATTTGTAGATGTAAACAAAACTGCTAAGCAACCTAGTAAATCTAGAACGATTCTGTTAGATGAAAAGGACTTGACTTCGGTTTTTACAAGAAAGGTTTTTTCATCAATAAAGAACGACCTTCCTGATATCTATACCGCGGTGTTAGAATATAACTCATTAAATGGTAAAGAAACTCAAATTGAAAAAAACAGGTCGCTATTTACAACTATAGGTATAGTTAATAATATTTGTGAATATTTATTTAAGGATCAGCCTAATGATTTTGGATCGAATTTTAGGATTAGATTAGGCCTAGATCAAGAATTAAATGTTCCAACCTCTGAAGAGTTTCCCGTTGAACAACTAAAACCAACTGAATTTTCACTACTACAGCGTAGCAAGTGCGAAGAATTATTTGAGCTAAAATGGTTGCCATCTTTTAAAATTTTATACACATCTCTATTGCCCTACAGTAGAATGATTGAACTTGTTTCGGAAGTTTACGCACATTATAAAAAAAGGCAGGAAAAAGATGATTACAATATAAATGAAGATGAGGCTTATAAAGTATTATTTGGCGGCAGTGAAGAGCGGTTTGTCTTGGAAAATAATGCTAAAGTTTTGACTAACTCTTCAAGTAAGTTGTCACTGAAGTTACTTAAGGATATTGAAAAAGGCATAAAAGATAAGGTCGAGCATCATACTATTTTCTACACATTGATGTTCCAAAAAGCTATTTTTGAAGCAATATCAGATTTAATTAGTAATAATTTTTTTGAAAATGATCATTATGCTACGGAAGAGGAATTACAAAACATGATTGCACAAATGAACATTTTTATTAAAGATACTCCAAGTGGATCATTCTTTGATAATAAGTCAGCAGTCTATGGTTTAATAGTGGGTAGTAAAGCTTCGCCAGAAGCTTCAAAATTTGTGAGTGCTCTAATTGTGCTCATCTTATTAAAATACAAATCAAAAACTAATCCTTTGTTAGGAGGTATTGATGTAAAAGATGAACAGATTGATACAATAACATCTTCAAAACTTGAAATTTTGGAAAAGAGAATTCAAGAGCTACTAGAAAAAGAGTTTGAGGGAATTGCATCTACAAAATTGAAAAGGCAGGAAATTAAAGTTACCGCGGAAACAAATAAAATTAAAGCCAAGACTGATACAAGCGCATTAAATTTAGATAGAGATAAATATGTTGAAAAGAATATAAAAGTACATATTTTGAGTCTTAAAAAAAGTTTAAGCTTAAAGTAGCGTTACAGATCTAAATCTAACTGTATAGCATTATAGTCGGCATTTTTGAAATGTATTTGTTTCAAAAATGCTGCCTTATTGCATGAAATAAAAATACAATCTGCTTCACATTCACCTTTATTACAATCTTCAGCACAATAGTATTTTTTACCTACTAATGTGCTAAAGAATGTACTCGATGCAAAAGATTTACAATCTTTAGAATTAACATCTTCTGCTGCGTAAATGAGCATTTGCATCGTCATTAAAATTAATCTACTACAAATATTAATTAAAACTGGTTGCAGAGGTAATCTATTTAAATCATAATCTAAAGGTTCCGGAAAAAAAAAGTCCCCATGCATAATGTCATTTCTAACCTTATATAGGATATACAGACCAAGTCCATTTCGATCAATACAATCGTGCAGAGTATCCTTTTGGAGCTCGCTTCCTGTGGAGTAGCAATAAGCTGTTTTTACCAGATTTATGAGCCTACCGTATTCAAAGCTAAAGAATTGTTTATCTAATTTACTTTTAATAAAGTATGTTGCAGCATTGATTTTGCCTTTTCTAATTGGACAGTTCTTAAGTTTTAAGGATGTAATGTAACTTTCGAGCCCGCTGTACAAATAAGTAAAGAAAGTGATTTCAGAAACTAGAGATTTAAAAAGATCTTGTTTTGCACTTTCATATTCATAAGATGGTCTGCAGTAGTAGAAGCTTGCGTCGTAATTTATGCCATCGTAGTCAATGTCTTTGATACTCCATGCAATATGGAACCAAGACGAGATTTTTGCATCTTGTAAGTAGTCAGAAATGGCTTTTGAATGCATGCCAAGATCAATTAGACTGCCATTTATATTTTTCACTTCTTCAATTATGTCGTTGTAAATTTTCTGATCAATCATACCCCATATATAATAAATGATTTACTAAAGAGACTATCCTGCTCTAAATTACAATTCTTTTTTAGTTTGAGATCATAGTCGACAGTCGTCTATTGTACAATTGTCTACAATATTGCACTTTGGCAATATGGATGATGTTAAAATTAAATTTGGAAATAAGGTAAAAGTACTTCGTCTTGAAAAGGGTATTTCACAGGAAAAGCTTGCTGAATTAGCTGATTTAGACCGTACTTATATTCCCGGCATAGAGGCCGGTAAGCGAAATGTTTCCATTGTAGTAGTTGAAAAAATTGCTGCTGCATTTAACATTTCGATATCCAAGCTATTCATGGACATCTAATTCCGCTACAAGTGAAAGATAACTTTAGTTCTATTCAATTCCCTGAAACATTAAAGGTGTCCACGTCAAGTGAAATGATACCATTGGAATTTTTTGGCAGGGTTATTCCTCTTTCCAAAAAGATACAATTTAAGTTGGGATATTTCAGTTCTAACTCCATATCCACACTTGCTTATGGCTTCGCTCAATTTATCTTTCAAGGTGGCTCCATAGATTTCTTAATTAACCATTTTGTTAGTGATGATGATTATAAGTTGATAAACAATGAGGTAGCAGCATCACCCAATTTTTATCAAACTATCGAAGATGAAATTATCCATGACCTTCAGAAGTTAAGTGATGTCTTTAGCAAAAGGCAAGTAAATCATTTTTACAATTGTCTTAGGTATTTACTGGATAATGGAAGAATATCGATTACACCGGTAACCACTAAGACTGGTCAAATATCACATTACAAGGAGGCGCTTTTCTGGGATAAGGATGGACATGTCCTCAACATAGTCGGCAGCTGTAACTTTACTTACAAAGGAATCGTATGTAATGGTGAAAGCCTAAGGGTCAGCAGATCATGGGGAGAAAATTCTGAAAGGGCAAATATAGCTAGCGAACTGCTGGATTATCGGAAGATATTTGCCAAGGAGTCTAGTGAATTTATTTATTTGGACCCATCAAGACTCATAAATATCATTAAAGAAAACTCGCAGTCACTGAGTGAGCAGCAACTATTAGAGGAAGAGCTTGGGCTAGTCGAAAACCTGAACAGCGGTAGAGACGATGAAAGGATACGAATAGAAAAAGTAAATCAGCTGCTTAAAGAGCAATTTGAACAGACAATAGAGCGTATTGTTTCAAGTCCAACCTTTCCAAAACCATTTAGCCCAAGGCCGTACCAGATTCAGGCGTATTACAATTGGGTCAAAAATAACCACTCCGGAATTTTTGGTATGGCAACAGGGACCGGCAAAACTAAAACCTCATTAAATTGCCTTCTAAACGAATATCAGATGTCAGGAAACTATCGTGCCATTATCCTCGTGCCCTCTATAGCATTACTGGAGCAATGGGAGGAAGAAGTATTACTATTTAACTTTACTAATATCATTATAGCTGGAGGAGGAAACAATTGGGAAAAGGATTTTTCGAATTACGTTAGTAACTATGGGGGTGGAATTAAACGGGATTTAATCATCGTATCGACCTATGCAAGCTTTTCATCCCACCGCTTTCAGAAGTATTTTGCCAAAATTGAGGAAGACTTTTTACTTATTGCTGACGAAGCGCATAATATGGGAGCGAATGACTTAAAAAAAACGATGATTAAGTCACGAATTAAAAAGAAAATAGGCTTATCAGCTACACCCAAGCGCGTTTATGATCCGGAAGGAACCGATTTTATAGATTCATATTTTAATGATAAAGAGCCCTACACTTATAACTTTTCTATGAAAGAGGCAATGAGGGAAGGATTTTTGTGCGATTATAAATATTATCCGGTACTAGTAGAGCTAAATGACGACGAACTCGAAGAATATATTGAAATTTCAAAAAAGCTTTTACGTTACTTCGATTTTGAAAAGAACGAGTTTAAAAAAGACCCCACAGTTGAACGATTACTACTTAAGAGAAAAAATATAATACATAAAGCTAGCAACAAACTCAATAGATTTAAAGAAATTCTGCTCGAACTGCAACGGCTGAAAAAATTAAAATATGTTTTTACATATGTACCGGAAGGGTTTATTTATGAAGAGGATGGGGCCTCTGAACGCATGCTCGACAAGTTTTTACTTGCTGGGAATGAAGTCATGCCGACGATGAAAATGAATTCATACATTGCAGATGGACAAAATTTAAAGGATATTTTGCGCGGCTTTTCGGAAGGGCGGATTGATATGTTACTTGCTATGAAAATGCTTGATGAAGGCGTTGACGTACCACGGGCTGAAGTCGGAATTTTTGCTAGTTCGACTGGAAATCCACGTCAATTTATCCAACGGAGAGGCCGGTTATTAAGAAAGCACAAAGATAAAACCTATGCTACAATATTTGATATGGTAGTTGTTCCCCGCGTCAATGACAATAATGTAGAGTTATTTAATATGGAGCGCAGTATGGTGAATAATGAGTTGCGAAGGGTAGGCTATTTCGCAAGCCTGGCAATGAATTTTTATGACTCTAAAGATGCTTTAGATCAAGTTTGCGCAAAGTATGACTTAGATTTGGATACGATTATAAACGAACTGTAGAGATGGATAGAAACCAAGTTTTGCGAGAAATACTTTCTGATGAAGAATTGTGTCGAAAGTACAACATTAAAGACGTTGAGAAGCTTACTGCCAATGCACCTTACCATAATAAGGTTGTAGAAGTCATGTCGGTCATCATTAATGAGAACGATAATAATTTAAGTGAATCACAGATATATAAAAAGATTAAGAACATTCACAACATAGGGTAATGGCTTCAATAATTAATAGCATATCATTTAAGAACTTCTTCAACTATTACGGTGACTATTATCAGACGCGCTATGATTTTGAGGAAGGTATAAATTTGGTGGTCGCGGATAATGGTGCTGGTAAATCCAAATTTTTCAACGCGTTTTTGTGGTTATTCTACGATCAAGTTCTTGACTCAGATGATAAAATAAAAAAAGGCATAAAGGACATAGCCGTTAAGATTATCTCGGATAAAGCAAAAATCGAAACCGCTATTGGCGACAGTGTGGAAACAGGTATTCAGATAGAATATTCTACAGTCAGGTATAAGTATCAAATAACAAAATCATTCAAAGCTACCAGACTCAGTCAAAATATTACTAGTGCTGAAAGCTGGCAAATTATTATAAATGATGTAGAAGTAAATCGAAACGACCACGTTTTGCCTCGATATACTCCTGTTTATGATGCGGATGAGAAGCTTAATATTATTAAGCAGCTGATACTTCCAACTTTAAGACAGTATTCATTTTTTCAAGGTGAAGAAGTTGACAGTATAATTGATTTTGGAAAGAAGTCAAGCATTGAGGAAGCCGTCCGTACTTTGACAGATATAAGCAAGTACGAAGAGCTTGTAGCGCTTACAAAGGAATTCAAGGAGAAGGCAGAAAAGGATCTTAATCGACAGACAAAGGCTAATTCCGAGCACAATGAAAGGCTTGAAAGAGCAATTAGTGTAAAGGAAGATTTGGAACAATCTTTAACTAGTGAGGAAATTAAACTGGCTGAATATGAAAAGTTATATGATGATGCCGAGCAAGAAAAGAACAATCTGGAACAGAATTTTTCTAATGCAGAAAAGCGTAATGAACTTGATAATAAAATAAAAGAAAAAAGTAAAAGAACCAATGAAGTTGCCGATGAGTATAGCATTTTTTTGGAAACCATCAATAACAGGTTTTTTGACGGCAATTTTTCATGGATATCTCTTGGCTTTGACAACATAGTCGAAGATTTTCAGTCAAAGATTCAGCAGTATAGAGAAGTTCATTATGAAAAAAAGGCACTTAAAACTTTAAGCAGTGGTACAAGTAAACATTTTCAGTTCTTGCCAATTGATTCTCCTGATACGGTGTCGTTAAAAAACATGATAGATCATGAGCATTGTTATGTATGCGACCGTCCAGCAATTGCAGGGAGTAAAGAATATGAGCATCTTGTAGCGTTGAAAAATAGGCCTATAGATGCGAAAAACGATGCTGAGTATGTTAAGAATAATTTCAACAACTTTTTTAGCGACTTACAGATAAATGCGCAGCCTTTCTACAATAAAATCTCTTCAATAGGTGACAGTATACTAAAAACCAGAGAGAAGGAAATAGTTCTTAATGACAAGTTAACGAAATTAAAGAAAGAGCTTAAATCGCTAAAGGATCATCGGAAAGATATTTTAATTGCCGGTAGTGACGAAGAAGATGCACTAACTATAATAAATCGCTACAAAGGCGCGATTAGACGCCTATCTGATGCATCATTTCAAATTGAGAAGCTTCGGGAAAACATTAAAAAGACGAAAGCAAGCATTTTAAATACTGATAAGGAAATTCAGTCTTTGAGACCATCAAATATACCAGAAGGATATTTATTAAATTATCAAATTGGAGCAGACCTTGCAATAGCGACAGAAAATGCCAAAAACAGAGTGTTTGACAGTATGGTTAACTTATTGGAAAAATATGCTAACAAACATTTCCAAAACTTAATAAAATATAATGACTTAGCCGGTGGGATTTTAAAATTTGAAAAGTCTCCGTCTGGATCGATACTTTTTAACTATATAGATAGCAATGGAAATATTGTTCATGGAAGCTCTGAAGGTTTCCAAAGAATGAAAAAGTTTTCAGTTGTAATGGCAGTGATTTCTGCCAATACAACTCAATATAATTACCCACTCCTTGCTGATGCGCCACTGTCAGCTTTCGGATCCGCTTTTACTGAAGGCTTTTTTGAAGCTGTTGGCGAAGTTTTTCCACAAAGCATTATCCTTGTTAATGACCTTTTTGAAAACGATGATGAAATGAAATTAAATGAACTCGGTAAGAAAATTATCAAAAAAGATTTTATAAAAAGGGTTTACGTAAATAAAGTTGATAAGGATAAAGAACAAATTGAACGTACAACGGATAAAATTAAATTGAAGTAATGACGAGTCAGGAATTTAAAGCACAGATACTGATCAAACGACCGCGATATGCCAATTCGAGGATACCGGTAATTGAAATTTTAGCGAATAAGGGAAGCAGAAAGTCAGAGTATAGTCAATTTGGACCTATTTATGAGCTTTACATTTATGCATTTCTCTTGGGCCTAAAAAAAGGAAGGAGACTGCCATTACCTCCGCGAGAATTAACCTCCGATTTTGGCTTAGAGATTGGAAGGTGGAAGAGAGAATCCAGGCTAACGGATTTCTTGCTGATGATAATTTTTACACGCAATGAAGAAATTGGTTTTGACTGGAACGAGTTAGAAGATATGGACGAGACTGAAATTACTAATACAGTGTCGCGAATCATCAATTTTATCGAAGAGTACGCTAATGGAGGTTTAGAATATTTACATGATTTGCTAGAGAAAGGGCAACTTGAAAATTCGCACTATATGTTTATAGATATGTACAAATAAGTAGGCTAGCTTTATTAAAGCATAGCCAGCCCCGCCTCAATCTTTTCTACTAGAAAGTCAAATCCATCCATGTTATTAAGATTGTTTACCTCATCGTTAAGTAAGGTAAGGCCATCGTCTATGTGCATTTTTATATATCGTGATATATCTTTATCCGTTTTATAAATTCCATAATGTACGCAGATTAAACCTATGTAAATATCGTCATGATCGCCGAATAATACAGCTTTTGAATATTCTTTACCATGCGAGTCAGCGATTTCAGTAAGATCTAGTTTACGTTCCTTCGACAAAGAGTAATTGAATGCAATCCTCGCTACGACATTTTCTGTACCGAGTCCTAATTTTCTAGTCAGTTGAGTAACAACGTCTTTATTTACCTTACTGGTCTTAATTTGCGTAAACATTGGCTTCTTCTTTAATATGGTTAAATAACTTGTCTACGTCATAGGACTTAAAACCGCTGCCGTTACTTGTATTTTCGATTACAAATACTTTGTTTACATTAGGTTTTAAATAATCATATTCCAATTCGGATAGTTCCTTTTCGAGTAGCGGGAACAATACTACCTGATCAGATATTGCGGGATAGAACTCTTTAATTATATTTTTTGAATGATACTTATCAAATTTTTGTAAAGGACTATCAATAAACACCGGAAATTTGATTCCTGATTCATCTACCAGTGCTTTAAGCAACGCTGTAGCATATAATTGCTGCTCGCCTTTTGACAAAGAATCTTTGTCGATAATATTTTCACTTTTGTCCAGTAGATCAATATCCATTACATCATCCATTACATTTACGCGGACATTATAAATGAAGTCGTTTTTGTGCATTATTTTTCTGAGACCAAGTAAAAGGGATTTTTGCAGGGAATATTTTTTATCTTCCTTGATATTTATAATTATAGTATTTATCTTCTCCAATAATACCTTTGTTACTTCGTGCTTTTTCTGGTCAACTTTAATAATTTTGAACTTCTTTTCCAGTTCAGCGAGTAATCGGGCATTTGTCGTTTGTTTGTTTTTCAGCCCACCCAGTGTTTCAATTAGTTTATTTTTTTCAGATGTTGCGGTGGCAATTTTTCCATCCGCCTCGATTTTCTCCTCTCTTAGCTTTTGTGCAAGGTGATTATCTTTCCTTGCTTCGGCCTGTTTTATCTTATGATAAACCTTTGACAAATACATCCTATTATTTTTCTCTTCCTGTACAACAGCATTGAACTGGTTAGAAAATGTTGTCCTTATATTATTGTAGATGGCTTCAAAATTCCGGAATTGTTCTGCTGTGTAATCTAATAAAATTTTCTCCGTTGAGCCGGCCATACTCTTTTGCCTGTTATTTATAGTCGTTTTCAGCGCTTCAACAACTTTCGCCTTGTCGGAAAGCTCTAATCCCAGGTTGCTTAGATTCTTAATAAGATCAACAGAAAATGACGACAGTTGCTCACTTAATATAAACTTGTCTACTGTATCGGTATGAAATTTTTGTTCAAAAACCAATTGATTGTAGAGGTCTTTTATCTTCCTTCCTGAAACAACCAATGGCGCTATGTCCATAAGCTTTTTAAGTTTGCTTTTGATTTCATCAGATTCTTTTTTCAGTATATCCCTTTCTGCCTTCATTGATTGCAGCTCTTCAAGGGTGATGCCATTACCTTCACGAATCAATTTTTCCTGGATATTGTCACTTAACGCTTTATGGTTGGCTATCTCTTTATCGTAACTTGTTTGTTTCTCAAGATTGAAATCAATAAGTTTTTGTAAATCGCTTTCCTCTTCTGTAAGAAGCTCAAGTTTTTTTTGCTCCAATGGTGAAGCCCCATTTCTTTTTAACTTAGTTAGAAGTGTCTCCAAGTTCCTTTTCAGGTCTTCGTATTTTTTGATTCCTAAAACTTCAGAATATGCCTTGCTTAAATTTTTAAGTTCAGGGCGGGTTTTTGCTTCTGCTAACGATACAATCTTTTCAGCATCGAAGAAGAAAAATTTAGCTATTTCGCGTGGTAAAATAAAGTCATTTATAAATACTTCAAAACCTACTTCCCTTGTAAGCTCATTTTCGAGCCCATCAATGAATATATGTAGTTCTTCAACATCTGAACGCAAATCGTACGATCTTCGAAGTACAACCGATTTACATGGAATTGACGGAATAAGAATGTCTTTAAGCTCAATTTCAACGGCAACCACCGGTACAACATTTTTTTCCGCTTCATATTGGGATTTTACATCGCGGTTTAGCAGTGATTTAATAAACTTTTCATATCCTCCTGCACTCTTGATGTCTTTTTTATACTTTTCCTCAACTTCGCCCATCATTTTGCCGTAAAATACCCAAATTAATGACGTCAGGAAGGTAGTTTTTCCAAATCCATTCTTACCTGCTACAATGCTGATATTTTTCGAACCGTCAGGAGAGAAGATAATTTCATTATCTCCTTTATAAATCCTGAAATTTTTAAAATGTATCTTATTTATTTTCATTTATCATTTCATTTACAAAGGATTCAATCCTTTTTTCTACGTCATTATGAAGCCCATACTTAGAAATCATCAGCGTTTTGGTTTCCTGTAAGGCTATCAGATTATCAATAAGGTTAAAGTACGATATATCATCTTGACAAACCTCACGAACGATCCTGCGTTCAGTATCATCCAGTGTTTTTATATTATTTGTAGTGATATCTTTATTGTATATCTTTTTATAAAGGTCACCTACGGTAAAGTCAAAAAAACCATCCCTATTCCAAATCACCTGGATGGCAATCAATTCCTGGTTGTTGATAAGGGTGATAAATGGACGCTCATTTTGAATCTCCTTTTGGACTGTAAGGAGATCCTTTAATATTTCATAGCGGTACACTTCTTCGTAAGTGCCATTATTGGACCCGTCTTCCCTCACAGCTGCTTGGCCATTACGCCTTTTATCTTTTCTGTTTTCAGATAGATTACGGCCTTCGATCAGGCGATTACGGAAATCTAATAAAGGTTGCATCCAATTTCGACCGTTATTAACCAAAGATGTCATTGATTTATCGTTTTTGACAACTGTACAGGTCCAGCAACCGAACCTGCTTTGTCCGCAAGAGCTATGCTCTTTATCGACGACGACAGTAGGACATTCATAGTCGTCAGAGCTTGCATCTGCGTATATCTGGAAAAGAATAGAATTGTCAAACTTCCAGGGTGATGCAACCGTATTAATGATGTACCACACTTCATCAAGCAGCATCTCCTTAATCGGTGCATATGTATAGGTATTTATTGAAGTCTGATGTTTAGAAAGCCTTTTCCCAGTTACTTCGTGTCTTCGGATTGAACGCTCTCTTGTAGCACTTTCATCATAGCGGGTACCCAATAATACGATTGCCTCTCCCATCTCGTCTATCTGCTCTACCAAGAAGTTTGAGGTGGGGCGAATTTTTAACTTATCTGTACACCACCTAAAAGAGTTATTAGGTACTGGATATCCTTTTCCAATTACATTGATCCAAAATGTTTCCTCAAGCTTGGGAGTTGTCTTCTTAACGAAAATAGGTAAGTCTTGATTTCTAGCTTCTTCTGTTATCTTAGCGAGTACGTCTTCAACATAATTGGCAATTATCGGATTCTCTACCATTGTGTCATTGCACACCACGTAGACCCTTCTGCGTAATTGAAATGGATAAGGTGTCGTTTCCCTTATCCTTAAAAGTGCAATCCAAACTAATGTGAGAAGTACTGTAGAATCTTTTCCTCCACTAAACCCAATAATCCAGGGTCTATCTGATTTATCGGCATACATGTACTGATCTGTTATTTCAGCTATGATACCTTCAACTTTTTTATTTCTAATAGGAGCCATTCGGGAAAATTTACTATTTTAAAAATAAAATATTTTTAAAAATAATTCATGCAAATTTAGGCTTATTATAAACAATTTTTACAATTTGGGATAAACCTTTATTTTAAAATTTTATCCGTAATCACAAGTCCTATTGTTTCTTTGATGGGTTACCAATGTTAAAAAGTATATAATCGCTTGTATTGCAGTTCTAAATAGAAAGGCAGATTGCTATACCACATTATTGTCTTTATACATTGACGCATATTCTTTTATTTGATTTATCATTGCTACCAGCCCATTTGCCCTTGTTGGTGCTAGAAAATCTTTTAAGCCAATTTCTTTAATGAAGTGGGTATCCGCGGCGATTATATCTTCAGGTAAGTTATCCGAGAATACCTCCAGCAAAATGGCGATAATTCCCTTAATAATTGCGGTATCGCTATCCGCACTATATAATATTTTTCCATCCACAAATTCAGCTCGCAGCCATACTTTAGACTGACAGCCACGAATCAAATTATTCTCAATCTTATGCGAATCTGGATAGTTGTTCAATAAGCGGCCCACATTGATAATATGTTCATAAGTGTCATTCCAGTCCTCAAAGAGAGAAAAATCATTAATAATTTTTTGTTGTTTTTCGGGGATAGACATCGGTAATAAGGACGTATGATTTAATATTAAGGCGAAGATAAGCTTAATATTCTTAGAAAAGCCTGATAGCTCCTTAGATAAAAATATCCATGAACTCTATATATCCTGCCATCAGTATACGATCTTTCATTTTGGAATCATTATAGACCTATTTTATTATCTTAGAATCGTTGGACAATTTCTCGAATTTAGTATTTAAAAAGTTAATCATAAATACCTCAAAATCTTTAATAGTCATTCCATTGTCAATGAATTTCATAGGGACTAATGTTTTGTAATCCCCGTCCAGATGGATGGTATCGAAATCATTAGTTTGATTTAATACCTCTATAAGGTGACTAACTTCGTAGCCAATACTAGTGTTGAATTTTATACAATGATCAATATCTTCAATGTTATCCACTGCATATTTTTTCTCACCTTTATACTTTGTCATATCTACAGAGCACAAAGCATAATTGTCCTTTTGTTCGTCAGCTCTTAAAGTTTGATTTTTTGACATTCGGATCGAACTGTTGACATCCCATCGGGACTTAACTTCGATGTAATAGAGCGGTTGTTTATTGATTGAAATAATTATGTCTTGTCCATCTTGAATGTCTTCTACGTCCACTTTAATATTTCCGGATATTTTGGCAGAAAGGTTTTTCCTTAGGATGCCCTCTATATGGGTGCCGATGGCACGCTTATGTTGAAAATCAGCATTCTGCTGTTGCTGTTTGATTAAAGCTTCCTGACCGAGTTTAACTATTATAGCGAAATCAGGATCATTCCCTAATACAGCTAACTCCTTTATGCGGGTGGAATTTAGGCTTAAAATTGAGAAGGTATCTTCACCATCTGCAAGATCGACGAGTATTCCTGAACGCTTACTGAAAATAAGGGGATAATGCTTTTCATATTCTTTTGAGTTTTTAATTTCTTCTATGATTTCAAGTATTTCTTTTTTGTACACATGCTCATTAATTGTGGCATAGGTTTGCTCATCAAAGAAGGCACTTTCAATTTTTTCGGTAAGATCCCTGATTGTCTTTTGTTGTTTGTTTTTAAGGAAGTTTTCGAAATCTGGGTGTATTAAAGTCGATCTTATGGGTATTGATGGTTTTATTACGATGTCAAATAAATCCTTAATCTTATCGGGTATAGAAGCATCTATTCTCAAATAATTTTGCTGCATCAATTCATTTAACTGATTTGGAAAAACTGCCAGTGTTTCAAACATATCTTCGTAGGCCTCATATTCTGCACAGGTGGAGATAATTTCTTTTAAAAAATCTATATTATCTGTTACCCATGCCGATGGCATGACACTGATGTCATTGAGAAGTAATTTTAGTACCCTTTTTTGAGAAGGCCTTATGTCAAATTCATCGTCTTTAATTATAGGAATAACGATCATTTCTTCACTCTGCTCAAAATGCCTGCATATTAATTTTATCGTTTTACTAGGTACACTGCCGGACTCAGTAGTGGTTGTAATTTTACAATATTCCAAGAGTTTAAGCAAAACACCTTGATCGATTGCCTCACTCAATGCTTTTTCATTTACGATTTTAGCAACATGTTCATTTATCTCAGAGGTATAATTCTTTCGAGTGTAGTCCGTAAACTCCAAAGTGAATTTGAACTCAGGGTGGACATGTCTTTTAGGGATTTCCGGTAAAAGTATATCCGCTATCTCGATAAGTTTTTCAGGCAGATTAAGCCCGTTATTTAGGCCGTCATTACCCGAGAGTACTCTAAATTCGCCTTTTATATTTGGAAGTAGTTTAAACGTGTTGAAGAAAGTTTCATGCTTCTGATCAACTAAATAAGCGTAAAATTGCTTTAAATCATCGGGATTTGGAAAAGCTGTTAAATTTCCAGCTTCTTGTATTTTAGATGTGATGTCATTAATTTTTATATACTGGATGTCATCGATATTCCACTCATCAATTTTTTGCGTCCATTCTTTTATAATATCTATTTTGGGTATGTTACCCCAAAATTGCTCTGTAAGGGAATAAATAGCATCGAATTTATTTTCATCCATTAGTAATTCCTGATGAATGAACATGGCGTCAGAAGGACGAAGATTGCCGGAGTTAGTTTCGACTAATGGTAAATCCTTAAACTCGCTTATCCATTCCGCTTTTATTGCTTTAAAATATTCGTTTAATAGCAAATCATCACTATCAACTACGAAGTTTATTTTAGCCAGTTTCACTGGTGATTTTATCAGACTTGCATTTTCGCGAAGAAAATCAAATATAATTTTTGAAGCATTTTTGATTATAGTCCTGTTTGCTTCCTCATCTTTAAAATTGGAATCGTTGTCGGATTTTAAATGAATGCCATCTCTTGGCTCTGTCGGCTGGAATTGCCGGGAGTTGATAATAAAATTGTTGCCAAATTTTTGGGTTCCCACAAGTGGATAATATAAAAATAATCTTGGCAGCTGCTCGTCAAAACTAAATGCATGTAGATTGGAATTAAGGGGAAGTATAATGATGATCTTTTTCTCTAAATCTTCAAGGTAACAGACCTCCTGAATGCTACCATTAGTGCTTATCGGCCTAATGTGAACTTTCCCCGCAGCATAACTCTCTTGCTTTTCAAATACTGTTTTTTTTAAATCTTTATCTATCACTGTTACCGAAGACAATTTCTTATTCAAGGTCATTACATAGGGAAGTATCAACTTAAGGGAATTCACTGCATTAGCAGCTGCCTTTCGGTTATACTCATTTGCAATTGTATAGGTAAAGTTTGTGGTAAGAGCTGTCTGTGGAGATGGGGTCTCATTAAGCAGGGCGGCTACCTTTTTTTTCAATGCACTAATATTTCCTGCCAAAACCTTCCAGTTGTCTGTGGTTCGATCAATCAGAAAATTATTTACGGGAACATAGCCATCACGTTTTGCAAGAAAGCCATCAATTCTGAACTCTTTACCAAAAACATGCGAAGTCATAAATCCAGTGCCATATTGTCCCACAGGGTCACTTTCATTATAAACCTGTTTTTTTTCTTCAAGGGTTTTGGAACTCACTTGCTTAAAAAGGCAATCAAGTGTCATTGGGGTGAAAGGTTCGCCATTGTGGCTGAACTCAAAGGTATCTTCTGTAATCTTGATGTTTATATGGCATTCTACACTAGAATCAACAGCATTTTGAAATAATTCCCAAATAGCACGGTGGGCATCATTACTATCTAATTTCTTTATACCTTGTATGATTTTGTTAGCATGCTGCCTCATGTCATTGAGCTCTGATTGCATCTGATAATCCTCGGCCGTCTCAATTTCCGTATTATTTGAGACATTAAAATTGTTTTCTTCCATACAAGATAATTTTAGGGAACTGAATCAGTTATAAACGAATTTAAAGTATTTTAATCAGATTACAACTATTAAATTACTTTATCTTACAGCATATTAAACACTTGTGATTATAATATGGTAAAATACATTATTTATAGAAACTAATTAAAAAAGAAGTTTGATCAGGCAGTACGTTGGCGGTACATCCTGAATGCCTATTTGTCAATGCTGTACCGTAAAGAGTTTAATTCGTCTAATAGTAATTAGCAAAATACATATACTTTCCCTACTCCGCTTGCTACTGTGGTGAGTGGTATAACATCAACAATTCGTAAAGTTTTATCGGGTTGGGGCTTAATTTGAGTTTGTTACCTTGCGCCCGCGATCGCAGCGGCATCCTTTTCGATAGAAAAGATACAGCGGAGTGCGCGCCAAGGCGCCCACAATATACTACGAGAAACTATCCACAGCCAAAACAACGTTAAACAAGTTTGCTGCCAATGCGGTATATGGTAACTTAGTTAAACACTTAAAAACCAAAAGTCATGAGCGACAATACAAACAATACAGGAAGCCCGGATCGCGACCGCATCAGCACCTCGGAAGATTACGAGGTACGCTACTGGTCGGAGAAGTTCGGTGTTAGTAAAGAAGCGCTGATCGAGGCCGTAAAAGCCTCGGGGAGCAACAGCCCGGAAAAAGTTGAAGCTTACCTCAGGCAACAACGTTAGATACAAAGACAGCTTAGCAGGCTGTCTTTCTTTTTGTACCACAGGAAAACAGCTCTATTCGTTCTTGCCCTTATCGCTGTCCATCTGGTTGATAATGTTCGTTACTTCCGCCTCTACATCTTTGAGCTTTGCCTCGCAGTAGGCGATCAGTTCTGCGGCGCGCTTTACCTTGACGGCAAGCTCATCTACCGAGATCGTTTCATTTTCAATATCTTTTGCGATACGTTCCAGTTCCGTGTAGGCCTGGTCATAGGTTAGTGCCTGTTCCATCGTGTGTGATTTTTTCGTGTACTGTGGTATGTAATGTTGCTTTTGCAAATATAACCTCGATTGGCATCCCTTTTTCGATACCGGCTGCACTGCTCACAACTTCCCCTGAAACCTTTACCATGGCATAGCCTTTTTTCAGTATATTTTCCGGAGACATGAGCTTTACAGTAGCCTTAAAAGCGTCAAGTTTTGCCTGCCTATTTTTAATAAGTGCTTTCGGGCTGCGGTGTATTTTATCCTTAGTGAGCGCAAGCGCATTGCTATTCTTTTGCAAGTTTAAGCGCAGTTCCGCGGAGAGGTTTGCTGTCAGCCGGGCCAGTTTCCGGCTTCGGGAATTGAGCAGTGCCTGGGTATGGCGCGCCAGTGCTCCGGATAGTGAAGAAAGCGCGGCATTTTGTGAGAGGGTAATGTCCCGTGCCCCATGCAGCACCTGCTGTTTCGCCGTTGCAATTGTATTTTTATGGGATGCCAATACCAACTGGGCACCGATAATGATGTCTTTTTGGAAGGCGTTGACCTCTTGTTGGAATTCTCGGTTGTGGGCGATTATGAGTTCCGCTGCTTTAGTAGGTGTCTTGGTTTGTGAATGCACCATCATGTCGGTAAGGCTTTGGTTTTTCTGGTGGCCGAGCCCGGTTATGATGGGTATTGGGAATTTTGCGGCAGCCCGTGCAATGCGGTAATTGTCGAAAATCAGGAAGTCGCTTTGTGCCCCGCCGCCGCGCGTAATGACCACGGCATCGTACGGGATGCCGGACTTATAGATGTCAATGAGCTTCTCCAGGAACACCGCTGCGTTTTTATCACCCTGCACCGGCACAAAATAATCGTCGATGCGGAAACCAAACCCAAAGGTATTATGCATAAGGGTATGCCGGAAGTCTTCTGCACCGGCAGAGATGGATGAAGTAAGCAATGCAACGTTTTGTATCACGCGCCCCAATGGGAGTTGCTTATTTGTGGTACTGTATTGGCCGTTGATTTCGCGGATAAATTCATTCTCTGTTACCAGGCGCTGTAATGTGGCGTGGCGCTGCTGTTCCAGGACACCGAGGGTAAAGTTGGTATCTATATCCAGGAGGTTAGCGCTGATGCCGAATACAGGATGGTATTCTACTGTTACCAGGACAAGCACGTGGATGTTGGATTTAAATTTTTGGCCTGTCTTTTCTTCGAAGGCGGTGATGCTTCGCGTCCCGTTTCCCCAGGCCTTGGCAGCCACCCGGGCTATCACGTCCGAGGAGGCCGTGTCTTTTTCGACCAGTTCAAAATTATGGTACCCTTTTTCAGCCTTAAAGGAGTGGTTGGATACATCGGCAATTACCCAAAAACGGCCTTGCCCGAATGCCTGGCGTAAAGCCGTGGTAATACCTTTGGTAAGGTCGGAGAGTTTTATTGGGGCGCTATTTTGCATCTCTTGAGGCTATGGGGTGCTACTACAAAGATACTATTCTATATATTCCTAGGCAACCTTATGATCGGATACGGCAGTGGCATTGAGGGCCATTTTACATTTAACGATTTGATAGTATATAATGTCAGGACGCATTACATACTGTCAAAAGAAGGCCATTGCCTGAGGTATTTTTCCAAGGGTTCCCCGGTTCTGAAAGCAAGTTTACCGATTATTTTGTTGTCAGCGGCACTGTAATGGATTTCCACATAAAAGTCGCCCACAGCATATAACTGGTAATGTACCTTGTCCACGATAATATCATCGATATGTTTTCCAAGGTCCCATACCGCCTGGTACTGCAATGGATCGTCAAGGGACAGAAACTCATATATTTTCATACACCGGAAATACGTTTGAGGTCGGGTTAAAAGTAACAAAGCCCTTTATCCAAGGGCTTTGTTTGTGTTACTTACTTTTTAGCTTCTTCAATACTAACTTTTCTGTACTCTTTGAATAGTTTTTCCAGCTCGAGTGTCGCTTTACGCGCACGCGCCCCGGCCGCTTTGTTACCTTGCGCGAAAGCTTCTGATTCTTTTTGATAGGTTGCGATACCTGCGCTGATTTTTTCGTTTAGTTCGTTCATGGTCGTTTTATTTTAAGGATAGCAAAAGTAACAATTTTAATAACATCCAGGCACAGGCCAGCGTTAAAGCTGGCTGGCGGTTGCCTGTTTAACAGGCACGGCCGTAAATTATACAGACTATTGCCTACAGGATAAAAGCGTTATGCGTTTACGGACGTTGGAGATTTAAAGAATATCCTCCTGCTTCCTTTAAATGTACCAAACCGTAAATAGGCATTCAACAGGAGTTCTTCATTCGCGAAAACCGCCGGTACGGGACCCCCTGGTCTTTAGAGGGCGAACAGGTTTTCAGGCACGGGGATCGATTCCATACTGTTCCGGGGCTCCGAGGTGCTCGCGAAGTGTCGTTCCTTCATAGTCCTGATGAAAGAGCCCGCGCTGCTGCAGGATAGGCACCACTTCATCGACAAAAGCATCGATACCGTCTGCATTAACATCGGGTGAGATCCAAAATCCATCTGCCGCGCCGGCCTCAAACCATGCCTGCATGTGGTCTGCAGCTTCAACGCCCGGTCCCACAATCACAGGGTGATAATCGATAACGCCATGGGCAAGGATATCCCGCAGGCTCCAGCCTTCGTTTGCAATTTTAAGGGCATGCGCTGCACGTGGATCGTACCGGTATGGGAGGGCACTGCTTAGTTGGGCCTTTGGGATTGGTGCATCCCAGTTTGCATTATCGAGTGTTATTCCCAGCAGCTGCTGAAGATAAGCGATCCTTTGGGGGAAGATATGCTGGGTCAATTGGATACGGCGGTCAAGCGCTGTGCGCCTGTCTTTTGCCAGGGTGGTCATCAGTCCGGGGATATATTTGATCTCATCGGGATTACGCCCGTAACGTTGTGCTGCCTCCCGGAAGGCTGTGCGTTGTATGCGCGCATCTTCAATAGTAAATGCGGCGCCAATCACTGCATTTGCAAAACGCCCGGCCAGTTCGTAGGCATTGGGGCTGCCGCCGGCATGAAAGATGATGGGCTGTCCCTGCTCCGATGGCGGTATATACAGCGGGCCCCTTGAGCCCACATATTTCCCCTGCAGGTTAACGGGCGCAATCTGTTCTTTGCGTGTGAACTGGCCGCTCTCTTTGTCGTGCATCCAGGCATCCTTCCCCCAGCTGCCCCAGAGCGCCTTTACTATCTGAACGACCTCGTGGGCGCGGCCGTAACGATCTTCGCTTGAGGGTATCCTTTTTCCATAATTTGCGGCGACATCATCGCCGCTTGATGTGATGGCATTCCAGCCGGCCCTGCCATGGCTCATGATATCCAGCGCCTTAAATTGCCTGGCCAGGTTGAAAGGTTCGTTAAAAGTGGTGGACCCTGTGGCCACAAGGCCTATATATGCGGTCTCCCGGGCAACGGCTGCCAGGGTCATCATTACGTCAAGGTTGAAACTTGGCGATTCGGTGCCTATATCAGACATGACCGCCCCTGGGCCGTCCGGTAAAAATATAAACTGGAATTTTCCCCGCTCGGCAGCCTGTGCCTGCTGTACCCTGGCATCATAGCTCGTATAACTTTTCGGGTCAACACCCGGCATCCGCCATGCCCCGGGCTGCGAGCCATAACCATTACCCAAATGCAGGCCGATTAGCATTTTTTTATCAACTGTCATATGATACTTATTTACTGTATTCTTCTCCCAAAATTAGCCGAAACCACTTTACTTTATATAGTGGTTTCCTAAAGGAAAGCGGTTTTAACATTGGGGCTGAGCCGTAAATGCGCTTAGGGGGCTGCCGGGTAAAGGCGATGAAGGTTGCAGATTATGATCTGCAGGGCATATTGCCACAGCACCGTTAAAGGGTATCGGACGATGATAGCGACAGTTAAGGAGTCCGTTACCTTTCGGTCACCACTTTTCGATGGGTAAGACCCCAATCCTTGAGCGAGTAAATTATGGGTGTCAGGCTGTCGGCGTGCGGTTCCAGGGTGTAGGAAATCTTTACCGGGTATTCGTCTAACACTACGCGCTTTAAAAGCTTGTGCTGCTCCAGGTCTTTCAGTTCTTTTGCCAGTACCTTTGGGGTAATCCCGGGTATGCTCTCCTGTATGTCGGTAAAGCGTTCATTTCCGACCCCCACGGAAATGATAATCGGGAGTTTCCATTTGCCACTTATCACATCGAGTGCGTCCCTTACCGGCTTAATAGTATTAAGGCAGTCGCAATGTTTTTTTTTCTGCGCCATTGAATGCTTTTATAAATTACACTTTCCTTTGGGAAAGTACTATACAAAGGAAAGCATAATAGTCTAAATTTGTAATAGTATTTGTAAAATACTGGCCAAGAGATAGTTTGCCAGACGTTCTATCCAATTGTATGCTGTTGTTTTGTTGCAGCGTAACCGATATGCAAGGTGAAGGTTATTACCTGCTGGCTAACCCGGCAGGGGTGCTCTACTTATGACGGGACATATGAATTAACTATTTTTTACATAAAATAAAAAAATATGAAAAGACTCGAAGGAAAGGTTGCCATTATTACCGGAGCAGCCAAGGGTATGGGTGAAGCACATGCCCGTTTGTTTGTCCAGGAAGGAGCAAAACTTGTATTGACAGATGTACTTGAAAAAGAGGGATACCAGGTGGCTGAAGAACTGGGTGACGATGTTATTTTTATAAGACATGACGTAACCAGTGAAGAGGGCTGGGCTGAAGTGCTCAAAGTAGCAGAAGAAAAATTTGGCCCCGTTACGATCCTGGTCAATAATGCAGGAATCACAGGTGCCTTTGCTAATGTTGCAGAACTTGATTACAACGAATACAAAAAAGTTATGGCAATCAATGCAGACGGAACGTTCCTTGGAATGAAGGCCGTGATACCGTCAATGCTAAAGGCTGGTATAGGTTCTATAGTTAACATATCATCAGTATCGGGGCTCCAGGTGGCTCCAGGTTCTCCTAATGCTGGCTATGTAGGCAGTAAGTTTGCGGTTACAGGCCTTACAAAAATGGCGGCCCTTGAATATGCTACCAGAAATATAAGGGTCAATTCGGTACATCCTGGTGGTGTCAAAACAAATATTGTGGCAGACATTAGTGTTTTTGATGACCCAAAAATGCTCGACCCGACACCTATGAAGCGCTTTCCAGATCCAAAGGAAATCTCTTATGTAGTACTGTTTTTAGCTTCCGATGAATCGTCATACGTAACCGCTTCTGAATATAAAGTGGATGGTGGTTTAACCGCTAAATAAGTTTTTTACAATTAAAAAGTATAAATATAAAATGAAAATAGGAATTATCGGTACCGGTGCCATAGGCGGTACAATAGCAAAAAAAATGGTTGCTGCAGGCCACCAGGTCAAAGTGAACAATACAGACGATTTTGATAAACTGGCACAACGCGCGGAAGAATTAGGTGCTGCCCCTGCAACCCTTAGCGATGTTGTTACGGATGTTGATGTGATAATCCTGTCTGTACCAACCATCGCGGTTTCAAGCCTTCCGCAGGATTTGTTTACTGAAATCCCGGGTGATGTAATTGTGGTTGATACCTCTAATTATTATCCCTTCCGTGATGCCGACATTGAGGAAATAAAAAAGGGTAAGGTGGAAAGTGTCTGGGTTGCTGAGCAACTAGGCCGACCGGTTATTAAAGCGTTTAATAACCTGCTGGCAGAAACCCTTATCTCCGGAGGAAAGCCCGAGGGTGCACCGGGGCGTATCGCTATGGCGCTCTCGGGAGATGATGCTCAGGCAAAAGCGGTCATATCGGAACTCATTGACCAAGCGGGCTATGACGTGGTGGATGCCGGTGGGCTGCAGCATTCGTGGAGGCACCAGCCGGGGAATCCTGCCTATTGTACAGAATTAAATATAAGGGAGCTGGAACAGGCACTCAATGACGGAGTAAGGGATATGGCACCCCAGATCAGGGATTCCGTGATTAAAGTATTCATGGAACGTACTACCCCACCATCGCATGAGGAGGTTGTAGCGTTCAACCGCGGCCTATTCCCTAAAAATCCTAAAGCGGATAATTAAAGCAGCCGTATACTATAAAATTTTAGTTTTTCTGCATGGGGGCAGATTTTTGTTCATTGATGAGGCAGGTATAGGTTTCCACCGGATTATCTATAACTATGTAACCATAGGGACGAAATGGTGGTAATTTAATGCCTTCCTTGTCTTTGATAATGGCGTCAATGCTTTAGCACCTCCAAGACAAAACCCTACTTATTTGGGATACTACCAGCCTATCGGGCTTTCCAGACATGTCTACATGTCCTTATAGAGCACAATGCCCCCCGTAATCATATTGTACATATTTCGCCACTGCTTTTTTAAACTTCACTGCTTCTTATATGCAAGGCCTTTCGATGCTATAAGGCTAAACGGTAAAGGAATACTAAATAGCTATGAATAGTCTTTGTTTCTTTATAAATTCATTACGGAATTTAAAGGCGCAATTATGAAAGCACTATGGAAAGGCAGCATCAGTTTCGGATTGGTACACATCCCGATAAAGTTATATAGCGGCACGCAAACGCATCGCATTGCCTTGGATATGGTACGTAAAAAAGACAAATGCGCAATCCAATACGTGCGTGTATGCAAGAAAGACGGTAAGGAAGTGCCGTGGGAAGATATTGCGAAAGGGTATCGTAAGGAAAATGGTGATTACGTTATACTGGATAAAAGCGATTTTGAAAAGGCTGCTCCCGAAAAAACGCAATCACTTGATATTTTCGAGTTTATCAAAGAAGCCGAAATCCCCTCCAAATATCTTGAAAAACCCTATATCGTTGAACCGGCCAAGGAAGCTAAGAAAGTGTATGCGCTTTTACGGGAAGCACTGCGAAAATCTGAAAAGGTAGGCCTTTGTAAGTTTGTGATGAGGACTACGGAGCATCTGGGTATCCTTAAGGTGGAAGAAGACGTCATCCTTTTGATACAGATCCGTTTTGAGGACGAGCTTCGCGATCCCGAAGAAGCCGGGCTTATCCCCCACGACATCAACATAGCCAAGAAAGAGCTGGATATGGCCATGAGCATCATTGACCAGCTGACCGATACGTTTGACCCGGGAAAATATAAAGACACCTATAAAGCGGAGCTGATCAAGATGATCAAGAAGAAAGCTTCTGAAAAAGCCGGAACAAAGGAACCTGCGCCAAGACGAAGAAAGAAAACAACTGAAGCCAAAGACGACTTACTGGAACAGTTGAAGGCCAGCCTCGCTGCTATTAAGAATTAAGCTGTTTGATTTATCAAAGGACCACATCTGTAAAGGCGCACTTACAGTGATGCGTTGCAGATGTGGTTTTTCAACTATAAGTAATTTAGTAAAATACGCTTTTGGCCTTATCCAAAGCCTTTTCCATATCAATGCCTTTCCCAAGGGTTTCCTTAAACAAATCACCTTCGCTTTTGATACGTGCCAGGGCATTCTCGATTGTAAAATCCTTCATTTTTAAGCCTTTTTTCACTTCCTCCCAGTGCAATGGCATGGAAACCGTAGCGCCAGGCTTGGGGCGCAGCGAATAGGCACAGGCTATGGTCGCACCGGGCCTATTCTGTAAAAAGTCCAGATACATTTTACCTTCACGGTCCTTTATCTTCCGTTCGAGCGACGTAAAATCCGGTAGCGTGTCGTGGACTATAGATACCAGCAACCTGGCAAACATTTGTGACTGGTCATAGGTATATTTTGCGCCTAAAGGAATATAAATATGGATGCCGGTCGATCCGGAAGTTTTTACATAACTGATTACATCAATAGCGTCCAACACTTTTTTGACTTCCTGCGCTGCTTGTATCACCTGCTCAAAAGTAGTATTATCTGAAGGGTCAAGGTCAATGACGCAGTAGTCAGGGTTATCGGGGTGCGCCGTACGGCTGAACCAGGGGTTCATTTCGATGCAGCCTAAGGAGGCCATCCAAAGCAACGTCACTTCATCGTTGCCTACCAAAAATTCCTTTTCTTCACCCTCGCTGGTGGTATACGGATAGGTTGTAGCCCAATCGGGCGCCTTGCCCTTTACGTCTTTTTGATAAAAGCTTTTGCCGTATATACCACTCGGGAAGCGGTTTAGGGATAACGGGCGGTCTTTCAGGTGGGGCAGGATATACTCCGCAATTTGGTAATAATAGTTGAACATATCCCGCTTGGTATAGCCTTCTTCCGGCCAGTACACTTTGCTCAGGTTGGTAAACTTCAGATTGTGCCCATTCACCTTCTTAACCTGGGTTTCCTCCATTGGGTTTAAGAGGGTCTGCTTACCACCACGTTTTGGCGCCGCTACTAACTTAGATGAAGGTTCAACCGCGGTATCGGATTCGCCTTGCGTCACGGTATCAGTATCGGTTGCGGTTTCCCTAATAACTTCTTTAGCCTTTTTGTCATCTCGCATGCCCTCAAACGATGGGTGCCTGAACACGCCATCGGAAGTAACTTCGGCGAAACTGACCTCGCATACCAGTTCCGGCTGTAACCAGGTTGCCTCGGCTTTAGGCGGATTTGGCCTAAAGCGTGAGGGCTTATTTACATCCGGTTCCGATGTAAAAGGAATTTTATCCGTAACCAGGGGCCTGAACTGCTCCATCATTTCCTTTTGCTTCTTCGCGTTAAATCCTGTACCTACTTTTCCAACATATTCCAGCTTACCGTTTTGGTAAACACCCAGCAATAGCGAACTGAATGTTTTTGAAGAGCCTTCATTTTTCGTAAAGCCCCCTATAACCACTTCCTGCCGTTGGTTTACCTTTACCTTTAGCCAGTCTTTAGAGCGCGCATCGGGATGATAGATACTGCTGGATTTCTTAGCCATTATTCCTTCAAGTTGCATTTTCTTTGCCGCTTCGAAGAATTCTAAGCCACTTGCTGTGAACACCTGGCTGAGGCGCACGTGGTCATCATTCGTCGGCAGTATTTCTTTCAGGATAGCCTGCCGCTGGGAAAGCGGCAGCCCCGTAATATCTTTCCCTTCGTACCATAGCAGGTCAAAGGCATAATAGACCAGGTCACCATCAACTTCGCTGCGCCAGTTCTGCAAGGCACCGAAATTGGCCTTTCCGTCTTTGCCGATAACAAGGATCTCGCCATCCAGCACTGCATTGATGGCCCATTCCCTCATTGCGTTTACCAAAGGGTAGTATTTCTCGGTAAACGATTTATTGTTGCGCGAAGACAGTTCCACCGTTCCCTTATTGATGTACGCAATCGAGCGGTAGCCGTCCCATTTCACTTCGTAGGTCCAGTCCGGATCATCAAAAGGCTCATTGACCAGCGTGGCCAGCATGGGCTTTACCTTCTCAGGCATCTTGCCGCGCTTGGCGTTTTTCAATAGCGTATCGGCATCCATTGCCACATCAACATGTTTTGCTGCTTTTGTGGTAATCTTCTTCTTCAGTTTTTCCTGCTCCGGTTCCACGGGCTTTGCACTGTATACCGTCGTGCTGGTTTTTGCTACCTGGTCGAGGGTTTTCCCGGAGAATACGGACTTATCTTTTTTGGTAATGTCATCGGTTGTCGCATACTTATCGTCCAGCTTCATCAGCAGCCAGCCGTTCTCACCACGCCCATGGGCTTTTATCAGCGCAAATTCCCCTTTGAGCTTTTTGCCTTTCAGGGTGACCTTGATCTTTCCGCTGTGCAAGCCGTGCAGTAATTCGGTTTCCTGTGCTTTTTTATCTTTGGTATTAGATTCTAACGGTTCGTATGTGCCCTCATCCCATACGATAACAGTGCCGCCACCGTATTCACCCTGGGGTATAATACCTTCAAAGTTGCGGTAGTCGTAGGGATGGTCTTCCACCATCATGGCCAGGCGTTTTACGTCAGTGTCCATGGAAGGGCCTTTCGGTACCGCCCAGCTTTTGAGTACGCCTTCCATTTCCAGCCTGAAGTCGTAATGCAGGTGTGAGGCTGCATGCTTTTGCACCACAAAACGCAGGTTACTATCATTGCTCTTCCCGCCAAAAGGTTCGGGTGTTTTCGCAGCGTCACGTTTCTGTATATATTTTTCTAAAGCCATGGGATGAGGTTTTAAGGCAGGCAAGCCTGTACGCCATAATACTTAAAGTTAGGCTAATGGCCGCAGAATAGGTAAGGTTTTACCATAAGTTTGGCTATGGCCAATTATGATACATAACCCCTTACTTAACCTTGTAGCGGATGGCAACATGCTATAAATTAGGCAAACGATATTCAAAAATTATGATAGATGCTTATTAAAGTATATATCTTTTCAGCTCATCGGGCATCTTCCATTCCTTCCAATTATATGACAATAATTTGTTGATTTTTTCTTTCAGAAGGTTAAAATCAGCAGGCTTTACTACATAAAAATTTGCACCATACGCTTTTGCCAAGGAGGCCATTTCCAAATTATTACTGGTTGAATATGTAATAAGGGGGGCAGCCTTATCCAATTTATTCTCTTTAATGGTTTTTAAAGCTTCAAGCCCGTTCATTACCGGCATATTTACATCTATAAATATTATATCGGGGTTGTCTGTGGCATTTTCGAGCTTTCCGACAAGTTCCTGGCCATTGGAAGCTATAGTGAGGTTGCAGTGGGGTGCGATAGTTTGTAAAGCTTCCCTGAAAAAAAGGACATCGTCTATATCGTCATCGGCGAGGTAAATATTTTTTAGGTGTGTCAGCATAAGCTTACTTTTAAAATGACTGACAAAAAGTTAGTTTTAAAAGATAAGCTGGTTAGACCTTGCTGATAAAAGTAGCTCCCCGAAAATCGAGTTAGTACATCAAATATAATATAAATATGTTTCAAAATATTCTTTTACAGGAAGTTTGCTAATAAAATCGATGTATGGTAACTCATTGGCTTGTTTGTGTTTGCATAACGGATAATGGTCATTATTTCGAATCTGCCTGGTTTCGAACCTGCCTGAAAGTAAGGTTTATTCTCGGTAGCAATGATTTAGCGGATTTCGGTATATGATGTTCCCAAAACGTATTGGTTGTCCCTGACATTAAAAGAAGGGTACCATGATGCAGCGGTATTTCAACCTGCCCAATTTCTTTATTGGTTTTGTGCCGAAACTTAAAAGGACGTGTTTGCCCAAAAGTAACAGACGCTATATTGGGATTGCGCCCAATCTTGTGTTCTTTATCAGAATGCCAGGCAACACTGTCATTGCCGTCACGATAAAGGTTTAAAAGCACGGCATTGAATTGAAGCCCTGTTTCCTGTTCAACTTTCCTACGCAACGCTAAAAGTTCGGGTGTCCACGGTAGCGCATTTTCCCCTGCTTCTTCCTGCTCGCCATACCAGGCGATCATGCGAGGTGCCGTAACCATTTTATCATACATGGGCATCTGGTACTGCCGCCATGGTGTATCCTGAAGTAATCGTATATAATAGCTATTAGCCTCTTGTTTTGGTATGAACCCGTCGTATTGCATGAGTTCCAGGTCCGGCAGGTCAAAGTATTTCTTTTCATTGGTACCCGTTGTAAAAAGGTCGGTATCGTTAAATAGTGTCATAGCTGTAATTTTCACTTATTATATTTTGTTCCGGTTTTACAACCTTACCGGGATACTTTATTGCATAGGCATTGATGAGCTGCATGATATAGCCATTACTGCTGTAGGGTGTTACATACTCTTTTATTTCTGAAATTTCGGTAAGTGCCATATCTGAACCAATATAGCCCATACCATAAAAATGTCCTTTTTCTACCCATACGCAGCTCCGCTCGTCACGGCTGCGGCCTTTATCTACAATAGCATAAGTGGGACGGGAAGCTTCAAGAAAGTCCAGCGCCCTGTTTACCGCATCGTTATGATGATCCGCATCGGGCAAAGCTGCAGTGTCCTTAACCACCACTTCTGCTGACGATGTACCATAATGGATAAAACGGTAATCAATAGTAAACTGACCAGCAAGCTTTAGAAGAAGGTTCACGCCATCGTGCAGGGAGTGAAACATTTCAACATAGGACTGTTGTTTTAAGAGTTTTCCCACGGCCAAATATTTATAACCGTTACGGGCTTCATATTCATACAGGCCGAATTTAGGGTCAAACTTTTTCAGTGCCCTGTTGTGTATTGGCCATAGCTTTTTGATTTCACAGCACTCCAGCAGTAATGCCATGAATTCAGAGGCGCATATTTCAAAAGAAACCCCATAGATGTCCCGCAGGAAGTTTTGGCGCTGTGGTGTAATCTTGTGCCCTGAGAAATGTTGGGCTACGCGTTTTTTCAGGTTCTTGGCTTTCCCGACATATACTACCTTGTTCTCCTGGCTGTAGAAGTAATACACGCCCGGCTTTTCCGGCAAGGCATCAAAATCTTCCGGCGGGAGGTTCGGTGGCAGTCGCTGGTCCTGGGAGGTCTTTTTTACCATCGCTTCAATGATACCCTCATCGTCCCATTGCAATAGCAATGATAACAGTATGGCGGTCGCATCAGCGTCACCCCCGGCACGGTGCCTGTTTTCCAGGATTATGTCCAGCGACTGGCAAAGGTTGCCAAGGCTGTAAGAACGCAAACCCGGTCTTATCTTTCTTGCGGCGCGGACTGTGCAGAGCTTATGCTTAGCCGTCCACTTCAATCCGGCAAGACTTAGTTCATGGCGCACGAAAGAATGGTCGAAGTTGACATTATGCGCGACAAATACACGGCCGGTCAGCAGCTCCAGAACCTTATCCGCTATATCATCAAAAAGGGGCGCATCGCGTACCATGTCGTTACTGATACCGGTGAGTGCAAATATGGGAAGCGGGATTTCCTTTTGTGGGTTGACCAACGTTTCATAGCGTTCCAGGACCTGAACACCATCATGGATTATAATGGCGATTTCGGTAATGCGGCTCCCGGAGGCATTGCCGCCGGTAGTTTCTATATCGACTACTGCATATTCTGTTTTTTTCATACGGCTTTCTTTCGCGGTGTAGTGTTCATCTTATGTCTGGGCAGGTTAATCTCCTGCTCCTGTGGGTAGGGTTCCCTGTGCGTCATTGAAACGTCCTCGCGCAATCGCTGCTCAGTGCGTGAACTCTCGGCGTCGGTTTCCCTATACCGTGGGTCGGCGATAAAGGGCATCTTTTCCATTTTGGATATAGTGATTGTCGGGAAATGGTAATCCACCTCAACAGTACCTAATAACAGGTAACACCCCCCGCCTTTAAAAGGATATTGTTTCAGGCTGCCGGTAAAATGGGCTGTATCGAAAAACTCGCCATTGGCATCGATCCAGGTCCCAAAATACATGGCACCCATCTTTGTAGGCACGTGTTTACGGGATACGAGATAGGCCAGCATTTTAACCTGCTTCTTATGGTGGTGTACCAAATCGCATGCCATTACATCCCCACGATAATTGGTTTTCAAAAGGTTGAAAGGGGTTACGGAAACCGGGAACCCTAACAGCTCGATTTCATCAAACGCGTCCTCAAAGGGAGACCTTTTCAGTTCCGGCAGCTTGTATTCCCGTACCGGTTCCGGCAATAGCTGCGGCTGGCGTTGCTCGGGCCTGAAATTCATCATGATACGGCGCGCCGTTACCAGTAACTCATTTTTGCCCTTACCTGTTGTGCGGAATGCCCCTATATAAATCAGCAGCTGTAAGCCTTCAATGCCTATTGGTACACGGTTGATAAAATCTTCCAATGACCTGTAATCGCCATGAGCAATACGTTCTTCCACAATTGTGCGGGCAATTTCTGCCTGTAGCCCCTGGAGGTGCATAAAGCCTAAGTAAATATCTTTGCCATAAAGCGTCGTTTCCACCTCGCTTTTGTTGACACAGGGATTGTGAATGGAAGCCCCTGACATGCGCGCCTCGTGCACGTAGACTTCAGTACGGTAAAAACCGCCTTGGTTGTTAATGACCGCGACCATGAATTCAACAGGATAATGTACTTTCAGGTACAGGCTCTGGTAGCTTTCCACCGCATAGGAAGCCGAGTGGGCCTTGCAGAACGAGTAACCCGCAAAGGATTCAATCTGCCTGTAGATTTCCGCACTTAATTGTTCTGGGTGCCCTTTAGCCGCACAGGAGGCAAAAAAGTTGTCCTTTACCCGTTGCAAAGCGGATTTGGAGCGGCCTTTACCGCTCATAGCCCTTCGTAAAATGTCCCCGTCCGCTGCCGCCAGTCCTCCGTAGTGCAGGGCGATCTTGATCACATCCTCCTGGTATACCATGATACCGTAGGTTTCGCCAAGTTGCTCTTCAAAAACCGGATGGAAGTACTCGAACTTATCAGGGTAATTATGGCGGAAAATGTATTCCTTCATCATCCCGCTTTGGGCAACCCCCGGGCGTATGATTGATGATGCGGCGACAAGCACTTTGTAATTGTTACATTTTAAGCGCCTGAGCAGCCCACGCATGGCAGGGCTTTCAATGTAGAAGCAGCCAATGGTTTTGCCACGCCCCAAATACTCGTTGCAGGTGGCTTCGTCCTTGGAAATAGAGGTATCGCGGATATCCACGTTAATTCCCCGGTTCTTTTTGATCAGTTTAACCGAATCATCGATATGCCCAATGCCCCGTTGCGATAAGATATCAAACTTATCAAAACCGATCTCTTCGGCTACATGCATGTCGAACTGTACGATAGGGAATCCCTTGGGCGGCATTTCCAATGCCGTAAAATCGGTTATCGGATCTTCGGAAATAAGGATACCGCAGGAGTGCATGGAGCGCTGGTTCGGGTATTTTTCCATCATCATGCCATAGCGGTGTACCAGCTTGACCACTTCATTTTTATCATGCTGGTCCATCGCAGTCCCCGACAAGGCATCCAGTTCCTCTTTGGGCAGGCCAAATACTTTGCCGACCTCCCGAAAAATGGACTTGTATTTAAATTCTACGTTGGTACCGCAGAACGCTACATGGTCTGCGCCATATCGGGTGAAAATATAATCCAGTATGATATCGCGCTCTTTCCAGGACCAGTCGATATCAAAATCCGGTGGGCTTTTTCGGTTAAGGTTCAGGAATCGCTCAAAATACAGGTCCAGCTCTAAGGGGCATATGTCGGTAATCCCCAGGCAATAGGCAATGATGCTATTGGCACCGCTGCCACGGCCGATATGCAAAAACCCCATTGCATTGCTGTAACGGATAATATCCCATGTAATCAGGAAGTAGCCGCTGAACTCCAGTTGGTGTATTACGGCCAGTTCTTTTTCTACACGTTCCCTCGCCAAAGCATTGTTATCCCCATACTTTTTTATAAGCCCCTGGTGGGCAAGGCTGGTCAGCAGTTCTAAATCGGTATCCCTGTTTGCCGTATAATTTTTTTTGTTGCGTGGCACCCCAAACTCATAGTCAAATTGGCAATTGTTAACCAAGAAGAACGTGTTCTCCAATATTTTGGTATACTGGCTGTAACGCACCATAATTTCTTCGGGTGCCGCCATCATCTCATCCTCCCTGCAATAATCCTCAAGTATAAGCTTGCTACCCAGGGTATTGAGGTCAATAGCACGCAGGATACGGTGCAGGTTGTATTCTGTCTTATTCCTGAAGGTTACCGGTTGCAAGAGCACCATTTTATCCAGTCTTGCTTTCCACTCCAGCCGTATCAAAAGCGACACGTTTTCGGGGCGTATACCGATATATTCAAAATCGCGGAGCTTTTCGGGCAGGTTATCTATGGGATAGATCACAAAGACATCACTAAAGTCCGGTGCAGCTGCCGGCACAGGCAATCCTTCAAGGTTATATTTGGTACGGTGGCGGTTGATTTCTCCCAGGCCAAAGCGGCTTTTTGCCAGTGCAATGAAGAGCAGTTTATTGTTTTCACGGAATTCCATGCCTACGATCGGTTTGATTCCGGCTTCATTACAGGCTTTATAGAATTCGTATACCCCTGTCACTGTATTAATATCCGTGAGTGCCATTGCCGTAGCCCCGCAGGATTTCCCGAGGGTTACAAGCTCCTGCACGGGGATTGTCCCATACCGCAGGCTGTGGAAGGAGTGGCAATTTAGGTACATGATTACAGGGCATTTGCATTATATATACCGCTGCCGCGCATTACGGCACGGGCACCGAAGCGGTTCTTGATTTTATCCATCGCCTGGTACAACGACATCATTTCCTGCGTATCCTCAAAGAGGTTGATCTGGTACGAGCCGCGCACCAGCTTGCTGAAGCGTATCCCGACAAGGCGCAGGCTCATGCGACGCTGGTACAGCTTTTCGAAAGATTCTAATACGGCCTTGGTTAGCGTATGGTCCGAAGAGGTGTACGCCAAACTTACCTGGCGTGTCTCGGTATCAAAATTGGAATAACGGATCTTTACGGTAACATTGGCGGTAAGCCATTCTTCGCTACGCAGTTGGTAGGCCAAACGTTCCACCATAGCGCACAATACCGAGCGCAGGAATACCAGGTCGGTAGTATCCTGATGAAAAGTGTCTTCCGTAGATAACGATTTGCGTTCACGGTAGGGTTCCACGGGATTATTATCAATGCCATTGGCTTTTTTCCATAATTCCACTCCATTTTTCCCGATCATTTCCTGCAGGACATTCACCGGCATTTCGGCAAGGGTCTGTATGTTACGGATAGCGATACGGGATAGCAGCTTAAAGGTCGCATCACCGACCATTGGAATTTTCCGGATGGATAACGGGTTCAGGAACTGCTGTACCATCGGTTGCGGGATTTCCAGGTTGCCTTTGGGTTTTCCCTCACCAGTAGCAATCTTGGATACTGTTTTGTTTACCGACAGCGCAAAGCTGATGGGAAGCCCTGTCTCCCGGGTAATACTTGTGGAGAGCTCGCTGGTCCATTTGTATGAGCCGTGGAATTTGTCCATGCCGGTGATGTCAAGGTAAAATTCATCAATGGATGCCTTTTCCATAACGGGCGCTTTTTCCTCAATGATCTGTGAAACGGTATTGGAATAACGTGAAAAAAGTTCCATATCACCCTTTACAACCTTTGCCTCCGGGCAGAGGCGCAGCGCCATTTTGATGGGCATGGCGGAATGCACCCCAAACCTGCGTGCCTCGTAAGAACAGGACGCTACCACGCCACGGTCGCCACCGCCCACAATCAACGGAATTCCCTCTAACGCACTGTTTTGCAGCCTCACGCAGGACACAAAAAAAGTATCGAGATCCATATGTACAATCGCACGCTCCATAAAATATTCATTTTTGTACTGAACAAAATTAGACCAGATTGGAGCAAAATAGTTTATATTTGCTGTTCCAAATAGCAACAAAACACTTATGTCTTTATTTTCCGACAACATCAGGTTCCTAAGGATTCAAAAGAATATTTCGCAGGAAAAACTCGCCACATCGCTTCTAATAGCGCGTGCGCGCTATGTAAAATATGAGTCCGGGACTTCAGAAGCCCCCTATGATATACTGAAGCGCATCTCGAAGTACTATCATGTCAGCATTGACCTACTCCTGAATGTTGACCTGCGAAAGATTGATATGGACGGTATGCTGAAGCTGGAGGATAACCGCATACTATTGCCGATTACCATCGACATGGGCGGGGAAAATACTATTGAGATTATTCCGCAGAAAGCCAAAGCCGGTTACCTGAACGGCTACAGCGATCCCGAGTTCATCGAAGGCCTGCAGCAAATATCGCTGCCCTTTCTAAAAAACGGGAAGTTCAGAGCCTTTCCGGTATCGGGGGACTCTATGCCACCCCATCGCGATGGTTCCTTTATTATTGGTAAATACGTCGAAGGCCTTGGAGAGGTCCGCGACGGGCGAACATATATCCTTTTGACCAAAAGCGAGGGCATTGTTTACAAGCGCCTGAACCGCAACGGCAAAAACAGCCTGATGCTAATCTCGGACAATTCCTTTTATGAACCCTATGCGGTAATGGTATCTGATATATTGGAAATATGGGAGTACGCCTGCAGCATAGCTACCAAGGAATTTGAACCCGACGATAGCCCCGAGACGATAAGGGATGTTTTACAAGGCATGCGCAAAGAGATAGCTGCCTTACGAAATAGTAATAAGTAATAATAAAGCATTACAATGGACACAATTGTACGCCTTAAGGTAAAAAAAGATATTGATAACAAACAGCATAAGGCCCTGCTTGAACTAAAGGGCAACATTATTGCAAAAGGCTTTACCGATATTATTCACATCAGTGATGAAGGGGAAGAATTCCACATCAACTCGTTTACTACACTATCCGGTCAAAGTGCGGCACTTTATGAATATATGGCGGCATTCTTAGAAGAAAAAGCCTTGAGAGATTTAGTTACACTCCTATAGCCTAAACAAATTGTGGCTATACTTCTTTTTAGTGACTTAGGGCTTCGAAATGCTGCCCCAAGCTTTTTTAATTACCATCCTTTGAATCTGTGAATTCCTGTTGTCCCTTTGTTGCCTGTAAGTTTTCAAGGTATTGAGGCAGGGTAATTTCGATACGGTTTAAAAATGCCTTATGAAGGCTTTTGGTGCTGCTGAGCCCTATTTCTGCAGCAAGGGCACTGTGGGTGTAATTCTGAAATTTTTTATCTTTTCCAAAAAGCCCTACCAAATGGTCAATTTTTAAATCATTAATGTATTCCGGGGTTTTCTTCCCCCTGTATTCGTGAATAAGCATGGATACATATTTGGTATTGGTATCCAGGTATTTTGCCATCATGGCCAGGTTCATATCCTTACCCAGATACTTTTTTTGCCTTTCAAATTTTTCAAGTTTTTCAAGCAGCCCGATGGCAAGATCTTTACGCAGCGTAACGGTTTGGTTTCTACTATTTAGAAATCCTGTAGGCGTATCATTTACCTGTTCAGGTTTTACTCTTTGGCGCGTCCACCTATAACGCTTTAGGCATTTTATAATTATGCACACACCAACCGCAACCAGTAGGGTCCATAGTGCATACCGCCAGTTCCCATCTTTAGCCCCACTTTTCAGCCTTTGCTGTAAAGTGTTTTTTTCTTTCTGCAATTGGGCGGTGTCATATTCAGTATGGAGGCGGTCTGAGAGGTACCTGAAATCTGTATGCATGAGGCTATCAGCAGATAGTAGGGCCGCAGTGTATTGCAACTGGTTTTCAATATCACCATCGGCTTTACTTTGTTGCGCCAATGCATAAAGCGCTTGTACACCATCAGGCCGTATATAATGATGTTCGCTAAAGATATTATATACGTTTCGATACGCAAGCAGGGATTCATAAGGGTGCCCTAACTTATCATTTACCTTTCCAATGTAGCACCATGCCACTGATATATTGGCATAATCACCTCGCCCGCTAAGAAAAGGAAGGGTGCTTTTAAGGTGCTTTAATGCCAGTGCATAATTCCCGATGAAATATTGGTTCACCCCTTCGGAATGTAAAAAATAAGGGAGCATATCACTTTCCTCAAGGCGGGATGCTTCTGCTATACCGAATTTATTTGTTGTGCTGCAAAGCGTATAGTCCCCGTTCCTGTTATAGCAAAGGCCTAAAAGATGCAGGGTATTGATATAGCCCCTGGGTTCCTCTTCCTTAAAATTATGCAGGCACGGTATTAAAAGCTTTATAGCCTGTGGATAATACCCCAAGTAGTACTTTACCTGTGCAATACAGTATTGTGCTTTATAATACAAGATATTTTCCGGGTCAGCCGAAAGTAATCCCTCTGCTTCAAGGTAGCAATCAAGGGCAAATTTGTATTTCTTTTCATTATAGTGAACGGCTCCCTTGGTCAGCAGTGCCGATGCTTTTATTTTTTCTCCAAGGTACTGGCTTTCATAAAGCATGCTGTCGGCATATTTCAGGCGGGTTACGTATGCCTGTTCAAAATGGAGGCTGTTCTTGTAGCCCTGGAACAACTGCCCGTGGTTTTGCTCGTTTGCTGCTTTGGCCATCATGCCTTTTGTATAAAGCAATCCTGATGGTGTATCAGGGGCGTTGTCGATACGCTCCTGGAGGTAGCTATAATTTTTTTTAATAAGCGAATCGGAATACTTCAAGTGTTTTTCCTGGCCGTATCCCCACGTTATTACTAACAGTATGCAAAGCATTTGCTTCGTAGTACGTAGCATAGGTAACATTTTTAAATTTCAAGTTGGTTGTAATGTGTAAACCCCAGTCAAAATGCCGTATAAGGAATTTTTCCAGTTTTTATAATGTTACGGAAAAGTAGGGAAACACTGTAGAAAATTCCGGAATTTAACACCGCATTTCGCTGGAATATGCCATGTAAACGTTTGCAAAACCTCTTTTAAGGCGTGTAGTTTTGCCCCGAATTCAAACATCCATTTCATTTTGGTTCAACCCGGGTGTGCCAGAATGATTTTACTAATCCAATGCAAGTGCATCATGAAAAAAATTAAATGTATCGCAATGGTACTACCATTGCTGGTTGCCTGTACCCCGGATCTACCAACTACCGTAGCAGCCCCCCAATCCTATTTGAAAGTAGCCCCGGCAGGACCTTCTAACCTTATAAATCCCTACGATGGGTATGGGGCGATCCGCAACAGGATACTGGACGCTTCCCTTAAGCAACTACCTGCACAGGTTTCCGACATGCAGGTTTTAGCGATCGTGCAGGAAATTGCCAATGGAGATAGTGATTTCCAGTCGCTGAAGACTCACGGCTACAGCACACTTTCGACCACCTCCCTCCAAGGATATATGGAAAGCAACCTGGCCGCAGCAACAGTTATTGAGGCATTACCCTTATCTCAAAATGCAAAAGCAAATTTCAGCCTGTTTATAGAAGGCCTTCTATCCCTGCAGTACCAGGATTATGAAGCCATTAGGGATTATATTGTAGCATTTGAATCGGAAATCGTCAGTTCAAAATCGTATTCAGATAATGAAAAAAAGATAATCCTGACGGTAACCGCCCTGGAACGTTACAGTACTTACTATCGGAAAAAGCCTAAAGACAAGGATTGGGACCTGCTCATTGGCAATATTGTGGCCGGTGCAGAAGGTGCTGCCCATGATACGGCAACCGCTGTTCTGTATTCTGTTAGTGTAGAAGCGGCATTACACAAGAATTTATAATATACTTTAAATTTAAATCAGCAGCCTGCCCATAGGGCAGGCTGTACGTTTTATGTAATCCTTACATTATGGGACAGGGCTATTTATTATCTGAAATAGAGCGTCTGGCGGGTATATACTATAAAGATTTTCCACAGGAACATGAGGTACCTCCTCCCGAAATCCTTATTACAGGCATAAGGGAGCAGTCGGATATCTTTAAGGCCAGGTTCGCTGATGCAGTGTTTCGACTGCGCAAGGAAAAGCAGGTCAGCCTGCTTATTGAAAAGTACCATCACGCTTTGGTATTGCTCCTGGATGACTTTTTGGAAAGCCGGGCAAAAGTGACAGATGTAGAAGGTTACACGGCAACCTATGTTATTTTAAATGGCTTGCTGCTTTTTATTGAAAACCGTTTTTCAGCCTATCTTAACCAGGACACTGAGCTCGCACCGCGCTACATTAGCCTGTCTCAAAAAGACTGGTATGAACGCCTGCAGCCCTTAAAAGAATACTTTGAACATTCTCCTGCCAGGGTGCTTTTTGAATTCGTAAGTGAAAGCCTGTTACGATTTATCAATGCTAAACGCCACCGGCACTTGCCACTGCGCGCCTTATTGTACCGGAAAGAGCTACTATCGGAGATAGAGCTTTTGCGCACTTCCGAAAAAATAACCCACCACCGCAATGCGCTTCACGAGGTTTTGGTATATATGAATTACAACAGCAATGGGTACCTTGAGTTTTATTCCCGGGAGGTTGCTACGGGTGCCAACGAAATGAGTCGGCTTGAAGACAGGGCTGCTTTTTTGGAAAGACGTTATAGAAAGCTGGAAAGGCTTTATTGCAATACCTCCATCGGCCTTCATCCGGATAAGGAAAATATCAAGTCCATGATGCGCGGATGGCTACAGGGGCAATTAGAGCAAATTTTGAATAAGAAAACCGACATAGTGATGCCGTATGGTAAAGCCCACAAGGGGATTACACTACCTTCACCGCCAAGGGCTTTTCCAAAAATACTTTGTACCTTCTCAGGAAACCACTTGGGAATCTTACTGCGTGGGGCTGACCAGGCAGGACTGATCCGGGCACCTTCACTGTCGGCTGTTTTCAAGGCGATCATACCGTTCGTTTCTACGCCAAATGCCCAGGATTTATCACCGGATTCGGTACGTAGCAAGTCCTATCTCTTTGATGAGAAAGACAGGGAAGATACTATAATTATGCTGGAGCGTTTAATTGAAAAAATAAGGCATCTCTAAGGATAACAGGGTACAACTTCGCAGTTGTACCCTTTATTGTACTTGATGCGCCCTGATTTTCTGCTTTACTTTGTCGTGTAATACTACCGGAACATCCGGGCTATCGATCACCTTACTATAGCTAACTGATGTTGAACGATAAAATGATGAGGTATGTTTACAAATGTTTCCTGGGCCAGCTACCTACTAACAGTTGCCCTTTTATGCTTATCCTGGTACATTTATGTTGGGATTAAATATTACCACCAGGAACTGATGGCTTTTTTCAAAGGCAAGAAAACTTTTTCAAAAAAGAGAACCGAAGATTTACTTACCGGTTCCTCAGCTAATTTTTTTATTGAAGAGCCCCAAGAGCCAACTTTTGAAGGGACTGTAACGGACCTGGCGGATACCTTATTCCGTGATGTGGACTATCTCATAAGCCGCATTAAGCAACTTCTAACACAGAGCATTCAAAACAATACCGGGCAACAGGAGATCACCAATCAATTACGGTCGTATTTATCAGATTACCCCGCAATCAAAAAGTCAGTATTCCGCAGCCAGATCAACGAACTGATTGCCCAGGAATGCGCCCAGGGGCAGGTATTTATTATCACAGAAGAAGAGGCCGACCGGCTTTGGTAACCATCTTACTTAAAAATACAGTGGAGGGATTCCGCCCGCCCATCCCGATGCGGAGGAGCAAATACGTGACGGAAGATTGTGGGAGCGCGACGGCCGTAACCCCTCTGCTATCTTATTATTAATCTAAAAGAATGCAGTATGAAAAGGAAATGGAAACTTTTAGGAAGTAGCCGCATGATGTATGCCGTTACGCTAACAATGCTTTTAATGACCATACAAACCATGAATGCACAGGATGGGCTTGCAGGCATTAACGAGGCTAATGACCAGGTGCGTAGTTATTTCGACGCGGGATGTAACCTGATGTATGCTATTGGGGCAATATTGGGGCTGATCGGTGCCGTGAAAGTATACCAGAAATGGAATGCCGGGGATCAAGATACCAGCAAGGTTGCGGCTGCATGGTTTGGCAGCTGTATTTTCCTTGTGGTGGTAGCTACAATAATCCAGTCGTTCTTCGGCATATAATCAAATGTCATGGAAACGCTGCTTAAGGAGGCGTTGTGGGCGTATATTATCGGCCACAACCCGGAACTCATGTACGACCTCCAGGAAAATTATACTGTCGGTAGCTACCTCGATGAAAAGGTACAGGGCGTACAGGGATTGGCGATAAGGTTGCTCTCAGAGCAGCATCCTAAAGCACTTATCGAAGAATTATGCCTTCGGGAACTTACCCGGGAGCTTAAGCCTTCCCGCTATTTATACCTGAAGTGTATTTTTGAAGAAGAATTTCCTGATGAAGCAGCACTTTATACCGATTCAGGAATATTGGTCTGTGAGGTCATAAGTATGCTGGAATACTGTAAACCCATACTCGATGAAATGGGCTTTTCAGTTGATAATGAAGGTGAATCCGGGATAAGGAATGCGATTATCGGACATTTATATGGTTTTCTTTATACTGTGAGTGAGTAGCAGTATATTGATATACAACGGAATACAGGTTATCGGAATGGGAGTACTACATAACGTTCATCAAATCATAGAATTATGGCAAGTGTATATCAGGTAAATAAAGGAATCAACCAAAGCATTGAATTCAAAGGGCTGAAGGCACAGTACATCTGGTACCTGGGCGGTGCGGTCGTAGTGCTGATGGTGGTGTTTGCTATCATGTATATCATTGGGCTCCCATCGCTGGTGTGTGTCGGTGTAATTGGCGTGGCAGGTACGTTATCGGTTATGCACATCTACCGCCTTAGCCATAAATACGGGGAGTATGGCCTGATGAAGGCATTGGCCAAAAAGCAACTTCCGAAAGTGCTCAGACTGAAAGGCCGCACGGTGTTTTTCTTAAACCAAAAAAGGAAGTAATATGGAAAAGGAAATCGAAAGGATACTGCCCATTATGGCTGTAGAGCATGACTGTATCCTGTCAAAACAGGGTGATGTAACGATTGTTTTTAAAGCAGAGTTACCGGAACTTTTTACGTTGTCAGATCAGGAATATGAAGCATTTCATCAGATATGGCTGAAAGCGCTAAAGGTACTGCCTAAGCATACCGTGTTCCACAAGCAGGACTGGTTTCTTGAAAGCCGTTATAAAGCGGATTTTTCAAGCGAGGACAACAGCTTTCTATCCCAAAGCAGTGAACGCTTCTTTAATGAGCGGCCGTTTTTGGATCACAGCTGTTACATCATGCTGACCAAAAAGCCCGAGGGGCGTAAGAGTGTAAGTTCGGTGTTTTCCAGCCTGCTGAAGCGCAGCATCGTACCGGAAGAAACACTCAGCCCTCAGCTGTTACAGGATTTTTTAGATACTGCCGGACAGTTTAAAAGGATATTGGAAGACAGCGGTTTTATTTCCCTGCAAAGGCTTACCGGAAAGGAGCTTTCCAGCAGCGAGAGCAATATGGGGTTTATTGAGCAATACTGCCTTTTGGCTGAGCGCCCTCATCCGTTTGTATTCGGAGATATAGCACTTGAAGACGGCCTGAGGGTAAACGATAAGCACTGCCAGTTGTATGCCCTTGCCGATGCGGCAGACCTGCCGGGGCTTTGTGGTTCCCGCATTAATTACGATAAGTATTCAACTGACCGTACCAAGTTCAGTATCGGTTTCGCTTCAACACTGGGGCAACTTTTATCCTGCAACCACATTTACAGCCAGTACCTTTTTCTGGATGACCCGCAAAAGACCATCCAGAAAATGGAGGCCAAAAGGCTGCGGTTACAGTCGCTTTCAGGTTATAGCAGGGAAAACAGCATCGCAAGGGATGCCACAAACGATTTTTTAAATGAGGCCATCAGCCAGCAGCGCCTTCCGGTCAAAGCCCATTTCAATGTGCTGGCCTGGACTGATACGAAGGATAAGCTGAAAGACATTAAGAATATGGTGTCTTCGGCCTTAGCACAGATGGATGCGGTGGCACGTCAGGAAACCGTGGGTGCCCCGCAAATATGGTGGGCAGGCATGCCCGGCAATGCGGCGGACTTCCCGATGAACGACACGTTTGACACCTTTGCTGAGCAGGCTACCTGTTTCTTTAATCTGGAAACCGGGTACCGCTCGTCGCTCAGCCCTATGGGCATACGCCTTGGAGAGCGCCTGAATGGAAAACCGGTACATGTAGATATAAGTGATGAGCCTGTAAAAATGGGTATCTGTACCAACCGTAACAAGTTCATTTTGGGGCCATCCGGTAGTGGTAAGTCCTTTTTTACCAACCATATGGTCCGTAGCTATTACGAGCAGGGTACGCATATCGTGCTGGTGGATGTCGGGCACAGCTACAAAGGGCTGTGCGATATGGTTAACGGCTATTACTTTACCTATACCGAAGACAACCCGATACGATTCAACCCTTTCTATATTGGCGAAGGCGATACGTTGGATACCGAAAAGAAGGAAAGCATTAAGACGTTACTACTGGCACTTTGGAAAAAAGATGATGAGGCGTTTAAACGCAGTGAATACGTAGCCCTGTCCAATGCTATTGGTGGCTATTACAGTTACCTGGATAAGAATCAGGGCATCTTCACAAGCTTCAATTCCTTCTATGAGTTTTTGAGGGATCATTACGTTGGGGTGTTGGAGAATGACAAGGTTAAGGAAAAAGATTTTGATGTGGATAATTTCCTGTATGTATTACGCCCATACTACAAAGGCGGTGAATTCGATTACCTGCTGAACGCCACCGAAAACCTGAACCTGCTTCAGGAGCGCTTCATCGTTTTTGAACTCGACAACATCAAAGACCACCCCATACTGTTTCCGGTGGTAACTATCATCATCATGGAGGTGTTCATCAACAAGATGCGCAAGATGAAAGGCATCCGTAAGATGATATTGATTGAGGAGGCATGGAAAGCATTGATGAAGGAAGGTTTTGCAGAATACATCAAATACCTGTTCAAAACGGTGCGTAAATTCTTTGGGGAAGCCATCGTGGTAACCCAGGAAGTGGAAGACATTATTTCTTCTCCGATAGTAAAGCAAGCCATCATCAATAACAGCGACTGTAAGATACTGCTCGATCAAAGCAAGTACCAAAACAAATTTGACCAGATACAGGAACTGCTTGGGCTTACTGAAAAAGAAAAAGCACTGGTGTTGTCGGTCAACAAATCAAACGACCCGGCCCGCAAGTACAAGGAAGTGTTTATCTCCCTTGGAGGTGTGCTGTCCAAAGTATATCGTACGGAAGTGTCGCTCGAGGAATATCTAGCCTATACCACAGAAGAAACCGAAAAGGTACAGGTACAGGCCTACGCCCAAAAATTTGGAGGGGACATTAAAAAGGGCATTGCTGCCCTGGCTAATGAAATGAGGGATACATAAATAAAACAGCTATGGTACTAAAAAAAATTACAATAGCAATGCTCAGCCTTACCTTGTTGTTTACACCGGTGATGCCGGTAGCAGCTGCCCCGGTTGTGGTGGCAGAAGCCAAAAGCGAAGCTGCGTTACCGTTACTGACCATCATAAAGGAAGCCCTAAAGAAAATCATCAAGGCGATCGACCTGCGCATCCAGCGCCTTCAGAATAAAACGATATGGCTACAAAATGCACAAAAACAGATTGAAAATGCCTTATCAAAGCTGAAGCTGGATGAAATATCCGAGTGGACCGAGAAACAAAAGGAACTCTACAAAGGCTACTATGAAGAGCTTATGAAAGTAAAGGCAATGGTTTCGTATTACCAACGCATCCGGGATATTGTGGATAAGCAGGAGCGGTTGGTCAGTGAATACCAAAATGCGTGGGGACTTTTGCAGCAGGACGACCATTTTACTCCCAATGAAATAACTTATATGGAGAAAGTTTACAACGGTATACTGGGAGAAAGCATTGAGAATATTGACGTGATTTTTATGGTGGTGGAATCCTTTACTACCTCGATGAGTGATGCGGAACGCCTTGAAATGATCAATGAAACGGCAGACCGTATCGAAGCAAATTACGACGACCTGAAACTGTTTAACAAGCAGAACATGCTGCTCAGCCTGCAAAGGGCCCGCAGCAAGGCGGATGTGGATATGATAAAAAGAATGTACGGCTTACCTTAAAATCAAAATGTTATGAAAAAGATGATGCTGACTATACTGCTTTTTGGATGTATTGCAAGCCCGGTACAAGCGCAGAACAAAACGGTGAAAACGATGATGGAACAGATTGTTGCACTACAGGTCTATATCGGATATGCCCAAAAAGGCTATTCCGTTGTAAAAAAAGGGTTGGATGTAATCAGGGATTTTAAAAGGGGGGAATTCAACCTGCATACCGATTATTTCAATTCACTGGCGCATGTCAACCCGGAAGTGCAGGGCTATGTAAATGTCGGTAAGACGCTGCTCTTACAGGGAAGGATATTGGAGCGTTGCGATGATACAAGGGATTTCCTGCAAGGGAACCCCTACATGCGCAGCGATGAACTGGACTATTTGGAGCGTGTTTTTGCACGGCTGCTTGACGATTGCGAAACGATACTCGACGAGCTGGAAGCCGTTGCCACTGACAACCAGCTGACCATGAAAGACAGCGAACGCCTGAAACGCATTGATGCCCTATATGAAAGGATGCTGGATGCCTACAACTTTTGCGAACAGTTTACCGGTGAAGCTAAACTGCTGGTGCAGTCCCGCAAAAGAGAAAATGTTGATACGGAAATGGCCCGAAGGTTACAGGGGCTTTAAAAAACAAGCATATGAAAAAGTTAGTGATACTACTATTTGTGCTGCTTTTACCTTTTAGTAAGGTAAGTGCACAGGCGCAGGAATTACAGCAGCTGGCACTTAATATTGAGAAGCTTGCACAGTTCAGACAAATTCTGAAAGACATGAAAAAAGGCTATGAGATACTGACCAAAGGCTATAACACCGTAAAGGACTTAACCCAAGGCAACTTTAGCCTGCATGAGGCCTTTCTGGATGCGCTTCTTGAAGTAAGCCCAACTGTTAGCAATTACAAGCGTGTGGCAGAGATTATAGAAATGCAAATCAAACTGATAGACGAACAAGGAAATGCGTTTGGCCGGTATCAGGGCAGCGGTAACTTTAACGGTGATGAACTCTCCTATATCGGAAGGGTGTATGATAACCTTGTGGAACAAAGCCTTCGTAACCTCGATGAACTTTTGGTGGTAATCACTGCCGGGCAGGCACGCATGAGTGATAACGAACGGTTAGAAGCCATAGACCGCATCTATGAAGATATGCAAGATAAACTTTTGTTCCTGAGGGACTTTAATAACAATACAACAGTGCTTTCCATCCAGCGCGCCAAAGAGCGTCACGATGTACAAAAGATGGAAAACCTGCACGAAGTAAACCCATAATTACCGGCTTATGAAACGATTTAGAACGGTTGCTTTCGCGGCAGCCCTGATATTCTTATCCCCAATAGGAGCCTTTGCGCAGGGCATGGCCGATGAGATGCAGAGCCTGCATGGTGTACTCGAAGAACTTTATGATGAGATGATGCCTCTTTGCAGTAACCTCATGGGGGTTGCCCAGGGCATAGCCGGATTTGCTGCACTCTGGTATATCGCTTCGCGTGTATGGAAGCACCTGGCGGCGGCAGAGCCGATTGATTTTTATCCACTGTTCCGCCCATTCGTGTTAGGCTTTTGTATTACGATATTCCCATCGGTACTGGCGATGATTAACGGGGTAATGAAACCTACTGTCACTGCCACCGCCGCAATGGTCGAGAACTCCAACCAGGCCATTGAAGTGCTGTTACAAAAGAAAGAAGAAGCTATTATGAATAGCGATGTGTGGCAGATGTACGTAGGGGAAGATGGTAGCGGTGACCGCGACCGCTGGTATAAATATACCCATGACGATGCCGACCCGGATGATGAAGGCTTTTTTGAGGGCATTGGTAATGATATAAAGTTCGCCGCGGCTAAGATGTCCTATAATTTCCGGAATTCAGTAAAGGAATGGATGAGCGAGGTGCTACGCATACTGTTTGAAGCAGCTGCGCTGTGTATAAATACCCTTCGCACCTTCCAGCTTATTGTCTTGTCAATATTAGGCCCACTAGTATTTGGCTTAGCTGTTTTTGATGGGCTGCACAATACCCTTAGCGCCTGGCTTGCACGCTACCTGAACATATTCCTATGGCTGCCGGTAGCCAATATCTTCGGGGGTATTATCGGGAAGATACAGGAGAAGATGTTGGAAATTGATATTGACCAGATTGGGAACTATGGGGATACCTTTTTCAGCAGGACGGACATGGCTTATATGGTATTTATGATAATCGGCATCATCGGTTACTTTACTGTACCCTCAGTTGCCAATTACATCGTACACGCTGCGGGAGGCGGTGCCCTTACCCAAAAAACAACAAGTATTTTAAGTGCCAGCTACAGTACTGCCGCCAGTACTTCAAAGAGTGCCGGCCAGTATACCACAGGAGCGGCGGCTGATGGGGCGAAGCTTGTGGTAGACGGGGCTAAAGCGACAGGACAGGGAGCGGCAGTAGCAGGCGGATATATGGCCGATAAATTAAAAGGAAAATAAAAACGACAGTTATGTTCACAAAAATGAAAAACATCGACAGCGCATTCCGCTATGTGCGGCTATTTAGCCTGGTAGTAATTATCTGTAGCCTTGCTGTTGCTGCTCTCAGCCTGTTTAAGAGTTTTAGCTTGGTGTCGCAGATGCAGGGAAAGATTTACATACTGGCTAATGGTAAGGCTATAGAGGCTTTCGCTGCTGACCGCAAAGACAACATACCGGTGGAAGCCCGCGACCATGTAAGGGCTTTTCATAAGTTCTTCTTTACACTTGACCCTGATGAAAATGTAATCCGCACCAATATCAACAAGGCCTTGAACCTCGCTGATGGTACAGCCAAAAGGGTGTACGATGACCTTAAAGAGAAGGGCTACTATGCCGGGATTATTTCCGGTAATATCAGTCAGGGCATTGAGGTAGACAGTGTACAGGTAGATATAAAAGCCTATCCATATCATTTCAGGTGCTATGCTACCCAACAGATCACAAGGGCTACTACGACCGTCACACGCAGCCTGATAACGGAAGGGGTGCTTAGGAATGTATCACGCAGCGACAACAATCCCCACGGCTTTTTGATAGAACACTGGGCTACCATTGAGAACCGGGACATTGCTACCGAAAACAGAAAATAAGGAGTATGGGATTTTGGAAAAAAAAGGAGGAAGAAACCGCACCTAGCCCGGTAGCCCGTTGGCTTGCTTGCAAAATCACGGATCTAAAGGAATGGTGGGTAAAGCTAATGGTAAAACTGACAGCTAAACTCTCATTAAGCCAGCAAAAGATGGGATTTGCGATTCTTGGTCTCTTATGTTGCTTTTATTGCACCTTCTTAATTGTACAGGGGTTTACTACTGTAAAAAGCGGCCAAAAAACAATTCCGGTCAATTCAATTTCAAGGCCTGAATCGCCAAAAGCTGTTACAAGTGGAGATGAACATGGCGAGCAGGAAATCAGGCGTATTAAACACCTGTTTTACGTCATGGACAGTCTAAAGCATGACCCACACGGTAGAAGGCAGTACGACAGTATTGCAGCATATCGGCCGGGTTTACTCGACACGTTGAAAAAGTTAGAAGAATATTACAAAAACTGAATAAAATCACAGATTATGGAACAGAAAGCATTAACTCAAAAAAATTTAAGGCAGCGTAAACTGTTTTTGATGCTGCCCATTATGGCGCTGCCATTCCTTACCCTGTTCTTCTGGGCTATGGGTGGAGGCTCAACCAAAGCTATCGCTGCTACGTCGCCGATAGAAAAAGGTATCAATGCCAACCTGCCCAACCCAAACTTTAAGGATGATAAAGCATTGGATAAGCTGAGTTATTATGACAGGGCGACTGAAGATTCGTTAGAGGGAAAGGCTAAAAATGACCGCGGTGCCGCCTATTTAAGGTCGAATAAAGCCTTTGAGGGAGAAGAAAATGTTGCGCAGGAACCGACGCAGGTAAAGCCTTCGTCGCGAGGGTTAAACAGCACTGCGTATAGAAATCCGGCTGAGGAAAAAGTATATAAGCGCCTTGAAGCCCTGCAAAAGGCTATAGATAATCCGACAATGCAAGAACCTGTAAAATCGAAGCCCTCTGTCAAGGTGCAGGAGAAAAACACCAATCCTGAAATTAACCGCCTTGAATCCATGATGGCTTCTATGAATGACCCGACGGAAGCTGACCCGGAATTACAGCAACTTGGCTCCATGCTGGAAAGGATCGTGGATATTCAGCATCCTGAGCGTGTGCAGCAGCGCCTTAAGGAGCAATCCGAGAAAATGCGCGGGCAGGTGTTTCCGGTAACGCCCTACGGTAACCCGGAAAATGTATCGGTACTGGAAAACGGCGTTCGCAATTTTGGTAGTGTAAGCAATTACCAAGGGCATGGATTTTATTCCCTTGATGATGAAATTGCGGACAACTATGCAGGCAATGCCATTACTGCGGTCATCCATGAAACACAAACCTTAGTAAATGGTGCGGTAATCAAATTAAGGCTGACATCAGATATTATGGTTAATGGTGTTACCATTCCAAAAGACCATTTTGTTTTCGGTACAGTCTCGCTGAAAGGAGAGCGCCTTACCGTAACCATTGAAAGCCTCCAATACGACACCTCAATTTTTCAGGTTGACCTGGCGGTCTACGATATGGATGGTATGGAGGGGATTTATGTTCCCGGAGCCATAGCCCGTGATGTTGCCAAAAGTTCAGCGGACCGCTCGGTGCAATCCCTTGGCGTAACGACGATAGATGATTCGTGGTCCTCTCAGGCTATGGGAGCCGGTATTGAGGCTGGTAAAACACTCTTCAGCAAGAAAGTTAAGCTTGTAAAGGTTGTAGTTAAGGCCGGTTACCAGGTGTTGTTATATGATGAAAAAGCTAATAAGAAATAACTCCCCTAGTATGAAAAAGTTTATTGTAATCGTTTTGGTAATGCTGTCTGCATTGACCATTCAGGCACAGGACAGTGCCGCTTCAGATTATGTGCAAATTAGCCCTGAGCCGTTGACTATTGCGGTAGGTAAAACAACAAACCTTATTTACCCTTTTGCCATCAAAAGTGTTGACCGTGGCAGCAGGGATATATTGGTGCAAAAAGCGAAAGGCCTGGAAAACATCCTTCAGGTAAAAGCAGGGAGGGAATGTTTTGAAGCCACAAACCTTACCGTAATTACCACTGACGGGAAATTGTATTCGTATAACGTTGGATATAATGAGGCAACCAATCAACTTAACCTTGATTATACCGGAGGCAGGGTAAGTGCAACAGAAGAATATAATGAGGCACTGTCAAAAGAGCTGAGCGCAACTGTAGCATCATTGGAACGGAACATCTACAGGATAAAGGATAATAAGGGAGGTATAAAGTTATTTGTAGAGGGGCTGTATGTACATGGAAACCTTTTTTTCTTTAAGGTTAGGATTAAAAATAAGACCAATATTAATTACGATATCAGCCAGTTGCGGTTGTTTATTAGAGACCAGAAAAAAGCAAAACGAACGGCATCGCAGGAAAATGAAATTAAGCAATTGTATATACATAACCCTGTAACCATGATTAAGGGTTTGGAGGAACAGACTATTGTGATTACCGTACCAAAGTTCACGATTCCGGATAAAAAAGAGATGATTTTACAGCTTATGGAAAAAAATGGCGGGCGGCACCTCGAAGTCACAGTAAAAAATAAAACGATAGTCAAGTCTACGTCAATACCGTGATATAATCTTATAACATTTGAGTATGAAAATTCGGGCAAGCGATTATAAGGAAATTTTGGATTATCTGTTAAAGCAACGATGGGAAGGAAATGAATTCGTAGCTTTTTTAGATGATTCGGTTGCAGTAAGCAAAGAAGATATGCAGTGTTTTGGAGACGATTACCAAGCGGCTGAGTTCTGCCATGAGCTGTCTACGGACTACGATACATACAGCTTCATGGGTATACGTTCGGTGTACCGCAGTATGAGCGAAGCCTTACAGGATCCATCCCTGCGTGTAGAGAAAGACGGGCTGGTCGATATCTCAACAATGGTTACTGCCATGTACCAAAGAATGGATGAAAAAATATTAGTTAACAATCAAAATAATAAAGTCATGAATGAGAAGAATTTTGAGTACCTGAATGACCGTGTTAAAACGACCGGCTTCGGTAACAATTTAGAGAACGATCTGAAAGAAAATATGCAAAAGCAGGCGGACAAATTCAGCCTTACTTTCAAGGATGAGTACGGTAAAGATAAAGTGGAGGCTACCCTCAACTTTAAAAAATCCCAATCAGGGGATATGTATTTCTTTAACTCTTACGATGTGAAGGTCCAAAGGGAGAAAGCAGAAAATGCCATGCAGCAGACCTTTTATATCAACGATAAAGGTACTATTAATATTACGGAGGCCTATAACCTGATGAGTGGCCGATCTATTAATAAGGAACTTGAAACTAAGTTTGGTGAAAGCTACAATGCGTGGATTAAGCTCGACTTCAAGCAGACCGACGATAATGGCAACCACAAACAGGTGCAGTTTGGCGAAAAATACGGCTATGACCTTGAAGCGGAGCTTAAGAAATATCCGATAAAAGGTATTGAAATTGAGCAATATAGAAGTGAGCTTTTGGATTCGCTTAAGAAAGGTAATGCGCCGGAGGTGACCTTCATAAAGGATGGGGCTGAGACCAAGCAGCATCTTGAAGCCAATCCTCAGTATAAGAACATAAGCGTGTATGACGAAGATATGCGCCGCGTGAGTGTCAGGCAGTCCCAAGGTGAAAAGCAGTCTGAAGGAAAGGAGCAGTCTTCAAAACAGGAGACGACAAAAGGGCAGGCTGCTGAGGAGGGTGCCGGGGCACAGAAGGATAAACCAAAACGCGGACAGCACATTTGACCGAGCCATGAAGCCTTCAGATTTGCTTTATGACTTTTGGGAAGCTATCACAAAAGATCCCCGTATAACAATGCGCCATATTGGTTTGTATGGCGCACTGTTATGCATAAGGAAAAAGATGGGTGCTGTCAACCCGTTATGTCTCTACAGCTATCAGGTCATGGAAGCTGCAAAGTTACTTACGCAATGCTCTTATCACCAGTACATCAAGCAACTCCATGATTATGGATATGTTCGTTACGAGCCTTCATTTAAAAAGAACCAACCTAGCAAAATCTATTTTCTACCCTTCGAAGGTTCATGACTGTTTAACGATTAAAGTGATTAATTATGAATGAGATGATAACAAAAGAAGACTTGAGGCAGTTTGGCTTATTGTTAATGAATAATTTCCGTGAAGCCATCCAGGATATAAAAACGGTAAGTAATGAGACCACGCAGGCGGAATGGCTCAAAAGCAGAGTTGTACGCAAATTATTGGATATATCCCCAGCTTCACTTCAAAACCTGCGTATAACCGGGAAGATCCGCTTTAAAAAAGTACTGGGTTCCTATTACTACAATAAATCAGATATTGAAAAATTGTTTAACGATGATAAAGGAGCCCATGGAAACAAATGATTTTAAAAGGATATTAGAAGCCCTAATAACGGACACCTCAATTAATGTATGGCATATTGCCCTGCTATCTGCAATAATAACCATAGGATTGCGACAAGGTACCAAGCAGGCCATCAAAGTTAGCAGAAGTAAACTGATGGCTATCTCACATATCAAAACGCTACCAACCTACCATAAATATTTCAAAGAATTACAAGCAATGGGTTATGTGACCTACAGGCCATCCTACCACCCGAAGTCAAAAAGTGAAATCGATATAAAGGCAATCTAACCAAGGTTGCCTTTTGTGTTTACTGCATACATCAATTGCGATATTACGTTCTACGTCAATATACTACTATTATATGGTATTTAAAAGTTTATCCCAAGGCATGTAAATCCGAGAACCTTTGGCAAAGTATCAGTAAGCAATTAATAAAAAAACAGAACCGGGAGAATGAAATCTCATTTCCCGGTTTTACAGTGCTTAGGTGCTTGCTTGCCTGTTGTTATTTCAATGCAGGGACCACTAATTAACGATGATCTTAAAGCTTCTTCGCAAAGTGCCTGCTTCAAGGGTCACCATATAAAAACCTTTCGCCATATTTAATTTACCAGTTGAGTAGGTGTAAAGTTTCCCTCCCTGTACCGTTTCGGTAACGATGTTTTTACCCGTTATATCGGTTATTGAAAGCCTGATGTCGTTCTCGCTTACAGGGGTAAGGTCTACAGTGAACACGTCTGTAACCGGTACCGGATATACTTTTATTGACGCTCCTACCGCTTCCGTGTCCAAGGAATGATCACCTGGCATGATTCTCATTCCTGACGGTGCACTTTGCACAGGGATTCGAATGTTATCAAGGTTGATGTGTCCAAAGCCACCAGTGGCATTATCGACTGCTTTAATGTAACATAACGAACCTACATAGGAAGCTGCGTTGATTGTTTGCGTCACGTATGCTTCGTTTGCAGTAGTCGCAGTACCTTTTAGAAGTACAGCATCGTCTGATACACGGCAAAGTGCTATGTAAAGATTGTTTATATCATTACCGCCACCTATCATATACGATATCTGCCCATCACCGCCCAATGTAAAATTTTGGCTTTTCATTGCGCCAATGGCAGTATCACCGGTGGTTTTAAAGCCCCAGAAATGGTACGTGCCCTGTTTGTTAAAAGGGCCACCCCAACCCCAGTTCACATCATTGCATACATTTCCAGCAACAAACTCTGTCCCGGATAATGTGGTCCATCCGGTCAGGTCACCCGTTTCAAAATCCAGGACCAGATATTGCGGGCCAGCAACCGTTACTACGCAGGAAGCTGTCTTACTGCCATCCTGAGTTGTAACAGTTATTGTTGCTGTACCTGCTGCTACGGCTGTGATTACTCCGGTACTGCTAATCGTGGCTATCGCTGTATTTGATGAAGTCCAGGTTTTATTCTGGTTGGTTGCATTTGCAGGAGCAACGGTGGCTAAAAGTGTTTCGGTGTTCGATACAGTTAGTGTCGTTGAAGTTTTATTTAAGGTGACTCCTGTAACTGAAACTGGTGCTGATGAGGCTACAGGAATTTTTATATCGTCAAGATTAATGTGCCCAAATCCACCTGTACTATTATCCACTACTTTTATGAAGCAGTTTGTACCAATATATGCGGATGCATCAATGGTTTTTACAGTGTAAGCTTCATCGTTGCTGCCGGTTTCCTTAGCAAGCACCGTTCCTGAACTATTACAAAGGGCGATATACAGGTTGTTAATATCATTTCCACCCCCGATTTTAAAGGTAATTATACCATTTCCACCCAAGGTAAAATTAGCAGTTGTCCTCATTTCCCCTATGGCAGTGTCACCTGTACTTTTATATCCCCAAAAATGCCACGTGCCCTGCTGGTTAAATGGGCCGCCCCATCCCCAATTAAGATCCTGTGCTACGTTCGCAGCGGTAAATGCAGTACCTGATGTTACCGTCCAGCCGTTAAGGTTAGCAGATTCAAAATCGTAGGTTACATAAGATTGCGCATTAACTGTCACTGTACAACCTGCTGTTTTCGAGCCATCCTGTGTCGTAACTGTTATTATTGCCGTTCCGGGGCTGATTGCTGTGACTAAACCATTAGTATTGACCGTGGCAATAGCCGCGTTACTTGAGGTCCAAGCCACATTCTGGTTTGAGGCATTTATCGGACTAACGGTCGCCGTTAGCTGTTCTGTTGCTCCTGCAGGTATTGTCGTGGTCGTTTTATTTAAAGCTACTGAGGTAACAGGGACCGTAACGTTTTGGGTGCCGGTACTGTAGGTAACTACTGAGGTAAATGTAGTTGTGCCGCCATTTGAATATAATTGTATGCCTTTACTATCTGTTTTACTCGGATATATTCTTGCCGAAAATGCTGCCTTCTCATTAATAAAAACGTCGATTATCGAGTTATCGATAAAAACATGAAATGTCTGGGGTTTCCCAAAAGCTGCTTCACTATAAGGTTGTGAGATCAGTACTTTATCTTCAACATTTCCGGACAGGCTTGAAGAGGATTTATCCAGAATAATATTTTTGTTAACGGCATCATAGTAAAGCCTCGTAACTTCAGCCCCATCATTGGATCGCCGTATATTCAGTCCATAGGAACTGGCTGTGGTAGCAGCGTTTACCGTTGCAATTATTTCCGTTTTAGCACCGTCTGCTACCGTTACAGCAGTGGTGGAACTTACACTAACATTTGTTAATGTCTGTTGGCTACCGGGAACCCTTAAGTTTACGGTTTGCGGAGCCGGGGCCTGGCCCAGGGTCTGATTGTCGGCTAATAAACTGTACACCCTTGGAAGGCTGAACACGTGGCACCAGCCCGCATCTTTTTGTGCCTGTGAACTGCGGCGCTCATCGACAATACCAATACCTGTTAGAATGGAACTCGCATTTCTTGCTACAGTAGGTGATAAATGCCCGGGAATAAGGTCAAGCATCTTGGGTTGATTGTAGTCCGGTGTAAACTGGCCGCCTGTATAAGTTCCAATCCAATAAACGCCCCTTGTATATTTTGGGCCGTACTTAGCAACGGAACCACCAATCGGGTTTACGATCAATATATACTTTCCATTGCCTAAGGATTCAAAAACAGGCATTTCCCAAATTACTGAACCGATATCCATGCTGCTGTAGGGAACGGTGCAAAAATTTGGCTTATGCGTCCACGTAATAAGGTTGGTAGATGTGTAGCAATCCAATCCGCCACTGCCCGACACGGCTGCACCAATGAGCATAACCCATGTTGCACCGTCCTTGAAGAGGTACGGATCACGAAAATCGTCTACAAACTGTTTGTCTATTACAGGTGTGGTTTTCACCCAGTTCTTTAAATCAGCATCAGTACTCGTTGCATGGCCAATGCCCGGATTGTATGGGCCAGTATGGTTGACAGCAGTGTAAAAAGCGTGTGCTGTACCGTTGTCCATCACCACATCGCCGGACCAAATGCCTTTCATATCATAGCCGTTGGTGGCTGATAAGTTCAGTTCCGGCCAAAGGGCGTCTTTTGTATTGTTCCAGTTTATAAAGTCGGTACTTGTCATGTGCCCCCAGTGCATGAGCGTCTTAAAAGGCCCATTCGGCGTGCGTTGATAAAAGAGGTGGTAGGTGCCATTTTTTTCAACCATTCCATGAGGTTCGTTAGTCCAGTTTGCCGGCGGCATAGCGTGGTATGTCGGCCTCTGAAGATCACCCGAGAATCGGACTGGGGAGACCGCTATGGCCTGTTCTCCTGTCGTTGTAATTGTAGCACTGCCGGAGTTGTAGTCATTAGTGATTGCAGCATCAGTTAAGGCAGTTGTATATATTTTCGTTTCATCAAACGCTGCATTCATAGCATTAAGCAAAAAAATATTATCAAATTTGTCATTATTGCTCTTGCCGATTATCAAGGGCGTATTAGCAGCGTTTATTGTTCCATTAACCTGTATCGTAGCAGTTGCAACTACAGCGCCATTCTGATACAACTTAATAGTACCGGCTGGCCCGTTCACAGTTACGGCTAAGTGTGTCCAGGCATAGAGCGGCAATTTGCCGGGAGCCTGGCATACATATTTGGCGCCGTTGATTGTAATGGTAAAATTCCATACGCCAAATGCATTAACAAATAAAGCCATTCCGTTGTTGCCATCGGTCTGGCTCACAATTGCCGAAGGGGTCAAATTCGAATACGGTACCTCGGCATCAGCAGGGAAGCTTTCAAGTACTACCCACGTCTCAAATGTCATAGCGTTAGTAAGCCCCAGATTTTTTGTCGTTTGTATCCACGTGGAAAAACCATCCGTTCGTAAAGCATTACCCGTGACTCCTGTCACGCGTTCTGGCTTACCGAATTGATTTGTAACAGCAAGGTTTGTATTTGATACCTCTTCATGTACGGTAGTCGTAGCATTGGCTTCATTATACTTTAGATAGAAAACCGGACTTTGCGCGTAAAGCTGACTTAGGAACAAATACGCTAAGAGTAGAGTAATTTTTTTCATTTCATTTAAATTTAATATTAGTAATTGGATGTAATTAGTAATTATGCAGTATTAATCTAATCCTTTTGGCACCATGCAATCCTGATCCGTGACAGGCGTTATGGCATTTGGATTCAATACGAAACCAGGCCAGTAATTAGATAAAACCTATGTAGATAAACTTATGAGAGCTTAATTGTTTGATAAATCTACCCAAACCATACATCACAATAATTCAATATTGATACATTGACGTAAAAATCACAACAAGAACTAAAACGTTATAGTTAGAAGGCCATGACAACCAATTGATTTTTTACGAGAAGTAACATAATTGAAATGCCGGAGGGATAACTTTAAAAATGTAACCAACAAAATTGCGGAAGTAAAGCATATGATTTAATTAAAGCCTTTGCATACCAAAATTATGATGACTTTTAACGAATAAGAATTTAGCAGTTACTGATTTTGAAAAGATTGGGATACGGAAATCATCTCTGAGATTATCTTATTCATTTTAAGGGATTTCAATTGTCAGCCCTAGTTTCAAGGCCGATTTTGTGGCACTTTTTCAAGATGAAAAAAAGTGCCACAAAATCGGTGCATATATATATATTTATAGATACGTAAAGGACCTTTTAAAATTAAATCCCCAAATAATTGAGGATTTACAATTAGAGAAGAGGGTTCGAAACTCTTCAATGAGTGCAAAATATGACATTTTAAGATCATTACAGATTGTTTTTGTAAATAGTATGGAAAGTCATCTAAGAAATTATCTTACTCAGTTTAAAGGATTTTAATTGTCACCTTAATTGTAAGTTAGATTTTGTGGCACTTTTTAATATAGAAAAAAGTGCCACAAAATTGGTTCTATAATATGTTTTACAGGCGATTACAGCACTTTTTGAAAAAGTAAATCCTCAAATAAATTGAGGATTTACAATTAGAAAAGAGGGTTCGAAACTCTTTAGTAAGCACTAAAATATGACATTTTACAATCATTATAGGTTATCCACTTTAAAAAGTTAAGAATAAACTTTTGTATATCTATCACATTAGCTTAACTCCTTGCTGCAAGCTGAAGCTTTAAGGACTCGATTTCGCTTCGCAATTCGGTAACAATACTACTTTCGTCCGATCTTGCTGTTTTATCACTTATTGTAAATTTCTTTTCTAATACGTCCATTTCCCTACCTATGGCCATCTGTTCAGTAATAGCGTATTCTTCAGTTTGTTTCACCGAGCTGTGCCCCAGCATTTCTTTAACAACATGGATTGGGACACCGTTTGCAAGGGTCACTGTGCTACCAAAAGTCCGGCGAGCTTTGTGCGTATTGAGGTTGCAGGTTATACCGCACAACGCTGCAATTTCTTTTAAATACTCATTCATCTTTTGATTTGAAGCCACTGGCAATATTGTTCCTCGCATTTGGCATGTTGGATCATCCTTATAAAGGTCTATAATTTTTATTGCCTGGGGCAGCAATGGGACATGAAACGGGCTATCCGTTTTCTGTCGCGTCTTAATAATCCACAACTTCCCGTCAATACCGTTTTTTATATCAGAACGCTTAAGATTAAAAACATCTACGTATGCAAGGCCTGTGTAACACTGAAAGATGAAAACATCACGTATAACGCTTAATCTCCTTGTAGAGAAACTATAATTTTCCAGTGCATTGAGTTCCTCAAGATTGAGCGGGCTTTTAACCACCTTCGTTCTTTTTCCCCTAAAGCTTCCGAAGGGATCTTTTTGAAGGATATCTTTGTTTATAGCCCGTAATACCATCTTGCGCACGTACGTGATATGCTTCAAGGTTGTATTATTGTTACAATGCTTAACAGTCTTTAGGTAAAACTCATAGTCCTTTATGAACTCGTAATTGAGATCCCTAAATTCTATATCAGACGCATGATATTTAAATTCAATAAAATCCTTTACGTGGCCTTTAGCTATAACGAAACGGGTATGAGTTCCAATGGCATACTGGCCTGTATCTACTAATGCCCTCATTTCATCATTATGACGTTGAAACTCATCTAATAGCTTGGCTCTGGAAACATCTTTGCCCAGTATAAAATCAATTATACGCTGGGCTGTGATGGTATAGGAATTTAATATAAGTTCCGCTTTGAATTGTACGATTTTATTAGTGACAGAGTCAAGATAAAAATTGATCGCTTTGGCATCTTCTTTATTCCCTGTCGCTCTTCCGGCTTGTTGATCCCACCGTCTCACATCCCATTTCTGCTTGGTTGAGGTTTCCTTCGCAATTCCGTCTACGGTAATTCTTAAATAAATTAATCTCTGGCTTGTCACCTTCTTAGGTGACTTTAGAAAAAAGGTAAGCCTAAAACTGTTTTCTAACATAATTCAACATTTTAATTAATATAAAGTTCGAATTATAGTATCATAAAATCAAGTCGTTAACCAGCTTAACAGGTTAATAAACAACAGGTTAATTTCGTTGTAGCGGTAAAAGTGTGGCACTTTTTTTTTAAAAGTTGCAGTGCCACACTACTGCCACAATAATTATGAGCTTTTTTAAAAATTTTGCGAAACAGCTAAAACCTAAAAAGCCTGTAAAACCATTGATTTTAAAGGTTTTACAGGCTTTTGAAATAAGTTCGCTATTGTGCTAAATAGCTAAAAGTGACCACGATGGGATTCGAACCCATACGCCTTGCGGCACCACCCCCTCAAGATGGCAAGTCTACCAGTTTCTCCACGTGGCCAATTAGGTATGTATACAAAAAAAGTTAAGCTGTATTTGCTTAACTTTTTTATTGTGACCCGGCTGGGATTCGAACCCAGGACCCCATCATTAAAAGTGATGTGCTCTACCGGCTGAGCTACCGAGTCTTAGCATTAAAAGAATGATTTGTAAGGTATTTGTGACCCGGCTGGGATTCGAACCCAGGACCCCATCATTAAAAGTGATGTGCTCTACCGGCTGAGCTACCGAGTCATTAAAATCATTCCCTCAATGCGGGTGCAAATATACGCATGTATTTTTTATAATTCAAAGCAATTTTAGCCTAAATTTGACTTTTTTTTAATCTTTACATTCAACGCCTTAGTTTATAGGGTCTTATTATATGAAAAAAATAATCCTCTGCGGCTATATGGCCTCCGGAAAGTCTACAATAGCACGTTTGTTGTCTCAAAGTGCCCAAATTCCATACCTTGATCTTGACGAAGTTATTGAAAAAGAGACCCAAAAAACCGTTGCCGACATTTTTGCACAGGATGGCGAAATAAAATTTCGAAAGCTCGAGCACAATGCCCTTAAAGGTTTGATAGCCGTCGATGAGCCTTTTGTCCTGGCTTTGGGCGGTGGCACGCCCTGCTATGCCAATAATCATTTACTAATGCAGGATGAAGGTGTGGTGTCTGTTTACCTCAAAACCAGCATAGATGAAATAGTATCACGCCTGCAGGGGCAAACATCTGCCAGGCCACTGGTTGCAAATCTTAACACCGAAGAGTTGCACGAGTTTGTAGCCAAGCACCTGTTTGACCGTAGCTGGTTTTATCATCAGGCAAAACATATTGTGAGCACCGATGGCAAAACTCCCGAAATGGTGGTTAACGAAATTATGAGCCTTTTTTAATTAAGGCTTGCGTGAGGATCTTCTCCGTCTAAAACCACTTCAATATGCTCTTTCATTGAGGTAGAGAGCGATACGCCTTTAAAATCAGCTTTAACAGGATATTGCTTGTGGTTGCGGTCTACCAGCACTGCTGTTTTAAACTTTTTAAGAGGTACGTTTAAAAAATGCTTTACGCCATATATAAGAGTGGTGCCACTGTTCAGTACATCGTCTACCAATACAAGAGCTTTGTTAGCATACTCATCGGGCGTTAACGATGTGGTTACAGGCTCCAAAGGCTGTTCTTTATTTATAATAACTTCACAAAGTATAACTTTCAGGTCGCTGATGTGTTCCAGCTCGGCCGCTATCATTTTTGTAAATACATAACCATTGCTGGCAATACCTGCAAGTACCACTTCGGCCTCATCAGGAAAAGTTTCATATATCTGGTAAGCAATACGCCTTGTTTTATATTCTATTGCCTGTTTGGTAAGTATAATATTTTTCATTCTGTTTCTGTAGTTCTGTACGGTTTAGTGGTTATGCTTCGTCTTCATTAGAATCTAAATCATCATCAAAATCAAGACCATATTCGTCAAGGTCACGACGGTCTTTTTTAGTAGGCCTTCCTGTGCCCTGAGCCCTGTAATGATCTTTACTTAGTCTTAAAAGTTCAAGGTGTGCAAAGGCTTCCTGCGGGGTTTCATCTTTGCGGTACATGTCTACCAGCTTTGGCCCAACGCGGTTCTGCGGTACATCAAGTACTGTGAGTTCATATTTTATCTGGTCGCGGCGCACCGTTATTTTATCTGTGGCAAAAACCTCCCTGCTGGGTTTTGCGGTTTGCCCATTTACGGTTACATGCCCTTTTTGTATGGCCTGTGTGGCAATGCTGCGGGTTTTGTAGTAACGAACACACCACAAATATTTGTCAATCCTCATACTAAATCTTAAAAATAGCTGTTATAGCTCTACAAAAATACAGGAAAATTGTATCTTGCACCCCATTAAAAAAATTAAAATGAATCAATTTTTAAAGGCGTTTTGCCTTATTGGCCTTATAACTTTTTTTGCATCGTGCAAAAAGGACGATGATGTTGCTATTACACCGCCACGCGATTATGCTGTGCAGTATGCATCTGAGAAAGACAGTATAGAAAAATACCTTAAAAACCATTACATGGACGTAGATCCGGTTACTTTTGATGTAACGTTCGATTCTATACGTTCTACAGGGCCTCAGGTTTCTATTTGGGATCAAACCGAATATCCTTTAAGAAACAAAGTAGTTACACTTAATGAGGTAGAATATACTATTTATTACCTGAGCTTTCGCGAGGGTGTGGGCAAAGCACCTACAAGGGGAGACAATGTTTTGGTAAATTATAAAGGTACATTGCTTGACGATACACAATTTGAGCTGCAGCCTTTTCCGCAAACATCATCTTCGCTATATGGCACTATAGAAGGGTGGCAGGAAATAATACCTCTATTTAAAGACGGGGTGTATGTAGATGAGCCAAACAGCCCTAATCCTCCACAGTATCAGGATTATGGAGCAGGGGTAATGTTCCTTCCTTCAGATTTTGCATATTATAACACTGCAACCGGAGACATTCCGGCATATTCTCCGCTTGTTTTCAGCTTTAAATTATATAGTGTTACCTATACCGACCTTGATGAAGACGGTATTTTAAATAAAGATGAAACGGAGCCGGGTATTGATATTGCCGACTATGATACTGATGGTGACGATATACCAAATTATCTTGACAGTGATGACGATGGCGATGGGTACACTACTAAGTATGAATTGGAAAAACTAAACCCTAACGATCCTTCATCGCCGGGTGTTCCGGTACCTTTTGTGCCTGCACAATACTATAGTTTTGACGATGCGGCATTGTTGCCATGTTCTTCGAGCGGACTTAAACCTTATTTAGATCCTACCTGTCATCCAAGCAGGCCATAATAAACAAGATCCCAACTTTAAACAGTTGGGATTTTTTGTTTTTAGCGCGTTTTAAAATCCCAGTTTTTCTTTAAGGAGCAAATTGTGAAGTGTCTAAAAATACTAAATTTAAAGTTCAGGAATGTTTATAAAACTTTGAATTGGCCGCCTACCCTTTATCAATAATTTTGCATAAAATTTTTTAAGAAGCCCGTTTAAAACCAACAGTAAACACACTTCCGCGACCTATTTCGCTTTCTAAGTTTATGTACCCGCCCATTGCTGTTATAAATTCTTTACTTATGCTCAGGCCAAGACCGGTACCTTCTTTATCTGTGCCCGGCACACGAAAGTATTTTTCAAATACCTTGTCCTGATGTTCAGGAGCTATTCCTATGCCATGGTCCGATACGGATATGTTTACATGTGTTTTAGTTATGTGGGCATTAATTTCGACCGTAGCATTTTCATAAGAATAACGTATGGCGTTAGAAATAAGGTTAGAAATTATCCATTGCGCTTTTTCCCCATCGGCAATAATTTCGGGCAGGTCGTTGGTACTGTTGTTTATTATGAGGATCTCTTTTTTCCTTGCCACTTTATTATTGGTTTCTACAGCGTTTTTAATTAGCTCATTAACATCTGCACTTTCAATTTTAAACTGGGATTTTCCAGTTTCTACCTGAGTTATGTTTAAAAGCTCGCTTGTGGTTCTCAGTAGTCTTTCGGCGTCATCCTTCAGGCTTTCCACAAGTTCCTGCTGTTCTGTATTAAGTGTTCCTGTTTGTGCATTTTGTAACAGTTGGAGGCTCATTTTCATAGAAGCAATAGGAGTTTTAAACTCATGAGACACGGTGGCTATAAAACTGGTCTTTGCATTGTCAAGTTCTTTATATGCAGTTATGTTGCGCAATATTAAAAAGGTACCAATTTGTTTCTTATCACTTTCTCCGGTAGGTACAATACTTATAGGTACCATGAGCTGCTCAAAATGACTCTCTTTATTATTGAAATATATTTTTAAGGTTTCGTTGCTACTCTTACCATGACCTAACATTTTTTGAAGCAATGTTCTCAGCAAGTCGTTGCGCAGGGCAAGTTCTTCAGCTTTTTTACCAATAATTGTTTCGGTGGTCAATCCTGTAATCTGTAAAGCCTCATCGTTAATAAAAAGTATGCGGTTCTTTTCGTCAAGGCCTATAACAGGGTCGCTAAGGCTGTTAATAAGGGTTTCAATACGCTGCTTTTCCATCATCAGTTGTGCCAGGTTGCTGCTGCTGTATTCCTGTAGCTTTTCTGCCATGGTGTTAAACGATTTTGCCAGTGTAGCAAACTCATCCTGACCTTTGTAGTGCAGTCGTTGCGAATAGTTTTTAGCGGCAATCTGCCGTATGCTCTCTGTAAGTGCTTTTATAGGGTTGGCAATATAACCGGGTAGGTTTACAATAAGCGTAAAACCTATAATTAAACAAAATGCACTGGTAAAAGACAGCCACATTATAGAGCGTTTGGCAGTACCATCGGCAGTGGCGCTCTTTCTTTTAATGGCATCCATGTTAAGCTTCATGATACTGTTTAGGTCACCACGAATTTTTATCAGTGTATTTTCAGTAGGTTGCTTTGCAAAGGCAGTAAAATCTTCACGCAGGTCTGTAGTAAGTTCCTGTTCGCCAATCTCTGTAATATTACTAAGCTGAAGGTTTAAATATTCTTTAAACTTAAGGGTATCGGTTTTTATGCCGTCTTCATCAAGTATCTTGTACATATTGCGCGAATAATCGAGCGATTTGTAATTAGCGGCTAAAATATTTGCCGTATCCTGTTCTAACACCCTTACCTGTCGTATAGCTAGCGATGCCAATGCCACAATGAGCAGAAACAAAATGCCAAGCGAGAGTGTAAGTTTAGCTTTAATTTTCATAGCTATGATAATATAATAAGGTCGGTTTCGCTGGATGACAGTTTGTTGAGCAGCGAATTAAAAATATTGGTAGACAATATTACTTTAAATAATGTTAAGTGCGGCTTCCCAATGCAAATTGTTGTTGCCCTGCGTTCTTCGGCCTGCTGTATTATTGCCGATGCGACACTTTTGTGCTGTACTTTAATTATTTCTGCGCCAAGCTGTGTGGCCAGTTTAAAGTTGTTTATTAAATGACGCTGCTTGTCGAGAGCTATCCTGTCGGGGCTTTCGTGTGGTAGCTCTACATACAGCAAATACCACTTGCTGTGGTAGTAATTGGCGAGGCGTGCCGTTTTACGTATAACAGTTTTGGCTGTCTTGTGGTTACTGCTAATGCATGCCAAAAACCTTTCGTGCCTCATGTTGCCCGTTCCGGTAATTTCGGTCTCTACCTTGCGCTCTACCTGGCTGGCAACTTCTTTCAGGGCAAGTTCGCGTAACTGGAGTATGTGTTCGGGTTTAAAAAAATTGGCAAGTGCACTCGGAATCTTATCAGGCGTGTAAATCTTTCCTTCTCTAAGGCGTGTAATAAGTTCTTCGGCAGTAAGGTCTATGTTTACTACTTCATCGGCGGCTTTAAGAACGCTATCGGGTATGCGTTCCTTAACTTCAATCCGCGTAATTTCTTTAATATCGTCGTTAAGGCTTTCTATATGCTGAATGTTTACTGCGCTGATAACGTTAATGCCGGCATCTATAATATCCATTACATCCTGCCAGCGTTTTTCATTCTTGCTTCCCTCAATGTTGGTGTGGGCAAGTTCATCTACAATAACTACTTCCGGGCGCAGGGTAATAATAGCCTGCACATCCATTTCTTCAAGATATTTTCCCTTATAAAAAATAGACCGCTTAGGTATAACCGGGAGTCCGTCGAGCAAATCATGGGTTTCCTTTCGATTATGGGTTTCTATAAAGCCAATTTTTACATCAATGCCGTTACGCAAGAGCGTGTGTGCTTCCTGCAGCATACGAAAAGTTTTGCCTACACCAGCACTCATGCCGATGTAGACTTTAAACTTGCCTTTCCGCGACTTTTGTATCAGGTCGAGAAAGTGCTTTACATTATTTTCTTTTTCACTGTCCATTAAAGTCTGAAGTTTACAGCAAGTGTAACTCTGTTCGCTGTTTGTATCAAATCTGGCCTCCAGCCGTCAGTAGGAGTGTCTACCCATCCGTCAGGGCTTGTAGTACCGCCACGTCCGGCAAAATAGGGTATGTTGCTGTGTCTGTAGCCATATTCTAACCTAAAGGTCATAAAGTCGTTTGGCATTACGTCAAATGTAGCCGTAGCCTGGAACATTTTCAGGTCTTTGCCTTCAGCTAAAGCATCATTGAAAGCATTATTTGCCACAGGCGATGGCGAAAAAGCAAGGTATGCCCCCGGATTGGTTATAAAATCGCCACGCAGTGTTAAGGCAAGCTTGTTTTTGTTAAACCATATACGGTTAGCCAGCGATGAGCCAAACATGTAATTATCAGACGCCTCTAAACCGCCACCCGACTGAAAGCCGTAGTGTGTGTTAAGGCTGAATGCTGCCTGAGATATGCCTTTACTTTCTTTGTTTTTAAAGTAACGTCCCACAATACTGTTGTCATGATGATAGCGTCTTGCATCTTTATTGTTTCGGGTATCCTGTCCGTTAAAATAAAAGTTGGCTACAAGCTGTAAGTTTTCGTTTGGGCGGTAATAGCTCGAAGAGCCGAGCCCAAGCCCCTGGTTCCAGCCGTTGTAAGTTTGCCACCCGTTCATAATCCATAGCTCCTGCTTGAATTTTGCCGACGGGAAGAACTGCGCCCTTGCTCCCTGAAAGTAAAACGGTGTAAAATCGCATACAAGGCTGCGCTGATAGTTCCAGTTTTCGTTTAAAACGTAGCTTTCAAGGCCAATGTAGCTCATAAAAATACCCATCTCTACATTCAGGCCATGCATAACATCAAAGTGGTAACCTGCTGCAGCCTCTCTTATGTACTTAAGGTTGTTAAGGCTGCTGTTCCTGCCGTGGTTTAAAGTGCCGTCAAGATCCTGAACTATAGAGGCCATTTGGCCATATTGCAGCCACAGCCTGCCTATAATATTCTTGTAGTTACTCTCTATACCAATGCTTGCCATATTTATGGTAAACTCATTACTGCGCCCTATGGCAGATGATATGGTGTTTGTATTGTCTATAGGCCTTTTAAAATCATAGTTGTAGTAGGCATCTACATAGGCAACGCCTGTAATTATGGTTTGCCCTTCTTTATCTTTTAACTGAAGCGGAAAATCCGTCTGGCGGTTTTGCCCGTTTATCCAGCTAAGGTCCATTCCTTCAAATGGTGCTTTTTTTTGAGTTATAGAATCATTTTGTGCATACACGCCTGCAAGGGTACTTAAACATAGAGCAAGCGTACTTACGGTTTTTTTCATTGTGAGAAATATTAATTTAATTGTTTAGTGAGTTTTAAGTGAATTGAAATAATCAGTCTTGGTGAGAATATTCTAAAACTTCACACCGTATTATTTGCTTTTGAATATCAATTAGTTAATCTAGTTTGTCTCGCAAAGGCGCAGAGGCGCAAAGATGTATGCTGATCAGCACCTCTCGGAGGCGACTGTAAGTCGCAAATCTTTGCGACTTACAGTCGCTTGGAAATACAATTCATTTCCTGCTTTGCGTCTCTGCGCCTTTGCGAGACAATAAAAAACAGTAAATCAGATTTACTTATAGCTTATCAAGGGCAAGGTTAAGCTTCAGGACATTGATCTTTGTAGTTCCCAAAGTTCCTAAAAGCGGTTCTTCGGTATTTTCTTCAATAAGCTTTAAAAGTTGTTGTTCATTAAGCTTGCGTGCAGCAGCCACACGTTTTACCTGAACTTTTGCGCCTTCTATAGAAATATTAGGGTCTAATCCGCTACCACTTGCGGTAACAAGGTCGCTCGGGATTTCGCTGGCTTTAATGCCGGGGTTTTGTAAAAGGAATGTGTCTATCCTGTGTTGTACAAGTTCAAGGTACTCAGGGTTAGAAGGGCCTTTGTTACTGCCTCCTGATCCGGCTGCGTTATAATCTACAGCGCTGGGGCGGGGCCAAAAATATTCCGGCTTTGTAAAGCCCTGTGCAACGTTTATATGGTATTTTTTACCATCCTGTTCTACCACCACACCTTTGCCTTGGTTAGGTGCAAGCTGTGCTATACCCAAAATAGCCATGGTATAGATGCCTGAAAAGAAGACCGCGCAAAATAGCGTAAGCCTGATGGCGGGCATTATATTCTGTTTCATTTTAAATTATTTTTATGAGTTCATTCAGTTTTTCCATTTCGGGCGAAACGCAGTGGAGTCGAGAAATCTGATATTCTTAGCAGCATGTAAATCGCCTAAAGAGATTAGAGATTCCTCCATTCCGCTGCGCTCCAGTCGGAATGGAAAAATTTTAAACTGTTCTTATTACTACTGATTCTTTTTGACTTTAAGACATTATGACTTTCGACTTTAAGACTTATTTAAAAGAATACACTTACCAGCATATCAATTACCTTAATGCCAATAAACGGAACTATTACACCGCCAAGCCCGTAAATAAAAAGGTTGCGCCTTAACAGTGCCGATGCGCCTATGGGTTTATAGGCCACACCCTTTAGTGCAAGCGGAATAAGGAATGGTATAACAATGGCGTTAAATATTACTGCCGAAAGTATGGCGCTCTCAGGGCTGTGCAGTTGCATAATGTTAAGCCCTTGTAAGGCTGGTATTGCCGTTATAAACAACGCAGGGATAATGGCAAAATATTTAGCCACGTCGTTAGCAATACTAAAGGTGGTTAGTGTACCGCGTGTCATTAGCAACTGCTTGCCAATTTCTACAATTTCAATAAGTTTGGTAGGGTCGTTGTCAAGGTCAACCATATTACCGGCTTCTTTTGCGGCCTGCGTACCACTGTTCATAGCCACGCCCACATCGGCCTGGGCAAGGGCGGGGGCATCATTGGTACCGTCACCCATCATTGCAACGAGTTTACCCTGCTGCTGCTCGGCCTTTATGTAATTCATTTTATCTTCAGGTTTGGCTTCGGCAATAAAGTCATCCACCCCGGCTTTTTCTGCAATAAACTTAGCGGTCAGAGGGTTGTCGCCCGTAACCATTACGGTTTTAACCCCCATTTTGCGCAGGCGTTCAAAACGCTCGGCTATTCCGGTTTTAATAATATCCTGAAGCTCTACAACACCAAGCACTTTTTCGTTTTTGCTAACCACAAGCGGTGTTCCTCCATTGCCCGAAACTTCTTTCACCTTTTCGGCAACCGCTTCAGGAAATACATTACCTGCTTTTTCCACAAGGTTTTTAATGGCATCATAAGCCCCTTTTCGAATGCGCACATCGGCAAAGTCGATACCTGAACTGCGTGTTTCGGCAGTGAACTTAATAAAACGCGGACTTGGAATATCAAAGCTTTTAGGGTCTTTACCTGCCAATTCAATTATCGATTTACCTTCGGGAGTTTCATCGGCAATAGAGCTAAGCACGGCGGCCTGAATAAAATCATTGCCCTCTATACCCGGCGCAAGGTGAAAATGTGTTGCCTTACGGTTACCTATGGTTATGGTACCTGTTTTATCCAGCAGCAGTACATCTATATCTCCGGCAGTTTCTACTGCCTTACCTGATTTGGTTATTACGTTGGCACGCAAGGCCCTGTCCATTCCCGCTATACCAATGGCCGATAGCAAACCCCCAATGGTTGTAGGTATTAAACACACAAACAGCGATATGAACGATGCTATGGTAATACTGATGTTAGCATATTCGGCAAACGGTTGTAATGCCGTACATACAATAATAAATACCAGTGTAAAACCTGCAAGCAATATGGTAAGCGCAATTTCGTTAGGCGTTTTCTGGCGGCTTGCACCTTCTACAAGGGCAATCATTTTATCAAGGAAGCTTTCGCCTGCATTGGTACTTACCTGTACTTTAATTTTATCTGAAAGTACTTTTGTACCACCGGTTACCGAGCTTTTATCGCCACCTGCTTCGCGAATTACGGGGGCACTCTCTCCGGTAATGGCACTTTCGTCTATAGTGGCAAGGCCTTCAATAATCTCACCATCGGTAGGGATAATGTCGCCCGGTTCACAAATAAAGATGTCGCCTTTTTTAAGGGTTGATGACGGTACTATCTGTATCTCGTCTTTATAAATTTCGCCAACAAGCTCTATCTTTTTAGCCGGGGTTTCTTCGCGGGTTTTGCGCAGGCTGTCGGCCTGCGCCTTGCCGCGTGCTTCTGCAATAGCTTCTGCAAAATTGGCAAACAGCAGTGTGAATAACAGGATGAGAAAAATTGTGAAGTTATATGCAAAGCTGCCCTGGCTGGTTTCGCCCATAAGTATCCAGATGCATACGCAGGCCATAATGGCGGTGCCTATCTCTACGGTAAACATTACCGGATTTTTTATGAGCGATGAAGGGTTAAGCTTTACAAAAGATTGTTTTAATGCCTGTTTTACAAGGTCTGCCTGAAACAGGGATGCATTTTGACTTTTCATTTATTTAAGATGTTATTGTAATGAAAAATATTCGGCGATTGGCCCAAGCGTCAGGGCTGGGAAGAACGACAGTGCAGCAACTATAAATATTACCGCAAAAATCATAAACCCAAATGTCGAAGTATCGGTTTTTAGTGTACCCGAGCTTTCCGGTACATATTTTTTACCGGCAAGTATTCCTGCAATGGCTACAGGGCCAATAATAGGCAGGTAGCGTGCCAGGAGCATTACAACTCCTGTGGCAAGATTCCAAAAAGGGGTATTGTCGCCTAAGCCCTCAAAACCGCTACCGTTATTGGCGCTTGATGAGGTAAATTCATACAGCATTTCGCTAAAACCATGGTAGCCGGGGTTGGCCAGCCAACTGGCATAAGCTTCGGGGTTGCCTGCATACAGGTGTGATGCCAATGCCGTTCCTGCTAATATTAAAAATGGGTGAAGCAATGCTATTGCCATAGCTATCTTCATTTCTTTTGCCTCGATTTTTTTACCTAAAAACTCCGGTGTACGTCCCACCATTAGCCCGCTAATGAATACTGCCAGGATAATAAAGATGTAAAAGTTAAGGAAACCAACGCCCACACCGCCATAAAAGCAGTTCACCATCATGCCCAGCAGGGTTGTCATACCACTTAGGGGTGTAAAGCTGTCGTGCATGGCGTTAACCGATCCGTTACTGGTACAGGTGGTATAAATACCCCAATTTGCTGATGCCGCCGATCCAAAACGCACCTCTTTACCCTCCATGCTGCCCATGGTTTGGGCAATGCCCATTTTATCTATAGCAGGGTTACCACCCATTTCGGCAATTATGGTGGGAATAAGCAGTATAAGGAAACCTGCTGTCATTACCCCATAAATGGTCCAGGCCAGTTTTTTTCTCCTCAATACATAACCCATGGCAAACACCATTGCAATAGGTATCAGTATTATGCTTACTGTTTCTACAATATTAGTAAGGTAGTTAGGGTTTTCCATGGGGTTGGCACTGTTTGGCCCATAAAAACCACCACCATTTGTACCCAACTGTTTTATAGCAACAAAAGCAGCTACAGGGCCACGGCTAACCTGCTGCTCTTTACCTTCAAGGGTTGTAATGGTGTCTTTGCCCTCAAACGTCATTGGTGTGCCGTTAAATACCAGTATAACAGCCACTATAACCGACAGCGGAAGCAAAATCCTTGTGCATGAGCGCACAAAATAGCTGTAAAAGTTACCAAAGTTTGTTGCCGTTTTCTCTTTCATGGCATTAAACACCATGGCACAAATGGCTATGCCACAGCCTGCACTTATAAATTGCCACAACATCAGGGTGAGCTGACCCAAGTATGAAAGACCAGTCTCACCACTGTAATGCTGCAGGTTGGTGTTGGTTATAAAGCTTACAGTTGTGTTAAAGGCAAGGTCTCCGCTCATAGACGGATTTCCGTCAGGGTTTAGCGGTAGCCACTCCATATTCGTAAGCACCAGCATAGAGATAATGAACCAGAAAAGGTTAATGGTAAGCAGCGCTCCAAGATGCTGTTTCCATGTCATTTCCTTATTCGGGTTAATGCCGCCTATTTTAAAAAAGAGTTTGTCGAGTGGGTTAAACACCTTGTCGATCCGGGTGTTTTCATACTTAAATATTTTGCTTATGTATCGGCCAAGGGGTATCGCTAAAAGCAGTACCAGACCATACATTACAATTATGCCTAAAATTTCGCTGTTCATTGATTAGAATTTTTCCGGTTTTATAAGTACGTAGCACATGTATGCAAATACTATAAGGGCTACAATAAATAGTGCTGTCATTATTTTTAGATTGAAAGATTTGAAAATTGAAAGATTTAAACACCTGAGGCATTTACCTGTGCTACATATTCTTTTTTAAGCGTTGGCGGAAACAGTTTAGATACTGTACAATTGTGCAGTTCCATAAAGGTTGAAACCGAGTTTACATAAATGTTGCCTATGGCATTTCTGGTTTCGTTACTGCCTGTGGTAAAAAGCAGTTCGGCAACATCGAGGCATTTTTTTGCCCTCAGTATATGACCGCTTTTTATACATCTTTTGGTAATCTCTGCAAACTGTGTAGCCTGCGTGGCGGCAGTTTTAAAATGTTTTCTCATTTTGAAAAAATTTTGTGGTTTGACCTACTATAGCCAAACCCTGTGCCTGTATTTCTGTGCTATTTATATTGTTGTGTATAATAGCAAGTTAAGGGTGTGTGCCAATTTTTGGCAATAAAAAACCCTATCAGAATGATAGGGTTGGTATCTCAAAATGATAAATGGGTTCAGATTATATTGCAAATAATTGACACCTATAAGGTCTTAAAGACCTTGCAGGATTTTAGAAGTGACAGAGAGATTGCTAACCTGCAAGGTTTTTCTAACCTTGTAGGTTTAAATAAAGGGCAAACATGGTTCAATGTATATTATACTCGTCTAATTTGCGGTATAGTGTAGCAATGCCAATGCTTAGCAGGCGTGCTGTTTCTGCTTTGTTGCCCCCGGTGTAGTTAAGCACTTTTTGTATGTGTATTTTCTCTGCCGATGCCATAGAAAAAGCGGACAGTGTTTTCTCTCCCTGACCTGCCGATGCCATAGCATTAGCATACAAATCCTGTGGAAGGCTTTGCGGGGTAAGGATGTCTGAACTTTCGAGTATCACACTGCGCTCCAATACATTTTTAAGTTCGCGGATATTGCCCGGCCAGTTATGGAATTTTAAAATATGCAGTGCCTCTTTAGATATGCCGTTTATTTTTTTATTGGTCTTGTTGCTGAATATCTTTAAGAAATATAATGAGAGCGGCTCTATATCTTTTGCCCTTTCGCGCAGTGGCGGTAAAGTAATGGTAAAAGTAGAAAGCCTGTAATAGAGGTCTTCTCTAAAGCGGCCTGCCTCGATTTCTTTTTTAAGGTCGCGGTTTGTGGCCGCAATAACCCGCACGTTTACCTTGGTAAGTTTGCTGTTGCCCACTTTTATAAATTCGCCACTCTCTAAAACACGGAGTAGTTTTGCCTGCAAATCAGTAGGCAGTTCGCCCAGTTCATCTAAAAAAATAGTGCCGTGGTCTGCCTCCTCAAAAAGTCCTTTTTTATCTTTAAGGGCGCCTGTAAAGGCACCTGCCATATGACCAAACATTTCGCTTTCCAACAGGTCGTGACTAAAGGCAGAGCAGTTTATGGCAACAAAGTTTTTATTTTTTCGGTTACTGTTTTGGTGTATGGCATTGGCAAAAACCTCTTTACCTGTGCCGGTTTCTCCGTTTAAAAGTACAGTGGTGTCTGTTGGTGCAACCTTTTGGGCAAGGCTAACGGCATCGGCTATACTTTTAGAGTTTCCTGTAATACCCTCAAACGAGTATTTTTGTTCCAGTTGCGCCTCAAGGGCATCAACGCGTTTTTCGAGGCTCCTTTTTTCTATAGCACGATGAATAAGCGGTATGATCTTGTTGTTATCATCCCCTTTTGTAATATAATCAAAAGCCCCGTTTTTTATAGCCTGTACGCCATCGGGTATATTACCGTAAGCTGTTAGCAATATAACTTCTACATCGGGGTGCGCCTGTTTTATTTTCAGGGTAAGGTCTACACCGCTGCCGTCTGGCAGTTTAACATCGCACAGCACTACATCAATGGCCTGCTGGTCCAATAGCTTTAAACCCGATTTGCAATCGGCTGCCTGATACAACTCAAAACCTTCCAGCTTTAAAATGCGGGCAAGCAATCCACGTAGTTTTTCTTCGTCGTCAATAACAAGTATCTTATTCAAAATAGATTTGTTTTTGCAAATGTAAGGTATATAAAATACTCGTTTAAACTTTTTCTTTATTTTGAAAAGTTTAAACGAGTACAGATAATAATTTTAATTATCTTGTAAATCAGCAGCTAACGATTTTCATTACTGCGCCAAAAGCGACAACAAATGCAAAAGCTACAAATAGAAGTTGTATAGAGGTAATATTAGACCTTACTTTTGCTAATTTTCTTAATTGTGTAATTTTTGTTTTACATCGGGCGTCTGTTTCTGAAGTTTTCATTTGAATTGAGATTTTTTACTCATAACCATCAAACGACGTACCTCTATAGTTGTTTGTTTTTAACTGCTTGATTTTTAATGATATGCGTTCTTTTGTTTATTTAAAGCCTATCATTTTGATAATCTTACAGCATCATAATGATACATATTTGAGTTGTTGCTCGCCATGCTAACCGATATTACCGAATTTTCTTGCCCAAAATTTGGGATGTGATTATTTTTGCAACTATGGCAAAACTAATCAACCTTAAAATATTTCCCCGCTTTTTCAGCTCATCATCGGCCGGAGGAATATTACTCCTTATTTGTGTAGCTATATCGTTAACCATTGCCAATACAGGCTTAGCCGATGGCTTTACAAATTTGCTTAATACAAACCTTGGTTTTGAAACAGGCAGTATACACCTTCATTACTCCATGCTTACATGGATAAACGACGGGCTTATGGCTATATTTTTCCTTTTAGTAGGCTTAGAAATAAAGCGTGAGGTTGCCGAAGGAGAGCTATCGTCGGTTCAGCAAGCCACGCTCCCTGTTTTGGCTGCTATTGGCGGTGTTATAGTCCCGGCAATAATATATACTATTTTTAACAGAGGCAGTGCCGAATATGGTGCAGGGTGGGGCATACCCATGGCTACCGATATTGCTTTTGCCTTGGGTATTTTATCGCTTTTAGGCAGTAAGGTTCCTTCGGGATTAAAGATATTTTTAGCCGCGCTTGCCATTGTAGACGATTTACTTGCTATACTGGTAATAGCCATATTTTATTCGACAGAGCTGCACTTTAATTATTTGGGCTATGCCGGTGGCATTTTTGCTTTTCAGATATTGCTTAACAGGCTTGGCGTAAAAAATATACTTGCCTATGTGTTGCCCGGTGCAGTAATGTGGTATTTTATTCACCATAGCGGCATACACGCTACCATTGCCGGAGTGCTCACTGCCATAACACTGCCTACTAACGAAACGGAAGAAGAATCTCCGCTCGAAAAACTGGAGCACCTGCTTACAACGCCTGTAAACTTTGTAATAATGCCTATATTTGCACTTGCCAATACCAACATTACTTTTGAAAGCGGAATGGTAGAAGGGCTTGCAGGAACATTAGGCTTAGGTATCGTGTTGGGCTTGTTTTTAGGCAAGCCGTTAGGAATTTTTATAATGTCGTTCCTTTCTGTAAAAGCTAAAATATCTAAACTGCCCGCACATACCAATTGGTGGCACGTGCTGGGGCTTGGCATGCTGGGCGGCATTGGGTTTACCATGTCTATTTTTATTGCGTTGCTGTCTTTTAATAAACCTGAGTTTCAAACCGAGGCCAAGTTTGCCATTTTGGTAGCCTCTATACTTTCGGGTATTTGTGGTTTTACATTACTAAGCATGTATAATAAGAAGCATAACAAGGCATAACCTTATTTTTTCTCTTCTACCTCAAAGGTTTTTATATTTTTAGACTGCAGCCTTTGTGCAAGCCAGTTGTTTAATCGTTCGGCATCTTCTTTTTTAAGGCTTTGGGATGTTTTATATATCACAGCTGTTACATTGCTAATGCTGTCCTGTTTGTTTATCATTTGCACATTTGCCGCCGAAAGTGATATTATTTGCGGGAAAATTGCAGTGGCCTCACTTAAAAGCCCTTTATTGTCAAATTTATTTTTGGCCAGTTCTTTTTCGAGCTGCATTATGCGCACATCTTTTTCGTTGAGCTCGTTTTCGTTGCTTTTTATTTGTTTTAGTATATCGCCTTTTAAAGCATTAAACCTGTCGGTGCTGTCCTGCCTTATAATTAAATCGGTTCCTTTAAGATAGCTGTTTTTATTAAGGGCGGCAGTAAGCTGTTGCAGTTCTGATGTTTCAAACCGCTTAGATAAAAAAGCGAGCTCTATTTTTTTGCTTCGGGGTGTAAAGCTGGTTTTTTTGTAAATAACAGTATAGCCTTTATTTGTAAATTCGTTTTCTATAAAAAGGTCGCTGTTTTTTTTAAACTGCTGCTCTGTGTATAGCGAATAGGCAAGATAGGCACTGGGAAGCAGCATGGCAGTAATTAGTACTGTAATGCTAATGCGCACCTGGCGTTGTTGGCGCTCGTTTACCTGTTTGGTAGGCGGGTATTTTAAATATTTGATTATAGCAAAGGTGGCTATGCCTATAAAAACACAGTTAATAGAATAGAGGTAAAATGCACCCAGAAAAAACTGCCATTGCCCGGTGGCAAGCCCATAGCCTGCTGTACACAATGGAGGCATTAAAGCAGTAGCTATGGCTACGCCCGGAATAGGGTTGCCTTTTTCGGTGCGGGTAACGGCAATGGCACCTACAATACCGCCAAAAAATGCAATAAGAATATCATAAATGTTTGGGGCAGTGCGCGCCAATAGTTCTGACTGTACTTCTTTAAAAGGGCTAACCGCAAAATAAATGGTAGATACTGTAAGGCTTACAACAGTTGCGTTCAGCAAATTTTTGAGTGATTTTTTCAGTAGGGTAAAATCATAAATGCCAAGTGCAAACCCGGCACCCACTATGGGGCCCATGAGTGGCGAAATAAGCATAGCACCTATAATAACGGCAGTTGAGTTTACATTTAACCCTACCGATGCCACAATTATGGCACAGGCCAGTATCCAGAGGTTGGCTCCTTTAAAAGAGATGTTCTTTTTTACGCTTTCCAGTGTTTTTTCCCTGTCATCTTCGCCTTCGCGAAGGTTGAGTATGTCGGTAATCCTTCTCACTTAAGTCTGTTTTGATGAAACTTTTACGATGGTATAGTTACTAAAATACAAAAAAATATGCAGATGTTTTATGTGGCACGATAGCAGTTATTATCTGCTGTTAGCAATTATGTAAGGTTTATAGTTCAGGTTTGCCTGTTTGTGTAATTGTAAACTAATTATTATGGTTATGATTTAAGCTTTTAACATTTGCTTGCTGTAAATTTTATATTATTTTTGCACCATAACAAAAAACGAGTTACAATGTCTTCAGCAAAAAAAACATTTGATGTTCTTATAGAGATACCAAGAGGTAGCAGGAATAAATATGAGTATGATTTTAAATTAAAAAGGATACGTTTTGACAGGATGCTTTATTCTTCTATGATGTACCCTGCCGATTATGGTTTTATCCCTGAAACGCTTGCTCTTGATGGAGATCCGCTGGACGTGTTGGTTTGGTTTACAGAGCCATCTTTCCCCGGCTGTGTTGTAGAGGTTAAACCAATTGGTGTTTTTTACATGGCTGATGATAAAGGTGAGGACGAAAAAATTATATGCGTGCCGGTATCTGACCCAATTGCATGTAAAATGAACGATCTTAGCGACCTGAACGTTCACTTTATTAAAGAGGTTGAGCACTTTTTTCAGGTGTATAAAGATCTTGAAAACAAAACTGTAGAAGTAAAAGGCTGGGGCGATGCAGCAAAAGCTAATGCTCTTATAGAAGAGTGTACGGCACGCTTTGAAGCTCTTGAAGATAAACCGGAAGAACTGTTTACAATATAATTACAGTTGCTCCAGAGCATATTTAAGCAACATCCCAATTATTAGGATGTTGCTTTTTTGTTTATATTTACTAATAGGTTTACCTGCTGTAATTTAAATTATATAATAATGGCAAGAATATATATAGCAGTTTTTTTAGTATTGTTTGTTTGCGGATTTGCTGCACTGGGCCTAAAAAGGCTGCTGCTTTTGCGCGCCGGTTACGGCTCTCAAAAAAGATCGGTAAACTGGTTTATGGTGGCGTTGTTTATACTTATGGCAATTGCCATGCTAAGCTGTAATAGCAAAACTCAGGAAGAAGATGCTGTTACAGAGCAGGATCCTGTTATTGTAACTTCTACAGAAGAAAAATCATCTACGGTGCATAAAGTTGTAGATGGCAAAGGCAATGTTACTGCTACTGTAACAATATCTGTTAAGGGTGACAATGGTGAAATTGTTACCGAGGAAAAAGTGTTTAAAGGCACCCGCGCCGAGGTAGACGCACAAATAAAAGCATTATAAAAGTAGAGACACAATGCTTTGTGTCTCAGATTACATATCTGCACAAAGCATTGTGTCTCCTATTAATCTATCTCTCGTATTATGCTTACTTTATAAGACGCAATGCATTGTGTCTCTACTAAAATAGCCCGTTTAATTCTGCATCAATGCGGTTTATAATATCTCCAAGATCTTCGGGGTTATCTACAAAGTTAATTTTATCTACATCAATAATCAGCAGCCTGCCTTTGTCGTAGCCCTGTATCCATGCCTCATAGCGTTCGTTAAGGCGGCTTAGGTAATCTATAGATATTGAATTCTCATAATCGCGTCCGCGTTTGTGTATATGCCCTACAAGGTTAGGTATAGAACTGCGCAGGTATATAAGTAAGTCGGGCGCACCTACAAAACCTTCCATAAGATCAAAAAGCGATTTGTAGTTTTCATAATCGCGGTTTGCCATAAGCCCCATAGCATGAAGGTTAGGAGCAAAAATATGTGCATCTTCATATATGGTGCGGTCCTGTATTATTTTTTTACCGCTTTCGCGAAACTGCAATATCTGACTAAAGCGGCTGTTTAAAAAGTAAATTTGCAGGTTAAAAGACCAGCGTTCCATTTGGTGGTAAAAATCGTCAAGATACGGGTTGTCTACCACATCTTCATAATGGGGTTCCCATTTAAAATGTTTGGCCAGCAGCCCTGTAAGTGTAGTTTTTCCGGCGCCAATGTTGCCTGCAACAGCTATATGCATTAGTTAAGGTTTATATTGTATTTTATTATTTCGCTCTCTGTAAAAATAGATAAAATTTGGGAGGCATAATAAAAACTCACAAAGCTTTTTTCGGTAATATCTATATGCTTTGCGGTTTGCGAGCTTAGGTCATACAAATACAGGCTGTTATCAAGGGAGTATAATATAAGTGTGGGCGATAGTAGTTGTGCAGCATCAAAATCAGGGACACTACCCAGGGAGCGAACTTTGCCAAAAAGATTCAGTTCAAAACATTTGCCTGTGTTGTCTATCCAGTAAAAATAATTGTAATCGCTTTGGTAATATTTCATACCATCGTTAAAAGGTGGTGTCAAAGCCCTAAAGTTATTGCGAAGCGGGTCATAAAGCCCTATTTGCTGGGTAGTAACATCATACAGCCACAGGCGGTTTTGCGAGGCCAGTCCTACAGCCTCGGCAATAAGCTTTACAGGCAATGCGCTGAAGTTTATAACGGCTGTTTCATTAAGCTGGTTGTCCAAAAGCACTACCGTATTAAACCTGCGGTAAAACAACACGATCTGTAAAGGGTTTTGCAAGTCGGCACGATAAATTTCGCCCAGGGCAACATTTTTGTATTTCAAGGTTTTGCCTTCGCCTGTTTTCCTGAACTCGTTATCGGCAATAGTGTATTCCCAACCAAAGGCATCAGTACCAATATAGCGCTGAGGTTTGGTTTTTGTATTGCTCAAAAACTTTACAGGCATGCCAATTTCCTGTGCATGGGTCAAAATACAGCCCATAAAGAACAGTAACAGCGCAATTTTTTTCATAAGGTGTAAATGTAATAAAAATTACGTTTTTTGCTAAATTGGGGTTTGCTATACAATTATTCAGGGTAAAAATAGTCCTGTTTACCTATATTTGTTTAAAGCAGTTGTAATAATATAATATTTTAGCTGTTAAATATACAAACCAGTGTAACTAAAAGGCATTTTAGTCGTCTAAAACAATAAAACCACTATAAAATTATGAAACATCTTGCTTATTTATTAATAGCTCTTGTGGGCACAGTGGCATCGGCACAAAGTTTTCAGGGAATGGCCGTGTATGAATCCAAAACTGCAACCCCCGATATTTCTGGGATGGGCGGCCCGGGAAGGCCTGAAATAACTCCTGAGATGAAAAAAATGATACAAGACCGCATGAAGCAGGCTCTTGAAAGGACATATATACTGACTTTTGATAAAACATCATCTACCTATCTTGAAGAAGAAAAACTGGATGCACCGGGACAGGATAATGGCGGGATGCGCATAATGGCCAGCTTTATGGGCGGTGGCGGCAAGCAGTATAAAAATGTAAAAACAAAACGCTTTTTGCAGGAAAAGGAAGTTTTTGGTAAAGAGTTCCTTATAGATGACAGCCTGCCTAAGCTTGCCTGGAAAATGGAAAATGAAACAAAAAAAATAGGCGATTATACCTGCTATAAAGCTACTGCTGTTGTCGATGCAAGCAAATCGGATTTCAGGAATTTTAAACCTAAAAGCCCTGAAGAACAAAAAGCAGCAGCCGAAAAACTGGAAAAAGCTAAAAAAGAAGGGAACGAAAAACGTACAAACTTTTTAGAACAAATGGAAATGCCAAAGCAGGTAACAATTACAGCTTGGTACACGCCAGATATACCTGTTAGCCAGGGGCCTGAAAATTACTGGGGCTTGCCGGGATTGATACTGGAAGTGAGTAACGGAAAAACTACTGTGCTTTGCAGTAAGGTAGTAATTAACTCCAAAGAAAAGACTGAAGTAAAGATTCCGTCGAAAGGGAAAAAGGTTACCCAAGTGGAGTATGATGAAATAGTGATGAAAAAAATGCAGGAGATGCAGGAGATGTACCAACAGGGAGGTGGTGCCGGACCTACGATACGAATAAACTAATTTGTAGGTTTTTTCGTTTTTGTATGTATGAAAAAACTCTATTGTGCACTGTTGCTTTTTTTAGGCATTGTTTGTCATAGTCAGATAATAAAGGGTATTGTTATAGACAGCCTTAAACGCGAGCCTGTGCCTTATACCAATGTTCTTTTTAAAAACGGTAAAGGAGTTGCCTGCGATGATGAGGGTATTTTTGAAATAGATATAACGCATGAGCAAACCCTTACTTTTAGCAGTATTGGCTATGCTGACAAGGTTGTGCCTACTGCCGATATAGATATAGAAAAACCTATAATAACGCTAAATCCGGCAACAGCTCAATTAGATGATGTTGTAGTTAACGGAGATGTTACCCGATATACCGGTACAAAACGACTGGGTTTAGACAGGAGGGCAAGGGTGCGCAGCAGCATACCTTTTGGACATGAGTTTTCGGCCTATATAAAAAATCCGTATGGCAGGACAGGCAAGCTTAAAAATGTTATTTTGGGCCTTACAAAGGCAAAAGAATATGATTATCTGGCTACCTATAACATAAAGTTTTATGAGTATGATGCGGTGCGGCGTTGCCCAGGTAAACAAATTTATTTAAAAGATGTTAGGGTTGAGCCAGAGAATAAAACCTATAAACTCGAAATTCCGGTTGAGGAGCTTGATATAGTTTTTTCTGAAAACGGCATTTGTGTTGGTGTAGAGATCATTAATACGAAATACGAGGGCAAGCTAAAAAGTATGGCAACTATGGCTCCGCGCATTAGTTTTACACATACCGATATGCAAGTGCTTTCATGGTCCAGGTTTATAAATAAAGAGTGGCATACGGGTACTACAAAATCGCCTTTTAAAGAAGGTTTTGTAAACGCTATGATACTTATAGATGTTGTAATTCAAAAATAAAAATTTCTTAAATGAAAAAACTATACCTGATGCTGTTGCTTACAGTGTCCCTGTTTTCTTATGCCCAAAATGTACGCCTGGAAGGTACAATAAAAGACTCTACAGGAATGGCTCTTGAAATGGCTAATATTATGGCCGTTAATAAAGCCACGAACGCTATGGAGTCTTATGCTATAACGGATGATACAGGGCGTTATCAACTGGCGTTGAAAGCTAACGTGGCCTATACTTTAAAGGCAAGCTATATAGGCTACACCCCATTAGAAGAACCGCTTACAATGGGAACATCTAACATGGTTAAAAACATTGTGCTTAAAGCCGGAGTAGATCTTAAAGAGCTTGAAATAGTTCACGAAATGCCGGTTACCATTAAGGGAGATACCATTGTGTATAACTCAGATTCATTTACAACCGGAACAGAACGCAAGCTTGAGGATGTACTTAAAAAACTGCCCGGAATGGAAGTAGACTCTGAAGGTGGGGTTAAAGTAGAAGGTAAGACTGTGGGTAAGCTAACCGTAGAAGATAAGGACTTTTTTGATGGAGACACAAAGCTGGGAGTAAAGAACATTCCGGCAGATGCCGTAGATAAAATTGAGATATTGCGCAATTATAATGAGGTAGGGCAGTTAAAAGGCCTCGAGAATAATGAGGAAAATATAGCCATGAACATTAAACTTAAAAAGGGTAAGAAAAACTTTTGGTTTGGAGATGTCTCTGCCGGGGTAAGCATAGGAGAGGGAGAGCGATACATTACTAATCCTAAACTGTTTTACTACAGCCCCAAATACAGCCTCAATGTTATTGGCAACATTAATAATACCGGAGAATTACCCTTAACCATGCAGGACTATTTTAAAATGACCGGAGGGTTTAGGAACATGATGAAAAAAGGCGGTACTAACTTTAATGTGGGTTCTAACGATTTGGGTTTGTCATTGCTGCGAAACAACAGGGCAAAAAGCATAGAGACTAAATTTGGAGCGGCAAACTTTAGCTATAACCCTATGGAAACACTAACCCTTAGTGGTTTTGGTATATTTAATTCTAACCGCAACGAGCTTGAAACCTACAGCAGGAACCAGATATTGGATCCTGTTACAGGAGAACCGCAAACGACCCAGCAAACAGAAGACAGATCGTTGCAGCGCAGTGATTTTGCATTGCTTAAGCTTAGCGGCACCTATAAACCTAACAAAAACTTTCAGGCAGACTATGATGCCTTTTTAAAGACATCGAAGCAAACCGAAGAAAATGCTTTGTTCTCTACCGTAATGCCGGAAACAAGCCAAAGCCAGGATATTTATACACAGAAAAAGCAGCAGCCTTTTTCGTTCAATCAAAACCTGAATTTGTATTATACACTAAATGATAAAAATGTTTTTGCCTTAGAAATGCAGCATTTGTATCAGGACGAAGACCCTTTCTATAATGCCAATCTGGCTAATAATCCATTTCCGGATGCGGGCACGGGGCTTGGTTTAGGGTTGCAGCCTGCAAGCAGATATGACATCAATCAAAAGCGCTTTGTAACTACTAATAAGCTGGATGTTAAAGGCGACTATTATTACATGCTTACCGCAAAAAGCAATATTAATGTTACTGTAGGAAATACCTATTCTTATCAGGGATTCGACTCATCGGTATTTCAGGTGCTTGATAATGGAGTAGAGGATGATCTTGACAGCAATACTAAGAATAGCGTAAATTATAGTTTTAACGATGTGTTTTTAGGGCTGCATTATAAATTTATTGCCGGTAAATTTACCGTTAATCCGGGGGTGAGCCTGCACAGCTATACATCATTTAATGAGCAGTTAGGTACAAAAGTTAATCAGGATTTTTATAGGTTGCTACCCGATGTATATGCTGTTTATCAGATAAAAAAATCAGAAAGGCTTCAATATACCTACAACATGACTACCGAGTTTACCGATGTGGCTAAGTTTGCTCAGGGTTTGGTGCTAAACAATTATAACTCCTTGTTACGAGGCAATCGCAATTTAGAGAATGCGTTGTATCAAACCCATAATCTGAACTACTTTAAATACAACATGTTCAATTTTACCCAGATATTTGCAGCGATAAACTACAGCCATCGCATGGACGCTATTAAAAACCTTTCGGCATTTAGCGGTATCAATCAGGTAGGCACGGTAGAGAACTCTAATTTTGCCGATGAGGTTGTGTCGGGTGCGGCAGGCTATACCCGTAGTTTTGCCCGCTATTATAAAGCATCTTTAAATGTAGCCATGTCATGGAGCAGGTTTAATAATTTTAGGTTTGATCCTGCTACAAATCCGGGACAGGCAGTTACTATAGATAATGCCATAATGCAGGTCAACGAGCAGTTTACACAAAATTATACGGCAAGCTTTAGTACTAACTATAAGCAGTTGCCTAATGTAGAAGTTGGCTATACACTGAATTTAAATTCTTATGCCAGTAATAAATTTTACACCCACAGCCCCTTTGTGCGAATGGATTATTTATTCCTGAAAGATTTTACCCTTACGGCAGATTATACCTACAACCATTATTATAATGATGTAAAAACGTCTGACAACGAGTATGACTTTTTAAACGCTGCTGTAATGTATCGTGTTCCGGACAGCAAATGGGAGTTTAAAGTAGGCGGAACCAACCTATTTAATACATCTTCGCTTAACGATGACAGTTTTAACCAATTTAGTACCCGTACGTCGCGCTATAGGGTACAGCCAAGATATTTATTGCTTACGGTTATGTACAGGATATAAAATACATTTAAATGGAAAAAGGGAGGATACTTTAAAAAGTATCCTCCCTTTTTTGTATGGCAGAATAAAGTATTAAAGCCCGAAAGCCTCTTTTACTTTATCTGTATAATCAAGTTTTTCCCATGTAAACAGTTCAACTTCTACCGTTTTTGTTTCCCCGTTAGGAGCAGTAAAAGTTTTGGTTACTGTTTCAGGTGTGCGACCCATATGTCCGTAAGCAGCTGTTTCGCTGTAAATAGGGTTACGCAGTTTAAGACGCTGCTCTATAAAATACGGGCGCATGTCAAATATTCCCTCTACTTTTTTGGCAATTTCGCCATCAGTAAGGTTTACTTTACCTGTGCCATAAGTGTTTATGTATATACCCATTGGCTTTGCAACACCAATTGCATAAGAAACCTGTACTAAAATTTCGTCGGCAACACCTGCGGCAACAAGGTTTTTAGCAATATGGCGGGTAGCATAGGCAGCACTGCGGTCTACTTTACTTGGGTCTTTACCAGAAAAAGCACCACCACCGTGGGCACCCTTACCACCATAAGTGTCTACAATAATTTTACGGCCTGTAAGACCTGTATCGCCATGAGGGCCACCAATAACAAATTTACCCGTAGGGTTTATATGATATTGTATATCGCTGTTAAACAGGTGGGCATAAGCAGGGTTGTTTTTAACCACACGCGGCACCAGTATGTTTATAATATCTTCTTTGATTTTTGCAAGCATAACAGGCTCTGTATCAAAGTCGTCGTGCTGTGTAGAAACCACAATAGCATCAATGCGCACAGGCTTGTTGTTATCGTCATACTCAAGCGTTACCTGGCTTTTAGCATCAGGACGAAGGTATGTAATTTCGTTATTTTCGCGTCTAAGGGCTGCAAGTTCCTGTAGCAGTTTATGGCTAAGGTTAAGCGCAAGAGGCATGTAATCTTCAGTCTCGTTGGTTGCATAGCCAAACATCATACCCTGGTCGCCTGCACCCTGGTCTTCTTTGTTTTGACGGTCTACACCCTGATTGATGTCCTGAGATTGCTCGTGTATAGCACTAAGCACACCACAAGAATTAGCCTCGAACATATATTCGCTCTTTGTGTAGCCTATTTTGCGGATAACCTCGCGGGCAATAGACTGCACATCAAGATAGGTTGTTGATTTTACTTCTCCGGCAAGTATTACCTGTCCGGTAGTTACTAAAGTTTCGCATGCAACTTTAGATTCTGGGTCAAAAGCCAAAAAGTTATCGATCAGTGCATCTGAAATCTGGTCAGCAATTTTATCAGGATGCCCTTCACTTACTGATTCTGACGTAAATAAATATGCCATAATATATAGTCTATTAATTTAGTAGGAGAAAGAGTTTTTGATGCAGATAAAGGAGGGAAGCCCTGCTTTAGCATTTTTTATTGAGGTTGCAATCAGTACAAATCTCTCCTCCAATTATTTCGGTGCAAAGGTATAAAACCTTATTGGAATAAAATAAAGTGATGAAGTTTTTTTAATGAGAGTACTTTTCTTCATAAGGAAGTGGACTATAGTAGCTTTTTTAAATGCACGATGTTAATTTTTTAAATTTTATTTGGTAGATTAAAAAATAGTTAAGAAGTTTGCTAAACAGAAAATAGAAACAAAATGAATTTTATTATTTGCAATATGTGCTGTATGATGCCGGATACCTCCGCGGATAGCTCTATTGCATAGTTTTAAAGTTTAAAGCATATACAAAAAGCCTTCCGCAAAACGGGAGGCTTTTTAATTAAATATAATTAGTGTTCGTTGTTACCCCTCCTTTATCGGGAGGGGTTAAATGAAAGTAAAAAATGAAAAAAATCGCTTTAAATAAAATGGTACTGTGTTGTATGGTGTGCAAATGCACAGCAATGCCCTGTTACCAAAAGCGAAAAAGATAAATCTTTAGTTTATAGTTCAAAACTGTAAAGCCCTTTTGGTAAACTGCCAAAAGGGCTTTTTTATTTAGCAATGTTTCTGTCAATAAAAAATAAGCCTTAATTATGAAAAACCTATACAAAATAATTATACCGCAATGGCATTTGGCCAATGGTAAAACGCTTACTGATGTGGTGCTTAGCTATCAGTTTTTTGGTCCGGTGCTGGGTACAGCTCCTGTGGTTTTAGTTAATCATAGCATAACATCAAACTCAAACATCAGTGGGCCTGATGGCTGGTGGAAATATGTAATTGGTGAAGACAGGGTTATAGATACCAACTACTTTTTTACGGCACTGGCTTTTAATATTCCGGGCAACGAATTTGATAATGATGAGAGTATTATATATAATTACAAAGATTTTACGGCTGCCGATGTTGCGCAAATTTTCTGGCAGGGGTTGGAAGAACTCGAAATATACCATCTGCACAGTATAATAGGGGTAGATCTTGGAGGTGGCATTGCCTGGGAAATGGCTGCCTTGAGGCCTAATAGTGTAAGTAACCTTATTCCGGTGGCAGCCGATTGGAAGCCCCTGAGCTACTTAAAAAATGGTGTGCGCGATTTAGACAGTGGTTTTGTACTGCCTTCTTTCAGGTTGTTTAATCAATTGCTTGCCACAGTAGATATTACCAAACACCAAAGTTTTGAGGCTGTTGCTAAAAATATAACTGCTGCAATACACCTTATAGCTATAGATACCGATCTGCTTTTTACAGCATATGAAACACGCAATACATTTGAGTTCCTGAGGCAAAACGGTAATGAGGTATATTATAGCGAGATCAGGTCAACACATGGGCATGATGCCTATTTAAAGGAGTGGGAGCAGCTATCAGAAATATTGGCGCCTGTTTTTCAGGATGGCTATCATACCATGCTGCGGTTTTTGCAAAAAGCAGGTTAGTTGAGTTAGTTAAGGGTATTGCTAACTTTTGAATGATATAGGTGTAGATGCTGTAATTTGAGGTTGTAGTAAAATATTTTCTGAATAAAATTTGGATAAATAAAAAATAGTTTAGATATTCGCTAAACGAAAAAAAAGTAAAGTCATGAAATTTGTCATCTCACAATGTTACCTTTCGATGTGGAAACCTTCCGCAGGGGCAGCTATTGTATAATGATAAGTTTTATCAAAATATAAATATCAAGGCCCCTGCAATAAAGCAGGGGCTTTTTTGTTACAATACTATACGGCATTTTAAAAATTAAACTATGAATACATTGTTTGTCTATATCATTAAACGTTCGCAGTACATCTGTTCATCATGGATGCAGGTGCTGTATACACCGTTACCAAAACAGGCAATGTAATCTTTAGTTATAGTTTTTAGATACAAAGGTCTTTTTGGTAACATACTAAAAAGGCCTTTTTTGTTACCCCGAAGCTTTAATTAGTCATCAACCAAAAAAATGCACCCATTATGAAAACACAAGCTATCAACGTATTAGGCTACACAGGCAACAACAGTCAGTTTGTAGTAAAAACCCTTAATGCAGATTTAAGGATAAACCAAAACGTACCGTCTGTGCAGGCGGCAGTGCCTAACCCGTATGAATATATACTGGCAGGGTTTGCAGGCTGCATTAATGCGCTTGGTCAGGTTGTTGCGGCAGAACTGGGCATAACATTAAAATCGTTACAAATAGAAATTACCGGAAGCCTGACTTCTGAGACCGTTCAGGGAGTGCTGGGTAGGGTAAAACCTGCATTTGAGAGTATAGAGATTATACTAAAGCCAGCAGCCAGCGCACCATTGGAAACGTTACAAAGATGGATGAAGGAGGTGCAGTTTCGTAGCCCGCTATATGATACACTGGTTAACAACACCCCTGTAAACCTTAACCTTTACAAAGAATATGTGGCGCTAAATTGAGTTGAATGTCCTGCAAGGTTTGTAAAACCTTGTAAGTGTAAAATTCAAAATCTGGCACGAATCATAAACCTATAAAGTTATGAACCTTTATAGTAGAGAAAATGTTTTTAAGTTGTTTTTTGTTTGTTTAGAGAGCTGCCTTTGTCTCGGCAACAAAGGCAGTTTCTTTATTAATTTTTAAAAGAGATCAATATGCCCAATATAGTAAATATCGTGCTTTTTGGTATAGGTAATACCGGGAGCGCACTAATAAACAAGGTTGTAAAAAGCAGCATTAACAATGCATCACCTAATGTGCCGGAGCTGCGGTTTCCCGTAATAACCAATAGTACTGTTGCCTTTTTTGAAAAAGAAGGAGCGGGCTATGCATGGGAGGCTAACTTTATAACTTTCGCTATACCTTTTAAACTGGAAGATATTATAGAATATGCAGTGTACAACAACCTCCATAACCTTATAGCAGTAGATGCCACACCAAGTGCCGCCCTGGCTGCCGAATATCCGGAGCTTATAAAGAATGGTTTTAGTATAGTATCTATAAACAGCAGTCTGCCTTTTTTACCCGAAAGTTTTGAAAAAGGCATTAAGTTTTTAGCAGAAAGCCGTGGGCTTGCCTATAAATTTATAAATCCCGTTGCAGGCGATAAAAATGCTGCTGCTAATGCACTGTATGATGCTATTATTGAGGTAGCTGGAAAGCAGAAGACTTTAGTATATTAAGTATTGTTCTATAAGTGTGGGGATATTTTTTAATTGTCAGATTGCTTCGTGCTTTGCTATGACGCAACGTGAAGAAAGAATTAGATATGTCTTTCCCGCACTGTACCCCAGAGACGGTTATTGCGAGCTAAGTACAATGAATCATGGCAACGAGATCTCAAATCTTTAATTGCATAAATCTACTGTATTTCTACCACCAAAAACAATTATTTGCATGCTAACTATTTATTACATAGTTTTGCAGTGTTCTTTTACAACATGATATGTTATCACGAAAGGCAGAGGGAATAGACCCAATGAAGCCTTAGCAACCCTTTATCTTAAAGAAGGTGCTAAATTCTACTTCGCACAAGCGCAGATAGATAACTCAAGAAATATTTACACATATTTCCCTCCCCAATTTTTTGATGACATATTTTTTAAGGAAGCTGAACGTTGCCATATGCAACTCTTAAACTTTCAACTTTATAACATTAAGGCTTAAAAAGATGTCTAAAATATACGATGCGCTCAATAAACGCATACTCGTGCTCGACGGAGCAATGGGTACTATGCTGCAGCGTTACAACTTTTCGGAAGAGGATTTTCGCGGAGAGCGTTTTAAAGATTTCCCACACCCGCTTAAAGGCAATAACGATTTGCTTTCCATTACCCAGCCACAGGCTATTAAAGAGGTGCACCGCCAGTATTTTGAGGCTGGTGCCGATATTGTTGAGACCAATACTTTTAGTGGAACTACAATAGGTATGGCCGATTATCATCTTGAAGATCTGGTGTATGAGCTAAACTATGAGTCGGCTAAAATAGCACGCGAGGTTGCTGACGAATTTACGGCTGCCAACCCCAATAAACCTCGTTTTGTGGCAGGCTCTATAGGCCCTACAAACCGTACTGCCAGCATGAGCCCTGACGTTAACGACCCGGGATACCGTGCCGTTACGTTTGATGATTTACTTGTTGCTTATAAAGAGCAGGTAAAAGCACTGATTGACGGAGGTGCGGATATACTTTTAGTAGAAACCATTTTTGATACCCTTAACGCCAAAGCTGCCCTTTTTGCTATAGAAGAGGTTAAAGATGAGTTAGGTATCGCTATTCCTATTATGGTGAGCGGAACTATTACTGATGCTTCCGGACGAACCCTGAGTGGTCAAACGGTAGAGGCGTTCCTTATATCTATATCGCACATTCCTTTGTTGAGTGTAGGTTTTAACTGTGCCTTGGGTGCCGACCAACTTAAGCCCTACCTTAAAAGGCTTGCGCACAATACAAGCATGAACATTTCGGCACATCCTAATGCAGGATTGCCTAACGCCTTTGGCGAATATGACCAGACACCCGAAGAAATGCAGGTGCTTATAAAAGAATACCTTGACGATAACCTTATCAATATAATAGGTGGATGCTGTGGGACGACTCCGCAACACATTAAGCTTATAGCTGAAGCTGCTTCGGCCTATCAACCCCGTAAAATCGAGACTACTGTATAATGGCTGGTGAAGAGAGATATTTAAAGTTATCGGGATTAGAGCCCCTTATAGTTACCCCCGAAAGTAACTTTGTAAATGTTGGTGAACGTACTAATGTAACGGGTTCGCGTAAATTTCTTCGCTTAATTAAGGAAGAAAAATACGAGGAGGCACTGGATATCGCCCGTGCGCAGGTAGAGGGCGGTGCACAGATAATCGATATTAATATGGACGAGGGGATGCTGGATGGCGTGTATGCCATGACCAAATTCCTGAACCTTATAGCATCTGAACCCGATATTGCACGTGTGCCGGTAATGATAGACAGCTCTAAATGGGAAATTATTGAGGCCGGACTAAAGGTTGTACAAGGCAAGAGTGTGGTAAACAGTATAAGCCTTAAAGAAGGCGAAGCTAATTTTATTGCCCATGCCAAAAAAATAAAACGTTACGGTGCCGCTGTAATTGTGATGGCGTTTGACGAAGTTGGTCAGGCCGATACCTACGAAAGGCGTATAGAAATTTGCAAGCGCAGTTATGATATACTGGTAAGTGTTGTAAACTTTCCGCCGGAGGATATAATTTTTGACCCTAATATATTTCCGGTAGCAACAGGTATGGAGGAACACCGCCAAAATGCGATGGATTTTTTCCGTGCCACAAAGTGGATTCGCACAAACCTCCCGCATGCCCATGTGAGCGGTGGGGTTAGTAACGTGTCGTTCTCGTTTAGAGGTAACGACCGTGTGAGGGAAGCCATGCACTCGGCATTTTTATACCATGCCATACAAAACGGTATGGATATGGGTATTGTAAACCCCGAAATGATCGAGGTTTATGATGATATAAATAAGGAACTTTTAGAGCATGTAGAAGACGTGCTTTTAGACCGTCGTGATGATGCTACTGAACGTCTTTTAGCATTTGCCGAGAACATTAAAGGCGATACAAAAGTTACCGAAAAACAGGCGCAGGAATGGCGAAGCCTACCGGTTCAGGAGCGTTTAACCCACGCACTTGTAAAAGGTTTGGACGAGTTTATAGACCAGGATGTTGAAGAAGCCCGCCTTGCCGCCGCAAAACCCATTGAGATTATAGAAATTAACCTTATGGCTGGCATGAATGTGGTGGGCGACCTTTTTGGCAGCGGTAAAATGTTTTTGCCACAGGTTGTTAAGTCGGCAAGGGTTATGAAAAAAGCGGTGGCATACTTACTCCCTTACATAGAGGAAGATAAAGGCAAAGGTTCATCGGCAGGAAAAGTGTTGATGGCAACGGTAAAAGGCGACGTTCATGATATAGGTAAGAATATAGTAGCTGTTGTGCTTGGGTGCAATAACTTTGAGATAATAGACCTTGGGGTTATGGTTCCGCCTGAAAAAATTATAGAGACTGCTGTTAAGGAAAATGTAGATATTATTGGTCTTAGTGGTCTCATTACACCGTCGTTAGACGAAATGGTATATCTTGCCAAAGAGATGGATAAGCTAAACATCAGCATCCCGATAATGATAGGCGGTGCAACTACATCGCGTGCGCATACGGCCGTAAAAATTGCACCGCAATACCGCGAAACCGTAGTACATGTTAATGATGCCAGCCGAGCAGTTACCGTAGCGGGTAACCTACTGAATGTAAATACTAAAAAAGAATATTCTAAAACGATCCGTGCAGAGTATGATGCCCTGCGCGAAGGTTACCTGAACCGCTCTCGCGATAAAGATTTTTTAAGTATAGAAGATGCGCGCCGCAATAAACTACAGTTAGACTGGGCAGCCTATACACCTGTAAAACCTAATTTTATTGGTGTAGACACGATATATCCTGATGTTAAAGAGTTGGAGCCGTTTATAGACTGGACACCTTTTTTCCAAACTTGGGATTTGCATGGCAAGTATCCTGCAATTTTAACCGATGAGGTAGTAGGGGAGCAGGCCACGGCTTTATTTGCCGATGCCCAAAAAATGCTTAGGCAGATTCTTGACGAAAACTGGTTTGAAGCACGTGGTGTGTATGGAATTTTTCCGGCAACCCAGGTTAACGACGATGATATAGAACTGTATGACGATGAGGGTAAAAAGCTGGCTGCTTTCTTAACGTTACGCCAACAGTCGCAAAAAACCAAAGGCGCACCTAATATTGCGCTTGCCGATTTTATTGCCCCTAAAGAAGCAGGCTATACTGATTATATGGGAGCTTTTGCTGTTACAACAGGCTTTGGGGTTGATGAAAAGGCTGCTGAATTTGAAAAAGAGCACGACGATTACAACTCTATTATGGCTAAGGCACTGGGTGACCGTCTTGCGGAGGCTTTTGCGGAATACCTGCACGAAAAGATACGTAAGGAAATTTGGGGCTACGCCACCGATGAGCATTTGAGTAACGACGAACTTATTAAAGAAAAATATCAGGGTATAAGGCCTGCTCCGGGCTACCCTGCATGCCCAGACCATTTGGAGAAAAACACCATCTGGCAATTGCTTGATGTAGAAAACAAAATAGGCGTAAAGCTAACCGAAAGCCTTGCCATGTGGCCGGCATCATCGGTATCAGGATATTATTTTGCTAATCCGCAGAGTAAGTATTTTGGGCTTGGAAAAATTAAAGGCGATCAGGTTATTGATTATGCCAAACGCCGCAACATACCTGTAGCAACAGCACAAAAATGGCTTAACCCTAATATTGCGGATTAAAGCCCCTAACCCCCAAAGGGGGAATGTGGTAATATATTGTAAAAGATTTTAAACCTATTGACCCCTGGTAGGAATTCCCCCTTTGGGGGTTAGGGGGCTGACATGAAAGTAACCGAACATATAGAGAATGCCAACGGCAAAACTCAGTTTACCTTTGAAATACTGCCTCCGCTTAAGGGGCAAAACATACAATCGATTTTTGACAGCATAGATCCGCTTATGGAGTTTAACCCTCCGTTTATAGATGTTACCTACCATAGGGAAGAATACATGTATAAAGAACTGCCAAGCGGCCTGCTTGAAAAAAAGGTAGTTAAAAAGCGCCCGGGCACTGTGGGTATATGTTCGGCAATACAAAACAAGTATCAGGTAGATGCCATACCGCATATTTTGTGTGGCGGTTTTACTAAAGAAGATACTGAGAACTTTTTAATAGACCTCGACTTTTTAGGCATACAGAATGTGGTTGCCCTTAGGGGTGATGCCGTTAAGAATGAAATATATTTTAAACCCGAGAAAGAAGGAAACCAATATGCTACAGAGCTGGTTACACAAATAGCCAACCTGAATAAAGGTATCTATCTAGATGACGACCTTCAAAACACATCGGCTACAAATTTTTGTATTGGTGTGGCGGGCTATCCTGAAAAGCACATGGAAGCCCCAAGTTTTGACAGCGATATTTATTTCCTGAAACAAAAAATAAAGAATGGTGCCGAATATATTGTTACCCAGTTATTTTTTGACAACCAGAAGTTTTTTGACTTTGTGGCTAAATGCCGCAAAGAGGGTATAACAGTGCCCATTATACCGGGATTAAAACCTATTGCTACCAAAAAACAGCTCAATTTAATTCCGCACCGTTTTAAGGTAGACATTCCGGACGACCTTATCATGGAGGTGGTTCGCGCCAAAGATAATGACGCCGTAAGGCAGATAGGAATAGAGTGGTGCACCGCCCAAAGCAAGGAACTTGTAGCGGCAGGAATACCGGTATTACACTATTACAGCATGGGCAAGCCCGATAATATTAAGGCAATTGCGAAGGAAGTTTTTTAACTTATTAACTTTTATAAGCACAGTAAAGACTTAAGGCTCTACTGTGCTTATTGTCTAATACTATTTTTTGGAAAATAGTATTAGTAAAGAAAAAATCAGAGCAGGTATAATTAAAAGGAATATAAAATAGGATAATGTGGGGTGTTGCTCTATAAATTTATATTTCCCATTATACTTAAGAAGAATTTTATGTGTAGCACTTTCTTTAAATAAGTACATGTAATTAAAATAGATCAACAGGATAATGGGTGTGAAAAAACATGCAATTTTATGTGTAGTGTTCAAGCCATTGTAGTCATATTTTATCTCAATTATACCTTTTTCATAAAGATCATTCCAAAACACTTGAGGGATTGCTACAAAAAAGAGATATTGGAAAAAAATAAATGCCAATGCCGGTTTGTCCAACATGCTTTGCATATCGGTTGTACGATACAGAATATAATACAATAGCCTCATAATTTTCTTTGGGAAACGAAAAGCCAAATTTATAGTATTTGGCTTTATGTTTTAAGATGTTGCTTGGCATTATTATAATTAACCTATATTTTATCAAAGCTTACCGCAATGTTATCAAAAGAAAAGTAAGAATAATATATATTTGTGCTTCAATCCTTACAATGAGGCCGTTTAGTTACCTATTACTATTTTTTTCGGTTATAGCTATTGCCCAGGAAAACCCTGAAGGCGGTTACACTGTAGACGCCAATTATTTTTACGGCAATATAATTCCGCACCGCAAATCTATTCAGCATTTAATTACCGATCACCCCAATGGTGTTGTAATAAGTTTCAACTGCAAGACTTTTGGCAAACACGAGTGGGAACAGGCTTACGGTTTTCCTGATTATGGTGTTTCATTGCATTATCAGGACATGAAAAACGAAGTTCTTGGCGAAATGTATGGTCTCTATGGGCATTATAATTTTTATTTTCTCAACCGTCAGCTCGTGTTCAGGCTGGGGCAGGGTGTGGCTTATAATACTAACCCATATGATAAGCAAACCAATTTTAGAAATTATGCTTACGGTATGCATGTAATGCCCTCAACCTATTTTATGCTCAATTATAACCGCCAAAATTTATGGCACGGGTTAGGATTGCAGGCAGGGCTTATTTTTATACACCACAGCAATGCCAGTATGAAGTCGCCTAACACAAGTACCAATACATTTGCTGTAAATGTGGGGCTTAATTATACATTTGAAAGCAAAGAAGATCACACATACAATCTTATTAAAAGTGATTCGGTTTATAAACAGCCACTCCATTACAATATAGTGTTTAGAGGCGGTGTAAACCAAAGCGATGTTATTGGAACCAAACAGTATCCTTATTTTGCGTTGAGTGGTTATATAGATAAACGCATTAGCCGCAAAAGTGGGTTACAGTTGGGAGCAGATATTTTTTGGCCCAAATATCTTAAAGAATATATACATTATATGTCTATAGCCTATCCGGAAGAGAAAATAGATGGCAGTGCCGATTATAAAAAGGTTGGCCTTTTTGGCGGATATGAACTGTATGTAAATAAAATGTCATTAGAGGGTCAGGTTGGTTATTATGTCTATTCACCTTTTAATGCTACCGGAAGATTATACCAGCGTGTTGGAATGAAATACTACATAAGTAAAAACGTATTTGGCTCACTGGGTTTAAAAACACATGGTGCAAAGGCAGAGGTTATGGAATTTGGTTTAGGAGTAAGGCTTTAATAAATTATGAATTTTAAACTTCGCATTTTATTAGTTGTTGTGTTGTTTCAGGTGTTTTCGGCCTGCAACAGCGACCTGATGCCCGAGTGTTTTAAAAATATGGGAGCCGTTGTTGCTTATGATGTGCCTGTAGCTGATTTTACCTCTATAAAGGTTGGCGTGGGGATAGAACTAATAATTGAACAGGGAGACGAACAAAAAGTAACCATAGAAACAGGTAAGAATATAAAAGAATATATTTCGGTAACTGTCAGTAATGGCGAACTGCTGCTTAAGAATGACAATAACTGCAATTGGGTGCGCGATTATAAGAGTACTACAGTGCATGTAACCACGCCGCATTTGGAGAGTATATATTCGGAAACACAGTTTGCTGTAAAGTCTAAAGGAGTATTGGAGTTTACGTCACTTTCTTTAATGTCGGGCATTTTAAGTGAAACGGCATCAGGTACGTTTGAGCTAAGTGTTAATTGTCAGAATCTTACGGTGCAGGATAATCAGTTTTGCTATTATGTTATTAACGGAAGTACAGATAACCTAACGGTAAACTTTTATGCCGGAGATGCCCGGTTTGAGGGAAGTGGCCTGACGGTGCAAAAGCTACAGGTTTTTCATCGCAGCACTAACGATATTATTGCAAACGTACAGCAGGAAGTAACGGGAACGCTGTACAGTACAGGTAATTTGGTATTAAAAAACCACCCTCCTGTTGTAGCGGTAAACCGCATTTATACAGGGCAGGTGGTTTATGAGTAAAAGCTGCTAACAGCTACTGTTGTTATTTTGACATGTAGTAGGTATATCTGTTTCCTCTTTTTCAAAGGCATCTACCCACCATTGTAATTGTACTCCGCACATAATTAGTTGTTTTGTGTAGTGTTACTGCTTGTTTCCGCACCTGCTTCAACCGGAGTTTTATCCTCTTCAGTAGTCCACCACGATAATATACCGCATTTATTTCTTTTTAGTCATTTCTCTAAATACAGTTTCCAGGTTCTTGCTTTTAAGTGTCAGCTGTAATGTTTTAAGTCCGTTTTCGGTAGCAAAATCAAATAGCAAAGGGCGCATGTCATGTTCTGTTGCAAAGATCAGTTCCCATACATTCCCCTGAGTATTGGTGTAGGATATTATTGATGGAATACCTTCCAGCAATTCGGCATTGACCGGTGCATCAAATTCAACTTCAATTATCTGTTCTTCCTTATTATTGTCATCAACAAGTGTGCCCAGTTTGTTGTCTGCCACGATCTTGCCATGGTTTATAATAATAACACGGCCGCAGATAGCTTCTACTTCCTGCATGATGTGTGTAGACAAAAACACGGTTTTGTTTTTGCCTATGTTGCGAATCAGGTCGCGTATCTCTACAAGCTGGTTCGGGTCCAATCCTGTAGTAGGTTCGTCTAAGATCAAAACTTCGGGATCGTGAAGCAATGCTGCTGCGAGCCCTACACGCTGGCGGTATCCTTTAGATAATGCACTGATCTTTTTGTGGGCTTCGGGTGTTAGTCCTGTTAGCTGTATTACCTCTTCGATACGCGATTTATTTACCTTATAAACATCTGCATTAAACGAAAGGTATTCGCGCACATACAGGTCAAGGTAGAGTGGATTATGTTCAGGTAAATATCCTACCGATCTTTGCACCGCTTTCTGATCTGTGCTAACGTCGCTACCGTTTACAATGGCCTGCCCACCATCGGCATCTATGTAGGTGGTAAGGATTTTCATGAGCGTCGATTTTCCGGCACCGTTAGGCCCCAGGAAACCTACAATTTCTCCCGGTTGTATAGAAAACGAAACAGCATCGAGCGCTTTTTGTTTTCCGTAACTTTTAGTAATATCCTTAACCTCTATAGACATGGCATTGTTTTTTAGCAAAAATAGTGAGAAAAATGATGGTTGTCACCGTTATTTTTTATGTGATAAAATTCCTGTTTTCAGGATTTGCCCAAATTCATACATGTCTTCATAAGAGCAATACAGCGGCACCGGGGCCAGGCGTATAACATTGGGTTCACGCCAGTCTACTATTACACCGTTTTTCATTAGGTAGTCAAATAGAGAACGGCCCTCGCCATGCAAAAATACTGATAACTGACAGGCTCTTTCGCTTGGTTCAGCAGGGGTTATTATTTCGAAATGGCCGTTTACCTCACGGTCAATTTCATGCAGTATAAACTCCAGATAAGATGTAATAGAATCTCTTTTCTGTATCAGCGCTGGCATGCCCACTTCGTCAAACATCTCAACCGATGCCAGGTAAGGAGCAAGTGACAGTACCGGAAGGTTACTGATTTGCCATCCTTCAGCACCGCGAACCGGATCAAAATTAGGCTCCATTAAAAAACGGCGCTCTTTATTATGGCCCCACCATCCTGCAAAACGAGGCAAATCGGGGTCGTTGTGGTGCATTTCGTGTACAAACACACCCGATGCGTTGCCCGGACCCGAGTTCATGTATTTATAACTGCACCAAGCCGCAAAATCTACGTTCCATTCATGCAGTTCCAGATTAATGTTCCCTGCAGCATGGGCAAGGTCCCAGCCCACATAAGCACCCTTATCCTGAGCTGCTTTGGTAATGGTTTTCATGTCGAAAATCTGACCTGTATAATAGTTTACTCCCCCAATAAGCAATAGTGCCAGCCCATCGCCCACCTCATTTATGGTAGCAAGTATATCTTCAAGGCGTATATTGTGTTCGCCTGGCCTGCGTTTAATTTCTACAATAGCTTCGTCAGGGTTGTAGCCATGAAACTTTACCTGGCTTTTTATCATGTACTGATCGCTCGGAAAAGCTTTTTCTTCGCAAATAATTTTAAACCTTTTTTCTGTTGGCTGATAAAAGCTAACCATTAGCAGGTGCAGGTTTACAGTAAGGGTGTTCATTACGGTAACTTCTGTTGGCAATGCCCCTACAATTTTACTGAGTGGTGCTGCAAATCGTTCCTGATAATCCCACCATGGTTTATTGGCATAAAAATGACCTTCTACGGCAAGCTTGGCCCAGTCGTCCATAACCTCGTCTACATAGGCTTTGGTACGTTTAGGTTGTAAGCCAAGCGAATTTCCTGTAAAATAAATTACCTGTTTGCCGTTTACATGCGGAAACAAAAATTCGTCTCTGTATTTTGCCAGTTTATCTTTAGCATCAAGCTGCTGCGCAAATTCGCGCGTATTTAAAAATTCCATTTGTCGTGTGTTTGTGCAGGGGTAAAAATAAGCATTTAATAAAAAACGGCGAAATACAAAATTGTTAGATGATAATGTTAGAGAAATTAGGAGTGTGTTATTATTGATTGACAAAATTTAAATACAGATTTGTTACTAAAAAGTATAATATTTAACTATTCCAGTTGTTGAATGATTATTGTTTTATATTTGCGATTATCACCACACTAACAATAAAATGTTCATTTTGTATCGCTTTAAATATGTTTTGTTCTGCATTCTATTGTCTGTCACAGTTTTTGGACAGGAGATATGTAATAATGGCATCGATGACGATGGAGATGGCAAAATTGATTTAAATGATGAAGACTGTGCCTGCGGCAGTAATTCTGTAACAAGTCTTTTAAATAATCATGATTTTGAGCAAATGAATTTTTGCCCAAACGATTTTGCTCTTTTCAATGCAGCAACCGGATGGTTTTTACCTAATGATGCTTCTACGGATTATATTAACAGTTGCGGATTTGTACCCCTTTCTGCTACAGATGCCGGGATTTACCCTTTGCCACCCCTCAACGGAAATGGCGTTGCCGGTATATTGGTATCACAGGATTATAAAGAATTTATAGCAGCTTGTACAACGGCAACCCTGCGTGCAGGTACAACATATCAGCTTAATTTTGATATTGCTTCCTCTACCTCAGGAAGAATATTGTCTACAGACCCTAATAGAGGACAGGTTTGCAATAATGGAAATTTGAACGCCGGACGAATTGATATAACTCTGTATGGAAAAAGGGTTTGTGATAGAGCTTTTGAAGATACTTATGATCTGCCCTCGGGCTGGAGATCTTTAGGAACTGTAACATATCTGCCATCTAAAAACTGGACTCAGTTATCTGTTATATTTACACCATTAGAGGATTTAAATTCTATTATGTTAGGACCGCCAGATGTACTGCCGGATAGTTACGTTAAAGAATATGACTACTCTTCTTGTTTTCCCTATTTCTATTTTGATAATGTGGTATTAAATTCAGTATCTGATTTAGGTGTAAAAATAAACAGTACTGGTAGCTTTTGCGATAATACCTTAACATTAACTGCAGAGACTGTTTCAGGTTCAGGGAATATTTATCAATGGTACAGAGATGGTATTGCAATTGCAGGAGCTACTGATGCAGCTTTACATGTTGATTTTAATGACAGCAATTTAGCAAATTATCAGGTTAAGGTTGATAATGCTGGTTCGTGTAAAATAAGTCCTTTTTATAATATAGACAAAGTATTGGACTTTCCTGAATATTCCATAGATCAGTCGCCATGTTTTCCGGGTAGGACAACAGTAACTATTACTACGGTCGCCGATGAATATAGTTTTGATAATGGCGTCACATGGTCTTCAAATCCTTCCCAAGGTAATTATACTGCTGCTGACAGGATATTATTGATAATCAAAAAGAATGGCTGTATTTCTGGTGCCAGAAGGGTGGTGTTAACATTTCCGCCTATTGTTGGTTTTGAGCTTAATGTAATTCAGCCGGGCTGCAATACTAATGGATCTATAACAGTGACTACACCTGCTTTGGAGTACAGTTTTGATAACGGAATAACATGGACAACCAATAATACTTTGAGCGATTTGCCACCAAACTATAATTTTGAATATAAAGTAAAAATAAAAAGTTTGATAGGCTGTATTTTGGGATTTACTACTGTTGTAATGCGTCCATTTTTTTTCCCTGAGCCAGATGTAACATCAACAGGTGCCGGTTGTGGAAACGAAGGTACTATTACCATCCTGACACCTGGAATGCAATACTACAGCATAGATGGAGGAATAACATGGTCTTCAAATCCAATATTTACTAATTTGGAAGAGAGAGTCTATAATGTGATGGTAAAAAATGATCTTGGTTGTATTTCTCTGTCAAAAGCTGTTTATATTGTAAGAGATTATTTACCAATGCCTGAAGTGGTAGTTGTTCAGCCTGATTGCGGAGTGTCGGGATATGTCACAGTGGTGACTCCGGCCTTAGAATATAGTTATGATAATGGTGTTACGTGGACAACTGATAATACCGTAAATCTATCTCCGGAATATTATTATATTGTTATAAAAAACAGTGAAGGATGTACTTCAAGGCCAAATGTAATCGTTATACGCGATTATGTACTTGACGTTACAATTAACCATATAGATGTTAATCCATCCTGTTCAAATAACGGGAGTATAAATATTACAACTCAGGCTTTGGAATACAGTATAGATGATGGCAGAACATGGCAATCAAACCCTTTATTTAATAATCTTAGAGAGGGATATTACGCTTTAAAAGTCAGGAATGGAATTGATTGTGAATCATATTCAATGGTTGTAGAATTGGTGAATTTTAATAATATTACACCAAATTATGAAATAAAAAATGCAGGTTGCGATACATACGGGAGTCTAACGATTGACATTCCAGCTGATCTTTACAGTTTTGACGATGGATTGACATGGTCTGAAAATAATAGTATTTATAATTTATCAGGAGATTATGTGTTTAATATTTTGGCTAAAAAACATAATAATTGCATTACTCAGACAGCTACTGTATATTTTAATTCAGATTATATTCAACCTCCTATTGTAAATGATTACACGGCCTATTTATGTGATGTCGAAAATAATGGTAAGGAAATTATAAACTTACAGAGCTACAATCAACATCTGATTGCGAACTTTGCTAACTATACATTTTATTATTTTAGCTCAATTACAGAGGCTCAAAATTTTAGTCTTTTAAACCAAATATCTAATTACAATAATTATGAAGTAGCAAACAGTACTGTAATTTATGTAGCTGTCTTATCTCCGAATAATTGCTTTAGTATTGCTACAGTTTCTTTTATATTTTTACAGTCTCCAGACATTACACCAGTATTTGAAACGATCATTTTGTGCGAAAATACAAATGTAACTTTAAGTGCGGGTAATGGTTTTAGCAGCTATTTATGGTCTAATGGTGATAGGACAAATACTACAGTGGTTGATAAGCCAGGAAATTATACTGTAACTGTAACAAAAGATTATGGAAATATAATATGTTCTGCCGAAAAGAAAATTAATGTTGTGTTGTCTAACGCAGCCACAATATTGGACGTTTTAATTGAAGATTTTGCCGAACCAAATAATATAATAGAAATAAAGACTGAAGGTTTGGGAGATTATGTATATTCATTAGATGGAATAAATTATCAGAAAAGTAATCTATTTACTAATCTTTCCTCCGGAGTCTATAAAGTTTATGTTCGGGATAAGAACGATTGCGGTATTACAACTAAGGATGTCTTCTTGCTTACGTACCCTAAATATTTTACTCCAAATGGAGATGGTGTAAATGATGTCTGGGCAATTAAATTTTCGCATTTATATTCAACTTTTAAAGTTTCTATATTTGATCGTTATGGAAAGCTGATTAAGCAGCTTAATAATAAAGAATATTGGGATGGTACTTTTAATGGACATGAACTTCCTTCTGGTGATTATTGGTTTTTAGTAACAAGAAATAATGGGGACGATTTTAAAGGACATTTTTCACTCTTAAGATAAATAGTATGTGGGGCAGACTGTAAGAGCCTTTAACAGTATTTAGTAAAGGCTGCTAAAACAGGCTTAAAGTAAGGTTAATTAAAATAAAATTAGAGGGTTAAGTAATAAGCCCTGCGTAATTTTATGCTATAACCACAAAAAAGCAATAAGATGAAAAAGTTAATTTTTACGCTTGGGGCAGTGCTGGCATTTGGCCTGGCAACCCAGGCACAGACCGATACTACCCGAACAAGCCGTTCACGTACTACTAACAGTAATACCCGTGTTACCACTCCGGCAGGAACATCAACAACGAGGAGCACAACAACTAACAGACAAAATACTGTTAGCCCTGCAACAACGTCGCCCTCATCTACAATGCCCGGAACTACAACTCCGTCTAATGGGGTAACCCCAAGTACAACAGCTACACCGCCGCCAACAACCCCGGCAAGCCCTGTGCCACCTACCTCTACCAGAATGCCATCTAATACAACTACAGCCCCCGGAGCTACTACCACTCCCGGCACTACAACCCCAACAACCACTAATCCGGCTACCACTACACCAGGCACAACGGTAACTCCGGCTGCGCCGCCAAGACCATAATCCGTATTTATATTAGTAATATTTGTGTTGGAAGGCTGTCTCAAAAGCATTTTTTTGTTTTGAGACAGCCTCTTGTTTTTATAAATAGAACAGTAATGTTTGTTTTTAGCTAACAGAGTGTTAAACAGAATTATTACTCAATTAATGTTTAGTATTTTTAGATAATACAACACTCTTAAAATTATGGAACAGCCACCCAACTTAAGCGTTATAAAAACCGATAAAGCCATAGGTAATGTAGAATGTGCGATCTCTGTACTTGGGGGGGCATACCTGCTTTATGATGCCCTTAAAAAAGAAAAAAAATCGTTGCCCGAAATTGCTGCTGCCGGTTTTATGATATATAAAGGGGTTAAGGGATTTATAGATAACAATGAAGATAGGGCTTTAAAACCTGAAAGAGCCAAAAACCATAATATAAACGTTCATGCAAGACTGATAGTGAACAGGCCTGTAAATGAAGTGTACAATTTTTGGAGGCATTTGGGCAACCTGCCTTTGTTTATGGAGCATTTGGAAGGGGTAACGGTTTTAAGCGATACGCTGTCTGAATGGAACGTTAAAGTGCCGGGGTTGAACAGCACATTAAGCTGGAGGTCTGAAATAGTGGCTGAAGAACCACACCGCTTTATTGGTTGGAGGTCGGTTACAGGATCGTCTATATGGAATGCCGGTAAAGTAGAATTTAAAGATGCCGGAGAATTAGGGACATTGTTGCATGTATCATTTTCATATCACGCGCCTGCCGGAGGAGCTATTGAAGAAGGGGCAAGGCTGCTAAACCCATTATTTGAGAAGCTGGTCAGGAATGATATTATGGGCTTTAAACGTTATATGGAAACCGGAACGCCTCAAAAATTACAGCAGGAAACTGTAGCGATATATACGTAAGGTTTTTTAGGTGTTGGGTACTAAGTGTTGGGTATTAGGCATTATGCGTCTGGATCCCAAGACCTAGTACCTAGTACCTAATACCTAATTCCCCTTCATCAATTCAATTCATCATTTCTAATGTTCGGTAAACTGTTTATGTTGTAGTTTTGTACATCAAATACTTAACCTGATAAATTTTGGAGCAGGATACTAACAACGAGCCCTTACCATCTGGCTTTTTTGAAAAGAACCCCGTATTAAAATATAACGAATTTTTAGCCTACCTATGCGTGCGTTTCGGGTTGCTTTTTACTCTAAACATGCAGGTTACCATTATATTTTACTGGATATACCATCTTACGCGCGACAAACTCGCATTGGGCTTTGTAGGGCTTTCTGAAGTAATTCCGGCCATAGGATTTTCTTTGTTTGCAGGGCATTTTGTAGACCTGTATGAAAAACGCAAAATGGTATTGCTCTGTATAGTGTCTTACATTGTGTTGGGGTCGAGCCTGTTTACACTAACCACGCCTTTTTCGCTGAGCATGCTGAGCGTAGATACCATCCGGTATATTATTTACTTTTTAGTATTCTGTGGCGGTATTATTCGCTCCTTTATGGGGCCATCGTTGTTTTCGTTGTTTGGACTTGTGGTTCCGCGAAAGCTGTATGCCAATGGAACAAGCTGGAGCAGTATGGCTGCACAAACCGGGAGTGTGATGGGGCCATTAGCGGCAGGGGTTATGATAGCCTTTGATGGTGTAATTGCAGGTATGTTCCTGGTAGTGCTCATACAGGTGCTGTTGCTGATACCTATACTTTATATAAAAACCAAGCCCATACTTAAAAAAGAAAAGGAACCCGTGCTGCAAAGCCTTACACAGGGCATAAAGTTTGTAGTGCGCACACCTGCATTATTAGGGGCGCAGTTGTTAGATATGTTCTCTGTTTTGTTTGGAGGTGCCGTGGCATTGCTCCCCGTATTTCAGGTGGAAATTTTACATACCGATGAAGTAGGCTTCGGGCTGCTAAGGTCGGCACCCGGCATGGGGGCACTTGTCACACTTGGACTCTTGGCTTTTATGCCGCTTAAAACCAATCCGGGTAAAAAATTGTTTGTTGCGGTAACAGGCTATGCTTTAGCAATTATTGTGTTTGGGTTGTCTACAAGCTTTATACTCTCTTTTTGTATGCTGTTACTCTCGGGCATGTGCGATGCCGTTAGCGTAGTGGTAAGGAGCACCATATTGCAGCTTGTAACGCCCGATCACATGCGGGGCAGGGTAGCAGCAGTAAATACAATGTTTATAAGCTCGTCTAACGAGTTGGGCGATTTTGAAAGTGGTGTCATGGCACACTGGCTGGGCACGGTAAGAGCTGTGGTAACAGGTGGCTGCATTACTCTTGGTGTAATTGCCGTTACGTTTTTTAGTACCCCGGAGTTAAAGAAATTTGATTTTGAGGAAGAGGAAGCCAAAAAAGCATAATAATTAAAAAGCCTGCATATTTAAAATGTGCAGGCTTTTACAAAAGAAGAAAGTTGCTCGTTTTGCATTTACATCCCTTTAAGTGCTTTTAACAGGTCTTTATTTGAATGGAATTAAAAGCCGTTCCCCTCCGTCTTCTAAACCGTTTATAGTATCAAAAAAAACTGCTGCTTTGTGCAGGCGAAATGGTTTATAAATATAATACTAAGTTAGTTATAATATTAATTATATAAATATCGAATTGAATTTTTGCGAAATAACTACACTATTTGTTATTTGTTGAGAAATTAAATATCGGTTTTACTAAAACTAGTTGTTAATTTTGTGTAAAATATAATATTCTTTGTAATTACTATAACGTTATCGTTTTTTTAAGTTGTAGTATTTTGCTTTCAAAATTATTTTGGATATTCCTGTTTATGGTTGATGAGGCTATAACCCTGTATTGTAAGTACTAAAATTTAAATTTTAGATATTCTGTGTAACACCTCTTTTGCTGCTGCTTTATATGCCGCAGTGTGTTTAGCTGCATCTTCCTGTAAAATGCGTTGCAGTTCAGGGTATATCCAATCGTTGTTTTCACCACAGATGTATAACGCTCTCATAGTATAAGCTTTGGTTGCTACTTTTCCTTTAGGGTCTATAAGCCAGTCAAAACAACTTTCAATAATTAACTCTAAATTTTTCGGGCTTAGAAATCCTTTGCTTTTTTTATCATACTGTACTGCAAAAAGACAAATTTTAGAGACTGACCTAAGGGCTCCCTCATGCTTTAAAGTTGAAAGCCTTTTGCAAAAAACATCAAGATAATCACTTAGCCACACTATATGCGTTTCCATTACTAGTTCCAATGACCAGCAGGCTTTATGGTGATTTTTATTTGTTGTGTCAAGAGCCATTGCCATTAGTTCGTGCAGCAGGTCTTTATTGTTTATTACCATACCGCTCAACATATCGCGCACTGGTCGATGTGCGGTACTATTGGCAACGAGTTGTTTAAAATTGCTTCCCATTCTATATTCAGGGTAATGGTTAAAACTATTTCTTATTATATTTATTTTCACGCAAAGGTGCAGGGGCGCAAAGAAGAAAATTTAAGAAGTAATCCAAGCGACTGTAAGTCGCAAAGCTTTGCGACTTACAGTTGCCCAAAGCAGCCAACAATATGGATACAGCTTTGCGTCTTCGCGCCTTTGCGTGACAAAATATTTAGGCTAAAATATACTAATATTGACATAAATATACAAAAACAAGAAACGGGGCACAATGCCCCGTTCTCCTAACTCTAAAATTGTGGTTGTGTTGTTTATTGTTTAATAAACATTTTAGAGGCTTGGCCAACGCTGCCATTTAGTTTTATAATATAGCTTCCTGCGCTAAGGCCGGCAATATTAATAGTAGTTAAAGAACTTTCAATGTTGCCGTCAAGCAGTTTTTTACCTGTAACATCATAAATAGTGTAGTTTTCAAATCCACTGATCTGGCTAAGGTCTACATTAAGTGATGTGTTTGCTGGGTTTGGATATAGTGTAACAAATTTTGAATTTACATTATCCAATCCTGTTGTACACTCTGTGTTTGTGCCCACCGGAACCGGAGTGCCTATTGTTGAATTGCTGCTGAAAGGACAAATGTTTGGAGATGCCTCAACATAATAACTTCCTTCTTCAGTAATTACATAAACCCTTTGGTTGGCACCTTCAATTGGCTCGCCATCCCTGAACCACTGAATGTTTTCAGAGAAAAGCTCCGGCAATGTACAGGTAATTGCACCATCAGGACAAAGCAAATAGGTTTGTGTTGCATCATCAGGGGTTACTCCCTCGTTAAAATCCATTGTAAAGCTTAACGATACCCAGTTATAACTGTCAATCTGTATTGAGTTTGATTCGTAGGTTTGACCGTCAAGAGTAACCACAAGTTTTAAAAGAGCCTGATCGTAAGTATACCAGTCATACATAAAAGTGCTGTCAGTAGCGCCTTCGATAGGTGCATAGTCGTCTGATAAGAACCAGTATTTATAATACCATTGGTAGCTGTCGTAAGTAACAAGGCCATCAGCTATAAATGCCTGCTCAGTAGTATCGGGGCACATCATTAAATTTGAGCCATTAATAACAGGAACTATGCTTACGCTCTCACAGTCAGGATTCGCCTGTACAATGGTGTGTAATGAAGTACTTGTGCTGTTTGGACAAACGGCCGGAGCAGCTACTACATGATACTCTCCCGGTTCAGTAATAGTGTACGATACATCCGTTGCACCTTCAATAGGCTCGCCATCTCTGTACCATTGTACTATAGTATAAGGTTCAAGTACTGTGTTGGTAATAGACCCGCCTTCGCAGAGCAGGTATACCGGATACTCGCCCTGGGTTACATTGCCACTTGTAGTAGTGCTTACAAGTAACGAAGCCCATGCGTAGCTGTCTATCTGTATAACATTCGATTCAAAAGTTTCGTTACCTTCGGTAACAACTACTTTAAGCTGCATTTGGTCGTAGGTGTACCAATCATAAGTAAACTCTGCTAATGTAGCTCCTTCTATAGGTTCAAAATCACCTGGCAAAAACCAGTATTTGCCATACCACTGATAAGATGAGTAGGTAGCATCGTTTGTAATGCGTGCTGTGCCGTTCGTGTCAGGGCAAAGCATTACGTCGCCTTCTATAACAGGAGCCTGTGCAAATGCACCCAACCCTGTTGTAAGGCAAAGCATAAATAGTAATAATCGTTTCATAGCTTTTGTTTTTTTACTGTTAAATAGTTCGTGAGGATAAAATTAACCATTCAAATGAGTAAAAGCCTATGATGTAGTGTGATAAAGCGTGACACACTGCGTGACATTTTGTGACACACCCTCTTAAAAAAGGTAGCTTACTGCAATATTTGTATAATAATTTGTGGGTAGGCCCGGATAATAATAGCGTGGTGCCGCTCCGTTGACTCCTGTGGCGTTGGTTAGCACCATCGAAGCATAATGAGTATTGGTAACATTATTAATCCCTGCCGATAGCTGTGTTGTAAATCCTTTAAAGAGTTCCTGTTTCCAACCCAATTTTGTGTTGATCAGGCTGTAGCTGTCGCTATAAACCGTGTTGGCATCATCTATTGGGGTTCGGGAGGTATAATAATAATCGGCACTAAAATACAGCCCATGCGGTATAGTTATCGTTATCCCACTATTAATTTTGTTGTTGGGAACGCCTGTAAGTCGATTACCGCTATAATCAATATCGTTATTAATAAACTCTTTAAACTCATAATTCCCGACAGATGCGGCTGCATAAGGCTGTATAGCAAATTTTTCGGTTACCTGCCAATTGTAGTTTACAGATGCTTCTATACCCTGATGGAGTGTTTCGCCGGCGTTGATGCCTACATATTGGTCGTCGCCCACGCGTTGTGCCACAAGCAGGTCTTTTATCTGCATATGATAGGCTGAAATTTCGGCATACAGGTTTTTATCGGCAAGATAGAATTTACCGCCCACTTCAAAGTTATAACCATTCTCCGGTTTGATTTCAGAATTTATAGTGCCATCGGCAGTCAGCGTTTCTTCTACCGATGGGAGGGAAAACCCACGGCTAACCGATGCGTAAAGGGTTTGCAACGGGGAAGGCTTATAAAGAAATGATAGTTGGGGCGACCATATCCCGTTATGGCTATAGCTTTCGTCTGACTGTGTTTCAACAGGAAAAGTATTGTTTAAATCAAATTTTGTTTTGTTGTAATTAACCCCGCCCTGTACTTCAAACTTTTTTGAAAGCTGAACCCTAAGCTGTGCAAAGGCGTTTATAAAATTACGGTCCTGTTCGCTGGTGGTTAGCCTGCTGCCCTGTAGTGTGCCGTTGCCATTGTTGTCTTCGTAAAGATTGGTAAAAGTGCCGCCGCTAAATCCGTCTTTAAAATATTCAAGCCCGGCAATAAAGTTCGATTTCATTTTGCCGATGCTGAAGTCTCCAAAAAACTGCGTACGCGCCCCATAGGCTGTATTATCCTGTGCAAGGATGTCAAACGGGCGCGGCTCGTAGCTGTCTTTTGCGTTTATGAATATTGATGTAGAGTTTTTTAGCCAATCGACTACCTGCCAGTCATAAGCCAGTCCACCTAAATAAGAGTCATACTGCTCATAGCCTTTGGCGGCTGCCCAGGTGGGTGCAGCTGCCTGTGGGTTGTTTTCAAAAGTTGCTTTGTTGACAGAGCTGGGTATGTAGGCTTTCATATAGGTGTAATTCCCAAAATACGTCAGCTTGCTTTTTTCGGCACGGAAGAGTTCCCCAGCAAGTGTAACACCCTCGCGGTTATAGTGGCTGTTAGCGCGGTAGCCGTCGGTTTCCAGTTTGTGGTAGCTAAGGTTCAGGCTGCTTTTTTTGGTATTTAGCCCATAGTTTACGGTGTTTTTAACCAACCCGTAGGAGCCTATGGTGGTGCTTACCATAGCACGGCTTCCGTCTGTAACGGCATGCGCCGGATTTATAAGTATTGCCCCGCCAAGCCCCGCACCATACAGGCTCGATAAAGGCCCTTTTATAACCTCTATATTATCTATCATTTGCAGGTCGATGTCTTCAATAGTGGTTTCGCTGTCACCCGATGTAAGCGGGATACTACCATAAAAAGCCCTGATCTTATTGGTGCCATACTGCGTGTGTGCGCCAATACCCCGAATGGAAATACGGTTGGTATTAATAGCCCCTGATTGCATGAATACTCCCGGAAGCGTGTTTAGTATGGGTGATATGTCAGCATTGTTATTGCGTTGTATTTGCTGTTGGGTAAGTATGCCAATGCTTGCAGGAGCATTTAGGAGGCTGTCATTTATATGGTAGTTGCTTATGGTTACGGGCTGGAGTTCAGTAGTTATTTTTATACCGGATACACGATCCACAAAGTCATAGTGAATGCTATCTTTGATGATGTTTTTTATAGTATCCTGCCCAAAAGATTTCCCTACAGATATAAGTATCAATAAAAAGATAAATGGTTTTATAGTCATGTGGTTGGCTAACATTAAAAAATCCTGACAGTAAATGTACCGCAGGATTTTGAGTTATTTTGATATTTTCTGTACGAAAATCATCGTAATGTTTTCCCCTCCCCAGCCCTCCCCGAAGGGGAGGGAGCAGCTACACTCAGATGTTTTTATACTGTACAAATGTAAATTATTGCCGTACTGTACCCGTCCGTTGGCTCCCCTCTCCTTGGGAGAGGGGCTGGGGGAGAGGACTATTGTTATAGGTACACGGCACCGCTGAGATTGCTATTTATTCGGTGTCACTTTCCACAATGTATTTCCGGCATCGTCGTTGACCAGTAGTGACCCATCGTTCATTACCGTTACATCTACAGGGCGGCCATATACTTTGGCTTTTTCCTCATCTGCAATAAACCCGGTAAGGAAATCTTCGGGTTGACCACTGGGTTTGCCATCTTTAAACGGAACAAAAAGCACTTTATATCCGCTCAGCACACTGCGGTTCCACGAGCCGTGCTGCCCTACAAACGCCCCGTTTTTATATTTATCAGGAAAGGTGTTACCGGTATAAAACGCAATACCTAATGATGCCGTGTGTGCCCCAACCGATACATCGGGTACGATAGTTTTAGCCACAAGTTCGGGTGCCTTTCCTTTCATGCGTGGGTCTTCGATAGGGCCAAAGTAAGCATATGGCCAGCCATAAAAGGCTCCTTTTTTAACGCTTGTAACATAGTCGGGCACCAGACCGTCGCCCAGTTCGTCGCGTTCGTTAACGGCTGTCCAAAGTTCTTTATTAACAGGGTTCCAGTCCATGCCCACGGGGTTGCGAATCCCTGCGGCATAGATAATCTCGCCTGTACCGTCGGGGTTTACTTCCAGTATATCGGCTCTGCGCACTTCATACTCCATACCGTTCTCGCCCACATTACTGCCAGAACCTACCGATATGTATATTTTGCTGCCATCGGCATTGGCAATCAGGTTGCGCGTCCAGTGGTTGTTGTAACCCCCTGCCGGAAGTTCTACTATTTTTTTGCCTGTTCCCGTAAGCTTTAGGTCACCTTCTTTGTAGGGATATTGGTACAGCCCATCGGTATTGGCAACATAAAAGCTGTTTTTAAGAACCAGCATGCCGTAAGGTTGTTTTAGTTTTTCGGCAAAAACCACACGGGTCTCAAAAGTGCCGTCTTTATCTTTATCTCGAAACAGTGTAATACGATCAGCACTGTGTACGGTGCCGCTTTCGGCTACAAAAATATCTCCATTGGGCGCTATGTAAGTATTTCGTGGGTTGTCCAAATCTCCTGCAAATTTCGTAACGGTAAATCCAGCCGGGGCTTTAGGGATGTTATTTTCCCAGTCCACCATTTTACTGTTCTTGGTAACGCTTTCGGTGGCAAAGGGTGCAGGCAACTCCAAAGGTCCAATAGCTGTTTGCACGGTTGTGCTGCCTTCGGCTTTAGCCTCCTGTTTTTCTTCTTTGCTAACCTGCTGTTTTTTGCAGCCGATAATCATTATAAGGCCTGTAAGGGCAAGTATAGTAGCTGTATTTTTCATGTATGTATAGTTGCAAATAAATAATTATGAGTCTAAATTAGTTATTTGTTGAAGCTTTGATAGGGTAATGGCTTGAATATTAGATATTATTTAACATTAATAAAATTATTACAAAATAAACTTAATGCGTTAACTGGCTGTTGCTGAATTAGTATATTTGCAGATTATATTCTATTTCTATCGTGATACAGCTTCATGACAAACAATTTGTGCCTTTTATAACTGCAACAGAAATTGATGCCGTTGTGAAACGCATGGCCAAAGAGGCCGAGGAAGACCTGGAAGGGGAGGTCCCCGTGTTTGTAGGGGTACTTAACGGGTCTTTTATGGTGCTTTCAGACTTTGCAAAGCATTACACCAAAGACTGCGAGATTAATTTTGTAAAAATGTCTTCTTATGAAGGGACAAGCACTACCGGGGAGGTAAAGCAACTTTTAGGGCTTAGCCAAAACCTTGAGGGCAGAAGCGTTGTTTTAATTGAAGATATTGTAGATACAGGCCACACCATAGAGGCATTGATACAACTTTTTGAAAATAAAAACGTAAAGCAGCTAAAAATCGCCACGCTGTTTTTTAAGCCCGAAGCTTACACCAAAAATATACCGCTGGATTATGTAGGGTTTGAAATACCCAATAAATTTATAGTGGGTTACGGCTTGGACTATGACGGACTGGGACGCAACCTGCCTGAAATATACCAGCTTAAATAAAAATAAACTATACCTTTTATACACAACAATGAAAAATATTGTACTTTTTGGAAAACCCGGAGCAGGGAAAGGAACTCAGGCTGAATTTTTAAAAACAAAATACAATCTGACGCATATTTCTACCGGCGATCTTTTCCGATTTAACCTTAAAAATAATACCGAGTTAGGGCAGCTTGCCAAAACCTATATTGATAAAGGCGATTTAGTTCCGGATGAAGTAACTATTAAAATGCTTGAAGATGAGGTGGGTAAACACCCCGATACCGCAGGTTTCTTGTTTGACGGTTTTCCACGTACAACAGCACAGGCCGATGCGCTTGATGCTTTTTTAGCGACTAAAGGCTGGGGCGTAACGGCTACCATTGCTCTTGAAGCTGACGATGAAGTACTTGTACAACGCCTGCTTGAAAGAGGTAAGACAAGCGGTAGGGTTGATGACCAGGACGAAAACCTTATTCGTAACCGCTACCAGGAATATAACGAAAAAACAGCCCCGCTTATTGAGTATTATAAAGCACAGGGCAAATACCATCCGGTAAACGGAATAGGCGAAATAGCCGAAATTACACATCGATTAAGTTCTGTAATCGATACGCTCTAACTAAAAACCCCAACTTTGGAAATAGCCATAATATTTTTCCTTATCATTTTAAACGGCGTTTTCTCCATGAGCGAGATTGCGCTTATATCTGCCCGTAAAAGCCGCCTTGAAACCGCTGCAAAAAAAGGCAATCCAAGTGCACAGGCGGCGCTGGATCTTGCCAATTCGCCAAACAAATTCCTTTCTACCGTACAAATAGGTATTACGCTTATAGGTATTTTAACCGGTATTTATTCTGGTGATAAAGTGACCGACGACGTAAAACTTTTTCTTGATGGATTTGATGCCCTGAAGCCTTATTCGGCAAACCTGTCGGTAGGTATAGTAGTAGTTATACTAACGTTTTTTTCGCTCGTGCTGGGAGAACTGCTGCCTAAAAGGATAGGGCTTAACTATCCTGAAGCTATTGCAAAAATGGTGGCCCTGCCCATGAAGTTTATTTCTATAGTAACAGCACCATTTATATGGCTTTTAACAACATCTACTGATTTTGTGCTGAATGTGTTCCGCATCCGCCCAACAGCAGATGGAAAAGTAACCGAAGAGGAAATTAAAGCCATTATTAAAGAAGGCACCGAAGGGGGAGAGGTTCAGGAAATTGAACACGACATTATGGAGCGCGTTTTCCATATTGGCGACAGGAAAGTAAACTCGTTAATGACACACCGTAAATCGGTAACGTATTTGTCTACTTCTTTCACTAAAGACAGTATTAAACAAACCATGCTCGAAGAGTTGCATTCGGTTTATCCTGTGTGCGAAGGTAACAGTCTTGACGATGTTATTGGTGTAGTGCAACTAAAAGATATTTTTGCTAACTACGATAACGACAATTTTAATTTTAAGGATATTGTTGTAGAGCCCGTATATCTTATAGAACATACATCGGCCTACAAAGCACTTGAAATATTCAAAAAAACAAAAGTGCATTATGCGTTGGTAACCGATGAGTATGGTGTTTTTCAGGGAATTATTACCCTGAACGATATTCTTGAGGCTTTAGTGGGCGATGCTTCCGACTTTTATGAAGACGAGTTTAAGCTTGTAGCCAATGAAGACGGTTCGTGGTTGGTAGACGGACATTATCCGTTACACGATTTCTTAACGTATTTCGATCTTGATGAACTTACTACTGATTATGAGGTTACTACTGTGAGCGGCCTTATAATGACTGAGCTTAGCTATATACCCAAAGAAGGCGAAAAGCTGATATGGCACCTGTATGAGCTTGAAGTATTGGATATGGATGGAGTTAAGATAGATAAGGTGCGCGTGAGCAGGCTGAAAGAATAGCGTTAAAGCAATTTTGTTAAAAAAATAAGGTAAACCTCACTGTTGTTTTTGATTGAATTCGGAGTGTTTATATTCGATAATTAACTAAAGTTAATCAGAAAAGCTTTAATAAGTTTATATTCTCAAAAATGTTTGATTAAAGGTAAACGTTGATTTTTTGATTGAGTGTTTTGATATTTTTGTGGTGAATAATCAATAAAACACCACATGAAAAAATTAGTATTGCTTTTCGCTGCTACAGCGTTTTTTACGGCCTGTAAAAAAGATCCGGGGTCGACATCAGGGAATGTTTATTACAAGTATAATGATTATGTTGGCAACAAACCGGACGCCGGAGCCGAAATTAAGCTTTATAACTTAAATAAAGGTGCTGAGCCTGCAACTTATGAAGCTACTACCGATGTACAGGGTAATTATAAAATAGAAAATATTGTTCCCGGAGATTATTTGCTTTTTACTGTTTCTAAAGCTACTACAGCATCTAATGCGGAGATATTAGACCAGTTCGTGGCAAATTCTAAAGACTTAAAAGAACTTTTTGGAGGCGATATTGAAAGCTTAAGTAAAGATGCCGATGAATTGAAAAGCTTAGAAGAAAATAAAGCGCAGGCTTATGCTAAAGCAATGAGTGATTTTACGGTGGGAGATAAATACATCAATGAATATGGAAAGTATTTAAAGGAAAGCACTGCAAAACAGGATGCCATAGGTAAAAAGCTGCCTGCCAAGCTAAAGTTGTTCTATTCGGCAGCAGTGGGTTATGATCAGAAAATTGAGATAAAAAGGATAAATGTAGAAGAAGCAAAAAATGTACAGACTAATACGGACTTTGGAATAACCTACTCAAGCAAATAATAAAAACTAAAATCGCTGGCTTTTGCTGGCGATTTTGCTTTTAAATAATTATGCATAATTTTTTGATTTAGCTATTGTTTACTAATTTCTATTTTATATTTTTGAAATATTAACTAAAATTTATGTTAAACGATGTGTTTTGTTTAGCAGCTTAACAAAGTATAGGTAGTTTTATGAGAACAGCTGAGTGTAGCAAATGTTTTGAAACCAAACCTTTGAATGATACCGTAAAGGTAGATGGTAATGTCTTTTGTTCGAGGTGTATGGATACCACCTTCCCTCAACCGGATATGTTAGATGGTAAGTCTGTTATAAAAGATTTCGATCCTACTGCGTGTTCATTTTGTGACAAGGATTTTGGAGATGAAGAAATAAAGAAAATATCTGTCTACCCAATTTGTGCTGAATGTGAGAAAAAATTAAAGAATAAAGCATTTCCTGTATGGGTTAAAGCTTTTTTTGCAGCCGTATTGCTTCTTGTTTGTTTTTCGTTCGCATGGAACTGGAAATATTATCAGGCTTATAATGATATTCAGGATTCATTTCAGTTTGCAAATATTGGCGATTATAATAGTGCCCATAAACAAATGAACAGTGCTGCCAATAAAGTTCCGGAGGTTGAAGATCTTAATCTTTTAGCAGCATATTACGGGGGTATTGATCTTTTATCAAAGGATAAAAATATCGAGGCTTTAAAGGAATTTAAAAAATGCAGCGGTAATCTTCCGGATGATTATGGCATTGAGAAACTCATCCTACAGGCTGAGATAGGGGCTACTTTTAATGCCCGTAATTATACTGGGTTTTTAGAAGCTACCAGAAAAAATTATGAAAATGATTCTATTTCTGCAGTATCCAATACTGCGGTGGCTTCTGCATATGCTTGCATATATGCCGATAAAAAAGATGAATCGGCAAGGCTCAATGCGCTTAAATATCTTGATAAGGCCAAGGCTATAGACAGTACAAGTGCTGAAATGAAAGAGTATTATAATAGGGTAGAATATCGTATTGCTACCCGAAATATCATTGATTCAAAAGAGTTTACAAAACAATTTCCCAATGGTTGGGCTAAAAATTAAATAATTATGTTTTTTTATATACCAGGTGAAGTAATTTCTATTGTGACATTTCCGGGAATCATAGTGCACGAATTTGCACATATGTTTTTTTGCAGGCTAAGAAAAGTAGCGGTATTTGATGCATGCTATTTTAGGGTAGGCAATCCTGCGGGTTATGTAGTTCATGAAAACAGCAGCAATTTTACAACAACCTTTTTAATTTCGATGGGTCCTTTTTTTGTTAATACCTTATTGTGCCTGCTTATATGCCTTCCTGCATATATGCCCATAAAATATTTTGATTTGGCTCATCCGCTTTCGTACTTTCTTATTTGGCTTGGCGTATCAATAGGTATGCATGCAGTGCCTTCTAATCAGGACGCTAATAATGTATATGATCAGGCCAAAGAAAAAATTAAAAAAGGTAACCTGCTGGCAATAATATCCTTTCCTATCATTGGACTCATATATGTGTTCAATGTCTTGAGGTTTATATGGGCTGATTTAATTTATGGAATTGCCATAGGAATCGGTATTCCATCTTTAATTTTTAAATAGTTATCTGTCTAAGAGTCACTAAAATACCTTTGCATTCTGTTTAATATCATGGTAGAACAATACCGTCCAGTGTTCTTCTTTGGCCTGTAGTTCCCATTTTTGGCGGTTTTCCATAGCGGTTTTTCCGTCATAGTCTGATTTGTAGGCAATGTGGAATTTTAGGTAAACACGCTGTGGCAGGTCGTCGGCACCATAAAATGCCGTAATGTCTTCATGCTTTATCCAAAATGCCTGATGAAAGGGCGTGTGCCCACCCGTAACCTCATAGCTAATGTAATTGCCAATTGTACTCTGCTTGTCTTGCATAAACACAAGGTTAGGCAAATTGGCTACTTCTTCTAAAATTTCCTGATTAAAAGAGTGGCTCTCAATTTGGTTCAGGGCATAGTGTAGTTCATTTTGCTGAAGATGGATCTCAGCTTCCGGAAAGTTTTGTACAAACACATTGTTGTCAAAATATCCCAACCCGTCTATATGGTCTTTATGCAGGTGGGAGAGTAAAACCTTAGTCACATCTGTAGCCTTATAGCCTGCTTCTTCAATGAGCTGTACAATCACAGGTTTGCCATTTTCAGTCCACCCAAGCCCTGCGTCAATCAGTACAACATCATCAGGCAGGATTATTAAAAATGGGCAGATTGCCATTTTCAGCAATCCCTTGTCGGCAGTATCCAGTTCCTCTAAAGTAATCTGTGTAAACTCTTTGGTAGGGGTAACGGTAAAAATGCCTTCTTTTAAAGGGATGATTTTCATAATGACCAACTTTGTAATTAGTTTTGAGCAATGTAAACTTTAGTCTGTAAAGTTACAAAAAACTCATTCAGTTACTGCAAATTCCAATCCATCCGGTCTGCCGCCAACCTCTAATTTTCCACTAACTTCCATGCTTTTCAGGTCTATTATCGCAATATAATCGTTAGGTGAGCACGAAATAAACAGACGGTTGTCTACAGCGTCCATCAACATGGCAGCACCCTGCCCGGTTTGTATACGTTTAATTTCTTTTCGGCTTTTTACATCAAAAAATAAGAGGTCGCCGGTACGCACACTAACGGTTGCTGCCGTTTTACCGTCGGGAGTAAATGCAATGCGGTGTAACCCTAAAATACCTGTTTTGATAGTTAGTGTAATTTGTTTGGCTTCAGTATCAATAATATATATGTTTCCTTTGGGGTCAACAGCCCACAATTCTTTTTCGTTGGGCAAAACATCAAAGCCTTCAACACCCTGGCCTGCTGTAATTAAGGTGTGTGTCCAGTCTAAATGCGGCTTTGCTGTGGGTGGAAGCACTCCTGTTGGAGGAATAGTGGGTTCTACAAGCATGTTCTCGAAAATACTTACAGTGCCGGATTCTACATTCGTTGTGTAAAATTTTTTGCCATTCGGGGTTACATGCAAAAGGTGTGTAACGTCCTGACCTGTTCCTATTGCGAGATCAAATTTATGGGTTTGGGTGTCATATCGAGCCACTGATTTTGAGCCCTGAGCTGTAAACCACAATTTGTTATTTTGTAGTACCATGCCGTGCGGGCCTAAAAAAGGCGCAGTGTCTATATTGGGCAAAGTTTTTTGGTTTTGCACGTCTATAACATTTATTTCATGCAGGTCGCTGTTGCCGGGGTTGGAAACGTAAGCGGTTGTACCATCGGCCGAAACTACAACTTCATGTGGGTTAGGTCCTACCGGAAGTTTTTTAATTATCTTGAGTGTTGATGCGTCTACCAGGCTAAGGGTATGGTCTGTTTTAGACGTTGCAAGCAATATTCTTTCAGGTTTAGATTGTGCAAGGCAGTTGGCTATGGCAAACAAAAAAATAATAAAGGCGGTGCACTTGCTGTTGTTGTACAGTATGTTCATGATATGAATTAAAGTTTAAAAGTACCTGTTTTAAATTTTTGATGCCGTAATTAAATGATATATACAACTTATCAGGAGTTGCAGGCTGTTTTAAATTATAGGAATTGATAAAAAAATGTACCTTTGCAGGCTGAAAGCACCACAACTTTCAAACTTTTGACTTTCAAATTTTAAACTAAAAAAATGACAGAAGGGAATTTTGTAGATTATGTAAAGATATATGTGTCTTCCGGAAAAGGAGGGAAGGGATCTACGCACCTGCACAGGGAAAAATTTATTGAAAAAGGAGGCCCTGATGGTGGCGATGGCGGTCGTGGCGGCCACGTGTATCTTGTGGGTAATAAAGGGTTGTGGACGTTGTTTCATTTAAAATTTGCACGACACATTAAAGCCGGGCACGGAGGCGATGGCGGTAGTGCACGCAGTACCGGTGCCGACGGTGAGGATAAATATATTGAAGTGCCGTTAGGAACGGTTGTAAAAGACCAGGAAACCGATGAGGTGCTTTTTGAGATTACAGAGCACGGGCAAAAACAAATATTAGTAAAAGGAGGTAAAGGCGGACTTGGAAACTGGCATTTTAGAAGTGCAACCAACCAAACGCCACGCTACTCTCAGCCGGGTATGCCGGTAGAAGAGCGCGATGTGTTGCTGGAACTTAAAGTTCTTGCCGATGTTGGGCTGGTAGGTTTCCCTAATGCTGGTAAGTCGACATTGCTTTCGGTACTGACCTCGGCTAAGCCAAAAATTGCAGATTATCCGTTTACAACGCTAAAGCCTAATTTAGGTATAGTGTCTTACAGAGATTACCAGTCTTTTGTAATAGCTGATATTCCGGGTATTATTGAAGGGGCTGCCGAAGGTAAAGGACTTGGGCATTATTTTTTGAGGCATATAGAACGTAACTCTATATTGATATTTTTAATACCTGCTGATGCTGCCGATATTGAAAAAGAATATGAGATTTTATTAGATGAGTTAAGGCGCTACAATCCTGAGATATTGGATAAAGAACGTGTTATAGTTATATCTAAATGCGATATGCTCGATGATGAGCTTAAAGAAGAAATGAAAGCTAACCTTGATGTTGCGTTTAAAAACATTCCGTATTTAATGATATCGTCTGTAGCGCAACAGGGTCTTATGGAGCTTAAGGATAAGCTTTGGCAGATGCTGAACACGGAGGCTTAATTATCTATAAAGCATTAAAAAAAGCGACCAATTTTGGTCGCTTTTTTTGGTTATTCTAAGGTCGTTACTCTTAGTGAGTAAGTGTGTGAAGTGTTTTTTTGTTAGCGTCAAGTTTCGCCATTTGAGCAGGGCTAAGTCCGGCTCTAAGTTTCATTTCGATGCTGTTGTAAATAGATTTTTTAGCTTCTTCGCTTGGGTTAACACTCAAAGCGCGGTGCTTGTATTCAAACAGGCCAAAGTAGGTTTTCTTTTCGGCTTCTGTAAGTGTTACCACTTTGCTTAGCGTTGCTACATCTTTAGTAGCGGCTTCTTCGGATGCTTTAGTCGGGGCAGTAGGCGTTTGAGCTACCGTAGCCGATGGGGCAACTACTTTTTTTTGCGCATTGGCTGTAAAGCTAAAACCTATGGCGATAAGTGAAAAGGCAATTATTTTTTTCATAATAAGCAATTTATGTTTAAAACTCAAATCTAATTAAAATGTAAAACATCACAAAGTTTTAACATTAAATTATTTTTGAGAAGGAGTCATCTCTGCTTTTTTATTTTTTAGATTATCTTTTTTTTCTTCTTTAAGCAGGTCATATTTTTTTGTCTGATCAGCTGTAAGTATTTTTTTAAGTTCCTTATCAAGCATCATCTTTTGCTCAAGGGCTTTTATTTTGCGCTGGTCTTTTTGCTCCTCGGTTAGTTTTTTGCCTGCTTTTTTGTTTGCTCTGTTCTCTTCAAGGTTAGCCTGTTTTTGGGTTTCAATAGTAATTAAAGTGGGCTTTAATTCTTTTTGTTGTTTTTCTGTAAGATCTAAATCTGTAGTTAGCCTTTTAAGTTTTGCCTCAGCCCTTTGCTCTGGAGTTATCGATACAAGTTTTTGTTCTGTAGCAATAACAGGTTTTTCAGCTAATTTCTTTTCTTTAGTCTGAGCGTTTACAGCAAGTCCTAATAGTAGGGCAGTTGCCAAAAGCATTTTTTTCATAGTTTTATTTTTTTAAGTATATGAGGTTAGATTGAAAATAGTATTATAAGGTTTAAAAGTAATGTAAAATAATTTTTCTGCAATGTGTTGATGTGAAAAATATAATGTTTGGGTTAAAAACCTGTTGTGTGTTTTATCAATTTCACCATACTCAACGTTTTTGGAAATAATCATCTAAATGTATTTAAATAAAAACCTGCATCTTAAATGGTGGATTAAGATGCAGGTTAAGGTGTTTTTAAAAGCGAAAGTGCTACTTAAGTGAGTGAAAGCCTATCGGGTTTCCTTCGGTGTCCTGGGCTATGCCGCAAAATCCGTGTTCGCCTATAGACATTTTTGGGGCAACTACAATTCCGCCCGCTGCTTCAACTCTTCCTAATTCTGTTTCGCAGTCCTCGCACCAAAAGTAAACGAGTGTTCCGCCTGCTCCGGGTTTAAACATATTCGATTTTACTATAGCACCGCTGCTGCCCGGTCCCTGCATGTCTCCGGGAAACATAATCATTTCAAAATAGTCGTCGCTGTCTTTCGGGATATCCATACCTTCTGGCATGGGCATAGGGGTGAGGTTGATGTTTAATACGGTTTCATAAAATTTTTGTGCGCGGTCAAGATCACTTACATAGATCTCTGTCCATACGATCGGGTTTTTTCCTGTTTCCATTTTTAATAGTCTTAAGTTGGTAATCGATTTTTATTTGTTCTATTCAAAATTAAGTTGTTAGGTTTTAAATAAGGGGTGTGTGTAAAGACATTATAGAGGGTTATTTGCGCCATTTTTTCAATTTTTAAAAGCGATAACAAGACAAAAAGTCATTAAAAGCGCCATTTTGGCATTGATTTTCGTTGTGGAATAAAACTTGACTATAACTAAGCAAATCAAAAAGATTTATAACATAAAAAATATAAAGAACATGAACTTAGTAAAACGCAATTACAGCAATGGTTATCTGGTGATGGATCAATTTTTTAAAGATATTCTTGGAGGTACACAATATGCACATAAAACTGTGCCGCCAGTAAATGTAAAAGAGTCTGAAGGCTTTTTTAATGTAGCATTAGTTGCTCCGGGTCTCAAAAAAGAAGATTTTAATATTGAAGTAGATAACGGTTTGCTTACTATATCGTATAAGGCAGAAGCAGAGAAAACGGAAGAACAGGAAGGTAAATATACCCGCAAAGAGTTTACGCAAACTTCATTTAAAAGAGCTTTTACACTGCCTGAAAATATTAGTGAAGAGAGTATAAACGCAGCTTATACAGATGGCATATTAAATATTACGCTGCCTAAAAAAGAAGAAGCAGAAAAGCCTGCTAAGAGAGTGATTGAGATTTTATAATGATTGAGTGATTGAGTTAGTTGGTAAAAGCACCCTTGAAAAAGGGTGCTTTTTTAGTTTTTGGAATTGTTATCTTTATACTGATGAAAAATGAAGAAGAAAAAAACACACCTCAAAATATATCTGGTGACTTTTGGGACGAATTGCCAAATTTGGTAAAACAATTGATCGATGAAAGTATTGAGCAAAGCATTAAAGGCAATGTGCGGCCACATGAAGAGGTAATTGCAGAACTCAAAAAGATGGATAATATAGCTTAACTAAGGTAATCGGTCAAATTAGTATCTTTGCCCCATGCAGTTATCGGTAATAATACTTAATTATAACGTACGTTATTTTTTAGAGCTTTGTGTGCTTAGTGTGCAACAGGCTATTAAAGGGATTGATGCAGAGGTTATTGTGGTGGATAATAACTCTCCCGATGATAGCTGTGCCATGATGAAGCAGCGTTTTCCGGATGTTACGCTTATAGAGAATAAAGAAAACTCGGGTTTCCCTAAGGGCAATAATATAGGAGTGGCTGCGGCAAAGGGAAAATATGTCTGTATTCTTAATCCTGACACTGTTGTTGCAGAAGACACTTTCGTAAAAGCATTGCAGTTTATTCAAAACCAAAAAAATGCAGGAATAGTTGGTGCAAAACTGGTAGACGGTCGTGGTTGTTTTTTACCCGAAAGCAAGCGTGGAGTTCCTACACCGTGGGTGGCAACTACTAAAATTGCCGGATTGTATAAGCTTTTTCCTGGAATAAGCATCTTCAATAAATATTATGCCCAGCATTTAAAAGAGAACCAAACCGGAATTGTAGAAGTACTTGTAGGTGCTTTTATGATAATGGAGCGTGAACTGTATCTTGAGGCGGGAGGCTTTGATGAAGACTGCTTTATGTACAGCGATGATTTTGACCTGTCGTACACCGTGATGCAAAAAGGCAGGCATAATTACTATTTTCCTGATACCAGCGTAATACATTATAAAGGAGAGAGCACGGTTAAAGATGGTGCTTACATGAACCGCTTTAGAGAGGCTATGAAATTTTTTTATAAAAAACATTTCAGGGCTTCGCCTGTTTTTGATGTATTTATGCGCATTGGCGCAAAATTTTTTATGCTGGCCAAGAAAAATAAAAAGGGGGCTATACATATACCGCAGCAGTATGTGCTCATTTCGGATAACGAACAATTGCGTGAAACGTTAGAAAATCAGCTGCAGAAAAATGTGGTTCGGGTAACGTCTGTTGCAACAGATGGTGTATTTTTACAGAACAGTAATACTGAGGTTATCTTCGATAGTGTCCTGATCTCTTTTAAAGAAATGATAAACTTCATGGAAAAGCATAGGGATGGCGGGTTTACCTATAAAATAAAACCATCTGGTGGTAGCTTTATTTTAGGAAGTAACAGTAGTAACGACAGGGGAGAAGTAATACAGATTGAGGTTTATGCCTAATTTGGGTTTAAAATTATTTTAAAATCTTTATTTGGCTAATTTTTTTATTATTTTCGCAAGTATAAAAACCAAATTTACCTTTAGGTTATAAATATGGCAAAATTTGAACTTAGGCTGCCCAAAATGGGCGAGAGCGTTGCTGAGGCAACCATTACTAACTGGCTTAAAAAAGTGGGTGATCACATTGCGGCCGATGAAGCTGTACTGGAAATTGCTACAGATAAAGTAGATTCGGAAGTGCCGAGCGAGGTTTCAGGCAGGCTTTCTGAAGTGCTTTTTAATGTAAACGATGTGGTTCAGGTAGGCCAGGTTATTGCCTATATAGAAACCGAAGGCGGTGTGGTGGTAGATGCGCCAAGCGAAGAAACTGCTGTTGCAAACGAAAGTGTTGCCGCAATTGAAAAGACTTTTGAAGCGGCTAAAGAAGCTGTTGCTGTTCCGCAGGATTTTTCGGGGTCTGATAAATTCTACTCACCGTTAGTAAAAAATATAGCCAAAGAAGAAGGCGTATCTGTTGCTGAACTTGAAGGCATAAACGGCACAGGTAAAGATGGTCGTGTTACTAAAAATGATATATTGGAGTATGTTGCCCAAAGAAAAACTTCAAGTAACAATATTCAAATAACAAACACCCAACCGCAAATTGTAGCTAAACCTGAAACTTTAAACCTGAAACCTGAAATTTCTAAAGCCGCCCCTGTTTCTGTAAACGGCCAGGACGAGATCGTAGAAATGGACCGTATGCGCAAGCTTATATCGGGCTATATGGTGCAGAGTGTACAAACATCGGCACACGTGCAGTCGTTTATAGAGGTAGATGTTACCAATATTGTTAAGTGGCGCGATAAAGTAAAAGGTGCTTTTGAAAAAAGGGAGGGTGAAAAACTAACCTTTACACCAATATTTATGGAGGCGGTTGCAAAGGCACTAAAAGACTTCCCGATGATGAACATCAGCGTGGATGGCGAATACATTATTAAAAAGAAAAACATCAACCTGGGCATGGCGGCGGCCCTTCCTAACGGTAACCTTATTGTTCCCGTAATAAAAAATGCCGACCAGCTAAACCTTGTAGGTATGGCTAAGGCTGTAAACGACCTAGGCAACCGGGCAAAGGCTGGTAAGCTTAAACCGGACGACACACAGGGTGGTACCTATACGGTTACTAACGTGGGTACTTTTGGCAGTGTGTTTGGTACGCCAATAATCAACCAGCCGCAGGTGGGTATTTTAGCACTGGGTGCCATACGCAAAGTACCTGCTGTTATAGAAACTCCTGAAGGCGACTTTATAGGCATACGCCAAAAAATGTTCCTGTCGCATAGCTACGACCACCGTGTGGTAGACGGTGCACTGGGAGGCTCCTTCGTTAAACGCGTAGCTGAATATCTTGAAGCGTTTGATGTGAATAGGGATTATTAAGAAAAAATATTTTCAATCTGATAAAAGCCTCATTTTTTAATGGGGCTTTTTTGTACTATTGTGCCAACCAATAATAAAACAATGAAAAATAAAATTACTTTTTTTGCATTCTTCCTTTTTTTTACTTTTTTAAATATAACGTTTGCGCAGGATGGCGCTAACGACCCTACTTTTAACCCTGAAGATACAGGTTATTTCAACGGTACTAATACTTCGATAAGGTGTGTTGCTGTACAGCACGATGGTAAGGTACTCATAGGTGGGCATTTTACTCATTATAAAGGAGTAAGCGCCGTAAGGCTTGCTCGTTTAAATTCTGATCAATCTCTTGATGCTGATTTTCAGGTTCACGAAGGTGCGGATGGTCTTGTAAATCTCATTGCGGTACAACCAGACGGAAAGATATATATAGCAGGCGATTTTGCACATTATAATGACATAGCAATAAATAAGCTGGCAAGACTGAATGCTGATGGTAGCCTTGATACTTCATTTGTCCCATTAATAGAGTCAAATTATGTAATAAAAACAATTAAAATTTTACCAGATAATAAGATATTATTAGGAGGGAGTTTCGGTAGCGCAGGAATTATCAGGCTGAACGAAGCTGGAGCAGTCGATACATCTTTTATTCCAGATCTTACAATAGTTAATGTATCGGTAAATGCTATTTCTCTACAGTCTGATAATAAGATAGTTGTTGGTGGGTTATTTACCTATAATAACGGACAAAATAAGAATATAATAAGGCTTGATGAAAATGGCACTATAGACAATTCTTTTGTGTTAGCAGGACAGGGGCCAAACAATGAAGTTTATGATATAGTTCTACACCCGGATGGGATAGTGGCTTCGGGACGTTTTAGACAGGTTAATGGTGTCTCAAAAATAGGTGTTGCAAAATTTAATTATAACGGAGGAGTAGACGATACATTTTTCAGTACCCTTGGACCTAATACAAATATGAGGACAATGATAAAGCAGGAAGATAATAAAATGATTATCTCTGGTATTATTGATATAACAGGTGTTGGTATATTTAATGTAGCGAGGCTAAATGCAGATGGAACATTTGATGAAACTTTTGCTGCGGCAAGTGCATATTTGGGCGCCTATTTAAAAACAGCACTACAACCTGATGGAAAAGTTGTAGTTACAGGTGAATTTCTTTCTTACAGCGGAGTTAGCAGAAATAATATTGTAAGGCTAAATACTAATGGAACTATAGATGAAACTTTTAGTGTGGGATATGGCACAGGTGCTGATGATGCAATTTATGCAGCTGTACAGCAGGGAGATGGGAAAATATTAATAGGGGGAAGTTTTACCCATTATAACGGAATAAGTGTGGGAGGGATAGCCAGACTTACAGAAGACGGTGAATTGGATACAACCTTTAACGTTGGGGGCGTTGGGGCAGGTTATAATATTGTAGGTACAGGTTATAATATTAATACATTGCCGTTAAGTATTAATAGGATAGTACTCCAACCCGATGGTAAGATAATTATTGCAGGCACATTTGCTACTTATAATGGTGTTACAGCAAATACTTTGGCTCGGCTTCATGCTGATGGCAGTCTTGATACCACTTTTAATGCGGGTACTGGACTTCCCCGTGAATTTAATTTTGATTTTTATAGTTTTGCAATGCAACCCGATGGTAAACTACTCGTGGGGGGTGATTTAATTAGTTCCTATAATGGTACTAATTTAAGTTATGAACGTAATATTTTTAGGCTTAATAATAATGGCAGCATTGATACTGCTTTTAATGTAATAACGGGTTATTTCGGGGTTAATAAAATATTGGTGCAGAATGATGGTAAAATTATTTTTGCACGTGGTATAACTGAAGACAATCCTTCGTTTAATAGTATAATCAGGTTGAATGCTAATGGTACACAGGATGATACTTTTACTCCTGTTTTAAGCGGATTTATAAGATTTGTTACGGATATGTTTTTAATGCCCGATGGCAAAATATTGGTTGCAGGAAATTATCTCAATCCATCAGGTACCAGATTTGTAAGACTAAATCCTGATGGCTCAGTAGATGACGAATTTAATTACCCAAGCGGAACTTCTACTCAGTACATGCCTGTCAATAAGATTATAGTTCAGAATGACAATAAAATAATCGTAACAGGAGGATGGAGCAGAGAAAATAGTATATTGTCAGAAACTTTCAACAGGATAAACAGCGATGGTAGTTTTGACGCTACTTTTAATTCAGGAACAGGCACAATTGGTGGAGGTCAGATAAGTGTTAATATACGTGATTTGTTTGTGCAGGCAAACGGTAAGCTTGTTATTGCAGGTGAATTTTATGCATACAACGGTACAGGCCGCAACCGCATTGCAAGAATTAGCACCAGTGGTAGCCTTTCAACACCACAACAAACAGCAAAAACACAAAACGTATTTGCGTATAAAAGTAATGATGCATTGCAGGTAGAATCTGTTGGGCAAAATATAAAAGAAATTAAGGTTTATGATATGGTAGGAAGGCTGATTTCAGATACTAAAAATGTAAATGCACTCAGTACTACGGTGGCCGATACATTGCATTCGCACATACTTATCGTAAATGTAACTCTTGCAGATGACACTGTGGTTTCTAAAAAAATATATTACTAACAGTTTTTAATAACTTTTGATAAAGGGATTATTGACAGAAAATATTTTCAATCTGATAAAAGCCTCATTTTTTAATGGGGCTTTTTTTGTAGTATTGCGACACCAATAATAAAACAATGAAAAATAAAATTACTTATGCATTAGTGTCTCTGCTAATGCTGTTTTCGATTACTATTTGCTTTGCACAACAGGATGGGAGTGTAGATATGACTTTTAATCCTGATGATTTAGGATGGAGTAACAGACTGTCAGGTAGAGTTAATGAAATCATAGAGCAATCTGACGGTAAAGTGATTATAGTTGGTCTTTTTTCTCAATATCTAGGTAATACAGTACATAATATTATTAGGCTTAATAACGATGAAACGTTTGATGGTACATTTAATTCAGGCACAGGTACAAATGGAGTAGTAAATAATATTCTAAGATTGCCTGATGGTAAATTGTTTATTGTAGGAGCTTTTACTAGTTATAATGGTTTTGCTTGTAATGGTATTGCGAGGTTAAATGAAGATGGATCTTTCGACGATACATTCAACGCAACTAATTTAGTGTCAAATAGAGGTGTTTTAAATCCTGTTTTATTGCCTGATGGGAAAATATTACTTGTATATTACATTGATTATTACAGACATAAACTTGTGCGGTTAAACACAGATGGTATAGTCGATATTAATTTTGATATTGATTCTGTAAATAATACTTTGATTTCGGGTATTGCAGTTCAGTCTGATGGTAAAGTTCTAGTTGCTGGACTTTTTTATTTAGAAAGTTTTAATAATTCCGCAGCAGCTGTAATAAGGTATAATTCCGACGGATCTCAGGATACTAGCTTAGTTGTTAATCTTTCTCAATATCTCAATAATCCATATTTGGTTTTGCAGGAAGATGGAAAATTTGTAGTTTGTTATACAGGAGAAAATGGAAGCATAATTTCAAGATATAATGTTGATGGGAGCCAAGATGATACGTTCCAGATTCCAGATGATTTGCAAAATGTTTACTTTACAGATTTAAGATCTTATAATAGTGGTAAGTTATATATACAAATAGGAGCTAAATTAAAAAGGCTTAATAGTGATGGTAGCCATGATGTAGATTTTAATGTGCCGAATACAGGTGAATTAACCTGTGCGATAAGAGGAGTATCTCAAAGTGGTAAAATTTATGTTAATGGTAATTATGTAAAGTTAAATGGTGTGTTAGATAATGGGCTTGCCCGTTTAAATATTGATGGATCAAGCGATGATACTTTTTATACGGGTGCTGGTGCAGTTACTGGAGCAGATGGTGGTGTTGGTGCTTTGGTACAAGATGATAATAAGATTATAATTTCGGGGACTTTTCAGTCATACAACGGAGTATTGAGGAATAATATTGCCCGTTTAAATGAAGATGGTACTCTTGATCCAGGGTTTGCCCCAGATCAAAACATTGAAGACTTAGGTAAGGTTGTAAGTTTATATCCTGGCGGGAAAGTACTTGTGGAATATGATGGGCGAATAAAACGCCTTAACTCTGATGGTAGCATAGATGCAACTTTTACTGCTCAACAATTTAGTCATGACTCAAGACCTGAATTAAGTCGTATATCTGCGGTAGTAGTATTGCCGGATGGTAAAATAATTGTTGGAGGACCTTTTAACAGGTATGGTAATATTTCTATAGGGGGTGTAGTTAGATTGAACGCTAATGGAAGTGTAGATAATGACTTTGATAGTAGTTTATTTGGGAACGATAATCCGCAGGTGTATTTATTGCATTTGCCACAAGAGCAAAGAGTTTTAGTGGGAACAACTGGTGCTTCTTCAATTTTGTATAAAATTGACTATAATGGTAATGAAGATGCGACTTTTAACCATGTACCGCGTGCGACTATGTTTTGGCTTGATAGTTTTGCAGTTGAAGCAGATGGTAAAATAATTGTGGCTGGATATGGAGACGGTCAGTCTGGCTATCGTCAAAGGCTTGTTCGTTTTAACGCGAACGGAACTCTAAACACTATCTTGGTTGATGTTGATTATTATACTTCATCAACATTTGTATATCAAATCTTAACTGCTCCTGATGGTAAATTTTATCAGCTTTCTACAACTTATTTACAACCAACACAAAATGTAAGTTTTGCGAGGTTCAATAATGATGGCACGATAGATAACACTTTTATTTCAGGGTCTGGATTCGGAAATATTGCTTTTCAGGGCAATAGTATAATTTTTTCGGGTAGTTTTAGTAGCTACAATGGTGTTGGTAAAAATAATATTATCCGTCTTAATACCAGTGGTTTAATGTCTTCTCCAAAACAAACAGCAAAAGCGCAAACCGTATTTGCCTACAAAAACAACGATGCCTTGCAGGTAGAATCTGTAGGGCAGGCTATAAAAGAGGTTAAGGTTTATGATATGGCAGGCAGGTTGCTATCGGATACTAAAAATGTAAATGCACTCAGTACTACAGTAACCGATGTTTTGCATTCGCGCATACTTATTGTAAATGTGAAACTCGAAGATGATACAGTGGTTTCTAAAAAAATATATTACTAACAGGCAGCTCCGCAAGGAGCTGTTTTTTTATGCTTATATTTGTTATTTACCCCAAGCATGAAATTACTCCACTATATATTTTATATTAGCCTGATCGTTCTCCTGAGTTCTGCGATTGGCGCAGATTCTTCTAATGTATTTAGTGTGTCTAAAAGCTATGATAATCCTAAAGACTCTGTTTGGAGCGAGATAAACTTCGACTCGCTTAGCATCATCAATAAAATGGCCTATGCCGATACGGCTAACTTTATGCATCAAAAAGTGTATCCCTGTGCGCGGTGCTTTTTACGTCCGGAAGTGGCGCAGGCGTTGGAGGAAGCTAACGAAATTTTTAAGGACAAAGGTTATAAAATTGTAATTTACGACTGCTATCGTCCCATAAGCATACAGCACAAGATGTTTAGAATTGTCAATAATCCCGAATATGTAGCTCGGCCTACTAAAGGCTCTAATCATAACCGTGGTGCAGCGGTAGACCTGTCGCTTGCTGACGAAAACGGCAACCTGCTCGATATGGGTGGGGTGTTTGATGATTTTTCTGAAATTTCGCACTACAATGCACAGGGGCTTAGTAAAGAGGCTAAGCGTAACCGAAAACTGTTGAGAACTGTAATGATCCGAGTAGGGTTTTCGCCTTATGAAAGCGAGTGGTGGCATTTTGATTATAAGCAAAAACGCTATCCGGCATCGGGGGTAGTGTGGGAGTGTAACTGACACAGCCCGATAAAGTTTGCTTTTTTGCCTGTAAATAGCACAACAAAATCTTCTTTATAAAATATTCTCATCCTATATTTGTATATATACAAATTTAATTTATGGAACTTAAACTGCACAGGCCTATCTGTTTTTTTGACCTGGAAACCACCGGAACCGATATTACCAAAGACCGTATTGTAGAAATAGCGGTACTTAAGGTATATCCTAACGGGAACAAAGAAAGCAGGACCTGGCTGGTAAACCCCGAAAGACCTATACCGCCGCAAACCATAGCTTTTCATGGTATTACCGACGAGAAAGTGGCTAGTGAGCCTACGTTTAAACAACTGTCGGCTCAAATATATAATATGATTAAAGATTCAGATCTTGCCGGATATAATTCCGATAGGTTTGATATACCTTTGCTGGCCGAAGAATTGTTGCGTGCCGGGGTAGATTTTGATATGAAAAACCGCGTATCGGTAGATGTACAGACTATTTTTCATAAAAAAGAAGAACGTACCCTTAGTGCCGCCTACAAGTTTTATTGCGGTCAGGTGTTGGAAAACGCACATACTGCTGCTGCCGATACCAATGCTACCTATGAGATTTTAAAATCGCAGCTTGACAGGTATGACGATCTTGAGAACGATATGAAAGTCCTGTCGGAATTTACCACCCGTAAAAAAGCGGTAGATTTTGCAGGGTTTATAGCTCTTGATGATAATGGCGAAGAGATATTTACTTTTGGTAAACATAAAGGCGTAAAAGTAGAAAAGGTGCTGGAGCAGGAGCCAGGCTATTATGGCTGGATACAAAATGCCGATTTTCCGCTGTACACCAAAAAAGTGCTTACAGCTATAAAACTTAGAAAACTGAACAACAAATTAGTGTAACTATTTATAGTGGCTTATGAAGATTATTTGTATAGGGCGCAATTATGTAGAACATATAGCAGAGCTTAATAACGAGAGACCGGCCGAACCGGTAATTTTTATGAAGCCGGACACGGCACTGTTGCAAAAGCAGTTTCCGTTTGTCATACCCGAGTTTAGTGATGATATTCATTATGAGATAGAGCTTGTGGTAAAAATTAACAAAGTGGGTAAATACATCGATGTTAAATTTGCCCATAAGTATTATGACGAAATTACTGTGGGTATCGATTTTACTGCACGCGATTTGCAACAGAGTCTTATAAAACAGGGATTGTCCTGGGAGAAAGCCAAGGCATTTGATGGTTCGGCAGTATTGGGTGATTTTGTTTCTAAAACTGAATTCGCCTCACTTGAAAATATAGGATTTGAACTCGTAAAAAATGGTGAAACTGCCCAAAAGAGCAGCGCCGATTTTATGATCTGGAAAATTGATGAACTGGTAGCCGAAGCCTCTAAGTATTTTACGCTAAAAACAGGCGATGTTATATTTACCGGTACACCACAAGGTGTTGCCAAAGTGCTTCCGGGCGATGTATTAGAAGGAATTTTGGAAGGGAAGAAATTATTTAAGGTACAGGTAAAATAATGGCACTTAATTACAACTTAGCCAAAGTATATGCAATTTCCGACAGTGATGCGGCTTTTGCAAAGCAAATTGTGATGCTTTTTTTAGAGGAAGTCCCTGCGGAAGTTAAAAACCTGAGAGAAGGTCTTAAAGAAAAAGATCATAATAAGGTATATAGTGCAGCGCACAAAATTAAACCTACCCTCGATTTGCTGGGTATGGATCTTGCCTATGAAGATGTAGTTGCCATAGAAAACTGGAGCAAGGCTAAAGGCAAGAAAAAAGAGATTAAAGACGTGGTAAAGAATCTGCGGGAACTTGTAGAGCTTACTATAAAAGAGCTTAAAAAAGATTATAACCTTTAAGTATGAAAGCGGCTGTTATTACTGTTGGCGATGAAATACTTATTGGACAGATCGTAGATACCAATTCAGGCTATATTGCAAAGGCGTTAGATAAAATAGGTGTGCATGTTCATGAAATGCTTTCGATTAGCGATGACAGGCATCATATTTTAAACACGCTTGCGGCTTTGCAAAATAGGGTAGAGGTAGTTATAATTACCGGTGGTCTTGGTCCTACTAAAGACGATGTTACCAAAATGACGTTATGCGAATATTTTGACGATCATTTGGTGCGTAATGAAGAAGTAGAAGCTCATGTAATTGAGTTAATAGAAAAAGCCTTAAAGAGGCCTGCCTCGCAAATCAATAAAGATCAGGCACTAGTGCCGTCTAAAAGTACAGTGTTGCGCAATGCAGTAGGTACGGCTCCGGGTATGTGGCTGCACAAAGGCAATACGGTGTTTATATCGTTGCCGGGTGTGCCTTATGAAATGAAATATCTTATAGATAATGAGGTTGTGCCACGTCTTGTAAAAGAATTTGAAAGGCCTTATATACTGCATAAAACCATTTTAACTTACGGGCAGGGCGAAAGTATTGTTGCTGAACGTATAGAAGATTGGGAGAACAACCTTCCTGCTTTTGTAAAGTTGGCCTATCTGCCGTCGCCGGGAAAGGTGCGTTTGCGTTTAAGCACTCAGGGTGCAGATGAGGTTTTGCTTCGTGATACCCTTGAAGCTGAAACCGCAAAACTTAAAGATATTATTGGAGATATAATTGTAGGTTTTGACGAGGATGAAACCATTGAAGTGGTTTTAGGAAAATTGCTTACTCAAAAAAGTTTAACCCTTGCAGCCGCCGAAAGCTGTACGGGTGGCAGGATAGCGCAGACCTTAACCAGTGTGCCGGGGTCTTCGGTATATTTTAAAGGGAGCGCAGTAACTTATGCTACTGCATCTAAAGTTGCGATTTTAGGAGTGCCGCAAAGTAGTATAGATGAGCATAGTGTGGTTAGTGCTGCTGTTGCAGAGGCTATGGCTCTTGGCGCGCAAAAAGTTTTTGGGTCTGATTATGCGGTGGCTACCACCGGTAATGCCGGGCCTGCAAAAGGTGAGGCTGATGCCGGAGTGGGTACAGTATATATAGGAGTAGCTACTCCAACGGGTGTGTATAGTGAGAAATTTGACTTTGGCCAACCGCGCGAAAAAGTGATAGAACGGGCAGCGGGTAAAGCACTGGAAATGATTTATCAGGAAATTTTAAAAAACTAACTGATTGTGTTTGCGTAGTATTTTTATTTTTTGTTTCTTTGCACCCTGAATTTGAATAACGATATAAAAAGCTAAGAAATAATGTCAAGAGTTTGTGCCCTTACCGGTAAAAAAGCGATGGTTGGAAATAACGTTTCCCACGCGATGAACAAAACTAAACGTAAGTTTAGCGTAAATTTAGTTAAGAAGCGTTTTTATCTTCCTGAAGAAGACAGGTGGATCACACTTAGAGTAGCAGCTTCTACTATCAAAACTATTAATAAAAATGGTATAGCCGCGGTTTTAAAAGAGGCCAAAGCTAACGGGTTTATAAAATAATCCCGGTTACACCTCAATAAATATATAAGCACGATGGCAAAGAAAGGCAACAGAATCCAGGTAATTTTAGAGTGCACTGAGCATAAAGCTTCAGGTGTTCCGGGTACTTCAAGGTACATCACTACCAAAAACAAAAAAAATACACCAGACAGGTTAGAGATCAAAAAATTCAATCCTATCCTTAAAAAGGTAACAGTACATAAAGAAATTAAATAATTAATAAGTCATGGCAAAGAAAACCGTAGCATCGTTACAAACAGCTTCAAAGAGGTTAACTAAAGCTATCAAAATGGTAAAGTCTCCTAAAACAGGTGCTTATACTTTTGTTGAGAGCGTTATGGCTCCTGAAGAAGTGGATGCATTTCTTAAAAAGAAATAATAAATCCATTAACCATATATAGAAAAGCTACTTTCGATTTTAGAAAGTAGCTTTTTTATTTTTTATCTTTACCCCGCAAAAACAAAGACTACTCTTTATATACTTATGAACTTCTTTAAAAAAATATTTTCTTCTGAAAAGAAAGAAACGCTTGATAAAGGGCTGGAAAAAACAAAGACCTCTTTTTTTTCTAAGCTTACTAAAGCCGTTGCAGGTAAATCTACCGTAGATGATGAAGTGCTTGATAACCTTGAGGAGGTTTTGGTGGCTTCTGACGTTGGGGTAGATACAACCCTTAAAGTAATAGGGCGCATTGAAGAGCGTGTGGCCCGCGATAAATATGTGGGGACTGATGAACTTAACCAGATATTGCGCGAAGAAATTGCGGGGTTACTGTCTGAAACCCATTCGGGTGAAGCTACAGATTTTGAAATTCCGGCCAATAAAAAACCGTATGTAATTATGGTAGTAGGTGTTAATGGTGTGGGTAAGACCACTACTATTGGCAAGCTTGCCTATCAGTTTAAAAAAGCCGGAAAAAATGTGGTTCTTGGTGCAGCCGATACTTTTAGGGCAGCGGCTATAGACCAGCTTCAGGTATGGGCAGACAGGGTAGGAGTGCCTATTGTGAGACAGCAAATGGGCAGCGATCCTGCATCTGTAGCGTTTGATACATTGCAAAGTGCCGTAAGTCAAAACGCAGATGTGGTTATTATAGATACTGCCGGGCGTTTGCACAATAAGATAAACCTTATGAACGAGTTAACCAAGGTAAAAAGGGTAATGCAAAAGGTGGTTGATGATGCCCCGCACGATGTACTTTTGGTGCTTGACGGCTCTACAGGGCAAAATGCTTTTGAACAGGCCAAACAATTTACCGCTGCTACTGAGGTTACCTGTCTTGCTGTTACAAAGCTTGACGGTACTGCTAAAGGCGGTGTTGTTATAGGCATATCAGACCAGTTTAAAATACCTGTTAAATACATAGGCGTAGGCGAAGGTATTGAAGACCTGCAGGTATTTAATAAATATGAATTTGTAGATTCTTTTTTTAAATAAAAGTCATTAACAACCAATACAAATAACTAACCACACCTTTTAATGAAAACCATTACTTTTTTTACACTGTTGTTTTGCAGTGTGATTGCTTATGCTCAGGATATTCAGCAAGGATATTATATTGATGCATCGGGACAAAAAACAGAAGGCTATTTTTCTTATGGAAATTTTGCCGAGCCTTCCACTTTAAAATTCGGTAATTCGCCTGAAGGAAATTTTGAAGATTTTAAATACAATGACATTATGGAGTATGGTGTCGATGGTGATTTTAAGTATCAAAAAGTTACGGTTGATCTGGAAATTTCGACTATCAAGGCAAATGAGGTAAGTAAAGTCAGGAATCCAGAGTGGGCTTCTAAAACTATTTTTGTCAATGTGCTTTTAGAGGGCGATGCCTCATTGTATTCTTATTATTCACCCGGTGGTAAACTGTTTTTTTACAAGGTAGACAGCAAAAATGTACCATTAACCCAGCTTGTTTATAAAAAATACTATACTCCCGAAAATGAGGTAGCCATAAGCAGGTTCTACCAGCAACAACTGTTAACCGATGTAAACTGTAACGGTCAGGATACTAAAGATTTTAGTAAAGTGCGCTACAGCCAGTCTTCATTGGAAAAGTTATTTACAGAATATAACCAGTGTAAAGGCGGTCAGCTAAAAACATATGGTGCTAAAAAAGACCGTAGTGTGAAGTTAGAATTTACGGTGTTTGCAGGCGTAAATTATTCGGGCATGAAGCTTGACAATACTAACCCACCGATTAGTGATAATACCAATACAGAGGCAGGTTTTGGTTTTGGTGGCGAAGTTGCTATTACGATTCCTTCAAGAAAATTCTCTTTTTTTGTGAAAGCCGATTATGAACGCATGAGCACCGACTTTGTGCGCGAATGGCGAGAGGGCGAAAGCTATGTTAAAACGAGCTATATTATAGATGTTAACATTATTAACGTGTATGCGGGTGCACGCTACAATTACATGCTTAACTCTAATAATAAACTGTATGCTGATGCGGCTGTTGTTACAGGATTGCCGTCAGGAAGTTTTGAGAGACATTATTATTCTGGAACCTCTTCAGATCCATACACAGGGCAGTTATATGAAACTAAGCCTGGAAAGGATATGTTTTTTAATTTTGGACTGGGCTATACATTAAATAATAAGTATGGCATAGAGTTTAGGGTTGATACACCAAGGGACTTTTTTAAAGACGCCCTATATCCGCTTGAAACATCATCTTACAGAATGAGCTTAAATCTGCGCTATACCATTAATTAATCAATACACTTATCTTTTCCCACAGGTCTTCGTCAAAACCTGACAAAGCAAAGTTTACATCATCGGCGGCTTCGCCCATTCGTATTATTACCATTTTTCGGGATGGAATAACATATATTTTTTGGTCATTCTTTCCAAGTGCCATAAACATATCGTCAGGTCCTGTAGGTATGAGCTCCCCCTCAAATGTGGCTTGTACAGTAGGCATGTGGTAGCTGTTTTTACCGTTTAGCCACCATAAATATCCGTAGGCTTCATTAATATTTTGAGAAGTGTTTACCATATCGGTAAAGTACTCCTCGTTTAGTATTTCTTGATTTTCCCACTTGCCTTTGTTGAGTATCATCAGGCCAAAACGCGCCATGCTGCGGGTAGTACTCCAGTAAACGCTCAGGTCTTCGCCACTTTCCAGCCATGCGCCGGTCATGCCAATTTTATTTTTGAGTTTTGCATTAAAGTAAGCCTCCCAAGATTGGTTGGTGGCCTGTGCAATTACATCCTGCATTTTAACATATACATTATGGTATGCCCAGCGTGTTCCGGCATCGGCTGTGTATTGAAGGTTAGCGGCAGATACATCGTCGCCCTGCGCATCATTAAGTCCTGATGTCATGCTTAGCAGGTGTTTACAGGTAATAAGGTTTTCTTTGGCAGTGGGTGCACTTGTCCAGCCTGTGCCAAGATAGTCGGACACTTTGTTGTTTATGTTTATAAAGCCCTCCTGCTCTGCAATGCCGCTAACGGTAGCTGTAAGTGTTTTGCCTGCGCTGGCCCAATACCAAGGGGTAGATGCGGTGTGGCCGTTAAAATATTCTTCCATTACAATACGCCCGTTTACCAATATCATAAACGCCCGACTATTTTTTTCCTCCAGAAAATTAAGCAATGGCTGTATTTGGTCTGGATTCCAATTGAGGGTGTTTATATCTGTAGTCTCCCATTCAGAAGTACCAATAGGAGGGAAGTACATAGCCTCGCCCGGAATGTTTACAGTACTGTCGTCAGATTTTGAACAGCATAAAAAAAGTGTACACAATAATATGGGTAAAACTTTGGTTTTCATATGAATAATGATAATGTTTAAATATACAAAAATGTTTAAACCGTAATTATTTTTAAAATGCTTTTAATGCCTAAATTTGTGGTTCAATTTTATGATATGAAAAAACTTGTAGTGGCCGTGGTGGCTTCTCTTACTCTGCTGTCCTGTGCTAAGAAGGCTTCGGCTGACGATATCTCAAAAATTAACGGTTACTGGGAAATTGAATCGGTTATTATGCCTGACGGAAGCGAGAAAGATTATACAGTGAACCCAACTATAGACTATTTTGAGGTTAAAGGCAAAGAGGGTTTCCGTAAAAAAGTTATGCCACAGTTTGATGGCACATATAAAGTAAACGACGGTTCGGAGAAAATATCGATCTCCGAAAAGGACAACAAAGTCTATATGGATTATACTACCACCTATGCCAAATGGCAGGAAGAGCTACTTGAACTGACCGATGAGGAGCTTGTAGTAAAAAACCAGCACGGTATAGAATATCATTATAAAAAACCGGAACCTTTTACAGTTAAATAATGGCAAAACGACTGAACGATAATAGCCCTATTAGCGATGTACTTAAAGAATTTATGCAGGTAAATAACCTGCAAAAGGGCATGGATGGCATTAGTGTGCGCGATGCCTGGAAAAACCTTATGGGGCCGGGGGTAAACAATTATACGGGTGAGATTATGCTGAAAGGTGGTGTTTTGTATGTGCAGTTAACATCGGCAGTGCTGCGTGAAGAGCTGAGCTACGGCCGCCAGAAGATCGTAAAGATGATTAATGAAGAGCTTGGGCGCGACGTAGTAAAGGATGTTGTATTGAGGTGATTAATTTTTAGTGAATAATATTTGAGAGCATATCGATAACGGGTATGCTTTTTTTTATTTATACCAAAATTGTAAAACGATGTCGTAAGTATTGAAATATTTGATATTTTTAAGGTAAACTTTTAAATATGAGTTTTTTACACTACTCCATTTCTTTAGCTTTATGGATGCTGGTTTTAATTGGATCAGGTAATGCAACTGCGCAGGAGTCAGCTGTATTTCCTGTTGCATTATCAGGAAATATAGAGAGCCTTTCTAAAAACCATGTACAGGAGGAGGTTTACATTCAGACTAATAAAAATATTTATGAAACTGCCGAAGATCTTTGGTTTAAAGGCACGGTACTCAATGCGCAGTACCTGACACCATCGCAGTCGGCAAAAACTTTATACGTTAGCCTGATGCTGCTGCCGGAGAAAAAAGTAGTATGGCAGGAAAAATACGCAGTTGTTAATGGTTTTACAAATGGGCATATTTATATAAATGATACTTTGCAACCTGGAGCGTATGTTCTTGTGGCGCAGACAGGCCGTTCGGTTAATGTAGATGATACGTTTATCAGATCGGTTAAAAAGATAGAGGTGATCCAAAATATTTTTGCTTTAGAAGGCCGGGAGAAAATAATAGAACCAGCTGCTGTAAAACCCGACAGCATTGATTTTCAATTACTGCCCGAAGGTGGGCACTTAGTAGCAGGTATTTCGTGTAAAGTGGCTTTTAAGGCTGTAGACAGTCATGGCAAACCTGTTGATGTAAAAGGCACATTGTATAACGGCACCAAGGCTATGCCGGGTTTAACGACTTTTCATGCTGGTATGGGCAGTTTTTATGTAACTCCGGAGGCTGGGAGGGATTATTTCGTTAGGTTAGACGGCTACAACAAAATATATGCTTTGCCAAAAGTTCAATCTGTAGGGCAAACGATTCAGTTGCTTTACGAGAAAGATAATTTGTTGGCCTTTAAAGTATCGCAAAGTAAAAGCCTGCCTACACAAAAAATGTATTTCAGGATGCAGTCGCGCGGTGTTATAAACAGTATGGCTGAATTTGAGCTTAAACAGGAAAGGCTTATAAAAATAAAAACCGACAGTTTGCAACAGGGTATTGCCGAAGTCACACTTTTTAATGCCAATTTAGAACCGGTGGCTGAGCGTTTGGTATATGTAAACAGTAACAAAAAGATACACTTAACAACAACACTCTCTAAAGTAGACTTTGGTAATAAAGAAAAGGTAACCCTTAAACTTTTAGCTACGGATGATAGAGGCAAACCTGTAGTATCTCACTTAGGTGTTAGCGTTTGTGACGATATTTATACCGACCTTAAAAATTGCGAAAATATTTCGACTTATTACCAGCTTTCTACCCAGCTAAGAGGTAGGGTTTACAATCCGAAATATTATTTTGACCCCGCAAATACAAACCGAAGCAAAGCTTTAGATCTGCTGATGCTCACTCAGGGATGGCGAGCATATGAATGGAATGCCGATAACCTTATGAGTCAAAATAGTAAAGAGAAGCCTTTTGTGTCTGATTCATTGACAGGGACTATTATTGCCCGAAAAGAAAAATTAGAGAAACTTTTGGGTGTGCAGTATGTGATAAGTTATACCGCCGATGAAGATTCTGAAAAATCGATGCTTGAGGTTGATGAGAAAGGTAATTACATGATAGCTCCCGAATACCTACAAAGTAAAAACAGGGGGTATGTATATTTCAGGTTGCTTCAGGACAAACAAAACATCAGCATCAGGCCGATCAGTAATATGGCAGAGGAAAAAATAAACACTTTGCTGCAACAAAAGCAGTTTGACTTCCCGCAAATGGAGTTAGAGATAAAAAAGACACCGCAGCGCGAAGAACGTTTTAAGGCAGCGCGTAATATAACCCAGCTTAAAGAAGTTGTACTAACGGCAAGGGTTAAAAAGCCGCGCCGTTTTTCGGATAAATATATAGGGAAACTGGATAGCCTTGCTGCTCCTAACGATTATGTTTGCCAACTCAATGTTTTGAACTGCCGTAATCATCCTATAAATGGACGCAAACCGGTGGAGGGCGAGATTTATAAAGACCCGTTTACCGATATGCTTATGGGGCCCTATCGATATCCTAAATATACAGAGGAAGAATTGCTGGCTAAGTTTAATATAACACGTCTTAAAGGCTATTATCCAATAAAAGAATTTTATAACCCGGTTTATGATGGCGAGTTTGCAGATATTGCCGATGATTTCAGGAATACACTGTTATGGAAACCTGATGTTATTACTGATAGTAACGGTAGGGCAGAGGTTGAGTTTTACACATCGGATATCAATTCTAAATTCAGGGTTGTGGCAGAGGGTGTAACTGCTGACGGACTGCTTGGCAGTCAGATTACCGAATTTAAGGTAGATAAAAAGGAGTTGAAGTAAATTACGGTTTGTAGTTTATTGGTTGTAGTTCGAAGGAAAGACCAAAAAAGAACTTTTTGCGAGATATGGTATAAATAAGGAAACCCTCAAAAAACAATCGTTACCACTACCTATTTTAGCCAGGTTAAGTATTTATTTCAATACACTGGCTATGAAAGAAGATTTCCTGCATTATGTGTGGCAGTTTAAAAAGTTTAACCTACAGGGTTTAACCACTGTGCATGGAGAACCATTACAAATTGTAAATAGTGGGCAGTATCTTCAGCTTGCAGGGCCTGATTTTTTTAACGCACAAATAATTATTGGCGGCCAAAAATGGGCAGGTAATGTAGAAATACACATTAGATCGTCAGATTGGTATTTGCACAGCCATGAAACAGATACCAATTATGATAATGTAATTTTACATGTGGTTTGGGATCATGATACGGAGGTGCTTCGCAAAAATGGCAGTGAGATACCTGTGCTGGAACTTAAGCATTATGTAGATTTTAAATTGCTGGCGGGCTATAACGAACTGGCTTCTGCAAAGACCTGGATCAATTGCGAAAAAGAACTTTCTAATATTAATGTCTTTGTAGTAAACAACTGGAAAGAACGTTTGTTTTTTGAACGACTTGAGCGTAAGTCTTTGCCTATTATAGAATTGGCAAAAGAAACCTACAACGATTGGGAAGCCGTGTTGTTTTGTTTTCTTGCTAAAAACTTCGGACTTAATACCAACGGCGATGTATTTTTTGAAATGGCAAAATCTCTGCCTTTCAGTGTGGTGCGCAAAGAGATTTTTGAGCCTGAGAATATTGAGGCATTACTACTGGGGCGTGCCGGGCTTTTAAACGACACGTTTGAAGATATTTATGCACAGGGGCTGAAAGGGCTTTTTGCATACATGAGCCATAAGCATCAATTGCAGCCTGTGCATATCAATAGGGTAGAGTTTTTCAGGCATCGGCCGGATAATTTTCCAACCATCCGTCTTTCGCAACTGGCACAACTTTATAATAACGATCATAGCCTTTTCTCAAAAATTATTGCCGCCAAAACATTACCCCAACTTTACGAAGTTTTTAATGTGCAGGCCTCAAACTACTGGCACACCCATTATCAGTTTGATAAAGTTAGCCCGCAAAAACGTAAGCCTTTGTCCCATTCGTTTATAGACCTGCTAATCATCAATACAGTTATCCCGTTTAAGTTTGCCTATGCCAAAAGTATTGGCAAAGACAACAGCGAAGAACTTATTGTACTAATGCAGCAGCTTGAGGCTGAAAGCAACAGCATAATAGATAAATTCAGGTATTTTAAAATGGATGTTTCCTCGGCCTATGACAGCCAGTCGCTCCTGCAGCTCAAAAACGAATACTGCAATCATAAACGATGCCTGCAATGCGGTTTGGGCTTGCAACTGCTAAAAAAGTAGTATATTTGATACGGAGTCGTAAAGTCAAAAGTCGTAAAGTGGTACGCAGGAGTAAGAACTTTAAACTTTAAACCTGAAACAAAAATTGTAATGTCACTCATAACAAACATAAGGCATTTTTTTGAAAAGCATGGCTTTGAGGTAGCCTCACGCTTTGCAGATAAGCTTGGCATGCGTGCCACAAACGTGCGCTTGTTTTTTATATACATAACGTTTGTAACTATTGGGTTATGGTTTGGCGTATATCTTACATTAGCATTTTGGTTAAAGCTAAAAGATATGGTGTATACCAAGCGCAGTTCTGTTTTCGATCTTTAAGCTAATAAAAATGCACTTTTATTACTCCCTGACAAAAGACCAGCGCAAAGGCATAATAGCCCTGTGCGTAGTTATAATTGCTGTTCAGGTTGGGTACTATTTTATAAGCAATACCAATTTTAAGACCCGTACAGACAAGACAGCGGAAGAAAAAGAATGGCTTGCACTGCAAACAAAAATAGACGGGCTTAAGGCTAAAAAGGGGCAGAAGAAGTTTATCATATATCCATTTAATCCTAATTTTATTACCGATCATAAAGGGTACACGCTGGGTATGTCTGTAGAAGAAATAGACCGATTGCATGCTTACAGGGATAGCGGTAAATGGATAAATACCGTTGCCGATTTTAAAACGGTAACAAAGGTTTCGGACAGTCTTTTAAATAAAATTTCTCCTTATTTTAAATTTCCCGACTGGGTAAATAAAAAATATGGCGAACAGGTTGCGAGCAACGGGTCTGTGTTGACATCAAATAAAACGTCGTTCGATACTAAGGTAAAAACGTTCGCAGAAAAGAAAATTTCGAAACCATTATTAGACATTAATACGGCTCTCGAAGAAGACTTGATCGAAGTTTATGGCATAGGCCCGGCATTTGCTAAAAAAATATTGCTACGCCGTTCCGATCTTGGTGCTTTTGTAAGTATGGACCAGATGGAAGATTTTAAAGAATTTTCCCCGGAAGCTATTGCCGGGCTTAAGAAAGGCTTTAAGGCTGGAGAGAACCCACAGGTAGCAACCATTAATGTTAATACCGCGTCGTTACAGCAACTTTCACGCTTCCCGTATTTTAATAAAGATATTGCTAAAGCCATCATTACCCAGCGCAGCATGAAGGGTAAAATTGCTAATTTTGATGAATTGTCAAAAATTAATGATATTTTTATTGATAAATCAAAAATAATTAGCTTATATTTGGAATACTAAAAAATAAGCTGATAAAATGAATTTTGATCAAAATGAAACGCAGGCCATGATTGCACAGTCGATCAGGGAGTTTGCAGAACTTCACATCCGTCCTAATATTATGGAGTGGGACGAATCGCAGCATTTTCCGGTAGAACTTTTTAAACAGCTTGGGCAAATGGGCTATATGGGGGTTTTGGTTCCCGAAGAATATGGCGGCAGTGGCCTGGGCTATCATGAATATATTACTGTTGTTGATGAAATAAGTAAGGTAGACCCTTCGATAGGGCTTTCGGTAGCAGCACACAATTCGCTTTGTACTAACCACATCCTTACGTTTGGCAACGAAGAGCAAAAAAAGAAATGGCTGCCTAAACTGGCTACAGCCGAACATATAGGTGCCTGGGGTTTAACCGAGCATAATACAGGCAGCGATGCCGGAGGTATGAATACAACTGCGGTTAAAGACGGCGATCACTGGGTGGTTAACGGTGCAAAGAATTTTATTACGCATGCCAAATCGGGCGATGTGGCTGTGGTGATAGTGCGCACCGGAGAAAAAGGTGACTCTAAAGGCATGACTGCTTTTGTGTTTGAAAAAGGCATGTCGGGTTTTAGCAGTGGTAAAAAGGAGAACAAGCTTGGTATGCGTGCCAGCGAAACCGCCGAACTGGTGTTTGATAACTGCCGCGTGCCCGATGCCAACCGCCTTGGCGAAGTAGGCGAGGGGTTTGTACAGGCTATGAAAGTGCTTGATGGCGGACGCATATCTATAGGAGCTTTGTCGTTGGGTATTGCTAAAGGGGCTTATGAGGCTGCTCTTAAATACAGTAAAGAGCGCTATCAGTTTGGTCAGCCTATCAGTAATTTTCAGGGCATAGCGTTTAAACTTGCCGATATGGCTACCGAGATTGAGGCGTCGGAACTGCTTTTGCATAAGGCAGCCTATTTAAAAAACAACCATAAGCCAGTAACCAAAGCAGGGGCTATGGCAAAAATGTATGCCTCCGAAGTTTGCGTGCGTGTTGCTAACGAGGCAGTACAAATACATGGCGGATATGGTTACACTAAAGATTTTCCTGTAGAGAAATTTTATCGTGACTCTAAGTTATGTACGATAGGTGAAGGAACTACCGAAATACAGAAGCTGGTAATATCACGTAATTTGCTGAAAGACTAATATTTAAAAACTAACTAACTCCTTTAAGGGCTTTCTGTAATACAGAAAGCCTTTTTAGTTTTATTTATCAACACTACAACGATGTAGTTTGTGTATAGATGATAATTTTTTAATTTTTAAAGCTTCATTTTGTAATTTAGGTAAAAACCAAACCTTTTATTTATGAAATGTATATTTATTACCGCTTTCTCTGCAATGTTTTTGTGGGGATGCAGCAATGATGCCGATACGGTATCTAAAGAACCTACTGTTGAGAATGTGGGAGCAATAAAAAATCAAGATGCAGCAAGATCAACGGGAACAAAAGTAATGATGCAGGCTTTTTATTGGGATGTGCCCGGTGGGGGTAACTGGTGGAATACTATTTCGGCTAAAGTGCCTTCGTGGGCGTCGGCAGGTATAGATGCTGTTTGGCTTCCTCCGGCAACAAAAGGGCAAAGTGGCGGTTATTCTATGGGATATGATCCTTTTGACTATTTTGATTTTGGAAGCTATAACCAAATGGGTTCTGTAGAAACCCGTTTTGGGTCGCTTGCAGAATTACAGTCGCTTATAAGTACAGCCCATACTAACGACCTTAGTGTGATTGCCGATATAGTGGTAAACCACAGTAGCGGTGGAGCCTCGGAATATAATCCTTATGCTAATAGTAATACTTATACAAACTTTCAGCCGGCATCAGGCATGTTTGCGCGATCGTATAACGATTTTCATCCTAACAATGTTCACTCATCCGACGCAGGCAGCTTCGGGGGCTTTCCTGATCTTTGCCATGATAAGGTATATGTGCAGGACTGGCTTTATAATAATGCCAATTCTATAGCAAAATACTACAAGAATACTATGGGGTTTGATGGTTGGAGGTTTGATTATGTTAAAGGGTTTGAACCCTGGGTAGTTAAAAATTTTAAAGACGCAGTGGGTGGTTTTACAGTTGGCGAAAACTGGGATGGAAATGCAGGTGTATTAGAAACCTGGGTTAATAGTGCGGAGGCAAGCGCTTTTGATTTTGCCTGCTACTATAAAATGCGGGATGCTCTTAATAATAATGATCTTACGCAGCTTAACGGTGATATGTTATTAAAGAGAAATCCTTACCGTGCGGTTACCTTTGTGTCTAACCATGATACCAATGAGATATATAATAATAAATTATTAGCTTATGCTTATATTTTGACTCATGAAGGTTATCCGTGCGTTTTTTATAGGGACTATGAAGAATGGCTGGATAAAAATAAACTTAATAATCTTATATGGATACATAATAATAAAGCTACAGGAGGTACTACTTACCTTTATGCGGATAATGATGAATATGTAGCTAAACGAAACGGATCTCCGGGTATTTTGATATATATAAATAATAGCGATTCATGGCAACAACGATGGGTTGAAACCAATTGGGTTAGTACCGTTATTAAAGACTACACAGGTAATTCTTCCTGGGAGCCTACAACGCAATCGGGTAAATGGGTGCAGGTGGAGGCTCCGCCGCATGGCTATACAATATGGTCGGTAAAATAAAAAGCAGTTTTAATTTTGTGGGTTTGTAAAATAGTTATAAGTTTGCAGCCTTAACGAGAGGAGGTGTTATATTATGTTGATTATACCAATTAAAGACGGAGAAAATATCGATAGAGCGCTTAAGCGTTACAAACGTAAATTTGATAAGACTGGTGTTGTACGTCAGCTAAGAAGCCGTCAGGCTTTCATAAAACCATCAGTTGTTCGTAGGGCTCAAATACAAAAAGCAAGCTATATTCAGGGTCTTCGCGACGCTGCCGAGAGTTAATAGTAATTTTTCGGAGCTTTAAATATAAACCGTTAGCAGTAAAAGTTTAATTTTGCTGTTAACGGTTTTTTTATGGTGCAAAATAAACAGGCTTTTAAGGATTATTTGCTAAGCGAAAAAAATTATTCTTTGCTTACGGTGCGGGCATATCTTGACGATGTTTCGGCTTTTGAGCAATTTATTCAGGGTGCAGACGACGGTGCTGTGCTTGAAAATGTAGTTTACAGTCAGGTGCGCAGCTGGGTAGTTAGTTTGGTTGAGGCAGGTATTGCTAATAAATCGGTCAATCGCAAGGTGTCTTCGCTTAAAGCTTTTTACAGGTTTTTACTTAAATCAAAGCAAATCACTGTAAGTCCGCTGCAAAAACACAGGTCTTTAAAGACGGAAACTAAGGTTCAGGTTCCTTTTTCTGAAAAAGAGCTTTCGGATGTAATAGATTTTAATGCTTTTCCTGATGATTTTTCAGGTATAAGGAACAGGCTTATAATAGAACTGCTTTACACTACGGGTATGCGTAGGGCAGAACTTATTTCTTTAAAATTAAACAGTTATGATCCTGCCAACAAAACGCTTAAAGTGCTTGGCAAGCGCAATAAGGAGCGTATTCTTCCGGTGCTGGGTTGTACTGCCGATTTGATTATGCAATATATAGTGCAGCGAAGGCAGGTGCAGGGAGAGGAAAGTGGCGATTTGTTAATTTTAAATGATTCGGGTAAAAAAGTTAGTGAATCGTTTGTGTATAGGTTAATTAATTGTTACTTTAGTGTTGTCTCCGCTAAGGTAAAACGCAGTCCGCATGTGTTGCGCCACACGTTTGCAACGCACCTTTTAAACAACGGGGCCGATTTGAATTCAGTTAAAGAGTTGTTAGGGCACGCCAGTTTATCTTCTACACAAATATATACCCACAGCAGTCTTGCCGAGTTAAAAAAAGTGTACAACGATGCGCATCCGCGTGGTCATGGCTCTTGAGATGTTTAATTTAAAATGTTTTAATTATGAAAGTGAATGTTCATGCAGTTAACTTTAATGTTGACACTAAGCTCGTTGGGTTTGTTCAGTTAAGGCTTGATAAACTGGAAAAGTACTATGACAGGGTTGTTAGTTCGGATGTTTTTTTTAAGCTGGATAATACGAGTGGAAAAGAAAATAAGATAGCGGAGGTTAAAGTGACGGTTCCGGGAGACGAGTTTATAGTGAAAAAGCAGTGTAAAACATTTGAGGAAGCGGTAGAGCTTGCGGCAGATTCGATGGAGAGGTTATTAATGAAGAGAAAACAGAAAATCAGAGCGCATTCATAATTAGAAAAAAAAGTTAGAAATATTTTTGATTAGTAAATAAATTATATACATTTGCAGTCCGTTAGAAATAGCGGACTTTTTTATTGAGTTGCCGGTGTAGCTCAGCTGGCTAGAGCAGCTGATTTGTAATCAGCAGGTCGTGGGTTCGAGTCCCTCTATCGGCTCAAAAAAATAAGTTTTAGCCTTTTAAAGGTTAATAAATTGAAGTTCAGTAAGTAGCTGTGTTATTGTGGTGAAAACGTTTTTTGAAAACAACTGAAAAGTAAAGGTTCGGGGAGATACTCAAGCGGCCAACGAGGACGGACTGTAAATCCGTTGGGAAACCTTCGAAGGTTCGAATCCTTCTCTCCCCACAAAATTGTTTTGAATGATGGGTTTTGAATTTTGAATGATGCGGGTGCTGAATTTAAGATAAAATAATTCAAAATTTAAAATAATTAAAGAGGCCGGTGTAGCTCAGGGGTAGAGTGCTTCCTTGGTAAGGAAGAGGTCACGGGTTCAATTCCCGTCATTGGCTCAAAGTTTAGATGAATTTGAACACTAATTATAAACTAAGATTAAATTATTAAATCATGGCAAAGGAAACTTTTGATAGGTCGAAGCCGCACCTTAATATAGGTACAATTGGGCACGTTGACCACGGTAAAACAACTTTGACTGCTGCTATTACTAAAGTATTGGCTGATGCAGGTCTTTCTGAAGCAAAATCATTTGACCAAATTGATAACGCTCCTGAAGAAAAAGAAAGGGGTATTACTATTAATACTTCTCACGTAGAGTATGCTACTGCTAACCGTCACTATGCTCACGTTGACTGTCCTGGTCACGCTGACTACGTTAAAAACATGGTTACTGGTGCTGCTCAGATGGACGGTGCTATCCTTGTGGTTGCTGCTACAGATGGTCCTATGCCGCAAACTCGTGAGCACATCCTTCTAGGTCGCCAGGTTGGTGTTCCAAGAATGGTTGTATTTATGAATAAAGTTGACATGGTTGATGATGCTGAGCTTCTTGAGCTAGTTGAAATGGAAATCCGTGATCTACTTTCTTTCTATCAGTATGATGGTGATAATGGTCCTGTAATCCAGGGTTCTGCTCTTGGTGCACTTAACGGTGAGCCAAAATGGGTTGAAACTGTAATGAACCTTATGGCTGCTGTTGATGAGTGGATCGAGCTTCCTGTTCGTGATGTTGAGAAACCATTCCTTATGCCTGTAGAAGATGTGTTTACAATTACTGGCCGTGGTACTGTTGCTACAGGTCGTATTGAAACAGGTGTTGCTAATACAGGTGATGCAGTTGAAATCATTGGTATGGGTGCTGAGAAACTTACATCTACTATTACAGGTGTTGAGATGTTCCGTAAAATCCTTGACCGTGGTGAAGCTGGTGATAACGTAGGTCTTCTACTTCGTGGTATTGATAAAGCTGATATCCGTCGTGGTATGGTTATTATCAAGCCAGGATCTGTTAAGCCACACGCTCACTTCAAAGCTGAGGTTTATATCCTTAAAAAAGAAGAAGGTGGTCGTCACACTCCATTCCACAATAACTACCGTCCTCAGTTCTACGTTCGTACAACTGACGTAACAGGTACTATTACTCTTCCAGAAGGTGTAGAGATGGTAATGCCAGGTGATAACCTTACAATCGAAGTGCAACTACTTAGCCCAATCGCTCTTAGCGTAGGTCTACGTTTCGCTATCCGTGAGGGTGGTCGTACAGTAGGTGCTGGTCAGGTTACTGAGATACTATAATTATTGAATACATAAAAGCCGGCCGGTTTGTATTTATCGGCTGGCTTTTAAATAAACGGGCGTAGTTCAAGGGCAGAATAGCGGTCTCCAAAACCGTTGATGGGGGTTCGAATCCCTCCGCCCGTGCAAATAAAAAGATATAAGATGAAAATTACCAATTATATATCTGAGGCGTTTACAGAGCTGAAAGATAACGTAACATGGCCAGAGTGGGCAGAGGTGCAGCGTCTTACCATTGTTGTGGCTGTTTTCTCGATGATTTTTGCTATAGTTACCTTTGGTATAGACAGGGGCTTTGAGGTTCTTGTTGCTAAACTATATGCTTTCTTAAAAAACTAATTTTATTGAGATGACTGATAACAATGTCAAAAAATGGTATGTGGTTAGGGCGGTAAGCGGTCAGGAAAATAAAGTTAAAAACTATATAGAAACCGAGATAGCTAAACATGGCATGGCAGACTATGTTTCTCAGGTGCTTGTGCCAACTGAGAAGGTGGTAACTGTGCGTGACGGAAAAAAGATCAGCAAAGACAGGGTTTATTTTCCGGGCTATGTAATGGTAGAAGCTAACTTAACAGGCGAAATACCACATATTATTAAATCGATAACCGGTGTTATTGGTTTTCTTGGAGAAACTAAAGGCGGCGATGCTGTTCCTTTAAGATTATCTGAAGTTAACCGTATGCTGGGCAAAGTAGACGAACTTTCTGTTAAGGCAGATAATTCGTCGATACCGTTTACAGTAGGAGAGACTATTAAAGTTATAGACGGACCGTTTAATGGTTTTAATGGCAGTGTAGAGAAAGTAAACGAAGATAAACGTAAACTTGAGGTTATGGTGAAAATTTTTGGAAGGAAAACACCACTTGAATTGAGTTTTACGCAGGTAGAAAAAGTATAATTTTTGTTACACTTATTATAAATCACATCATTCGCTTCCAATTGAAGATGTGCTAAATCTTTTAAAGAAATGGCTAAAGAAATTAGTAAAGTAGTTAAACTACAAGTTAAGGGAGGTGCTGCGAATCCGTCGCCACCGGTTGGACCTGCTTTGGGGGCTGCTGGTGTTAACATCATGGAGTTTTGTAAGCAATTTAATGCTAGAACTCAGGATAAACCCGGCAAAGTATTACCAGTACAAATTACTGTGTATAAAGACAAATCTTTCGAGTTTGTTGTTAAAACGCCACCGGCTGCTATTCAGTTACTGGATGCTGCTAAGCTAAAAGGAGGTTCTGGCGAACCTAACCGTAAAAAAGTTGCAAGTGTTACCTGGGATCAGATCAGGGCTATTGCAGAGGACAAAATGCCAGACCTTAATGCTTTTACAATTGAAAAAGCAATGAGCATGGTTGCAGGTACTGCAAGATCTATGGGTATAACCGTATCAGGAACAGCTCCTTTTTAATCGTAAAAAGAACAAGAAGAAATGGCAAAATTGACAAAAAAACAGAAAGAGGCTGCTGCAAAGATTGAAAAGAACAAACTGTATTCATTAAAAGATGCTTCTGCATTGATTAAAACAGTTGCTTCTGCAAAATTTGACGAGTCTGTTGATATCGCGGTGCGTCTTGGTGTAGATCCAAGAAAAGCAAACCAAATGGTAAGGGGTGTTGTAACACTTCCTCACGGAACAGGTAAAGATGTAAGGGTTCTTGCTCTTGTAACTCCGGATAAAGAAGCTGAAGCTAAAGCTGCTGGTGCAGACCATGTAGGTTTAGATGATTACCTTCAAAAAATTAAAGACGGATGGACGGATGTTGATGTTATCATCACTGTGCCAAGCGTTATGGGTAAATTAGGTCCGTTAGGTAGAATATTAGGTCCTCGTGGCTTAATGCCAAACCCTAAAACAGGAACTGTAACTATGGACGTGGCTAAAGCCGTTGCAGAAGTTAAAGCTGGTAAAATTGACTTTAAAGTTGATAAAACCGGTATTGTTCATGCAGGTATAGGAAGGATCTCTTTTGATGCTGACAAGATAACTGAGAACGCGCACGAAATTATTCAAACATTGATTAAATTAAAACCAACTGCAGCTAAAGGTACATATATTAAGAGTATCCACATCTCTAGTACTATGAGCCCTGCTATACCTTTAGATACTAAAGCGGTATAATTGGTAGTTAAAAATTTTTTATTATGACTAAAGAAGAAAAATCAAGAGTTATTGAAGATTTAACTGCTCAGTTAGCCGAGGCAAACGTAGTTTACGTTGCTGATATTTCAGGACTAAATGCTTCAGTTACTTCAGACTTAAGAAGGGCTTGCTTTAAAGCAGGTATCAAGCTTGAGGTTGTTAAAAACACATTGCTTGAAAAAGCTATGGAAGGCACGTCTAATAACTATGGTGAATTACCAACCATACTAAAAGGCAACACTTCTATTCTTATAGCTGATAACGGTAATGCACCGGCTAAAATTATCAAAGAATTCCGTAAAAGGTCTGATAAGCCTGTATTAAAAGGGGCTTACATTCACGAAGCGGTATTTATCGGAGACAATCAGCTTGATGCACTTGTATCTCTTAAATCTAAAGACGAAGTTATCGGCGAAATCGTTGGTCTACTTCAGTCTCCTGCTAAAAATGTTGTTTCTGCCCTTAAATCAGGCGGTGGCAAAATTGCTGGCATCCTTAAAACATTATCTGAGAAATAATCCGGATAATACGCGACGAACGCACTTAATAAATTATATATTACAAACTATTTAAAACGATAGAAAAAATGGCAGATTTGAAACAATTCGCAGAGCAACTGGTTAACCTAACAGTTAAAGAAGTAAACGAGCTTGCTGCAATATTAAAAGAAGAGTATGGTATTGAGCCTGCTGCTGCTGCTGCAGTTGCTGTAGCTGGTCCTGCTTCTGATGCTCCTGCTGCTGCTGAGCAAACTGAATTTACTGTAGTTCTTAAAGATGCTGGTGCTTCTAAACTTGCTGTTGTGAAAGCGGTTAAAGAACTTACTGGCCTAGGTCTTAAAGAAGCTAAAGATCTTGTAGACGGTGCTCCTGCAAATGTAAAAGAAGGTGTTTCTAAAGATGAGGCTGAAGGTCTTAAAAAATCATTAGAAGAGGCTGGAGCTGTTGTTGAGCTTAAATAAGCTTACATAAGTTTAAAAATTCAGGTTTAGGCCTTGGGAAGAACTCTCAAAGGCCTAAACCATTTTTCGTATAATAACTTTTTATACGACCCAATATATTTTATTTTAATCAAAATTTTGTCCATTGATGATAACAAATCAGACTGAAAGATTAAATTTTGCCTCAACAAAAAACATCCCAAGCTACCCGGACTTCCTGGATATTCAGGTAAAATCGTTCAGGGATTTTTTCCAGCTTGAAACAAAATCGGATGAAAGAGGCAACGAAGGTCTTTATAACACCTTCATGGAAAACTTTCCGATCACTGATACAAGAAATCAGTTCGTACTGGAGTTCCTTGATTACTTTGTTGACCCGCCACGTTATTCAATTGAAGAGTGTATAGACAGGGGCTTAACTTATAGCGTGCCGCTAAAAGCGCGTTTAAAGCTATATTGTACAGACCCTGAACATGAGGATTTTGAAACAATTGTACAGGATGTTTATTTAGGTACTATACCTTATATGACACCAAGCGGCACCTTTGTTATCAACGGCGCAGAGCGTGTAGTTGTTTCTCAGCTTCACAGGTCTCCCGGTGTATTCTTTGGCCAGTCGTTCCACGCAAACGGAACAAAACTATACTCTGCAAGGGTAATACCTTTTAAAGGTTCATGGATAGAATTCGCTACAGACATTAACAGTGTTATGTATGCTTACATTGACAGGAAAAAGAAACTTCCTGTTACAACCCTTTTCCGTGCCATTGGTTTCGAAAGGGATAAAGACATCCTTGAAATATTTGACCTTGCGGAAGAAATTAAAGTTTCTAAAACAAGCTTAAAAAAATATATAGGCAGGAGACTTGCTGCACGTGTGTTAAACACATGGCACGAGGATTTTGTGGATGAGGATACAGGCGAGGTAGTATCTATTGAGCGTAACGAAATTATATTAGACAGGGATACTCTTATCGACAAAGATAATGTTGAGGAGATTATTGAGGCTAATGTAAAATCGATACTGCTTCATAAAGAGGATAACAACCAGGCTGACTATGCTATTATCCATAATACGCTCCAGAAAGACCCTACAAACTCTGAAAAAGAAGCTGTAGAGCACATTTACCGTCAGCTGCGTAATGCAGAACCACCTGATGAGGAAACGGCTCGTGGCATTATAGATAAACTGTTCTTCTCAGACCAGCGTTACAACCTTGGAGACGTTGGCCGTTACAGGATGAACAAAAAACTTAATCTTGACATCCCTATGGATAAGCAGGTGCTTACCAAAGAGGATATCATTACTATAGTTAAATACCTTATAGAGCTTATAAACTCTAAAGCTGAGATTGATGATATTGACCACCTTTCTAACCGTCGTGTGCGTACAGTAGGTGAGCAGTTATCGGCTCAGTTTGGTGTAGGTTTGGCACGTATGGCTAGAACTATCCGTGAGCGTATGAATGTTAGGGATAACGAGGTGTTTACACCTATCGACCTTATCAATGCCAAAACATTGTCGTCGGTTATCAACTCGTTCTTTGGTACTAACCAGCTTTCACAGTTCATGGACCAGACCAACCCTCTTGCCGAGATTACGCACAAGCGTAGGCTTTCTGCACTTGGACCAGGTGGTCTTAGCCGTGAAAGGGCAGGTTTCGAGGTTCGAGACGTTCACTACACGCACTATGGCCGTTTATGTCCAATTGAAACGCCTGAAGGACCGAACATTGGTTTGATCTCTTCGCTTGGTGTTTATGCTAAAGTAAACGGAATGGGCTTTATTGAGACACCTTACCGCAAAGTTACTGAGGGTAAAGTAGATCTTGTAAGCGAGCCTGTTTATTTAAGTGCAGAAGAGGAGGAAGGCAAACTTATTGCCCAGGCGAATATTGAAATGGATGACAACGGTGTGATAACTGCTGAGAAAGTTATTGCCCGTGAGGAGGGTGACTTCCCTGTGTTAGAGCCAACAGCGGTACACTATACTGACGTTGCCCCTAACCAAATTGCATCTATATCGGCATCGCTTATTCCGTTCCTTGAGCACGATGATGCGAACCGTGCGCTGATGGGATCTAACATGATGCGCCAGGCAGTTCCTCTTTTACGTCCGGAAGCCCCAATTGTGGGTACAGGATTGGAGCGCCAGGTAGCTTCAGACTCAAGGGTACTTATCAATGCCGAAGGCAGTGGTACTGTTGAGTATGTAGATGCTAATCAGGTTACAATTAAATATGATAGGACCGATCGTGAGAGAAGCGTAAGCTTTGATCCGGACGAGAAAACATACCAGCTTATTAAGTTCAGGAAGACCAACCAAAGTACAAGTATAAACCTTAAGCCAATTGTTAGAAAAGGTGACAGGGTTGTTAAAGGACAGGTACTTTGTGAAGGTTATGCTACCCAAAACGGTGAGCTTGCTCTTGGACGTAACCTTAAAGTGGCGTTCATGCCATGGAAAGGATACAACTTTGAGGATGCTATCGTAATCTCTGAAAAAGTGGTTCGTGATGATATCTTTACTTCAATCCACGTGGATGATTATTCACTTGAGGTTAGGGATACCAAATTGGGTAACGAAGAACTTACCAACGATATACCAAACGTTTCTGAAGAGGCTACTAAAGACCTTGATGAGAACGGTATGATCAGGATTGGTGCCGAGGTTAAACCTGGCGATATCCTTATTGGTAAGATCACTCCAAAAGGAGAGAGCGACCCAACACCGGAGGAAAAACTTCTTCGCGCCATCTTTGGCGATAAGGCTGGCGACGTTAAAGATGCTTCATTAAAAGCGTCTCCGTCACTTCATGGTGTGGTTCTTGATAAGAAACTGTTTGCGCGTGCCGTTAAGGATAAACGCAAACGTACTAAAGATAAGGATGATTTGACTAAACTTGAAGGCGAGTTTGAAGTTAAGTTCGTAGAGCTTAAAGACAGGCTTATTGACAAGTTGTTTAACGTGGTTAACGGCAAAACATCTCAGGGTGTAATGAACGATCTTGGTGAGGAAGTACTGCCAAAAGGCAAGAAATATACCCAGAAAATGCTTTATGCTGTTGAGGATTTTGCTCACTTAACTAAAGGGCAGTGGACTACAGATGATGAGACCAATGCTATGGTTAACGACCTTATCCACAACTATAAAATTAAGCTTAACGACCTTCAGGGGGCTTTAAGGAGAGAGAAATTTACCATTACAGTAGGAGATGAGCTTCCGTCTGGAATCTTAAAACTTGCTAAAGTTTACATTGCTAAAAAACGTAAGCTTAAAGTGGGAGATAAAATGGCGGGTCGTCACGGTAACAAAGGTATTGTTGCCAGGATCGTTCGTCATGAAGATATGCCTTTCCTTGAAGACGGTACTCCTGTAGATATCGTGCTTAACCCGCTTGGTGTACCATCGCGTATGAACATCGGGCAGATATATGAAACGGTACTTGGATGGGCAGGTATGAACTTAGGCCGCAAATTTGCAACGCCTATTTTTGACGGTGCATCGTTAGACCAGATCAATGCATTAACAGATGAAGCAGGAATCCCTCGCTTTGGCCACACGTATCTATATGATGGTGGTACAGGAGAGCGTTTCCACCAGCCGGCAACCGTAGGTGTAATCTACATGCTTAAACTGGGCCACATGGTTGATGATAAAATGCACGCGCGTTCTATTGGTCCGTACTCGCTTATCACGCAGCAGCCTCTTGGAGGTAAAGCACAGTTTGGTGGTCAGCGTTTCGGGGAGATGGAGGTTTGGGCTCTTGAGGCTTATGGTGCGTCGAGCACGCTTAGGGAGATACTTACCGTTAAATCGGATGACGTAATAGGCAGGGCTAAAACTTACGAAGCTATCGTTAAGGGTGAAACCATGCCGGAGCCAGGATTACCGGAATCGTTCAATGTATTGATGCATGAACTTAAAGGTCTTGGATTAGACATCAGATTAGAAGAATAATTTTCCAAAAAAAAAGGGAGCGGTTTTTGCCGTTCCCTTTACATACTTTTTTAATAATTGGTAGATACATATCATGACAAGATTAAAAGATAAAAATACCGTTAAAAGATTCGACAAGATATCTATAGGCCTTGCTTCGCCGGAGTCTATACTTGCAGAGTCGAGGGGTGAGGTTTTAAAACCGGAAACCATTAACTATCGTACCCACAAACCAGAAAGGGACGGCCTTTTTTGCGAGCGTATTTTTGGTCCTGTAAAGGATTTTGAATGTGCTTGTGGTAAATATAAAAGGATTCGTTATAAAGGTATCGTTTGTGACCGATGCGGTGTTGAAGTTACCGAGAAAAAAGTGCGTCGTGATAGGGTGGGCCACATCAACCTTGTGGTGCCTATTGCACATATATGGTATTTCCGTTCACTTCCTAATAAAATAGGTTATATCCTTGGTTTGCCTTCTAAAAAGCTGGATATGATCATATACTACGAAAGGTATGTGGTTATACAGGCGGGTATTGCTAAAGGGCCGGACGGCGACAGCCTGAACAGGTTAGACTTTTTAACCGAAGAAGAATATTTAAACATACTGGATTCACTTCCGCAGGAAAACCAATATCTTGACGATACAGACCCTAATAAGTTTATTGCCAAGATGGGTGCGGAGTGTATTATGGATTTGCTTGCAAGAATAGATCTTGATGAGCTTTCTTACCAACTGCGCCACAGTGCCAACAACGAAACTTCTAAACAACGTAAAACTGAAGCCCTTAAAAGGCTACAGGTTGTAGAGTCTTTCCGTGAATCTAACTTTAACAGGGAAAACCGCCCAGAGTGGATGATCCTTAAAGTTATTCCGGTTATACCGCCAGAACTTCGTCCGCTTGTGCCGCTTGACGGTGGCCGTTTTGCTACGTCTGACCTTAACGACCTTTACCGTAGGGTTATCATCCGTAACAACCGTCTGAAAAGGCTAATGGAGATCAAAGCTCCTGAAGTGATCCTTCGTAACGAAAAGCGTATGCTACAGGAATCTGTAGATTCACTTTTCGATAACACAAGAAAAGCTTCTGCTGTTAAAACAGAATCTAACAGGCCGCTTAAATCACTATCTGATTCATTAAAAGGTAAACAGGGACGTTTCCGTCAAAACCTACTTGGTAAACGTGTTGACTATTCTGCACGTTCGGTAATTGTTGTTGGACCTGAGATGAAACTGTTTGAGTGTGGTCTTCCTAAAGATATGGCTGCAGAACTTTACAAACCATTCGTTATCCGTAAACTGATAGAGCGTGGTATTGTAAAAACGGTTAAATCGGCTAAGAAAATAATTGATAAAAAAGAACCTGTAGTTTGGGATATCCTTGAAAATGTAATTAAAGGACACCCGGTACTTTTAAACAGGGCCCCAACTCTTCACAGACTTGGTATACAGGCATTCCAGCCAAAACTTATCGAAGGTAAAGCAATCCAGCTTCACCCATTGGTATGTACGGCGTTTAATGCCGACTTTGATGGTGACCAGATGGCGGTACACCTTCCGTTAGGGCCAGAGGCTATTCTTGAGGCACAGCTGTTAATGCTTGCATCGCACAATATCCTTAACCCTGCCAACGGTGCTCCGGTAACTGTACCTTCTCAGGACATGGTTCTTGGTCTGTATTACATGACCAAAGAGCGTTTAAGTACTGATACTTTAAAAATTCTTGGCCAAGACCTTGTGTTCTATTCTGCCGAAGAAGTAAATATTGCTCTTAATGAGGGCAGGCTGGAACTTAACGCTCGCGTTAAGATCCGTGCTAAAGACTTTAATGAAAATGGCGAGCTTGTTTGGAAAATTATCCAGACAACAGCCGGTAGGGTATTGTTTAACGAAGTAGTTCCTGAAGCTGCGGGTTATATAAACGAGGTACTTACCAAAAAATCGTTAAGGGATATTATTGGTAAAATTTTAAGTGTTACCAATGTACCTACAACTGCTGCGTTCCTTGACAATATGAAAGATATGGGTTACAAATTTGCCTTTAGGGGTGGTTTGTCATTCAGCTTAGGTGATATTATTATCCCTGCAAGGAAACAGGAGCTTATAGATGACGCAAACTCTAAAGTTGAAGAGATCTCTGCGAGCTATAACATGGGTCTTATTACCAACAACGAGCGTTACAACCAGGTAATTGACGTTTGGACTTCTACCAACGCCATGCTTACTGAGCTTGCCATGAAAAACATCCGCGAAGACCAACAGGGCTTTAACTCGGTGTACATGATGCTTGACTCTGGGGCGAGGGGTTCTAAAGAGCAGATTCGTCAGTTGACAGGTATGCGTGGTTTGATGGCCAAGCCTAAAAAATCTACTGCCGGTGGTGGTGAGATTATCGAAAACCCAATCCTTTCTAACTTTAAGGAAGGCCTTTCGATCCTTGAATACTTTATCTCTACGCACGGTGCCCGTAAAGGTCTTGCGGATACGGCTCTTAAAACGGCCGATGCCGGTTACCTTACAAGGAGGCTTGTAGACGTATCTCAGGATGTTATTGTAAACTCTGTAGACTGTGGTACACTTCGTGGTATTGAGGTTACGGCACTTAAAAATAACGAAGAGATCGTTGAAACGCTTGGCGAAAGGATTCTTGGTCGTGTGGCGCTTCAGGATGTTGTTAACCCACTTACAAACGAAGTACTTGTTCGTGGTGGTGACGAAATTAAAGAAGCTGAAGTTAGAGCTATAAGCGCTGCTCCTATTGAAAGGGTAGAAGTGCGCTCTCCGCTAACCTGTGAGGCTAAAAAAGGTATCTGTGCAAAATGTTACGGACGTAGCCTTGCAACAGGCCAGATGACTCAAAAAGGTGAAGCTGTTGGTGTAATTGCTGCACAATCTATTGGTGAGCCGGGTACTCAGCTTACACTACGTACATTCCACGTTGGTGGTGTTGCGGGTGGTATGTCTGAAGAATCTAGCATCGTTACACGTTTTGCAGGTCGTCTTGAAATTGAAGATCTTAAAACTGTAGTTGGTGAAGATACTGAAGGTAACGAAACTGATATTGTTGTATCGCGTTCTACTGAGCTTAAACTTGTAGACCCTAACACAGGTATCGTATTAAATACACACAACATACCTTATGGTTCGAGCATTTTTGTAAAAGATGGCGATGTTGTAGAAAAAGGAGCCCTTATTTGTAAATGGGACCCTTATAATGGTGTTATTATTTCTGAGTTTACCGGTAAAGTAGCTTATGAAGATATCGAACAGGGACAATCGTTCATGGTTGAGATCGATGAGCAAACAGGTTTTCAGGAAAAAGTAATTTCTGAAGCAAGGAACAAAAAACTTATTCCAACACTACTTATCTATGGTAAGGATGGTGAGTTGATACGTTCTTACAACCTACCTGTGGGTGCCCACCTTATGGTAGATAACGGTGAGAAAATTAAAGCTGGTAAGATCCTTGTGAAAATACCAAGGCGCTCGTCTAAAGCTGGTGATATTACCGGAGGTTTACCAAGGATTACTGAGCTTCTTGAAGCACGTAACCCAAGTAACCCGGCTGTAGTATCTGAAATAGACGGTGTGGTATCGTTCGGTAAGATCAAGAGGGGTAACCGTGAGATCGTGATCGAATCTAAATTTGGTGAGATTAAAAAGTATCTTGTGAAACTTTCTAACCAGATCCTTGTTCAGGAAAACGACTACGTTAAAGCGGGTATGCCACTATCTGACGGTGCTATAACTCCGGAAGATATCCTTAGGATACAGGGGCCATCTGCAGTACAGCAGTATCTTGTAAACGAGATCCAGGAGGTTTACCGTCTTCAGGGTGTGAAAATCAACGATAAACACTTTGAAGTTGTTGTACGCCAGATGATGCGTAAAGTACAGGTTCAGGATCCGGGTGATACCCTGTTCCTTGAAGATCAACTGATACACACGTCTGACTTTATCTATGAGAACGACAAGCTTTACGGAATGAAAGTGGTAGAAGATGCAGGAGATTCTGATAACCTTAAACCGGGTCAGATCGTTACACCGCGCGAGCTAAGAGACGAAAACTCTCTGCTTAAGCGTAACGACAAAACTCAGGTATCGGCAAGAGACGTGGTTCCGGCTACGGCGACTCCGGTACTACAGGGTATTACAAGAGCTTCGCTTCAAACCAAATCGTTCATCTCTGCAGCATCGTTCCAGGAAACTACAAAAGTTCTTAATGAGGCAGCAGTAGCCGGTAAGGTAGACGGTCTTGAAGGACTTAAAGAAAATGTAATTGTTGGTCACAGAATACCTGCAGGTACAGGTATGAGAGACTACGATAACATTGTTGTAGGTTCTAAAGATGAAGAGTATAATGAGTTATTAACTCCGAAAGAGGAATTTAACTATTAATAGTAATGAGCGATCAAAAACAACAACCGGGTCAAATAAACATTGAACTGGACGAAAAAACTGCCGAAGGTACTTATAGCAACCTCGCTATAATAAACCATTCAGCATCAGAATTTGTTGTAGATTTTGTAGCCATTATGCCGGGGATACCCAAAGCAAAGGTAAAATCGCGCATTGTACTAACGCCACAACATGCCAAAAGGCTATTTAAGGCATTAGGCGAGAACATCCACCGCTTTGAAAGTGCTCACGGTACTATAACCGATACGGAGCAACCGCAAATTCCGCTAAGCTTTGGCCCTGCAGGTCAGGCTTAATAAATACGAAACCCACTCGAAAGAGTGGGTTTTTTTATAGATTTGATTTTTGGCTGAGATAGAAAGTTAATCTTTTCTAAAAAATATCCTGTTAAAAAAACCATGATTTGTTTTATAGCGTATCTGTCTTTATAAACATAAAAGAACAAACCATGAAAACTTCAAAAATTTTATCAGTAGCTGTTATAGCTTTTACCATGTTAACAGGATCTGCTTCATTTGCACAAAAAACTAAAATGGTAGGTGGTGCAGCCATGTATCCTAATAAAAACATTATAGAGAACGCCATGAACTCTAAAGACCATACAACGCTTGTTGCTGCTGTTAAAGCGGCAGGGCTTGTTGAAACCCTTCAGGGTAAAGGTCCTTTTACTGTTTTTGCACCAACAAATGAAGCCTTTGATAAACTGCCTAAAGGGACGGTTGAAACACTTGTTAAGCCCGAGAATAAAAAGAAACTTACAACGATACTAACCTATCATGTGGTGGCCGGAAAATGGAGTGCTGCCGATGTAATGGCTGCCATTAAAAAGGGTGGAGGTAAAGCAGAGGTTACTACAGTGCAGGGCGGTAAACTTTGGTTTAAAATGGATGGTAAAGATGTTTGGGTGATAGATGAAAAGGGCGGTAAAGCCAAGATTACTATTACTGATGTTAATCAAAGTAATGGCGTTATACATGTTGTCGACACTGTTTTAATGCCCAAAAGTTAAAGATTTTTGCCCCCGAATATTTTTTGCCCACTCGAAAGAGTGGGTTTTTTATATGTCATATTCCATTCTTGATGAATTTGTATAGATATGGATTTATTCGGTAGGAAGGATTTTTGTAGAGAATAATTATTTTCTGACCTTTATTCGTCTTGAAAATTTCACCAAGAAAAATACAAAAAGAATAACGGCTAACGGAATTGAAAAATAGCCTATATCTACATTGTCAAAAAAAAGTCTTCGTAGTAATTCCAGCCCAAGTATTATAAAGATTATTGTTAGAGATGTCTTTAAAAAATAATATAATGTATTTCTCACAGCTTAATTATTTTAGAAATTATAAATTTTGATAAAATAGATCAGTATAAAGAGATTGTCTTCCTTTTTTAGACACGTAACTACAACTAATTTAAAAAATATATTAATAACACCCACAAAAAAAGAGCCACCTCACGGCAGCTCTCTTTATAATCTATATATTCTAAGACTTTGAGCGTCTTTATTTTGCAATATTAACTGCCCTTGTTTCCCTGATAACGGTAATTTTTACCTGTCCCGGGTAAGTCATTTCGGTTTGTATTTTGTGCGATATTTCAAACGAAAGGTTAGAAGCCATATCGTCGCTCACTTTTTCACTTTCTACAATTACACGAAGCTCACGGCCTGCCTGTATGGCATAGGCACTTTTAACGCCCTGAAAACCGTAGGCAATGTCTTCAAGGTCTTTAAGACGCTGTATATAAGAATCAAGTACCTGTCTCCTTGCACCCGGTCTTGCGCCACTAATAGCGTCACACACCTGTACGATTGGCGATAGCAGCGATTTCATTTCAATTTCGTCGTGGTGAGCACCAATGGCGTTACAAACTTCTTCTTTCTCTCCATATTTTTCAGCCCATTGCATACCAAGTAAAGCGTGCGGAAGGTCGCTCTCTGCATCCGGCACTTTACCTATATCGTGCAGTAGTCCGGCACGTTTGGCAAGTTTAACGTTAAGGCCAAGTTCGGCAGCCATAATACCACAAAGTTTAGATACCTCGCGGCTGTGCTGCAACAGGTTTTGCCCGTAAGAAGAACGGTATTTCATCCTTCCCACAATTTTTATAAGCTCAGGATGCAGGCCATGTATACCAAGGTCTATAACAGTACGCTTACCTACTTCTATAATTTCGTCTTCAATTTGTTTGGTGGTTTTTGCAACCACCTCTTCAATACGTGCCGGGTGAATACGGCCATCTGTAACCAGTTTGTGTAGCGACAGTCGTGCCACCTCCCTGCGCACAGGGTCAAAACAGCTAAGGATGATAGCCTCCGGAGTGTCGTCTACAATGATCTCTACACCTGTAGCGGCCTCAATTGCTCGGATGTTACGCCCTTCACGGCCAATTATACGCCCTTTTACATCGTCAGATTCTATGTTGAATACCGATACACAGTTTTCTACCGCTTCCTCTGTACCCACACGCTGTATAGTACCGATAATTATCTTTTTAGCCTCCTGCTGCGCAGTAAGCTTGGCTTCTTCTATAGTTTCCTGTATGTGGCTCATAGCGCTTGTTTTGGCCTCAGCCTTAAGGCTTTCTATGAGCTGGTTTTTAGCGTCATCGGCAGACAGGCCGGATATAACCTCAAGCTGCTCTACCTGGCTTTTGTGCAGGCGGTCTATTTCCTGCTGTTTTTTGTCTAAATGCTCTATGCGGGTTGTATAATCGGTAGTCTTGGCTTCAAGTTCGTCGTTTAGCTTTTTGGTCTTGGCAAGCTCATTAGACACCTGGCTCTCTTTATCGCGGGTACGTTTTTCTACCTCGGCAATTTTTTTGTCTTTGCCCAATATTACCTGTTCATGCTCGGCTTTAAGTTCAAGAAATTTTTCTTTAGCTCTTAGCTCTTTATCTTTTTTAAGGTTCTCTCCCTCTGTAGTGGCAGTTTTAAGTATAATTCCTGCTTCTTTTTTTGCGTCTTCAAGTGCCCTTTTTGCATCTTCCAGCACGCCCGAGGCTTTTTTCTTTTCAAATGTCTTTGCAATGCCAAAACCAATGGCAAGGCCGGCAATAATGCCAATAAATATAAAAAGTGTTGTATCCATATCGTGTTATTTGTATATATAAAAAAAGCCTACATCAGTGTATAATTGTATAAACTCTTTAAAGACAAGTTTAAGGCTAACCCGCTGTTCAAGGATCTGCTCGAGGCAGCTTGCTTTAGTAGCGGCGATTCACCCATTTAAAGAATTGGCGTTGAGTTTATCAAAAAAGTACTAATGTAGGCAGTATCGTTTGTATGTTAAGAACGTATTTTTATGTAAGAAGGTCACCCAGTTTACTATCCATTTCCAGCAGTCTTTCTATGGTCTCTTCGGCATCAGCCGATTTGTCCAGTTGTTTTTGCTCCACCTGTGCTGCAAACTGTAGTGCACACATGGCAAGCACATCCTGCTTATCTCTCACTGCATAGTTTTCTTCAAACTGCTTTATCATGGCATCAATTTTCTTGGAAGCACTCCTTAAGCCTTCTTCCTGCGAAGGATTTACCGTTAAAGGGTACACCCTGTCTGCTATTGATATTTTTATTTTCAGTTTTTCGTCCATTGCCTCCCTAATCAGAAAGTTGTGCTATGCAATGATCAATATCTCGAATCAATGAATTTATCCTGAGTTTCGTTTCTCTCTTATTGTCGTCACTGCCCAGTAATGAATTAGCCATCCTTAAAGATTCGTTTTGCTGTTTAAGCATCTCTATCTCTTCCTGCTGCCTGCTAATAAGCGATTGCCTTTGCAACAGTTCATCCTCAAGCCTGCCGTTAGCCTGTTTGAGGCCCTGCATTTTTTGGGCAAGCTTAATAAGCTTACCATCAATAGAATCAACTATTTTGGATATTTCGCCCATGCACAGCTAAATTCATTACATCATTGTACAAAGTTAATATTACTTTAATGAGAAACAAGAGCAACACGAAAAAATGTTCATTTTTTTTCGTAAAGGCGTAATAATTTGCGGCGTAAATAGTTATAAGTTTAAGCTAAACCGTACGGTTATTTTTGCGCTTTTTTATATTTTAGCCCAATGAGATTTTGTATTCTGTTCGTTTTATTCAGTGTAACACTGTGGGCTCAAAACCCTTATCCGCAGGACTATTTTCGTAGCCCCATGGATATTCCTATTCATCCCTCCGGAACCTTTGGCGAACTGCGCACCAATCACTTTCATGCAGGGCTGGATTTCAGGACCAACCAAAAGGAAGGATTGCCTGTATATGCCGCTGCTGCCGGATATGTGTCGCGCATAAAAGTATCGAGCTATGGCTATGGTACGGCTTTATATATAGATCATCCTAACGGTTTTACCACACTTTATGGACACCTGAGTGCCTACGCACCTAAAATAGAAGCTTATGTTAGGGCGAAACAATATGAAAAGAAATCTTTTGAAATAGAAATGTTTCCTAAGCCGGGAGAAATTACGGTTACCCAGGGCGAGCTTATTGCGCTTTCGGGTAATTCGGGTGGCTCAGGCGGCCCACACCTGCATTTTGAATATCGCGATACCAAGACCGAGATGATCATTAATCCGTTATTGTTTGGGCTCAACAAAAAAATGAAGGACACCAAACCGCCAACAATTCATGGAATAATGGTGTATCCTTTAAGCGATGATGCCGTAGTGAACGAAAGCAGGACACCGACGATCATTAATCTAAAGCTTCAGCCCGATGGTACTTATATTGCCGATAGGGTCTATGCAAAAGGTAAAATAGGGTTTGGCATTAGCGCAACCGATAAGTCTACCGGAAGCATGGGCAACAATGGCATTTATAAGGCCGAGACATTTTTTAACGGCAGCCCGCATTTTAGCTATGCCTTTAGTTCTTTTGCGTTTGATGAATCGCGCTACATAAACAATTTTATAGACTATCAGCGTTATTACAGCACGGGGCAGCGCTACCAAAAACTGTTTGTAAGAACGCCATACCCCCTTTCGCTGCTTAAACATAACAGCCGCAACGGGCAGTATAATGTGACGCCCGATACATTACAGAATTTCAGGATAGAGATTTACGATTTTCATGGCAACAATGCCATTGTTAACGGCACGATACAATATTCAGATAAGCCATCGGTGGTAAACCCGCCAAAGCATGTAACACCTTATTTTGTAAAGGCGGCAAACGACAATAATTACAGCAAGAACAATGTATCGGTCTTTATTCCGGCCAATGCATTTTACGAAGATTTTTACATGGATTTTGATGTAAAAGATTCTGTGCTGCACCTACACAATCCTACGGTTCCGGTACACACTGCCGTAACAGTTTCGTTTGATGTAAATGGGATTCCAAAAGACCAGCTTCAAAAAACATTTATTGCAGGGTTTACCAATAAGCGTATAAACTATAACGACAGCTATATAGAAGACGGCAGGCTTACTGCCAAAGTAAAGCTGTTGGGCAATTATAAGCTTGCACAGGATGTTACCCCTCCAAAAATATACAGTCCAAGCTTTGCAGAGGGGAAGTGGCTAACAGCTTACGACAGGATAAGTTTTAAAATTAGCGACGACCTTAGCGGTATTGCAACTTATGATGCCTGGCTTAACGGCAAATGGATACTAATGCATTATGACTATAAAACGCGCCTTATATACCACAACTTTAGCGACGGAGTAGTGAGCGAAGGGCGCAACGATTTAAAAATTACGGTGACTGATAATGTAGGAAATAGTACTACCTTTGAAACACATTTTTTCCGAACACAAAATACAACCTCTGTTGAAAACAATAAATAAGCTTATAACCTTACTCATTTTATTATTAAGCTGTACCGCTTTTGCGCAAAGATTGCCTTTTATTTATGGTGTGGCCCTCGACGAAAAACGCCAGCCACTGGAAGGCGTCTCTGTTTATTATGACAGCAGTAAGGGACGCAAAGAAACAACATCCGATAAAAACGGAGTGTATGCGCTCGAAGTACCTGTTATGGAAGAAGTAACCGTATGGTTTTCTCACATTAGCTTTCAGGGGCTGTATGTAAACCTGCGCGATATGGCACCGGGCGAAAGCCTTGAGTTTAATTTTGCCTTTACGCCCGGGGTTATTAATATGCCCGAGGTAGTTATAGATAATAAAGGCCGCAAAAATGTAGAAGGTATTGTTGTGGTTCAGCCGGAGATTATACGTGCTATGGTAGGGCCTAATGCAGGTGTCGAAAATATCTTAAAATCGTTTGCAGGTGTAAACAGCAATAATGAGCTCAGCACAGGATACAACGTTCGTGGTGGTAACTTTGATGAAAACCTTGTATATGTTAACGACATAGAAATTTACCGCCCATTCCTTATCCGCTCAGGCCAGCAGGAAGGTTTGAGCTTTACCAATACCGCCATGGTGGAGAATGTAGATTTCTCTGCCGGAGGTTTCCAGGCTAAGTATGGCGATAAAATGTCTTCTGTACTGGATATTACCTACCGCACCCCAAAAGAATTTGGTGCTGCTTTAGAAGCCAGCTTTTTGGGCGGAAGCCTTACTGTAGAAAGTGCGAGCAAAGATAAAAGGTGGAGCGGTATTGTGGGTGCGCGCTATCGCGATAACAGCCTGTTGGTAAACAGCCAGGAAACCGAGACGAACTTTAAACCAACCTTTGCCGATATACAGGCTCTTATAAACTTTAATCCTAATAAAAAGTGGGAGCTTAGCTTTTTGGGTAATGTGTCTCAAAACAAATATCATTACCAGCCATTAACAAGGCAAACCAATTTTGGTACCATAGACAATCCTATTGCCCTGCAGATAATTTATGACGGACAGGAAAAAGATGAGTACCAAACTTTCTTTGGTGCTTTTACTTCTAAATATATTGTTTCAGATACCTTCAGCCTTAAATTTATAGGGTCGGTGTATCATACTCAGGAGCAGGAATATTTCGATATCCTGGCACAGTATGCCCTTGGTGATGTAGACACAAATATAGGCTCTGAAACTTTTGGCGATATACAGTTTGCCCGTGCAGTGGGCTCTCAGCTTAACCATGCCCGTAACAACCTCGATGCCCTTATTGCTAATGCAGAGGTTAAAGGCTACCATAAACTAGGCAAAAGCCAGGTAGAGTGGGGGGCAAAATATACCCGAGAGGATATTCGGGACCGTCTTGTAGAATGGGAAGTTATCGATTCGGCAGGATTTTCTATCCGCCCTCCTGTGGTAGATATTAGAAACGACCAGCCTTATAATCCTTTTACAGGAGAGTTGGTGCCTTATCAAAATGTGAGGCAAACCAATTTTGTTACCATAAACAGACTGTCGGGCTATGTGCAGTGGAGCCACCGTACCAATTGGGGTAATAGCGAAGTATATTTAAACGCAGGTGCACGCGCCCACCAGTGGCAGGTAGACACCAGGGCAGGCAATGGCAAGAGCCAGGTAACTGTTAGCCCACGAGTGCAGTTTGCTATAAAACCTAAATGGGAAATGGATATGCTTTTCCGCCTGTCGGGAGGTATGTACCACCAACCGCCGTTTTACAGGGAGCTTAGAGATTCTGTAGGTATGGTGCGCTCTAATGTAAAGGCACAACAGTCTATACATATAGTGGCAGGTAACGATTACAGCTTTAAACTTTGGGACAGGCCGTTTAAACTGATAAGCGAGGCATATTATAAAAAGATGGATAATGTAAATACCTATACTTTAGAGAATGTGCGTATTCGTTATCGGGCGAATAATGACGCTACTGCCTATGCCTATGGTTTGGATTTGAGGATGAATGGAGAGTTTGTTCCCGGAACTGAATCGTGGGTAAGTATTGGTTACATGAAAACAGAAGAAAACCTTAACGATAGGGGATATATAGCACGCCCAACAGACCAAAGGCTTAAGGCAGCCATACTTTTTCAGGATTATGTGCCTAACATTCCCAATCTTAAAATGTATCTCAATCTGGTGTATAATACAGGCTTGCCGGGCGGGTCTCCTTCCTATGCAAATCCGTATGCATACCAGTCGCGCCTGAACGATTATCGTCGTGCCGATGCCGGTTTTTCGTATGTTTTTGTTAACCGTGCCGATGCCAAGATTGCTGTTCCAAAAGCAAAATGGCTTCAGCCTTTTAAAGAGCTTAGCCTTGGTTTAGAGATATTCAACCTGTTCGATAACCAAAACTCCATTACCAATACATGGGTACGCGATGTATATACAAAAAGCCAGTATGGTATTCCTAACTACCTTACAAGCCGTGTGTTTAGTCTTAAGCTTATGGCAAGAATATAAATATTTGAAACTTTTTGCTTATTTTTGGTAGAGTCATCATAACACAACAATGAAAATAGCCTCCATTATAACCTTGATCTTTACAACTGTTCTTTTTATGAGCTGTAAAGATGAGAAGCCCAAGCCGAAGGTAATTTATGAAAAACCGCGTGAAGCTGCACAGCCTCAGCCTAAAGCGACGGATTCTTCGCAGATAAAAGTGGCCGATCTTCCGGTACACATGGAGGGTACAAAATATCTTATACATCCTGTGGGCGATATAAGGGTATATGATGATACTAACCGCAGTTATGGCTCCAGCCGCACTAATGGCAATGTAAGCTATGCCATATCTAATTACAATCGTTTTGAAATTACGGGCTATTTCGAGAATCTTAAATTTCAGCATGTAGATTCTACAGCGCTTTATCCGCTGACAGATAAAAAAATACAGATACAGACAGCGACCTATCTCAATACGGTTTTTGAAAAAACAAAAAAGCAAATTCTTGTATATACACTTACCGATGCTGATACCAATCAGGATGGAAAGCTGGACAGTAATGATATTAAGTCGTTATATATTAGCGATATTAGCGGTAAAGGTTTCAGGAAGTTGTCTGAAGATGTACAGGAACTCGTAGACTGGAGCGTTATTGACGATTTAAACCGCCTGTATTTTAGAACGATAGAAGACATCAATAAAAATGGTGCTTTTGATAAAAATGATAAGGTGCATTACCATTACATCGATTTGATGAAGCCTGAATGGACCGTTACCTATGAACCGGTAGCCCCGTAGAGACGTTGTAATGCAACGTCTAACACACCTCAGTTTTGCAGAGTCAATAGTCATTAGACCTTTCATCGCAACGTTTTGGACTTTTTAGACGTTGCATTGCAACGTCTCTACCTAAATCAAAATATCACTTTCCAAATCTGATTTTTCGATCTGAAAATCAAAGCCAAGCTGTTGCATTAGCTGTATTACCAAATTTTTGTACCAGTTCTCTGATTTAGGGTGTATGTAAATGCGCTCTATAAGCTGGTTAATGTCTACGTTGGTTTTTACCCCTTCGTTTATAGTCAGGTTGTGCTTACTAAGGTCGCTTACTATGCGCACCTCGCGCTCATACTGAAAGCTTTTGCGTTTAAAGAGGAATGGGAAAAAGTTATTGTCAAACGGAATATATTCTTTCTTGTAGTCAATATAACGAACTTCACCAATGTGCTGTTCGTAGCGGTTTTCAGGATATAAAGCCTGCTGCATTCTTCCTATAGTGCTTTGTATGGCAAGGCCCTCATTGTTCTTTGTAAATATCTGCCACATGGCATAGCTTTCATATTCGTTAATATGCCAGCTGCTTATCACTACATTTTTGCGCTGTGATTTATAGTAATCCAAAAAGTCAGGATTGTTTTGAGATATACGCTTAATTTCCTCAAAAGTAGGCTCGCTGAAAGTGCCCTCATATTGGTCTTCAAATTTATCCGAACGCGACATGAACATCTGCCTGCACAGCAGTAGGTCTAAAAACTTAGACAGGTCCAGATACTTCCATACAATAGTATCCTGCGGTGGGATGGTTATATCGTCAGTATGTACATACATAATTAACGGTAGCTTTTAATAATGGTTTTCAGGTCTTTAAAATGTTCAATTTTATGGTCGGCCTCACGGGCATCGGCTATATTATTCTTGTCATACAATACTGTAGCAATGCCAAGATCTTTAGCTGCTTTTATTTCGCTCTCCGGGTCGTCGCCTACTACAAGCACCTCTGTAGGCTTGTAATCATACCGTTCTAATATACCCGCAAAAACCTCTTTCTTACTGCTTTCAACGGGGTTTACCACGTGCACTTCTTTAAAGTCGTGTTCAATCCCAAGCTGGTTTATCTTGCTTAGCTGCATATTGCGAAAACCTGTAGTAACCAAAAATCTTTCGGCATCAATGGTATGTATCTCCGGATAATCGTCAAATGTATCAATGGCTTCATCAAACGTAAGGGTTTCCTGTAGTTCTATAGCTTTTTGAGTAAGTTCGTCGCTAAAATTATTGCGTGCTGCCACAATGCGAAAAGGAGTTCGCATAATTGCTTTTTTAATGGCTTCGAGGCTATCGTTGTGTTGTCCGCTCTCAGCAATGAGGTTAAACACCGGGCCAAATAGTTTATCGCCAATGGCACTTACCGGAAAAATAGTGTTATCAAGGTCGTATATAATAGCTTGAATGGGCATGTATTAGAAAATTTAAGTTTAAAGATACGGTATAAAAAAATAGCTGCAAAAAATGCAGCTATCCTTAACCATTATTTAGTCTTAAAGTTTCTTTAAGTCAAAAGTTTATAAAGTCGAAAGTCTGATGTCAGAAGTAGGTTTGAGAATTTTCAAATTACCAAATCATCAAATAGACAAATAAACTTATTCAAAGCTCTGCATCATTACCAACTTATTATAAGTGCCGTTAAGGGCAATAAGCTCATCGTGTGTGCCATGCTCTACAATGCGGCCTTTTTGCATTACCACAATTTTATCGGCTTTTTGTATGGTGCTTAGCCTGTGTGCAATTACTACCGATGTGCGGTTTTTCATCATGTTGTCTAATGCCTGCTGTACGAGTCTTTCGCTTTCGGTGTCAAGGGCAGAGGTAGCCTCATCCAGTATCATAACCGGAGGGTTTTTAAGCACTGCACGCGCAATGCTAAGACGCTGCCTTTGTCCGCCCGACAGCTTGCTGCCCGAGTCGCCAATATTGGTTTCGATCCCCTGAGGCAGGGTTTCTACAAACTCAAGCGCATTGGCAATTTTAAGCGCATTATAAATTTCCTCGTCAGTAGCGTTTATTTTACCAATACGAATATTGTCTGCAACAGTGCCGTTAAACATAATGCTGTCCTGCGTTACAAGGCCAAACAGTTCGCGCATGTCATGCAGTTTTATGTCTTTCAGCTCTGTGCCGTCTATGGTAATGCTGCCTTTAGAAATGTCATAGAAACGGAGCAACAGGTTTGCAATAGTACTTTTGCCAGAACCTGACTGCCCAACAAGGGCTATGGTTTGCCCTTTAGGTATTTCGAGCGAGAAATCTTTAAGTACTTCCTGATCCTCATAAGCAAAAGTTACATTTTTTACCGAGATACCATTTTTAAATTCGGTAACGCTCACAGATGTTTTTGTGTCGGCTATTGCATTAGGGGTTTCAAGTACTTCAAAAACGCGCTCTGCCGCAGCGGTACCGTTCTTTACCTGATAGGCAGCTTTAGATATGGCCTTTGCAGGTGTAAGTATGTTGTATGCCAAGCCAATGTATGCTATAAACAGTGAACCTTTTAAAGAGCCGTCTTCCAGTACAAGGATGCCGCCATAGAACAATAATACAGATATAACCACAATGCCCAAAAATTCTGAGAGGGGAGAGGCAAGGTTGTTTTTCTTGCCTATTTTATTGGTCAAGGTGTACAGGCGCGATGTAGAGCCGGTAAAGATGTTTTTAAAATAAGCTTCAGAGTTAAAGGCTTTGACCACTTTTAGTCCGCTAAGCGTTTCTTCCACAATAGAAATAAGGAAACCATTTTCCTGTTGCGCCCTTATAGACTGCCCTTTTAGCGACTTACCTATTTTAGAAATAAGCAGCCCCGAAAGAGGGATAAATATAAAAACGAACAGCGTTAATTTCCAGCTAATGTTAAACATTGCTATAAGCGAAAAAATGATGGTTAGCGGCTCTTTAACAATAAGCTCAAGCATTACAAAAAACGAGTTTTGCACCTCGTTTACATCGCCCAACATGCGTGCCATTACATCTCCTTTTCTTTTTTCAGAATAGTAAGATACAGGCAGTTCTACGATCTTGCTGTACATTTTATCGCGAAGGTCGCGCAAAACACCTGTTTTTAATTTCATGAGGTGTTGAAGCCCCAGGAAGTTAAACAGGTTTTTAAATAAAAACGTAATAATTACCAGCGATATGGTTAGCATAAGCGAGTAGCTTGCGCCTTTAGTACCGTTTAGCTTGGTAACATAATAAAACAGTGTTTGTTTGGCATAGTTGCCAATTTCTGTAATTCCGTGGTAGGTTGGCAGTTGTGAAACTTTTTCGCCATCTCCAAAAAGCACGTCTAAAACAGGGAAAACCAATACCATCCCTAACGTTCCGAACAACGCATAAAGCACGTTAAACGTTACGTTCCAAATGATATTGGTTTTGTATTTTGTAGTGTATGGAATTAACTTTTTTAAATTCTCATCCATTAGTTAAGCGCCATTTCGGCAATAATATTCTTAATTTTTTGGTCGAGTGCCGCTTCAACCGTTTTAAAGTTGGCAACATCGTCCAGTGGTTCGTTTACACTAAAGTAAAACTTAATTTTAGGCTCAGTGCCGCTTGGGCGTGCACATATTTTGCTGCCGTCTTCAAGGTAGTAGATCAACACGTCAGATTTTGGCATGTCTATTTCTTCTTTCTCTTCAGTTAGCAGGTTTGTAGCAACAGACGATTGGTAATCTTCTACCATAACCACGCGCTGACCATTAATTTCTTTAAGAGGGTTTTCGCGAAGGTCTATCATCATTTGCTTTATCTCGGCTGCACCGTCTTTACCTTTTTTGGTTAAAGAAATAAGGTGCTCTTTATAGAAACCGTATTTTACATACAGCTTTAAAAGTTCCTGATATAATGAGCTTGCATTAGCTTTTGCCTGTGCAGCAATTTCACACAATAATAATGCCGAAGTTACAGCGTCTTTATCGCGCACGGCACTGCCTACCATGTAGCCAAAGCTTTCTTCGCCACCACCAATAAATTCCTGCTCCGGGAAATCAACTATCATTTTAGCGATCCACTTAAAGCCCGTTAGGCCTACTTTGCACTCAATGCCATAGGCAGTGGCTAGTTCCTGCATCATTGGGGTAGAAACAATGGTAGAGCCAATAAACTGTTTGCCGTCTATTTTACCTTGTTTTTTCCATTCGTTAAGCAAAAACTCGGTCATAAGCACCATTGTCTGGTTGCCGTTAAGTAGCGTCATAATGCCATTGCCATTGCGCACAGCCACGCCAAGCCTGTCAGCATCAGGGTCGGTACCAATAACAATATCAGCATCGGTTTGGTCTGCTAATGCAATAGCCATGGTCAAAGCTTCCGGTTCTTCAGGGTTTGGTGATTTTACCGTAGGGAAGTTTCCGTTTGGCACAGCCTGCTCTGCAACAATGTTTACATTACTGTAGCCTGCATCTTCCAAAAGGTCCGGTATTAGCTTAACCGATGTTCCGTGAAGCGGTGTGTACACCACTTTAAGTTTTTCCTTAGCTTCAGATGGTGTGTTGAACGACGCATTTATCAATGACGATTTTATAAACTCGGCATCAATTTCTGCACCAATATATTCTATAAGACTGTCGTTAGCCTCAAATTTTACATGGTCATATTCTAAAGCCTCAATAACTTTTATAACAGCTTTGTCATGTGGTGGCACTAACTGACCGCCATCCTGCCAGTACACTTTATAGCCGTTGTACTCAGGTGGGTTATGAGATGCTGTAAGAACAATACCTGCCTGACATTTTAGGTATTTAACCGCAAAAGAAAGCTCAGGTGTTGGACGTAATTCAGAGAAAACATATGCTTTAATTCCGTTAGCAGAGAAAACATCGGCAACCACTTTTGCAAGCGTGTCGCTGTTGTTACGGCAGTCATAAGCAATAGCTATTTTAATTTCTTCTCCGGGAAACTGCTCTTTTAAATAATCAGAAAGACCCTGTGTGGCTTTGCCCAGTGTGTATTTATTGATGCGGTTTGTGCCCGGGCCCATAATGCCTCTCATTCCGCCTGTGCCAAATTCAAGGTTTTTATAAAAGCTGTCTTCCAGTTCTTTTGGAGACGAAGCTATCATGTCTTTAATGGCAGTTTGCGTTTCGGCATCAAAAACGGGACTAAGCCATACGTTTACTTTGTCCAGTATTGTCTTTTCGATTTCCATACTTTATTTTATAATGTGTGATTGGTGTTAAAATTATAAAGATTTACTGATTTTATAACGTTCTTCGTTGTTTTTTGTGCGCAGAATTATTTCGCCCAAAAATCCGGCTAAAAATAGTTGAGAACCTATTATCATTGTTGTGAGGGCAATGTAAAACCAAGGGTTATCGGTTACTAGAATTGCCTTTTCGTGCATTGCCAGTTTATATAGTTTGTTAATGCCTATATATCCGGCAGAGAGTACTCCAATAAAAAACATGAGCACACCCAGTGCACCAAAAAAATGCATAGGTCTTTTGCCAAAGCGTGACAGGAACCAAATGGTTATAAGATCTAGAAATCCGTTTATAAAACGCTCTATGCCAAATTTAGTGCTGCCATATTTGCGTGCCTGGTGCTGTACTACCTTTTCGCCAATTTTATTAAAACCTGCGTTCTTGGCCAGCACAGGTATGTAGCGGTGCATTTCGCCCGAAACTTCTACTGTTTTTACAACTTCTTTTTTGTATGATTTAAGCCCGCAGTTAAAATCGTGCAGATAAACGCCCGATGTTTTTCTTGCGGCCCAGTTAAACAGTTTAGACGGCAGGTTTTTAAATACTACCGAGTCGTAACGTTTTTTCTTCCAGCCCGAAACCATATCAAAACCACCTGTTGTAACCATAGCATAAAGATCCGGTATTTCTTCGGGGCTGTCCTGCAGGTCGGCGTCCATAGTAATGATCACATCGCCCTCGGCACGCGCAAAACCTGCGTGCAATGCCTGAGATTTGCCGTAGTTTTTTAAAAAGCGTATGCCCTTTACATTAGGGTTTTGAGTAGCAAGACGCTCAATAATATCCCACGATGTATCGGTGCTTCCATCATCTATAAAAATAACCTCATAGCTAAAGTTATTTTGCAGCATAACCTTTTCGATCCAGCTGTGCAGTTCGGTAAGCGATTCTTCTTCGTTAAGAAGCGGTATAACTATCGATAAATTCATATTAGGCAGCGGCGGGTTTTTCTCTTCTTAAAAATGAGCCTACAATAAAAGACCCTATCATTCCTATAAATGTGTACACGATCATAACCATAGGAACCGTAATGCCGGGTTGCATTCCGCTACGGCTGTCGTTTAAAAAAGAAGCCAGTTTTTTTGGGGCAATGCCAGGTTCATTTTGCAGTTTTACTGCGCGGGTTTGTGCTATGGCATTTTCTATATATCCGGGAACAGCGTTAACAAATACAGTATAGAATATGCTGTACAGTATTGCCCCGGTAAGGGTTATTATTAGTCCGTTCTTTAAACATTGCGATACAGATAAATATCCGCCATTAAGCCTTCTATAGGCCAGGCATCCAAGGATGATAAAGGCAAACGGGAAAACTATAAAGTTACAAAAGTTGATGATTATGCCCACCCAGCCATATTTTAATGGATCTATTTGTACAGAGTACAGCACCACAAGCTGTAAAATCATGATAAAGCCAAACACGCCCCCGTATGTAAGGGCCGATTTTACAGGGGAAACACTTTCTTTCATTAAGGATGATTTTTAATCTACAAATATACTAAAATCAGTTGTTACCTGTTATTAAAAAAGTGTTACGTGCAATTGTATTTAAAAAACAGTGTTTAAGTGTTTGATATTTAAAAAATATGTGTACTTTTGCACCCTGAATTAAAAGTTTATAAACAAAAAGCTGTGAGGCGTTTATACCTTCCGCTATCGGAAGCCGCAAAACGGGATTGCAGCCAAACAATAAAAATTTATCAAAATGAAAAAAGGTATTCACCCTGAAAATTACAGATTAGTTGCTTTTAAAGACATGTCTAACGACGAGGTTTTTATCACTAAATCTACTGCTGACACTAGAGAAACAATTGTACACGAAGGAGTTGAATATCCGGTAGTGAAAATGGAGATCTCAAGAACTTCTCACCCTTTCTATACTGGTAAATCTAAACTTATCGATACTGCTGGTCGTATCGACAAGTTCAAAACTAAATATGCTAAATTCAACAAATAATATTTGTTGTTTTTATTACCATACAAAGCCTTCCGGAAACGGAGGGCTTTTTTTATGCTTAGTTTTTGAGGGGCTTAGTTTCTTAGATACTTAGTTTTCCAGGATTATAAAGTATTTGTTCTCTAAGTTTCTAAGCCCCTCAGAAACTAAGCCCCTTTTTACTAACTTTGGCACTTTGTAACTTTGTAACTCATAAAAAAATGAACTACATTCTTTTTGATGGCCCGGTGCGCAATGCCCTGCTGCCGTTTACCTTTACCCGCCCTGTTGCCGATATCCGTATTGGAATACTTACCATTCGCGAAAAATGGGAAAAATACTTGGGCTATACCACTACAACTATTACAGAGGAGTATCTTATGGATAAATTTCCGATGGTAGAAATGGAAGAGAATGTAATGATAAACGCTGCTTATTTACCCAACGAGGTGCTTGCTGAAATGGTTAGCGCATTAGAACCCAACCAGGCCATTTTTAGCGGAGAAGAGGTGGTTGCTTTTTATACCACCGATACTCAGGAAGAAGTAGATTTTGATGAATATGATATTATAGAATATACAGAAGAAGGTCTTAAAATTGAGCGTGTTTGGGACATTTTTAAAAAGAATGATGCTGCCCTGCGCGAAGATTTTGACCTGATTACTGAAGGGCGTACCTCGCAGCGCATACCTGCCAGTGTAAACACCATTGCTCCTGAGAATATTTTTATTGAAGAAGGTGCTAAACTGGAGTTTGTTACCCTTAACGCTTCGACCGGCCCTATATATATAGGTAAGAACACCGAGATCATGGAGGGTTCTATTATTCGTGGACCTTTTGCGTTGTGTGAAGGTGCCGTTGTAAAAATGGCAGCCAAGGTATATGGAGCCACTACCGTGGGGCCTGAGTGCAGGATAGGCGGAGAAGTAAGCAATTCTGTATTGTTTGGCTATTCTAATAAAGGGCACGACGGGTTTTTAGGTAATTCGGTTTTGGGTGAATGGTGCAACCTTGGTGCCGATACCAACAACTCTAACCTTAAGAACAACTATGATGAGGTTAAGCTTTGGGACTACGAAAAAGGGAGTTTCGTGAAAACAGGCCTGCAATTTTGTGGCCTGATGATGGGAGATCACAGTAAAAGTGGCATCAATACCATGTTTAATACAGGTACTGTGGTGGGGGTTTGTGCCAATATTTTTGGCAGTGGTTTTCCCCGCAATTTTGTGCCGAGTTTTTCATGGGGTGGTGCAGCAGGTATGGTAACCTATGATGTTAAAAAAGCTTTTGAAACCGCCCGTGTAATGATGTCGCGCCGCAATGTAGCGTTTACTCCGGAAGACGAGGCAATATTGGCCGAGATATATCAGCAAACCGAAAAATTAAGAAATAATTAATGGCAAGGCAAAAAAACAGCAAGCCTAAATATGGCATTGTTACCCTTATTGTTGCTCTTGCCCTTACCGTTTTTTACAATTATAATGTAAAAGATACTGCTCCGCCACCACGTAAATATCCTGTTGAAGCTCCTGCCGAAAAGGCTAAATCTAAAAGCTCTAAGCGCACTAAAGAGCTGCGTGATGTTACTGAGTTTACGGGCAAAGTAGTGGGTATAAAAGACGGAGATACTTTTGAGATACTGTGTGATGGTCAGGCTGAAAAAGTACGTTTGGCAGATATTGACTGTCCCGAGAAATCGCAGCCGTTTGGTAATAACGCCAAGCAATATGCCTCAGACCTGTGTTTTGGGCAAACCGTTACTGTGAGCTGCGATAAAAAGCGCGACCGTTATGGGAGGCTTATAGGTACTGTAGTTACAGAAAACGGTCTTAACGTAAACGAGGCTCTTGTAAAGGCTGGTTTGGCATGGCATTATAAAAGCTATTCTCACCGAGATGAGTTTACGGCTTATGAAGAAACCGCGCGCACAAAGCACGTAGGCCTTTGGGCAGATAAAGAGCCCACCCCACCATGGGACTGGCGACGCAGCAGAAGAAAATAGTTTACAGTCACAGTTTACTGAGCTGAAAACTGTGACTGAGAACTGTTTTTAATTTAATCATCTATCCTTAAAAATTTGCCATTCGTGTCAAATTCCAGTTCAAGGTCGTTTGTAAACTCAAGCTTATAGCCCCAACGCTCTTTTTCAAGTTTTTCTACAGATAAGCCTTTGTAGTTTTGGGTTACATAAGCCGCAATTGCCTTTGGCAGTACCGATGCAGGCAATGTGCCTTTATTGGCATCAAGTTCTTCCCAGTTGCCCTTACCGTCAAATTCTGCTTCTGTGCCTCCGGTAAAAAGTACTTTATATTCGGTGTGTGTAATTTCTTTTTCTTCTATAATATAGCTCGTGGCCTGATTAGGGAAATTAGCTTTAATAAAAGCTTGTGCGGTGGCAGGCAGTTCGGCTAAAGTAATGTTGCGTTTTTGTGCATTGCAGGCAAAGCATAAAAGCGATGCTGTAGCTAAAACAAAAGTTTTAGTGTATCCAATTGTAGTTTTCATAATATCCTGTTTTAAAATTATAATACAAGATTATTGCCTGAATCTGGAAACAATTGGGAAAAGAAAAAATGCAGCAAAAATTATTCGTTTTCGCTAAGCCACTTAATGTCTTCAAGCAGTTGTTGTACGTTTTTAACGCCGGGGTCGGTTTCTTTGTTAAGGTTTGTGCCGTCATAAAAACCACGAATGCGGCCTTTAGTGTCAACCAGGATAAAATTCTCAGTATGAACCATATCATATAATTCAGATGATTCTGTTGTCTTAACCGCCAGGTATGATTTTCGGGCTATGTAATAAATATCTTTTTTATTTCCTGTAACCAAATTCCACTTGCCATCTATGGCTCCCTGTTCATCGGCATAAGCCCTTAATACAGGTACAGTGTCAATATCCGGGGTAACAGAATGTGAAAGCAGCATTACATTAGGCATGTTCTTTACCTGCTCCTGCAGCCATGCCATGTTTTTTGTCATTTTAGGACAAATGGTCTGGCAGGTTGTAAAAAAGAAATCGGCTACATAAATTTTACCTTCATAGTCTTTTCGAGTAATGATCTTTCCGTTTTGGTTAGTAAATGCAAAAGGCGCAATTTTATGATGGTGTGCTATGGCCTGCACGGTGCTGTCGGCCAGTTCTGGGTTTACATCTGTGGGGCTGTATATCTTTAAGGTTTTTTGAGGTGTCAGCGCAGTATAAAATAATGCAAGTATTATGACAGAAAGAGTAGCAAATACAATAATAAAAAGCCTGTATCTTTTAAAAAACGACATCGGATATTTTTTTACAAAACTACAAAACAACAACTTATAATAGGGGCTTGTGTTGCGTTTTTATCAGGTAAAAACTGCTTTATATCTATATTTAACAGCTTTTGGAATTATAATTGTAATTCCTAACAGTATATTTGTATTTTTAAGTTTTAAACCGAAACAATGAAAGTAAACAACAGCGCAAAATATGCCGCAGCAGCTCTTTTGCTAAGCGGTGTTATAAATGCACAAACCACACCTGCAAAACAGGAAAAGCACGGTATTAATACCGACTATATGGATAAGTCTGTTACCCCGGGACAGGATTTCTTTAGGTATGTAAACGGTAAATGGTTAGACAATACCGAAATTCCGGGCGATAAGACCCGTTGGGGAAGTTTTGATGAACTTCGCGAGCGTACCAATAACGATGCACTTGCCATACTAAAAGAGGCAGCGGCAAATAAAAGTTTATCTCCTGCTACAGACCAGGGAAAAGCTGCCAGCCTTTACAACACCATTATGGATACAGTGGCACGTAACAAAGCCGGTATTGCCCCTTTAAAGCCTCTGCTTAAAAAGATCGATGCGGTTAAAAATGTAAAAGAGCTTGAAGCCCTTATTATAGAAATGGAGCCGCTTGGAGGTTTAGGCTTTTTTGGTACTTATATTGGTGCCGATGCTAAAGACAGCAACAAGAACTCTGTTTACCTAACTGTGGCGCGCCTTGGCCTGCCGGACAGGGATTATTATATATCTGAAGATGCCGACTCTAAAGAGAAACGCGATAAATATGTAGCGCATGTAGCTAAAATGCTTGGCTTTATAGGTTATGAAGGTAAAAATGCTACTGAGACAGCTAAAAAAATACTTGCCCTTGAAACAGCTTTTGCACAGCCAATGATGGATCGTGTAGAAAGCCGAGACGACCGTAAAAGCTACAACCCAATGACGGTTGCCGAGTTGCAAAAAATAACTCCGGCCATTAACTGGAGTGCTTACTTTAACGGCATTGGTATTAAAAACCCTGCACAGGTAATTGTAACACAGCCAAAATATTTTACGGCATTACAGGATATCTTTAAAAAGAACGATGTTAACAGTTGGAAAGCTTACCTTAAATGGTCGCTTCTAAGGAGGTCGTCTTCTATGCTTTCTACAAACCTTGAAACAGCTAACTGGGAGTTTTACAGTAAAACACTGCGTGGTGCCCTTAAGGAAGAGAAACGCGACAAAAATGCATTGCAAACCGTTAACGGTACTATTGGCGAAACTCTTGGTAAACTTTATGTAGAGAAAAAATTCCCTGCAGAAGCAAAAGCTAAGGCCGAAAGTATGATCAAAAATGTAATGCGTGCTTACGAAAACCGTATCAACAACCTACCATGGATGGCTAAAAGCACCAAACAAAGTGCTGTTGATAAACTTAATAAGCTTAGTGTAAAAATTGGCTACCCTGATAAATGGGAAGACTATAGTGCCCTTACAGTTAAAAATCCTGCGCAGGGTGGAAGCTTTTTCTCTAACATGCAGGAAATTGCGCGTTGGAGCCACAAAAAAGACATCGAAAAGCTTGGTAAACCGGTAGACAAAACCGAGTGGGGCATGGCGCCACAAATTGTAAATGCCTATTTTAACCCGTCGTATAACGAAATTGTATTCCCCGCTGGTATATTGCAACCACCGTTTTATGATTACAAGGCCGATGAGGCTGTTAACTATGGTGGTATTGGTGCTGTTATAGGGCATGAAATATCGCATGGCTTTGACGATTCCGGTGCACGATATAATGCTGAGGGTAATCTTGTTAACTGGTGGGGCGATAAAGACCTTGAGCAGTTTACAGGCCTTGGCGATGCACTTGCCAATCAGTACAGTGCTTTGCAGCCACTGCCGGGCATTTATGTAGATGGTAAGTTTACGCTGGGTGAAAATATTGGCGACCTTGGTGGCGTAAATGCAGCTTATGACGGTTTACAGCTTTATCTTAAAGAAAAAGGCAATCCCGGGCTTATAGACGGCTATACACCGGAGCAGCGTTTCTTTATATCGTGGGGTACCATTTGGCGTACAAAAACCCGCGATGAGGCAATCAAGAACCAGGTAAAAACCGATCCGCACTCGCCGGGTATTTACAGGGCTTATGTACCGCTTCAAAATGTAGATGCCTTTTATCAGGCTTTCGGGATCAAGCCGGGCGATGCATTGTATGTTGCGCCAGATGACCGTGTTAAAATTTGGTAATAAACTGATTATTATTTCATAAAACTCCCGGCTATACCGTTGTATGGCTGGGAGTTTTTGTTTAAAAGCAATATTTTTTATAAACAAATTACAAATTTATATCCTAAATAAATAATTAAGATATAAATTTGTAATTCCCAAAAATATCACATGCTTACCAAACCCCTTAAAGTGCTGGGGATAGATGACCATCCTATTGTTTTGGAAGGTTATAATTTTATGTTCCGCAATTTGGAATCCCAGCATGAACGCCTTGATTTTGTCAAGGCTGTCGACTGCCGCTCTGCACAGCTTGCTGTACAGCAGCACTCTAATGAACATTTTGATCTCGCAATTATAGATTACAGTATACCCGCATTGCCCGAGGAAAAATTATTTTCGGGAAAAGATATTGCATTACTTATAAGAGAAAATATGCCTGGCTGCAAGATTATTATGATGACAATGCACAGGGAACTCGATATTGTATTCAGCATAATAAATACTGTTAAGCCCCAAGGATTTATTAATAAAAGCGATTGCGATACTGATGAGCTCATGCAGGCTTTTGCTAACGTGCTGAAAGGAGAAACTTTTTACAGCAGCTTAATTACAAAATACAGCAACATGATTCAGAAAGGCATGGTGCTGGAAGAGGTTGATGTAAAAATTATGCGTTTTCTTGCCCGTGGTGTCGAAGACAGGAATATTACAAGTTATATACCTTTAACCTATAAAGAGATCGAAAGCCGCAAGAATAATATAAAAAACGTGCTTGGGGTTGAAGGAAACGATCAGGAGCTTATAGAAGAGGCAAGAGCGCAGGGTTATATTTAGGCATACTAAATACCTGTCGAAAATTTATAATTCAAAGCTTTTATTAGCTTATCTGACAGTATTGTTTTTCCAACAGAAGCATTTTCAGAATTAAATGTAGGGGCAGGTAGTCCAAATTCTACTGCTTTTTGTGTGTAGTACAACTCTCTTACAGGATGCAGGGGATATGCCGCATTAAAGTTCTCTCCCCAAATATTTTTCTCAATAATTTTTAGGATGATGCCAATACAGTCATCCTGATGAATTAGGTTTACCGGGGCTAAGGGGTTTGCAAGGTTTTGTTTTCCTGCAAGTTGTTTTATAGGGTGTCTGTCAGGACCTATCAATCCGGCAAAGCGCAATACAGTTGTTTTGAATCCGGTATTGCCCGACAATATTTGTTCCGCTTCAAGTATTTGCCTGCCACTTTCTGTTTCCGGGTTTGGAAGTGTATCCTCAGTCACTACAGTGTTATCATCTGCATATACTGAGGTTGAACTTACAAAGAGTACCTTGCCAATGCTGCTTTTTTCTATTTGCGGAATAATGCCCTCTATTTTATCTGTATAACTTTCTCCGTGACCCGAACGAAGTTTAGGAGGTATGCTGATGATAAGTACGCCGCTACCGCTCAAAAAATCGTTGAGGTTTGCAGGTGCTTCGGGACTAAGGTTAATTAAATATGGTTCAATACCCACCTGTTTAAGAGTGGATAGTTTCTCTGGAGATGTTATCGATCCTTTTACGGATACCCCCTGAGTAATAAATGCTTTTGCCAATGGCAGTCCAAGCCATCCGCAACCCAAAATTGAGATTTGCATATTGATACTTAATTATCCCTTAACCTGTTTTTTTACCGTTTTAATTTCAGTGCCTGTTTTGGCAGCAGCAGGTGTGCGTGATTGTGTACCTGACCTTGGTGTAGCAGTGCGTGGCGTGGCCGTATTGCGCTTGGTACGCGCAGGAGCTGATTTTGTAATCTTGGGTTCCTCCACATTTTCCATATTTATCTGGTCAAGGCTTTCGCTTTTTGGTTCGCCCTTAGCTGCTCCGGGCAGTCTTTTTATACGATAAAGGTCCTGGCGGCGGTCTTTTAGAATACGCACACTGCCAAATTCGTGTAGTTCTTTAAGCAGGTCAAGGTCTACGTCTACAATAATGGTCATTTCTGTATTTGGTGTAGCCTCTGCCTTAATACCATTGCTCGGAAACGAAAAATCGCTTGGTGTAAACACTGCCGTTTGAGCATACTGTATATCCATGTTGTTCACACCGGGCAGGTTACCCACACAACCCGCAATGGCAACATAACATTCGTTTTCTATGGCGCGTGCCTGTGCACAGTGTTTTACACGGGTATAGCCGTTTTGTGTGTCTGTAAGGAAAGGAACGAACAGTATTTCCATACCTTCATCCGCCATAATGCGCGACAGTTCCGGAAACTCAACATCATAGCATATCATGATCCCAATTTTGCCGCAGTCAGTGTCAAATGTTTTTATTTCGCTGCCGCCAACCATACCCCAATAGCTCACTTCATTTGGTGTAATGTGTATTTTGGTGTACATTTCAAACGTACCGTCGCGTTTGCACAAAAAGCCCACATTATAGAGGTTGCCGTCTTCTACCATGGGCATGCTGCCTGTAATAATATTTATGTTGTATGAAATGGCCATTTCCTGAAAACGCTTGCGTATAGGTTCGCAATAGCGTGCAATTTCGCGTATGGCATCGGCCTCGCTGAGGTGATTGAAATCGGCCATTAGCGGTGCTACGAACAGCTCAGGGAACAAAGCGAAATCGCTCCCGTAACCCGAAACCGCATCTATAAAAAATTCGGCCTGTTCAAATAACGCCTCCACATTTGCCAGAGGGCGCATTTGCCACTGTACCAGCCCAAGGCGTATAATGCTTTTACGGGTATTAATAAGCGACGGACTTTTGTCGTAATAAATATTGTTCCACTCCATGAGCACGGCATAGTCCTGAGAGTCTTTATCGCCCTCCAGATAATTGCGCATTACCTTTATAACGTGAAAATCGTTGCTTAGCTGAAAGGCCATAACGGGGTCATGAATTTCTTTCAACCTTACTTTTTCAATATATTCTTTTGGGGTAGTATCTTCAGAGTGTTCGTTATAATTAGGCATTCGGCCTGCAAATATTATGCTCTTAAGATTAAGCTGTTCGCACAATTCTTTACGTGCGTCATATAAGCGGCGTCCAAGGCGAAGCCCACGGTAGGCCGGGTCTATAAAAACATCAATGCCATACAATACTTCGGCATCATAATCGTGTGTACTAAAAGTATAGTTGCCTGTGATTTTTTCGTAAGTATGGTTTGCGGTAGCCTTTTTGTAATCTACAATGAGCGATAGGGCAGAGCCCACCACTTTGCCGTCTACCAGTACTACCAATTGTCCTTCCGGAAAAATTTTAAGCAGCCTTTTTATATCCTGCTCGCCCCAATAGGGCTCATCCATGTCCATGTCTACCTCTTTGTAGGCATGCTGCATGGTAAGGCGCAGTTCTTTATAATCTTCAATGCGCAAATTGCGCAGCTCCACTTTATTTATCTCTGTTTGCATGGTTTTCTTTCTTCGGTCATTAAATATACAAAAACCATTCCGTATAGAAATATTTGCAGGTGGTTAAGGTGGTGTTAATAAAAGCAGTACTTTACTTACAGATGTTTATTTAAAAACAATTGCTCTTTTTCCTTTACTCACTCTTCACATCCAGCGCATCCCTCAGTGCATTGCCTACCATCATAAAGGCTAAAACGAGCAGCAGCATGGCAATGCCGGGTGCCAAGGCAAGGTAAGGTTTACCTAAAATAATGTAATTATAGTGGTCTTTTATCATGCCGCCCCAACTGGGCACCGGTGGCTGCGCACCAAGGCCAAGAAAGCTAAGGCCGCTCTCTACAAGTATGGCCGATGCAAAGTTTGCTGCCGATATTACAATAACCGGAGCCATACTGTTTGGCAGTATATGGTTAAAAATTATACGTCGGTTATTATAGCCCAATGCTCTTGCCGCTGTTACAAACTGCATTTGTTTAATGCTCATTACCTGGCCGCGCACCACACGGGCAACTTCTACCCACATGGTTAGTCCTACAGCTACAAATACCTGCCAAAAGCCTTTTCCTAATGCGAGTGTAATGGCTATAACCAGCAGTAGGGTGGGGATGCTCCAGATAATGTTTACCAGCCACATTACAAATGCATCTACCTTGCCACCATAATAGCCTGCAATAGCTCCAAAGAATATACCTACCACCAGCGAGATAAATACAGCAACAAAACCAATAGCTATACTTACACGTGAGCCTATTATAAGCCTGCTCAATAGATCGCGTCCCTGACTGTCGGTGCCCAGTATAAACTTTTGCTGGGATATGTAGTCCTTTTCGATAGTGGTCTTGTCAGTAGTCTTAAAGACAGAAAGCGGAATGGTTTTGCTTACTGCCAGCGATGGTTCATCAGTATATTCAAAATAGGTAAGGCTGTCTTTTGCGAACCGGTATTTAAGTACGGGTACTTTTTGCTGCGGATTGGCGTCGCCCACAAAATATTTGCTAATGCCTGACGATTCTTTACCTTCTGCCGGAAAATGCAACATGGTAACTGTAAAGCCGGGAGGTTTGGAATGTATAGCAAGATCGCCCCAATTGGCATTTTGTGTTTTATCTGGCGCAAGCACATAGGCAAATATGGCTACAAAAAGCAGTAGTGCGATAAAGCCTAAACTTAAAACGCCCCAAAAGTTTTTTTTAAACTTTTGGAGCGCCAAGCCCGTAAGCGATTTTCCGGTTTTATCCATGTGTGCGCTTATCGTGTTTTTATCATTTTATCTCTTTTGGTAACCGTAGCTGCTGCTTTGGCTCCTTTAGGCTGCATGTCGTCCAGCACATTAAGGGCTTCTTCTACATATACGTCCTTGCTAAGATTTTCATACCAGCGTTGTTTTTTCTCGGCCAAAGCAGGGTCTTTCTTAAAGATCTCCTTTTCGTGTGGCAACGCATCAAATTTAAGCGTGTTCTTATAGTCATTAAGTACTTTGAACTTTTTAGCCATTGCCTCGCTTTTGGCAAGTTCAGCTTTAAACTTTTCTAAGTTAAGGCTATAAGTGTTTTCATCTTTTTTAGCACTTATCCATTTTGCGCTTTCATCAAGAAGCTTGAACTCGGTGTTGGCTGCCATCCTCGCTTTACTTTTTGCAATAACATCGGTAAAATTATTTTTTAGCGGCTTGTATGGAGCCGATGGAATTTTATCATAAGGCAATGCATTATCAGCATCGCGTTCGCCAATTTCTATATAAGAATATTTATCAGGCATCACAATATCACTGGCTACCCCTGCACGCTGAGTAGAACCACCGTTTATACGGTAAAATTTCTGCGTTGTAGTTTTAACGGCACCAAGGTCGCCAAAGCTGTTGTTTCTTACAAAGCGGTTAAGGTCTATAATGTTTTGAACAGTACCTTTACCATAACTTTGCTTACTGCCCATAATTACGCCACGGTTATAGTCCTGAATAGCTGCTGCAAAGATTTCTGAAGCCGAAGCCGAGAAGTTGTTTATAAGCACTACAAGCGGGCCATCCCACTGCACTTTAGGGTCGTTGTCAGAAAGCTGTTCTATAACCTCTTTTTTCTGTCCGCCCTCCTCAGCATAAGAACGTACCTGTACCACAGGGCCTTTGGTAATAAATAAACCACTGATGTCTACCACGGTTTTAAGCGATCCTCCACCGTTATCTCTTAAGTCCATAATAATACCCTGAACGCCCTGTTCTTTGAGTTTTTGAACTTCGGCAGCAACGTCTTTGGCAGCATCGCGATTGTCCTGATTTTCAAAATCTATGTAGAATTTTGGCAGGTTAATAACGCCATACAGTTTGCCATTCTTATTAACAATACTCGATTTGGCATAGGTTTCCTCGATCTCTACAACCTCACGAACAATAGCTATAACCTTAGTGCTTCCGTCTACTTTTTTAACGGTAAGGCGCACCTCAGTTCCTTTAGGGCCTTTAATTTTTTTAACCACATCGTCAAGCCTCATACCTGCAATGTCTACCGGCTCTTCTTTGCCTTGGCCCACTTTCATGATAAGGTCGCCCTGTTCAAGGTCTTTGCCTCTCCATGCCGGACCACCCGGAATAAGTTCGGATATTTCTACAAGGTCATTCTTTTTTTGCAGCCTTGCGCCAATACCCTCAAGAGATCCTCTCATGCTGGTGTCGAATTTCTCCTTATCGTCAGGGGCAAAGTAGAACGTATGCGGGTCAAAACGCTCGCAAATAGCGTTAAGGTAAATGGTAAACCACTCCTCGCGTTTAAGATCGTCTACAAAATCAAAATACTCGTTAAGCGATTTGAGGTTGCTTTCGCGCGACTCTTTTTCAAGCTCAGTGAACGATTTTTTCGTCTCATCGGTTTTTTTATCGCTTACCTTGGCAATAGATTCTGTTTGTACTTCATTACTGCCTTCTTTTGCTTTTACCTTATCTGTAGGGGGGGCTTCCTGTAGTTTTTGCTTGTCTGTAATAGAAGAAAGTACCGATAGTTTAAGCTGTTTTTCCCAACGTGTTCTAAGTTCGGCATCGTCTTTTACATACGGCTGCTTTTCATAATCTACATTAAAAGTTTCATCTTTTGTAAAATCAAAAGGTTTAGAAAGGATGTCTTTATAAAAGCCTTCGCTTTCTTTCATGCGCTCCTGCAACCTGTTGTAGGTAAGGTCAAAAAAGCTGAGGTCGCGCCTGTTTATCTGGTCGTCCAGTTGGGTTTCATATTTGGCAAACTCATTAATGTCGGCTTGCGTAAAAAAGCGTTTAGACGGGTCTAAAGCTTCAAGATAGTCTTTATAAACTCCTTTGCTAAATTCATCGTCTATAGGGTGTGCACTGTAATGAGCCCGCTGAATTACATAAGTTAGCAGTTCCATCAGCACTTTATCTTTCTCCGGGTCGCTCTCCTTTTTTGGTAACAGGGTAAAGCTAAACAGCGCGCCGGCCAACAGGACAACGATCGCAAGAATTTTATAATTTCTTTTCATATAACTTATAAAGGCATTCATTTGGTTGTATTAATAAGTTTTACACATAAAAAAGCGTGCCAAAGTTCATCAAACCATCATCTTTTGTTAAGGCACATCTAAAATGCGTATTTTAGCAAACGTAAATATACAATACTTATTTTTTATTTTACTGCAATGACTAAGAAAAAACCCCTTATACTGGTAACTAACGACGACGGCGTTACCGCCCCGGGAATACGCGCTTTGATCGAAGTAATGAAACAGCTTGGCGATGTGGTGGTTGTAGCTCCGGACAGCCCACAGAGTGCCACAGGCCATGCTATTACCATTAACAATACATTATATATTAATAAGATCGATATTGACCCGGATATCGAAACGGAGTACAGTTGCAGCGGTACCCCGGTAGACTGTGTTAAGTTTGCTGTGAACGAAATACTGCACCGCAAGCCTGACCTGTGCGTTAGTGGTGTAAACCACGGTTCTAACTCATCTATAAATGTTATTTACAGCGGAACCATGAGTGCTGCGGTAGAAGCCGGAATTGAAGGAATACCTGCCATTGGCTTTTCTTTACTGGATTATAATTGGAATGCCGATTTTGAACCTGCCAAAGCCTACATTAAAAAAATCACGCAGCAGGTTATAGACCATGGCCTGCCTGAAGGTGTAATATTAAATGTGAATATACCAAAACTGCCTGAAAAGGAAATTAAAGGAATAAAAGTTTGCCGCCAGGCCAAAGCCATGTGGCAGGAAAAGTTTGATAAACGCACCACGCCAATGGGGCGCGATTATTACTGGCTTACGGGAAAATTTATAAACCTTGATAATGGCGAAGATACCGATGAATGGGCACTGGCAAACGGGTATGTATCGGTAGTGCCTGTTCAGTTTGACCTTACTGCGCATCATGCCATGCAAACGCTCAACAGTTGGGAGATGGATAAATAAGCGAAAAATATACAAATACAATAAAACCAATCACTAAAAAGCATTATGAAAAAAATTGCAGCACTAACTATTGCGGTTGTTGTGACATTATCATGTTCCGGAGATGATGATAATGACAATGTTTCGCTTACGGGAACATGGAAACTTACTTCGGCAACATTGCCCGAAGCCGTTGATTTTAATAACGACGGGACAGCTTCTACTGATGTTATGACAGAGACAGGGTGTTTAAACAATTCTACAATAGTATTTACAGATAATGTTGCCACAGCAATAGTGAATATGCAGACCGTAGATATACGCCAACAAAATAATGGCACTTACACTGTAGAATGTGGAGAAGCTGAAACGGAGTATGCACCTTTTGCCGAATCGGAGCATATTGTTACATTAACATCTGATGTTTTTTATACTCCTTTTACAAAAGTAGGCAACAGGCTTACTACAAATTTATATGGAGGAAGTGTTGTTTTTACAAAACAGTAATTTGGATATAACTATTAAATTATATGCCGCTGCGAAAGTAGCGGCATTTTTATTTGAGCCCTGCCCAACTAAAAAAACCGTATTTTTACGCCTTAAAGCAATTTTTTAGATGAAATACTACATCATTGCCGGAGAGGCGAGCGGAGACCTCCACGGAAGTAACCTTATGAAAGAATTGTATAAGGCCGACCCGCAGGCGGAGATTCGTTTTTGGGGTGGCGACCTAATGCAGTCTGTGGGGGGGGCGCAGGTAAAGCACTACCGAGACCTTGCCTTTATGGGCTTTGCCGAAGTGGCAGCCAACCTAAAGACTATACTTAACAATATAAAACTATGCAAGCAGGATATATTGGCTTTTAAGCCGGATGTTATTGTGTTTATAGACTATCCGGGGTTTAATATGCGCATAGCCAAATGGGCTAAACCATTAGGCTTTAAAACGCATTACTACATTTCGCCGCAAATATGGGCATGGAAAGAAAACCGCATTAAGGCCATTAAACGTGATGTAGATAAAATGTACATTATTCTTCCGTTTGAAAAGGAATTCTATGAGCAAAAGCACAACTTTGCCGTTGAGTTTGTAGGGCATCCGTTGATTGATGCGATACACAACCGTATTCCTGCTGATAAAGAAAAGTTCAGAAAAGACCACAACCTTGATAACCGCCCGGTTATAGCATTATTGCCTGGTAGCCGTAAGCAGGAAATTGCAAAAATGCTGTCGGTAATGTTATCAGTAGTAAATGATTTTCCCGATTATCAGTTTGTAATTGCAGGTGCACCGTCTCAGGAATATGAGTTTTACCAGCAGTTTCTTACTAACAGCAGCGTGCATTTTATTAGCAATAAAACTTACGATCTGTTAAGTATAGCCCATGCCGCTTTGGTAACATCGGGCACGGCAACTTTAGAGACCGCACTGTTTAAAGTTCCGGAGGTTGTATGCTATAAAGGAAGTTGGATATCCTACCAGATAGCTAAACGGATAATTACGCTGAAATACATCTCGCTGGTTAACCTTATCATGGACAAAGAGGTGGTAAAAGAGCTTATTCAGGACGAGCTTAACACAAAAAACATATCAACGGAGTTGTTAAAGTTATTAACACCCGACTATAGGCAAAACCTCCTGAAACAGTACGATTTACTGGAAGAAAAGCTTGGTGGTGGAGGGGCAAGCGCCAAGACTGCGAACCTCATATTCAAACATTTAACATAGTATCTTAATTAAATATTAATTTATCTTCTCTATATTTGTAAAAAGCGAAGTAGAATTTGATAAGATAAAAGTTTTGAAAAACCTCCTGAACCTTTCCCTGTTTTTAATGTTGGCAACGTCGTTTAGTGCGACAGCCCAAATAGTAACTTTTAAAAAAGAAGCTCAAAAAAAGGGACTATACGCATACAATGGCAAACAGGCAAACAGCCAGGCCGAAACCCTTGCAAAAGCACAGGCTTTACAAAAAGCTTCTGCCACGCAGGCTAAAGAAGAAGTTGTTTTTTTAGACAACGATGTGGTAGTGGTAGACAATAGTCAGCCTGTTGTTAAACCAAAAGCTAAGGCTAAAGGAGGCCCTAAAAAAACCGAAGCACCAAAGACAAAAAAGAAAGCACTTGTTGTAGTTGACGAACCTACAAGCCCAGACTTTGAGCCTACGCCTTATGAAAACTATTTTGCACAGCAAATTGTAAACAACGCTATGCAGTTTGAAGGTGTGCCTTATCGTGGTGGCGGTACAACCACTGCCGGAATGGATTGCTCGGGTATGGTATATGCCACCTTCCAGATATTTGATGTTACACTGCCCCGCAGCTCTGCTTCTATGGCCAGCGAATATGGCAGGGAAGTAAAACTTGATGAGGTTAAAAAAGGCGACCTTTTGTTTTTTGATAATAATCCGGCACGCAGAAGGATTAACCACGTAGGTATTGTAACTGAAGTTACCCCTGAAGGCGAAATTAAATTTATACATTCTTCTACCAGCCGTGGTGTTATGGTATCTTCTATGAACGAAGCATATCACTCACGTACATTTGTTCAGGCAAACAGGGTAATAGAAGACGATATTAAATCGTAAATAAAGACTCCATTTTTCTTATTATATCGGAGAGGCTGTTCAAAATAATTTGGACAGCCTCTTTGTTTTTTAGCCGTTTGCTGAAATATCTGTTTCAGTAAAAGCAAGTTTGTCAATTGTATCTTTGCGGTTTAAAGGTCAATATTTGCTCTTATACTTTTTAAAATGTTCCATCATTTTAAGCCAAAGCCACAACCTAAACCAACTGCTCCAAAAAAACTCACCGACTTACAGCTCCGTATAAAATATGGTTTTTACATTGGCGGAAAACCCAATACAAAGCCACTTGTTGTTTTGCCGCAGGAACCAGAGTCTGTTATAATAGAAGAAACTCCTGCACCCGTTGAGGTAAAAGCTTCGTCTATGCATGTAAAAGCACCGGTAAATAATTCTGTGGCTAAAAAGAGGCAGGGATTTTTGCATAAAAATATGCACAGGCTTTGTGGGACAATAGCTGCATTGCCCAGTGATTTTTTATTGCCGGTTGCTAGGGAAGTTCTTATGAATACTGTTTATACTGAGCAGTTCAAAGCCACAGTGGGTGGGGACTGCTTTGGATTATTTATTAGCAATCGTACAAGGGCAGGACCGTATGTAATGCGTGATTAAAGCGTATTAGGTCTGTAATACTTATATGTTCTTTGAAATATTGAAAGTCTATTATCTTAAGTCTAATACCTACTTAAATTACCATTCATTAACCTTATTGGCGTCCATTTTTATAAAAATAAACAGCAATATGGTGAATGCCCATAAACTCGAACCGCCATAGCTAAAAAAGGGCAGAGGTACACCCACAGTAGGGAAAAGCCTTATTAGCATGGTTATATTCACAAAAAAGTGCATAAAGAGTATAGAGGCCACGCAGTAGCCATACGTTCGGCTAAACTTAGATTTTTGCCGTTCTGCCAAATATACAATGCGCAGCAGTAAAGAAATAAAAACAATAATTACAGTTACGGCTCCTGCAAATCCCCATTCTTCGCCAACGGTGGTAAAAATATAGTCGGTGTGCTGCTCAGGTACAAAGCCGCCTTTGGTCTGTGTACCTTCAAGGTAGCCTTTACCCAGCCATCCGCCGGATCCAATGGCAATAAGCGACTGGTTTAGGTTATAACCCTCAGCCTGCATGTTTACATCTTTTCCAAAGAGCACGTTGATACGGTCTTTTTGGTGGGGTTCCAAAACATTCTCAAAAACATAGTCTACAGAGAACACAAAGGCTGCAACCGCAACCAATGCCATGGCAGAGAGTATAGGATTTCGAAAAGCCCTGCGGGTAACAAAATACTGACCCAGTATAAAAAGCAACGCAAACCCAACCAATATTACGGGTTTTATGAGCAGCGCGAGTATAAACAAAATTATTGCTATTGCACCCGTGCCTAAATACCACCCGGGCAGCCCCTCGCGATACAAAACAAGTGTTAGTGCTAAAAATATCATGGCACTACCGGCATCGGGCTGCAGCATGATGAGTATAATGGGAACGCCGAGTATTGCAAATGCTATAAGCTGGTGCTGGGTATTTTTAAGGTTTATCTGTACGTCGCTTAAAAACTTAGCAAGCATAAGCGATGTGGCTATTTTGACAAACTCCGAGGGCTGCATACTAAATCCGCCAAAGGCATACCAATTGGTTTGCCCCTTTCGGGTAGAACCCAATACGAACAATCCGGCAAGCAGTATAAGGCCTATGCCATAAAAGATAAACGAATATTTATCGTATATCTTGGCATCTACAGAGAGTACTACTATGATGAGCGGTATACTGGAAAGTATGAACAATATTTGCTTTCCATAGACCTGGCTCAGGTCGAAAATAGAAGTTTCCTCATTAGGTAACGATGCAGAGTAGATGTTCATCCACCCCATTATAACCAGTATTGTGTACAACAATATGATTATCCAGTCTATATTATTGGTTACTTTCTGGTTTTTCATCGACCCTGGTTTATAAGGAAAGGTTCTCCGCTAAGGTATTTATCATAAGTAGCTTTAAGGCCGTTTTTCATTATGTATTCTTCGCGGGCCTTTTGGGTTTTAGCCTCGCCCTTAAGATATTTTTCTATCATAAGGCTGGCAATTGGACCTGCCCAACGGGCGCCCCAGTAACCGTTCTCTACAAAAACAGCAATGGCAATTTTGGGGTTTTCACGTGGTGCAAATGCCACAAATATGGAGTGGTCATCTAACTGTTTGCGCACACCGCCAATCTTGGCAAAATTCTCGGCAGTACCCGTTTTACCACATATTTCTATGCCTTCTACGCGCAGGCGGCTTGCTGTACCCATGTTGTAAACATCAAACAGGCCGTTAACAACGGGCTCATAATACTGCCTGTCTATAGTTGTAACGTGTTTAGTGGTAAACTTTTTGTCAATATTCTGCCCTTTTATCTTTTTAATTACGTGAGGGGTGTAGTAGTAACCGCGGTTAGCTACTGTGGCTATCATGTTTGCAAGCTGTATAGGCGTCATGAGTACCTCGCCCTGGCCAATAGAGTTAGAAATAATGGTAGAGCCGCTCCAGCCTCCGTTGGGGTAAAAACGTTTGTAAAATTTAGAAGTTGGCACAAGCCCTTTACGACCCGGTGGCAGGTCGTATCCTAAAAAGTCGCCAAGGCCAAAGCTTTTAAGGTGGCTGCTCCATGCATTAACGCCATATTCTGCTTTTGGATACTTATCTATAATAAGTTTAAAGGCACTGCCAAAATAAGTGTTGCACGATTTATAAATCCCTTCATGAAGCCTGTTTGCTCCTGAGTCGTGGCAGCGCATAAAAGCCCCACGCCCGTAGCTAAATCCGTGATGGCATACAAAGGTGCTGTTTTCGTCTATAACTTCTTCCTGAAGCCCGATAAGCCCGGTAAGTATTTTGAACGGAGAACCCGGAGCATATTCTGCCAATAGCCCACGGTCAAAAAGCGGTTTAGATAGAGAGTCGTTATAAAGTGCCGTATAATTTTTAGAGCGTTCGCGGCCTACAAGCAGCGCAGGGTCATATGAGGGTGCTGTAACCAATGCCAGTATTTCTCCTGTTTCGGGCTCAAGTGCTACGATACCTCCGCGCTTTTCGAACATAAGGGCTTCGCCATATTTTTGAAGTTCGGCATCTATGGTAAGTGTAATATCTTTACCCTGAACGGCAATAGTATCATATATACCCTCTTTAAACGAACCTATTTCACGGTTAAAGCGATCTTTCTGTACATATTTTACGCCTTTAGTACCACGAAGTATATCTTCATAAACCTCTTCTACACCCTGGCGGCCAATAAGGTCGCCACTTTTATAGTAATGGTCTCTTTTTATAATAGCATCGTTTACCTGCTGTATATAGCCAAAAACGTTAGCTCCGGCATTTATCTGATAGTCGCGTAGTGAGCGCTTAACAATATCAAAACCTTTAAAGCGGCGTATTTTTTCCTGAAAGGCAGCAAACTCTTTTTTACTGAGCTGCGGTAAAAATATTGAGGGTAGGCGCGGACTGTAAACGTTTGCCTTTTCGAGTCTCTTTTCAAAATATGCCCTGTCTATGTGCAGCAGGTTGCACAGTGCCACTGTGTCGAGGTCTTTCATTTCGCGCGGGGTAACCATAATGTCATAAGACGGTTGGTTAGCCACCATTAGCTTGCCATGACGGTCGTAAATGTACCCACGCTCGGGGTAGTCGTATTTTATTTTAATGGCGTTGTTATCGGCCTTTTTAATGTAGGAATCGTCGAGTATCTGCAAATAAAAAAGCCTTGCTATTATTAGCAATGTTGCAGAAACTATAATAACGGGCAATAGTATTTTTCTCATTGTTTAGCCGGCTTTACCAAATATATTGCTATTATGCACACTATTAGTGTAAAGATAGTGGTATATAACGTATGAAGCAAGGTGGTAAGTATAAGGCTGAACCTGAATACCTCTAACAAAAACAAGATGAGGTGGTGGGTTACTACCGATATAAGGATAAATGTAAAACGCTCTGGCGTTAGCCTGTCGTTTATTTTTATGGTTTGATACTCGTAGCTTACACCAAAAGCAAATTTAAAGAACGATGGTCTTAAATAGGCCAGTACTACACTTGCGGTGGCATGAGGCCCACCAGTATCAAGAAACATATCTATGAGCAGCCCCATAAAAAAAGATGATACAAGCAGTACCGCTTTATTGCCATTTACAGGATAAAGCAGTATAAATAAAATATATAGGTAGGGGTTAAGAAACCCAAACAGGTTGAGTTTGTTTAACACCACCTGTATGGTAAGCAGTAAAATAAACCGCGCTATATTTATTAAAACTGTACTATTCATTTGTAGGTACTGTAGCCTGTTGTAGTTGCTCTATTTCGGTACGGTCTTTATTTTCTATAATATACACATTGCCAAGACTGGTCATATCGTTAAACAGCCTGATGTCGAGTGTGTAATAATTTGTTTTCTTGTCTATATATACTTTTTCGATCGTTCCTATAGGAATGTTTTCCGGAAAAATGGTCGATTCGCTGCCTGTAACAATGGTGTCTCCCTTTACTACCGTTGCAAGTCTTGGTACGTCTATAAGCTGGGCAAAACCGGTACTTTTACCGTTCCAGGTAAGGGTGCCAAAGTGATTGTTTTTCTTGATTTTTGCTCCAAGCTTAAACTTTCGGTTAAGCACGGTGATTACTGTGGCATATCCTGCCGATGTTTTTTCGATATAGCCAATAACGCCAAGGCTGCTAACTACACCCATATCTTCTTTAATGCCGCTGTTGGCACCATTATTAATGGTAATGTAGTTTTCCTGCCTGCTGTAAGAGTTGGCAATAACCTTGCTTTGTACAACTTTATACATGCCAAGGCTTGGTGGTACTGCGGTTAGCACAGTATCTTTTTTATTATACAGCATACTTTTGAGCAGCGCATTTTCCATGGCGAGCTTTTCGTTCTCTTTGCTCAGGGCAAAGTATTGCTCTACCTTGTTTATTTGTTCATACGTATAGCCGGTAACCGCATTTGCCGATGTTATGGCACGGCTGCGGTGATATGAGTGCGACTGTATGGTAAATGATAACGATATGCCCAAAAGCAGCAAAAACAGTAATAACATACTGTTTTTAAATAAAAAGTTTACTATTTGCTGCATTTACTAAGCGTTATTTTATAAGTATGCTCCTGTATTTTGGTATGTTTTTTAAGGCCATTCCCGTTCCTCTTACTACCGCCCTTAGCGGGTCTTCGGCTATATAAACCGGGAGGTCTGTTTTTTGGGAAATCCTTTTATCAAGACCCCTTAGCATCGATCCTCCGCCGGCCAGATAAATACCTGTATTGTAAATATCGGCAGCAAGTTCCGGTGGTGTTTGCGATAGTGTTTCCATAACCGCATCTTCTATTCGCTGTATCGATTTGTCGAGTGCTTTTGCAATTTCCCTGTACGATACATCTACCTGTTTTGGCTTACCTGTTAAAAGGTCACGACCCTGTACTGATAAATCCTCAGGAGGAGTTTCAAGGTCTTCAAGGGCGGCACCAATAGAAATTTTAATTTTTTCGGCAGTACCCTCACCCACAAAAAGGTTGTGCTGGGTGCGCATGTAATAGACAATGTCGTTTGTAAATACGTCTCCCGCAATTTTAACCGATTTATCACAAACAATACCGCCAAGGGCAATAACTGCAATTTCGGTAGTACCGCCACCTATATCAACGATCATGTTACCTTTTGGCTGCATGATGTCTATGCCAATACCTATAGCCGCGGCCATTGGCTCATGTATAAGGTAAACCTCTTTGCCATTAACGCGCTCACACGATTCTTTTACAGCACGCATCTCTACCTCTGTAATACCGCTTGGAATACAAACTACCATGCGAAGGGCAGGGGTAAACAACTTCTTTTTAAGGGCAGGTATGCTCTTAATAAAAAGGCTTATCATCTTTTCAGATGCGTCAAAATCGGCAATAACACCGTCCTTAAGCGGGCGTATGGTCTTTATGTTTTCATGCGTTTTGCCCTGCATCATGTTTGCTTCTTTACCTACGGCAATTATACGGCCGGAAGCTCTGTCGCGCGCCACTATAGACGGGCTGTCTATAACAACTTTGTCATTATGTATAATGAGGGTATTTGCGGTTCCAAGGTCTATCGCAATATCCTCGGTCATGAAATCAAAAAATCCCATACGGCTATCAGGGTTTATGTATTTATTTATAATTTGTTTAGGAGCCTACAAAAGTAATAAAATTAATGTTTGAAATGACGGGTACCTGTAAATACCATAGACACTCCGTTTTCATTACAATAATTAATACTCAGCTCATCTTTTATCGATCCGCCCGGCTGTACAACAGCAGTTATTCCGGCATTTTTGGCAAGCTCAACACAATCCGGGAAAGGGAAAAATGCATCGCTGGCCATAACGGCGCCTTCAAGGCTAAAGTTAAAAGAACCTGCTTTTTCTACGGCATGCCTTAATGCATCTACGCGCGATGTTTCGCCTGTGCCCGATGCTAACAGTTGCTTGTTCTTTGCAAACACGATAGTGTTCGATTTTGTGTGCTTGCAAACCTTAGAGGCAAATACAAGATCTTCAACTTCCTGCTCTGTAGGGGCAGTAATTGTAACGGTCTTAAAGTGCTCTTTATTGTCGGTAATATTGTCTCTATCCTGTACAAGAAGTCCGTTAAGGCATGTACGAACCTGTTTTTCAGGCAATGCAACGTCATGTTGTACAAGTATAATTCGGTTCTTTTTTTCTTCTAAAATTGCCACAGCATCATCGTCATAGGCAGGAGCAATAACCACTTCGCAGAATAGTTTAGTGATCTCTTCGGCAGCAGCCCTGTCAATTTTAGTGTTGGTAATAAGTACTCCGCCAAAAGCAGATGTTGGGTCGCCTGCAAGAGCGTCAAGATAGGCTTCTTTAACTGTTTCTCTTGTAGCTATACCACAGGCATTGTTGTGCTTAAGTATGGCAAATGTTGGGGCGTCGTTTTTAAACTCGGCAATAAGGTTAACGGCAGCGTCTACATCAAGCAGGTTGTTGTAAGAAAGCTCTTTGCCATGAAGTTTAGAGAACATTTTATCGAACTCGCCAAAGAAAAAGCCTTTTTGATGTGGGTTTTCGCCATAGCGCAATACCTGTCCGTTTGCAACGCTTTCTTTATAGTAAGTTTCGTTAGTATTGAAGTAGTTAAAAATTGCAGTATCGTAGTGAGACGATGTGTGGAACGCTTTAGTAGCAAACAGCCTGCGCTCTTCTAATGTTGTAGCGCAATTGTTGTTGGTAATGGTTTCCAGGAACAGTGCGTAATCATCTACAGAGGCTACAATTACTGTGTCTTTAAAATTTTTGGCAGCAGCACGAATTAGTGATATACCGCCTATGTCTATTTTCTCTATAATATCAGCTTCAGAAGCACCCGATGCAACCGTTTTTTCAAAAGGATATAGGTCTACAATAACCAGGTCTATCTGCGGTATGTTGTACTCGGTCATTTGCTGTACGTCTCCCTCGTGGTCCTGGCGGTTAAGGATGCCTCCAAATACTTTAGGGTGAAGTGTTTTAACCCTGCCGCCAAGTATAGACGGGTATGAAGTTACATCTTCTACAGGTACTACAGGAATGCCAAGATCTTTGATAAAAGTCTCTGTACCTCCGGTAGAATATAGGGTTACGCCATGCTCGTGTAATTTTTGTACAATGGGCTCAAGGCCGTCTTTACTGAATACCGATATTAAGGCAGATGAAATGGTTTTTGCAGTGCTCATTTGTTGTGTGTTTTAATAAGGGTGCAAAAGTAGTTATTGTACAGTTAACATTCAAAGCCGCAGGTGCTAAATTTTATTAAAATGAAAAATTTTTGCCGTATGGTTTTCAGGGTTTTAAAAAAATGCTCAATTTTACAGGAGTCAATACATTTTTTGCCATGCTGCTTTACCTTCGACTGCTAAAAGAAAGCTTTGCTTTTGCCATGAATGCCCTTACCAATAACAAGCTGCGAACGTTTTTGTCGCTGCTTGGGGTTACTATTGGTATTTTTTCGATTATAGCAGTGCTTGCAGCGGTAGATTCTCTCGATCATAAAATTAAACAGGATCTTAATAAGGTAGATAAAAACACCATGTATCTTAAAAGGTTTTCGTTTGGCCCGACCGATGTTCCGCGATGGAAAGTGCAACAATTCCCTAACGTTACTTACGACGAATATCAATACCTGAAAAGTTCGGTGCCTACAGTGCAAACCATGGCTTTCCAGATGTTCACGAAATCCGAGATCATTAGGTATGAAGACAAATCGGCAACGGGCGTAAATGTAATTCCGGTATCTTTTGAATTTTTAGATATTCAGTCGGTAGATATAGAGTACGGTCGTTTTTATAATGAATCAGAATCGAACTCGGGCAGTGCCGTTGTGGTGCTTGGTTATGAAATTGCACAAACGCTTTTTGGCAGTACTAATGCCCTCGAAAAAAAGGTGCGCATATACGGGCAGCGATTTACGGTTATTGGTGTGCTTAAAAAACAGGGGTCGGCCTCTATGGGCATGCCCAGTAACGATACATCGGTAATGCTTCCTGTAAACTTTTTGCGCCGCATGTATGGCGATCATAACAGTTTTATGACTCCTATTATAATTATAAAACCTCTTAGCGGTGCCGACCCCGAAGAGGCTAAAGCCCAGATTACTCAAAAGCTCCGTGCCTACAGAGGGATAAAGCAGGGAGAGATAAGTAATTTTATGATCGATATATTATCGTCTTTTACAGAGGTTATAGATAATATTGTGGGAGTAATGAATGTGGCTGGATGGGTAATCAGCGGTTTCTCTTTACTGGTGGGGGGCTTCGGTATTGCCAACATTATGTTTGTTTCGGTAAAAGAACGTACCAATATTATAGGAATTCAAAAATCGTTAGGGGCAAAGAACCGTTTTATTCTCATGCAGTTTCTGTTTGAGGCTGTACTGCTTTCGCTGGTTGGTGGGGTAGTGGGGCTTATTATGGTGTGGGGCTGTGCTACTATTGCCTCCGGCATACTCGATTTTGAATTTATACTAAGCCCGGCCAATGTTTTGCTTGGTACAGGTCTTTCGGCAATAATTGGATTACTATCGGGTATACTTCCTGCCATTTCTGCGGCAAAGCTCGATCCGGTAGAGGCTATAAGGAGCGGAATGTAAAAATTCCTTGTCTTAATATCTATACTATCCCTAATTATTTTCTTAAAACAAAATATCAAATTCTTTTATTTAACATTTAAAAAGGTGTTTTGTCGATTATTTTAAACTTATTGTCGATGAAATTGACTTTTTTAACTTTTTTTTAACGAGATTTTATGTATAAAAGTTAAAAAACAATGCGTGCATATAAGGTGGTTTTTTGAGCAGTTTGTTAAAAAACACATATTTATGTTAAATTGTATTGATAAATAACAATTTGTAAAATGGTGTTTATGATAATATGCTAATTAAATTAACATTGATTTAATAGTATATTAAAATTTTTAACTTTAAAAACATAAAACCACTTTGCTATGACAGATAATTATCTTCTGGCCTTATCCACAATAAGGCACTTGCGGTGTTATGGCTATGCTAAAAATCTGCCGCCCAACCCGTTTTTTAAATTTGCTAAACAGCCATATTTTATGGCAGTGTTATTCATTACGCTCTTTAACAGTGCATTTGCCCAAACAGATTCCTGTGCAAGTGCTCCAACCCTCACCGTAGGTACCAGTTGTACAACTACTAATTATAATGTTACTTCGACATTTACAGATAGTGGCCCTGCACCCACATGTACAGGTACATCATACAGAGACGGATGGTATAAATTTACAACATCGGCAACACAAAATATTGTAACCATTACTGCTACAAGTAATCGTGTATTGGGGTTGGCTATTTATAGCGGTAGCTGCAGCGGCACATCTGTAGCATGTACAATACCGGGCACTGCAAATGCAACATTAGTAACGGCAGTATTGCCTTCTACAACTTATTATTTAAGGCTCATGAGAACCAATAACAGCGGTTCTAATAATATGACGGGTACTGTTTGTGTTACAGGAGCTAATGGGCAATTGCTTACTTACTCCGGTGGTAACGCGGGTACTCTTTATACGGCTACAGAGCCAACAGCATCTACAGCAACATTATGCCCAGTAACATTAACGGCCAACGTACCCGCCGGATACTGGATATCAGGTATCAAGGCTTACTACAGCATGACATCGGTAAATGCCCAAAATGCTTATGTAGAGGAGCAGCGTTCACTACTGTATTCTCCCACTTTATCTGCCGGAGAATCTACCGTAACGCAAGGTGTAGGAGATGCACCTGGTACATATAATTATGAGAGGAATATAACCTTCGCTAATTATGCTACCGGAAACGTAGATATACAACTAAGATCATGGCGCACCTGGGGTGGCAATGCGAATAGCTGCAATAGTACTTATGCTTTTGTTGTTAATAATAGTTATAGGTTAATTGTTTCTTATGAGCCTATTCCGTCTTGTGGGCCTGTCATTGGCACAACAGCGGCAATAACATCGTCAACATCAGCAAACATCAGTTGGTCTGCACCAACCGTAGGTTCTCCAACGGGCTATCAGTATGCGGTAACAACATCGTCTACGGCTCCGTCGTCGGGCACTGTTGTAACGGCTACATCTGTATCGGGGGTTACAATAACACCAAATGCTACAAACTATGTGTGGGTACGATCTGATTGTTCAGGAACGTACAGTTCATGGACGAGTTATTCTTTTTATGCGGGCTACTGCACACCTGCCCCTGCAAGCGTAGATGGCTCAGGATTGACCAATGTTACCATTGGAACAATAAACAATACTACCGGAGCCGAAACAGGCAACTATGGCGATTACAGCGCTCAGGTAGTTAATATAGGTCAGGGGGTTGCACAGCCTTTTAGCCTGACTTTTTCTACTGATGGATTGGATTACAATACTAAAATATGGATAGACTGGAATAACGACTATGATTTTAATGATGCAGGGGAAGAAGTATTTAGCGGTATATCTACTGAGGCTGTTCCTTCAACTTTATCAGGGACTTTTACAGTTCCGCTTACTGCATCTTTAGGCAATCACAGGCTAAGGATAGGCTCTCATGACGACCCTGAATATGGTGCATTGGTACCTTGCTATGTAGGTACTTATGGTAGTTATGAAGATTATACTGTAAATGTAACGCCTCCGCCAACATGTTTTGTGCCAACAGGGCTCACAGTAACATCTAACTCTGCTACTTCGGCTACGATTTCGTGGACAGCTTCTGCAAGTTCATCGGCTGTGTCCTACCAATATGCATATTCTACAACAAATGATGTGTCGGGTGCTACTACGAACACAACAACGTCTTTAAGTGCTTCTGTAACCGGGCTTGCGCCTAACCAGACTTATTATGTGTGGGTTAGGACTAATTGCGGCGTTACAGATGGTTACAGCGAATGGGCTGCTTATTCTTTTTACAACGGATACTGTATCCCTTCAGCTAATGATACATCTGCTTATATTGCTAATTTTACTACAACAGGTGGCATAACAAACGTTGCAAACACTACGACGGCTTCGGCAGGGGGCTATGGCAATTATACCTCTCAGGTAATCAGTCAGGTTGCGGGTGATAGTGTAAACTATTCGGCATCTTTCGGGCCGTCTGGTGAAACCCTTGGTTTTGCAATTTGGGTTGACTGGAATAACGACCTTGATTTTAACGATTCGGGCGAACAGGTTTTTGTTTCGTCAACCTATGGCACTGCCTTTAGTGGAGCAATAACTATTCCTGCCGGAACGCCTCTTGGAAACTATAGGGTGCGCGTACTTGCAGATTATTGGGATGGCTCGCCAGACAGTGCCTGTAGCTTTTATAACGATTTTGGCGATCTTTGGGGTGAGGCCGAAGACTATACCATTGCTGTGGTTACACCTCCTTCGTGCTATGTACCTACTGCATTGGCGGCGTCTTTCTCTGGTACTACCGGGGCTTTTAGCTGGGCTGCCCCATCGCTTGGAACAGCGCCTGTAGGTTATGAATATGTTTTAAGTACTACAGATGCTACTCCTACAGGCAGTGGCACAGCTGTAAGCACTACATCCTTCTCTGATACGGTTACCCTTAATACTACATATTATTTATATGTGCGTTCTAATTGTGGTAGCGGAGATTACAGTACATGGGCATCGGCTTCTTTTTACACGGGCTACTGCACACCGTCATCTAACGATGCTGATTATTACATTGCTAATTTTACAACTACAGGAGGCTTAACTAACGTTGCAAATGCAACTGCTTATTCTGTTAATGGATATGGTAACTATACCTCTCAGGTAATAAGTCAGGCTGCGGGTGGTGCAGTCAATTTTACAACTTCGTTTGGTGCTTCGGCTTCTGATACTTTTGGTTTTGGCGTTTGGATAGACTGGAACAACGATTATGATTTTAATGACGCAGGAGAGCAAATATTTATATCAGACGATTATGAAAGTTCTTTTAGCGGAATAATAAACGTACCGGTCGGAACACCAATAGGTAATTACAGAATGAGGATACTGGCAGATTATCTTGAAGCTATACCGAATTCGTGTTCTATTTACAATGACTTTGGGGATATGTTTGGCGAAGGTGAGGATTATACTTTTGCAGTAGTTAGCGAGCCTACCTGTTATGCTCCTACTGCACTGAGTGCATTATTCTCGGGTACTACGGGTACTTTTAGCTGGACGGCACCTGCACAGGGCACCACACCTGCAGGCTACGAATATGTGCTCAGCACAACGGCAGGTACACCTACGGGTAGCGGAACATCTACTGCAACAACTTCGTTTGTATCTACAGTTGCATTAAATACCAATTATTACCTATACGTAAGGACAGATTGCGGTAGTGGCGATTTCAGTGCATGGGCGCAGGCATCGTTCTATACGGGGTATTGTGCGGCTTCTTCAACAGGTGGCAATGCCTATCGCATTACTGCTTTTTCTACTACGGGAGGTGTTGCAAATATAACCAATACAGGTAACGGCTATTCTGCCGGAGGATATGGAAACTTTACAGCTCAAAGTGCCAGTAATTATCAGGGTGCAGTAACTAATTTTGCTGTTACTACCTTCAATACGGCAAATACTTATGGTGTAAATATCTGGATAGACTGGAATGATGATTACTTTTTCTCTGATTCAGAAAGGGTTTATGCATCTGCCGGATATGTGTCGAGTCCAACAGGAAGTTTTACGGTTCCGGCAACGGCAGCTGTGGGTAACCATAGGCTTAGGTTACGCTCTAATTACTGGGAGCAAAACCCATCTGCATGTGGTGTTGCCGAAACAGGCGAAACTGAAGATTATACATTTACCGTTTTAGCTCCGTGCTATACCTGGACAGGTGCTACAAGTACAGCCTGGGCTACCCCAGGCAACTGGTGTGGCGGTTTAGTACCAACAGCTACAAGCAATGTAACTATTGCCAACGTTGCCAATGCTCCTGTTATTGCAGCAGGTACAATAGCAACAGTACACAATCTTACAGTTAGTACTGGAGCTTCTTTAACTGTTAACTCCGGTGCTACGCTCAGCGTAGATAATATTTTAATAACTAATGGTGCTGTAACGGTTCAAAATAACGGGGCACTTATACAGGGAGCCTCTGCTACTGTAAATAATAATAACGGTGAAATTATTGTAGTTAAAAACAGCAACCCATTATTCAGGTTAGACTATATTTTGTGGTCTTCACCTGTAAGCGGCACACAAACCCTTGGAGAGTTCTCACCACAAACCACGGTAGGCCGTTTCTATGAGTATGGTATTGATGCAGGAGTGGAGCAATATCTGATCGTTCCTCCAACCACTACCTTTACAGCGGCTAAGGGCTACCTTATCCGTATGCCAAACGGCAACCTTTCGGTTCCGGGTTATAATGCAGGCAGCACCTCATACAGCTACATAGGAAGCTTTGTGGGTACACCGAACAACGGTAATGTAAGCATCCTTGCCTCTACGGCAGGCGACCGCTACACCGCAGTAGGTAATCCTTACCCATCGCCAATAAGCGTTGTAGACTTCTTTAACGGCAACAGTGGTGTTATAGACGCTACCTCATCGCTATACTTCTGGAGGAAGAAGAACAACTCGGCTACTTCGTCTTATGCCTCATTGAACCTTACAGGCTTTACAGCCAACCAAAGCCAGTCGGCAGACGGTACAGGAGGACAGGGACAGTCAGGCTTCTATCCTAACAGTGGCCAGGATTATAACTTAGGCTGGATCATATCGCAGGGTCAGGGCTTCTTTGTTCAAACCAAATCAGCGCCAACAGCTACGCATATTACCTTTACCAACAGCATGAGGAGGTCAGCACCAACCAATGGTCAGCAGTCATTCTTCAGGACCGGAGCCCCTGTCATGTCACGCTACTGGTTAAACCTTACCGATACCCAGGGAGGCTTTAGCCAGGCACTTGTTGCCTACAGCGAAAACACCACTATGGGCTTAGACTATGGTTATGACGGTAAGATGCTGAACGATGGCGGCAGGGTAGCCTTATACTCTGTAGCTGAAGCTACGAACCTTAGCATACAGGCAAGGAGTTCGTTTACAGCAACCGATGTTGTTCCTATGGGCTTTACAGCCTTGGCAGCAGGCCAGTACACTATTGCTATAGACCGCAAAGACGGCCTGTTTGACGAAGGCCAGGAGATCTACCTAAAAGACAACCTTCTGGGTACAGTAACCAGCCTTGAAGAGGCTTACACCTTTACCAGCGAGGCCGGTACGTTTAACGGCAGGTTTGAGGTGGTATATGCAGCCAGCCCATCATTGGGAGATGACGACCATAGCTTAAATGCCAACAGTGTTATGGTATTCAAGCAAGGCAATGGCATAGCCATCAACACAGGCTCAGCTACAATGAAGAGTGTAACGATCTACGACATACGTGGGCGTCAGCTATATACCAGGTCAGGCATCAATGCAACAGAGACAGTTGTAAGTAGCCTACAGGTAGAACAGCAGGTGCTTATTGTAGAGGTTGACACTGTAAAAGGAAAAGTCAGCAAACGCATAATTTTCTAATCCCCCGGTTGCTTTAAACAAGCACCCAAAACTTAAATCCCCACGCAGCGCGTGGGGATTTTGTTTTTATAGGGTCTTGATATTCAATATGAGGATTCAACCAGGCAATTCATAAAAAAAAGCAGCCGGATTGGGGCTGCTTTTGTAATAATATCAGGAGATATTAAATTATCGTATAGGCTGATTTAGTATCAGATCCAGATAAAGGTTTACTTTATCTTTAAATTGTTGGAACTCCAGTTTTTTTGTTTTAAAAAAGTAGCTGAATTTCAAACTTACCATTTTCTCATTTTGTAAGTTATATCTTCATCTTTCGAATTGTAACCTTTAAGATGTCCGGCTAAAATAATAATTGTACTGATTTCTTCCCTCTGTTCGGTTTCAATCAGAGTCCCTTCACATTTCTGATTAAGGTCATTCAGTTGTATGATAAGAGTTTTAACCAGTTCCATACCCTTCTTTTTGTTTTCTGATTTAGCTATATTATCTAAGAAATTTTCAATTAAGATGATGCATTTTTCGACATCTTTCTGAGTGTATTTTGCTGAGCTAAATTTTATGTACTCAATCATACCATTTCTCAAACTTTCCAGATTATTTTTTATTTCAGTATTTGGGTCTAATTTTTTAGTTAACACTGTCTCGGGTGTGGAATTATTATCTTCCTGTTTACATGAATATCTGCAAATAAATATTAGACTGATAAAAAATAATCTTACTTTGACGTTATATGATTTTAGCACCAAGATGTCATAGGGTTTTTGGTCAATAAAAAATCCCGACACTTACAAAAGGTCGGGATTTTTATTTTATCGTATAGGTTGATTTAATATCAAATCCAAATAAAGGTTTACTTTGTCTTTAAGTTCTTTACGCGGTGTAATGAAGTCAAGGAAACCATGCTCTAATAAGAACTCAGCAGTTTGGAAACCTTCCGGAAGGTCTTTTCCTGTAGTGTCTTTTACAACCCTTGGGCCTGCAAAACCTATCAAAGCTCCCGGTTCAGAGATATTTACGTCGCCTAGCATTGCATAAGATGCTGTTGTACCGCCCGTTGTAGGGTCGGTGCTCAACGAAATGTATGGTATTCCTGCCTCGGCAAGCTGCGCAAGTTTAGCCGATGTTTTGGCAAGCTGCATAAGCGAGTAAGCAGCCTCCATCATCCTGGCGCCACCTGATTTAGAGATCATCAGGAATGGAATATTGTTTTTGATAGAGTGGTCTATGGCACGGGCAATTTTTTCGCCCACCACAGCACCCATAGATCCTCCAATAAAGGCAAAATCCATACAGGCAACTACAAGATCTTTACCTTTAGATTTACCGACAGCCGTGCGAACAGCATCTTTAAGTTTTGTTTTTTCCATGGCGTCCTTAAGGCGGTCGCCATATTTTTTGGTATCAACAAACTTAAGGCTGTCTTTACTGGTAATGTTAGGGTTTAATTCTGTAAACTCATTGTCGTCAAAAAGAATATTAAAATATTCTTTGCTGCCTATCCTTACATGATATCCGTCTTCGGGGCTTACATAAAAATTTCTGGCAAGTTCCTCTGCATCTACAATTTTACCGGTTGGCGATTTGTACCATAAACCTTTTGGTACATCTCTTTTATCTTCGGTTGGTGTTTGTATTCCTTTTTCTGTTCTTTTAAACCAGGCCATATATATTCAGATTAAAAATAGTTATCGGTTGTTGGTTGTCGGAAAAACCAACAACGAACAACCGACAACAGAAAACTATAATGTATTTACGTTATTAAGATCGGCAAATGCCTGCTCAAGCCTTTTGTTAAAGGTAACTTCTCCTTCGCGAACCCATTTGCGTGGGTCATAGTGTTTTTTGTTTGGAGATTCCGGACCTTCAGGGTTGCCTATCTGTGTTTTAAGATAGTCTATTTTGCTTGTCATATAATCACGAATACCTTCTGTAAATGCAAATTGCAAATCGGTATCAATGTTCATTTTGATAACACCATAAGAAATAGCTTCCCTTATTTCTTCAAGTGTAGAACCAGAACCGCCGTGGAAAACAAAATCAACAGGGTTAGGGCCTGTACCGAATTTTTGCTCTACATACTCCTGAGAGTTTTTAAGTATCTTTGGAGTTAGTTTTACATTACCCGGTTTATACACGCCGTGCACGTTACCAAATGCAGCAGCTACAGTAAATTTATCAGATATTTTACTAAGCTCTTCATATACATGGCCTACTTCTTCCGGCTGAGTATAAAGTTTAGAGCTGTCTACGTGGCTGTTATCAACACCGTCTTCCTCACCACCTGTAATACCAAGCTCAATTTCAAGGGTCATGCCCATTTTGCTCATCCTTTCAAGGTATTTTTTAGAGATCTCGATGTTCTCTTCAAGAGGCTCTTCGCTAAGGTCAAGCATGTGAGAGCTGAATAACGATTTACCTGTTTCGGCAAAGTGCTTTTCGCTGGCATCAAGAAGGCCGTCTACCCAAGGTAAAAGGTTTTTAGCACAGTGGTCTGTATGTAATATTACAGTAGCTCCATAAGCTTCTGCAAGTGTATGTATGTGTTTTGCTCCTGCAATTGCACCAAGTATGGCAGCTTGCTGACCCTCATTGCTAAGGGCTTTACCTGCATTAAATATTGCGCCTCCGTTAGAGAACTGTATGATTACCGGAGCTTTAAGTTTAGCAGCAGTTTCAAGAACACCATTTATAGTGTTGCTGCCGGTAACGTTTACTGCCGGAAGGGCAAAGCCTTTTTCTTTGGCATATTTAAATATTTCCTGTACCTGGTCTCCGGTAGCTACACCGGGTTTAATATTGTGAGCCATTAGTTATTGTTTTTAAAGATTTATTCACAAAAATACTATTTTTAATTTTAGAACGGATAATTTATACCAACATTTAAAACCGAGTTGGCAAAATTGTATTCCCTAAACCATCTTGTACCTTCAGGCAGACCCGGGTTATAGGTTTTAAAACCAACGTCTAAGCGTATTACAAAAAAGTTAAAGTCATACCTAAAGCCCACACCCGTGCCCAAAGCAAGGTCTTCAAAAGATTTAAGGCCGTTAAAGGTAAGGTCTTTATCATCTTCGTCGTCAAAAACGTTCCAGATATTACCCACATCGGCAAAAAGGGCACCGTTTAATTTTCCAAACATATTAAAACGCAGCTCGGCGCTGTAGGACATTTTTAAGTTGGCTTCGTTAAAGTCGTTCAATCCGCCGCTGCGCCCTGGTCCTAAACGGTAAGACTGCCATCCACGGTTATCGTTACTTCCTCCACCAAAGTAGCTTCTTGTAAAGGGAATAGAACTTGCATTTCCATAAGGCACGGCAAGTCCAAAAAAGGCACGCATAGCCAATACTTTGCCACGCCTAAGGTCAAAGTGTTTAATAAAATCAAGCTCGCCTTTTATGTATTGGGCATACTTAACATCGAAAATGGTTTTTTCGCCTGTTGGTACACCGTCGTTTTCATTTAAGAGGCCTGATAATAATGACAATACATTACCGGCACTTTCTACTTTGGTCTTAAAAATAAAAAATCCGTTGTCGTTTATGTTTTCCCGTGTGCTGGTGGTATAGGTAAAGTTAGAGGCAAAAATAAGGTTGTTCTCTGTTAGCCTTACCCTACGTTCTTCGAGCCTGCGAACATTATTATAATCAGTTTCAGAAATGTCTACTCCGGTACGGTTGTTAAGTACATCGTCTACAAAAGGGAAGACCGAATTTACTGGCAGATTGCCAGATTCGTCAAAATATCCTAATGGCAAGTCAGGATACGATCTTGCAATATTGTTAAGTGCCCTGTAAGATGATTTATATACATTAAAATATGCACCGGCATTTACATTTCGGATGTATTGGATGTTGAACAGATCGAGCTTTGCGGTCTTGTTTCGTCTGGGCGTCCAGTTATAGCTCAGGATACCTGTAAAATTCTCTTTGTCGAGTCCAATGTTCTTTTGGCTGGCGATACCAAAACTTACTATGGTCGACGGGATCATCCGCTTAGGGATTATACTCTCTGTCCTGAACGGGAACCATATCCTGGGTATGTTAAGCTTTACATCGGCACCATATTCAAGGATGTTGAAAAAGGTGCGGTCCTGTATATTAAGGTCACGGCTGGAGCCTATATTGCCCCTTGTAGAAAGCTCAAGTATCTCGGCACCCCTAAAAATATTTCGTATTGATAAACCCATACTGCCTTGTATACCAAAGTCCTGAATGTTGGAATGGTTAAAGTCGGCCGTAACAAAAAAGTGGAATTTTTTGCGTGGATTAAGGTAAATGTTTGTAATGAGCGATGAGCGTGTAACATCGGTAGTATCTTCTACATACTGTATGGTGGGGTAGTTAAAAACTTTTAAGTTACTAAGGTATCGGGATGTTAGCACACGCCTGAAATCGGCATAGGTGCTTCCCGGGGCAATAAAAATAGCATCGGTAATGGCTTTGGGCCTGTAGTTTAGCTCGCCCGTGCTGTATACATGGAAATCTTTATAAGTAGTACTGTCTATGGCCTGGCTATCACTGCTTGGGTTCTTGGTAAAGATATTTACACGGCTTATTTTGTAGAGCTTAAACGGGCGTGTAAAGGTTGAATCGCCACGACGAACCGTTTCGTTTTCAATATTAAGGTCTACATTGGCTTTATAGCCTGTATTAACAGTGTCTAAAACATAGCTTATATTGTTTTGCTGAAAATAATACGCACCATGATCTCTGAACGATGCTGTAATGCGTTCTCTTTCGGCAGTAAAGTCGGCTTCGTCATACTGCTTTCCTCTTTTTATTACCGCTTCTTTAGTCGTGGTTTTATAAAGGCTGTCAAGTACAGGCGTTTCTATGTAGGGGGTAATAGAATCTACAATATAGGGTTTATCGGTGTCTATTTTATAGTTTACCACAGCACGTTTATCGGGCAGGGTGTCTATACTGTAATCGGTTTTTACCCTAAAATATCCTTTTTTATAATGGTAGGCATACAAACGTGCACTCGATTTTTTTATACGGTTAACGTCTACTAAAACAGGTGGTTCTCCTGTTTTTTTATAAAAATTGCTAAGCCCCGATACTAAAAATGAATTGCCAAGACGACGCACCTGTTTTTCGGACAACAGCCCGGTTAAGAACTCGTGCCTGCCGGGTTTGCGGTCTAACCAGTCAAGATAAGAAGAGTCGGCATTGGGTTTGGCAAGGTTGTACATGTGCAGGCGCAGGTGGTAACCCAAAATATCGGTATTGGGCAATTGGTACATTTGTGCCTTAAGATCGTCGTCGTTTTTTTCTTTCCCGTTTACGGTAATTTCGTTTTTCTCTAAAAGGTATTTACCATCCGGAACCCTTTTTACAAGAGAACAGGAATATAAAACCAGGAACGATAGTATAAATAATACTATTTTTGTTGTTTTATTTCTCAAAACGGTACTGCCAAATATAAATTCAAAAATACATTTTTTATGGTTAGCAAAAACCAAATAAAAACAATAACGGGCTTACAGCAAAAAAAATACAGGAAAGAGCACAAAATGTTTTTTGCCGAGGGTATAAAAGTAGTAGGGGAGCTGCTTTCTTCGAGCCTTGAATTAGAACATTTGTTTACTACCGAAGATGTTTTTAAAAATGTACCATCCGGTAAAGTTACCCATATTAGTGCCGATGAATTAAAAAAAATAAGCGCGCTTACCACACCACAAACCTGCCTTGCGTTATTTTCTATACCCGACGAAAAACCTGTGCCTGCCAGCGGACTTATTGTTGCCCTGGACGATGTTCGCGATCCGGGAAACCTGGGGACTATAATCAGGCTGTGCGACTGGTTTGGTATTAGCCATTTGGTGTGTTCTGTGCAGTGTGTAGATGTATATAACCCAAAAGTGGTTCAGGCTACTATGGGTTCCCTGACCCGTGTAAATGTGGTATATACAGACCTTGCGGAATATTTAAGCCAGACTTCACTGCCTGTATTTGGCACTTTTATGGATGGTAAAAATATCTATAAAGAAATTCTGCCTGAAAGCGGAATTATAGTTATGGGCAATGAGGCCAACGGAATTTCGGCAGAAATTGAAAAGCTTTCAACACAGCGCATTGCTATACCGCGTTTTGGAGACCTGCAGCAAACCGAAAGCCTGAATGTGGCTACGGCAGCAGCGATTATTTTAAGCGAGTTTAGGCGTAATGCTTAAAAACTAACAAATGTTTTTTCACGCAAAGGCGCAGAGGCGCAAAGCGGGAAAATATAATTGGAAGGTTTTAAGCGACGTAAGTCGCAAAGCTTTGCGACTTACGTCGCTTGTAGAACCTTTTGTCCGCAACACAACTTTGCGCCTCTGCGTCTTTGCGAGACAAAATATACTTTTTTTAAGTGACAGGTATTTAGTGGAATGTAAAATTTACAAAAACACCCCTTGTTTTCATGGCAGCTACGTTGCCTGTGTAAGAACTGTTAGGGTCATTATCGCGAATAAGTTCGTCATCAAGGCCAAAAACACCACGTATTGATGGAGAGAATTTAAAGTATTCGAAGTAAATATCAATACCCGCACCAATTTCCCAGTTATTGGTCCAGGTTTTCATCCTGAACACCTGAGCGGTTATATTATCGTCTGTTACTTTTTCGTTACTGTCAAAGTTTAACGTGCGCGACAAACCTCCTACAAGATATGGGCGTATGTTGCCCGTTCTTTTAGACGAAAATTTTAGCAGCAACGGGAAATGTATGTAAGTAGATCTTACTTCCCTAAACCTGTCTGAAAGCTCTACAAGGCCAGGGCCTGTAAAGGTAAGGTCGCGCTGGGTGTAATACAGTCCCGGTTCAAAACGAAGGTCTAAATATTCAAACAGGCGCAGGTTGCCCACGAGTCCTACATTAAAGCCGGTAGTACTTTTTACATGAATGTCTACATCCGGGTTGGTTTTATAGTCTATTTTAAAATCGTAGCTGTTAAAGCCTAAAAAATAGCCCCAGTGAACACGCTGTTTGTCAAAGTTTTCGAGATTGGTAATAGGATCCCTGCCAAAAACGTTAGTTCCAAACTGTGCATGGGCGCACAGGCCGGAAAGCAAAAGTATGTAAATAAGAAATTTCTTCATTTTATTGTTTTGATGCCGAATATATGGTGGCTGCACCAAAGGTTTGCGGCATATCTTTAACCTCTATAAACCCAACTTTGCGCAAAATATTGTTCAATGCCTCGCCAAAAGGAAAAACTGAGGCCGATTCGCTTAGGTAAGAATAGGCACTACTGTCTTTACTGAACAGTTTTCCGATGATAGGCAACAGGTAGCTGTGCAGCTTATAGCCCTGCTTGAATGGGAATTTTGTTGGTACTGATGTTTCCAGTATTACAAAAATGCCGCCCGGTTTTAGTACGCGCAAAATTTCGGCAAGGCCTTTTTCAAGCGTTTCAAAATTGCGGATGCCAAAGGCTACGGTGATGGCATCGAAATAATTGTCTTCAAACGGAAGTTTCTCGCTGTCGCCATACACCAGCTTAACGCGGTTGTTCAGGTTTTTTTCGGTCACTTTTTTCCGACCCACTTCCATCATGCCCTCGCTTATATCGGCACCGATGATCTCTTTTGCATTGGTGGCCGACATTAATATGGCAAGGTCGCCCGTGCCTGTTGCAATATCAAGAATGGTATCAGGATTTTTATCTGAAACAAGTTTAAGCACTTTTTTGCGCCACTTAACATCGATGCCAAAGGTCATTATGCGGTTTACGCCGTCATAATTACCGCTAATGGTATCAAACATTTGGGCTACCTGCTCTTTTTTGCCCAGCGCAGAATCTTTATAGGGAGTTACGTTTTGCGACATTACTGTAATTTACGCAGCAAAGATAAAAATAGTTTTGTTAATGGGGAGTTATAATAGTTATCTCTTGCTGTCAAAAGTTTACTCATAAATCGTTGATCCCATCAAAATGTCTGCAAAAACCTTCCATGAAGCTTCATCAGCGTTAATTTCCTGATTGGTATTGTCATAATATCCCTGAATGTCTTCTGTATATCGCGTCATTGCTTCAAGAAAATCGGTAAGTTTTATATTCTCCCACTCGGTAGGGTTTTTCGTTAGGTCTTCGTGTAAAAGTTCTAAAAAGCGAGCAAAACTTTTTCTGTCTTTTACTTCGATGCTGTGTAGGTCTGTGCTCATACTTAACTCTTCCTCACCCACGTCTCAAACACAAACTCTAAACTATGCTTTTCATCCTTGCCATGAAAAACACTTTCGGTGAGTTTCCATTCGGCAGGGTCAATTTCAGGAAAGTAAGCATCAGCTTCAGGTGATATGCCAAGCACGCGGGTCAGTTCAATCTTATTGGCTTTATCAATGCTTTGTTTGTATATTTCACCACCGCCTATAATAAAAACTTCTTCGTTTTGAGGGCAGGTAGCAAGGGCTTTGTCAAGGCTGTTTACAATTATACAGCCCTCATAAGTATAATCTTGCTGACGCGTAATAACCACATTGGTGCGGTTGGGCAGTGGGCCGTTCATGCTTTCCAGCGTTTTGCGGCCCATAATAATGTAGTGGCCGGTGGTAAGTTGCTTAAAGCGTTTAAAATCGTCGGGCAGGTGCCAAATCATTTGGTTGTCTTTACCAAGGGCATTGTTCTCTGCTGCGGCAGCTATAAGGGTAATGGTCATTTATAATGCAGAATTTTCTTTTTGCAGTTTCTTTTCGAGTTGGTCTATGCGGCGTTCCTGGCGTGCAACCAGTTTTTCTATCTGTTCGCGCTCCCAGGTTTTATTAATAAAACTTTCGGTAACAAACACTTTTATAAAATGAAGTACAAATATAAAGCCCCAGGCAGTTATAGCCCAAAGATACCAGTCGTCGGTCTCGTCTATCTTTAAAATCTTATTAATGATAAAAAGGAAAACACTGCTCACAAAAAACAATATAAAATGCAGGTAAACGCGCTTTTTTTGCTTTACCCTTTTACGTGCATATTCAAATAATTCGTGTTGATTTTTTTCCATATCCTTAATTTGGAGGATTAAAGATAGCGAAAATAAATTAATTTACGTTTACGGTTACAGGTAAATTAAAGTATATATCTAATGGAATGCCACTTATTTTAGCAGGGCTTAATTTTGGTAATTTTCCGAAAACACGTTTAATTTCTTTGTGGAAATCTTCTGATCCGCCTGCAATTTTTCCAATCCCTATTTCTCCGTTTTTAGTTATTATAAACTCAACTAACATTTTTACCTGTCCGTATGGCGCATTTCGGGGGATACGGAATTTGTCGATTATTTTTTTATACATATTAGTGGTCATGCATTTTTGCTCACTGTCATACAAGCCCTCGCAACCCGGATATACCGGATACTCGTCATACTTTATATAATTTGGCTTTATATGCTTTTTGTGTAATTCGCCTTTTTCTGCAATGTGATAACCCTGCTCATTTTCGTCAAGAATAAAATCAAGGGTAACGAAATGAATATCGCGTGGTTCTTCTTCTGATTTATCTTTGGGTATGAATGAAGGAAGATCATTGATATATTTTATAACAAGCTCTTTTAATGCTTCAATATCGCTTAAAAAACGGGTTTCAGTAGGGATAACTTTACCATTCCCGTCAACAATAAATATTGTTTGTACAACAAAATGCTGCTTGCCAGCAGTTTTCATGCTCTCAAACATGTCTTCGGTAATTAATCCGCGAATTTCGGTTTCAAGTTTATCACGTGTGCATTTTTTTTGAAATTCAGCATTTTTACACTCAGGCAGATAGCTTACGTTTTGCGAATGCATGCATACGCCTGTTAACAATAACAGATAGCAAAATATTTTTTTCATTTGGTATTTTGTATGTAAAAGAATTAAACCGCCACAGCCCCTTTAATATGCGGGTGCGGGTCGTAGTCTACCAAGGTAAAATCTTCAAATTTAAAGTCAAAAATGCTTTTAACCTCGGGGTTCAGTATCATTTTTGGCAGAGGCTTAGGCTCGCGGCTTAGTTGCAGTTCCAACTGCTCCATGTGGTTGTTGTATATGTGCGCATCGCCAAAGGTGTGTATAAAATCGCCGGGTGCATAGCCGCACACCTGCGCTATCATCATAGTTAGCAGAGCATAAGAGGCTATGTTAAACGGAACCCCTAAAAATATATCGGCACTGCGCTGGTATAACTGGCACGATAATTTGCCATCGCTCACATAAAACTGGAAAAAGGCATGGCAGGGAGGGAGTGCTACTTTACCATCGGCCACATTATCGGCAAACGACTGTGATGTATCCGGCAGCACACGCGGATTCCATGCGCTAACCAGCATGCGGCGGCTGTTAGGGTTGTTTTTAAGAGTGTCTATCAGCTCGGTTATCTGGTCAATTTCGCGGTTGTCCCAGTTGCGCCATTGTGCGCCATATACAGGGCCAAGGTTGCCGTTTTCATCGGCCCACTCATCCCATATTTTTACACCGTTGTCGTTAAGGTATTTAATGTTGGTGTCGCCGTTTAAAAACCACAACAGTTCATATATAATAGATTTTAAATGCAGTTTTTTTGTGGTAACCAGCGGGAAACCCTCGCTCAGGTCAAAACGCATCTGGTAGCCAAAAACGCTTTTTGTACCCGTGCCTGTACGGTCGCCTTTTTGCGCTCCCGTTTCTAAAACATGCTTTACAAGATCTAAGTATTGTTTCATTTAATTTGAAAATTGGGTAATTTGAAGATTGGAAAATACACTTTACAATCCGGTAAAGCCGGATGAATAAAAGTATTTGCAAGGTAAAAAATAACGAAGCATTATAAACAAAACGCGTTCTGTTTTTATACTTAAGTTATTGACAATAAAATATTATTTTACTTCTTCGAGCAAAACACTGAAATCTCCACCTGTTGTATTTCTTACGTGTGTCTTAATGAAAAATATGTCAAATGTATATGCGATTTTGTTAATATCCTGATTATTGGAAAACACAACCAATCTGGTATTGTCGCCTTGATTTTTAAAGATGTATGATTCAAAAAATACCAGTCTGTCTGTTGCGTCGTAGCTACCTTTGTTCGGCTCCCATCTTAACGGTTCAGAACCGTTGAATATTTGTATAACCGGCTGAAAAATTTGTTTAGTGAAACCAAAACAATTGCAATAACCTTTGACGGTTATTCTGTAGGTAGTGTTTGGCCTTGTATCTAAATAAAACAATCTGAAATTAGAGAGTATATTAAGGCTTCCTCCAAATACCGAAACTGAATCTGTTAGTGAAAGTTTGTACTTTTTTTCTATTCCTGGTATAATAATATCAGAAGGATCCAATTCGGCAAGTTGTGACTGATTGACAATTTCACGCTTTTTGAGCATTGCATAGGCAACATCCGGAGCCAGTTTTTTAGAGCAGCCTGTAAAAAGTGAAATAGCCAGCAGGATAGTGGCTAATATCGGAAATTTCATTTGTTAACTCTCCCTCTTAGATATTTCGTCTCTAATTTTAGCGGCCTTTTCGTAGTCTTCGTTCTGTACAGCATTTTCCAATTGTTCGTGCAACTCCTGTAGGTTATATTGCGAATATCCTTCGCCCGATACTGACGCTTCGGCACCAAAGGTTTGCGGTGCAGAAAGTACATCGTCATCGCTGCCAATACCTTCTTCGCCCTGTTCAGGATTAATCTTTAGGTAAATACCTGCTTTGTCAAGTATGTTTTTGTAAGTAAAAATAGGAGCATTAAAACGCAGTGCAAGTGCAATGGCATCGCTGGTGCGGGCATCTATAATTTCTTCAATACGGTCGCGCTCGCAGATAATGCTCGAAAAAAACACACCGTCTACCAGTTTATGAATAATTACCTGTTTTACAACAATATCAAAACGGTCGGCAAAATTTTTAAAAAGGTCGTGGGTAAGTGGCCTTGGCGGTTTTATTTCTTTTTCTAATGCAATGGCAATAGATTGGGCTTCAAAGGCTCCTATAACGATAGGTAATTTTCGTTCGCCATCTACTTCATTAAGTATAAGGGCATACGCTCCGTTTTGTGTCTGGCTGTACGAAATTCCCTTAATATTTAGTTTTACTAAGCTCATGTTGGTGTTTACTGAATACAAAAAAAGGCTATCGGGCAAAGATATAACTATCCTTTAGCCGATAGCCCTTTTATGGGCACAATTTAAAAATAAATTATGAGTTCTGTGCCTTAAAGGCTTTTATTTTTTCGGTTAGTTTCGGTACTATCTCAAATGCATCGCCCACAACACCATAGTCGGCTACTTTAAAGAAAGGTGCGTCGGCATCAGAGTTTATAACCAGTTTTACCTTGCTGCTGTTTATACCTGCAATGTGCTGTATAGCTCCCGATATACCTATGGCGACATAAAGATTTGAGGCTACAGGTTTACCGGTTTGTCCCACGTGTTCACTGTGAGGCCTCCAGCCAAGGTCTGATACGGGTTTAGAACAGGCTGTTGCTGCGCCAAGGGCAGCGGCAAGGTCTTCCAGTATTCCCCAGTTTTCAGGGCCTTTAAGTCCGCGACCGCCAGATACTACAATTTCAGCATCGGCAATGGTTACTTTCCCGGTTACTTTTTCTGATGATTCTACTTTAATCGTAAAGTCGCTGTCGTTTAAAGACGGTGTAAAATCTTCCTGCGCAAGGTTTGAAGCCGACTCGATCAAGCCAAATGAGTTTTTACCAATGGCAAGCACTTTAACATCGGTGGTAATTTCGGTTACAGTAAACGCTTTGTTAGAAAATGCATGCCTTTTTACCTGTAGCGGAGAAATGCTTTGCGGCAGTCCAACCACATTGCTTGCGAAACCTGCCTCAAGGCCAACGGCTACAAGCGGGGCAATGTAAAGGCTGTCTGTATTCGATGAAAACAATACAAACTTAGCCGATTCTTTAGCGGCTGCCTGTTTAATAACATCGGCATAAGCCTTTGCGTTGAACGATTTTAGTTTATCGATATTAACGTTAAGTGATTTATCTACACCATAAGCCGCAAGGGCTGAGGTATCACTCACGTTAATGGTTACGGCGGTAACAGTTGTACCAGTCTCAGCTGCTATTTTCTTTGCGTATGAAGCAAGCTCAAACGCTGTTTTTTTAAATTTACCTTCTGCTGATTCAGCGTATATTAGGATTGACATTTTTTCAGATTTTTGTTAATTTGTTAATTTGTTGATTTGTTAATTTGAAAGTTGTTGCGGTCAGATAACCGAATGATCAAATAACCAAATCGACTCTTTAAATTACTTTAGCCTCATTATGTAATAAACTTACAAGCTCATCAAGGTTGTCGTGGCTAATAAGTTTTACTGCTTGCTTAGGAGCAGGTTTTTCAAACTTTACAGCTTTAGTGGTTGCATTTGCAGCTACGGGCTCTAAAATGGTAAGTGCTTTTGTGCGTGCCTGCATAATGCCGCGCATGTTAGGTATTCTTAGGTCTTTTTCTTCCACAAGGCCTTTTTGTCCGGCAATAACCAGTGGCAATTTAGTGCTAAGGGTTTCTTTACCGCCGTCTATCTCGCGAACTGCAGTAACATCGCTGCCATTTACATCGATTTTAATACATCCGTTTACAAAATCATATCCGGCAAGTCCGGCAAGCATGCCGGGAACCATTCCTCCGTTGTAGTCTAACGATTCTTTTCCGGCAATCACAAGGTCATAGCCTCCGGTTTTAACTACTTCGGCAAGTTGTTTTGCAACAAAAAAGCCATCGGTAGGGGTGGCGTTTACTCTAATTGCCTCATCGGCACCAATGGCAAGGGCTTTGCGCAGGGTAGCTTCCGCATCTGGGCCGCCCACGTTAACAACGGTTACCGTTGCTCCGGCCTGCTCTTTAAACCAAATGGCACGTGTAAGGCCAAACTCGTCGTTGGGGTTAATTACAAACTGTACTCCATTGGTGTCGAACTCTGTATCGCCGTTGGTAAAGTTAATTTTAGCCGTAGTATCCGGTACATGGCTTATGCAGACTAATATTTTCATTATTATAAGTTTATATAAGGTTTGATATCGATATAGCGAAGTTAACGAATTTATCCGAATAAAAAACTATGCATGCATATTAAATGCGCTTTTTTGAAAATTTTAATCGTTAAAATAAAATTACGGTAATAATAATTGCTTTAAATGAGTTTAATTGAGAATATTATTGTGATTTGGCATTTTTGAGAAAAAGAAGATCTAATTTTTATTTTCAGGCTCTGTTTGGAGATATTTATCGATTTCAACCTCCAGTTCTTTTGTGCTGGGGCGCGGGGCATTGGCATTGGCAAGGTTACCGTTCTTGTCAAAAATTACATATCGTGGTATAGATGATAAATATAGTGACCTTGACAGGTCTGTTTTTATTATATCTGAAGACATATAGGAATACGTAGAGTTTTCAATGCCTTCTTTATCTGAAGCTTTTTTCCATTTTTCAATATCTATATCTAAAGAGATAAATACAAAAGTGATTTCCGAGTTTTGATACTTTTTCATTAATGAGTGCATTGCTGGCATTTCTTTCAGGCATGGTTTACACCAGCTTGCCCAGTAATCTAAAACAACAACTTTACCTTTATTTTGGGCTACTATTTCGTCAAGTGTCTTTTTGGTAGTAGTTTGTGCAAAAGAGAGATTTGGTATTAAAGCTAATATTAGAAGTAAGCGTATTAACATTGTGTAACAATTAGTAGTTTATGTAGTGTTTATTTGGTTTTTTTTCGTGAAAGAATTTGCACTAAAATAAGATAATTAATAGTGCTGTATTTGAAGAATGGTGTTCGGGGGATTTAAAAATGTATATATTTCAGTGATTTAGGTGTTGAAATGAAATTACAGCAATAATAATTGCTTTAAATGAATTTAATTGAGAATATTGTTATGATTTAGCGTTTTGAGACAAAAGACGATTTATTTGACGTGTAAGGCGTTAATAATGACTTAAAATTTTTATTTTTGCCATTCATTTAATACTTCGAAACATAATTACATGAGAACAATACAATTTAGGGAAGCTGTGTGCGAAGCCATGAGCGAAGAAATGCGCCGTGACGAAGCTATATATTTAATGGGCGAAGAAGTTGCAGAATACAACGGAGCCTATAAAGCCTCTAAAGGCATGCTTGATGAGTTTGGTCCGAAAAGGGTTATTGACACTCCTATTGCCGAGCTTGGTTTTGCAGGTATAGCTGTAGGTAGTGCCATGAACGGCAACAGGCCTATTGTAGAATTTATGACATTTAACTTTGCCCTTGTGGGTATAGACCAAATAATAAACAACGCTGCAAAAATCCGCCAGATGAGTGCAGGCCAGTTTAACTGCCCTATCGTTTTCCGTGGTCCTACGGCTTCTGCCGGACAGCTTGGAGCAACACACTCTCAGGCTTTCGAGAACTGGTATGCTAATATACCGGGACTTAAAGTTGTTGTGCCGTCTAACGTTTATGACTGTAAAGGTTTGCTAAAATCGGCTATCCGTGATAACGACCCTGTAATCTTCATGGAGTCTGAACAAATGTATGGAGACAAAGGTGAGGTGCCTGAAGGAGAATACACAATTCCCCTTGGTGTTGCCGATGTTAAGCGTGAAGGTACTGATGTTACTATAGTATCTTTTGGTAAAATTATCAAAGAAGCGTTTATTGCTGCCGAAGAGCTTGCTAAAGACGGTATAAGCTGCGAAATTATCGACCTTAGAACGGTACGTCCGTTGGATCATGATACTATCCTGGCTTCGGTTAAAAAAACAAACAGGCTTGTAATACTTGAAGAGGCTTGGCCTTTTGGAAGTATATCGTCTGAAATTACTTATATTGTTCAGGAAAGAGCATTTGATTTCCTTGATGCTCCTATACAAAGAATAACAACTGCCGATACTCCTGCGCCATACTCTCCGGCTCTTTTAAAAGAGTGGTTACCTAATGCAGGCGACGTGGTTAAAGCCGTTAAAAAAGTTATGTATAAACAATATTAATTTGAAGATTTGAAAATGCCGGTTGTACTATATCTTTGTATATTGAAACAACCTGTATTTTCAAATTGAGACCTCTTTAAATCTTCAAATTATTACCATATATTTGAAACTTCATCATACTAAATGATGAAGTTTTTTGTTTATAGCCTTTATGAAAAGAAAAATACTGTTTGCGTTAGCATCTTTGCTTGTTTTTACGGTCACTACTTTTGCGCAAACCAAGGTTAGCGGTGTGGTATATGATAATACCAACCAACCATTACCTTATGTAAATGTATATTTTAAAGGCACTAATGAGGGGGTAATTACCGATGAAAACGGTAAATTCTATCTCGAATCTCAAAATACCTATTCTGATATAACAGTAACCTTTGTGGGCTTTGCTCCCAAAGATGTACATCTTGATAAAAATGTAGCCTACAATTTAAAGGTCACAATGGCAGAGGCTAACGAGCTTAAAGAGGTGGTGTTGTACAGTGGCAAAACCTCTAAAAAAAATAACCCTGCCATAGACATACTCCGTAAAATATGGGAGCGCCGCCGCAAGAACGGTCTTAACATGTTTAAACAATATGAGTATGACAAGTATGAAAAAGTAGAGTTCGACCTGAATACCATAGACAGTGCCATGGTAAACAGTAAGCTGTTTAAAGGCATGGAGTTTATTTTTGAAAAAGTAGATACCAGTAACATTACCGGAAAGACATATCTGCCTATTTTTATTAATGAGGCATTAAGTAAAGTGTATGGCGATAATGTGGATAAGCGCAAAAAGGAAATTAAAAGTGCCAATAAAACATCAGGATTTAGCAATAACCAGCAAATACTGGCCTTTATAAAAGATCTGTATGCTGATTATGATATCTATAACAACTACCTTAAATTTTTTGATAAGGATTTTATAAGCCCGCTTTCGCGCACAGGCATCAACGTGTACAACTATGTGCTGGCAGACAGTTCTTATATAGACAATAAATGGTGTTATAATATAGTGTTTTATCCCAGGCGTAAAGGAGAGCTTACGTTTAAAGGTAATTTTTGGGTAAACGATACTACCTATGCCATTAAAAAAGTGGCTATGAGCGCCAGTAAGAGTGCTAACATTAACTGGGTAAAGGATATTTATATAGAACAGGAATTTGATGTTCTTAACGACTCAGTCTTTTTGCTGAAGCGTGACCACATGATGACTGATTTTGCCTTTAATAAAAAGGAAGAATCTAAGGGGGTATATGGCAAGCGTACAACGCTGTTCAGGGACTATGAGTTTGACAAAAAGAAACCTGCCGATTTTTATGTAGCCGATGTGAATTTTAACGACGAGTCTATATACGAAAAGTCGGATGCGTTTTGGGATGAGAACCGTTTTGAGTCACTGAATAAAGACGAAAAAGGTGTTTACAAAATGCTTGATACACTTCAAACCGTGCCCAAATTCAGGCGTATGTACGACCTGGTGGCAACGCTGGGTAGTGGCTACTATCAAATGAATCATTTTGACTATGGTCCTATCTTTTCAACCTTTGGGTATAATGATGTGGAAGGTATAAGGCTCCGCACCGGGGGGCGCACCTATTTTGGACAAAACGACCCGTGGAGGATAGAAGGATATACGGCTTATGGATTTAAGGATAATAAGTTTAAGTATGGCATTAGCGGTAAATGGATGGTAGACAAACGCAGGCGTATTATACTTTCTGCGGGTAACCGTCGCGATGTTGAGCAAATAGGGGTGAGCCTTACAGCAACTAATGATGTATTGGGGCGCAGTTTTGCATCGTCGTCGTTGTTTTCGAGCGGTAACAATAACAGACTGACGTCTATTAACTTCACTACTTTTTCTGCCGAGATAGAGCCTGTAAGAAACCTTGTGCTTCGTACTAGTTTTAATTACCGTACTTTAAAATCTGCCGATCCGCAGGCTTTCAGTCTTGAATACTGGCTTGATCCTAATGATCATAGCAAAGGTGTTAACGGTTTTACCAAACAATATGAATATGGTTTCCTTATAGATTATACGCCAAAGCGCAGGCCAATTGGCTATGGTGTTGAACGTACGGATACCGACTATAATTTTGCACGTCTTTTTCTTAACTACTCACAAGGTGTAAAAGGTTTGTTTGACAGCGATTTCGATTATCAAAAACTACAGTTCTATTACCGTCAGCCTGTAATTGTTGGAGGTTTTGGTAGGCTGTTTACCACTTTTGAAGCAGGAAAGATATTTGGTGCCGTACCCCTTGGGCTTATGGGGGTAGTGCCGGGTAACCAGAGCTATTTTTCTATTGAGAATACCTACAACCTTTTGGATTATTATGAATTTGTGGCCGACGAATATGTGTCGCTGCATTTAGAGCATAATTTTAACGGCAGGCTGTTTAGTCGCATACCGGGTCTTAGAGATCTTAACCTGCGCGAAATTATTGGTATTAAGGGTATTTATGGTACGGTGTCGCAACGAAACATCGATCTTAATGCCTCTAACCTTGTGTATCGCTCTCCTGAAGATCTGTATTGGGAATATCATGCCGGAATAGGTAATATATTTAAGGTGTTTAGAATTGATTTTGCATGGAGGGGCAGCTACCTCGGTGTGCCGGGAGCCAATAAATTTGCTGTAAAAGGCTCGTTCGGATTTTTCTTCTAACTTAAGGCAAAGTATAAATAAAAACTCCCGGTCATTTTAATTCTAACCGGGAGTTTCTTTATTTAGTTATGTGTGGTTTATCCTTTATATTCTACAGTTTTGCTGTCACCATCAACCACAACTTTTATAAGGCCGTGTTTAGTTAAGCCTTTCATTGCGGCATCCCATTTCTTACCGCTTAGTGCAGCCTGTGTTTTAAGAGTATCAAGGGCAAGCTGACCTGCTGTTTTAACCAGTTCGGCAACGGCTTTTTCGTCTTCTGTAAGCTCAGGACCTTTTTTCTCAGGTCTCATTTGTGGGAAGAACAATACTTCCTGTATGCTTGGGTTGTTGGTAAGGAACATTATAAGCCTGTCCATGCCAATACCAAGACCGGATGTTGGCGGCATACCATATTCAAGGGCGCGTAAAAAGTCGTTGTCAATAAACTGTGCAGCCTCCACATCGCCACGCTCGCTTAGTTTAAGCTGCGCTTCAAAACGCTCGCGTTGGTCTATAGGGTCGTTTAGCTCGCTGTAGGCATTGGCAATCTCTTTGCCACATACCATAAGTTCAAAACGCTCCGTAAGTTCAGGGTTATCGCGGTGCTCTTTACACAGTGGGCTCATCTCTTTAGGATAATCGGTAATAAAGGTAGGTTGTATAAAGTTGCCTTCGCATTTTTCGCCAAATATCTCGTCAATAAGCTTGCCTTTACCCATGGTTTCGTCTACGGTAATACCCATGCCTTTGGCAGCTTCAAACAATTCCTCTTCGGTTTTGCCGGTAATGTCAAAGCCTGTAAATTGTTTAATAGCATCGGTCATTGTAACGCGGGCATAAGGAGCTTTAAAGCTAACGTTATGCTCGCCAAAAGTGGCTTCAGGTGTTCCGTTAACTGCTACGGCACAATGCTCCAGAAGGTTTTCGGTAAACTCCATCATCCAGTTATAGTCTTTGTAAGACACATATATTTCCATAGCGGTAAACTCAGGATTGTGCGTCCTGTCCATACCCTCATTTCGGAAGTTTTTAGAAAATTCATATACACCGTCAAAACCACCTACAATAAGGCGTTTCAGGTATAGCTCATTTGCAATACGCATGTATAGCGGAATGTCTAAACTGTTGTGGTGCGTAATAAACGGCCTTGCGCTTGCCCCACCCGGAATAGACTGTAATATAGGGGTTTCTACCTCAAAATAGCCTTTGTTGTTAAAAAAGCTGCGCATGGCATTGAACAGCTTGGTTCTTTTTATAAATACCTCTTTAACCTGCGGGTTTACCACAAGGTCTACGTAACGCTGACGGTAACGCAGTTCAGGATCGCTAAAGCTGTCGAACACATTACCTTCGGCATCGGTTTTAGGCATCGGCAATGGGCGGAGGGTTTTGCTAAGTAAAGTAAGCTCCTGCACGCGCACTGATTTTTCGCCTACCTGGGTAGTGAAAAGTTCGCCTTTAATGCCAACAAAATCGCCGAGGTCTATAAGTTTTTTAAATACTTCGTTATAAAGGGTTTTGTCTTCGCCAGGGCAAATTTCATCACGGTTTATATATAGCTGTACACGCCCTTCGCTGTCCTGAAGCTCGGCAAAGGCAGCCTTGCCCTGAACGCGGATTGACATTAAACGACCTGCTGCTACAACCTTCTTACCTTCAGAAAAATTTTCCTTTACCTGCTTGCTGGTATGGTCTACCGGAAAAAGGTTGGCGGGATACGGATTAATGCTGAGGTTTCTCAGCGATTCCAGTTTTTCTCTGCGGATAATTTCTTGTTCTGAAAGTTGCATGACTATTTATAATTTTAAGGGAGCAAAGATAATGATAATTAACAAATAAGCAATTTGGTATATTGTTACAATTGTGAGATATTGTCGTCTTAAAACAAATACCAACCCAATTTTTATGAAAACAGGATTACTCTTTATGCTAAGCCTTATGGCAGCTTTACTTAGCTCTTGCAATTTTACTGAAAACATTACCATAAATGAAAATGGAAGCGGCAGCATGACCATGGATTTAGATGGCTCTCAGCTTATGGCTTTGGCAGGTGAGCAAATGGCTAAAGAGACCGATAAAAGGATGGATACAATCATTACTTTTAAAGAAATGTTCGCCGCTAAAAAAGACAGTATTGCCAAATTGCCAAAAGAAGAACAGGAGCGTCTAAAAAAGATGGAGAACTTTACTCTTAAAATGGTAGTGGACGCCCAAACAAAGGAATTCAATTTTAAGTTGCTGAACGATTTTAAAAAGATAGAAGATGTAACTGACCTTATGGAGTCGTTAAACAGTGCAAACCCCCTGAATAAAAATAAAACTGCCGAAAAATTGCCCTTCGATACAGATAAGTATAAAACCAAAACCAGCTACAGCTACAACAGTAAAAAGTTTAAAAAGGAGGTCTCGCGTGCACAGGAAACCGCTGATGCCGATAACGACAGTATTAATATGTTTGCGGCTATGTTTCAGGGTTCTACTTATACGGTAAATTACAAATTTCCTAAAAAGGTAAAGTCAGTGTCGAACAAAAACGCACAAATAAGTTCCGATAAAAAACAGGTAACCATTGCATATCCGTTTACTGATTATCTTGACGATCCTAAAAGTATGAGCCTGGAAGTTGAGTTTGAAAAATAGTTGTATTTTCAGGCTGTGTTTTGACTGTTCGTGCTGATGTATATCCTGCCAATAAGTTTTGTAAATTTGTAGACTAATTTTAAGGAGTGTACAGCAATGAACAGGCAGGTTAAATTTACCGATCTTGGTTTGCAGGATTATAAAGAGGTGTGGGATTATCAGGAAAAGATCTTTCAGCAAACGGTTGATGTGAAAATTGCAAATAGAAGGGAAGGTTTAAATGAAGAGACGCCTAATTATCTTTTGTTTGTAGAACACCCTCATGTGTACACACTTGGTAAGAGTGGCGATTTTTCTAATCTTCTGCTTAGTGAAAAACAGCTTGAAGATAAAGCAGCGTCTTATTATAAGGTAAACAGGGGAGGGGATATTACCTATCATGGACCCGGGCAAATTGTAGGGTATCCAATACTTGACCTTGAGAATTTTTTTACCGATATACACAAATACCTGCGCCTGCTTGAAGAAACCATAATTCTTACTATGGCTGATTATGGTTTAAAAGGAGAGCGAAGCGATGGCGAAACAGGAGTGTGGCTTGATGTAGGCACGCCGTTTGCCCGAAAAATATGCGCTATGGGTGTAAGGGCATCACGCTGGGTTACTATGCACGGATTTGCGCTTAATGTAAATGCCGATCTGGGATATTTTGATAATATAATACCATGTGGTATTCGTGGCAAAGCCGTAACTTCTATGCATGCTGAGCTTGGTAAGGCTGTTGACGAAGCTGAGATAAAACAAAAAATACTATATTATTTTTCGCAGCTTTTTGAGGCAGAGATCGTGCATGTAGATTATAATGCTTTGCAATATATATAAAGGAGTGCTTTAATGGTCTGCTTCAAATTGCATTTCGAGTTGGTCGGGCAATAATCTGAACGATTTTCTGTGGTATTTTGTAATACCATATTTTCTTATAGCCTCACGATGTTCTTTTGTGGGGTATCCTTTATTTTTTTTCCAGTTATACATGGGGTATTCTTCATGAATTTTATTCATGTAGTCATCCCTGTATGTTTTTGCCAGTACCGATGCGGCAGCGATACTAAGGTATTTGCTGTCTCCTTTTATTATGCACGCGTGCGGAATGTTACTTACAGGCTTAAATCGGTTGCCGTCTACAATAATGTATTGTGGAGTGGGGGTTAATTGCACTATGCAATCCTGCATAGCTTTGATAGAGGCATTAAGGATGTTTATTTCGTCTATAATTTCGGGCTCGATGTGGGCTATGTGGTAGCATAGTGCCTTTTGCTGTATAATTGGCCGAAGTTGTTCTCTTATCTTTTCAGAAAGCTGTTTAGAGTCGTTTAAAAGTGGTAATTCGAAATCTTCGGGTAAAATAACAGCAGCGGCAGTAACAGGTCCGGCAAGGCACCCACGGCCGGCTTCGTCGGTTCCGGTTTCGAGCAAAAAGCCTGAGTGGTTTAACGTTAACATAATTTAACTTAAGGATTACAAATGTAAAAATAATTGTCGGAGGTTGTTTTAATGTCAGTAAATAAATTAAGTTTTGATGTTAAATGTTAAAATTTGAAAAAATTTTAAAAGTGTACGCAACCTTTTAACAAAACAAACATCCTGTAGTAAAGGACGTAAGGTCAAAATGTATTTATGTTTAAATTAAATTGAATATATGTTAACAATTGAATTAAATATGTTGTGGATTTATTACATATACCGGCAAAAAGCAGATGATTATTCGATATTGCATTGTTAAAAGTTTGTTATGTAAAAATAAATTAATAGCTTTGCGACTTAACTAACTCAAATTAATTTATATGAAATCAAAGTTTACTTGGATTTTTACGCTTATTATGGCGTTTTTTATTCAGTTTGCCTTTGCACAGCAAAAAACTGTTTCCGGAGTGGTTACGGATGCTCAGGGGATGCCAATTCCCGGAGTTACCGTTAGTATAAAAGGACAGACTGCTGGTGGTGTTCAGACTGATTTTGATGGTAAATATGCCATTCAGGCTTCTCAAAGCCAAAAAATCGTTTTCTCGTTTGTAGGTATGGCTACTCAGGAAGTAACAGTTGGTGCGTCTAATACTGTAAGTGTGCAGTTGGCAGATGATTCTAAACTTCTTGATGAGGTTATTGTGGTGGGTTACGGTACTGCTACTAAAGAAGGTTATACCGGTACTGCAACAAAAATTGAAGCTAAAAATTTAGAGGCTAAAGCTGCTACGAATATTTCTCAGGCTCTTAGAGGTGAGGTAGCGGGTGTTAACGTTATTACTGGTAGCGGTGCTCCGGGTAGTGATGCTACGATCCGTATTCGTGGTTTTGGATCTGTTAATGGTAACCAGGCTCCTCTTTACGTTGTGGATGGTGCTCCATATAGTAGTGATATTAGTGCTCTTAATCAGGCTGATGTTGAAAGTATAACAGTGTTGAAAGATGCTGCTGCTACTTCTATTTATGGTTCAAGGGGTGCTAATGGTGTTATCTTGATTACTACAAAGCAAGGTAAGGCTGGTAAATCAGTTATTTCAGTTGATTTTAGAACAAGTATAAATACACAAATGCTTCCTACTTATAACACTATAACTTCTCCAGAAGAATATATAGGTATTGAGTGGAGTCAATTAAAAACTCAGGCTGCTTTAAATGGTAATCCTAACCCTGCTGGTTATGCAAGTGCTAACCTATATGGTGGTAATGTTGGTATCAATAATGGTTACAATATTTGGGATGTTCCGGGCGATCAGCTTATAGATCCTGCAACCGGGCAGGTAAGGGCTGGTGTTAACCGTAGGTTTACTCCAACAACATGGAAAGATGCTGCTTTTGGTACTGGTATAAGGAAAGAGGCTAACCTGCAAATGAGTGGTGGTAATGAAACTACTAAATATTCTACATCTTTTGGTTATCTTGATGATGAAGGTTATGTTGTTAACTCTGGTTACAAACGCTATACTACAAGAATAAACCTTGAGCACAAGCCAAAGGATTGGTTAACTGTTGGTGGTAATATAGCTTATACAGGTGGTAGGTATAAGAACTCTTCAAGTGATGAAGGAGATTCGGGCAGTTCAGGTAATATATTTGCTTTGACAAACAATACTCCTACAATTTATGATGTGTATCTTCGTGATACCAATGGTAACTTGGTTGCTGACCCTATTTTTGGTGGTAACCGATATGATTATGGTAACAGTCCTTATGTTAGAAGGGTGTGGAACAGTACCAATGGTATTGGTGATGCTCATTATGATCTTAACCAAAATGATGCTACTACGTTGTTAGGTAACTTTAATTTTAATATTAATTTTACAAAATGGTTAACTTTTGAGGCTCGTTACAATGGTCAATATCAGTCTTTTGATAATTCTTCAAGACAAAATCAATGGTATGGTAGTGGTTTTTCGTCTGAAGGTTTCTTGTCGAAAAGTACTCAAAAGATTAATAACCAAAACTTTTTGCAATTACTTCGTTTCAAAAAAGAGTTTGGTGAGCATAGCGTAGAGGCTTTTGTTGCCCACGAGTCTACAGATTGGAAATATCAGGTTTCGAGTGCTGCTGCTCAAAAAGCTATTTTGCCTAATACTTTAGATCTTTATCAGTATACCACTCCGTTTGGTAGGGCTCAGTCTTATACAAGAAGATGGACGCTTGAAAGTTATTTTGCGCAGTTAAATTATAACTATGCTCAGAAATACTACCTTACTGCTTCTGTAAGGCGTGATGGTTCATCTACTTTCCTGAAAGACAGATGGGGTACTTTTGGTTCTGTTGGTTTGGGTTGGATTCTTTCAAAAGAAAACTTCCTTGCTAATGCTAAATTTGTTAACTTCCTGAAACTGAAAGCAAGTTATGGTGTTATTGGAGATCGTGGTATTACTGAAACTAATCAACAAACTCAGGGTGGTGTGTGGATTATGAATGGTTATCAGAACTTTTTGATCAATCAAACAGATAGTGGTGAATATTCATTTAGTGCTGGTGCGGAGTTAGCTAACCCGGATTTGACTTGGGAGACTTCTTATGTATCTCAGGTTGGTTTGGAGAGTACATTCTTTAATAACAGTCTTGATGTAAATGTTGACTATTATGTTAAAGACACTAAAGATTTGTTCTTTAATCAACAATTGGCGCTTTATCCAGGTTATTCAATTCAGCGTTATAATAGTGGTAAGCTTCGTAACAGTGGTTTAGAGTTTGATGTGCAGGGTCATATCATTAAGGCTTCTAATCCGGCAGACCTTAGCTTGTCTATAGGTGTTAATGGTGAGATATTTAAGAATAAGCTTGTAGAGGTTCCTGTGCATCCGGAGTATGGTTCTAAAGATATTCAGGTAGAGGGCTCTTACGGATGGGCTAAGGGACATTCTATTTATGACTATTATTTGCGCGAGTGGGCAGGTGTGAATCCTTCTAATGGAGCAGCAATGTGGAATCTGTATTATGATGATATTAATGGTAACGGTGTTTTTGATAGTGCTGACGTACGCATTAATAACATGAACGTTTATACTAATGCAAATCCGAATGCAAAAGTTGGCAGGACTACTACTGAAAATTATTCAGACGCAACGCTTAAATTTACAGGAAAATCTGCTATACCTAAAATAAGAGGTTCTTTCCGTTTGAATGCGGGTTACAAAAACTTCGATTTTACAGCTCAGTTTGGCTACAGTATAGGTGGTTATGTTATGGATAATGGTTATGCAGAGTTAATGAGCACTGGTAGTCTTATCGGTTCTACTAATTTCCATACTGATATTAGGGAAAGATGGCAACAGCCAGGAGATATAACAAATGTTCCAAGGCTTGCAAATAACGCAACTAGTGCGGATGGTACATTTGGTTCAGCTTCTAACCGTTTCCTTACAAAGGCAGATTATCTGTCGCTTAATAACGTTAGGCTTGGATATACAATTCCTGAGCGTTTTACTGAAAAGCTACATGTTAGCCTTATTAACCTTTACCTTTCGGGTGATAACCTGATGATGATAAGTGCAAGAAAAGGTTTGAATCCTCAAACTATGATTGCCAGCTCTAACTCGGGTATTTATATGCCAATGACTATATTTAGCTTTGGTGCTAAGGTTCAATTCTAAAAAAAAATTAAAATGAAAAAAAGTTTTATATATTTAACGGTAGCTGCATCTCTTCTTAGTGTTGGTTGTAGTGACGACTTTCTAGATCCACAAAGAGATACATCTGTAATATCTACACGTGATATAGCAGAGTTTTCTCCTGATAATCCAGACCTTATTATTGGTACTTTGGAAGGTATTTACAGTTATATGATGAATGACAGGAGTATTACAACTCAGCATTTTGAATTTGGCCAAAAAGGTATAGATATATGGACCGATATGGTGTCTGGAGATATGGCTTTAAAAGGTAGTGGATATGGCTGGTATGATAATACGGCTAACCTTTTGGTTACTACAGATTATACACGCCTTGAAAACAGGATTATATGGCAATATTATTATAAGGTAATTAGTTCAGCCAATGAAGTTATTGCTTCTGTTGGAGGTAACGATGCATCTCCTGAAGATGAAACAATCCGCTACACCTTAGGTCAGGCTAAAGCGCTTAGGGCGTATGGGTATTTCTATTTAGCTCAGCTATTACAAAGAGGGTATGATGCTAACCAGCCTATTTTGCCTTTTATTGATGGTGATGTTAATATACCGTCTAAAGTGCCGGCTTCAAGAATTTATGAATCTATTGTAGGTGATCTTAACTCTGCGATTACTTTACTTGATGGTTATAATCGTGATGCTAAGCATAAAGTAAACAAATCAGTAGCGCAAGGGCTTTTGGCTTACACTTATGCTGCAATGGGAGACTATCAGAATGCGCGTCTAATGGCTGATGCTGTTATTACTACCGGAGGTTTTCCTTTAACTACTAGAGCTCAATCTGCTTATCCTGGTGCAGGCTCTGGCTTTAACGATGCGGCTACAGCGTCTTGGATGTGGGGTTATGATATTACAGAAGCTATGGGTCAGCAGTTGATTAACTGGTGGGGGCAAATGGACTATTATACTTACAGCTACCAGTCTGCTGGTGACTACAAAGTTATTGATGATGCTCTTTATGCTCAAATACCTGCTAATGATATCAGGAAATCTCAGTTTTCTACTACCGCTGGTGATACTTATTTAATGCCACTTAATAAGTTTTTTGATCCGGCAAGGCAATTCCAGCAACAATATATTATTAGTACAGATTACATTTACATGCGTGTAGATGAAATGTATCTTTTAAGTGCAGAAGCTGCTGCTAAATCTGGTGATGAGGCTGCTGCAAAAGCAAGGTTGGTAGAACTTTTATCTCTGCGTTATGCTACTGCAGCTCAGGCTCAGGACTATGCTAATCCGCTTTCAGGCCAAGCCTTACAGGATGCTATTTACCTGCAAACGCGTATTGAGTTTTGGGGTGAAGGTAAAACTTACCTAGCGCTTAAACGTAATAGAGCTACAATTACTAGAGGTACTAACCACTTGTTCCGTGCAGGTCAAACATTTAGCTATAACCAAGATGAGCTTTCATTCCAGATTCCTCAGCTTGAGATGAATAATAACCCAGCTATTACAGAACAAAACTAATATTAAGTAAAAAATATCATGAGCATGAAATTAAATAGATTTGGATCGATCTTTTTTGTCCTAACATTGCTTGTTGGAGTTATGGTAGGTTGTGAAGACGATTCTGCGGGAGATAATCTTACTAATAAGGATTATATTTCTTTAGGAGAAAAGGTTGAGGCTGTTGTTATAACTCAAGGGCAAACGGCAACTGTCGAAGGTAAAGTATATGCTTCGCATACTTCAAATGCAGACAGGGTTGTAAGCCTTCGTGTAATTACTGAGTCGGTTTATAATACTGAAACCGGTACAGACCAGGTTCCTGTTACAACAATAGATCAGGATGACTATACCGTTCCAGCTACGGTAACTATACCTGCGGGATCGTTAGAAGGTACCTTTAGCGTAACCATTACCGATGTTAATTTAGATTATAATGGTAAAAAATTGGTAGTAGGTATTGTTCCTTCTACTAACTGGGAGATTGCTCAAAGAACTATAGGTAATAAGGATTTAGGGACTTTTGAGGTTCTTGATAAAAGACTTGAGATTACTGCTACACGCCGTTGTACAGAGAACTCTTTAAGAGTTGAAGTAGTTACTGATAATTATGGAGCTGAAACTACTTGGGAACTTTATGATTCCAATTTCAGTTATGTAGATGGTATTGATGGTCCTGTTGGTCCTTATACCAACGGTGTTCTTGGTGTTCAGGATACAAGGTCTTTCTGTCTTTCGGCGGGTGAGTATACATTAGTTGTTTATGATTCTGAAGGTGACGGTATGAACGATGGTACCAACCAAGGCTATGTTAGGCTTTATACTGTAGATGAAGACGGTAATGAAACCGAAATTTACAGAACAGCTACATTTGCAACAGATGACATATATACTTTTACTTTAAATTAATTAAAAGTTTATATAATATAAACCGCTCTTTATGGGCGGTTTTTTTATTACCTTTTATTTAAGTTGTTAAATTTTGATTTAAATCTGTTGCTTCTTTGAATGATAGCTTTTAATCAATATATTTGTTTTCTTAATACAATGTTAATTAAATATAAAAATGAAACTTACTCTATTTCAGATATTGGCACTTACTGTAGTGGCTAATGTGGCTGCTCAGAATGCTGAGGACAGAAATAAAATAAAAAGCGTTCAGGATGCTAAAAGCGTTGAATTGCTTAACGATAAGATTGCTAAAAGAGATGGTGAGAGAAAACAAAAAGTTTCTCTTTATTTGTCACAACATCCAGAAAAGCAAATTGAATATACTGTAAATAACAGAAATTTCAGGATGATTGATGTGGTAGATAATAAGCCACTTTATATTGCTACCGATAACTCTTCTGAGGCGATGGCAATAAGAACAAATAGAATAAATCCTGGAGGCGCTTTAGGGCTAAGTCTAGATGGTTCAGGTATGACTGCGGGTATATGGGATGGTGGTCGAGTATTACAAACACATGTTGAGTTTGTGAGCAATGGTGTGAGCAGGATTACTCCTGTTGATGGTAGTGGTACTGGTGAAGGAACTAACTTTCATGCTACACACGTAGGTGGTACAATAGCTGCAACTGGTTTAGTGCGAAATGCTAAAGGTATGGCTCCTGCTGCTCTTTTGCGTTCTTATGACTGGGGCGCTGATTTAGCTGAAATGACAGTTGAGGCAAGAGACAATGCGATGCTGATTTCCAACCACTCTTATGGTGTGCCTATTTTTGGAGATGACAATACAATGCAGGTTCCTAATTGGTATCCTGGTTGTTATAATGATGACTCTGCACTTTTAGACCAATTTGCATTCACCTATGAATATTATCTTATGGTGAAGTCAGCAGGTAATGAGGGCGTTTCTAACTATACAGGCGGTTTAGGTGCTGGTTTGGACAAGCTTACATCGGAAGCAGCTTCTAAAAATAATATTGTTATTGCCAATGCTGACGCTACAGTGCATCCTGTTACGGGGGTAACTACTTCATTAATGATAAATGTTAGTAGTAGTCAGGGGCCAACTGATGACGGAAGGATCAAACCGGATGTTGCCGCTGATGGAACCAGTGTATATTCTACATACAACACAAATGATAGTGCCTATGAAAACCTTTCAGGTACATCAATGGCTGCGCCGGGAATAACAGGTAGTGCTTTACTTTTACAGCAACATTATGCTAATCTTCATCCTAATGATGCTATCCGTTATATGAGATCGGCTACCTTAAGAGGTTTGATATGCCACTCTGCTACAGATGCAAATTCTACACCAGGTCCTGATTTTAGGTTTGGATATGGTATGATGAATTCTGAAGCTGCTGTTAACATCATAACTAATGCTAATAACCAAAATTTATTATTAGAGTCATCTCTTCAAAATAATACTACATACACATACAACTTTTCAGTAACCTCTGCCGGTACTGTAACTGCTACTCTTTGCTGGACAGACCCTGCAGGTACTTCGCGCGAAGGTTTACTTAACAGCCCTTTGGCTGCTCTTGTTAATGACCTTGATTTAAGGATTACCCGTAATGGTACGACTTATTATCCTTGGAAATATAGCCTTTCAGATCTTAGCGGAGGTGCGATTACGGGAGATAACATTGTGGATAATTTAGAAAAAATAGAAATTTTTAATGCTGAACCTGGTGATTATACGCTTACTGTTTCTCACAAAGGTAGCCTTAGAAATGTAAACGGAGCTCAAAAATATTCACTTATCTTATCGGGTTCTAACAATCTGGCTTTAAGTGCTGACAAAAATGTTTTAGGTAATGTTACAGTGTGGCCTAACCCGGCTAAAGATGTACTTAATGTAAACTTTGGTCAACAGCTTAGCAACGTGCAGTTAGCACTTGTAGATATGTCTGGTAGGATTGTGTATCAATCTAAATCAGGTTCTGTATCTGGTCAGGAGTTTAGCATCAATACATCTAACTTCTCTAAAGGTATTTATATGCTTAACATAAGTAGCGATAATAAAACAATGACTAAAAAGATTATTGTAGAATAAACTCTTTTCATTCTCATAGTTTAAGGCTTTACCAAAACGGTAAAGCCTTTTTTGTATATACTAATTATAAACTTTTTAAGTTTATAATAGTTCTCTTATATAATGAAACACTACGAAATACATTGTTTGTAGTAGGTAGACGTGTTACCAAAAATTAAGTACCTTTGCCCAAAACTTTTTAAAACGGATGCTGAGAAAAAGTATATTGTTTTTGTTATTAATTATTCCGGCTATTACTATGGCTCAGGTAAAGCTTCGTGGCGTTGGTAAAGGGCGTGGTGGAAAAACCGAGGCTTCTGCCAATGATAAGAAAAAGGGTGACTCTGAAGAAGTGTTGGACTCTATTGCAAGCATAGATATGTATCAAATTGTAACGCTTGAGCGCGATACAACCATAGTAGATACATCTTTAACCATTCAGAAAGAATATAGGGTAAATTACCTGCGCAAAGATAATTTTGGGCTTCTTGCTTTTAATAACGAAGGTCAAACATACAATACACTTGATTATGGGTTGACCGATTTCAATCCTTTTCCTAAAATAGGATTTAAGGCTAAGCATTTTGCTTATATGGAACCCGATGATATTAAATACTATCATGTTGCAACGCCATATACTGATTTAATGTACCGCTCTGTAATGCAGCAGGGGCAAATGCTGGATGCCTCCATAACCATGAATACTTCTGAAAACCTGAATCTTTTTATAGGTTATAAAGGTTTGCGTTCTATAGGTAAATATATTAATGCGCTTTCCAGTAACGGTAATTTCAGGTTAGGAGGAAGTTACAATACTACTGATAAACGCTATATATTAAAATTGCATTTTACGGGTCAGGATTTTAGCAACGGTGAGAATGGAGGTATTACAGATACTTCTTTATTTGAAAGCGGAGAAGATCCTTACACTCAGCGTGAAAGACTTGCAGTATATTTTAACGATGCTAAATCAGTACTGAAAGGGAACCGCTATTTTGTTGACCATACTTTTAGGTTGAGCAAAGATAACCCCAATAGCATTGTGGTGCATCATCAGTTTAACTACGAAAATAAATATTACGAGTTTTTACAGCCAGCAGTGAGCGAGCGTTTTGGTGCAGCCTATACTTCTTCTGTAAACGATAAGGTTAGGTATAACCGTATGTATAATTTGGTTGGGGCTGCCTATGCTAACGAAACTATTGGTACAGTTGAGTTTTATATTGAAGATTTTAACTACAACTATTTTTACCGGAGTATTATATTGGGTAATGATAACCAAATTGTTACTCCAAACTCTATTAACGACAGGATAGATACCTATGGTGCACGCTATACTTACCAAAAGGGTAAATGGAATGGCACGGCACTAATATCGAACTCTATAACTGATCAATCTCTGACGAATATAGACGTTAAGGCTCGTTATACATTTGACGAAAGAAACAGTGTTTCGGCACGATACCAAAAAATGAATAAGTTGCCCGATCATAATTATGTTTTATATCAAAGCGACTATAGGGCCTACAATTGGTATAATCCGGGCACAAACAACGAAAAAATAAACAGTTTTGAATTTGCTGCAAAAACAAAATGGCTCGATGCCTCCTTACAGTACACCATATTAAACGATCATCTTTATTTTAGCAACGACTATGTGCGTCCTGACGATGCACCTGCAACAGCACTCAACCAGCTTATAACAACACCAAAACAGTATGGCAATACAATTAATTACCTATCTGTAAAAGTGGCTAAAGAATTTAAATGGTGGAAACTTGGTTTAGATAATACGGTTTTGTATCAAAACGTTCAGCAGCCGGATAATGTATTAAATGTGCCACAGCTTGTAACACGAAACTCGCTTTATTTTACAGATCGTTGGTTTAAAAAGGCATTGTTTATACAAACAGGGTTTACGTTTCAGTATTTTACCAAATACTATATGAACGATTATAATCCGCTTATCAATGAATTTTTTGTGCAGGATCAAAAGGAATATGGAGGCTTCCCGCTCATAGACTTTTTTATTAATATGAAGATACAGGAGTTTCAGTTATTCTTAAAGGCTGAGCATTTCAATTCCAGCTTTACGGGTTACGATTTTTACTCGGCACCTAACTACCCATACCGCGATTTCATGGTTCGCTTTGGCATAACCTGGAATTTCTTCTCATAAAAACTTAAATACAAACCCCTGCTGCATTTTGCAAAATAGTTGTAAATTGTGGTAGTGCGAATAAAATATAATAATGAACTACGCTAAAAACATACTCGAAACCATAGGCAACACTCCAATGGTAAAAATAAACAAGCTTACTAAAGAGATCGATGCTTTGGTATTGGCTAAGGTAGAAACTTTTAACCCGGGCAATTCGGTAAAAGACCGTATGGCTGTTAAAATGATAGAAGATGCCGAGGCTGACGGAAGATTGAAACCAGGCGGGACTATCATTGAAGGTACATCGGGCAATACAGGTATGGGGCTTGCATTAGGAGCTATTGTTAAAGGCTACAAGCTTGTGTGCGTTATTAGCGATAAGCAAAGTAAGGAAAAGATGGATATACTGCGTGCCGTTGGTGCACGTGTGGTGGTTTGTCCTACCGACGTAGAGCCTACAGATCCGCGTTCGTATTACTCCGTTTCTAAACGCCTTGCCGAAGAAACTCCTAATTCGTGGTATGTAAACCAATATGATAACCTTAGCAATACCGCAGCTCATTATGAGCAAACCGGACCTGAAATATGGGAACAGACCGAAGGTAAAATTACCCACTTTGTTGTTGGGGTAGGTACCGGAGGAACTATAAGCGGTGTGGCTAAATATTTAAAAGAGCGTAACCCTAATGTGAAAATTTGGGGTATAGATACTTATGGATCGGTATTTAAAAAATATCATGAAACAGGTATTTTTGATGAGAACGAAATATACTCGTACGTAACCGAAGGGATTGGCGAGGACATATTGCCTAAAAATGTTGACTTCTCTTTAATTGACGGTTTTACAAAAGTGACCGATAAAGATGCTGCCGTTTACACCCGTAAGCTTGCTTTAGAAGAAGGTATTTTTGTGGGTAACTCGGCTGGGGCGGCTATAAAAGGCGTACTTCAGCTAAAAGAGCATTTTAAACCGGAAGATGTGGTTGTAGTATTGTTTCATGACAGTGGCAGCCGCTATGTGGGTAAAATGTTTAACGACGACTGGATGCGCGAACGCGGCTACCTTGACGACAGCATTACCAAGGCGGAAGACCTTATAAACGACCATATAGACAAGCCACTGGTTACTGTGCGTACAGAAGAGTTGGTGAGCCACGCTATAGACCGCCTGCGTAAATATAAAATATCGCAGATACCGGTGGTAGATGTTGACGGATTTGTGGGGTCTCTTGATGAGACTGATCTGTTCCGTAGCTATGTAGAAGATAAAGACCTTGCCGATAAACCGATTAAGAGTATTATGGGCAAACCTTACCCTATTGTAAAGGCAACTACTGCAGTAGACGAAATATCTAAGCTTATCAATAAAGATAATCAGGCAGTACTTGTAGACCTTGGTAATGGAAAATACCACATCATCACTAAACATGATATTATTAGCTCGATAAAATAATCCTCTCCGGAGCTGGAGAGTAACTTACTCATAATTAATAGTCTCCTTTCATTAGATTGGAGATTATTTTTTATTACGGCCTGTTCTTTATACTTTAAGACTTTTAACTTTATACTCAATTATGAACTTCACAGCAATAGATTTCGAAACTGCTACAGGCTATGCCCATAGTGCCTGTGCGGTGGGTATTGTTACTGTGGAGGATGGTGTCATTACAGAAGAATACCATACACTCATTCAACCACCCGACAACGAATACTGGTACCGCAACATTATGGTGCATGGCATTAAGCCAGTGCAAACTTTGGATGTGCCAACATTTGATACTTTGTTTCCTGAGATACAAAAGCGTTTGTTTGGCCGCAAGATAGTAGCCCACAATGAGTCTTTCGACCGAAATGTGCTGGCAAAGACCATGCGTTATTACGGCCTGTATTATGACGAGCTTGAAATTGCAGACCGATGGGAGTGTACCGTTAAAATTTACCGTGCCAAAGGCTACAAACCTGCAAACCTACAGGCCTGCTGCGATCGCAACAATATAGAACTTAATCACCACGAAGCATTATCTGATGCGCGCGCCTGCGCGAAACTGTATATGCTGCACAACGGACAGGTGAAGTTGAGAATGTGATTTTAGTTTGGTTGTTATACTTTAGTTAGCTTGATTTTTGGATATAACTATAATTCTACGATACCATTTCCTCCCATTATTCGTTATCTTTGAAGAAATCTTTGTTTTATAATGACGTTTAAAAAAATCTATATACTCCTATTGCTGTTGGTCTTTTCGTTTTCGGGCAGAGCATCTATGGTGTTATTGCCTATGGACGACACCAGCCAGCAAAATCACCTGAAAGCATACGGAATTACTTATTGGGCTTTAGATAAAGGGTTAAAAGCTAATTGGCTGCTTAACTACAGGGGCGGCTCTTTTTTACTGCCGGATGCTAACGATGTTAGGCGTGAATGCCAGATTCGTGGGGTCAGTTTTGAAGTGTTGAGCGATAGTGAAGCCAATAATATCCTGGAAGAGATTAGCAGCCCCTCGCAAAACATGGAAAATGTTTTGCTCGAAAAAGCACCTAAGATAGCAGTGTACACGCCACCCGGTAAAAAGCCATGGGATGATGCCGTTACATTGGTTTTAACTTATGCCGAAATTCCGTTCACTGCTATATATGATGAAGAAGTATTAAGCGATGGTTTACTGTTGTATGACTGGCTGCACCTGCATCACGAAGATTTTAGCGGTCAGTATGGTAAATTTTTTGGAGCTTACCGCAATGCGCCCTGGTATATTGAACAAAAGAAAGATTCTGAGGCTCTAGCTGCAAAATTAGGCTACAATAAGGTGTCTGAAGAGAAACTGGCGGTTGCCCTTAAAATACGCAACTTTGTAGTAGGAGGGGGCTTTATGTTTGCTATGTGTTCTGCTACCGATAGTTTTGACATTGCCCTTTCTGCCGAGGGTGTGGATATTTGCGAGCCCATGTTCGATGGCGATGCAAGTTCGCCAAACTACCAAAGCAAAATAGACTACAATAAATCTTTGGCATTTAAGGATTTTATATTGGAACGCAACCCTGTGGTGTATGAATTCTCGGATATCGATACTACCAATAAACGCAACATCCTGCCCGACAATGATTATTTTACATTGATGGAATATTCCGCTAAATGGGATCCCATTCCGTCTATGCTGTGTCAAAACCATACACAGCTTGTAAAAGGCTTTATGGGGCAAACCACTGCTTTTGCTGCCGATAAGGTAAAAAGTAATGTGTTGGTAATGGGTGAACAAAAGCAAACAGGAGAAGCGCGTTACATTCACGGAACAAAAGGTAAAGGGATGTTTACCTTTTATGGAGGCCATGACCCCGAAGATTATCAGCACCGCGTGGGCGATGCACCCACTGTTTTAGACCTGCATCCAAATTCACCGGGATACCGTTTAATTTTAAATAACGTACTGTTTCCTGCTGCAAGAAAGAAGAAACTTAAAACATAACAACGTATTATAAAACAAGAGGGAGCAAAAAGCTCCCTCTGTTGTTTGGTTACACGATGCTTTCCTCATTTTCTTTGTCAAGGTAGCTTTGTACAATTCCTATGGCGTTGGTCACTACATCGCTTAATGCAGTAATATAACTGCCTTCTTCGGCATTGTCTATGGCGTGTTTAATAGCGTCGGTTTCTTTAGGTATTGTTTCGTAGGTAATCTGCCTGTCCGTTTTATTAAAGCCTTCTATAAGCAGTCCTGTTATTTCTTCTTCGGTACGACCGCGTAGGTGTTTTTCGTTACGGATGATGATATGGTCAAACATACGGGCAGCAATGGTTGCACAGTCTCTTATATCCTGGTCGCGCCTGTCTCCAACCCCCGATATGATACCTATTTTTTGTGTAGCCTCTACGTTTTGCAGGTAGTCTTCTACGGCAAGATATCCGGCAGGGTTGTGGGCAAAGTCGATCAATACCTTAAACTTTTTAAATTCAAAAATATTCATCCTGCCCGGTGTTTGTGCTGCCCCCGGAATAAAGGTTTGCAGTGAAAGACTGATGTCTTCGGTCTTAAAGCCCCATAGATATGATGTTAGTGTAGCAGCAAGCACGTTGGCAATCATAAACCTTGCTTTACCACCCAATGTGAGCGGAATGTGCGATGCTTTTTCTACCCTTATTTTCCAGCCGCCTTTTTTAATGGTTATAAAGCCATTTTCATATACGGCAGTAACACGTCCTGCTTTTGCTTCGGCTTTAATAAATTCGCTTTCTTCATCCATGCTAAAATAGGCCACGTTGCATTCCAGCTCTTTACCTATTTTTATACACTCAGGGTCATCGCCGTTAAGCACAGCCCAGCCGTCTTTTTTTACGCTTCGCGGAATTACCCTTTTTACACGACTAAGGTCGTCCAGGTTTTCAATATCGCTAATGCCAAGATGGTCTTCCTGTATGTTGGTAATCACTCCAATATCGCAACGGCTAAACCCAAGACCTGAGCGCAGGATGCCGCCACGGGCTGTTTCAAGCACAGCAAATTCAACTGTTGGGTCTTTCAAAATATATTCTGCACTAAATGGCCCTGTAGTATCGCCTTTTTCAAGCATGTGGTTTTGCACATATATTCCGTCAGACGTCGTAAAGCCGACTTTAAAGCCATTGTTTTTTACAATGTGTGCCAGCAATCGGGTAGTGGTGGTTTTGCCGTTTGTACCTGTAACGGCAAAAATAGGAATGCGGCTTGGTTTACCCGGCGGATACAACATATCTATAACAGGGGCAGCTACATTGCGCGGCAGCCCTTCGCTTGGGGCAAGGTGCATACGGAAGCCCGGTGCAGCGTTAACCTCTAATATAACCCCACCATTTTCTTTTAGGGGCTGCGTTAGGTTCTCTGCCATAATATCAATACCACACACATCAAGGCCTATTACACGCGATATGCGTTCTGCCAAAAATATGTTCTCAGGGTGCATCATATCCGTCACATCTACCGATGTTCCTCCGGTACTAAGGTTTGCTGTCGATTTTAGATACACAATTTCGTCTTGGGCAGGAACCGTTTCTAAAGTGTAGCCTTTCTTGTCCAGCAGGTCGGTAGTATCACGGTCTACGCTAATTTCGGTAAGCACGTTTTCGTGGCCGTATCCCCTGCGTGGATCTTCATTTTCCTTGTCTATAAGCTGCTGTATATTTAAAGCTCCATCGCCTTTTATATGTGCAGGCACCCTTTTGGCAGCAGCCACAACCTTATTATCAATAACAAGAACCCTGAAATCAAAACCTGTAATGAATTTTTCTACAATAACGCGGCTGCTGTATTTTTGTGCAAATGCAAGCCCAGAAACTGCATCTTCATATTTTGTTACGTTAATAGATGCCCCTTTACCATGATTGCCATCCAGTGGTTTAAGCACAATAGGGTAGCCAATCTTAGCAATAATATCTTTTAGGCCGTCTTCATCGCTGCAAATGCCGCCACCTGCCACAGGTATAGAGGCTGCATCGAGCATGCGCTTGGTTTGTTCTTTATTACAGGCAATATCTACCGCTATATGGCTGGTTTTATTGGTAATGGTAGCCTGAAAACGCATTTGGTTAATGCCATACCCTAATTGTACTAGGGAGTTCGTGCCAAGACGTATCCACGGAATATCGCGCGCTACTGCCTCTTCTACAATACTGCCGGTGCTTGGGCCAAGGCGGTCCCGCTCCCTTATTTTGCGCATATTTTGTATGTCGGCATCAAGATCATATTCGGTACCGGCAATAAGGGCTTCTGCAATGCGCACCGAAGCTTCGGCGGCATAAATGCCTACATTTTCTTCAAGGTAGCTAAATACCACATTATAAGTGCCCGGTGTTTTGGTTTCGCGTGTGCGGCCAAAGCCGGTATCCATTCCGGCAAGAGTTTGTATCTCGAGGGCTATGTGCTCTATAACATGTCCCATCCACGTACCTCTTTCAATACGCGAAAAAAATCCGCCCGGAACACCTTCACTGCATCTGTGCGAATATAACGATGGCATTAAAGCCTCTATGCGCTCCCTGAAACCGTCTATTTTATTGGTGGGATATTGTTCCATTTCCTCAAGATCGAGGCGCATCTGTATTAGTTTTTTTCTTTTTACGCTCCAAATATTGGGTCCGCGCAGGGCCTGGATCTTCTCTATTTTCATAAATCGTCAAAAATGGGAATAAGGTTAGTAGTTATTGCTAAATAAAATCCGTGTTTTTGGTTTTTTGTTAAAGTGTGATAAAATGCTTTTAATTGGTATTTCATCGTTAGAAAATTACTTAAAAAAATAATTAAAAAGTATCTTTGCGGTAATTATTTTATAAATAGTTCGTTAGGTAACGTTTAGGAAAGAAATAATTAACCGTAAATTGCGTTTTTTTCGTATTTAATTACTTTTGCAAACATGAATAATGTACAGGGAAAACTTATAATAATTGGCGGTGCGGTAGACAAAGGAAGTTTTACCGAAACATCCTACGACCAAAATATTGCCAATAACCTGAATTTTTTTGAAACAGGTATCTTAAAACGCATCATAAGCGAATCGAAGCATGGCGAAAATTCGCGTATAGAAGTTATAACAACAGCCTCTGTTATACCAAGGCAGGTAGGGCCGCAATATGTTAAGGCATTTGAATATTTAAATGCTAAGAACGTTGGCCTAATGTATATAGAAAAGCGTGAGCAAACTAAAGATACCGAAATACTGGAGCGCATACAGGCGGCAGATGTGGTTATGTTTACCGGAGGCGACCAGTTAAGGCTTACTTCTATATTGGGAGGTACAAAACTACACGACATCATTCTGGATAAATTTAAGAACGAAGATTTTATTTATGCGGGTACTTCGGCAGGTGCTGCTGCGGCTTCTAATAATATGATTTATCAGGGCAGCAGCCAGGAAGCATTGCTAAAAGGCGAGGTTAAAATTACCAGCGGCCTTAGCCTTATAGAAAATGTGATTATAGATACGCATTTTGTACAGCGCGGCCGTATTGGGCGTTTGTTTCAGGCAGTTGTGGGCAACCCGCGTGTGCTTGGAATAGGTTTGGGCGAAGACACCGGACTACTTATTACAAGCAACGGTAAAATGGAGGCCATAGGATCCGGACTTGTAATACTGGTAGACGGCAGGCAGATTACTGATACTAACCTAACCCAGGTAGAGCTTGGCAAACCTATAAGCATAAGCAACCTTACGGTTCATGTAATGAGTATGTTCGATACTTACGACCTGAACACCCATACTATGGAAATCCATAATTCACAATATTCTATCCCGCTATATACACCGGTGGAAACAGATGCCGATGAGCCTTTAAAGGCAGATAGCATAGATTAAGGCCTCACCCCAACCCTCTCCAAAGGAGAGGGACTAGCTTCACTCTTGAAAACACTATTACTATAATTATACGAACTATACCCGTTCCCGGCTCCCCTCTCCTTTGGAGAGGGGTTGGGGGTGAGGCCAATAATAACAAATCATGAAAATAATAATACACGGTGGTTTTTTTAGTGAGTTCAGTACCGATGCCCAAACCAAGCTTGCTAAGCAAGAGGCGCTAACTACTATTGTAAAGCAGTCTTTTGAGTATCTAAAAACACATACGGCTACCGAAACGGTAGTGTATGCCGTAACGCTTCTGGAAGACAGTCCGCTGTTTAATGCAGGGATAGGGTCGCAAATACAAAGTGACGGACAGATACGCATGAGTGCTGCCCTTATGGACGGAACCACGCAAAAACTAAGCGGTGTTATTAATATACAAAACGTGCAAAACCCTATACAGGTAGCCGAAAAGCTTATGCCTTATGACGACCGTGTTTTAGGTGGGGCAGGAGCAACCCATTTTGCACATACAAATGGCTTTGCCGAATTTAGTACCGAAACCCCTGAAAGGCGTGCAGAGTTTGAAAAGAAACTTGCTGCAACAGGAATAGGTACTGTGGGGTGTGTGGCACTCGATGCAAACGGGAAACTTGCAGTGGCTACGTCTACAGGCGGTAAAGGCTTTGAAATGGTTGGGCGCATAAGCGATAGTGCCACCGTGGCAGGAAACTATGCCAATGCTTTTTGCGGTGTGAGCTGCACAGGTGTGGGCGAAGATATAGTAAGCAACGCCACTGCTGCAAAAATTGTTACCCGTGTTACCGATGGTATGCCTATTGCCAACGCCTTTGCCAAAACTTTTGAAGAACTAAAACCTTATGACGGTTTTGCAGGTGCCATTGCCATAGATTCCAACGGAACTATATTTCATCAGGATTCGCATCCAAGCATGGTGTTTGCCAGTTTTGACGGAGAAAATGTAGAAGTGTTTGGATAGTTTACAGCATCAATCATATTTTTACGAACATATACAGACCTGTAGGGAAACCTGCAGGTTTTTTGTTTTCAATTTCTAGTACAGTACTACGACGGAGTTGATGACTCTCTTTTAAAGCCGAATAAACATGCTAATGTAATGTTAAGTATTCCTTTACAGAATAAGCCAACCATCATAATGTTGTATATTTAGGTTTTTCGAATAGTAAATAAGTTGCATGTTTACATTTTTCATTAACCCCAAAAAGCCTTTAACAGTGTTTTGTGCACTGGGGGCAGCATGTGTAGTTATGAGTTGCAGTTCTAAATTTGTAGAGAGCCAGATAGTGTTTGATCTTCCCATCAATAAAACCATGCAGGATTTGCTTGCAGGTTATGATACTGATGGCGATAAACGTATTACCAAAGACGATGCCCCGGTCAATAAAGACTATTTTATGACCAGCACTAAGGGCGACACAGTTATTTTGCGCAATACCTACTATATCAGCAACCTTTTACAGGAGCTTGCCATTGCAAACGACGGAGACCATGATCATCTGCTTATATCTTTACGGCAAATACAGGAACCTCCGGCCGAACGTATTTCGCGCCGCATTCGCACCCAGTTCTGGGACGATCTTACCCGTACGATAGACGAAGACGGCCTGCACCGCATAGTGGGTGATGATAAAATGCACGACACGCAGCACCGCATTTATGTGCCTTACAACGATAGTGTTGGCATTGCCTATTTTAAAGATGTGCAAACCCGTATACCAAACCTTGAGGTGGCAATTTTACCGAAAGATATTACAAGCGAATATGTAAAATCGATTAACGATAAGCCGGGAATATTAGCCCTTAAAATTGAGACTGGCAAGGGAGTGCCCTTCGTGGTTCCCGGTGGCAGGTTTAACGAAATGTATGGCTGGGACAGCTATTTTGAAGGTATTGGCCTGTTACTCGATAAACGTATAGATCTCGCTAAAGGCATGGTAGACAATTTTTGCTATCAGATAAAATACTATGGCAAGATACTCAACGCCAACAGGTCTTATTATTTAACGCGCACACAGCCGCCATTCCTGTCTTCTTTTATAAGGGAGGTATATCATGCCATGCATGCTAAAGACAAAGAGTGGCTTGCCGAAAGTCTTGCGATTGCCATTTTAGAATATGAAACCGTATGGATGGGAGGTAAACGCTATACCGAAAATACAGGACTTAACCGCTATTATGCCGATGGTATTGGGATTCCGCCCGAAACAGAGCCCGGGCATTTTAAAGAGATACTGCAAAGCTATGCACATAAACACAACATGACCGAAGCCGAATTTGAAGAGGCTTATAAAAACGGGACTGTTCAGGACACAACACTCGACCGTTATTTTGTGCACGACCGCACGCTTCGCGAAAGTGGGCATGACACCAGTTGGAGGCTGGACAATGTGGCTGCCGACCTGAACTGTGTAGATGTAAACTCACTGTTATACAAGTATGAAAAAGACTTTGAGTTTTTAGTGGGTACTTATTTTAAAGATGGCTTTAAAGGACTGAGCGGAAAAGTGTACACTGCGGCCTATTGGCATGAGAAAGCCGAAGCCCGAAAGTTATTGATACATAAATATATGTGGAACGAAAAGGCACAGGGATTTTTTGATTACAACCAAAAAACGGGCACTCAGTCAGATTTTATGTCGGCTACCAATTTCTTTCCGCTGTGGGCAGGGTTAGCAACAAAAGATGAAGCCTCTAAAATGGTCGCAATATTAATGAAAGAGCTCAAGGCTCAGGGTGGTTTTACGGGCAGCAGCAAGGCGTCGCTCGAAAAATATGCAGTGGCAGATGTGCAGCGACAGTGGGATTATCCTAACGGATGGGCTCCGCACCAGATGATGTTGTGGAAAGGTCTTATAGATTATGGCTATGAAGATGAAGCCCGCGAAATGGTGTACCGCTGGATGTGGACCATTACGCAAAATGCAGTAGACTACAACGGCACTATTCCTGAAAAGTATGATGTGGTAAATGCTACCCACAAGGTTTATGCTGAGTATGGCAATGTAGGTACTGATTTTGCCTACATTACCCGTAGCGGCTTTGGATGGATGAATGCCTCCTACCAATATGGCATGAGCCTGCTGCCCGAAGAATACATTAAAAAGCTCGACAATTTAGAAAAGCCCGAGGATGTGTTTGTAAAGAATTAGGTTGTGTACTTTATAAAAACAAAATCGCCCCGAAATATTTCGGGGCGAAGTGTATAGATCAGACCACTAAATTACTGCTTTACTTTTAGCTTAGACTTATAGTTTTTTTGCAGCTTATCCATTTTAGGTGCAATAACGGCACGGCAGTAAGGCTGGTTACCGTTAAGTGCATAATAGTCCTGATGGTAGTCTTCGGCAGGATAGAACTTACTTGCAGCTGTTACAGCCGTCACGATTTTTTTGCCCTCAAAAATATTCTGGTCGGTTAGGAGTTTAATAAAATTCTCTGCTGCCGCCTTTTGAGCTTCGCTAGTGTAAAATATCTCACTGCGGTATTGTGTGCCTACATCGGCCCCCTGCCTGTTTAGGGTTGTAGGGTCGTGTGTGGCAAAAAATATTTCCAAAAGGTCTTCATAAGCTACCTCTGCGGGGTTAAAAGTAATCTGTATGGCTTCGGCATGGCCTGTTTGCCCTGTGCAGACATCTTTATAGCTTGGGTTTACGGTTGCCCCGCCAATGTATCCCGATACTACTTTTTCAACCCCTTTAAGGTCGGTAAAAAATGCTTCGGTGCACCAAAAGCACCCACCGGCAAATATGGCAGTCTCTGTTTTTGTATTGTCCATTTTTAAATCTCCTTTTTTAACTTGTTGTGAAATTTTGCCCAGGCTTTCGGCCGTTGGGTCTTTTTCGTTACCCTGGCACGATATTGCAAACATGGCCAGTAGTATTGCGGTTATCTTTTTCATATTTGGTACACAAAATCAATTGTTATGGTAAAGCAGTTTGTTTTGTTAACTAAACTTTACAATACTATACATTAAATATTGTGCCAAAAAACGTTTATTATGTTTTAAAATGTTTGTTTCTTTGTGCAAAAGCGTACCGATGATAGAAGCCAGAAACATACACAAATATTATGACGACCTTCATGTTTTAAAAGGGGTAGACCTGTATATTGCCAAGGGCGAAATAGTATCTGTTGTAGGGGCCTCAGGTGCCGGAAAAACCACACTGCTGCAAATATTGGGTACGCTCGATAAACCTGATGCAATGGCTGATGCCTCGCTTGTAATAAACGGGCAGGATGTTGTTCATATAAAAGACAAGGCACTCTCGCATTTCAGGAATCAGCAGTTGGGTTTCATATTTCAGTTCCATCAGTTAATGCCCGAGTTTACTGCACTCGAAAATGTATGCATACCTGCATATATTGCCAATAAACCAAAAACCGAAATCGAACAGGAAGCCAAAAGGTTATTGGATTATTTAGGGCTGTCGCATCGCATCAATCACAAGCCGGGAGAGCTTTCGGGCGGAGAGCAACAAAGGGTATCGGTAGCAAGATCGCTAATAAACAAACCAGCCGTTATTTTTGCCGATGAACCATCGGGCAATCTCGATACGGCATCGGCCGAAAACCTGCACAAACTGTTCTTCAAGCTTCGCGATGAAATGGGGCAGACATTTGTTATTGTGACCCACAACGAAGAGCTTGCCAATATGGCAGACCGTAAGCTTGTTATGAGTGATGGAAAAATCATCAGTGGGCATACAGAGCCAAAAGAGGATGTGTCTTTGATGTAATTAACCGTGTTCCTGATAAAAAATAAAAACGCCCCGTTTCCGGAGCGTTTTTGGTAACTATTCGTTTTGATATTGATTTAGTCATTAAAATAGAAGCCTACAGGCGCAACACCCATAGTTAAAGTTTGCTGTAACGTGCCTGTTAGTGAGTACACTTTAGCCTGGCCGTTAGCAGTAAATGTTCCCGATCCAATATAAATATGATCATCTTCAACCTCAAAGCCTAAGATATTTGCACCTGAGTTAAATAAAGATGCTGTTGGCAATGTAGTGCTTACAAGATTTGTTTTATATACTTCTGTACCAATGGTGTAGTATATCGAGCCATCTTCTATAATAAGATTTTTAGGGTGTGTAATACCCGGAAATTCTGTTACTGTAATAATTGCATTATTGGAGGTATTAATTCTCGTAATGCTACCTGTTGTTTCTACAGGATCATACATAGAATATCCTTCGCACAATACATATAGGGTGCCGTTCTCTTCTTCTAAAGAATCAGGTATACCGCCCACGGTTATGTTAGCCTCTACAGTATTGTTTGAAAGGTTAATAACGCTCACGCTGTTGCCGGAGCTCCAGCCGCCCCTGTGCGTAACATACAGTTTGCCGTTCTCTTCAATAATTTTTTCAGGCCCTTCTGCTACAGATATTCTTGTGCTGGTAAGCGAGTTGGTGGCAAGGTCTATTACCGCAATATAGTCGTCAGCAGCGCTATTGCCTGCTCCCCAGCAGGTAACGTAGCCTTTTCCGTTTGCAAAAGTAATGTAGCGTGGGTTGGTAAGCCCAGTGTTTAATGTAGCTATTGGAGCAAAAGTATAACGGTTAACAATTTCTACTTTGTGCGAGTTGTTTACCACAATATAAGCTTTATCACCTTCAAGGCCAATATCCTGCCCAACATCGCCCAACGGACGCCCGGCAAGTGTGGCAAAAATATCGTTCTCTACAGCAAAAGAGTTTGAAAAATAAGATACTGATGCGTTGGCACTGTTAAAGTTACCCTGGTTTAAAACGATAACGCCTGTTTGATAAGCTCCTGATGCCACAGCTGCATCATCATCGCTGCTACAGGATACAAAAAACAGCGATCCTGCAAATAGCGTTAATAATAATTTGTTAAGTTTCATGTATTAAAAATTTAGGTTAAGATACAAATTATAATTGCGACCCGGCATTGGGCGCGATGCCATACTTAAATATTGTGAATTATAAAGATTATTTACCTGTGCACCAACGCTGCACCCTTTCAGGAATTTAAAGGTATATTCGGCTCCGGCCGAAGATACATTGTAAGGATTTATGTTTCCTGAAGCATCGGTAGTATAAAATACCTCACCGGTAAACAGGTGGCGGTAATAAAACGAAACATTCTTATAGCTGTATGCTGCCGATGCGGTGGCTTTATGTATTGGCACATACATCATTTGATTATTGCTGCCGTCTTCGCGAGATATGGTGTAAGCATATGTTCCGCTAAGGTTTATGTGACTGTAGCCTATTTTTTTATCATATCGTAATACCGATTCCATACCATATGTTTTTGCTTTGCCCACGTTTTCCGGCCTCCACAAACCACTGGCGTCGGGCACCCAACGCAGCATATCGGTTAGTTTTATGTAATAAGCAGTAAGGCTCAATGTAACGCCTTTGTGGGTAAAAACATTACCTACTTCGGCTTGGTATGAACTTTCGGGTTTCAGGTCGGGGTTACCACTGCCTTGCCAGTAAAGGTCATTAAAAGTAGGTATCCTGAAATTGCGCGATGCGTTAAACTTTAATGTATAAAACTTTGCTACTGCAATATTGGCACCTGCCGAGAATAGCAATGGGCTGTTATAAACATCGCTCACTTCCTGACGCAAACCCAGTTCATATTGAAGCCTGTTGGTAGCCTGATGGCTTAACAGCAAACTGCCCGAACCGATATTTCGTTTTTTATTTATAATGTCCGAACCTTCGCCATTATTTTGAGTATAGTCTGCAATTGCGTTTAGTTTTAATTTCGGGCTAAAATTATATGTTGCGTCATAGCGTCCAATAAACGTTCTTACTTTGCCGAAAGTGTGTGTGTTACTGTTATAAACTTCAAAATATTTGTATTTTTCCTTTAAGTAGGCCACTTTAAGTCGGGATGTAAAGCGGTTATAGGTGCCAGTCCATTCCAGTAGGTTTCGGGTATTTGTATCATCATACATACTTCTGGACGGTGCTGCCAGCGTGCGCGAAAAATGCCTTTGCCCATCAAAAGCATAGGTGTAAAAACGCAGTATGTTTTTAGCGTTAAGCCTATAAGCAAATGCTGCATTAATACTGGTGTTGTAATATTGGCCGTTGTCGTTATAAATATCGTAGCCCGGAAATTTATAATCGTTGTCGCTGCTGTTTCGGCTCACGCTCACATTGCTGCTAAATCTGTCGGTTGCTGCCTTGAGCTTATAGTTAAGTCCAAAGGTATTATAGCTGCCATAATCGGTTCTTATCTGATTGGAAAACATATTTCCAAAAGCCAGTTCGTTGTCAAGGTGTATGCTGCCGCCAATAGCGCTACTGCCATACATAACGCTTCCGCCTCCTGCACGTGCCGATATGGTGGTAAAATCGCGTGTATTGATCGTATTAAAATCGGTTTGCCCGTTGAGTTGGGAGTTTATATTGATTCCGTTCCATATAACTGCTGTTTGTTGTGATGTTGTTCCCCTGAATGAAGGAGATGACACCATGCCCAAACCATTTTCTTTAAAATAAATAACAGTGTTGTATTGCAAAAGTGAGGTTAACGATGCCGCATTACGGCTAATGATAGAATCGTTGAGGTGTTGTACCGATTGGGATACAGAAAAATCACGCAATTGCGTATCGGATATTACAACTTCTTTGAGTTGTACAATACTGTCCTGTTGCGCTGCAAGCTTGCAGAACGTAAGGAGCAATAACGGTAGGGAAATATGTTTTACAGTCATAAATGCAGGAACCTTTTTTCCCGAAGGCTCTTTAATTGTTTAGGCTTAAGGCAGGTCTCCTGGCTTGCGTGCTGTTGTTTACCTTCCCGCTCATAGAGCAGTGGTGTGCAGTTAACAACAGCCTCCCTAAAAGAGAGATAAGCTTACAGTTGCGGGAACAGCCCGGGCATTAAACCCGGTTCCCTTTTAATGCTTTGCGCTGTGGGCACAAATGCAACCTTAGGTGTACACAAAGATATATTGAATTTTTAATTTATACATTTGCAGCTATCTAATTTTATGTATGAAGAAGCTTTATTACCTGCTGTTTGTTTCGTTATCTGTACTTTTTTCATGTAAAAAAGAAGTGCAGTCCCAAAAGGCTATTGCCCAAGAAAGCACTAATACGGTTAAATATGCCAAAGGACTCGAAATATATAATTATCAGGGATATAGTGTGGTAAAAATTACCCAGCCCTGGCCCGGTGCTAAAGAGAGTTATACTTACATAATGCAGCAAGAAGGAGCTTCAATACCCGATAGCCTTAAACAATTTACCACTATACCCGTGCCTTTAAAAAGTGTTGTAGTTACAAGTACAACACACATACCATCTTTAGAGATACTTGGAGTAGAAAATACATTGACTGGCTTTCCGGGACTTGATTATATATCATCTGTAAACACACGCAAGCGTATAGATGGAGGCAAAGTAAAAGAGGTGGGTAAAAACGAAAGCCTTAATACTGAAGTACTGATAGACCTTTCGCCGGATGCTGTTGTAGCATTTAGCATTAGCAGTGTCAATAAAACCCTTACTGCCTTAGAGCAAAGTGGACTTAAAGTTATTTATAATGGCGACTGGACAGAGCAATCGCCGCTTGGCAAAGCCGAGTGGATAAAATTTTTTGGAGCCTTATATTGTAAAGAAGCCAAAGCCAATGAACTCTTTGCTAAAATTGAGAACGATTATAACGCTGCACTTAAGCTTGCGCAAAAAGTAAACAATAAACCAACAGTTGTGGCAGGCGCATTATATGAAAATCAATGGTATATGCCACAGGGAGGCAGTTGGGCAGCCTTGTTTTTAAAAGATGCAGGAGCTAACTACCTGTGGGCTGACAGTGAGGGCACAGGCAGCCTGAACCTGTCTTTTGAAACAGTGTTAGAGAAAGCTCAGGATGCCGATTTTTGGATAGGCCCAAGTCAGTTTACATCATTAAAAGAAATGGCCGATGCCAATCCGCACTATTCGCATTTTAAATCGTTTCAAAACCAAGCGGTATATTCTTTCAGTACCAAAAAGGGAGCAACAGGCGGACTGTTGTATTATGAGCTTGCACCAAATCGCCCCGATCTGGTGTTAAAAGATCTTATAAGCATACTACACCCGGAGTTGTTGCCTGGATATGAACTTCAGTTTTTCGAAAAACTAAAATAATTTGAATACTACCAACCGCCATATAACGCTTTTTGTTGCTTTGGGCATTGCCCTCGTGTTGCTTTTTATGGCAAACATAAGCCTGGGTGCGGTTAAAATTCCACTTAGCGATGTAGCGCAAAGCCTTACAGGTGGCGAAGCATCTAAAACCAGTTGGCAGTATATTATACTAAATTACAGGTTGCCCAAAGCCATTACGGCATTATTGGCGGGCATGGGGCTGTCTATAGGCGGGTTAATGATGCAAACGCTTTTCCGTAACCCTCTTGCTGGCCCCGATGTGTTGGCCCTAAACAGTGGAGCAAGCCTTGGGGTGGCTTTCGTTATCCTTGCTTCGGGTATTTTGCCCGCAGCAATGGTCGGTTTATTTCTATCGGCATACGGTATTGTGCTGGCAGCCACAGCAGGTAGCTTTATAGTATTGCTTGCTGTGCTTGCAGTGGCGCAACGCGTGCGCGATACGATGGCAATTCTTATCATCGGGCTCATGTTCAGCAGTTTTACCGGTGCTATTGTTGGGGTGCTGACCTATTTTAGTACCGCCGAACAGTTGCAAAAATATACTTTTTGGGCTATGGGAAGCCTTGGCAACCTGCCATGGAATAATATTATACTGTTAGCAGTAGTTATTGCAATAGGGCTTGCTCTTGCCCTGCTTACCATTAAACCCCTTGATGCTTTGCTGCTTGGCGAACGTTATGCAAAAAGCCTGGGTATAAATTTTAAGCGTACACGTTTTATAATTATAATGGCAACAAGCCTCCTTACAGGCTGTATTACTGCCTTTGCGGGGCCTATTGCCTTTGTGGGGCTGGTGGTGCCGCATATTGCCAAACTGATCTTTAAAACCAGCAGGCATGGAATTCTGTTTTTAGGTACGCTGCTCACAGGAGCTGTATTGATGCTTTTTTGCGATATTTTTACACAACTGCCTGGCAGCAGTTTTATATTGCCCATTAATGCCATAACCTCTATTATTGGTGCTCCGGTTGTTATAGCATTATTGCTTAGCAAACGAAAAGGTATTTTTAATTAACGTTTATGAAAGCTGCTCAAATTATACTCGAAGCAAAAGATCTTAGCATTGGCTATACTGCCAGGAAAGTGGCTGTGACTGTAGCATCTAATATTAATTTTTGCCTGAATAAAGGCTCGTTAACGGCATTGATTGGGGCGAACGGCATAGGTAAAAGTACGCTGCTAAAAAACCTGACCGGACTTGAAAAACCGTTAGCAGGAGAGGTACTACTTGATGGTAGGAGTATAAAAAATTATACGGCTGCTCAATTGTCGGAGAAACTGAGCATTGTTTTAACCGAAAGCCTGCCCCCAAGCAATCTTACTGTTTATGAACTTGTGGCGTTAGGGCGACAGCCCTATACCAACCGAATGGGAAACCTTTCTCAGGAAGATCATGCTAAGATTGAAAATGCCTTAGCGCTGACCGAAACGCTGCATCTGTCTGAAAAAAAGCATTTTGAAATTAGCGATGGGCAGTTGCAAAAAGTACTTATTGCCAGGGCTCTTGCCCAAGATACACCATTGATCATATTAGACGAACCTACTACGCATCTCGATTTTCAGCATAAGGTAAACTTATTGCAACTGCTAAAAAAACTCACAACAGATGAAGGTAAATGCATACTGTATTCTACTCACGATCTTGACCTTGCCTTGCAAATGAGTGATGAACTGATGGTTATGAAGCCGGGAATTGTTCAAACCGGAACACCACAACAGTTAATAGAGAGCAATGTTTTTGATGATCTTTTTACTGATGGGAATATTGGTTTTGATGCCGTTAACAAGCGTTTTTTTGTGAGGTAACAATCTGCTGGGTTTACAACAGTATTATAATATAAACTGTTGATTATAAAAATAGTTATATTTGTTACATCTGTAATTTTGAGAGGGTTCGGTAATGAAGATACAGTTTTTTAAAGAGGCTAAAAAGATATGGGAAGGAATTGCACAGGATGCCCGTGTCGATGTGCTTAATTTTGAATTGGAAATACACAAAAAACTGCTCAGTATTTTCCAGGTTGGGGATTATTACTATTTTATTTTCAACGTAGGCAATGCCGAGTTTGAATATGTAAGTCCGGAAATAGAAAAAATATTAGGGTATAACGAAAGCATTACCGCAATTGATTTTTTAAACAATATACATCCGGAAGACCAACCTTATTTTTTGAATTTCGAAAATACACTGCACAATTTTTTCAGGGGGCTTCCCTTAGAAAAATATACAAAATATAAGGTGCGTTATGATTTCAGGATAAAAAATACAAACGGAGACTACATAAGGCTGTTGCACCAATTGGTTATTTTACAACATGATGATGAGGGTAACATTACCCGCTCGTTAGGCATACATACTGATATTGGCTACCTTAAACCGGAGGGAGTTCCTATGCTTTCGTTTATTGGCATGGAAGGCGAACCATCTTTTACAAACGTGCAGCCCAATGCTATTTTTACACCGGCAAAAGAACTTTTTTCAAAGCGTGAAAAACAGGTGCTCAGGCTTTTGGCAGAGGGTAAAAGCAGTGCCGATATTTCGGGTATTTTAAACATAAGTAAATTTACTACCGATACGCACCGCCGCAATATGATGAAAAAAACATCTACGCACAGCGGTGTAGACCTTGTAATGAAATCTGTAAAAGAAGGCTGGATATAAGCCAGGAGAACCTTTAACAAAAGCTAAACACTAATAGCTTTTGCATTGATTATATTTACATATACAGTAAATAATAATCGTATGAGCAATACATTTACAATAAGTTATCCGGGAGATAAGGCCGGACTGATAGCCAAAATTAAAGGAGCCATTGGTAATAAAGGCCGTTTAAGCGGCAATGAGCAGTTGGGTAATTTTGAGGGTAGTACTCCCATTGGCAGCTTCGAAGGATCGTATGCTATAGAAGGTAATGATATTACCGTTACCATAGATAAAAAGCCCTTTTTAGTATCTTATGGCAGGATACAGGAGGAGTTTGAAAAAGCCCTTAAAAATGTGTAACCATGTCTAAGATATTTTGCCTGCTTTGTTTTTTATCTGCTGTTTTAGCCAATGCTCAGCTGCCTGAAATGAAAGTGAGTAAAAGCGGTTTTGAGCCTGTTGTGGTCTCCATACCTACTACATCTAACGAAAAACTGACAGAGCTTACAAAAGCATGGCTACAGGAAATTGTACATAACAATCCGGATAGGGGAAAAGGTTATGAGGTGTCCGGCGTTACAGAGAACAGCGCAACCGTAACCGGATACAAGCGCAATGCTTTTTTTTACCGCAGTCTCGGAGAAACCTATAATCATAATATTGACTATACGATGCAATTGGTGTTCCGCCAAAACAGTTACGATGTTACTTTTACAGTTAACCAAATCTACACTGATAACAATGTGGCTGTAAAATCGGCATTGGCAGATTATTTTACTAACAGTGGTGGGCTTAAGGAAGGATATTATGGGCTGGACGCATCGCTGAACAAAACAGTTAATGCTTTGGTGCAGTCGCATTATGACTTTATACTATCACACAGATAAATAATAAAAACATATAAGCTATGAACCCAGGAACTGACGACCCTAAAGACCTAGGTGCCAAAAAAATAGGCAATCAGGAAAAACAGAGCAATAAGAACGAAGGCTTTAGCGGAGATAATTTGCCTAAAAATTACGATCCATCTAAAGATAAACTAAAAGCCGAACTCGAACAAAAGCAGGATGGAGAAACGGTTGTGCAGCAGCGCGCCCGCGATGTAGATGAAAAGAAAGCACCGCCCGTAAACAGCAATGATGACAAAACTACCCGCAATGACGGCAAAGTGGTAAGCAAAAGCCGCGGCACTGCCAACGAAAAAGAAGAGGTAGAAAGTGTCGAGAATCGTGACTTTAACAGCGATACTAAAAAAGCACCACGTTAATACGGCAAGTTTAAATCGCTTTTTTTAATCCCATTTTTTCGGCTTTTGCCATCATAAATTCGTAGGCAGCCTTGTGGTCGTTGTGTATTTCGCCTTCCAGTATGGCTTCTTTAATGGCCTCTTTAAGTACACCAATTTCACGGCCCGGTTTAAGGTTAAAGATTTCCATGATCTCTTCGCCTGTAATTGGCGGCTGAAAATTGCGCACATGGTCGCGTTCTTCAACCTCTACAATTTTTTGACGTACGATCTTAAAGTTGTTATGGTATTTTTTAAACTTATTAGGGTTTTTGGTGGTTATGTCGGCTTCGCAAAGTGTCATTAGGCTTTCTACATCCTCTCCGGCATCAAATACCAGTCGGCGCACTGCCGAATCAGTCACAATATCCTGCGCAAGCACAATCGGGCGTGAGCTCAACATGACCATTTTAGAAACAAATTTCATTTTTTGGTTCAATGGCATGTGCAGACGTTCAAACAATTTTTTAACCATTTTTCCACCCAAAAACTCATGTCCGTGGAATGTCCACCCCACTTTTTTACTGAATTTTTTGGTGGGTGCTTTTCCAATGTCATGCAGTAATGCGGCCCAGCGAAGCCAAACATCGTCGGTATTAGGAGCAATATTATCTACTACTTCCAGTGTGTGGAAAAAGTTATCTTTATGCGTTTGCCCCTCAACTTCTTCAACACCTTGCAGTGCAGTAAGTTCGGGCAGTATTATGTGTAATAAACCTGTTTGGTGCAATAGTTTAAACCCTACAGATGGCACAGGTGTAGAGAGAATTTTATTCAGTTCATCTACAATGCGCTCTCCGGTAATAATTTTAATACGCTCTTTATTACGTTCTATAGCTTTAAGCGATTCTTCTTCTATAGTGAAACCCAGTTGGGTTGCAAAACGAATGGCACGCATCATGCGTAACGGGTCGTCGCTATAAGTAATATCTGGATCCAATGGCGTGCGGATTATTTTGTTCTTAAGATCTTCGACCCCGTTAAAAGGGTCCAGCAGTTCACCAAAATTATCGGCAGATAGCGACAGAGCCAGGGCATTTATGGTAAAATCACGACGGTTTTGGTCGTCTTCCAGCGTGCCATTCTCTACAATAGGGTTACGGCTGTTTTTGTTATACGATTCTTTTCGGGCACCTACAAATTCAATATCGATGTCCTCAAAGCGAAGCATGGCAGTGCCATAGGTTTTAAAAACCTGAACTTTAGGCTTATGAGGCAATAATGCCGATACTTTTTGGGCAAGGTCTATACCGCTGCCTACAGCTACAATATCTATATCTTTTTTAAAATCACGCTGCAATAAAAAATCGCGCACAAACCCGCCAATAACATAGCTGTTTACGTTTAACTGAGTGGCAGCCTGCTTTGTAATTTCAAAAATGCGGTTTTGCAGGGCTTCTTTATATATGGTTTTGTTTTCCATTAAGGTCGTATCACTTTTACCTGCAGGTTGTTGCCAATCTTTATTATAGTAGAAGGCTTTGCCGCAGTTTTTTCGTGATGCAAATTTACAATATAGTCTACGCCATCCAAAATATGGTGGTCTATTTCTTTAAACGAAGTTGGTGTGGGCTGCCCGCTAATGTTTGCCGATGTAGAAACCAGTGGCTTTTTCATGCGTTCCATGAGCTTAAAGCAAAAGGGCTCTTTAACCATACGTATGCCCAGTGTTTTGTCCAGGGCTATAATGTTTGGAGCTACGTTGCGCGGATTATCGAGTATGAGAGTGGTAGGTTTTTCAGACAGGTCCATTATCTGGAAGGCTACATCGGGAATTTCTTTAAAAACATTATAGAGTAAGCGGTCGCTGTTCATGAGCACTATCATGCTCTTGGTTTCTTCGCGTTGCTTTAAGGCGTATATTTTTTTAACAGCTTCAGGATTAGTGGCATCGCAGCCTATGCCCCAAACCGTATCGGTAGGATACAATATAATGCCACCGTTTTTAATGGCTTCAAAAGCGTTGTGTACTTCGGTATTTATATCGGGTGTGTTCATTTGTAATTGTTTAAGGTTGTTACCACTTTTTGTATTTCCTCATCCGTAAGCACCGGGCTTATGGGCAGGCTCAATACCTCTTCGTGAATTTGTTGTGTTACAGGGAACGATAAATGGCTGAATTCTTTATATGCCACCTGCCTGTGTGGCGGTGTGGGGTAGTGTATCAGGGTTTGAATACCGTTCTGAGACAGATATTGCTGTAGCTTTTCCCTGTTCCTGGTACGTATAACAAACAAATGCCACACGTGCTGCTTGTCATTATCGGGCCATTGCGACGGTATAATTTCAGGGTTGTTAATGGCATCTGTATAAAAACGGGCTATTTGCCTGCGGCGTTCATTTTCGTGGTCAAGGTATTTCAGCTTAACGTCAAGTACGGCCGCCTGAATTTCGTCCAGTCTTGAATTTAAGCCTTTATATTTATTTACATATTTTTCCTGGCTGCCATAATTGGCCAATGCGCGAATGGTTTGGGCCAAAACATGGTCGTTAGTGGTTACCGCTCCGGCATCTCCCAAGGCACCAAGGTTTTTGCCCGGATAAAAGCTGAAACCTGCTGCATCGCCTAAATTTCCGGTTTTAATGCCCTGCCATTCGGCTCCTATGGCCTGTGCGTTGTCTTCAATAATTTTTAGGCTATGTTTTTCAGCCAATTCCTTTAGCTGATTAGAAAATACTGCCTGCCCATACAAATGCACGATCATTATCGCTTTTGTTTTGATTGTAATGGCTTTTTCTATCAGTGCGATATCTATGTTATAGTTGTCAATGTTAGGCTCAACAAAAACAGGGGTAAGGTTATTGTCTGTAATAGCCAGAATACTTGCTATGTAAGTATTGGCAGGTACAATAACTTCGTCGCCCGCCTGTAGAACTCCTAGCTCTAAATAGGCTTTAAATATCAGTCGGAGTGCATCAAGCCCGTTTGCAACGCCAATGGCATTTTTAGTGCCTATATATGCCGATAGGTTTTTCTCAAAACCTTTTACTTCATTGCCCAAAAGATACCATCCGCTGCGAAAGGTTTGCAGCAGCCGCTCCTCAATTTCCTGCTGGTGAAGCAGGTTTATTTTTTGCAGGTCGAGAAATTTTATCATGCTATAAAAGTAGTAAATACTGCTTAAACAAAAAGAGTTTTACAAATGTTAAGACTTATAGAACAACATAGGGGTACTGAAATAGAAATCTCTATATTTGCCGTTTATAAATTTTGGTAGGGAGAGCGTAAAATAGTAAAGTATGAGGATACCGTTTGTTAAAAAAATCAAATTAGTTTATGGAATTCACAGATATAATAAACATGTTAGTTCTGTGGGTACAAATTGCCAGTATAATATTGTTTATCGCGCCTGCACGCCGACATCAGAAATTTATTTGGATGAGGTTTTAAATACATTAAGTACTTAATGAAAATACTGGCAGATCCTCAAATATTCAATGCTCAGGTTTATGGTGGTATTTCGCGCCATTATACAGAAGTGTTCTCTGAACTCGATAAAAATACTGAAATAGAGATCAATATACCTGTATATGTTTCTAAAAACGAGTACCTAAAAGTAAGCAGGCTTTATAAAGAGCAACATAAGCGTTATGACGTTTTGTTCGGGCTCTTTTCTAAGTTGGGTATAAGCACCCGTAAAATGGTTAAAAAGTGGAATAATAAAAAAACTATTAAGGCTTTGCAGAAAAAGGATTATGACGTTTTTGCAGTAACTTATTATGATGCGTATTTTTTAGAACATTTGCAAGGCAAACCTTTTGTGCTTACGGTTTATGATATGATACATGAGCTTTTTCCGCAGTATTTTAATGATGCAGCAGAAATCGCAGCAAATAAGCTGACACTAATGAAAAGAGCTGCGAGAATTATTGCTATTTCTCATAACACTAAAAATGATATCCTAAAAATCTATCCTGAAATTGAAGAGGACAAGATAGAGGTAATTTATCACGGAAATTCTATATTGCCACAGGTTAACAAGAGTATAGATGTTCCTGAAAACTATATTTTGTTTGTAGGAGTGAGGGACAATTATAAAAATTTTGAATTTTTGGTTCGCTCAGTTAAAGAACTGTTCGAGGCTGATGCGAGCCTGAAACTTATATGTGCCGGAGGTGGCAGTTTTAAGAAAAATGAATTAGCATTGCTTGAAGAACTGAATCTTACAAATAGTGTTATGCAAAAGCGATTTGAAGACGACAGCGAGTTAGCCTTGTTGTATAAAAATGCAAAATGTTTTGTTTTTCCTTCAGAATATGAGGGTTTTGGAATACCGGTACTTGAAGCTATGGCCTGCGGATGCCCAATAGTTTTAACAAAAAACAGTTCTTTTCCTGAAGTTGCTGCCGAAGCAGGGATTTTTTTTGAGTTAGGTAATCAGGCAGACCTAAGGGAAAAGATAAGTTTGGTAGTTTACAACAAAGATGTAAGAGATCAGTATATAGAAAAAGGATTAAGACATGTAGAACGGTTTACCTGGCAGGACACAGCGATAAAAACCTATGAGGTTTATCGTGCTGCTATGGGTTAGTAGTAAGGCTCTCAAGATAAATTTTATATAATATCAAATGAAGTTTTCGGTAATTACAATAAATTATAATAATGCAGCAGGGTTAGAGAAAACCATTAAAAGTGTGGTGTCTCAAACCTATACTGAATTCGAGTTTATAATTATTGATGGAGGAAGTAATGATGGCAGCAAAGAGATTATAGAAAAGTACACCGATAAAATTTCATATTGGGTAAGCGAAAAAGATAAAGGTGTTTACAATGCCATGAATAAAGGTATTAAGGCAGCTAAAGGTGATTTTGTAATATTTATGAATTCAGGCGATCTTTTTTTTAATCAGGCGGTGTTGCAGGCTACAGATACTGAAATTAATCAGGACTATGACATTTATTATGGCAACAATATTAAAAAAAGTCCAACATCAGAAAGATTAAAAACCTATCCTGCCAAGCTTAGTTTTTCGTTTTTTTATTCCAGTTCTCTTAATCATCAGGCAGCCTTTATAAGGCGTTCGTTGTTTGATGAATTGTTTTATTATAACGAAGAATTTAAAATAGCTTCCGACTGGGAATTTTTTGCCTATGCCATTTGCCACAAGAACATCCCTTATAAATACCTTGACCAAACCATTTGTGTTTATGATTTTACAGGTATATCAACAACGGCTTCAGATGTTTTTGCTAAGGAAAAAAAAGAAAGTATAAAAAAGTATTTTCCGGCTTTTGAAGAAGATTATATAGATATATCGTTGCTTACTTCTAAAAGGGTACAACAGGTTTTACATATACAAAAACACAAAGTTGCCTGGAAAGTACTTAAGAGCCTAATCTCTATAGTATTGCTTTTTGTTCCGCGTTCAAAAAAATAGGCCTATAGTACAAACGCTTTGTGTACAAATTAATTATAGTAACTTTGCCTCATAAAACAAAACAATGCTATGAGAAAAATCCATGTTGGTTTTCTTTTGTCGTATGATTATGAAAAGCTTAAGCTTTCCATTCCGCCTGTTTATAAAGAGGCTGACAGGATTTTTATAGCCGGGGATGAAAATTATTTAACATGGTCCGGTAATAAATTTGAAGTCGATCCTTCTTTTTTTGAATGGATAGAGGAGTTTGATACAGAAAATAAGATAGAGTTTTACAGGGATAATTTTTACATACCCACTCTTACACCCATACAAAACGACACGCGCGAAAGACACATGCTGTCTTTAAAAATGGGTATTGGTAATTGGTTGGTGCAGGTAGACAGCGACGAATATTTTGTAGACTTTGTCGGTTTTGCAAAAGAACTGAGAAAACGAAATTCGTTTTTAGATGACCCTGAAAAAAATCCTGTACAAATATCGGGCTTTCATATAGACATTTATAAATATGTAGATGGAGGCATACTCTATGTAAAAAACACCTGCAAGGCACTTTTTGCTACTAACTATCCTAACTATAAGCAGGCAAGACAAACCCGCGAAAGGATTATTTATACAGATGCTTTTACGTTTCACGAATCACTATCGCGTTCTGAAGCCGATTTAGAGAACAAGATAAACAACTGGGGGCACCGTGATGAGGTTAATCCTGAGTTTTTATCGAAATGGAAAAGAGCCAATAAAGACAACTATCAGGAGATAAAAGATGTTTTTTATCTTAACGGCACGCAGTGGAAAGAATTAGGCTACCTGCCCGTTACAAATATGGAAGACATAAAACGTCATTTTGCGCAAACTAAAGAAATGGAAATTTCTAAAACCTTTTTGCTTAAGAAAAATTTTGGGCAATGGTTTAAACACCTTTTTAAAGGAGGCAAACACGAATTTGAAAAATACTTTTAACGATAAAGTTTTAAATATTCGGCTGCGGCTTTGTCCCAGCTAAAAAAATCGGCACGGCTCTTTATCTTTTCAAGATAAGGAGCCGGGTTGTTTTTAAAGGCTTCTAATTTTTGTGTAACCACATTACTCATATATTCAGGGTCAAAATCATTCCAGTAGAAAGCAGCGTCTCCACCCACTTCAGGTAATGATGTTTTATCTGACAAAAAAACAGGCTTTTCAAATTTCATTGCCTCAATGGCAGGAAGGCCAAACCCCTCGCGTATCGACGGAAATAGAAAGGCTTCGCAGTTGGCCATAAAATATTGCTTGCCTTCTTCGCTCACTTTGCCAGTTAAAAAAACACTGTTTTCTAAACCTTTAAGCTTAATATAGTCTTTTATATGCTGCCCGTAAGCTTTATCGTTTCCTCCCGAAATTACAAGGTTGTATCCCGGCATAACCTCCATCATTTTTACTAAGGCAAGAAAGTTCTTGCGCTCTATAAAATCGCCTATGCTGTAAAAAAAAGGTTTATCTAAGGGTATGTTTGGGGTGTAGTTTTTATAATCTACAAATTCAGATATGGGGTTGCCATTATAAATAACGGTTTCCTGTACATTAGGGATGTCAAAATACTGATGGGTTTGTTGTCTTGCAAATTCAGATATGTAAGTAATAACATCTGCCCGTTTTATCTTTTCTTTCAACACAGCAATGTTAGGGGCGGCATCTTTAGGACTTTGCTCTTCCATAAAGTTAACGTCGTGTATGGTAACAATATATTTGCCGGGCTGCCTGTAAGGCTCTACTTTAGTGTTTTGGTTGAGGCTGTGCCACACATCAAACTTTTTACGGATCCTTAAAAATGCATGGCGTTGCAGGCTGCTGTATTGGTGGTATTTAAAGGTGTTGCCAAACTGCTCCTGTGCCTTTTTTACATCTTTAAGGTTCAGGTAAATGTCAAGATCACTGGTGGGCTGGTTTGCTATGGCTTTAATAAGTTCGTAGTTAAATGTACCCAAACCACCGGCACGATTTTTCATGTTATGCGACTCCAGGAAAACAGACCTCATGCTTTTTTTTTGGTAAAAATATCGATTAATTTAGATTAGCAACCCTGTAATACTTATTTTTGTTCAAATTATTTTTATGCAGTTTCGCATTCATCCCGATTTTAAAAACATAACGCAAAGCCTCATATCTGTTATTGATAACTTTAAAGAACAGGGTAAGGATTTTGTTATAGGTACCCGAAATATTATTAAAGAGTTTGAGGTAGAAGGTAACAACGTTATTGTAAAATCGTTTAAAATTCCTAATGCCCTTAACCGCATTATATATAGCTATTTCAGGAAATCTAAAGCGAGGCGTTCATATGAATATGCCATAAAGCTACAGGAAAAAGGCATAGGTACGCCACAGCCTTATGCTTATTTTGAAAACCGTGACGCCTTTGGGCTTAAAGACAGCTACTACATTAGCGAACATTTATTTGCCGACCTGACGTTTAGAGAGCTTGTTGAGGTTCCTGATTTTCCGGAGCACGATATTATATTGAGGCAGTTTACCCACTTTTGCTATATACTGCACGAAAAAGGGATTGAGTTTACAGACCATTCTCCTGGCAACACGCTCATAAAGAAAACTGCACCGGGACAGTACAATTTTTATTTGGTAGACCTTAACCGCATGAATTTTCATGAACACATGAATTTTGACCTGCGTATGGAAAACCTGAAAAAATTAACTCCAAAAGAAGAAATGGTTGCTGTGATAAGCAATGAATATGCTAAATATTACAACAAGCCTGAGCAGGAAATTTTTAAAACGCTTTGGGATAAGACCTCCGAATTTCAGAGGAAGTTTTGGAGAAAGAGAGCATTGAAAAAGAAATTAAAGTTTAAAAAACCATAATTTACAGACAGTACAATGAAAGCATCTGTTATTATGAGCACTTATAATGCCGAAGCCTGGCTTGAAAAAGTTATATGGGGCTTTAGCGTGCAAACCGAACAGGATTTTGAAATTATTATTGCCGATGATGGTTCGGGGCCTAAAACAAAAGAGTTGTTAGACAGGCTGCGTGCCGAAATTAATATGCCGCTGGTTCATGTATGGCAGGAAGACAACGGTTTCCAAAAAACACAGATACTGAATAAAGCTGTTGTAGCATCTGCATCTGACTACCTTATTTTTACTGATGGTGACTGTATTCCGCGTGCCGATTTTGTAGCTACACATTTGCAACACAGGCAACAGGGATATTTTTTATCCGGCGGATATTTTAAGCTGCCGATGGATATTTCACAAGCCATAACAAAAGAGGATATTGCTGCACAAAACTGTTTTGATGCAAAATGGCTAAAGGCAAATGGTTTTAAAGGTAGTACTTTGAAACTTACTGCCAGTGGTTTAAAAGCTAAATTACTAAACTTTTTTACGCCCACTAAAGCCACATGGAATGGGCATAACGCATCGGCATCAAAAAAAGACATTATAGAAGTAAATGGTTTTAACCGCCAAATGCAGTATGGCGGCGAAGATCGCGAAATGGGGGAGAGGCTTTTTAATAAAGGATTAAAGGCTAAACAAATTAGGTACAGTGCTATTTGCGTGCACTTAGACCATGCCCGTGGTTACGTAAACCCTGAAATGTGGAAAAAGAATAATGAAATAAGAGAATATACCCGTAAAAATAAAGTTGTACGAACTGATACAGGTATTGAATAACAGATACCAATCTGCAAGGTTTTTAAAGATACAGGTGTTCGGAAATAAGGGGCAGTCCAGCTCCGGTAGGAGCGACATGTTTATAGAAAAATGAACGGGATTTCTGTGAGCTTCGGAGAAGCGACATGTAAAAATAATATGTCGCCTCTCTGGGGCTTAAAAACCGCTCTTTTTCTTTGCTATAAACATTCCGTCCCTCCGGGACTTACTTTCTGTACAAATGAAAAAAATACATCAATTATCTTCCGAACACCTATGGTTCTAAAACCTTTTAGGCTTAGATAAAAAACATTTAACCCAAGTTCAGGTTAATTTACTTCAAGATATTTTTCTAACGAAGGTAAAACAAGTTGCGGTGTAAACTCTTCATACAATCGCATGGCTTCTTTTTTCATTTCCTTCGGCATTTTACTGCCATAAAGTTCCGGTTTAAAATCATGCAGGTGGACTGATACAACAGTTTTTCCATCATCAAACGAGTTCCACGCCGATTTGTTAATCCATGTGGAAAAGATTGTAAAGGTTGGAATTTTAATAGCTTTTGCCATGTTTACGGCACCGCCCTCGTTGCTGATAAGCGCATCACAGTGATACAGAACCGATAAAAACTCTCTTATAGTTCCGGGTGTAATGTCCATCCTTATTTTTTCACGGGTTTCCGGCTTGCATAAATTATAAATTTCGATAGCCTGTTCTGCCTGTGCAGGTATGTAATTAAATACCAATGTAACATCTTCTTTGGCAATAACATCCAGTAGTTGTGCCATGTATGGAGCCGGATAAGTTTTATTCTTGCCACTGCCCAATACACCAATCATATAAAGTTTAGAGGCTTTATCAAGCCCTTTTTCAGCCACTATACGTTTTCCGTTTGCTATTTCCGCATCGCTCATATATATAATAGGGCGGTTGCTAAGTTTAGCATCAGGCTGTAAAACTTTTAATAGCTGTAAACGGTTGTCTACTGCAAGACCGGCATTGCTAACCGGGATTTTTAATTCTTTTACCGTATCGGTATATAAAAAACTGGTGTAGCTTTTATAGAACCCTATTTTTTGTTTGGAGCCGGAGAATGCCACTATAAGATTACTCTCTAATATACCATAGGCATCTATAACAATGTCATATTTTTCTTTTCGCGTTTTAATTAAAAACTGTAAAAAGTGCCATTTGTTTTGGCGGTATTTGTTGTCGAACAAAATCACCCGGTCTATATTAGGGTTATTTTCTACTACAGGTTGAGTAAACGGATAGATAAGATATTCAATACTCGATTGTTTATATATTGCCTTAAGGTTGTTGCAAATAATAGAGCTTACCAAAACATCGCCTATCATTTTTTGCTGGATAACCAAAATTTTAAGTTTAAGGTTTTCAGGCTCGGCGCGTTGCATCTCTACTAAATACACATAACGCATGTATTCGTCCTGAGCAAGTATATCGGCAATTTCATAACCGCGCCTTCCGTTAAGAAAGCCCAGTTTTAAAACATAATATTTAAAGAACCTGAACCACGGCCTTAGTTTATAGTGAAAAAAGTTAGGTTTAATGTTCTTGTCCAGCAACTCTTTGGCTTTAAGCCGGCTGTACATTAACCTTTTGCTTAAAAAATCTTCTTTGTTTTTAAACGAATAGTGATCTATTGCATATCGTAACGAACCTACCGCTCCTTTAATATCCAGTTTTTCGTGTACAAGCTTTTTAGAATAACGGCACTTTGACCTCCTGAATATACGGATGGTCTTATCGGTATTAACACTGTTATTTATTAATGGTTTGCCTTCATAATAAAAAGTTCGCTTTACTAAAAAAGCTACCTCTTCCGGCTGGCTGTTAATTTTTTTCCTTATCTCTGCAATACCTTTTTGCGATACTCTTTCGTCGGCATCAAAAAAAACGACCCAGTCATAAGAAGCCAGGTCTATAGTATAGTTGCGCTGAGAAGAAAAATCGTCAAATACCCTTTGATAAAAACGCACATGCGGAAATTCCTCCCTAATAATTTTAGGAGTATTATCGGTACTAAAAGAATCTACAACAACGATCTCGTCGGCAAACGACATGTTGTGCAGATATTCCCTTATATTATGCTCTTCGTTAAAAACAATGGCAAGGGCAGATATTTTTGTGGCAGGTTTATCCATTTATTAAACCGCTACATCATATTCGCGTAAAGCGTTGTTAAGCGATGTTTTAAGATCGGTAGAAGGTTTGCGTTTTCCAATAATAAGTGCGCATGGCACCTGATATTCGCCTGCTGCGAATTTTTTTGTATAACTGCCCGGTATAACTACACTGCGTGCAGGTACAACACCTTTCATTTCTACAGGCTCGTCTCCGGTAACATCAATTATTTTTGTACTGGCTGTAAGACATACGTTAGCTCCAAGAACAGCTTCGGTCTCAACGCGAACACCTTCAACTACTATACAGCGAGATCCAATAAAGGCGCCATCTTCTATAATAACGGGTGCAGCCTGTAGCGGTTCAAGCACACCGCCAATGCCTACGCCACCACTAAGGTGTACATTTTTACCTATCTGTGCACAACTGCCCACGGTAGCCCAGGTGTCAACCATAGTTCCTTCATCTACATAGGCACCAATGTTTACATAACTCGGCATTAATATAACGCCCGATGATATATAAGCACCATATCGTGCTACAGCATTAGGCACCACACGAATGCCTTTTTCGGCAAAATTGCGTTTTAAAAGCATTTTATCATGATATTCAAAAATACCAGCCTCAAGTGTTTCCATTTTTTGAATAGGGAAGTAAAGCACCACGGCTTTTTTAACCCATTCATTAACCTGCCACCCTCCTTCAATAGGCTCGGCAACCCTCAGTTTTCCGTTGTCTATCAGTTCTATAACTTCGCGAATGGCGTTAATTGTGGTTTCTTCCTGTAGCAGGGCGCGGTCGTCCCATGCTTTTTCTATAATGGTTTGTAGTGTGGTCATGATATAAATTATAATTGGGCAAAGATAGCAAACCTATTAAAATAGACTATTTATTGCCATAAATATCACAACAAAGCAGTATTAAATTATGGATGCAGTAAAAAAGGGCGTACCTTTAAAAATTGCATTTAAACTTATATAATATGAAAGATAATTTTTCAGCTCAGTCCGCTGCTTATTCTCAATTTCGTCCACACTACCCGGCAGAGATGATACAGTATATACTATCTCATGTGCAAAATTTTGATATGGCCTTAGATGTTGCCACAGGAAACGGGCAGGTAGCGGTGGCATTGGCTCCTTATTTTAAAGAAGTATATGCCACAGATATTAGTACAAAGCAATTAGAAAATGCAAAACAGCTACCTAATATTATATATAAGGAGGGGAGTGCTGAAGAAACCGGTTTTAATAATTCGCAGTTTGACCTTATCACTGTTGCCCAGGCCATACATTGGTTTGATTTTGATGTTTTTTATAGAGAAATTAAACGGGTATTAAAACCAAATGGGATTTTAGCGGTAATGGGATACGGCGTTTTTTCTACAAATCTGGATACCGATATTATATTATCGCACTTTTATAAAGAAATTGTCGGGCCCTATTGGGATGCCGAACGCAAATATGTAGACGAAAACTATACTACAATACCATTCCCGTTTCGGGAAATTGAGAGCAGAAAGTTCTTTAACCGCTTTACCTGGACGTTAGAGCAACTTGTAGGATACCTTCAAACGTGGTCGGCAACACAACACTATATTAAAGATAAAGGTGTAGATCCGGTACACCTTATATATAATGACTTAAAAACTTCATGGCAAAAAAGCGATAAGCAAGTGTTTTTCCCGCTTTTATTAAGAATAGGGGAGGTGTGATCAATAATAAAAGCAGACTTTCTTTATAAGTAGCGGTCGTCTTAAGTGCTATTTTATAATGTCAGTACCCGCTTTTTGCTGTAGCCCTTCGCTGTGCTGCGGGGCTGTCGCGTCAATCGGGGCTAAGGGGTGGGGTAGTTTTGTGTTTGTGAGCTTTTTTACGTTAGTTTATTACAGGATTTGAGTGTAGCTTTCCTCTCTCCTTTGAGCAGGGGGAGGAAGTGAGGCTTTTACCAGATCCTTAAATCTTCACTCCAAACTCATTCTGTTATTAAAAAATAGCCAAAGCTTGGCTGTAAAACCCACCAACCTTTCAATATCCTAAAAAACCTTCAAAAAACTTTTCTTTGCAAACATCAGTTAAACAGTGAGTTAATAAAAACTTAAAAAAAAGATTAAAAAAAGGTTATGTAAAAGCTTGTAAAAGTAAAAAAGAGTGGTACTTTTGCACCCGCAATCAAGCACAAGTTCACTGACAGACTGACACAAGCAAAAAGAGAAGAAAACCTTTATATAATAAGAGTTTTGCTGTAAAGGCGGAGCTGTATTAATAGAGGAAAGCATCGAAAAAAAAGTTTAAAAAAAGTTTGCATGGAAAGGAAAAAGGTTGTTATCTTTGCCACCCCAAACCGAGAGGATTGGGAAGTTCATTGCAAGACTGAAAAGACCGGATTTTATTAAAGAATAGGCTTTGAAAAAGGCTGAAAAAATAAATAAAAAAAAGCTTGGATGATAAGGGAAAAAGATTTTATCTTTGCCCACCCAAACCGAAAGGAAAGGGAGTTCATTGCAAGACTGGTTGACTTTAAAACGAAGCTTAAAAAAATAAATTTTTTTTCAAAAAAAGCTTGTGAGTTTAAAAAGAAGTTGTAGTTTTGCAGCCGCTTAGAGAATGAGAGAATAAAGAAATTGAAAGTCTTTAAAACTTGAATCTTTAAACGGGTAAAA
>NZ_WUMN01000030.1 GCF_009826935.1 Flavobacterium sp. Sd200
CTTTTGGCAATTTATCGCATCCCAACACGACAAGCTCCTGTTGCAAACCGCACAGCATCTTGGCCTGACATTCCTTTCGTTGTTACTGGCAATGGCCGTAGGAATCCCATTAGGAATTTTCATATCCCGCAGGCGGCCATTGGCCAACCCTGTACTGGGTGTTGCCGGTGTGTTGCAAACCGTGCCAAGCATCGCCCTTTTGGGTTTTATGATCCCGGCCTTCGGCATTGGTGCCACACCTGCAATTATAGCCCTGCTCACTTATGCCCTCTTGCCTATTATCAGGAATACCTATACCGGAATCACCGGTGTAAATCCAATGGTTACAGAAGCCGCAACAGCTTTGGGTATGACCAAAGGCCAACGCCTTTTCAAGGTCGAACTCCCCCTTGCCATGCCGGTTATCATTGCCGGTGTCCGTACGGCGGCTGTCATCAACGTGGGTGTAGCAACCCTCGCTTCTTTTGTAGCGGCAGGCGGGCTTGGTGAGTTTATATTTGGGGGTATTTCGCTGAACAACACTAATATGATACTCGCTGGTGCCCTACCCGCTGCACTCCTGGCGATCCTCATAGATTTAGGAATAGGGTATTTGCAACGCTCAGGCCGTAAAGCCATGCGCTATGCACTTTATCTGGTATTTGTTACTGGTATTGCCACTACGCTATACGTACTATGGCCTTCTGGCACGGAAAAACTCAGGGCCGGCTTTACACCGGAATTTATGGGCAGGCAGGATGGCGACATGGGGCTCCGATCGGTGTATGGGCTGCGGCTTAACCCTAAGGTGTAGAGTGATGCGGTTATGTATAAGGCAGCACATGAGGGCAGCCTCGATGTAATCAGCGGCTATTCTACTGATGGAAGGGTCAACGCATATGACTTATTAGTACTCGAAGATGACAAAAAGATATTCCCGCCCTATTATGCTGCACCCATTGTGAAAAGCACCACCCTCACACGGCTCCCGGGCCTTGAAAACGCATTGAACCTGTTGTCAGGGAAGATAAACGACAGTGTAATGGCCAGCCTGAATTATAAAGCCGATATTTTAAACCAGTCCCCACAGCGCATTGCCACGGATTTTTTAAAGGCGGCAGGGCTCTACAAGCCGTCCAGGGATGGCA
>NZ_WUMN01000031.1 GCF_009826935.1 Flavobacterium sp. Sd200
CGCAGGAAAATATCATGGTCCATGGTATCCAGCGATGGCTTTACCTTGGCATCGCGCAGCTGGCGTATGTAAAACTGCCTGCCGGCAACATCCGTTGTCCATCCCAAAAAAATATCGGTGGCCGACTGTATGAGTTTCTGGCCTGCCACCACCCGCTGTCCATGATATTTAAACTTACTTTTCCCTGCATAGGGTTCCAGCACACTTTGGTGTGCCTCCTTAAATTGCAGGAACAGCGGATCACCCGTCGCAGACATTAGCAGCAGTACGCCGCAAAACGTACCCACGCTGCCCACGCCAACCACCTTCATGGCTACATCTTGTATCTTGTAGCGGCTCAGCAATGTCTTTTTATCATGGGAAAGCGAGCGCAGGTACCTACAATAAGCATTTTCCGCTTCGGCAAAGAAACCAGCCTGCTTTTCTTTTGGGACGTGAAAAATCAGGGGCGGGTTGTCTTTAATCACAGGATGCCCCTGTTTGTTGTGGGTCAGCTTGGCAAATTCTTTTTGATGGGGTATTCGCTTGATGGCTTTTTTAATTTCCTTGGGGTCAAACTGTTTCATCTCCTTGATTTTGCCTGAGTGTATCAGTTCCTTCAGGCTTATCTGCGCGTACCATATCTGAAGCGCCGACATTTCGGCATATTCTGCCATATGCTTCCGATAGCTGTTTACCGCTGTCCAGGCAGCTTCACTACATTGGAGGTCGGTAAAGCCCTTGTCGCGACCAGCAATGGCAAAGCTTGCGGCAAGGCGTTTTACGTCCCATTCCCAAGGCGCCGTTGACGTCTCGTCAAAATCGTTAATGTCGAAAACCAGTTTCCTTTCTGGGGTTGCAAAGCCTCCGAAATTCAGCAGGTGGCAATCGCCGCAAACCTGGATTTTTAGGTTTGTTGAAGGTGCTGA
>NZ_WUMN01000032.1 GCF_009826935.1 Flavobacterium sp. Sd200
CCTGCCCGAACTTCTGAAGTGGGATAAAAAGACCATACAAAACCGCACCATCACACTATTGCAAAAGCTCAACCTGCCGGAAGGTATTCTCAGCCGTTACCCCCACGAACTCAGCGGCGGCCAGCAGCAAAGGGTAAGCATAGCACGCGCCCTTATAGCAGAACCTCCTGTACTGCTGATGGACGAACCCTTTGGCGCACTCGATGCCATTACCAAAGCCGCGATACATAGAGAGTTCCGTTCCCTTGAGGAGCTTACCGGAAAAACGACCCTGTTGGTTACACACGATGTGCAGGAAGCTTTTGAGCTCGGGCACCGCATTTGTCTCATGGATAAGGGTAGAATCATCCAGTCCGGCACACCGCGCGAGATACTCTACCATCCGGCAAATGATTTCGTAAAGGAGTTTTTTGCGTCCAACCGCCTCATTCTTGAGTATAAAATTGCTTCCCTTAGCGACATTCGCCCTTATTTAAAATCGGTACTAACTTTAAAAACAAACGAGTCCGTTTCTGTATGGCAAGCGCTACAGGAGTTAAGTACCGATGATATAGACGGCCAGCAGTATACAAACCTGGTACAGGCGTTTGCCCTTTACCGTAAAACGCAGGGGGTATGAACCAGGAACAAAC
>NZ_WUMN01000004.1 GCF_009826935.1 Flavobacterium sp. Sd200
CATTGCAGAATGTCTGTGCCGATGCTGTTGGAACAAGAGTCCTGTTTACAGTAACCAGGAATGGCACAGAGGCACTTTCACAACCGTTTATGGTTTGTGTTACAAAATAAGTATCTGTTGTTAGCGGAGTAGTAGGAGCTAAAGCACCTTCGTCGCCCTCAAGGCTGTACCATTTAAGGTTAGTACCCACACCTACCAGGTCAGCAACTGTTGCTGTACCACAGAATGTCTGGTTGGCAGCCGATGCTGTTGGAGTAGTGTTTATTGTTACTGCCACACTTGTCCTTGGGCTTTCTATATTATTTACTGTTTGCGATACATAATAGGTCGCTGTTGTTAAAATAATAGTAGAAGCCAGTTGTGTTCCACCTGTTGCTGTTGTGTACCATTTAAGGTTAGTACCCACTGCTACAAGGTCAGCGACCTTTGATCCGTTACACAGTGTTTGTGCCGAAGCAGTTGGTGCAGGTGTGGTTGGTGTATTAATTGTTACACTTACCGCAGTTCTTGTACTCTCGCATGAGTTCAAAGTCTGAGATACATAATATGTACCAGTAGTTAAAGTTGTTGTAGGAGCAAGAGGAGTTCCACCGATTGGAGAGGCATACCATTGCAGGTTGCTACCTGTAGCAGTTAAGTTAGCTACAGTGCTACCTTCTGATAATGTCTGTGCAGATGCTGTTGGCGCAGTGGTAGTATTGATTGTAACTGCAACCGCAGTTCTTGTACTCTCACAGCTATTTAATGTCTGAGATACATAGTAAGTTCCCGTTGCAAGCGTAGCTGTTGTTACCAGTTGCGTTCCGCCTGTTGCTACAGAATACCATTTTAATAAAGTACCGTTTGCCACAAGGCTTGCCACAGTTGCGCTGTTACAGAATGTTTGTGCAGCAGCTGTAGGGGCAGTAGTGTTATTTATTGTAACCGCAACCGTAGTCCTTGTACTCTCACAAGAGTTCAGTGTTTGAGAAACATAGTAAGTACCTGTTGCAAGCGTAGCTGTTGTTGCCAATTGTGTTCCGCCAGTTGCTACCGAGTACCATTTCACAGCAGTACCGTTAGCCACAAGGCTTGCTACCGTTGCACCATTACAGAATGTCTGTGCAGATGCTGTTGGAGCAGTGGTAGTATTGATTGTAACTGCAACCGCTGTTCTTGTACTTTCGCAGCTATTCAAAGTCTGTGATACATAGTAAGTTCCCGTTGCAAGCGTAGCCGTTGTTGCCAATTGCGTACCACCAGTTGCTACAGAGTACCATTTTACAGCAGTACCGTTAGCTGCTAAGTTTGCTACCGTTGCACCATTACAGAATGTCTGTGCAGATGCCGTTGGAGTAGCCGTAGTATTAATTGTAACCGCAACTGCTGTCCTTGTACTCTCACAGCTATTTAAAGTCTGTGATACATAATAAGTACCCGTTGCAAGCGTAGCTGTTGTTGCCAACTGTGTTCCACTCGTTGCTGCTGAATACCATTTTAGTGAAGTACCGTTTGCTAAAAGGCTTGCCACCGTAGCACCATTACAGAATGTCTGTGCAGATGCTGTTGGCGCATTTGTAGTGTTTATAGTTATGCTAACAGCTGTCCTTGTACTTTCACATGAGTTCAATGTCTGAGAAACATAATAAGTACCTGTTGCAAGCGTAGCTGTTGTTGCCAATTGCGTACCGCCTGTTGCTGTTGTGTACCATTTTAGTGAAGTACCGTTAGCTGTTAAACTTGCTACAGTAGCGCCGCTACAGAATGTCTGTGCAGATGCTGTTGGAGCATTTGTAGTGTTTATAGTTATGCTAACAGCTGTCCTTGTACTTTCACAAGAGTTCAATGTCTGCGATACATAGTAAGTTCCCGTTGCAAGCGTAGTTGTTGTTGCCAATTGCGTTCCACCTGTTGCTGCTGAATACCATTTCAGTGAAGTGCCGTTAGCCACAAGGCTTGCTACAGTCGCACCATTACAGAATGTCTGTGCAGAGGCTGTTGGAACAGCAGTTGTATTGATAGTTACTGCAACCGCAGTCCTTGTACTCTCACAAGAGTTCAATGTCTGAGATACATAGTAAGTTCCCGTTGCAAGCGTAGCTGTCGTTGCCAGTTGCGTTCCGCCAGTTGCTACCGAGTACCATTTTAAAGAAGTACCATTAGCTGTTAAACTTGCCACTGTAGCACTATTACAGAATGTCTGTGCAGATGCTGTTGGCGCAGCAGTGGTATTTATGGTAACACTTATAGTATTTCTTGCACTCTCACAACCATTTATGGTTTGCGAAACATAATATGTACCTGTTGATAATACAGTATTCGCGGCTAATTGAGTTCCGCCTGTATAAGTACTATACCATTTAAGGTTTGTTCCTGTGGCTGTTAAACTTGCCACGGTTGCTCCGTTGCAAAGTAATTGATCTGGTGCAGTTGGTATTGATGTACTGTTAATAGTTACACTTACTGCTGTCCTTGTACTTTCACAGCTATTTAACGTCTGCGATACATAGTAAGTTCCCGTTACAAGTGCAGCCGTTGTAGCCAATTGCGTTCCGCCTGTAGCAACAGAATACCATTTTAATGAAGTGCCATTAGCTACTAGGTTTGCTATGGTTGCACCATTACATAGTGTTTGTGCTAATGCAGTTGGTGCAACTGTTGTACATGCTGAACATGAAATATATCGGCTCCTTACTACACCCGTCTGTTCACCACATGTGCTGTTGGTATGAATATAATAACGGATTACACCGCTATATGAACCAGAGTTCCATGAAACGCCCGATGGGCCTGAAGCAAGTACTGCATTACCGGCAGCATTTGTTATCGTAATATAATCAGTTGTAATTGATGAACTGAATGAATACTGCCTGTTTGCGGTAATGTTAACATTGCTAAACTCACCTGCCCAGCTTGATGGTGTTATCCTTTCGTCACTTCCTGTGCATGCAGGTGTGTATGTTGCTGAAGGATACAATCCGTAGCTTGCGTTATTACATTCAAGTTGTGGTATTGTAGTAAAACTGCCTCCGGATACCCAAGAACTGTTTGAGTACAAACAAAGTGTGCGAACCCAACAATAATACGTGGTATTGCTATCAAGGCCGCTTACATTATAACTTGCCATATCATAAAATGTAACACCTGTTGCAGCTACTGCCGCAACTGAATCTGAAGGCGCTACAGGAGATGTGCTAATATATACCTGGTAATTAGACATGGAAACAGAAGGTCTTGCCCATAGTATATTTGCCCCATTTGGAACAGCTGATACTATAACGTTAGTCGGTGCTGTACATGTTGAAGTATTACAGTCTATATATATATCACGATAATTACTGTCTGTTATTCCACAGGCCGCATTTGAATGTATATAGTAACGATATACCCCTGTTGTAGTTGGTGTAAAAGTAAATGGATTAGATCCATGAGCCAGTATTGTAGCTCCATTATCATCTGTTACTGTAAAATGGTCTGTAGCTACAGTAGATGAAAGTGTATAACTGGTATTAGCAGTAAAGTTGAGTAAATTATATTGCCCAAGTCTGGCACTGTTCATCCATTCACTGCCTAAACATGACGGAGTAAATGCTACTGACGAGACTTGCCCGTAAGGTGCATTTGTACACCCTGTATTTGGTGTTGTAAGAGTCCACGCCAGGGTAAAGGTGCCTGACAATGTGCTGAAACCATCCTGTACCCAGTATACGCGCTGCGTACTTCCTGTAGAATTTGTCCATGTAGTTTGGATGTAATCGTCATCGTCAAAACAGGCTATAACAGTAGTGCCCGGGCAGGCACCGCCATAAGCCATGTAGTTCATAGAATCATAGTTGTTCACGGTCTGGCCTATGGTTAACGTTGAACCGTTAGGCACATCTAAATAGAAAAACAGGTCGGCCGCATTATTAGTATTGCTGCAGGTAATGGTGTAATCATTTGTTGCACCTGCGGTTGTGCTGCTGTATGGGCTTGTAAGGGTTGCAAGGTTTATGGCATTGGCACAGGTGTCTCCGGCAATAGGAGTATAAATTGTAACCGTAACTGCGATTCTTGTACTTTCACACCCATTAAGTGTTTGTGAAACATAATATGTGCCTGAATTAAGTACAGTTCCTGTTGCGAGTGCCGTACCACCTGTAGAAGCAGTATACCACTGTAAAGCGGTACCTGTTGCAGTTAGATTTGCCACAGTGCTTCCGGTTATAAGCGTTTGTGCTGAAGCTGTTGGAGATGGTATTATTGAATTAACAGTTACCGCAACCGCAGCCCTAGGGCCTTCGCAACCATTTAAAGTTTGTGACACGTAATATGTACGGGTTGTTACTGCTGTTGTGGCTGTCAGGGCAGTACCTCCAGTAGATGTCGTGTACCATTTAAGAGAAGTTCCTGTAGCTGTCAGGTCTGCAACGGTAGCGTTATAACAAACCGTCTGTGTAACTGCTGTCGGTGCAGGAGTATCGCACAATGTCCAGGCAAGGGTAAAGGCTCCTGAACCTCCCTGATAGCCATCCTGTACCCAATATACTCTTTGAGTACTTCTGGTATTATTTGTCCAATCAATTAGTCTATAATCGTCATCATCAAAACAGTCTATGCGTGTAGTACCTGGACATGATCCTCCGTATGCTATATAATTTTGAGAATCATAGTTGTTATAAGTTTGGCCTATAGTTAACCTATAGCCATTAGGTACGTCTATATAAAAGAACAGTTCCGGTGCTGTAGTTGTTGCAGCACAGGTAAATGTATAATCATTTCCTGCACCTGTCGTAGTACCAATATATGGGCTTGTTAAGGCACCAAGGTTTATGGCATTGGCACAGGTATCTCCATTAATAACATTTGTACCCACAAAAGGAGCAGATGTTGCCCAATTACTGTAGCTGCCATTACAATATGTGCGAACATGCAGATAGTAGGTAGTTCCTGCTATTATATTGTATCCTGTAACCGATGTATTAGGAAAAACAGTTCCGCTGGCGGGAGGAGTTGCCGAGGTAGTAACGGCATATTGATAGCCTACAGGTGCACTTGAAGTTGATGCTGTCCAGCTAAGATTTACTGTTGTTGCCGATGTTACGGCTGCTGTTAGATTCGTTGGAGGATTACATGTAGAAGATGTGCTTCTAAACACTTCTGATGTTGCCCATGAGCTGTAAGTTCCGTTGCAATTGCTACGCACATGCAGGTAATAGTCTGTATTGGCTGTAATTGCATAGTCAAGGATATCTATATTGGTTGTCGCTGTTCCGCTTGCAGGTGGAGTAGGTGAAGTAGTAACCGCATATTGATAACCAGTTGGGTTTCCTGTAATAGGTACTGCCCAGCCAAGGTTAGCCGTTGTGGCAGATGTTACCTGCCCAAATGGGCTTGCAGGCGCAGGACAGGCAGTACCACCTGTTAATGTCCAGGCAAGGGTAAAAGTGCCAGCATCATCAATGGCCCATGCACCATCCTGTACCCAGTACACTGTTTGTGTGCTGCCGGTGTTGTTAGTCCATGTTACAGGGGTAAGGTCATCCTGAAGGCATGCTATCTGGTTTATGCCAGGGCAGTCGTCGCCGTAGCCCACATAATTTTCAGAGTTGTAGTTGTTTGAAGTCTGGCCTATAGTAAGCGTTTGCCCCGCAGGCACATTTATATAATAAAACCTGTCCGGCGATGCATTGTGGCCGGCACAGGCTATGCTGTAATCGTGTGCAGCTGCTGCAGTGGTGCTGGTGTAAGGGCTGGTAAGGGTGGCAAGGTTTATGGCAGTTGCGCACTCATTACCTTCAACATCGTTTGCCTCATTTCCGGTAAACGGCGGTGATGTTACCCAGCTGCTGTAGGTGCCGTTGCAGTTACTGCGCACATGCAGGTAATAAATGTTTCCGGCTGATATAACAGCGTTAGTAGCCGTTGTTCCTGTAGTAGCAGTACCGCTTGCCGGTGGGGTTGCCGATGTTGAAACAGCATATTGGTAGCCGATTGGCGTGCCCGATGCAGGGGCAGTCCACCTAAGGTTTGCCCTTATAGGCGATACAGAATAGCCGTAAGGCGCTGTAGGCGGGTTACATGTTGCAGCTGTACCGCTAAATGGTGCCGATGTAGTCCAGCTGCTATATGTGCCAGAGCAGTTGCTCCTTACATGTAGGTAATATGTTGTTCCCGCGTTTATAGTATAGCCTGTAACAGATCTTGCTGTTGTTGCCGTACCACTTGCAGGCGGTGTTGCCGATGTGGTTACGGCATACTGATAGCCAGTAGGAGTGCCAGTTGTTGGGGCAGTCCAGTTAAGGTTAACAGCCGTTGAAGATGTTGCTGTGGTCGTGGCCGTTGCAGGAGGGTTACAGGTTGCAGTGCCTCCGGTTAGTGTCCAGGCAAGGGTAAAGTTTCCAACCTCTTCTGAAAGTCGGCCACCCTGCACCCAATATACAATTTGTGTGCTCCCCGTAGTATTAGTCCAGGTTACGGTTTGTACGTTCGGATTGTCAAAACAGGCTATGCTGTAAGATCCCGGACAAAACATTGCGTCGCTGGTATATTTAACAGAAACAAAAGAGTCATAATCGTTTGATGTTTGCCCTATGGTAAATGTGGCTCCGTTTGGCACAACCATATAGTAGTACAAGTCTCTCGACCTAACAATAAAATCGTCGCATACTACTGTAGAACCAGATGTAGTATTTGCTGTAGTATTGCTGTGTGGGCTCGTTAGTGTAGAAAGGTCTATGGCGTTAGAACATAGATCGCCATAAGTACTTCCGGTAAATACCGGCGAAGTAACCCAAGAACTATAGCTGCCGTTACAATTTGTACGTACATGAAGGTAATAATCTTCAAATGCTTGAAGTCCGTAATAAGGAGTTACGGATGTAGCTGTAGTAGCCGTGCCGCTTGCCGGCGGTGTAGACGACATTGTTACGGCATACTCGTAGCCTGTAGGCGTACTTACTTCCGGAGCTGTCCAGTAAAGGTTTGCAGAAGTATATGATATGGCTAACGTTCTTGGATTTGTAGGGGGTGCACAGCCACCCGTTACGCTCCACGCAAGGGTAAAATCACCTGCACTGGTTCCTGACGAAGCTTCCTGTAGCCAGTATACCCTTTGGGTACTTCCTGTATTATTGGTCCATGTTGTAGTGTGTATATCCGGATCATCATGGCAGGAAATAAGTGTCGTGCCCGGGCAGGTATTTCCATAGCCTATATAATTGTGAGCATCAAAACCACCTCTTGCAGTAAGGCCAATAACTAACGTCTGGGCCTGCATTACATCTATATAATATACAAGGTCTGGTCCATCAAGGGTACAATCTATAGGATATGTGTTATTTAAAGCCCCTGTTAGCGTGCTGCTGTATGGGCTTGTTAGCGTAGCGAGGTTAATTGCTGTGGCACAGGTATCGCCTTGGGGCGGTATACCGCTAAACTGTGCCGACGTTGCCCATGCACTATAAGTGCCGGAACAGTTAGTGCGCACATGCAGGTAGTAATATGTACTTGGCAAAAATACATAACCGGTAAGCGATGTAGCTGTAGTATTAGTACCGCTTGCAGGCGGCGTAGCCGATGTAGTTACGGCATACTGGTAACCTGTAGGCGTAGTAGTGGCAGGTGCAGTCCAGCTAAGGTTTGCGGTCCTGATAGAAGTAGCAGTTGCCGTTAATGCTGTTGGGGCATTACAGGCTGTAGTCGGCGCTGTTAAGGTCCATGCCAGTGTAAAGGTACCTGCCGAAGTACTGCCACCGTGGCCATCCTGTACCCAGTAAACACGTTGTGTACTTCCTGTATTATTGGTCCACGACCTATTTTGTATATCTGAATCATCAAAACAGGCTATTTGTGTTGCACCAGGACATGCATTGCCATAACCCATGTAGTTTTCCGAATCATAGTTATTGGCTGTTTGCCCTATTGTTACAGTAGACCCATTAGGCACATCTATGTAAAAAAACATATCGGGCGCGGTATTGCCACCGGTACATGCAATACTATAATCATGTACGGATCCTACCGTTGTACCGCTAAACGGACTAACTAAATCGGCAAGGTTAATAGCTGTGGCACACGTGTACCCAGTTGAAACACCCCTAAACGGAGCCGATGTAACCCAGTCGCTGTAATCGCCAGAACAGTTACTTCTAACATGAAGGTAATATGTGGTATTTGCTGTTATTGCAAAATTGTTGATCGTAGTAACCGATAGTGTTGTTCCTGATGCAGGCGGCGTAGCCGATGTGCTTACATGATACTGGTAGTTAGTAGGCAGGTTTGTTACCGGCCTGTTCCAGCTAAAGTTTGCCCTTGTGGCCGATGTTATAGTAACTGTTACATCTAACGGAGGTGCGCATGATGGAACATCTACAGTTACAAGCACAGGGGTTCTTGGGCTTTCGCAGCCATTTAGGATTTGTGAAACGTAATAAGTAGCCGTTGTTACTACCGTAGTTGCAGGTAATGCCGTGCCACCGGTAGGAGTTGTGTACCACTGCAATGCTGTGCCTGTTGCACTAAGGCCTGCCACGGTGGTTCCCCACGCAACATCCTGTCCTATTGCATTTGGGGCAGGGGTGACGCAGGAAGTTTCATCATATATTTTTATTAAAAAAGCATCCATAAAACCTCCGCCATATGTGTTTTGAAATCCACCGGAAGCAAGTCCTGTATCGCTATCTGCATCTCCTGCTATATATACATTTCCTGTTGTATTTATAGCAGCGTCTTTAAAGCTATCGTACCCCGAGGTTCCGCAATAGCTACCCCAAAGGCGGCTTCCGTTGGCATTAAACTTAGCTATATACATATCTAAGCCTCCGGGTCTGGTATTTAGGAAACCTCCCGATGCAATTCCTGTATAACTGCCCGTAACTCCGGCTATATATACATTGTCTAATCCGTCTACCATGCAGGAAGAGGCTGCGTCATCCTCATTCGGTTCACCATAATAAGTGGCCCACTGGCGAGTGCCGCCGGCATTAAATTTAACTAAAAAAGCATCATTTTTATAGTCCGGCCCTGTTGTATTCTGATGCCCTCCTGAAGCCAGGCCGCTGGAACCGGTAGCCCCGGAAAGATATACATTTCCGTTGCTGTCTGTTGCGCATGCATAACCCCGATCATTTGCGCTGCCTCCATAATAAGTAGCCCATAGACGACTGCCCGAAGCATTAAATTTTACCAGGTAAGCATCTCTCGTACCACCACCATGTGAATTTTGAAATCCTAAAGACGCAATACCTGACGCACTTGTAGTGTGTCCGGCCATATATATATTCCCGTCACTATCTGTCGCAATGTCTTCCGCATAGTCTATACCTGTCCCTCCATAATAAGTGGACCACAGACGGCTGCCGCTACTGCTAAATTTAGCAAGGAACGCATCCTGTGTGCCACCTCCATGTGAACTCTGAAAACCATTGGAAGCAATACCGGTAGCAGATTCGGTATATCCGCTTAAATAAATGTTACCTGAGCCATCTAATATACATGTATAACCATGGTCTCTGCCGGTTGCACCAAAGTAAGTTCCCCAGGTACGCGTGCCCGATGCAGTAAATTTTACTAAAAAGGCATCATAGCTTCCTGCCAATGTGTTTTGTGCTCCCCCGGAAGCTATTGCGGTATTACTGTTTGTATAACCACTAAAATATATTGCGCCATTATTCTCTACTTTGCACGACTGTCCGCTATCATATGAAGCTCCTCCGTAATAAGTAGCCCACAAACGGGCTCCGGAGGCACTGAATTTTACTAAAAAAGCATCTATTGTACTCCCTCCATAAGTGTTTTGAAAACCACCGGAGGCTATACCGGAGGTACTTGACGTCTCTCCGATTAAATATGCGTTTCCTTCAGTATCTGCCGAGCAGCCATTTGCATATTCAAGATCGCCACCGCCATAGTAAGTAGCCCACACTACCTCAGGATCTATACGCAATGTTTTATTTTTAGGGAAAGCGCCTGCAAAGCCAAGGCTACCGTCGTTGTGCATCACAAATCGCGTGGCAATTGGTCTACCTGCCTCATTATAACTTATGGGTGTTTTTTCGCGTACTTCACCAAGCCTGGTTTTTACAACCAGCTCGCCCTTATCTGTAAGAGTTACTTTATCTGCATCATTTATTTTAAGCTTTATCTGTGCAGGGTTACCGCCGGGGTGTACGATAAAGTCATACTCCATATAGCCGCCCTTGCTGTATATAACCCAGTCTATATTAGGGTAAACATTTTTATAAGTTACCTGCTCAAACGCTTTTACTCCCGTTATTCCTTGCGGACAATGTGCAAGGTAGTAGTTCTCAAAATACTCTGATTGTTTTTGTTTAACTACCTTAGGATGTGGGTTGCTGCCTACAAGCTGAACTGTAAAACGGTGCGAGCTGTGCTTCGCCTGCGCCTGCAGTTCCTGCAGTTTGGCAAGATTAGCCGTTTTATCGTGCAGGTTGTATCCGGCAGGATAATCAGTTTTGTTAAACTGGTAGCTTATGCCTGTTGCCGTAAGCCAAAGTTGTGCGCCGTTGCTCTTTGCGGTAAATAAAACGTCAGTTTGCGGCGTTCCTTTTGCATTGACAACCTGCCCCATGTTTTCCATAAAAAGCAGATTTTGCTGCTGCATTTTATTGTTATAAGTTTCAGGACTAGGTTGTTGTGCATAGCATCCAATGCCAATTAGCAATGAAAATAACGAAAGTAAAATATGCTTCATAATCGATAGGTGATTTGCGGCTGCCAATGTAGGATAAATAAGTCATTTGTAAAATACCCATTAATACGTATTTTAACATTTTTTTTACTCTATTACAATGTGTTATCAAAACATTAATAAATGTTGTTTTTACTCAGCATTAATATTTTGATCATTTTTTATACGGTTAACAGAAAGACAATTTTATTTGAGTTTCCCATATTTTATAATTACGAAGATGCCACTCCCTATCGTAATAAATCGATTAGCAAAAAATTGAATTGATTATAAAGATATATTTAAATAAAACGGTCACACTAATTACCGCGATAACGGTAATTAGTGTGACCGTTTTTTAGTCAGCTTCATTGCGTATATGTTGCAAAATTTAAGTAAGCGTATTTTTATTAGCTTTATAGATTATACCATAACAAAGAAAGATAAGTGCGCAAACTATATCTATAGGTAGCCAAAGCGATTTTTTATAAAAATATACAGGTATAAGTGGATTGAACAACAATGCCGTTACAACAAATAGTATAATCCATAAAGCATGTAAGGTCTTAATATTTTTAGTAATAATCGTTATGCAGCTTAGTGTTATTGCCAATCGTAAGAAAGTGTAATAGCCAATAGGCATCTTATGAATTGCCAGTAAAAGCAATATTGTGCTTGCAAAGCAAATAGGTTTTATTAAACTCATATTAAAGAAAACTCAAAGGGCATTATTTATAATAAAGCCCAAACATAATGTTCCCGTTAAGAATGATTTTAAGGAAAACCTTATTTCTGAAAATTTAGATATCTCTAGAATTATTTTTTTAGATTTTTTTTAAAAAAAGTCGAGGGCAACTAAATCAATCCCATGTCTTTAGCGATACTGACTAAATGTGTTGTATTGCGGGCCATTAAAGAAGTTTTCATCTTAATAATACGTTTTTCTATGCTGCTAATACTCGATGCTTTTTGACCTTTGTTTTTAAAATTTTCTACTATTTCTGTTTGGATCAGGCCATCACTAAGCATTTTAATTATTTCCAGGTCTACCATGTCCATTTCGCTTATCGTTTCTGGCTTTCGCAGATGTGCAAGATTTGTAGATATGTACTTTCTGTCAGCATATATTTCTTTGAGAGCCCTGAGCAATTCAGCCGAGCTTTCGCGACCTTTACAAACGTAGGCATCTATTCCAAGGTCGTCCATTAGGTGGCGTATTTTGTATCCGCGCTCTTCTATAGAATAGGCTATAATTTTTATATTAGGCTGCTCTTTTTTTACGGCTTCGATAAGCTCCTCTCCTGAGGTTATTTTTTCCTCTCTGTTGCCATCTTTAAAAGAAAGGTCAGTGATAAGCAGTTCATAAGGGATACTGTCTAAACCGGCTTTCTTTATCTTTAAAAATGCTTCATCGCAATATTTAGTATAACTAATATTTGCATCCTGAATGTTTTGCAATAAAGATTTTAATCCCAGACTAATACTGTCTATGTCTTCGGCAACAATTATTTTTTTAAACATATAACTTTCGTTTATGCAGGAAAAGTAATGCTTACTTTAAGCCCACCGGTTGTATTGTCAAAAGTAATAGTACCATCTATAGCTAAAATGCGGTTTTCCGCATTTTTAAGACCATTTTTGTAAAATAATTTACTTTCTTTGATTCCTTTTCCATTATCGCTGTATTGTATATTGATTTTGTTGCCACTTAAACCAAATAAGAGTGTAATGATACCTGCCTCACTATGCTTTTTCATGTTTACCATCATTTCCTGTAATACCCTGTAAACTGATATTTTTTTATGGGCACTCACAGCATCCCATTGTATACAGGCAAAGTTTATAATGGTTACCCTAGTTGTAGGGGTATTATAATCCGAAAGCATTTCTTTTAAAACTATACCGAAATTTATACCTGTATCTATGGTGTTGTTTTCCCTGGAAATATCTCTTGTTTTGCTATATACTTTGTCAAGGTTTTGCATCAGTTTTTCATGCTTTTCAGGTTCAGTATATTCCTGTGTTTGTGCAAAAGACATAACGTTAAAAATATCATTAGCCAATTCATCATGAATTTTTTTCGATATGCGGCTTTCAGCGTTATAAACCTCCATTACCTTAGCCTTTTTATGCCTTAACCTTTGTATATAATATATCAGCAGGGCTGTAAGAATTGTAAAAAATATTAATATCAACAAAATCGCCTTTTGGGTTTTGTTCATTGCATCTTGCTTCTGCAGTCTTATATTGTCTTTTTGAATGCTTTTAGAGTCATATTTTATCTTTGCAAACTGTGTTTTATCCAGCATGCGCACTTTGTTCATACTGTCTTGTAAGGCAATATATTGGGTTGCATAGTCAGTGTTATTACTACTATTTTTAATGAGAAGGTGTAAAGCCTTAATTCTGTTTTCCGGGTTGTTTGCCCTTGTGGCATAATCGTAGGCTTGTTTTGCATTATAAACTGCTTTGTCTTTTTGTACTTCAGAATAATATTCTCCGAGATGGTTATAGCATGAAGCTACGCCTATTATTTCATTAATATCTTTACGAATTTTAAGTGCATCTTCCATGTATTTATAAGCCGAATCATTTTTTACAGCGTGAAATGCGCCGGCTAGAGAGCTTAGAACTGCAGCTTTAGTTGAAAGATGATGATGTACAGAATCAGATTCTAAAAGATTTTTCAGGATAGTTATTGCCTTTTTATATTCTTTTTTTTGAACATACACATTGGCCATATTATTTTTAATAACACATTTGCCAATAGAGTCTTTAGTAATACTATAGGCCTTACTGTTGTAGTATATAGCGTCATCATAACTATAGCGTTCCTTATAACACATTGCCAGCGTAGCATATAGCCCTGGCTTGTATTGTGTTGTGTTGATGTTCTTTAATAATTTTAGAGCTTCTGTAGCTGTTGCCTCACCGCCAAAATAATCACTTTGTTGTTTTTGTATATATGCCATCTTTACAAGTGGATATCCAGCACTTAAAGTTTCTTTTCCTGTTAGAAACAATCGCGCTGATTCATTGTAATAATAAAAAGCGCTATCTACATTTCGGTTCATATCAAAAATATCTCCCTTTTCAAGATATTTTTGAGCATAATATGAGTCGTAATTATATTTGTCTGGACTCGTAATAGTATCTTTTTTGCATGAGATTATAAATAAGAATAGTATTAAAAAAGGGGAATAAATCTTTGCAAGTTTCATTCCCCTAAAGTAATAAAAAATGTTAAAAATTTACGCTCCTTTTACAACTGATGGTATTGTTGGAGGCGGAGGTGGAGGTGTTGGCTTTTGCGGCTTGTCTGGAATAGGGTTGTCATCAGTGCCGATATAAGCATTATTAGCTAATTGATTATTATTGTTTGTAACCTCACAAGACGTAACCGTAACTCCCAGCAGCACAAAAGCTGCCAGAAAAAGTATTTTTTTCATAATGATTTTCAAAAATTGATTTTAGACAAAGGCAGTCCTGGCCAAAAATGCTTTGGCTTTTTTTGCTACCGGTTTGGGAGAATGCTCCCTGTTTTGGCGGGAAGTATAGTGTGCTAAAACAGACTGTAGGAAATTATACTTCCCCAATAACTTTACAGTCTGAATAGCAACACTATGTTTAAAGTAGTTTTGTACATTTGCCCTATTGCGCTTAAGGCAGTAACTAATTTACAAGGGCAAAGTAAGGGCAGCATTTTCTGCTTTTGTCTAACAAAATCCGGCAATTCCGATAATTCCGGTGTATTCCGGCAAATTCTGATAAAATCAATATTGTGGTAACTCTCGACGATTATAAAAAAGCAATTTTAGTAGCTTACAATCATGTAAAAGATGGCGATCATGCTGAGTATTTTTTACAACCATCGCCAGCAAGATTCAAAAGGCTAAGCCTACTTCTATTAAATGAGAATAATGCAGCAGACTTAGATGTATACAAACGTTTTTTTATTTTTAAAGATGGCGAACCTTTACATAGGCAGATAGAGATTTTTGATACTGATAAGTTTAAACCCCTAACCAATTTCGTAAAAGGAAAGTCGGAGCTTAGCAATTTAAACAGCCTGAATCTTTTGGCCTTGTTAGTTGGCCTAGATCAAAGACCGTTTTCTAAATTCAGGAATGGAACTCTAAACAGAGAGGAGGGAGAAATAAAGAAATTTACTGATACTACTGCCAAAGATGCAATGAGTGTAAGTACTATGAATTCATCAAAATCAGAGGTAGATGAATTCAAAGTGGTTCCTCAAAATCAATTGGCAAATCATAAGCCGTCTTGGAAATGGAGTAGGGTAGAAGCATTTATTAACAAAGAAAATTTATTTCGCAATGCACTAATAGTGGCACTTCTTGTTTCGGTAATAATTGCTGTTAAGAATACTTTTTTTAAAGAAGAAGGGTGTATGGTTTGGAGGGGAGACCATTATGAGGAGGTATCCTGCAGTATTGAAGGGAATAGTTTTGCTGGTGCGGCTTTAGTTTTACCTATGGATAGAGAAACCTTTGCTTATCAAAAAAGAGTAAGTGTGTGCGACACCACAACTTTTTTTCTGCCCAACGGATTGCCGCGTATATGGTATTATAAAGTGGGCGACAACGAGATTGAATATTATACATATCCGGGTTTACACCCGGTTACAGGTAAAACCCTAAAGAAGATTACGCCATACATGATCAATAAATATGTAAAGCATCAAAAGCCATTTTGATACAAAACAAAAAGGGCTATCCATTTTGTTGGATAGCCTTTTGTAAATTATAAGCGGTTTAATTATTTAGCACCAAAGCCAAGCTCTTTTTTAACATCAGCTAAAAGATCTGGACCATCTGCAAGTAGTACACCACTACCTGATGAAGAGTCAAGAACATACTGATAACCTTTAGCTTTAGCTACTTTTTGTATAGCTGCTCTTGATTTTTCAAGGATTGGTTTGTAGATAGCCTCTTGTTTTTCCTGTAATTCTTTAGACGCAGTTTGTTGGTAATCCTGTATCCTTTTTTGCATATCCTGTACCTCTTTGCCGCGTGCTTCGTTTACATCGTCTTTTACAGTAGAAGCCTCTTTCTCATACTGCGCAACTTTTTTCCTGAACTCTTCTACCATTGTATTGTATTCGGTGTCATACGTTTTGGTAACTTTTTCAAGTTGCGTTTGTGCAGCTTTCATTTCCGGTGAAGCAGCCATTAAGTCACTTACATTAATGTGCGCTACTTTTGCTTGTGCCTGTACCGTTTCATTAATTCCCACAAATAGTAGTGCAGCGATTAATAAAGATTTTAGTTGTTTCATCATTTAAGGTTTTAATATTAATTTTTTGTTTTTATTTAATCGTCTCCCTCGGTGTTTGTAGGGGGAGGTGTTGTTTGCGTTGCAGGCTTATCAGCTGCAGGTTCGCTATTTTTAGTTTTTTCTTCGCGCGCTTTTTTTGCAGCTTCCCTTTGTTCTGCTGCCTGTTGCTTGCGTGCCTCTATAGCCTGTTTTCTTTCTTCAAGTTTTCTTTCGCGTTCAGCTTTCGCTTCTTCTACAGCCTGTTTTCTTTGGGCAGCAGCATCGGCTGCTTTTTCCGCTTTGGCATCAGTTGCATCGGTAGCAGTTTTGCTGGCGGTTTTAGGAGCGGCATCATCTCCTGTAGTGTCGTCTCCACCAGTTGGGTCTGCTGTCGTGGTTGCAGGCTTGGCAGTCGTTTTACCGGCTGCTGCCGCTTCTCTTTTGGCAGCATTTGCAGCCCTTTGTTCATCACGTTTTTGTAGGGCGGCCTGTCTTTTGGCATCTGCGGCAGCTTTCCTGTCATCTATAGCTTTCTGCCTGGCAGCTTTTTTATCGGCAAGCTGCTTGGCTTTGTCTATTTTATCCGGGTCAGAAGCTTCTTCTTCAGCTTTTTCTTCCTCATCTAGTTTCTTAACTTCCTTACTGCTCAGTTTTTCGCGTTTAGCGGTCCTGCCAAGGCGCTTTACAATAAGGTCGCTAATATCGTATTTTTTTGCGGCAAAAAGCATCGTTAGGTCAGATGATTTATCAAAAACAAAATCATACTTTCTTATCTCTGCCAAATCCTGTACTATCGTAAAAACCTGATCCTGTATAGGTTTCACCAAAACGGCTTTTTGCGATACAAGTTCGCCTTTAGGGCCAAACTTTTTTTCCTGATAATCGCTAAGCTCTTTTTCCTGAAAAGCTATCTCTTCTTCGCGCTCTTCAATAAGCTCTTTGGTTAAAAGTGCTTTTTCTGCCTGAAGGCTTTCTTTAAGCTTGGTTATTTCGTTGCGCTTGGCATCCATTTCCTGTTTCCACTTCCCGGCTTTTTGTTCAAGCTGGTTTTTCGCCTCGGCATAGTCAGATACCTTATCCAGGATATATTCCATGTCTATATAAGCGATCTTTATACCACGCCCCTGTGCATTTGCCGAAAGGCAGCCCATAAAGGCCAATAATGCAATTAAATATCTTTTCATAACTATTTACGTATTAGAAAATATCATGCCAATTTTTTAGAACTGTTGTCCTATGATAAAATGCGTTTCCCAACCATTAGGCTGTGAGTAGCCCGGTAGTGGGTCGAAACCATAACCAAAGTCTATACCCAATAAACCAAAGGCCGGCATAAATACCCTAAGACCGAAACCTGCCGAACGGTTTAATTTGAAAGGGTTATATTCTTTAAAGTTAGCAAACGATGCACCAGCTTCAGCAAAGGTTAATGCAAATATAGAAGCCTGCGGTTTAAGCGTAATAGGGTAACGCAACTCTAACGAGAACTTATTATAAATTGTTGCACCAATTTGCTGCCCCCAGTTAGGGTCAGTTCTGTCTTCAATGATCGGACTCAACGATTGGTTAGGATACCCCCTTAGCTGTATAACCTCGCGGCCATCGAGTGCATAGTTAGCCATACCGTCTCCACCTACATAAAAACGTTCAAACGGCACCAAGCCCCTCTCGTTATTATAGGCTCCCATAAAACCAAACTCACCTAGGGTGCGCAATACAAGCTCCTGCCCTTGTTTACCGGCAAGTTTGCTGTACCAATCTCCTTTAAACTTAGTTTTCCAGTACTCCAGCCAATTGAATTTTTCCTGGTCTACTTTGGCTTGGTCTGCTCGTGCTTGTTGCCAGTGATCAGTTCCGGTACCATCTTCTTTTATATAACGACCGTTAATTTGACTGTTTGTATTTACTTCTTTGTACTCCTGTTGGTTGCCAAGGTTGCCATAGTCTATGCCGTTAAACCATGAATATGGTAGCGTAGTCCTAAAGCTGGCACTAAACAACGAACCATAAGTAGGGTATATAGGGTTACGTCCCCTGTTGTCCCTTGTAAGTTCCAAGGTATAAGCAAAGTTTCTTGATATACCGTTACCAAAGGTAAACAATCCTATGTTATAATTGCTAAGTGCATAGTACTGAAATGTTAGCGAGTGCGAAAGCCTCATGTAATAATCGGGCTCGCTTAACCTTTTAGAGATACCCATAGTTATTGACGATATGGTAAAGCTCCTGTCTCTGTCTACGTCGCGGCTCGAATAGTTGTAAGAGAATTGTTTACTATGCGATAATGAACCAAACAATTGTATTGGTTTTTTACCTCCAAACCAAGGCTCTGTAAACGAAAGGCTATAAGTTTGGAAATACGTACTACCCTGAAGGCGCAACGACAGTTTTTGTCCGTCGCCCATTGGTAGTGGGGTATAGGCATCTTTTTTAAAGATGTTTCGCATGGAGAAGTTGTTGAACGATAAGCCCAGCGTACCAATAAAGCCTCCACCGCCATAACCGCCCTGTAGTTCTATCTGGCTTGAACCTTTTTCGGCAACATGCCACTCTACATCTACCGTACCCGATGCAGGGTCGGCATTTTTGACGTCCGGACGTATAGTCTCAGCATCAAAAAAGCCCAGTGCGCCGAGTTCGCGAATAGTGCCTATCACATCTTCTTTGTTCCATTTTTGTCCCGGCCTTGTGCGAAGCTCTCTGTATATTACGCGGTCGTTGGTCTTATCATTGCCATGAACCGATATTTTGTTGAAGTAAGCAATAGGACCTTCTACAATGCGTATCTCAAAATCGATGGTATCGTTAGCGGTACTTACCTCTACGGCATTAATGTTAGAGAATAGGTAACCATTGTTTTGGTATAAGTTGGTAAGGTCGTCACCATCGGGTTTGCTGGCATCGGCAATCCTTTTTTGTAAAAGTACGCCGTTGTAAACCTCGCCTTTTTTAATACCCAATATCAGGTTTAACTGTTGGTTGGTATATACTGTGTTACCCAGATATTTGATGTCGCCAAAATAATATTTGCGGCCTTCTTCTACATTAATATCTATGGCAACCGTATTCTTTTTAGGGTTATATACTACCGTATCACTTATTATACGTGCATCGCGATAACCTTTTTCTTTATACTTGTCTACTATGCTGTTAAGGTCTTCCTTATATTTTTCTGCAATAAATTTAGACGATTTAAAAATACGTAAAGGATTAGGGAAAGCCTTTTGCTTAGTGTTTTTCATAGCTTGTTTAAGCTTAGAATTTGTAAGCTGCTGATTGCCCGTAAAGTTTATTTTGCTAACTTTTACTTTTTTGCCACGATCTATGTTAACCACCATTTTTACAGTATTGGTACTGTCGGGTATAACATTTATGGCAACTTTAGTGTTGTAGTAACCGTCTTTTTTATACTTGTTCTCTATATAGTTTTTAGTATTGGTAAGAAGGTTTTCGTTTACGATCTTGCCTTTAGTAAGATCAGTATCTTTAATAAGACTTTCGCGTTTACTCTTTTTAACGCCCTGCAATTTTACATCGCTAAGTTTAGGCAACTCATTAATGGCAAGCTCTAAATAAATGCTGTCGCCTTTAATTTGGTCTACCATAAAGTTTACGTCGCTAAAAAGCCCCAGTTTCCAAAGCTTTTTAATGGCAGCACTAATTTCTTCGCCGGGTACATTTATAGTTTGTCCCTGCTCAAGCCCGGTAAAAGTAACAACGGTTTGTGCATTATAGCTCATTTTGCCGGTAACATAAATATCGGCCAAAACATAGGTGCCGGCTTCAAGCCTGTTGTCTTCTCCCTGTGCAAAGGCACTGCCCGAAATAAAAAGTATAAAAAGCAATACAATGCTTTTATAAAACATTGTCATGTTATTTAATTTGTTCACTGGTTTTTCCAAATCTACGTTCTCTTTTTTGGTAGTTGATAATAGCGTTGTGCAGATCCTGCTCTCTAAAGTCGGGCCAAAGCACATCTGTAAAATAAAGCTCGGCATAGGCCGCCTGCCAAAGCAAAAAGTTGCTTATGCGCTGTTCCCCGCTGGTGCGAATCACCAAATCGGCATCGGGCAGGTTGTGTGTGTACAGGTGCGATGTTACTAAAGACTCATTAATATCATCAACGTTTAACTGGTTGTTTTTTATTTTTTCGCTAATTTGTTTTATTGCAGCGATTATTTCCTCACGGCTGCCATAACTAAGTGCCAGCGTAAGGGTCATTCCGGTATTTGTTGCGGTTTGTTCTATAACATCAAAAAGTTGCTTTCTGGCTCTGTCCGGCAGCATATTTGCATTGCCTATGGTGTTTAGCCTGATGTTATTTTTTTGCATGACAGGCAACTCTTTTTTTAAAGAGTTCATAAGGATGCTCATTAATGCATCCACCTCCAGTTTGGGCCTGTTCCAGTTCTCTGTAGAAAAGGCATACAATGTAAGATACCCTATGCCAAGCTTTGCACAGGCCTCTACTGTTGTCCTGACAGACTTAACACCGTTTTCGTGGCCAAAAGCCCTGAGCATGCCCTGTTTTTTTGCCCAACGACCGTTGCCATCCATAATTATGGCAATATGTTCCGGCAGGTTATCGGTGTTTATAGTAGTGGTTATATCCATATTATTCCGAGCAGTAGCAAGGTTTATTAGTAAAAGTATAGGTTAGGGTAAAACCCGTAAAAACATACCAGTCATTACTTTCAAGATTTCCAAAACGCGCAGCCTCATAGGCACTGTCTCCAGGGTTGCTGGCATCAAGGTTGTCTGTAAAAGTATAGCGCGCACCGGCTTCCAATCCCACAACAAGGTGGCGGGCAACATGTGCTTTTATACCTACGGTCATGGGTATTGCCAGGCTGCTGCCGTTTTTATAGTCGCGTGCATTGCGGTTATACATATATTTTTCATCATAAAAAAAATAGCTAAGGCCACTATATATATATGGTGTAACCTTAAAATCGTCTTCATGAAGATTAAAATCAAAAAAGTTAAATTCAAGCCCTAAAGATAATTCTTTTACGGTATTTTCAAACTTGTTTCCGCGGTCTTTACGTCCGGCAACCTCAGAATCGGCATCGTTAGATGAAAGCTTTCCATACATAAATGAAGCCCTCCACGAGTGCCTCGGGCTGCGGTTCCAACGATACATTAACCCCACGGCAAGGTCATTAGGGGCAATGTAGTTGGTTGGGCCTACATCGCCAATATAATTAGCCCCTCCGGCAAAAATTCCCAGTTCGTTTATCTGGGCTTTAGCCGTTAAAGACATTGCGGTTATTAATAATACTATGAGTATGCGTTTCATTAAACGAAAATTGGCTGCAAATATAGCAATATAGATTTTTTAAATTGCCTTACAATTAGACATTTTACCCCATATAAATTGCATTAATGCAAAATATACAGACTTGAAAACGGAAGAAGTGTAAATGTAGTATGCAGGCACAGGTAATTTTGGCAAAATTAATTGCGCTTGTCTTCTCCCCAAAGCAGCTTTTTGCGCAGGGTTACCAAAAATTTTTCTTCCTGAAACTCTACTAAATTTATTTTGTAACCGCCTTTTTTAATGCGAAGCACCGTTTCAACATTTACAGATATTATACGCGAATCCAAAGATACAAGGTGCTGCTCTTCGCGGCTACTAACGCGCAACTCTATTTCTGTGTCATCCGGTATTACTAATGGGCGGGCATTAAGGTTGTGTGGGGCTATGGGTGTAATTACCAGGCTGTTTACATCAGGCATCAGTACAGGGCCGCCACAGCTCAAAGAATATCCTGTAGATCCTGTTGGGGTACTCACTATAAGCCCGTCTGCCCAATACGAGTTCAGGTATTCTCCGTTAAGCCTCGTTTCTATAGTAATCATAGAGGTGGTGTCTTTACGGCTAACGGTTACTTCGTTAAGGGCATAATCAAGGTCGCCAAGGTCGCTGCCTTCATAATCTACCGTTAATAATGTGCGGGTAGAGATTTTATAGCTGTTAGAAAAAATAAGAGGCAGCAGGGTTTCTATATTTTCCTGCTGTACGGTAGCCAAAAAGCCCAAACGCCCTGCGTTTATACCTATAATAGGAATGTTTTTATTGCGCACCAACGTGGCAGCACGCAGCATGGTGCCGTCTCCGCCGATGCTAATAAACATGTTGTAGCTCTCGTCAAGGTCGTCATGACCGCTAAACACAGAGAATGATTTATTGAGAAGGTTGTGTCCGTTTAATACATCATAAAAATCGGTCTCAAAAACAACTTCGGGTTGATACTGCTCAAAAACGCGCAGCACTGTGTGAATGATATCTGCGGTGTTGTCTTTATAATATTGGCCGTAAACAGCAATTTTCATGATGGGTTATATATTGAGGTATTTATCCAGATAATCAGATCGGTCTTTAAGCGTATTGAGGTAGGCATCTTCCTGATGCTCTGTAATAATATCGTAGTTGTAACGCCTGAATGTTTGTATGATCTCGCTCAGGCCGCCCATGCTCACTTTAAGGGTTATCTGTACTTTTTCTAAACTTGCTTCAGATATAAACACTCCCAACAGCCTGCCGTTGTTGCTTTCCACAATTTGGGCAACTTCGCTCATGCTGTATTCTGTGGTGCCTTTTTCCACTACAAGTATACCACCTTGTTCTTTAAGAAAAGGGGTTTGATCAAAAAATTTTATAATATCGGTAATTTCATAATAACCCAAATATTTGTTGTCTTCGCTAAGTACCGGCACAAGGTTGGTTTCATTCTTGGCAAACACCTCTAAAACATCCAGCCAAATAGTAGTGTCGCGCACAAAAAAGCGGTCAAAGCTATAGCGCATATCGCCTATGGTTTTTTCAATGTCCATAAGTTCCGTGTCTTCAGCATCGGCACAGCCTATATACACACCGTCTTCCAGTACCGGAAAGTGCGAAAAAGGATACTCAGCAAAAAGATCCTGTGCATCGGCAACCGAATCGGTGGTTCTCAGTGCTTTAATATTGGTGTTTAAAAAATCGGTAATTTCAATCATGGGGAAACGTACTAATTATTATGCAAAATAATGAAAAATAAAAATAAGGGCACTTTTTACTTTGTATTTTTGTGATTGAAATAACATTAAGCAACACTATGGCTAAATTAAGCGTAAATATTAATAAAATAGCTACCCTTCGCAACTCACGCGGTGGCAATGTGCCCGATGTACTTAAAGTGGCGGATGACGTTCAGAAATTTGGTGCACAGGGTGTTACCATACATCCAAGACCCGATGAAAGGCACATTCGTTATCAGGATGCGCGCGATTTGGTGCCGGTGGTTTATACTGAATATAATATTGAGGGTAATCCTATACAGAGTTTTATGGATCTTGTTCTGGAGGTTAAGCCTACACAGGTTACGCTGGTACCCGATGCCGATGATGCTATTACAAGCAATGCCGGGTGGGATACCATAAAACACAAAAGCTTTTTACAGGAAGTTATACAGGAGTTTAAGCGCAATGGCATACGTACGTCTGTTTTTGTAGATCCCGATCTTAAAATGGTAGAAGGTGCAAAGGAAACCGGAACCGACAGGATAGAGCTGTACACCGAAGGCTTTGCACACCAATATGGTCTGGGCAATTTTGATGGAATAAAGCCCTATACACAGTCGGCAATACTGGCAGAGCAATTGCAGCTTGGGCTTAATGCAGGGCATGATCTTAGTCTTGATAATATTAAATTCTTTAAAGATAATATTCCCGGGCTTCTTGAGGTGTCTATAGGGCATGCGCTTATTGCCGAGGCATTATATCTTGGGTTGGACAATGTTGTAAATATGTATCTTCAAAAACTAAAGTAATATGTTATACTCACGTATAGAAGGAGAGGGTAAACCCCTACTGATTATTCATGGCTTTATGGGTATGAGCGATAACTGGAAAACCCTTGGCGGGCAATATGCTGCACAAGGCTATCAGGTGCATGCTGTAGATATGCGTAACCATGGTAAAAGTTTTCATTCTGATGAGTTTAGTTATGATGCTATGGTTGCCGACCTTGTAGAATATATAGATGGTAACAATTTAGGAAGGGTAGATGTTATAGGTCACTCCATGGGTGGTAAAGCTGCTATGTTTTTGGCAGTGCAGCATCCTGATAAGATTAATAAACTTGTAGTGGCAGATATTAGTCCTAAATATTATAAGCCACACCACCAAACAGAACTTGAAGCCTTAAACGCGGTAGATTTTAGTGCAAAACCCGACCGTGCTGCTGTAGAGGCTACCATGAGCGAATATATTACTGATGCAGGTACACGACAGTTTTTAATGAAAAACCTGTATTGGAAGGAGCCGGGGCAGCTTGATTTTAGGTTTAACCTTGTGGCCTTTAATAAGGAAATTGACCAAATAGGGCAGGCACTGCCGGAGAATTCGCGTTTTGAAGGGCCTGCACTTTTTTTAAGGGGTGATCGATCGCGTTATATAATGGATGAAGATATCGAACAGATAAAAGAGATTTTTCCGCAGGCAGAAATAAAAGATATTACCAACTCGGGGCACTGGGTTCATGCGGAAAACCCTAAGGATTTTTTTGAAAAAACATTGAAGTTTTTACAGGACTAATTAAAATTTATAGGGCAGTTTTGGTTATTACACAAAGGTGCTCAAAGCAGGCTCAAAGATTCATGAAGGGAGAAGGGATGTTGTCAAAATACTTTTTATTTTTTCTCTTTGCGAATCTTTGTGCCTTCTCTGTGTGTCTCTGCGATACATTAGTTAAAGTGTGCTTAAAACTGCATAATCCTTAATTTTAGGAGTTTAAAAAAGTAAAGTTTTTAACACGCAAACGTTGTATGAGGTGTTTTGTAACGATATAGTATTTTTCATGCTTTAATTTTAGGTAATTTTAATGCCGCTATAGCATTAATTTTAAAACCCAAGCCTTATGAAAAAACTATTATCGGCTGTCATGCTTCTTGCAGGCATGGTTCTGCATTCCCAGCAGATCAGCTCTCCCGATAAGAATGTAACCCTAGCCTTTTCGCTTTCCCAAAAAGGCGAACCAACTTATGCCCTAACCTATAAGAAGAAGCCCGTAATTAAAACCAGTAAGCTGGGTATCGATACCAAAGACGTACCCGCCATGCTGGAGGGCTTCTCTATAGATAAGACCGAGACGGCAACATTTGATGAAACCTGGTCTCCGGTGTGGGGCGAGCAAAAAAACATTCGCAATAATTACAACGAGCTATTGGTAACCCTAAGCCAAAAAGCACAAAACGGCAGGTACATCCGCATCCGTTTCAGGGTGTTTAACGACGGCCTTGGTTTTAGGTATGAGTTCCCTCAGCAAAAAGATCTTAACTACTTTATAATTAAAGAAGAAAAAACCCAGTTTGCACTTGCCGGAGACCACAAAGCATTTTGGCTTCCGGGCGACTATGATACTCAGGAGTATAACACTACTACTTCTAACCTTAGCGAGGTGCGTGGCAAAATGAAAGACGCCGTTACGTATAATGCCTCTCAGGAAACTTTTTCACCAACGGGGATTCAAACTCCATTGATGCTTAAAAGTAAAGACGGACTTTACATTAACATCCACGAGGCTGCACTTGTAGACTATTCATGTATGTCGCTTAACCTTGATGATAAGAACATGGTGTTGGAATCATGGCTTACGCCCGATGCAGAAGGCAATAAAGGCTATATTCAGGCGTCTGCACAATCACCATGGAGGACAGTTATTGTTAGCGACAAAGCCGGAGATATATTAATGTCTAAAACTATCTATAATCTTAACGAACCAACCAAATACAAAGATGTATCGTGGATCAAGCCGGTTAAATATGTAGGTGTTTGGTGGGAAATGATTACCGGAAAAAGCTCATGGGCTTATAACGATCTTACAAACGTTAAACTTGGTGAGCTTGATTATAGTAAAACCAAGCCAAACGGCAAGCATGGTGCCAACACTGCCCATGTAAAAGAGTATATTGACTTTGCCGCTAAACATGGTTTTGATGCCGTTCTTGTAGAAGGCTGGAATGAGGGCTGGGAAGACTGGTTTGGTCATAGCAAAGATTATGTTTTTGATTTTGTTACTCCTTATCCTGATTTTGATGTTAAAGAACTGCATCGCTATGCGGCTTCTAAAGGCATTAAAATAATTATGCACCACGAAACATCCGGTTCTGTGCGCAACTACGAAAGGCATCTGCAAAAGGCATATCAGTTTATGGCAGACAATGGATATAATGCTGTTAAGAGCGGCTATGTGGGCGGTATCGTTCCGCATGGCGAGCGTCATTACGGCCAGTATATGGTAAACCATTACTTGTATTGTGTTACTGAGGCTGAGAAATATAAAATTATGGTAAACGCGCACGAGGCTATTCGTCCTACAGGTTTGGCGCGTACCTATCCTAACCTTATAGGCAACGAATCTGCCCGCGGTACAGAGTTTGAGGCTTTTGGCGGCAATAACCCTGATCACACAACTATATTGCCGTTTACAAGGCTTATGGGTGGACCAATGGATTATACTCCTGGTATTTTTGAGATGAACGTGAGCAAGTATAACCCTGAGAACAACAGCCATGTAAATACTACCCTTACAAAACAATTGGCGTTATATGTAACCATGTACAGTCCGTTGCAAATGGCTGCTGATTTCCCGGAAACATACAACAAATTCTTAGATGCTTTCCAGTTTATTAAAGATGTAGCGGTAGATTGGGATGAGAGCCGTGTGCTTGAAGCAGAACCGGGCGATTATATTACAATAGCCCGTAAAGCGAAAGGTAAAAACGAGTGGTTTATAGGTGCTATTACCGATGAGAATGCCCGTACAGCCGAGATAAGTTTTGACTTTTTGCCAAAAGGCAAAACCTATACAGCTACGATTTATGCCGATGGCGATGATGCAAGCTACGACAAGAATCCGCAGAGCTATGCTATTAAAACCATTAAAGTGACAAGCAAAACAAAGCTTAAGCAAAAACTTGCCCGTGGTGGAGGGGCTGCTATAAGCATTAAATAATTTTTGTAATTTCTATTTTTTAGGTAAAACCCGGCATACGAATTATTCGCTGCCGGGTTTTTTAATTGTTGTTCGGTAGGTTTATTTAAAGCTGACTGTTTGCAATATGTTTACGACAGAGCTGGTAATATATTGCACGCCAATTGCAATGGTTATAAAGCCTATAATGCGCGATATGGCTACAATGCCCGATGCTCCTAATAGGTTGGAAATGTAATGTGCGCTGCGCATCATAAAAAATATTACCAATGCTACAGCAGCCATGGCAAGCGTGGCTATTATTTGCTGTTCTATAAGTGGGTAATCCTGATACATAGCAATGAGCAACGATATGGATCCCGGGCCTGCAAGCATGGGGATGGCGAGAGGTGTAAGGGCAATGTCGTTACGTTTTTGGGCATCGTCTTCTACCTCTTTGTGTACACCGCGGCCTTTGTTAAACCTGCGGTTTAATAATGAAAATCCTGAATTAACAATAATAAAACCACCTGCTATGCGAAGCGCGTCGATGCTTATGCCAAAAAAGGCCAGGACATATTGCCCCACAAAAAAAGCAATAACAAGAATTATAAAAACGTTTATGGCTGTCCAGAACGAAATGCGCTGGCGTTCTTTGGTGCTGTCGTCCTGAGTGAGGCCAACAAAAATTGGTACTGCGCCAAGTGGGTTGATAACTGAAAAGAGTGCTCCGAAGATGAGTAAGAATAACTCCATGTATTGAAATTGGGTTTATATATTTAAAGGTTTTTTACTACCTGCTGTAAAAGCAGAAGAGAGGAACACCACATCCCTCTCTTCAAATATACAAATAACCAACAATAAAACGCATTTTAAAAAATGTAGTGCGTTTTTGCACTGCAAATATATACTAAAGATTTAAATTAAAAATTATAATGTTACTTAAACAAGTATAAATCTTTATTTTTTAACATATAACAAATATAGTTAACATTTTATCACCTCAAAATGTTTTAGAGGTGAATAGCTCTTTTATTTCGGTGAATGGTTGTTTTCTTTCGATATATGGTATTTATGCTGCCACATTTATAGTGTGAGCTAACACAAAACCATCAGAAACAGTACCCGTAACCGTAGCTATTTCTGCTCCGGTACTGTCATCACTAAAAACATTATCGTTGGCATTATAGGTATATCCGCTCATTCCTTTGGTATATCCGTTAGCCGAAGACGCATTTACCTGTACCACTGCACTGCTGCTGCTTTCAGGAAAAGCAATTTGAGTTATAAGCAAAGATGTGCCTGCCGAATTGTAAACATGCACGTGTATGTGGGTAGCCCTACCAGTGTACCAACCCGGAAATATAGAAGTAAAAGCCACTTCACCATTTGCATTGGTAGTTTGCCTTCCCCTCAAAAAGTGGTTGTTGGTATAGTTGGTGCTTTGCATGCCACTGCCGCCATATTCGCTATAGTTGCCGTCTTTGTCGCAATGCCATATATCTACAATAGTATCAGTTAATGCATTACAGCTGTTATTAGTGTTTTTAAGTGCAATGTTAATAGTTAACGGAATACCCGTCCTGTCGCCTATAATATTTGTTGCTACCAGCGTTGATGGGTTGTGTGTAGGGAAAGGCCCGGCAGTTTCGGTAGGTGATACCACACAATTGCCCGAAGTGCTTCCGCTGCCACTACCACTACCTCCAGAAGTATCTGTGCCTGAAGTTTCAGGAGTGGTACTGTCGTCTGTACTACAGGCATCAATAACTTTAAGTCCGGCCAATGCCAGTCCGGCCAGAGCAAACGTTCTTAAAAATTCTTTTCTTTCCATAATAGTCTTTGTTTTATTTCTGTTTAACGCGTGTTTTGGGGTGCTTATTAGTAAAATGAGGCCAACCGTCTATAATTGTCGGCCAACCATTATTTAGTCAGCTCGAGCATCAGGATAATGGCATCGGGCGAGAGGGCTTCTATTTCTACCTTTTTTATTCCTGTAAGGGCAAGGGCATCGCGGCTTTCCAACAGGCGGCCTTCTGCCTCAAAAGCTCCGTTTATTACAAATACAAATAGTGTAGAAGATGCGCTACTTGGGCTATAAGTAGTTTCGTTTCTGCCATCGAAAATCCCGATACATCCTTTTATGTTTTTCTCTTCAATAAAAGAGTGCAGTATATTCCTTAAATTGAAATTTACCGTAGCAGTCATCGGTTGGTCTGTGATTATATCGGAGGCTGTAATAGACAGGTAATTTATTAGCTCTGCTTTATAAGGATTGATAAGGGTTATAGTGCTGTTGCCCGGCAGTACAGCCACATCGCCGGGAACTAATGTTTTTTTTGTATTGGCTACATAATCCAGTTTTCCTACTAAGGGTATCAGGAGGGTAGAGGTTGTGTTTCGCCATATACGTGTTACCGAATGCTGCGGAGCAAGGGTTTCATCATTGCAAACAATCATTTCATTTTGTGTGCTGTAAACCTTATGAGTGTTAGTTTCGTTAAGGCTGCGCTGCTGCGCTTTATATATTTTGGCAGGGGTGTGTACTATCATAATCTCTTATCATTTAAACCAAAGCTATAATTTGTTTATATGCTCTTTTTAAAATAGAGGTAAACCGTTTTCGTTTTGCGGCTAACAATTTTACGGTATCTTTATAGTATGAAACTACTAATGTTTATAGCTGCACTGCTGTGTGTAAATATTGCTTTGGGGCAAACGCTTCAGGGTTTTGTTTATGATGAAGAGGAAAATAAACCTCTTGAAGGAGCCTTTGTTTATGTAGATGGTACTACTTTTTCAGCAAGCACCAATGCTAAGGGGTATTTTAAAATAGTAACCCCACAGCAGTTTAATGCGCCACTTGTAATAAGTTTTATTGGATTTGAAACTTTGCGGATTGAAGAGCCTTACAGCTACAATAAGCCATTTAAAGCTGTATTGCGCACCGATGCCATTGCCCTGAAAGAAGTAGTAATAAACAAAGGCGGGCCGTTTAGCCGCAGGCAAATGCTAAAAGTTTTCAGGGAACAGTTTTTGGGGACTACGCGTGCGGGCAGTTCGTGTAAAATTGAGAATGAAGACGATATAAATCTTTATTTTGACCTTAAAACCAATTCGCTCAGGGCACAGGCCTATAAGCCTATACGTATTATTAATAAACGGCTTGAATATAAAATAAACTTTGACCTGGCCGATTTTGAAGTGAATTACAGTGCCAAAACGCTCGATGCTTTCAACATGAGAAGGAGCTTTTTTGCAGGGACTACTTTTTTTACTGACATTTCTAAAAACCATAGTGCCGACAAGAAAAGAAAAGAGGTATATCTTGGTTCGGCAGTGCATTTTATGAAAACTATTGCCAAAGGCGACTGGCAGGAACAAAAATATGGACTATATGCCGATCGCTGGCCTGCCGATCCTAACCGCTATTTTAGCGTAACCGATAGCCTTAGCTTTAAAAAGGTAACGCTTATAGATATCCCTCCTGGGGCGAAAAAAATCCGTGAGGAAATAGCGGCCAACAGTCAGTATTCCATTAAGGTTAAAGAAAAAAAAGGTGGGAAATTCTCTGATGTAAAGTTTGATGTGCTGTATGATAAACAACTGCAAAGCGGCCTTATGTTTAACAACGGTTATTTTTATATAGATGCAAACGGGCTGTTCTTTCCGTTGAGCGAGATTACTTTTGTTGGCTACATGGGCGACCTAAAGGCGGGCGACCTGCTTCCGGCAGATTATGTTTATACACCATAGTAATGTTATTGTTACCCTAAAATAATATTATATACCAAGGGTATTTGGTATTTTTATATAAACAAACTTGAAGAATTTTTTTGGATTATACCTACAAGGTCTTTGAGACCTTGCAGGATAACAAAAGAGGTTTGCCTAACCTGCAAGGTTTTTTTAACCTTGTAGGTTTAACAAGTCCTTTATGTAATTGAAAAATACGTGCTATGGAAACTAAAAAAACACTGGTCGTGGGTGCCTCTACAGAGCCCGGCCGATATGCATATAAAGCAGTAAAAATGCTGCAGAGGTTTGGCCACCCTGTGGTGGCTATGGGAAAAAAAGAAGATAACCTTGATGGAATTAAGATAGAAAAAGGTGCTGCTTCTTTTGATGGGGTTAATACCGTTACGTTGTACCTTAACCCCATGAACCAAAAGCAGTATTATGATTACATTGTTAGCCTAAAGCCCAAGCGCGTTATTTTTAACCCCGGTACCGAAAATCCGGAATTGTATGCCATTTTAAAAGAAAACAATATAGATATCGAGGTAGGGTGTACGCTGGTTATGCTCTCTATAAACCAGTATTGATTTTTTAGTGGTTATTTGTTGATTTGATGATTTGATTGTTTTTATATTTATAATGGAACGCGGATGACGCGGATGCTTCATACTCGCGGATTTGTGCGTTTTTTTTAAGACACTAATTGCACGGATTCACACAATTTTTCTTTGCGAATCTTCGTGTCTTCTTTGTGTGTCTTTGCGTTATAGCATGTTGTAAAGCAAGTTTACACGGATTTTCCTCATCGCTCGGCAACTCGTGCCCGACTCTGAAAGGGTTGCATGTAATATCCCCGCAGTATCTCCGTGGGCAGACTATCCCAAAACACGCTCTGCTTTCCTGCTAATGCATAGCAATAAAACAAAAGTTATCAGTCCGTTTACTATTATCAGTTCGTTATCAAAAACATAGTTTCCAAAAACAGCCTGAGAGTTTAGGCTTAATGCCAACGTAAGCAGGGGAGAGGCAAGGCATATAAACGGCACAAGTTTATCTTTAACGGCATGGTTTTTCATAAACAGGCCAAAGCTGTACAGCCCCAGCAGTGGGCCATAAGTATAAGATGCTATCCTGAAAATCATGCTTACCACTGATTTATCGTTAAGCGAGTTGAATATAATGATAACCACAAACATAAGCAGCGAAAAAGCCACGTGTACCAAATGCCTGTTGCGTACATTGTTTTTATTGGCAAGGTTTTCGGCTTTATCCATACCCAAAAAATCTACACAAAATGACGTGGTTAGTGCCGTAAGGGCACTGTCGGTAGTGGCAAAGGTGGCTGCGGTTAAACCTAATAAAAATATTACAGCCGGCACTATGGTAAGGTAGTTAAAGGCAATTTCCGGGAACAGCAGGTCGGTGCGCGGCTTGCCCATATCGTTAGGCACGGCAATGCCATTGTTATTGGCATAAATATACAGCAATGCGCCCACGCCCAGGAAAAAGAGGTTGATAACCACAAAAATTCCGGTAAACGTAAACATGTTTTTTTGTGCCTCGCCTATGTTTTTGCAGCTCAGGTTTTTTTGCATCAGGTCCTGGTCCAGCCCCACCATGGCAATGGTTACAAACATTCCGCCCAATATTTGCTTTACAAAATGAAAACGGCTGCCGATAAAATCTTCAAAGAAAAATATTTTAGAGTAGTTGCTGTTCTTTACGGTTTCAAAAGCTTCGGGCAGGCTAAGGTTCAGGCTGTCGCAAATAAAGTAAATGGTAAAAAAGACAGACGATACAAGGAAAAGCGTTTGCAGTGTATCGGTAATAATAATGGTTTTTAGTCCGCCTTTATAAGTGTAGGCAAAAATTAAGAGGAGCGATATAAGCACGGTTGCCCAAAAGGGCACTCCAAAATCATCAAATACATAACGCTGCAACACGATTACCACCAGATATAACCTGAATGCCGACCCTATGGTACGACTTATTAAAAATATCCCTGCCGATGTTTTGTAGCTATAATAGCCGAGCCGGCCTTCAATATATCCGTAAATAGAGGTAAGGTTTAGTCGGTAATACAAGGGTAGTAATACTTTAGCAATAATTATAAAGCCCAGAGCATTGCCAAGGATGAATTGGAAATATTTAAACTGCTCGCCTGTTGGTGCGCCTACCTCTCCAGGTACCGATATAAATGTAACTCCCGAGAGTGCCGTGCCAATCATGCCAAAAGCTACCAGATACCACTTTGAGTTTTTATTGGCCTTAAAAAAAGTATCGTTGCTACTGTCTTTTTTACTAACAACGCGCGATATGAATATAAGAATGCCAAAGTAAATTATTATTATGGCGAGTATGGTGGTAGGAGTCATGTATAAATAATTAGTTGTCCAGAACAAATATAGCCACGAATTACACAAATTGAACTAATTTTTATCAGGCACCATAAAATAGGAATTTTGTGAAGCCAACTGATTATTAAAATTAGTGTGATTCGTGTCCTGAAAAAAAAATATCATACCATTTTCATACCTTTGCACTACTATGGAAATGTCGTCGAAACTACTGGAAAAGGCCGTAGCCGAAATATCTCAACTGCCGGGTATTGGCAAGCGCACTGCTTTGCGGCTTGCCCTTCATTTGCTTAAGCAACCCGAAGAACACACACGCCTGCTGGCAGAGTCGTTACAAAAAATGCGCGAGGATATTGTGTTTTGCAACCGCTGCCACAATATATCGGATAATGATGTGTGTTATATATGCGCCAATCCGGGGCGTGATGCCTCTGTGATTTGTGTGGTAGAAGATATAAGGGATGTAATGGCAATAGAGAACACAGGTTTGTTTAAAGGTGTTTATCATGTTCTTGGCGGAAAAATATCGCCAATAGATGGTATTGGCCCAAGCCAGCTCAACATCCATACACTAACAGAAAAAGTAAAGACAGGCGGTGTTAAAGAGCTTATTTTTGCGTTGAGCTCTACTATGGAGGGCGATACTACCAACTTTTATATTTACAGGCAAATAAAAGATTATGATGTGGTAACATCGGCTATTGCAAGAGGAATTGGGGTGGGAGATGAGCTCGAATTTGCCGATGAGGTTACGCTTGGCAGGAGCATTGTGCACCGCGTGCCATTCGAAAATTCTATAAAGAGTCTGTAAAGCAGATGTGCTTTTTTAGCTATTATTTAACTTATAATAATAGTAGACGTAAATAACATTTTGTTAAAATGTACCTATATTTGCATGGGTCACTACAACAAATATTCTTTGTGAGCCACTATTGGTTTCATGCAGGCACAATCTAAAATTACAATTCTTATAACTGGGGGCGCAGGATTTATAGGATCTGCACTATGCGATAATTTTATTGCTAAAGGCTACAAGGTGGTTTGTCTTGATAATCTTGCTACGGGGCATTTAAAAAATATTGAGCATCATTTTTCTAATCCTGATTTTACGTTTATAGAAGGAGATATCCGTAATATGGACGATTGCCAAAAAGCAGTTAATGGGGCAGATTATGTATTACATGAAGCTGCATTGGGATCGGTACCACGGTCGTTGTTAGATCCGGTTACCACTAACGATGTTAATGTAGGGGGATTTTTAAACATGCTGGTTGCCGCGCGTGATGCCAACGTTAAAAGGTTTGTGTATGCAGCGAGCTCTTCTACTTACGGAGACAGTGAGGCTTTACCAAAGGTGGAAGATAAAATAGGAAAGCCATTGTCGCCTTACGCTATTACTAAATATGTAAATGAGCTTTATGCCGAAATATTCAGTAAAACTTACGGTATTGAAACCATTGGTTTGCGCTATTTTAATGTTTTTGGACGCAGACAGGATCCTAATGGTGCATATGCTGCAGTAATACCTAAATTTGTGTCGCAGCTCATGGCGCACGAAAGCCCGGTTGTGAATGGTGATGGTAACTATTCGCGCGATTTTACTTATATAGACAATGTGGTACAAATGAATGAACTCGCATTGTTTACAAATAATAAAGAGGCCGTTAATACAGTTTATAACACTGCTTTTGGCGAACGCACTACACTTAATGATTTACTCAGGTATTTAAAAAAATACCTTTCGGTATATGATGCTGCCATTGCAAATGTGCAGGTAACACATGGGCCAAATCGTGCAGGAGACATTCCGCATTCTTTGGCCAGTGTAGAAAAAGCAAAACAACTGCTGGGCTACAGCCCTAAGTTTAGTATGGAAGAGGGACTTAAAGAAGCAACGGGCTGGTACTGGAACAATTTAAGAAGCGACGCCACTGAAAAGTAATACAATGAAGATAGCAATAATAGGTTTAGGCTATGTAGGGCTGCCACTGGCAGTTTTAATGGCGAAAAAATATACGGTAGTTGGGTTTGATATTAAGCAAGCCCGAATTGCCGAACTGAATGAAGGAGAAGATACTACAAAAGAAGTAGACAGCGATACGCTTAAAGAGGTTTTGTCGAACTACAGCAAAGGGCAAAACGGATTACTGTGTACCGATAACCCTGAAGAGTTAAACGGATGCAGTTATTATATAGTTACGGTTCCTACCCCGGTAGATAAAAATAACAGGCCAAACCTCAGGGCGCTTTATGGTGCAAGTGAGGTGGTAGGCAAAGTGCTTAAAAAGGGCGATATTGTTATTTATGAATCTACCGTCTATCCTGGAGTTACAGAAGAGGAATGTGTTCCTGTACTGGAGAGTGTTAGCGGGCTTACATTCAATACTGATTTTTTTGCAGGATATTCGCCGGAGCGCATTAATCCCGGAGATAAAGAGCATACTGTAGACAAGATCATTAAAGTAACATCGGGTTCAACTCCTGAAGTAGCCGATAAAGTGGATGCCTTATACCGTTCGGTTATTACGGCCGGAACACACAAGGCGCCCTCTATAAAAGTTGCCGAAGCTGCTAAGGTTATAGAAAACTCCCAGCGCGATATTAATATAGCTTTTGTAAATGAGCTTTCTAAAATTTTCAATCTTTTAGATATAGATACGCAGGCAGTGTTACAGGCGGCAGGCACAAAGTGGAACTTCCTGCCATTTAAGCCAGGTCTTGTGGGTGGTCATTGTATAGGTGTAGATCCGTACTATCTTGCACAAAAGGCCCAAGAAGCAGGCTATCATCCTGAAATTATACTTGCAGGCCGCAGGCTTAACGACAGTATGGGCGAATATGTGGCCTCTCAGGTAGTGAAACTGATGATAAAAAATGGCGTAATTGTAAACGGTGCTCAACTGCTTATGCTGGGTATAACTTTTAAGGAGAACTGTACCGATGTGCGCAATACAAAAATTGTTGATGTCATAAAGGCGCTCAAAGATTATGGTATTGCTGTTACTGTTTATGATCCTTGGGCAGATCCTGAAGAAGTTTTAGAAGAGTATGGGCTTGAAACCTGTTGCGTACAGCCGGACACACGGTTTGATGCTGTGGTTTTAGGTGTCGCCCATAACGAGTTTACAAGCATGAATATGGATTTGCTTAAAAAACCGGTTAGCGTTGTGTATGATGTTAAAGGAGTTTTAGGTCAAAATGCACAGGGTAAACTCTAATTGATAGCTATTTGTATGCATACCGTTAAAAAAATGAAAATAATTCTGCAACAATAAGGAGTTTTTCGATTTTTTTAGAAAAAAAATGTAAGTTTGTAAACCATAATATTTAGTTAAAATTTAACGTAATTATCAACCAATAAAAGCATGGCTAATAAAATAACAAATATCTGCTGTATAGGTGCAGGATATGTGGGTGGCCCTACCATGGCAGTAATTGCCGCAAAATGTCCGCATATTAAAGTTACAATTGTAGACCTTAATGCAGCCCGTATTGCTGCGTGGAACGATGAAAATCTTGATAACCTTCCGGTATACGAACCGGGACTTGCAGATATAGTTGGTCAGGCAAGGGGGCGTAATCTTTTCTTTACTACAGAGGTAGAAAAGGCTATAGATGAAGCTCAAATGATATTTATATCGGTTAATACACCGACTAAAACATACGGCCTTGGTAAAGGTAAAGCAGCCGACCTTAAGTATATAGAGCTTTGTGCAAGACAAATTGCTGCCGTAGCCAAAGATGATAAGATCGTAGTTGAAAAATCTACATTGCCTGTGCGTACAGCCGAGGCAGTGAGAAGTATACTTGATAATACGGGTAATGGTGTTAAATTCCAGATACTTAGTAATCCTGAGTTCCTTGCAGAAGGTACTGCGGTAGAAGATCTTTTAAGTCCTGATAGGGTACTTATTGGTGGCGATACTGATGAAGAAGGCCAGGCAGCGATACAGGCTCTTGCTGATGTGTATGCAGAGTGGATTCCTAAAGAGCGTATACTTACTACAAACGTTTGGTCGTCTGAACTTTCTAAGCTTACGGCAAATGCATTCCTTGCCCAAAGGGTTTCTTCTATCAATGCAATGTCTGAGCTTTGTGAAAAAACAGGAGCAGACGTTAATGAGGTTGCCCGTGCTATTGGTATGGATAGCCGTATTGGTCCTAAATTTCTTAAAGCATCAGTAGGTTTTGGAGGTTCATGTTTCCAAAAAGATATTCTTAACCTCGTTTACATTGCAAAATCTTACGGGCTTAACGAAGTGGCAGATTACTGGGAACAGGTTGTTATAATGAACGATCACCAAAAATCGCGCTTTGCTGCAAACATTGTTAAAACATTATATAACACTGTTTCTGGTAAGAAAATAGCTTTCCTTGGATGGGCGTTTAAAAAAGATACTAACGATACAAGAGAGTCTGCTGCAATTCAGGTTGCCGATGAACTTTTGTATGAGCAGGCATCAATAGCGGTTTATGATCCTAAAGTTGAGAGCGAAAAAGTTCTTGCCGACCTTGATTATCTTGATACAAGGTCTAAAGATGAAAATGCGAAGCTTGTTACAACTTTTGAAGATGCATATGAAGCTTGTAAAGATGCCCATGCTATAGCTGTTTTAACAGAATGGGATGAGTTTAAAGGCTATGACTGGCAACGTATTTATGATAATATGAAAAAACCTGCTTTTGTATTTGACGGAAGAAGCGTACTTGACGGTAAAAAACTTGAAGAAATTGGCTTTGTATTCCAGGTTATAGGAAAAAGCAAATAAAAAAATAATTATTCAAAGGAGATGCTTTAAAACGTATCTCCTTTGTATTAATAAAATAATGTGATTTTAAGCGCTGTTACAGCAAGACATGAAAAGAATATTAGTTACCGGAGGAGCCGGTTTTATAGGGTCGCATGTAGTTAGACGATTTGTAACCAAGTATCCTGATATACATATTTATAATCTGGACGCATTGACTTATGCCGGAAACCTTGAAAATATTAAGGATATAGAAAAAGCTGATAATTATACCTTTATTAAAGGTGATATTACTGATGCTGATTTTATAACCGGGCTTTTTAATAAATTTTCTTTTGATGGAGTAATTCACCTTGCGGCAGAATCACATGTAGACAGATCTATAAAAGATCCGTTAGCGTTTGTAAAAACAAACATTATAGGTACACTTAACCTGCTTAATGCAAGTAAAGAGCTTTGGGGTAAAGATAGCGGAGAAAAGCGTTTTTATCATATAAGCACCGATGAGGTTTACGGAAGTTTAGGGGCTGAAGGTCTATTTACCGAAACTACGGCTTATGATCCTAATTCTCCGTATTCCGCTTCAAAAGCATCATCAGATCATTTTGTAAGGGCGTATGGCGAAACCTACGGATTGCCTTACGTAATATCTAATTGCTCTAACAATTATGGACCTAACCATTTTCCTGAAAAGCTTATTCCGTTATTTATAAATAATATTATAGAAAACAGGGCTTTGCCTGTATATGGAGATGGTAAATATACCCGCGACTGGCTTTTTGTAAAAGACCACGCAGCAGCTATAGATCTTATATTTTTTGAAGGCAAGAACCATGAAACCTATAATATAGGCGGTTTTAATGAGTGGCAAAATATTGACCTCGTTAAACTGTTGTGCAGACTTATGGATGTTAAGCTTGACAGGGGAGCCGGAACATCTGAAAAGCTTATTACTTATGTAACAGACCGCCCGGGACACGACCTTAGGTATGCCATTGATGCTACAAAAATAAATCGTGAGCTCGGCTGGAAACCATCTGTTACTTTTGAACAGGGACTTGAAATTACTATCGATTGGTTTTTAGAGAACAAAGAGTGGCTTAAAAATGTAACTTCGGGAGAATATGAAAAATATTATGAGAAGCAATACCTTGACAGCCATTAATTAAAGTATGTACTAATGAAAGGAATTATATTGGCCGGAGGTTCGGGAACGAGGCTTCATCCGCTAACACTGTCAGTAAGTAAGCAATTGATGCCTATTTATGACAAACCAATGATATATTATCCTCTTTCTACATTAATGCAGGCGGGCATAAGAGAAATACTTATTATATCTACTCCCAAAGACCTGCCTCTGTTTCAGGACCTTTTAGGGGATGGCAAAAAATATGGCTGCAGCTTTGAATATACTGTACAGGAAAAACCTGACGGACTTGCGCAGGCATTTGTTATTGGCGAAAAGTTTATTGGTAACGATAAAGTTGCGCTAATACTGGGAGATAACATATTTTATGGATCGGGTATGGCAGAACTGCTTCAAAGTAACAACGATCCCGATGGAGGTGTTATCTATGCCTATCATGTGCATGATCCTGAACGTTATGGCGTTGTGGAGTTTGATGATGCCGGTATGGCTGTTTCTATAGAAGAAAAACCTGTAGTGCCGAAATCTAACTATGCAGTGCCCGGAATTTATTTTTATGACAATAGTGTTATAGAAATTGCCAAAAACATTAAACCAAGCCATAGGGGCGAATATGAAATTACGGATGTTAATAAAGCTTATTTAGAGCAGGGAAAGCTTAAGGTAAGTATATTAGACAGAGGTACCGCATGGCTTGATACAGGCACATTTCAATCGCTCATGCAGGCAAGTCAGTTTGTAGAGGTTATTGAGGAGCGCCAGGGCTTAAAAATAGGTGCTATAGAAGGTATAGCTTATGAAATGGGCTATATAGACGAAACTCAGTTCAGGGCACTTTGCGAACCTTTGCTAAAGAGCGGTTATGGTAAAAAATTACTGTCGTTGATTGACAGGAGAAAATAAAAGGATAGTAATTGCTAACCTTATCTTTTAGGTGTTCTAACCAATTATAAACAATTATATGAGTAAAATTACACACGTTATACTTACTGGTGGCGTTGGAAGCCGTTTATGGCCACTTTCAAGAAAAAGCAGGCCAAAACAGTATCTTGAAATATTTGAAGGTAAGTCTCTTTTTGAGATGACTGCCGAAAGAAACAGTCTTGTGGCCGAAAAGCTTGTTGTTGTGGGAAGCAGGGATAACTGCCACCTAAGCAGGGAGATTCTTGAAAAGGCAGGAAAGGAATATTTAGATATTGTAGAAGCAGTGCCAAGAAATACTGCTGCAGCTATTGCTTTTGCAGCTTTTGCTTCAGATCCGGAAGATGTGCTTATTATTACTCCTTCTGACCACGTTATTGATGGTGAAAGTACCTATGCCCAGGCTATTGCCGAAGCAGTGGAAAAAGCAAAGCAAAACTTTATTGTAACTTTTGGTGTACACCCAACCAAACCGGAAACAGGCTATGGGTATATAGAGCATAAAGAAGATGAGGTATTATCTTTTAGGGAAAAACCAAATCTTGTTACTGCTCAGGATTTTATAGATCGTGGTAACTTTTTATGGAACAGTGGTATGTTTTGCTTTAAAGCCAGTGTTTTGTTAGAGGAGCTTAAGGCTTATCAGCCTGAAGTTTATGAAAAATCTTTAATTGCATGGAATGCAGCGCAAGACGGAAAGCTTGATGAGGCATTGTCTATGGATATACCTTCTATAAGTATAGATTATGCAGTTATGGAGCGCAGTAAAAAGATCAGGGTTGTTCCTGCTATTTTTAGTTGGTCTGATCTTGGGTCTTTTGATTCTGTTTATGACTATTTAAAGTCTAAGGGTCATAGCGTAGATGAGTCAGGCAATATGGTAATAGGTAATGACAACTATACGGCGTTTTTAGGATTGGAAAATACGATTTTTGTATATACACCAACAGCTAATCTTATTCTGCATAAAGAACATTCTCAGGAGGTTAAAAATGTATACAATCACTTAGAAAAAAATAAGCCTCATTTGCTTTAAATGAATAAATAAAAAAATCTGTCTGCAAAATTATCCCGTGAGTATTATTTTGCAGGCAGATTTTTTTATTAGCTATATTTGCTTTTATTGTAATTTGACATAAAATTTTTGTGTTATCAAAAGTATAGCCCTTGAGTCTGTTTAAAATTAGATCCGGATATTTTCACTCTGTAAAATGGGGTGGCTATATAATAGCACTCAGCTTTATAAGGCAGCTTTTAATAGTGCCTGTTTTTTTTGCTGCTATAGGCTTTAATGATTATGCCTTTTGGTTAGTGCTTAGTGCAATTGTTTTAATGATAAGGTCTTTAAACCTTGGCCAGTTGCACTATACGTCTAACCTTATCAATCTTAATTATCATTATAAGAAAAATATTGATTCAGAACTTCGCTCTGGTCAGGGGGCAAATATAATATGGATATTGATACAGGTAATAATAGGATTGGCAGTATCGTTTCCGCAGGTGCTTGCCTTTTTTTCTAATTTTTCTGTAAATTATCTTGTTTCGAGCTGGGCCCAATACAGTTTTATATTATTGCTCTTTTCCCGAATTATTTTTCAGTATACTAATTTGTATCTTCTTAGGTTATTTGAGCCTTTGGGTAAAATTAACCTTACAATTAAATATCAGTTTTTTTCAGACCTGATCGATTTTGCGGCATTACTAATAGGCATATATATTAGCGGCAGTATTTTTTATAGCTGTTTAATAGTATTTGTGTTTTCATTGGTTTTTTTAGTATTTATTTACCTGTTTGTAAAACGGAATGTTCCGTTTACTGTTCCTGTTTTTAAAGGGATAAATTATTACGAATCTTTTTTGATAGTAAAAGCTTCAATGTATCTAACCTTTAGTTTCGTTATAGAAAAGATATATGAAGTAGGATTAAATTTGGTGGTTGTAAGGACGTATGCTACTCAGGTACTGCCACAGTTTACGACCAATAGGGTAATGTCGAATTTTTTATACCGCGTTTCGGATGTAATGGTTAAGCCCCTTTTTCCGGCTATTCAAAAAGAGTTTACGCTTAACAATGAACGCTACGTTTTGTCCAATATGGTTACTTTTTGGAGGGTTTCCAACGCAGTATTGATTGTGTGTATTACTTTGGGAATGCCCTTTTTTTTTGATCTGTATAAGTTTTGGACTGGCAATAAGTTAGAGCTCAATATGGGGCTTATCTGTTATTTATTTATTGCTATTGCTTTTCAAAACTTTAGTATGATATTTATAGAGTTCTTTAAAAAGACTAATTTAACCAAACAAATGCTCACTGTAAATATTATAAAAGTTAGCCTAACCGTTAGCGGTATTTTTTTGTTTGGTTTTATAAACAATGTTCCGGGGTTAGGTATTGCTATGATTATGGGTGAGGTAGTATCTCTTGTATATGTTTTTAAAGTTGTAATGAATTCTTTTAAGACAAATTATGTTTTAAAGATCTTTATTGGCAATTTGCTGCCTGTAGTAATTTTTAGTATTTCACTGGCGCTTTATATTTATTTGCAAAACTATGCATTGCTTTTAATGTGTAACTTTTTAGCTATATTGTCTATATACAAATTTAAGCACACTTAATAATATGGTGTTTTTTTGCTTCTTTTGGTTCTTGATAATGTATGCAGGTGTTTACCTGCTTTTTAAAACAAACGATAATCTTTCGCCGGTTAGGTTTGTTTCTGTAAAATATGCGTTGTTGAATTTACCTTTTATATTGTTTACAGCTCTTTATCCGGAGAGTTTTTATAAATCTATACTTGAAGCCTGTAGTACAAACCTTAATGATGCATTTTTAAAATATACCGTTGTTCAGTCAATCGCTTTTGTGTCATTGATTTTGGGTATATATACATACAGCAGGTTTACACGGAATTCAATTAAAGAACCGGATAGTTTTAAAATATTATATAATTATAAAAATATAAAAAGACTTGGTTTGTCTTTGTTGGTTGTTGCCATATCAGGATATTCTTTTTTTATAATCAGGATAGGAGGCTTCGGTTATTTATTTACACATTTACATAACAGGGTCGAATTGCAAAGCGGACAGTATTATTTAATAGCTTTAAACTTTTTATATTTTGTTCCTTTATTCTTAATGTTGTGTATAAAGCTAAAAAATAAAGTATCAGATAAAGTGCTGCTAATTTTGAGTATCGTTTTAATAAGTTTTATTTTTTCAAGTTTTGGTGCCCGTAAAAACACACTTATATTGCTCATATTAGTTGTGGTCTCTTATCATTACACATTAAAAAAAATTACGTTTAAAGGTGTAAACAAAACATTTTTGCTAATAGCTGTAGTGGCTCTCAGTTTATATATTCTTGCCATACCTATAGTGAGGCGTAAGGATGCTTTGGCAAAAATTGAGAGTAAAGAAATTAATTATGAAAAAGCCCTTAGTGTAAAAACATTGCTTTATAATGTTTCGTATACCTTTATAGACGTTTTTGCTGCCAATTATTTTAACGAAGAAAATGCCTGGCATCTTAAAGGTTTGTCAGATCCCGTAAAGGTATTTCTGTTTAAAGGAGATAAGTCTGAAGCTCCTCCGGTAGATCAGGGAGTTTATTTTTGGAATATAGTAAAATATAAGAAAGATTTTAGTCCATCAATACCCCGTGGCAAAATGCATAAAAACTCGTGGCCTATAGAAAACTTTGGTTTTGGATACGCAAATTTTTTATTGCCGGGTGTTATTGTTGCGTTTTATTTACAAGGATTGATATTTGCTCTTGTATATGGCTTTTTGAAGAAAGAAGTGGTTAACCCTGCGCTGCAATTTATGTATGTTTTTGTGGTGTTTAACTTTAATTTCAGTAACCTGCGCCTTAGCCAACTTGCTGCAACACTGCCAATAGCTTTAGTGTGCTATGTGCTGTTTTATATTGTAACAAACCATAAAAAAAGTAATAGATTATTATAGTATATTTGAGAAGCGATAAATAGCAGGATTGGAAACTTTTTTAGCACGGTTTGAGTGTTGAAATTTTGTTTAAACTGAAGTTTACTGTTTTGTAAACAAATTGCAATAAATGTCCATTTATTTATGCTGTTTGTTGTTATAATGATATGTGTGGTGTGAATTTTAACAAAATTTTTTTAATTATATTGTGATTGTTTAAATTTTGTTATATTTGCCTAAATCAAAAAAACACCAGTGTTTTTGGGGATTTCTTAATGATTAGAATCAATATGTATTATGAATAAGGACGCTAAAATTTATATTGCCGGACATAAAGGCATGGTTGGGAGTGCTATATGGAGGTCTCTCAGTGCTAAGGGTTATCAAAATCTAATTGGTTCTACAAGTAAAGAGCTCGATCTGAGAGAGCAACAGGATGTAAGGGATTACATGGCTCAGGAAAAACCCGATGTTATAATAGATGCTGCTGCAAAAGTAGGGGGTATTCTTGCAAACAATAATTTTCCATATCAGTTCCTGATGGAAAATATGCAAATACAAAATAATCTTATAGATGCTGCTCTAAAAACTAATGTAGAAAAATTTATTTTTTTAGGCAGTTCGTGTATTTATCCTAAATTTGCTCCTCAACCACTAAAAGAAGATTATCTTTTAACAGATTCGCTTGAGCCTACCAACGAGTGGTATGCCATAGCAAAAATTGCAGGGGTAAAGGCTTGTCAGTCTATTAGAAAGCAATTTGATAAAGATTATGTAAGTCTTATGCCTACCAATCTTTATGGTACTCACGATAATTTTGATTTGAATAGTTCACACGTTCTTCCTGCAATGATACGTAAGTTTCATGAAGCTAAAGAAAACGGGCAAACACCTGTAACCTTATGGGGGAGCGGTACGCCTATGAGGGAGTTTTTGTTTGTAGATGACATGGCCGACGCTGTGGTGTTTGCACTTGAAAACAGGCTTCCGGATTATTTGTACAATATTGGTACAGGAAAAGACTTAACAATAAAAGATCTTGCCGAAACAATTGCAAAGATAGTTGGTCATACCGGAGAGATAATTTGGGATAGCGAAAAACCTGATGGGACTCCAAGAAAATTAATGGACGTGTCTAAAATGCATGATCTGGGCTGGAAACACCAGATTGAGCTTGAGCAGGGTATAGAGAAAACCTACAAGTGGTTTACGGAGAATATAAACGATGTTAAAAAAGTAACGATATAAAGAACAAACCACAGCAATTATTATATGAAAACAGCTTTAATTACAGGAATTACAGGGCAAGATGGGTCTTATTTGGCTGAGCTTTTGTTAGAAAAAGGATATAATGTACATGGCGTAAAAAGAAGGTCGTCGTCGTTTAACACTCAAAGGATAGATCACCTGTACATAGACCAGCACGAAAAAAATGTTAATTTTAAGCTGCATTATGGTGATTTGACAGATTCTACCAATCTTATAAGGATTATACAGGAAATAAAACCTGACGAAATTTATAATCTTGGCGCAATGAGCCACGTAAAGGTATCTTTTGATTCGCCAGAATATGTTGCAAACGTTGACGGTATTGGTACATTAAGGATATTAGAGGCTGTTCGTATTTTAGGCCTTGAAAAGAAAACAAGAATATATCAGGCATCTACATCTGAATTGTATGGTGGTCTTGAAGAAAATAAAAACGAGAAAGGTTTTTATGATGAAAACTCTCCGTTTTATCCACGTTCTCCTTATGGGGTAGCAAAAATATATGGTTTCTGGATAACTAAAAACTACCGTGAAGCATATGATATGTTTGCTTGTAATGGTATTTTGTTTAACCACGAATCGCCAAGAAGGGGAGAAACTTTCGTAACCCGTAAAATTACAATGGCAGCAGCTGCCATTGCTCTTGGAAAACAGGATTGCCTTTATTTAGGTAATCTTAACGCTTTGAGAGACTGGGGGCATGCTAAAGACTATGTTGAAGCAATGTGGAGAATTTTACAACAGGATGTGGCAGAAGATTATGTTATTGCTACCGGTATAACTACATCTGTACGTGATTTTGTGCGTCTTGCTTTTGCAGAGGTTGGTGTAGAACTTGAGTTTGAAGGCGAGAATGAAAATGAGGTGGCTAAAGTAAAAGCCTGCAATAATCCTGAATACAAACTTGAAATAGGAAAAACTGTTGTTCAGGTAGATCCAACATACTATCGCCCTACTGAGGTAGATTTACTTATTGGCGACCCTACGAAATCTAAAACCAAGCTTGGCTGGGAGCCTAAATATGACCTTGCCGGATTGGTTAAAGAAATGATGGCAGGCGATATTGAGGTGGCTAAACAAAGCCGTAACTCTCAGTTAGAGCACTTAGCCGGATAAAAAAAACTTTTAAAAGCCAATATTAAATCTCAAAAAAAACAAATTTAATATTGGCTTTAATTTTTCCTTGTATTTAATAATTGTAGATATAACCCCTTGCTATTTTTATGAAAAGAGTTCTTGGTTTAGACCCTATACGAATTATATTGGCATTAATTGTTGTTTTGGGTCATGCATCTATTCCTTCTATTCCGCATGAGGGTAGTAAATATTTACGATATCTTGATCTGGGTATCAAGGCAATGGTTCCTAATGGTCTTGGAGCAGTAATGGCTTTTTTCGTAATTTCAGGCTTTGTTATTCATTATCCGTTCGCAACTGGAAAAACCATTAATATTCCTGAATTTTATTCAAGAAGGATATTGAGGGTGGCACTTCCTGCAATTGCCGCTTTAATAATATATTATTTTTTCGATGTAGAGCTTACCGTTATTTGGAGTTTAATCTGCGAAGTGTTTTATTACTTTTTATATCCGTTAATTCTTAAGTATAAAGAAAAATATTTCAAACAGATGTTGATAGGGTCTTTTGTATTGAGTTATCTAATGACCCTTAATTACACTCTTTTTGCCGATGGTGATTATAATGGCAACTTCCATCGCGATGGCTTCTTGTTAACATGGATTGTAGGATTGCCTGTTTGGCTATTGGGTGTACTTCTGGCAGATCAATATCAAAAGGAATTACAGCACAAGGAGGCTCCGACGTATAAATTATTATGGATATGGAGAATCTGTGTTTATGGCATTGCTTCATTTATTCTGATCTTGCGTTTTCAGGCAAATATACCTTATGGTTACACAATGCCTCTTTTTGGGATTCTTACTTTTGCATGGATCAAAAAGGAGATTCTTTATTATAAAGATAAACAGGAGAGTGCTTTGTTGAGTTATGGTGGTATAATAAGTTATTCAGTATATCTTGTTCATATACTTATTTTACATCTTTCTAAAGAATATTTATTAACTACAGCTTTAGGAAACTATAGTTTAGTAGTATTCATCATATCTGTACTTTTAGTAATAGTGGCTTCGTGGGTATTCTATAATTTAATCGAAAAACCCTCGCATAAAATTGCAAGATCAATTAAGTTCTGATTTTAATTTTTTTTGCTTTAAGTCTTAATTATAATGCTTTTGTATAAGCATAACTTTCTTAACATAATTTGATATGTCTATTACAAGACGTTTGATTTCGGGTAGCGTTGCGTCTTGGGTTCAAATACTCATTACACTTGTTGTTCAGGTTGTTCTTGTTCCTGTTTTTTTAGTTGCATGGGGCAAAGAACAGTATGGTATATGGCTTGCTATACAGTCTTTTATAAGTCTTATTTCGATGATCGATAAGGGGCACCAATACTATATTTATTTTGAGGCCCTAAAAATGGATGAAAGCGAAAAAAACAAATTTAATTTGTTTTTTGGCTCAAGTTTAAGGGTCGGCATCTTAAGCGGTTTACTTCAGGTATTAATTATTTTTGGTATAATAGGGTTTGGATTTACAAAGCAACTCTTTGGTCTAACAGATACTACCACTCCCGAAGGTCTTCATTTTATAAATATGTCTTTGTTATTACAGGGGCTTGTCTGGGTATTATTTGGTATTTCGGGTGGTTTAATGGGGCGTATTCTTGCTGTTAAGGGATATTATCCCAGAGTTGCATGGTGGAATGTTTTGGGTACTACGGTTACTGCTGTAACACCTGCTATTACTGTTTACCTTGGAGGAACGTTATTGGAGGCTACAATGAGCCTGTTTGTTGGAAGTATGATATTCAATATTCCTTTTCATATAGATATGTACCGCATTATCAGAAAAAAGGATATATCATTAGGCAAGTTTTCTTCATCAATAGGTTTTAGTAATTTATTCAAGTCTTTAGCAGTATCAGTAAAAGATGTTTTAGAAAATTTCAGGCAACAGGGCATACGTGTTGTGTTGAGTTCTATTGTTGGTGGAGCAGGTTTGGCTGTTTTTTCTACTACAAGAACGGGGGCGAATGTTTTGCTTCAGGGATTAAATACTATTACTAATCCTATGATACCGGAGTTAATGCAGTTTTTGAGAAACAAAGACCAACCACGCATCGATGCAGCATTTAATACCATATGGGCACTACTCGTGTTTATGATGGCTCCAGGAATAGTAATTTTGCAGTTGATAATGGAGCCTATTTTTATAGCGTGGACTAAAGGCCAGATAGAGTTCGATCCTCTTTTGTTTCTATTGTTTTCCTTTACAATCCTGATCTATACTTTATCCCAGCCTGCAATAGCTTTGGTAACCGGTAATAATTTATTAAAGCAGCAGCTCCAAATGTCTGTGCTGTCCAGTGTAGTACTGATCGTTCTTATGTTTGTGCTAATTCCGTATTTAGATATAGTAGGTGCCGGTATTGCGCTGGTTATTGCAGAGCTCATGTCTACCTATGGTTACAGACTTTATGCAAAAAGATGGATAAATGAAAAAGGTTTAACCTGGCCTGTTAAAAATTTTCAGTATGCACTGCTCTCTATGTGGAGTGCTTTTATTTTTGGGTTATTAATTATATGGTTACCACAATATAAATATTTAGTATTATTAGGATACTTAGTTTTGTATGCTTTTATAAGCATAAAGTATTGGGCTACACTACCACAAATTGCCAGAAACAAAGTTCAGCAGCTATTGGGTAAGTTTTATAGAAAAAAATAACAATATCTACTTAAATACAATATCTTTGAGGGTGAAAAATGTTAAAAATTCAGCAATTATTGCGGCTCTTTGCTGTTTTTAACGCCTGGTGAAGTTTAATAATTACTATACGATAGTTTAAGACAAATTAGAAATAATGAAAATATCAATAGCTACGAATATCTCGAATGCAGATTTGCCAAGGATTAAAAATATCATACCGCATTGGTTAGAAGTATTTGACGAAAATCTTGGAGAGTTGCTTTTGATTTATGATAATAACGAACTTTCGGGACGCATCAAACAATTGCACAAACAGCAGTATACCTCTGAAGATATTTTGGGGCAATTAAATGAGTTAACAAAGATAGATCCGAGGGTTAAAGTTTTAAACCTGGATTATTCAGAACTTGAAGTAATTTCAAGGAAGTGGTTTAAAAAAGGAAGCCCGGTGCGTTGCCAAAATGGCTCGCCAATTTATACTTTTTTATATGCTATAGATAAAGCTAAGTATGATATAATGCTTAAATGTGATTGCGATATCGTTACTTATGAAAATGGTTTTACCAACGAGGCAATAAAACTTCTTGATCAGTACGATATAGTTAGCCCACCGCGTAACCCTCTGCCGGGGCATACTGTGTCGAGCCGTGGCTTTTTTATAAACAGGAAAAAGCTTTATGGGTCAAAGCTTCCTATTGTATTGCCCAAACTGTCTTTAATACAAATAGCGGCCCGTATATATCGCAGACAGGATATCTTTGATTCTAAAAAATATAGTTTGTATTTTAGTTTAGAAAGAGCAATAAATGATGCGATTGATAAAGGCGTTTTGACCCATACCCAAATAGATAAAAAGTTTGGCAATACCTTGCATATAATATCTAATGGAGAGGCGAATGACCCTATAATGACAGAGGTTGTAAATAATTTTAAACAAGGCAAATGGCCTAAGGAGCAGGAAGAATTTTCAATGGATTATTCTAAACCCCTTTGGGAAAAATTTTTAAATAAATAGCATGAAGGTAACTCAGGTTTCTATAGGACGTTTTCATCATTTTCATCTTGCAAGGCAAATGGAACGCTTAGGGTTGCTGGAAAGCATTTACACCGGCTATCCTAAGTTTAAATTAAAGGATGAACCAGGAATACCTCAGGACAAGATCATTACATTTCCGTGGTTTCATACCCCATACATGAAAAGAACTGTATTGCATCTTGATAAATGGGAAGTATTAAATAAAGAATGGGAGTGGATTGCCAGGCAAACTATGGATAAATATGTTGCATCGCAAATTACACACCCAACAGTGCTTATAGCACTGTCGAGCAGTGGCCTTATTTGCGGGAAAAAAGTGCAGGAATTGGGTGGTAAATTTATTTGCGACAGAGGCTCTTCCCATATCCGTTTTCAGGACGAGGTATTGCATGAAGAATATAAGCGCTGGGGATATAAGTTTAAAGGTGTAGACCCGAGAGTTATAGATAAAGAGGAAGCAGAATATAGTTTGGCTGATAAAATTACAATACCTTCAGAGTTTGTAAGAAAGTCGTTTATAGATAAAGGCGTTCCGGCCGAAAAGCTGGTAAAAATATCTTATGGTGCCAGATTAGAGCGTTTTAGCAAAGTTGGCGAACCTGATAAAAATGTTTTTAGGGTTATTTGGGTAGGGGGCGTAAGTATCCGTAAAGGTTTTATGGATGCACTTAAGGCTTTTCAGCTACTTAAAAACCCTACCAAAGAGTTTTTGGTTATTGGAGGTATGACCCCCGAAATTAAACAATTGCTCGTAGGGCAGGATTTAAGAAATGTAACCTTTAAAGGATTAGTTCCTAATGCAGAGTTGCCCCATTTATACAGCACGTCATCTGTATTTTTATTTCCTTCTTTAGAAGATGGATACGGCATGGTGCAGGGTGAAGCTATGGCCTGTGGCTGTCCGGTTATTGCCAGTAGTAATACAGGTGCTCAGGATTTGATCGATCCGGGTAAACAGGGCTTTATCGTTCCGGTGAGAAGCCCGGAGCTGATAGCAGGATACATGCAACAACTAAGCGATAATCCTGTTTTGAGGGAAGAGATGTCTTTTTCGGCTATAGAAAAGGTAAAAAGTTTTGGAGGATGGGACAATTATGGAGATTTGATGGGGAAACTTGTAGCAAGTTTGAATAAATAAATGCTGAATGCAGTTTAATGTAAATAAAATACAATCGCCTACTCAGGCCATAATGATAACTATTCCATTATGGTTAGTTGCTTATTTTGGTCAGTTAGAAGTTTTGGGCCTCATTGCAGCAGGTTTTGGTACGGTTGTACTTTCTGTTTGGTTATGGAATGCGTTAGGCAACAGCCTTGAAATGGTAAGGATGCTTAGGTTAGGAGCAGTCTTTTTATGCCTGTTTCAAAATGCAGGCTGGTTGTCAGCAGCCAACATCCACTATTCTTCACTAAACAGGTCTATTGAGTCTACTCTCAGTACCCTTATGAGCGGAGGCATGCGCATTGAGTCTTACTTTTTGGCTATCGTATATGTGTCTTTATTTGGGGCATTTATATGCTATTTGGGGTCTCAGGAAAAAGTTTTAAAACTCGAAATGTGGTTTTGCAAAGCGCTGTATGATTTTCAATTCGTATCTACTTCACACATTGTAAGGTGTGTTGCAGTTGTTGCAGGACTGTCGTTATTAATGATACTTACCGGAGTTGTAGGGCAGAGGAACATTGTTGTAGAGGGCTATGATGAGGGTAAGCTGCCGTTTTGGTATGTATTGTTCAGATCCATACTACCGGTAATAACATTGCTTAATGCCATCCTTTTAATAAAATTATTAAAAAACAGTAATAAGATATATTGGGCATTACTAGTGTTCTCTATTCTTATTACCACTTATATGTATTTTTCGCAAGGAAGAAGACCCTTGGTTTTCTCCATAATCATTTTTGGTTTTTGGTATTGCTTTTTCCTTGGAATACGTCCAAAACTAAAAAGAATTATTATCATAGTAGTCGTCTTATATCCGTTTATATCCCAGCTACTACTGTTCAGTAACTTTTTAAGGGGTGCGAATGCCTCTGCAGAATGGCAAACAGCAAGTGCAATTGACTTCCTTCCTGCAGCCTGGAAGAGTTTCAATTCATCGTCGCAAATTTTGGAGCAGGAAGAAGAAACAACAACAAACAACCTTGCTTCGAGGCCGCTCGTTGCTACACCACTTGCCATGTGTTTGCAATATCCTGAGCAGTTTGCATCGTATACTTTGGGTGAGAATCTTATAAACTCAATCGTGTGGGTTATTCCCGGACCTCTGATTAAAAATAAGGGCGATTATCCTACACAGGAAACACTTTTGTACAAACACTTTAAGATTGGTAAGGATGATGAAGAAGACACCTCCGATTCATTATACCTAACTGCCTATACGGAGTTTTGGTGGTTTGGCATCCTTTTTTACGGTTGGCTTTTGTATTCATTATGGAAACTGATAATTACCCTTTCATACAATTCTAAGTTAAAGGGTATATATATAAGTATAAGTATCTGCGTATTCCAGGAACTATTTATGGCCTCAATTGGAGAGAGTTCGCCATTGGCGTGGCTGGTGGCACTTAGGTCATTTTTGTTTTGGGTACTCGTATATAAAGCATTATTATTTTTTAAAATTATTAAAAACAAACCGTCAAACACCCTTGCTACTATTTAATTAAACTATATATGGAAAAAAATATACCTAAAACTGTTACCCACCATACTTATGGACCTCTTGATGAAATTAGGGGGATTGCAGCTCTTGCCGTATTTTTGATACATTTTATACAGTTATATTATAACACTAAAACATTAGGCATTTTAGGTGCAAGGGCAGATGTTCTTGGAGTTTGGGGTGTATCTATCTTTTTTATATTAAGCGGCTTTTTAATTCATAGCGGTACAAGGAGGGAGTTTGAAAAAACTAATACTGTTTCATGGAAAAACTATTTCATGAGACGTTTTTTCAGGATATATCCGCCTTTTTTGGTTTGTTTAATATTCTCGTATGTTTTGGGTAAGTATTTTCAGTCTAACATGATCTCTAATGAAGACTTTGGTAACTTATTTGCGCACATTACAATGATAAGTACCTATTTTACACATTATTTTGAGAATATAAATGCCATTTTTTGGACGGTTATAGTAGAGGTACATTTTTATATAATATATCCTGTTTTATGGTGGATGCTCAGGCGCTATTCTATCTGGACAGTATTGGGTGTTACTCTTCTAATAGGCTTGGCTTATTTTGTTTTATCAGCAAAGTTTACGGTACCGGGTCCTGAAAGAATCATGCATCAGCATACCTCTGTGGCACTATTGTGGAAATGGGTTTTAGGTATGGTGCTGGCAGAGTTTTACTATAATTTAAAACCTAAAGGACTGATTAAGTTTTTAAGCAGTACGCCTGTTACATTTATCGCACTTTTATTATGTTTCGTTCCGTTGGTTTTCATGAGTGATTCAATGTCTTTACAATATCAAAGATTTGTTTTACCTGTAATAAGTTTTGTGTTTTTTGGTGGTCTTATTTTTTCTCCTGTAAAAACATGGAGCAGCAATATTTTAAAATGGATGGGTAAAATATCTTATTCGTTTTATTTATGGCACCCTGTATCGCTATTGTTTGTCAGTATGTATTTTCACGAAGGTAATGCTATAACATTTTTGGTGTGTACAGTATCATCTTTGTTGTTAGCATGGGCTAGTTTTCATATTACAGAAGCACCATCGATCACATGGGGTAAAAATGTCATTAATAGTTTGTCAAAATCTTCTAAATAATTAAGGAAGTATAAATAGTATAGGTATTAAATAATTATATGCTTAAAAATGAATATTCTATATATCGGGGATGACGGCAAATCCTCTACATCTTATCATAGAGCAACTGCTTTACAAAGGTTAGGGCATACTGTGCACATCATTAACCCTAAAAATGCAGTTAGTAAACAACTTAAGCATCCTATATTAAGCAAAGTACATTTTCATACCGGTTATGCCCTATTTCAAAACACCATGTTTAAATGGCTGAAAAAGGAACTTGCTGGTGAGTTTAAGCCCGATTTAATTTGGGTAAACGCCGGCGAGCTCATTGGTTCTAAATGTGTACAGGAATTAAAAAAGGAAGGTGTTCCGGTAATATTATATCATAATGATGACCCTACAGGAGGCAGAGACGGAAACAGGTTTAAAACCCTTCTTAATGCCATACCGTATTATGATCTTTGTGCTGTGGTTCGTAACCAAAATGTAGAAGAGTTTAAAGCTTTAGGAGCAAAGAATGTAATAAGGGTCAATATGTCTTATGATGAAGTAGCTCATAAACCCTTTGATTCTGCTGCAGAGATACCTGAGAAATTCAGGTCGGATGTTGCATTTATTGGTACATGGATGCGTAATGAAAACAGGGACGAGTTTATTTTGAAACTGATCGAAGCGGGTATACCTGTAAATATTTGGGGAGACAGATGGCCTAAATCTCCGCTGTGGGATAAACTAAAAGGCAGTTATAAAGGCGGGTCTCTGGGTGGACGTGATTATGTTGCAGCCATACAGGGAGCAAAAATTTGTTTAGGAATGCTCTCTAAAGGAAACCGTGATTTGCATACTACACGTTCTTTAGAAATACCTTATATAGGCGGGCTGCTGTGCGCGGAGAGAACTACAGAACATACAGCAATGTATAATGAAGGCACTGAAGCTTTATTTTGGGATAATGCCGATGAGTGTATTGCCGAATGTAAAAAAATATTGAATAAACCGGAGCTTATTGATGAAATAAAATTGAACGGAAGAAAAAGGATACTTTTAAATAAAGCCGGAAATGAAGATGTGTGTAATGCAATTATAAACGAGTTGCGCAATAATAACATGTTGAAGGCTAATTAATGCTGAGATAACAGCAATGGACATTTAATATTATTATGAAAATTATATTAATAGATAATTATACTCCTGACAGGCAGGAAAGCATGAGACGCTTTACAAACATGTTGCGTGACGGTTTTAAGCAATCAGGGTTTTCGGTTACAGTTTGGCGTCCCACAGTTTTTTTTGGATACATACCTAAAACCACACTGAGCGGTTTTGGAAAATGGCTGGGGTATATTGATAAATGGTTGCTGTTTCCTGTTGTATTGTTTTTCAGGGGACTGTTTTTAAGTAAAGAATATCATTATCATATTTGCGATCACTCCAATTCGGCATATCTAAATCCGCTGCCTAAATCACGAACAAGTATTACCTGTCATGACGTGCTGGCCATAAGAGGGGCATTAGGATTTAAGGATGCCTACTGTGAGGCTTCCGCTATGGGAAAAGTGCTGCAAAACAGTATATTGAAAAATTTGCTGAAAACAGATAAAATAGCATCGGTTTCGCATTTAACACATAATCAGCTTACCGATCTGAACAACGGTAAAAGCAAACCTAACTGGACCGTTATACATAACGGTTTTAATGCAGGTTTTGTGTCTCTTAAAGAGGAAGAATGGCAACAGAAGCTGAGGGAACATAACATGGAAAGGTTAATTAATAAGCCATATATAGTTCATGTTGGATCTAATTTGCCAAGAAAGAACAGAAAGATGTTGCTTTTAATGGTTGATAAACTTGGTGCTAAATGGGATGGTATTATTTGTTTTACAGGACAACCCATGGATAGTAAACTGAAGCAACTGGCACAGGAACTTAATCTTACAGACAGAATTGTGGAAATTAAAAAGCCTGACCATAAATATCTTGAAGCCTTAATTTGTGGAGCTCAGGTATTTGTTTTTCCGTCTTATTCAGAAGGTTTTGGATGGCCTGTAATAGAGGCTCAGGCATGTGGTACGCCAGTGCTTGCAAGTCATTTAGAGCCGATGCCCGAAGTAGGAGGCAATGGTGCTTTATATGCAAACCCTGATGATGCAGATAGTTTTGCAGCTAAATTTTTAGAAATAATTAACCCAAGTGTAGCTGAGAGATTAGTAGCTTCAGGTTTTGAGAACACAAAACGTTTTGATACTGACGTTATGATCAAAGCATATTTGAACTTTTTTACGATATAATATTATGCATAAACTGTTGAAGTTATTTATTTGTTTAATGCCCATGTTTATAAAAAGACATTTGCTTAAGTTTTTTTATAAGTATGAAATTCATAAAACAGCCCATATTGGTTTATCATGGATCTATCCTAAAAAACTAACTATGGGGCCAAACAGCCGCATAGGACATTTTAATACAGCAGTGCATTTAGACGAAATTATTTTAGGTGAGCGTGTATCTATTGGGCGTGGCAACTGGATAACAGGTTTTGCAACCGGCACTGCTTCCAAACACTTTAAACACCAGCCCGAGAGGAAATCAATTTTAAGTATTGGAGATCATAGTGCCATAACTAAAAATCATCATATAGACTGCACAAGCCCTATTATAATTGGCAAATTTGTTACTATTGCAGGGTATCAGTCTCAATTTCTCAGTCATTCAATAAATGTATATGATAACAGGCAGGACAGTAAGCAAATTGTAATTGGTGATTACTGTTTTGTAGGTACTAATGTAGTAATGCTTGGAGGAGCTGTTTTGCCGGGCTATTCTGTTTTAGGAGCTAAGTCTTTGCTTAATAAAGCTTATACCGAGGAATGGAAGCTGTATGGAGGTAATCCTGCGAAGCCTATTTTGGATATAGATAAAAATGCTAAATACTTTAGCCGTGATACAGGGTTTGTTGTATAAATAATTAAGTTATGAGAGTATTACGTGTAATAACATCTATGAATCCTGAAAACGGAGGGCCATGCCAGGGTATAAGGAATAGTATACCTGCGCTGGAAAAGATAGGTGTGTACAATGAAGTTGTGTGTTTTGATAGCCCTGATGCCGGTTTTTTAGGCAATGATAGTTTTAAAATACATGCTATAGGTCCTTCTAAAGGCCCATATGCATACTGTCCATCATTGCATCAATGGCTTTTAGATAACTTTAGTAGATTTGATGCTGTTATTATTCACGGATTATGGCTGTATAATAATTTTGGAACATATAAAGCCTGGAAAAAATATAAATCAAAGCATGGCAACGCACCAAAGCTTTATGTAATGCCGCATGGCATGCTGGATCCGTATTTTCAAAAAGCTCCGGAGCGTAAACTTAAAGCAATACGCAATTCTGTTTTTTGGAAATTGTTTGAAAAAAGAGCTGTTAACGGTGCTACAGGTGTTTTATTTACCTGTCAGGAAGAATTGATTTTGGCAAGGCAAACCTTTAATGATTATAAACCGGAACAGGAACTGAACGTGGGCTATGGAATACAGCAGCCCCCGGTTTACATGCCTGCAATGACCGAAGCATTTTTAGAAAAGTGCCCTCAATTAAAAGACAGCAAATTTATTTTGTTTCTGAGTAGGATACACGAAAAGAAAGGGGTAGACCTACTGGTAAAAGCATACTTAAAATTAAAAGATAATAATATAGACGTAGCTCCTTTAGTAATTGCGGGGCCAGGGTTAGACACTGATTTTGGACAGGAAATTAAAAAGCTTGCCGAAAAAGATAGTAACATTATTTTTCCGGGAATGCTTTCCGGAAATTCAAAGTGGGGAGCATTCTATAATTGTGAAGCATTTATTCTTCCAAGCCATCAGGAAAATTTTGGCATTTCGGTAGTAGAAGCTATGGCAACGGGAAGCCCCGTATTAATTAGTAAGCAGGTTAATATTTGGCGGGAAATCGACAATGGAAATGCTGGCTTAATTGGCAATGATACTGAAGAAGATACTTATAAAATACTTTTTGATTGGAGCAATTTGCCGGATGAAGAGAAAAAGGCAATGGGCAACAATGCGCTCGAAGTTTATAAAGCTAAATTTACTATAGAACAGGCCGCTTTACAAATGGTGAGCAAAATTTAAAACTATCTAATGGCAGATTTTAATACAAATACTTATACAGGTGCATCATTTTCTTTACAAAACAGGCTCGCAAGACTTGTTTGGGGAGTGGCATACATTGTTTTTTTCAGATACTCGCCAAAGCCATTTCATGGATGGCGGTCTTTTATACTTAAAATATTTGGAGCTAAAGTAGGTAAAAATGTACATGTTTATCCGGCTGTAAAAATTTGGGCACCATGGAATTTAGAGTTAGGAGATGAATGTGGTGTTGCAAATGGGGTAGACCTGTATTCTCAGGGAAAAATTACATTAGGCTACAGATCTATAGTGTCGCAGCGCAGTTACATATGCTCAGGCACCCATGATTATACAAAAAAAGGACATCCGTTGGTAACAGCACCCATTACTATTGGAGCTCATGCCTGGGTGGCTGCCGAAGTTTTTATTCATCCCGGTGTTACCATAGGAGAGGGGGCAGTTATTGGGGCAAGAGCCGTAGTAAACAAAAATATGCCGGCATGGACTGTTTGCGCCGGGCATCCTTGTAAGCCTTTAAAAGAAAGAGTAATAACTGATTGATTCATCGAAAATTCTTAGCAGTATATAATTTCTGTTATATGGATATTAATAGTAAAAGAAAATGCTTAATATAACAACGATAATCCTTACATACAACGAGGAAAAACATATCGAGCGCTGCATTATTAATGCGAAAAAATTTTCGAACCAGATTTTTTTGGTAGATTCATTTTCTTCTGACAATACTAAACAGATTGCCGAATCGTTAGGAGCAATAGTATATCAGAATAAATGGGAGAATAACCACTCTAAACAGTTTAACTGGGGTTTAAATAATCTTCCTATAACAAACGAATGGGTTTTCAGGCTTGATGCCGATGAATACCTGTCTGACAGTCTTATTAATGAACTGCACAGTAAAGTGAAAGATATTTCTGCTGCTGTTTCGGGAGTAATATTTGAAAGGAAGATGTATTTCTTAGATAAGCTGATAACCAAAGGAATGCCTAAAATGAATATTTTGAGAATGTTCAGGTGTGGCAAAGCGGTTTGTGAAGACAGATGGATGGACGAACATATTGTTGTTACAGAAGGTGAAACAACTCATTTTGAGCATTATTTTGTAGACCACAATCTTAATTCTTTAGGTTGGTGGATAGATAAGCACAATAATTATTCTATACGTGAGGCAATAGAGCTGCTGGATGTAGAATATGATTTTCTTGAAAAAAACGACAGTGCAGCTAAATTTGAAGTAACAGATGAAGCAAAATATAAACGAGACAAAAAGCTGAAATATGCTAAGATGAAACTGTTTTGGCGTTCTTTTGTTTATTTTGTTTACAGGTACATTTTTAAATTTGGTTTTACTGAAGGTAAGGAAGGTTTTTTGTGGCATTTTTTACAGGGCTGGTGGTACAGGACTCTTGTAGATGCCAAAATTTATGAGATTAAAAAAGCCTGTGGAGACGATAAAGAAAAAATTAAAAAATACATACAGAACGTTTATAAAATTGCAGTTTAAAAAGCATAACCGGCAAGTGATATTAATGCTCTTTTGAGGGAAATTTAATTGTTGATTGCTTTATTTTATTATACTTTTAACAAAAATTAATTATAAAAATATGAAGAAAAGAATACTCGTAACTGGTGGTGCCGGATTTATTGGTTCACATCTTTGTACCAGACTTTTAAATGAAGGAAACGAAGTAATTTCACTTGATAATTATTTTACAGGTTCTAAACAAAATATAGTTCATTTATTAGATAACCCTTACTTTGAGATGGTAAGGCATGATGTTACTGAACCTTATTTTATTGAGGTAGACGAGATATACAACCTTGCATGTCCTGCAAGTCCTGTGCATTATCAGTATAACCCTATTAAGACTATCAAGACTTCTGTAATGGGGGCAATAAATATGTTAGGTCTTGCTAAACGTGTTAATGCTAAAGTGTTCCAGGCAAGTACAAGTGAAGTGTATGGAGACCCGCATGTACACCCGCAACCTGAAAGCTATTGGGGTAATGTAAACCCTATAGGAATTCGCTCATGCTATGATGAGGGTAAACGTTGTGCTGAAACACTTTTTATGGACTACCACAATCAAAACGATGTAGATATAAAAATCGTTAGGATTTTTAATACCTATGGTCCAAATATGAACCCTGAAGATGGGCGTGTAGTTTCTAACTTTATAGTTCAGGCTCTTAAAGGAGAAGATATTACCATTTTTGGTGATGGCCAGCAAACACGTTCTTTCCAGTATGTAGACGACCTTGTGGAAGGATTTATAAGATTAATGGCAACTCCAAAAGGATTTACAGGGCCGGTTAACATTGGTAACCCACATGAGTTTACTATGCTCGAGCTGGCACAAAATGTAATAGAACTTACAGGTTCTTCGTCTAAACTAACATACAAGCCGCTGCCTCAGGATGACCCTAAGCAAAGGCAGCCGGATATCAGCCTGGCTAAAAAAGAACTTGACTGGGAACCTAAAGTACAGTTAAGAGAAGGCTTGACCAAAACAATAGAATATTTTGATAATTTGCTTAAAACACAATAATATGTGTAAAAAGCAATGAAACGATAATTGTTGCGCAGATAGTTGAAACCATTAGTGTAACATCAATTATAATTGGTTTTATAGTTAGAAGGTTTGAAGGAAAGAGTGATACAGTATGTGTTAAAATTTTGCAGCATTGTTTATTTTGCACTGCTGTCTTATGTAACATTCTTTGCAAGAAGGCGCAATGGTTTGAGCGATTACAGGGCGAGGGTTAACCTTAGGTTTATGCAGAATTTTCGCCCTTATGCCGATTTAGATATGAATGCCAGATACAATGTGCTGTCAGACATATTAGGTAACGTAATCATATTTTTACCTTTAGCAGGAGCGATCTATTATTTGATTTCTAAAAAAATATCAAACAAGCAGTTATTTTTAATAATTCTGTTAACCACTCTTACCATAGAGAGTGCACAATATATTTTTAACGTTGGGGTATTTGATGTTAATGATGTAGTGTTTAACTTTTTTGGAGGCGTGGTGGGTATGTACATACATAAAAATTTACATAGAATATTTAGTAAATGAAAATTTTAATTTTTGGTATAAATTATAGCCCTGAGCTTACCGGTATAGGTAAATATACCGGCGAAATGGGTAGTTGGCTTTCCGGACAGGGGCATGATGTAGAAGTAGTTACAGCGGTGCCTTATTATCCTGAATGGGAAGTTCATGATAAGTATAAAGGAAAACTTTGGCATACAGAGAATATAGACGGAGCTAAAGTTAACAGGATACCTTTGTATGTGCCTAAAAATGTAACATCTGTAAAAAGGATAATACATGAATTTTCATTTGTTTTGGGTATAGTGCCAATATGGTTTAAGCTGCTGTTCCAAAAAAAGGCAGATGTTGTTTTTTGTATTGCACCACCTTTTCACTTAGGGATTTTACCTTTATTGTATTCTAAACTAAAGGGGGTTCCAATGATAACCCATATCCAGGATTTACAGGTAGATGCTGCCAAAGAGCTTGGAATGATAAAAAATAAAACGTTTTTAAACATAATGTTTGGCATGGAGCGCTTTATACTTAAAAAGAGTGCTAAAGTCTCTACTATAAGTTTGGGTATGCAACTCAAAATAAGTGGCAAAGGCATACCTGTAGAGCAACAAATGCTTTTTCCTAACTGGGTAGACGAAAAAAACATAATGCCTTTGTCTAAAGAACAATCATTACGGAGTGAGTTTGGATTAAGTAATACTGATAAGGTTATACTGTATTCGGGCAATTTAGGAGAAAAGCAGGGGCTTGAGGTTATTATAGACGTTGCTAAATCTTATAAAGAAAGAACTGATGTATATTTCCTTATTGTAGGCTCCGGGGGAGGTAAGGAAAAACTTGAACAGATGGTTAAAGATGCCGGATTGACACAGGTGCGCTTTTATCCGCTTCAGCCTTACAGTAAGCTTTCTGCTTTGCTGGCAACTGCCGATGTGCACCTGGTTCTTCAAAAAAAATCAGCAGCAGATTTGGTAATGCCAAGTAAACTTACAGGTATTTTGGCGTCGGGCGGATGCTCCATTGTAACTGCAGAGCCGGGCACTTCTTTGTACACCGTAGTAAAACAACACGATATGGGTATACTTATAGAGCCGGAAGACAATGCCGCATTGCATAATGCTATAGATATAGCCATAAACAGCGACCTGACTGAATATAAAATAAATGCAAGAAAATATGCCGAGTTATATTTGAGCAAGGAGGGAATTTTAAAAGATTTTGAACAAAAGCTGTCTAATGTTATGAAACCGCTATGATTGAAATAAAAAAAAAGTGTTAAAAAATAATTTAAAATTTGATGTAGTTCAATTTAAAATGATGAACTTTACTGCATAGTTAATTATTGTGCCGTATGAAAAAAAACTATTCTTAAAAGCTGCATCAATTTTAAAGTAGCTCTTTGCTATTTAGTTCACAAGCCTCCCATCAATTTAAAAATTTTATTTGCTTATCCCTACAAATGCAGCAATATTTAAATAAAATATCTTTAGTAAGGCTAATTGCAGACCTTTCTGTGGTTGCGCTTACATACATTGTATGTATATACTGCGTGCAGCCACTTACTTTCGCCTATAATTTTAAGGCTAAGTTTTTTTTGCTCATTATATTATTATTTGTGTGGTTTTTTAGCGGTACATCTAATAAATTATATAATGAGCACAGGGTAAGACCCGGGTTTTCGTTAGAAATTTACAAAACACTGAAAGGTATAATTTTATTAGCCCTGTCTGTTGTTGTTGTATCTTTTTTTTCGCAACAGTTTTTGCCAACAAACTTTGTATTTATCTACTCGGCAACATTGCTTTTTTGCTTTGCTACAGAAAAGTATATTATACACAGGCTTGTCCTGTTTTTAAGAAGCCAGGGATATAATTTAAGGCACGTAATTCTTCTTGGCCATGGAAACTCTGCACAACAATTCTATGATCTTATTACAAATAACCCACATTTGGGATATGATGTTGTTGGATATTTTGACAATGAAGACAAAGAGGCTTTAATAGGTCCTTACCTGGGTAAAATAGATGGTATTGGCGCTTTTTTAAAAACAAGGCCTATTAATGAAGTTATTGTGGCTACACCCGGCATTACAATACAGGAAATAGAAGATATTACTTATGTGGTAGACAAGGCTGGTATAAGGGTGAGGATAATACCTGATTTCCATTTTCAGTTTTATAACCGCTATGAATTTAAACAGTTTGGTAATATCCCCACAGTATCTTTAAGAAAAGAACCGTTAGAAGAGACCCATAATAAATTTATAAAACGAACATTCGATATTGTTTTCAGCCTTATGGTGCTTTTACTGATATGCTCATGGCTATATCCTTTAATTGCTATACTAATAAAAACGGGTTCTAAAGGCCCTGTATTATTTAAGCAAAAAAGGTTGGGCAGAGACCGTAAGGAGTTTTGGTGCTATAAATTTAGAAGCATGTATGTAAATGCAGTTTCTGATAAGCAAATGGCTAAAAAGGGAGATTCCCGTATTACACCTATCGGGCGTATTTTAAGGAAAACCAGCTTAGATGAGTTTCCTCAATTTTGGAATGTTTTAAAAGGAGATATGTCTATTGTAGGGCCAAGGCCGCACATGAGTATTCAAAACGAACAATATCAGGAAATTATAAATAACTATCTTGTAAGGCAGCTTATCAAGCCAGGTATTACAGGCTGGGCTCAGGTAAATGGTTACAGGGGCGAAATTGAAAATGATTTTGATATTAAGAGCCGTGTTGCCTATGACATATGGTATTTGGAAAACTGGAGTTTTTTCCTTGATATAAAAATAATTTACCTTACAGTTTGGAATATTTTTAAGGGAGAAGAAAAAGCCTATTAGCAACATAAATACTGGTATATGGCAAAAAGGATATTTGATGTTTTATTTGCATTGTTATGCCTCGTGTTTTTCAGTAGTATAATTCTTGTTTTCTTCATTGCAGCAACACTGTCTACAGGACAAAACGGAATGTTTACCCAGGTTAGGGTAGGCCAATATGGAAAAATATTTACTATCTATAAGATCAGGTCTATAAAAAATATACAACCTGATATAAAGGTTATTACACCATTGGGGCGCTTTATGCGTAAGTATAAAGTAGACGAATTGCCGCAGCTCTTTAATATAATCGTTGGCGATATGAGTTTTGTGGGGCCACGTCCTGACCTTTCGGGGTATTATGACAAACTTGAGGGGCCGGAAAGAGAACTGCTTAAGTTAAAGCCCGGTCTTACAGGTCCGGCAAGTTTAAAATATGCCAACGAAGAAGAGATACTGGCAAATGTGCCGGATCCGTTATGGTATAATGACACGGTTATATTTCCTGATAAAGTGCGCATCAATATGGAATATTTAAAAAAGCGTTCATTGCTTTATGATTTTAAAATTATTCTTTGCACAATTGTCGGCAGCAAACAAAACCTAAATTATTTTTAATATAATGTAAAGGTTTAATTTAAAAGCTTATTTTTAGCTGTAAATTATATTGATCGTGACTAAAATATGGCTTTCATCGCCGCACATGGGAGGTAATGAACAAAATTTTGTTCAGCAGGCTTTTGATGGCAACTGGATTGCTCCTTTAGGGCCTAATGTTACAGGTTTTGAAAAAGATATAGAGAGCTATTTGGATGCTAATGTGTATGCTGCGGCATTATCTTCGGGCACAGCAGCGTTGCATTTAGGGCTTATATTACTGGGAGTTCAAAAAGGCGATGAAGTAATTTGCCAGTCGTTTACATTTGCGGCATCGGCAAACCCAATAATTTATTTAGGAGCCGCCCCTGTTTTTGTAGACAGCGAGCCGGAGACCTGGAATATTTGTCCCAACGCGCTTGAAGATGCTGTTAAAAGCCGTATAGCAAAAGGAAAAAAGCCAAAGGCTATAATTGCCGTGCATTTATATGGCATGCCTTATAAAGTAAATGAAATAAATAGTATTGCCCAAAAATATAATATACCTGTTTTAGAGGACAGTGCCGAGGCATTAGGTAGTAAATATTATGATAAACCCTGCGGTACACTTGGTGATATAAGTGTTTTGTCGTTTAATGGAAATAAAATAATAACTACATCTGGCGGTGGCGCTTTAATTACCCGTGATGCTGAAACAAAAAATAAGGCAGTTTTTTTAGCAACACAAGCCCGCGATGATGCTCCTTATTATCAGCACAGCACTATAGGTTATAATTATCGCATGAGCAATGTTTGTGCAGGTATAGGAAGGGGGCAGATGCTTGTGCTTGATGATCATGTTGCTGGGCGGAGAAATATGAATGCCTTTTATGCCAGTTTTTTTAATACAATTAACGGGGTAGAAGTACATAAAGAAAAAAATGATAGCATCTTTAGTAACCATTGGTTAACAACGATATTGATAGATGCTGAAGTTACGGGAGGTAAAACGGCAGAGGGGTTAAGGCTTGCTTTTAATGAAGAAGATATAGAATCAAGGCCTTTATGGAAGCCGCTGCATCTGCAACCTGTATTTAAAGACTATCCTTATTATGGGTCGGATATTGCCCAACAACTTTTTGATATTGGGTTGTGTCTTCCGTCAGGCTCTAATTTAGGAGAGTATGAAAGGCAGAGGATTTACAAGGCAATGTCAAAGTTTTTTAATTAGTTTCTTGTAGTTTTGCTGTGGCATAACATTAATAATAAAGGTTTGAATAAAACAATCACTATTGCAATAGATGGTTTTTCGTCTACCGGTAAAAGTACACTGGCAAAGCAATTGGCTAAAAAGCTGAATTATATTTATGTAGATACCGGGGCAATGTATCGTGCAGTTACACTGTATGCCTTGCGGAAGGGATATATTTCTTTGTCGTTTTTTGATAAAGAAGCACTCATAAAAGATTTACCGGACATTAATCTCAACTTCTTTTTTAATAAAGAGCTTTCGCTAAGCGAAATGTATTTGAATCAGGAAAATGTTGAAGGTGCTATACGGAAGATGGAAGTTTCTGAATTGGTTAGCCAGGTAGCTAAAGTTCCTGAGGTTAGGGAAAAGCTTGTAGAGCAGCAACGTTTTATGGGGCGCGATAAAGGAGTTGTAATGGATGGAAGGGATATTGGTACCGTTGTTTTTCCTGATGCCGAACTAAAATTGTTTATGACTTCCAGGGCGGAAACAAGAGCCCAAAGGCGCTTTGAAGAACTTAAAGCGCAAGGAAATGATGTTACATACAAAAGTGTTTATGATAATATTATTGAAAGAGACAGCATAGATACAGGAAGGAAAGACTCTCCTTTAGTGAAATCTCCGGATGCTGTTGAAATTGATAATTCAGATCTTACAAAAGAGGAACAGTTTGAAAAAATTTTAGAATTGGTAAATAAAAAGCTTTAGTAGTTAAAAAGCTAAAGGTTTATATATAAAGAATTGCATGATCAAAATAGATTATGATTTGGAAAATTTATTGGAAAGAAAACCTATACTTCTCGACAGTCAGTTGATAAGTGGTCTTATCTCCGGTAAAACAATTTTAATCACAGGTGCGGCCGGTTCCATTGGGAGCGAGATCGTTAAACAGGTGGCCGGCTTTAATCCCGGGAATATAATTTTGCTTGATCAGGCAGAAACCCCGCTATTTCTTTTAGATCTCGAAATGCAGGCATTTAAGTCTCATATAAACATACATATAGAGATAGCAGATGTGAGCAATAAGGCCTCAATAAATCAGGTTTTTAAAAAGCACAGGCCTGATGTGGTGTTTCATGCTGCGGCATACAAACATGTTGAATTGATGGAAAATAATCCGTCACAAGCAGTACTGGTTAATGTGATGGGAACAAAAAATGTAGCCGATATGGCATTGCGTTATCAGGTTGGTACATTTGTTCTGATCTCTACAGATAAGGCTGTAAAACCGGGCAATGTAATGGGAGCCAGTAAACGTGTAGCCGAAAAATACATACAGGCTTTGCACACATACATTACTGAAGGTGTTAAAGATAGTAACACTAAGTTTTTAATTACGCGTTTTGGTAATGTGTTGGGTTCTAATGGTTCTGTCGTACCGGTCTTTGCAAAACAAATTATGCCCGGAGGTAATATTACCGTTACCCATCCTGAAATTAAAAGGTATTTTATGACCGTTAAAGAAGCCTGTCAGTTGGTTTTAGATGCCGGTGCAATGGGAAGGGGAGGAGAAATATATACTTTTGATATGGGTAAACAGGTAAAAATTTTAGATCTTGCCATTAAAATGATACGCATGGCAGGACTGGAACCTGAGACCGATGTGAAGATTACATATGTGGGTTTACGCCCGGGAGAAAAATTATATGAAGAACTCCTGACAGATACATCAAAAATGTTGCCAACGCACAATAAAAATATACTCATTAGCCGCGATGCTTGCGAAGATTATGATTATGTTGCAAAGAGTATAAAAGATATGGTGCGTCATTCAAAAAAATATAATAGTATTCAGGTAGTAAGAGAAATAAAAAAGCTTGTGCCTGAGTTTATAAGCGCAAATTCTGAATTCGAAAAGCTTGATTAAGTGTTCGTGCTGAGGGAGTCAATAATTTGTTTTTATATAATATTTTATTAAAATTAAAAAATTATATTTGCAGAGGCTTGTAAAATCTGCGCTTACTTTAAATAAAAGTTAATATCAATAGATAATATACAGTTTGTAATGATTAAAAAAATTTTGATTCTGGTTTTTATTACATTATCAATTGCATCGTGTACCTCCAGTAAAGATATTGTTTATTTTCAGGGCGATCCGAAAGCTAAAACCGATACTGCATCAGCAGCTAAAGAGAGCAAATCAGAATTTGAAACCACATTGAAGTCAGATGATGTTTTGGCCATAATTGTATCTGCACCAGACCCATTAATTGCTGCGCCTTTTAATTTGCCTGTAACCGGTGTGCAAAAGGGCGGTGAAGGCTTAACGAGTGCTGTTGGTCAGCAACAGCTACAAACATATCTTGTAGACAGGGAAGGCAATATCAATTTTCCTGTAATTGGTGTAATTAAAGTGGCTGGTTTTACAAAAGAACAGGTAGTTGCTAATCTTATTAAAGAACTGAAAAAATATATAAATGAGCCTATTGTAAATTTAAGGATTGTAAACTTTAAAGTTTCTGTATTGGGTGAAGTTGCCAGGCCGGGTTCTTTCACTATTCAGGGAGAACGCATTAGCCTTGCAGAGGCTTTGAGTTTGGCAGGAGATATGACCATTTATGGTTTAAGGCATGAAATAGTTGTGCTGAGAGATATAAATGGGGTTAAAACATACAATAGTGTTGATATAGGCAACCCTAACTTTATTAACTCTCCCTTTTACTACCTTACTCAAAACGATGTGGTATATGTAAAACCGAATAACACAAGGGTTAAATCAGCGGCTATTGGCCCTAATACAACGCTTATCATATCTGCCCTTTCTTTATTACTAACCACTATTGCTTTATTAACACGATAATATATTTATGCAGAATAATATCCCATCATTGCAAAATAATGATATTAATAATGATGTAAATCTGAGAGATTTAATCTGGCGTTATCTTGTTTATTGGAAATGGTTTGTGTTAAGCTGCGTTATTTGTGTATTTGTAGCTTTTACTGTATTACGCTACTCGATGCCAAAATACAGTGTTTCTGCAACTATTTTAATAAAAGACGACAAAAAGGGAGGTATGGCATCAGAGCTTTCTGCCTTTAGCGATCTTGGTTTAATGAATGGGGTAAAGAACAATGTTGACAATGAGGTTGAGATATTAAAAGCCCGTACTCTTGTAAGAAAAACGGTACAGGAGCTTAAGTTTAATATAGCATATTTTGTTCCCGGTAATTTTAAAGAGGTAGAAGTATACAAGAACAGCCCTATAGTTGTTAACTTCTTTAATACCGATGAAGACTTTTTAGATAAGGGATATGAGGTAACTGTTAAAATACTATCTCAAAGAGATTTCGCTCTTTATGATGTTGAAGGTAACAGTCTCGGTAACTACGAATTTGGTAAAGAAATAAAAAACGAGTTGGGCAGTATGGTGGTAACCTCTGCTTCTGGCAAGCCGCTTAATCAAACATTAAAAAATTTAGTTACTGTAAGATTATTGCCTCTTGCAAAAGTTGCTGCTTCTTACAGAGGTAATTTACAAATACAACCTGTAAACCAAAAAGCAAGTAGTGTACTTACACTTTCGGTTATTGACCCTGTGAAAGAAAAAGGTGTCGATTTTTTAAATATGCTTATCACCAAATACAATGAAGATGCTATTAATGATAAAAATATTGTAGCAACTAAAACCGATAAGTTTATTAATCAAAGGCTCGATTCTATTAGCGCAGAATTAGGTGAGGTAGAGTTTGGTGTTGAAACATTTAAAAAGAAAAATAAAGTTACAGATATAGTTTCTGAAGCGCAATTGTTTATAAACAATGAGAGTTCTTATGAAACCAATGTAATTCAAACCACAACACGATTGAAAGTTGTTGAGGCAATGATCAATTTTCTTAAAGGCAGTGGCAATTCTGATGTTATACCTGCAAACATTGTTCCCGAAGGAGAAACAGCTGAGCTTATCAATCAGTATAACCAGTTGGTGTTAACTCGTAACAGCATAGAAAAGAGCTCTACAGAATTAAACCCACAGGTTATAAATTTTGAAAGGCAGATAGAAGGCTTAAGGTCTACTATTCAGGAAAGCCTGAACAATCTTAAAACATCGCTGCAAATTGCCCAACGCGACCTTAAGCGTCAGGAAAATATTCTTTCAGGAAAAATTGGTGAAGTGCCAAGGCAGGAAAGAGAATTTAGGGTTATTGACAGACAGCAAAAAGTTAAAGAAGCATTGTATCTTTATTTACTTCAAAAAAGAGAGGAAAATGCCATAACGCTTGCAGTAACGGCTCCAAACTCTAAAGTAATAGATGCGGCTTATGCAAACCCGTCTCCTGTATCGCCTAAAAAGAACATGACATATATGCTTGCACTGTTTATTGGGGCAGTAATGCCGGTGCTTGCAATTTACATTTTAAGCCTTTTAGATACAAAAATACATACACGTAAAGATATCGAGGCAATTGGTATTCCGTTCCTGGGTGATGTACCTAAAACTGAGTTTAACAAAGAGCTGATCAATAATCATAGCAGGTCGAGTACGGCAGAATCGTTAAGGATAATAAGAACCAATTTGGAATTCGTATTAAATTCCCTGCCGGAATCTGAAAATGCTAAAACGGTATTTGTCACATCAACAATACCTAAAGAAGGTAAAACATTTATATCTGTAAACCTTGCGGCAACTATAGCACTTACAGGTAAAAAAGTTCTACTTATAGCTATGGACGTCAGAAATCCTAAACTGGATGAATATATTGATGTGCCTTCTAAAGGTCTAACAAATTTCCTGTCATCAAAAAGCGGCGTTATAGAAGACTATATTATAAAAATTGACAACTTTGATAGTTTCTATGTATTGCCTCCGGGTATTATACCTCCAAATCCTGCAGAGTTGCTGATGGGTAAAAAAGTAGAAGACCTGTTTGCAAAATTAAAACAGGAATATGATTATGTTGTAGTAGATACAGCTCCTGTAAGCCTTGTAACAGATACTCTTATACTTGCTAAATATGCAGATGCTTTTGTATATGTTGCTAGGGCTAACCACTTAGATAAAAGAATGCTTTCTATACCTGCGTCATTATATAGAGATGGTAAATTGCCAAATATGGCTGTACTTCTTAATGATACAGGATCTGAAAAAGGCTATGGTTACGGTTATGGTTATGGCTACGGTTACGGTTACGGTTATGGCTACGGTTATGGTCCGGATATACAGAAACCTAAAACCTGGAAAGATAAACTTTTCGGCAGGAAATAAAATCCCTGCTGTGGGGCTAAATAAAAAATTCCCTCTTTACATGCTAAAGAGGGAATTTTTATTTAATGGCTTTACTAACAAATCTGGCTTTTTGAGCAGCACAGGGTTTTTGTAGGCTTCGGTATGTCGGTCATGATGTGTGTCTGAGCCTGTAAAATCTATCATGTCCTGCTCTAAAAGCTTTTGGCTGATATCAAGTACAGGTTTGCCATAATATCCTGTTACAGATAATAAATTGAGCTGAAAAAGACAACCGGCTTTTTTTAGTTTTGAATATTCGTCAAACTTAAAATGGTAAAATAAATAACGTTCAGGATGTGCTAATATGGGTTTATAGCCTGCCAGCTGCAATTGATATATAATTTCATACAGTTGCATTGGGGCATTTAAGTAAGACATCTCTACCAAAACGTAATTGTCTTTAAGTGTTAGCAAAGGCTCGCTATCAATCTTTTTTAAAAAAGTATCGTCCATTAAATACTCGGCGGCAGCCTTAAAATTGTTTGCTACACCATTTGTACTTAATAACTCCTTAGTAAACTGTTCTTTACCAATAATATCTTCCCGTGTGTTATTCCATACTCCTGTAAGCACGTGGGGAGTAGTTATAAACTGTGCAAAGCCATAGCTTTTAAGCGTGTTTATGAGTTTTAGGGTATCAGCATTGTCTTTAGCACCGTCGTCGATGCCCGGCATTAAATGCGAATGTATATCTACATAGCCATTGGGTATAAGGTCGGCTAAACTTTTTTTAGGTTTACTGAAAAAAAACAAGTTGATTTTGTTTAAGGTTGTAAAACAAAAATAAGAAACCTTTCTTTATTTGTTAAAATTTATTAGGCTGTTTTTACTTTAAATATCTGAGGGTTTATTACTTTAATAAGTAAGCCTGATATCAAAGCAATAAGCGGTAGCACTAATACAAGGTACGGTTTATTCAATAAAATTGCAATATAAATTGCTATACACCCAAAGCATGTATATACTGTATATTTGGCGGCTGTTGCCCTTCCTGTAAAAATAAAGTACAGCATAGCTAAAAACAGCGGGTTAATTAGCAATGCATTGTAATTGTATGATATTTCGGCATGAAAGGAGTAGGCACCCACAACGTAAAAAAACAATCCTAAAAGGCCTAATAAAGCCAGTAATGTGCGGTGTACAATTTTATTGCGCGATAAAAAAAGCAAAACAAGGCAGGCAATAATATAGGTATAATAATTATTCCATGCCGATGCTTTGCGTGTTGCCGTACTTTTGTAAACAGTTACAACAGGTTGAGCTAATGAGCCTGTGGCGATTTGTGTGCTGCTTACCCCTTCGAGCAGTTGCTCCGGCAAAAATAACCTTTCTATTGGCCTGTCGGTAGGAGATCCAAAAATAAGGCTAATACCGAGGTTTTCGTAAAATGCGTTGTCTAGATATTCGGTAACAACCTTACGATATGTTTTGCCTTTATCTTTGGTTTTAAAGGCTATTTTTTCGGGAATATAAGTGTCTAATATATCGGCAACCATTGTGGTGCAGTTGCGCTCAAAATATTTGTAGGTATAAAAACGGTCGTTAGAGGTTAAGGTAATACGCAGCTTGTTGGCTATGTGTTCAACCTGATCGTGCGAAAGGTTTAATCTCTGTTCATAAACATCCCGATTGTAATATTGATAAGTGTAAACGAAGTCCTGATAGGAGCTTGCCGAAACAAAATATTGCAAATCGCCTTTTACAAACTTTAAGTAGAAGTTTGGCGTGTCAAAATCAAAAGTGCCGTAATTAAAAACAGCATCGATTCCTGTAACCGGATCGTTAATGCGTAGTGCCGTGTGTCCAAAAACCGAGTAAAGTTCGTTGCCCGGTCCACAGGTTAGCAGGCTTACAAAAGCTTTGTCGGATAATTGAAACTCCTGTGAAAAAGTTTTTTGTGTTGTTGAAAGCAGTATAAATAATGTAGCCAGTAAAGCGGTTATGCTGCGCATGGTGTGCGGTTTTTATCGGCTAAAGATACTCAAATCTACCTTAAGAGAAAATATATTGGAATATAGTGCCGCGCTTTGGTCGCCAATATCTGTCAGGGCATAGTCTACCTGTATGCCGCGATATTTAAACCCAAGGCCAATATTTGGCTGAAAACTTACACTTTGGGAGTTGTCTATTTGTGTTTCGTTCTGGAAGTTGCCCACGCCAGCTCTTACAAATACCATATCTATGTAGCCCACCTCAAACCCCACAGCCGGGTCTATGCTAACAAAGTCAAGGTTTATAATGTCGTTGGTCTTTGCAAACTGCATATTTAGATTTGCAGCGGCTAAAAGGCTTATTTCGTTATGAAAAACAAACTTTTTGGCTGCTCCAACCTGTGCTTTAGGCAGCGTTATTTCTGTGGTTTCGGGCAGTTCCTGGTTTTGTCCGGCAACGGCGTCCCTAATGGTGGCATACTCATCTTCGTCGATATTCCAGACGTTGTAAGTAGTGGTAATGTCTCTAAGCATTACACCAAACTGCCAGTCGCCCGTTGATTTATATTGAAAACCCACATCGAATCCAAAGCCATAAGAATCGGCAAATTTGCCAATAACCCTACGAATAACTTTAGCGTTTATGCCATAGCTAAAACCATCTAAAGGTAGGTAGCGTGCATAACTAAGGGTAACGCCATAATCTGCAGTAGAAAAAAGACTTATACGGTTGTAGTCTATATTGCCCTGATCGTCTATTAGCTGGGTGGTATTAAGAATGTCGTCTACGCCAAAACGTATTACCGATAGCCCGAAGGCACTACGGTCGTCTATAGGCATGGCAAAAGCGGCATAATCATATTGTGCGATGTTGGCAAAATAGCTGGCATGCATAAGGGCAAGCTGCTTTTCTTTAACCTGCATTAGTCCTGCCGGATTCCAATACCCACTGTTTACATCGCCCGTGTGGCCTGTAACGGCATTACTCATGCCCAGCGCAGCCGCATCTGTACCTATGCTCATAAACTCATTAGAATATTTTCTAACGGCCTGGCTGTAAGTAGCAATGGGTGCAGTAAGCAGTAAGGTAAAAAGTAACTTTCTCAACACGGTTAATTTGTGCAAATATGATATAAAATTCTCAATTACTAAACTCCAATTCTATTAACTTATTGTATTAACTTTGTGCTATAAAAAAATACAGCTTTTATGGCGTTTAAAAAACACGTGCCCAATATTATTACATTGCTTAATCTTGCATCCGGACTTATAGCCCTTGTGTTTGCTTTTGATACTAATTATCAGTTGGCATTCCTGTGGGTGGCTATAGGCATATTTTTTGATTTTTGGGATGGTTTTTTTGCGCGCATACTTAAAGTTAAAAGCGATATTGGCCTTCAGCTCGACTCACTTGCCGATATGGTTACCAGTGGTGTAGTGCCGGGTTTGGTAATGTTCCAATTGCTTAACGGCATTGCCGAGAACCAGCAGGAATACAACCTTGAGGCAAATAATTTTTACTTGGGCATATTGCCCTATTTTGGTTTTATAATTACGTTGGCTTCATGCTACAGGCTGGCTAAGTTTAATGTAGATACCCGCCAGACTGATTCTTTTATTGGCCTGCCAACACCTGCCAACGCATTGTTTGTTATGAGCCTTGCCGTAATACAGAATTTTAGCGATGGCACCGGTTGGATATTTGAAGCCCTTAGCAGCCCGTATGTGCTTATTGGCATAAGCCTGTTGAGTGCTTTTATGCTTAATGCAGAGATACCACTGTTTTCTCTTAAAATAAAATACTTTAACTGGGAGACCAATAAAGTACAGTTTATATTTTTAATAGTGTCTATACTGCTGTTGTTTGCATTACAGTATCTTGCCATACCGATTATTATTTTGTTCTATGTGGTGCTGTCGGCTATCAATAATAAGTTTTGGGCTAAGGCATAAACTATGAAGCGCACGCCGCAAACAAAAAAAACATTGCCTGTAAAGGCAACATCAAAGGCAATCCCTAAAAAAAATGTGCCTCAAAAAAGAGGTTCAAAAACAAAAGCTAAACAGTCAAAGATCACATCGGGTACCATACTTAAGTATTCCGTTTTATTACTGGTCGCATCGTTTATAATTGCAGCAGCCTATCAATACCGCAACGGTTTTTTATATTACCTTGGTTTTAAGACCAACAAGCGTATTTCGGTTATAACGAAAGAAGAACGCAAGATTGCTGATTTACGGTTGTATGAAATAGTTACCCGACACAAGAATAAAGTTTTTGGTTTCGATGTTTCGCATTATCAGGGTATAATAAATTGGGATAGTATAGAACGCACTAAAGGCGATTTTCCACTTGATTTTGTTTTTATCCGTGCTACTGCAGGAACCAACGCTAACGATACCCAATTTAAAACCAACTGGCGCAAAGCCAAACAGGCAGGGTTTATACGGGGAGCATACCATTACTATCGACCGGATGAAAATTCTGTGAAACAAGCTGCTAATTTTATTAAAACCGTTACACTTAAAAGGGGAGACCTGCCACCTGTGCTGGACATTGAAAAGGTTTCGCGCAGGCAAAACATGGACAGCCTTAAAAGCGGGCTGCGTAAATGGCTGGCAAAGGTTGAAAAGCACTATGGCGTTAAACCCATTATTTACAGCGGCGAGAGTTATTATACCGATTTTTTAAAGGAAGAATTTGCAGACTATAACCTGTGGATTGCCAACTACAGTTTTTTTGAGGAAGAGATACGCAAAGAGTGGCTGTTTTGGCAGTTTACCGATAAAGGGAGCATAAAAGGGATAGAGGGCAATGTAGATGTAAACATTTACAACGGCCAGCTTACGGAACTTGATAACCTGCGGATAAAATAAGCGGATATGGGGCAGGCAGGCACTGACAGGTCGTTTAGGTATGATATTAATGCACTACGTGCCCTTGCAATAATAGGCGTGGTGTTTTATCACTTTAAACCGGAATTTTTGAGCGGAGGTTTTGCCGGGGTAGATGTATTTTTTGTTATATCGGGCTATTTAATGAGTCGTGTGGTTATAGGCCAGATCGATAAAGGTTCGTTTTCTTTTCTTCGGTATTTCGAAAAACGGCTTTACAGAATAGTGCCTGCGCTGGTTTTTTTAGTAGCTGTAATTGCTGCCTTATGTTTTTTTATATACCTCCCCAACGATTACAAGCCCAATGTGCAAAACGGTGCATCGGCACTGCTCTTTTTGTCCAATCTGTTTTTTTGGTACAATACACCTTCATATTTCGATGCCTCGTCAGATACTAATTTGTTCCTCCACACCTGGTCGCTTTCTGTAGAGTGGCAGTTTTATTTGCTTTACCCTTTTTTATTGCTGCTCTTTAATAGGCTGTTTAAAAACAAGCGAGTATATAAAAGCGTGTTTATTGCGCTTACAGTAGTTTTATTCATAGTGTCGGTGGTGGTTTCGCATTATTTTCAGAGCTTTTCGTTCTACATGTTGCCCACCCGTGCCTGGGAAATGCTTTTGGGTGGTATTGCCTTTTTTGCAGAGGGTAGTCTTACAAACAGCCGCACTAAAAAAATATTTGCGCTTAGTGGATATGCTGTTATCCTGTCCTGTTTTTTTGTGTTAGATGAGAGCCTGCCCTGGCCGGGATTTTATACATTGCTACCCGTTTTGGCAACGTTTTTAATAATTGCCGCAAATGTAAATTTCAAGTTCACTCATCTTAGTTTTGTTCAGTTTACAGGTAAAATATCCTATTCGCTTTATTTATGGCACTGGCCTGTTTTTGTTATTGCGCAATACTATGGTCTTGGCAAAAGCGTTTTGGCTGTTGGTGTATATATAATACTCTCAGTAATGTTAGGATATATTTCTTATCGATATGTAGAGAGCATACATTTTAACCGGAAGTTGGGCATAGGTTTAGGTGTGGTTTCTGTATTTACTGTAGTGTTTTGTGTACAATACTTCAATGTAAACCGTGTGCTGTATGATAATAAAACATTATCTATTGCCAATAATGTAGGCATAACCAGCAAACCATTTTTTAGGCAATACCGCAAAGATACCTGCTTTGTAGAATCGTTTGCCAAATATAAAAAACAGGCATGCCTGTGTTTTGACGATGCTAAATCCAATGTACTGCTGATAGGAGACAGCCACCTGGCACAATTGTCTCAGTCGTTGATGGAGGGTTTTCCTGAAATTAATTTCTTACAGGCCACCGCTCCGGCAACACTACCCACGATTAAAAGCTATTATACTAAAAGGAACAACCTGAGGGAGTTGATGGATTACGTTTATAAAGATTTTATCCCTAACAATGCAGATAAAATAGATGGTATAATAATCAGTGGCAATTGGGCAGGGCAAAGGCTGGTGCAACAGGACAGTTTGGTGTATGGCATTAATGAGGCTGTTGATTATTTAAAGCGCTACAATATACCCGTAGTGGTAATTGGGCAAACGGAACGGTATTCTGTTTCATATCCCACTATTGCGGCACGGGCACACTATTTTAATTCTGACAATCATGCTTTTTATTTAGATGAGTACACTGTAGAACTTAACAGCTATCTTTCTCAACGTTTAAAGAATGTTTACATTAATGTTCTGAACGAAAAGAACGTTCCGCCGCTATCTCCAAAAAATGTAACCTACATGCGCGATAAAGACCATGTTACGAAATATGGTGCCGACCTGTTGATTAATTGTATTAAGAGAGATAAATTGTGGATTGCTTTTTGGGAAGATATAAAAATAGAGTCTACTTTTTAATAAATTTTCCCTGCCACTCTCCTTTGTCAGTAGTGAATTTTACTACATATATGCCACCGCTAAAATTGCTTACACTAATACCGTTAGACTTAAGGGTGTCATAATAGACTTGCTGCCCCAGCACATTGTAAATTGCTACGTTTGTAACTGTAAAATTAGGGTTTTCAGGCAGTTTGATATTTATAATATCCTCTGTAGGGTTAGGATATAATAATATCGCATTTTTATAGCCTATGGCCTCGTCTAACCCCATACAGGCTTCTACGGTAATGTGTATGGGTATGGTGATTGTCGTTCCGCATTCGTTTATCATTTCACAGGTATAATCACCACTATCGGATACTTCCAAGTCATTTAAGTTCAACACGCCTGTTGTTTGCAAGGCTATGAGTTCATTATTTTTTTTCCATGTATATGTCTCGGCATTTGTGTTGTGTAAGTCAAATGTAAAAGTTTCTCCTTCGCAAATGGTATAAGTATCATTCTCAATGTAGGTGTAGGAAGGCTTGCGGCATACTTCTATTAAAGATTCTGTCACATTTGCATTAAGCGGGATAGGCGTTCCGATAGGATTAGGCATTATAACAGAATTGTCGGTTGCGCTAAATTTAAAGAGTCCGAATAAAGAAACCCCAAAATAATCTCCGGTAGAGGACTTTATCAGCGAGGTCGGATTTGCACTTGTAAAGAAATCGGGAGTTCCCTGATGATTTCCGAAATTATGGAGTATATTAATTGCATTTGTTGAAGGGATATATTCAAACAGTGTACCGCGGTGCTCCGTATAAGTCATTTCATTAGAGCTGTTAAAATAAATATTAGTCCCCCATTTTCACATACTCCATACAGTACACCATTATCTCCGCCAACCATAGCCAACGGGTTGCGTCCTAAATTGTCACCATCAAAATCAATTTTTTTAGTAAAGGTATTGGTGCTGATATCAAATTCAAATATGGTACCATCACCGGGCGAAGAGTTTCCTCCCCCTCCTGTAATATTAATTAGTTTACCAGGGGAGGTTTCTATAAACTCTCCGCTAAAGCGTATGCCCTCGCTAGCGTCACACTGCAGCTGATAGACCTGCTGTATGCTATTATTAATGATGTCTACCTTGATAATTGTGCCAAAATTGTTAGGCCCTACCGAATTAACCCCCGGGCAAAACGAGTCCTTGGTAGTGCAATAGAGAAAACCGTTAGATGCTTTCAGTAATTCACCATCAATACTGTTTCCTGCTTCTCCTGTTAAGTATGTAAAAGTCTCGGTTGATAAATCATAGCTAAACACTTTATTTGAAACACTTCCATAAAGTTTTCCAGAGACTGGTTCTATAACACCAGTACCATAAATATAATTTGGTGCCTGAATATCAAAATAATGCACTACCCTGTAGATGTCGAACACCAGGTCATATTCGTACAAGACTCCGAAACCATTGTCATTGAATTCCACTGGAGGATCAATCTGGTGCCCACCGGCAAATGTCATTCCATATAGTTTGCCATTAGAAGCTAAAAATAGTTTTCCTTTTGGTGTTTTACCGGTGGCAAAATCTAAAAACTCATGTACAATAGTTGGGTTTTGTCCGTTGCTGTCGTATTTGGTTATATTCCCCTTATACCCGGTAGAATTTTCACCACCGTCGTCCGCTCCTTTATTTAATCCCCAAAATTCCTTTTGAGCGTGAAGAGAGCAGGTAATCATTAAAAAGAATAGAAGTTGATTGATTTTCATGTCTTTAACATGTCACTTTTTAATAAATTTTGACTGCCATTCTCCTTTATCGGTAGCCAGTTTTATGATATAAATCCCCCGAGAAAAAGTGCCTACATTAATGCCATTGTATTTGGAAGTATCGGAGTAAACTTCCTGTCCAAGCATATTGTAAATTGCCACGCTTGTGACTGTAAAATTAGGGTTTTCAGGCAGCTTGATATTTATAATATCATCTGTCGGGTTAGGATATAATGATATTACATTTTTATAGCCTATGGCCTCGTCAAGCCCCATACAGGCTTCTACGGTAATGTGTATGGGCATGGTGATTGTCGTTCCGCATTCATTGACCATATCACAGGTATAATCACCACTATCGGATACTTCCAAGTCATTTAAGCTCAACACGCCTGTTGTTTGGGAAGCTATGATCTGGTCATTTCTTTTCCAAGTATATCCTGTAGCATTGGTGTTATTAAGATCATAGGTAAAAGGTTCGCCTTCACAAATGGTATAAGTATCATTCTCAATGTAGGAATAAGATGGCTTACGGCATACTTCGATGAGGTTTCGGGTATAAAACTGGTTCCCTGGATCACTATAGGTATTTAGGTCAGAAAATCGTAGGCTATTATCATCCGCATTATATTTAAATACACCCGAATTAGTAAGATTTCCGGCTAAATAGCCATCACTTGATTCAGTTATATTGCATGGGCCGAATCTGTTAAGATCTAAGTCGGTTAATTTTACAATGGTATTGTCATTGGGGTTGTATTCCCAAATAGTACCTGTTTTATTAAAAATGCCTGATGTGTAACCATTTTTATAGGTATCACCACCTCCCGTACAAACTCCATATAAATTTCCATTAATAAGGACGAATCCAGATGGTTCATAGCCTAAAGAATTGAAAAAATCAAAAGTGACTTTAGTAGTAAGCGTATTGGTGAGCATATCAAACTCAATTATTGTACCGGCAGGCAACGCATACCCTTCATCAGGAAGAAACACGTAACCTCCGCTACTTAAGAAAAATATTTTATTAGGTAAAGCTTCTATCATAGTTTTACCTCCAATTCCCGTTGAGCCATCACAATTAAAATACGCCACTTTTTGAACCGTATTGTTGCTGGTATTTACTTTTAATATGGAACCCTGATTAGATTGGTTGGGAGCCGGGCTTGTGCAGGGAAATGCCTGATTGGAAACCGCATATAAGAATCCATCAGACGCTTTTATCAAATCGTTAATCGGCCCCATGGCTTCAAATGAATAATTATGATTAAGAAATGAGACCGTTTCTGTAGCAATGTCATATACATAAAAACGATTGGCGACACCACCATATAATTTACCCGGAACAGGCTCAATTATACTGGTAAAAGGATTGGTAGCACTATTTCCATTTGGCATAAGGGGGAAATCAAAATAATGTACAACGTTATAGGTATCAAAAGTTAAATCGTATTCATAAAGTATACCGTAGCCATCTTGTTCATTAGTGCTGGTTGTACTTCCAATGCCTCCAAAAGCAGCCGTACCATACAGTTTGCCATTACTGGATAAAAACAGCTTGCCGCGTGGCAATTTTCCGGTGGGATAATTAAAATGGTGCATTGTGATTGCATTCTCGCCGTTGATGTCAAATTTTACAATATTTCCCTGTACATCTGAAAAATTAGTATATTCAGAAACGCCCCAAAATTCCCTTTGGGCATTGGCGGTAATGCATACTAATAAAAATAGGAAGATAAATTTTTTCAAACGTTGTTTTTTATTTAACACACATTTATTTTGGCTATTCCTTCACAAACTTTTCTTTCCAATCACCATAATTGGTTGTAAAAGAAATAACGTAGATACCTGTTTGCAGTTGGCTGACATCAATCGCACCATTGTTCTGTATTTTTTGTTCTCGTATAATTTGCCCCAATGAATTGGCAATTTTGATACTGGTCACAGTAACCTCTATATTTTCTGGAAGTTTTATATTTAGAATGTCTTCGGTCGGATTGGGAAATAACTTAATAGATTTATCCAAATCGGCATAAGTATTTATTCCCAAACAACTTACAGTTAAATGTAAAACCATTGTTGTAGTCGTACCGCATTCATTAGTCATAAGGCAGGTGTAATCGCCGGCATCGCTTGCTTGAAGGTTGGTAAGGTTTAAAACACCTGTAGTTTGCCCAATAACGTCCTGTTCATTTTTTTTCCATTGGTAATTTATAGCATTGGTGTTCTGCACATCATAATTGAAAGTTCCACCCGCGCAAGCGTCAAACGTATCTACATCGAAAAAGTGATAGGAAGGCTTGCGGCAGATTTCGATGAGGTTTAAGGGTTTGTAAAATGTTGATACATAAGTAATCTCATTAGTAACTGCATCATATTTAAATATATTTCCATCTACGGTAATTCCCATAAAATAACCGTTACTGGTACGCATTAAAAATTGAGGATATCTAATAGGAGTGGTACAGAGATTTAAATATTGTTTTACTTCGAGTACATTGGTAGTAGGAGTATATTCGTACAATGCACCAAAGTTATTGGTTGGGTCACAGCTTTGTGAAGCACCACCTTCTTCACAGATACCATATATTTTACTATTATCCCCAATTACTAAATTAAAAGGACGTGCACCTATAGTCGGAAAGTCGAAGTCAATTTTTTTAGTATACGCATCGGTATCGATATTAAATTCAAATAGTGTACCTCCTTTTAAATTATCTGGATCGTTGAATTCATTTATGCCACCACTTACACAGGTTCCATATAGTTTACCAACACTTGCTTCAACTAATTGATTTCTGGGCCCGGCTCCTTTAATTTCTCGTTGCGGACAAGTAATTGAATGTGCAAAACTTACGTTATTGGTAACAATGTCATATTTAATAATATTCCCCAGATAAGGTAAGGGTGAAGTAACGTTTTGACAATAACCTCCATATGAAACACCGTAAATATACCCATTAGATGCTTTCATTAATTCACTGGTGAAAATGTTTTGATACAGTAACGGGTTTGAAAAAGTCATACTTTCGGTAGCGATATCATAATTATAAATTCTATTTTGCGTAGCACCACATAATATTCCGGGTGTAGGTTCTATGACACCAATATCAGGATTTGAGTAGCCAATGTTGTCAGAACCAAAATAATGTAAGACGCTATATTTATTAAGTATTAAATCATATTCAAACAACACACCTGCATTTGCATTAGTCACAACAGGTCCGGTTTCGCCACCAGCTACAGCAGTGCCATACAATTTTCCGTTACTAGCAAGAAACAATCTGCCTAAGGGTCGATACCCCTGTATGGAGTCGAAATCGTGCATCACTTCGGGATTTTCACCATTAATATCATATTTTACAATTTTACCATAGTTAAAAGGAAACCCAGGGACATTCACATAATCCCCATCGTTTACACCCCAAAGTTCTTTTTGGGCGTAGGTATTAAACGTGTAAGCAAATAAAATACAGATAATATAGATTGTTTTCATACTTACTTCTTGATAAACCTTGATTGCCATTCCCCTTTATCAGTAGTTAGCTTTACTATATATATACCTTTAGTAAAAGTACCAACCTTAATATCACTATAGTTAGATTTGTCTGCATATACTTCCTGTCCCAGCAGATTGTAAATTGCCACACTTGTAACCATAAAATTTGGGTTTTCAGGTAGTTTGATGTTAATTATGTCCTCTGTAGGGTTAGGATATAATAATATCGCATTTTTATAGCCTATGGCCTCGTCAAGCCCCATGCAGGCTTCTATGGTAAGATGTATCGGTATGGTGATCGTTGTTCCGCATTCATTGACCATTTCACAGATATAATTACCACTATCGGATACTTCCAAGTCATTTAGATTCAATACGCCTGTTGTTTGGGACGCTATGATTTGGTCATTTTTCTTCCATGTATATGTCTCGGCATTTGTGTTGTGTAAGTCAAATGTAAAAGCCTCTCCTTCACAAATAGTATAAACATCATTTTCTATATAAGAATAAGATGGTTTGCGGCAGATCTCGGTTAACGACTCTGATACATTTGCGTTAAGAGGAATAGGAATGCCAAAAGTAGTTGGCATAACAACTGAATTATCTGTTGCACTAAATTTAAAGACTCCGAATGAAGAAATACCAAAATAATCTCCAGTTGAGGATTTCACCAGCGAGGTCGGATTTGCACTTGTAAAGTAATCAGGTGTTCCCTGATGATTTCCGAAATTATGGAGCACATTTATAGTGTTTGTAAATGGCAGATATTCAAACACAGTACCACGGTGCTCCGTGTATGTTATTTCATTTGTGCTGTTAAAATAAATATTAGTTCCTCCATTTTCGCAAATTCCATATAGTGTACCGTTCTCCCCATTCACGATATCCTTTGGGCCACTTCCAAGGTTATCTCCATCGAAATCGATTTTTTTGGTGAATGTATTGGTGTTGATATCAAATTCGAACACGGTACCATCTCCAGGAGTCGCATTACCACCTCCCGATGTAATACCAAATAGCTTTCCCGGAATTGCTTCAATAAACTCACCACTAAACCTTATGCCCTCGCTGCCGTCGCACTGCAGCTGATATACCTGCTGTATGCTATTATTAATGATGTCTACCTTGATAATTGTGCCAAAATTGTTAGGCCCTACCGAGTTAACCCCAGGACAATAGGAGTCTTTTGTGGTGCAATATAAAAAACCGTTGGAGGCCTTAAATATCCCCCCGTCGAAACTATCGCCCGCAGCTCCGGTTAAATAACTAAAGACTTCGGTTGCCAGATCATAACTAAATATCTTATTTGAAATACTTCCATATAACTTGCCCTCAACAGGTTCCAACATGCGTGTGCCGAAGATGCCATTTGGAGCCCGTCTATCAAAATAATGTACTACCCTATACCTATTAAAAACAAGGTCATATTCATACAAGACACCAAAACCATTATCGTTGAAAGGTACGGGAGGTTCAATCTGGTTTCCTCCGGCTATTGTCATTCCATATAACTTACCGTTAGAGGCCAAAAATAGTTTTCCTTTCGGTGTTTTACCGGTGGCAAAATCTAAAAACTCATGCACTATCGTCGGGTTTTGGCCATTGCTATCGTATTTGGTTATGTTTCCCTTGTATCCGGTAGAATTTTCACCGCCATCATCAATGCCTTTGTTAACACCCCAAAATTCTCTTTGGGAAAACATGCTATAGCTGCTAAGAATGCAGGCAATGTAGCAGAAGAATAATTTTTTCACGAAATAATTAGTTTGTTTGGTTTACTTTATAACATTTAAAATGCAATTAACCCTATGGTTAAAGTTAAAAGAAAATGCTTTATTGTTAGTAGGATAGGGGTAAAAAAAATCCCTGATAAAAAATTTATCAGGGATCGTATGTTGTTTAGCGAGGTTCAAAGTTCTGCCCGAAATAAACCTTGCGTACCATTTCGCCCTTTACAAGTTCTTGCGGATTGCCTGTCTTCAGGATTGAATTTTTAGAAGATGTAAAATAAGGTATTATAACTTTGCCAATTTATTAATATCTTCAACTTCCAATATTTGTTTTTCATAGACTTTTGATACACTGTTTATCATAGAAAAACCTACCTGTTGCATAGTACTTGTCATGTGGGGCATTAAAAATTTAAATAGGGGTGACAAAAAACTTATGGTTTTGTAATACCCCTTTACATTTTGTTGACCTTTGTAAGGTTTCATAAATGCAGGCCTGAAATTGTAAACCCTTTTAAAAGGCAGTTGCATTAAAGCATTTTCTGTTTTGCCCTTTACACGTGCCCACATGGCTCCTTTTTTTTCTGTACCATCCGTATTGGCACCCGAAATATGGCAAAAAATCATTTGTGGGTTTATGTCTACAAGTACTTTGGCAAAGTTAAGCGTGGTAGTGTATGTGATTTGCGTGTACTCGGTTTCGCCCATACCCAACGAGCTTATGCCTGCACAGTAAAAGCATGCATCATAACCGTCTAAATTATCTTTGTATTGTTCAATATCCATAAAATCAGGAACAATAAGTTCTCTTAGTTTTGAGTGTTTAACCCCGGTATAAGGTTTTCGGGTTATGATAAGTATCTCCTCCACTTCAGGATGTTCAAAGCACGCAAACAAGACGCCCTCACCAACAAGCCCGGTAGCCCCTGTGTGTATTATTTTCATAAGTATATAGATTTATAACAAATCTCTGAAAAATAAGATGAGGTCATTTTGTTGTACGGCTCAAATAAAAAATCCCCGATAAAACTTTATCAGGGATCGTATATTGTTTAGCGGCATTAAAAATTTTCCTGGTCGGGTACGGTTGGATCGTCATCCGAAGTGGCAGTATTTTTAGGCTTGTTGAAATCTATTTTTGTTTTGCGGAGCTCAAAGTTCTGACCCAGATATACCTTACGCACCATTTCGTCCTGTACAAGTTCTTCGGGTTTGCCTGCTTTCAGGATCCCTCCCTCAAACATAAGATAGGTTTTATCAGTAATGGCGAGAGTTTCCTGTACGTTGTGGTCGGTTATAAGGATGCCAATGTTCTTATTTTTAAGCTGGGCTACAATGCGCTGAATATCTTCTACCGCAACAGGGTCTACCCCGGCAAAAGGTTCGTCGAGCAAAATAAACTTAGGATCTGTTGCCAGTGCACGGGCAATCTCTGTTCGGCGGCGCTCACCCCCCGAAAGCAGGTCGCCACGATTGGTGCGTATGTGTTGCAGGGAGAACTCATTTATAAGTTCTTCCATTTTAGCCTCCTGTTCTTTTTTAGACAGCTTTGTAAGTTGTAATACGCTCAATATGTTGTCTTCAATGCTCAGCTTCCTGAATACCGATGCCTCCTGTGCCAAATAGCCAATGCCGTTTTGGGCACGCTTGTACATAGGGAAATCGGTAATTTCCATGTCGTCAAGAAATATATTGCCACTGTTAGGTTTTACCAATCCCACGATCATGTAAAACGAGGTTGTTTTGCCGGCACCATTAGGTCCCAAAAGCCCTACGATCTCGCCTTGGTTTACCTCTACCGATATGCCTTTAACAACGCTGCGGCCTTTGTATGTTTTTATCAGGTTATCTGCCCTTAACTTCATAGCTGTATATTAAATTGATGCATTGCCCTGCTGCTCCAGTGCTTCCCAAAACTCGTAGGCACGGCGCAGGTGCGGTATAACAATAGTGCCGCCCACAAGGGTTGCAATGCTTAGTGCTTCCATAACTTCGGCTTTGTTAAGGCCTTCTTTGTAGCTGGTTTCCAAATGATATTTTACACAATCATCGCAACGCAGCACTGCCGATGCCACAAGTCCCAACAGTTCTTTGGTTTTAACATCGAGGGCACCCGGCATATAAGCATTGGTGTCGAGGTTAAAAATACGTTTTATAACCTTATTATCGTCGGCCAAAAGTTTTTCGTTCATCTTTTGGCGGTAGTCGTTAAACTCCTGTACTAAATCTGCCATGGTTTATGCTGTCTTTTTAGGTGTTTTGTTCATTCGTGCTGCAATAAGTATGCTTGCTTCATACAATATAACCAATGGTATGGTAACTGTCATCTGGCTAATAACATCGGGTGGGGTTACCACAGCGGCCAAAATAAGTATAATTACAAAGGCATAGCGGCGGTATTCTCTCAAAAACCCTGCCGTAACCAGCCCAAGTTTGGCAAGAAAATAAATAACAATAGGTAGTTCGAACACCAGCCCGCATGATAACACAGTGGTTTTAATGAGGCTAAGGTAAGAGTCGATGTCTATATTATTCTCCACTACATCGCTAATTCGGTAGTTGCCCAAAAAATTAATAGAGAGCGGCATGATAAGGTAGTAACCAAACAGCACGCCCAAAAAGAATAAAAACGATGTGGAAATGATAAACGATACAGCACTTTTTTTCTCGTTGTCATACAATGCCGGGCGTATAAATTTCCAGAACTCCCATAAAATAAAAGGAAAAGCAAGTATAAGTCCTGCCGTTACAGATGTCCATATGTCGGTAGAGAACTGCCCGTCCATGGTGCGGCTCTGTATGCTAAACGGAATTTCGGTTACGCAAAAGCTTTTATCAAGATCGTATTTATTTGCCAGATCGCAAAAAATGCGATAAGTAATAAAGTCTGATTTTTTAGGGGCAAATATAATATTGTCAAAAATATAGCCACTAAATGCAAAGGCAACACAGGCACCTATAAGTATGGCAATACTGCTCCTTACAAGCAGCCACCTAAGTTCTTCAAGATGATCCAGGAACGACATTTCGCCGCCCTTATTTTTGTTTTTCGCCATAGCTTTACAGTATCCCTTCTTTTAAAATATCGTGCAGGTGCAGCACGCCTTTATATTCGTTACCGTCTACTACCACAAGCTGTGTAATAGAGTGGTTTTCCATAATGTTGAATGCCTTTACCACCATATCGTGGCTGGTAATGGTTTTGGGGTTGCGCGTCATTACATCGAAAGCCGTAACCCCGGCAATATTGTCGCGGTCGTTCAGCATGCGCCTAATATCACCGTCTGTAATAATACCTATTACTTTATCTTCTTCAATAACTGCTGTAACACCAAGTCTTTTAGCCGATATTTCGTGTATGGCAACTTTTACGCTGTCGCCTGGTTTTACCATAGGCTTGTGGGTGCCGTCCAGCATGTCGCCCACACGCAGCAAAAGCCTTTTGCCTAATGCACCTCCCGGATGGTATTTTGCAAAATCATCGCTGGTAAAACCTTTAAGTTCCATAAGGCAAATGGCAAGTGCATCGCCCAATACAAGTTGTGCTGTTGTGCTGTTGGTAGGGGCAAGGTTTATAGGATCGGCCTCTTTTTCTACATACGCATTCAATACATAATCGGATTGCTTTCCTAAAAACGACGTTTTGTTTGCTGTGATTCCAATAAGGGTGTTACCATCGCGTTTTAGCAAAGGGGCAAGTACTTTAATTTCGGGGCTATTGCCGCTTTTGGAGATGCAGATAATAACATCATCAGGCTGTACCATTCCCAAATCGCCATGAATTGCCTCGGCAGCATGTAAAAACAATGCGGGTGTTCCTGTAGAGTTTAGGGTTGCTACAATTTTAGAGGCTATTAGCGCACTTTTGCCTATGCCTGTAACCACAAGTCGGCCTTTACTGTTGTAAATGGCTGTAACGGCGTTGGCAAAATCATCGTCAAGGTATTGTGTCAGTGCGGCAATGCTCTCACTTTCAGAAAGTATGGTTTTTCTGGCAGAGGCCAGTATTGCTTCGTTATTGGTCAATCTTACGAAAAGTTTAAAAAGTTGTGTTTGTCAAAGATTTTTGTATCTTTATATTCTGCAAATTTATGTAAATTACTATAATGATATAATGAAATCGACCGAAATTGACTTACATAAAGAGTTAAAAAAATATTTTGGTTTTAACAATTTTAAGGGGTTGCAGGAAGATGTTGTGCGCAGCATAATATCGGGTAACAACACATTTGTAATTATGCCCACAGGTGGCGGAAAATCATTGTGTTACCAACTGCCGGCTTTAGTGCTCGACGGTACGGCCATAGTGGTTTCGCCCCTTATTGCCCTAATGAAAAACCAGGTAGATGCCATTCGCAGCCTGTCGTCTGAAAACGGGATAGCGCATGTGCTTAACTCATCGCTTACCAAGACCGAGATCGCACAGGTTAAAAAGGATATATCATCCGGGCTTACAAAACTTTTATATGTTGCCCCCGAATCGCTTACCAAAGAGGAATATACTGCGTTCCTTAAAAGTGTGCCTATTTCTTTTGTAGCCATAGATGAGGCGCACTGTATATCAGAATGGGGTCACGATTTCAGGCCGGAGTACCGAAACCTGCGCTCTATAATACGCAATCTGGGCGATGTACCGGTAATAGGCCTAACAGCCACCGCTACGCCAAAAGTACAGGAAGACATTCTTAAAAACCTCGATATGAGCGATGCCCAAACTTTTAAGGCATCGTTTAACAGGCCAAACCTATTTTACGAAATACGCCCCAAGGCCAAAACCGTAGAGAGCGACATTATCCGTTTTATCCGCCAGTATAAAGGTAAATCAGGCGTAATATATTGCCTGAGCCGCAAAAAGGTTGAAGAAATTGCCCAGGTATTACAGGTAAACGGCATTAGTGCTGTGCCTTATCATGCAGGGCTCGATGCCAAAACGCGTGCGAAACATCAGGATATGTTTTTGATGGAAGACGTAAATGTGGTGGTGGCAACGATTGCTTTTGGTATGGGTATCGACAAGCCGGATGTAAGGTTTGTAATTCACCATGACATTCCAAAATCGTTAGAAAGTTATTATCAGGAAACCGGGCGTGCCGGACGCGATGGGGGAGAAGGCCATTGTCTTGCCTACTATTCCTATAAAGATATTGAGAAGCTTGAAAAATTTATGAGCGGAAAACCTGTTGCCGAACAGGAAATTGGTTTTGCACTGCTTCAGGAAGTAGTGGCCTATGCCGAAACTTCTATGAGCCGTCGTAAATTTTTACTGCATTATTTTGGGGAAGAGTATGATGGCGAAAATGGCGAGGGCCATGATATGGACGATAATGCCCGTAACCCTAAAAAGAAGAAAGAAGCAAAAGATCAGGTACTCACACTATTAAAAGTTGTGAGGGATACCAAAATGCTTTATAAAAGCAAAGAGATCATTTTTACGCTTACCGGTAAGGTAAATGCGGTTATAAAAGCCCACAAAACCGACTCGCAATCATTTTTTGGTGCTGGTGCAGATTTTGATGAAAAACACTGGATGGCCCTGCTAAGACAGGTACTTGTTGCAGGATATTTGAGTAAAGATATCGAATCGTATGGAGTTATAAAGCTTACGCCGGAAGGGGAGGCTTTTATTGCCAATCCTCAGTCGTTTATGATGACGGAAGATCATGATTATAACGAAAACGACGATGAGACTACGGTTACGGCAGCAAAATCTACAGGTGTGTCTGATGAGGTGCTTGCAGGAATGCTGAAAGACCTGCGAAAAAAAGTGGCAAAAAAACTTGGAGTGCCGCCTTTTGTAGTGTTTCAGGACCCATCGCTTGATGATATGGCGCTTAAGTATCCGATTAATATTGAAGAGCTTAGCGGTGTGCATGGCGTAGGCGAAGGTAAAGCTAAAAAATACGGTAAAGACTTTGTAGAGCTTATAGCCCGATATGTAGAGGATAATGATATTATCAGGCCGGAAGACCTTGTGGTAAAAACTACTGGAGCCAACTCAGCTTTAAAACTATATATTATACAAAATATAGACCGTAAATTGTCGCTTAACGATATTGCAAAGGCTAAAGGTTTAGATATGGATGCGCTGTTGAAAGAAATGGAACAGATTGTTTACAGCGGAACCAAACTTAACATAAAATACTGGGTAGATGATATACTGGACGAAGACCAGCAGGAAGAGATCCATGAGTATTATATGGAAAGTGAATCAGACAGTATCAAAGACGCCCTTAAAGAATTCGACGGAGATTATGACACCGAAGAACTGCGACTGATGCGTATTAAATTCATCAGCGAAGTAGCGAATTAGTTTTTGGCTATTGAGTGACGGTTAGCAGATTAAAAAAAAGCGAAAGATCCTGAATAAATTGTTCAGGATCTTTCGCTTTTTAGCAACAATATTTTTATAACAATTGCCAGCTAACAACCGTCAACCGAATTACCCATACAATTCCCCTCTGTGTGGTTTTAGTGCATCCCTTACTGCTATCATATATTCATCTGTCACTACCATAAAGGCAATTGCGTGCATATCGTTTATTATGCTAAAACCTGTAATGTTAAGCGGAAGCTTTTCCATTACAATGAATTCTTTCAAATGAATTTCGTGGTGTTCGGCAGTTTTAGCTGATGCCGGCCCTCTAAAATCCCAAATAAGTTTTATTTTTCTTGACATAGCTGCAAAGTTACAAAGTTTGGAGGTTTGCAACTATTTTTTTGTTGAGTGAAAGTCAGGTTAAAAATAAACCACCCCGGTAACTTCTTCTGCATATTTCCATAGTTTTGCAGCTTCGGTTTGGTTGTGGGCAAGAGGCAATAGTTCGGTTTTGGCAGGATAGCCACGCAGGCCGCCGTCTTTGTCGGGGCCAATAAAATCATTTCCTTTTACATCATCGCTAACAGCCGCATAAAGACTTGGCAAGGCACCCTGCCATGCAGGCATAAGCTCTCCATAGACTTCTATAATGTTATCAAACTCTTCTTTGCTAATGTATCGGGCCAATTCGGTTTGCGTAACGCCCGGATGTGAAGATACCGAAAGTATCTGGTCTCCGGCTTCGTTTGCCCTGCGTTGAAGTTCACTGGTAAAAAATAGGTTGGCTAGTTTGCTTTGGGCATATTCGCGGTTGGCATCATAGTCTTTTTCGGTTTTAAGGTTGTCGTAGTCTATACTGCCTAAACGATACACAAGGCTGCTGACAGTAACTACCCTTGACTGCGGTGTAGCCTTTAAAAGCGGATATAAATAGCCTGTAAAAGCATAATGCCCCAAAACATTAGTGCCAAACTGTAACTCAAAGCCTTGCACAGTTTTAGAGGCAGGAGGCACCATAACCCCTGCATTGTTTATGAGTAGGTCTAATTTTTGGTGCTTACTTTTAAAAGTATCAGCGGCCGTTTTTACTGAATTTAGATCTGATAGGTCAAGTGCCAATACTTCCACTGATCCTTCAGACGGTACGGTTGCTATTGTTTTTGCAGCGGCGTTAGCTTTATCGAGGTCGCGGCAGGCAAGTATTATATTAGCATTTTTTTCATACAGAGCAAGGGCTGTTTCATAGCCAATACCCGCATTAGCACCTGTAACTATAACGGTTTTACCTGTTTGGTCAGGTATGTTTTCTTTTGTCCACATAACGGTTAAAATTTTATATGGTACAAATTTCCGGTAGTTATTGGTTTTATAGCCTATAGTATCCAAACCAAAAAATACAAAAGACAATCAATTGGCGCTCCTGAATTCCGATGGAGTGGTAGAGGTATTCTCTTTAAAAAATACCGAAAGATGGTTAGGCTCTTCAAAACCAAGGCAACGTGCAATCTCGGCAATGGTCCAGTTCGTGGTTTTGAGAAGCACTTTGGCTTCGTGCAGCGTTCTTTCTTTAATCAGTGTTGAGGTGGTTTGGCCAGTTGCTTTTTTAAGGGCTTTGTTTAAATGATTTACATGTACATTGAGCCTTTCGGCAAAATCTGAGGGCGATTTCAATAGAACAGTATCCGAGATGTTTTGTATTGATAGCTGGCGTTCCAAAAGATCGGTAAACAAAAGGGCTAAACGTTCGGCTGCATTAGAAGGATTAATCACAACTCCTGTCTCGGGCTGCAGTTTTTGTGCCTCATGAATTACTTCCATGAGCAAATTGCGTAAGTAGTCGTATTTGTGCGCATAGCTGCTTTGCAGCTCCGCGTCCATTTTAATGAACAGCTCCCTGAAATAGTTAAACATAACTGCATCCAATACTACCACGGCATTATCGGCACTGCTAAAAACCTGGTACTCTTTTATGGGGGCAAACCTATTAAAAAAAGCTTCTGTAAAAACGCATACATATCCGCTTTGCTCAGGGCTGACAATTTCCCATTTATAAGGCACTGTTGGATTGGTAAACACAAGGGCATGCCCATTAACGGCAATACTCTGGTCGGCATAATGCACAATACAGTCACCCTGCACAAGGCTTATTTTAAAAAAACTTCTGCGGCTGTAATCAGTGTGTTTTGGCTTGCCATTACTCACAAGATCTTCTACCTTAATAATATCAAAATGGCCTGTGCCCGCATTGTTCTCGGCTGTAATATTTCCCGGCAACTGGTCGTAGAGCTTATTTAAATTTACAAAATCTGACATGGATGTAAAAATACGAAATATAAACGTTAACCCGTTTTTTGTTATATTTAGATCCGCAACATATAGACTATGAAATACCTTTTTGCTTCGCTGCTTTTTACAACAACCCTGACTTTTGCACAACAATTAACCGCAGAGCGCGCCAACGGGTTGGCTAAGCTTCCTTTAAAATGCCTGCAACAGGAATACCCTAACAAGTTGGGGCAATTGCTTATAGATGCCTCCGAAATTGCCCCGCCAAGAACGCTGCATCCGGCATTTTACGGTTGTTTCGACTGGCATTCTTCCGTGCACGGACACTGGAGTTTAGTGTATTTGCTTAACCATTTTCCTAACTTAAATAACAGGCAGGAAATTATCGATAAGCTAAAAGTAAATCTTTCTAAAGAAAACATACAGCAGGAAGTGGCCTATATGACTAAAACGCATGAAAAATCTTTTGAGCGCACTTATGGCTGGGCATGGCTGCTAAAGCTTCAGTTAGAGCTTGAAAGTTCTAAAGAGCCTTTTGCTAAAGAGCTGGCCGCTAATTTGCAACCGCTCAGCGCACTCGTAGCCCAGCGGTATATAGAATTTTTGCCTAAGCTTAACTATGCACTGCGCGTAGGTACACACACCAACACTGCTTTCGGAATGGCTCTTGCATGGGATTATGCCATTAATGCCAAAAACCTGCCGCTGCAAAAAAGCCTGCACGATAATGCCCTGCGTCTTTTTAAAAATGATAAAGACTGTCCTTTTACTTGGGAACCCAGTGGAACCGATTTTCTTTCGCCCTGCCTTGAGGAAATTGCCATAATGCAGCGCGTAATGCCTGAAAAAGATTTCCTGAAATGGCTTAAAGATTTCGCACCGCAGCTTTTTGATAAAAACTACACTTGGGAACCCGGCAAAGTATCTGACCGTACTGACGGACACCTGGTGCATCTTGACGGGCTTAACTTTAGCCGGGCATGGAATTTTTATCATCTTGCCAGGCAATATCCTAAACAGTTGGGGCATTTAAAAACTCTTGCCGATGCTCACCTTAATTTTTCGCTGCCTGCCATTGTAGACGGTAACTATGAGGGCGAACACTGGCTCGCCTCGTTTGCTTTGCATGCGTTTGAGGAGAAAGGGGAGTAGTTGAGTGTGTGCTTTCGCTCACGGATTTTAAACCATTCTTAAAGCAACAGCCCGAAACTTGCAACCTGAGACAAAAAACTTAACTTTGCCCCATGCCAAGAGAACTCCAAATACAGGTAGCACCACCCGTAGCCGCACAACAGCAGTTGCTAACGGCTCATGTAGCACAGCTTATGCAGGTTAAACCTGCCGATATTAAACATATTGCCATTATAAAACGCTCTATAGATGCCCGCCAAAAGGCTATTAAAATAAATCTTAAAGTGGCGGTTTATTATAATGAAGAATATGTAGAAAAACCTGTGCCGCTGCCTGATTATAAAGATGTTTCTAACGCCCCGGAGGTTATAATTGTTGGCGCAGGCCCGGCTGGGCTCTTTGCAGCATTGCAGCTAATAGAGATTGGACTTAAACCCATAGTTTTAGAGCGGGGCAAAGATGTACAGGAACGCCGCCGCGACCTTAAGGCCATTAACCGCGATCATGTTGTGCACGAAGACAGCAATTATTGCTATGGCGAAGGCGGTGCCGGAACCTACAGCGACGGAAAATTATATACACGCTCTAAAAAGCGTGGTGACGTAGACCGCATACTACAGCTTTTTGTAGCCTTTGGCGCATCTGATGAGATATTGGTTGAAGCCCACCCGCACATTGGTACCAACAAGCTGCCAAAAATTATTGCAAGCATGCGCGAAAAGATAATTGAATTTGGTGGTAAAGTGCTGTTCAATACACGTGTGACTGACATATTGGTTAAGAACAGTGAAGTGCAGGGAGTGGTTATACAAAATGGCGATACTATTGAAGCTAAAAAGGTTATATTGGCTACAGGCCACTCTGCACGCGATATTTTTGAATTGCTTGATCGTAAGAAAATTTACATAGAGGCTAAGCCTTTTGCACTTGGCGTGCGTGCTGAACATCCACAAAACCTGATAGACAGCATACAATACAGCTGCGATTTTAATACAGGTCGTGGCGAATTTTTGCCTCCCGCTCCTTATGCTATTGTAAAACAGGTTAACGGTCGTGGCATGTACTCGTTTTGTATGTGCCCCGGTGGGGTTATAGCCCCATGTGCCACCAGCCCGGGCGAGGTGGTTACTAATGGATGGAGCCCCAGCAAACGCGACCAGGAAACAGCAAACTCGGGTATTGTGGTAGAACTTAAACTCGAAGATTTTGCCCCATTTGCAAAATATGGTGCTCTTGCCGGAATGGAATTTCAAAAGAGCATAGAGCAGCAGGCATGGCGTTTGGCAGGCGAAACACAGCGTGTTCCTGCCCAGCGAATGGTAGATTTTACACAAAGCAAAATATCGTCAGATATTCCAAAAACATCTTATGTTCCCGGCACTACGCCTGTTGAATTAGGTAAAGTTTTTCCCGGCTTCTTGACACAAACCCTGCGTCAGGGATTTGTAGATTTTGGCAAGTCGATGCGTGGCTATCTTACCAACGAGGCCATACTACATGCACCGGAGTCGCGAACGTCATCTCCGGTACGCATTCCGCGCGACCCCGAAACTTTACAGCATGTACAGATAAAGGGATTATATCCTTGTGGAGAGGGCGCGGGCTATGCAGGTGGTATTATCTCTGCTGCTATAGATGGAGAAAAGTGTGCTCTTAAGTGTATCTAAAACATGGCATGAATATAAAAAGTAAAGCCCGGAAGTTTATTCCGGACTTTAATGAGCAGCTTTAATTTGTCGTTAAGTATTATAATTTAAAAGAAAAATATAGGGAGGGATGCACCGTTAAATTATAAATGATAGCCGACAAATTTTTTAACTACTAATGAATTTTTTGGATTCCTGTAATGTGAGCTTCACCGTTTAAAGGTTTGTAAATACTTACAATTGCAGCGCCATTAAAAGGATATTGAGTTGCTGGTTTTGCGTTGCAGAAAAACCTGTAGTTTAATCCTGCTACCAATTGTTGAGATACCGCCACCGGGGTATATTGCACACCCAAAAGGCCTTCCATAGCTTCTTTAAAAGCTTTTTTTGCAGTATCATCGATCTGGCTGGTGTATGGCGAATAAGCGCCTACTAAATTTTCGGTTGTTGTTGACATTTTTTAATTGGTTTTTTGGTTTACCTACTCATAAGGCTTTTCGGTTTCCGCCTTGTGCATTTATTCCTGCACACAGGAAATAAAAAGTAAGATCCTTTATCAGACTCTGTCTTTATACAAAGGATCTTGCTTTTGCTGAAATTAAAAAGTGTATTTAATTTCAACTACACTCATTACACCTTCTACAATTGTTCTCCACTGGCCTGTAAACTCGGCACCATAAGAAGCAGCAATTACAGATCCGATCTTTTGAGCTTCATCGTTACTCCAAAGCGGCCCGGCAAGAACATCGGTTTTAAATTCGTGAACGCCTGATTTCGTTACAGGAAGTTCTAACTGTACTACACTCATTTGGCTTGGCACAACGGTATTCCATTGTCCGGTCCATTTGCCTTGGTGTGCTGCGGCTACTGCATTGGCTTTTGCCGGTGCATCTTCCTGGCTCCATATTGGGCCTGCTGGTACGTCTATTTTATATGTTGACATGATTGGTAAATTTTATTTCCCTGATTGTAAGGCTTCTCAGGATGTGCCCCTGCAAATTATACCTGTACAGGAAGGCCCGTTTATTAAAGTGGTTTCTGCTCCACTTTTCCTACTCATAAGGCTTTTCGGTTTTTCGCCTGTCTTAGTTTGTGGTGATGCATCGTTTTCAAGACATTACAAAGTTGGTCAGGATAAATCATCTTTCTGTCAGGCAAAAGGATGGTTTTTGTAAATACCCCTTTTGGGGTAATCGCCTTCATACAAAATGGTATTAAAAAGGATGACAGTAACTGTACAGGCTGGAACAATAAGAGTTACCTTTGTTTAAATACCTCTTTTGGGGTATTAAGTGTAGGAAAAGCTTGGTTAGATTTGTATAAACCTTTTAAAACAAATTAATTATGAGCACATCCAGACACATTTTTTTACAAATAGACACAGACAGTATTATTGCAATTGCCGAATCATTGCAACTAACAGACTATTCTTTTGGCGACATTCGGTGTGAAGAAGTTCTTGAGCATACACTTATTTATAATCAGGGCGGTATGGCGTTAGGCAATGCTGTAGAAGATTTTGCCACTATAGTAGAAGAAGGTGATCTGATTACTGTTACAATATTGCCGCTTAAGTTGTTCTCCAATCATATGCTAACGTTTGTAGAGTTTGTACCGGAGCCACATCCGTATGCGGTTCTTGAAGTTCAGGATCCAAAAAGCAAAGTAAGCTTTGATGTAAATGTGGCCCGGGTAGTACAGGAATGTTCTGTAAAATTCAATTTAAAAATTCTTCTTAGAAAAATAAAAGGAGATGCGGTTACAGAGATTCCGCTATGTATAGACCCTGTGCTTAGGGTTAGACAGGGGAGAGGATAATATATCATAAAAACACACCACTATATTTGTGAGGCGAAATAAATTAATTATATTTTTTTGTTTCCTGTTCATTTGTTTCTGTGCAAAAGCTATTGCACAAAACCAGGATAAGGCAGACAGCCTGAAGGCTTTGCTGGTAAACAGCCATGCAATGTCGTTAGTACACAGAATGGCATTGATAGATAAAATATCGGCTACCTCATCTTCTCCGGATGAGGTATTGCTGTATTCAGATAAATTGCTGGCGCTCGCTAACGAATACAACAAGCCAACCTACAAGATACAGGCTTATCATTACAAGGGGGTTGCCTATCGTTTAAAAGGGAACTTTAAGGCAGCTTTAAAAAACCTGTTTAAAAGTGCGGCTTTAGCATCGGCTGAAAAAAAATATGAGCTGCAGGCTGAAGCTTATGAAGAAATTGCCAATGGCTATTCTGCAAACAACGATTTAAAAAACGCGCTCATCTATAATAAAAATGCTATCGAAATCATCAGGAAGCATGGCAATGACGAACAGTTGGCCATAAACCTTCTCAATACCGGCTATAACTATTATAAACTTAATAAGTTAGACTCTGCCTTGTTGCTGTACAACGAGGCAGAGCCTCTTTTTAATACTACAAACCTTCGCATTGGCAAAGCTTATACAGTAGGTAACAGAGCGTTGGTGTACTGGAAAAAGGGCAACTATAGTAAGGCCGAACAGGATTTAAAGAAAGCTATAAAAATGCTGCACGTGCTTGGAGACAACTATGGCATATCTGACTACTATAACCAGTTAGGCAGACTTTATTGGGAGCAGGGATATACAGAGCAGGCCATAGAGAGCACAACGCAGGCACTTGCCATGGCCCGATCACTCCATTTAAAAGAACAGATACGTGATGCCTCGCTGCTGCTTTCTGAACTTTATGAGAAGAAAAATGATTATAAGAAAGCATTCGACTATCAAAACCAGTACATTGCCTATAAAGACAGTATAGATAATACCGAAACAGTTAGGCATATTGCTAATTTGCGCACTGAGTTTGAAGTGAGCCAAAAAGAAAAAGAGATTGTATTACTAGAAAAGCACCAGCTATTGAATAGGATATATATAATTATTACCGGCTTTTTGCTGGTAATAGCGGTTTTATTGCTGCTCTATTTTAGGCAGCGTCTGCAAAACACAAGGCTTATGGCTGCTAATGAACAAAAGCAGCACGGCGAAAAAATAAGGAGCCTGCTTGCCGCACACGAAACAAAAACACTGCAGTCTATGGTGCAGGGGCAGGAAAACGAGCGCAGGCGCCTTGCCCGAGAATTGCATAATCATTTTGGCAGTTTGCTGGCAACCATTAAAGTAAACCTGAACGGGATAGACGAAAAAGCGATACCGAACCACCATACACTAACCACACTGGTAGACCGTGCCTGTGCTGATATTCGTAATTTATCGCATGCCCTCAATATGGGAATATCTGATAATTTCGGGCTTGTGCCCGCACTAAAGGAGCTAACACAGCACCTGCAACAGGCTAACGGGCTGGAGGTAGAGTTTTCGGCGGCAATGTGCCGCGAACAAATGGGGGCGGAGAATGAAATAATAATATACCGCATTGTACAGGAGCTTGTAAGCAATGTGCTCAAACACTCTGAAGCTACAAAACTGTCTATATTGCTTACCTGTTTTGATGATGAAAACCTTATTAATATTATTGTGCAGGACAACGGCAAAGGGTTTGATGCAAGTATGGAACAAAAAGATAATTTTGGGATAGGCTTAAAAACCTTAAAAGAAATGATCGCTAATTTGCATGGCGAAATTGGATTTGACAGTAATCCGGCAAGCGGTACTACTGTAAATATTGATCTGCCCATTACTATAACTTCTTAAAAAAAGTGTCATGATAAAAGTACTTATTGTAGATGACCATCATTTATTTGCCGAGGGGGTAAAATCTATGTTTAAACCCGAAGATGGTATTGAGGTGGTAGCCCATACTAAAAGTGGTGTTGCAATACCCTATATTTTAGATACTATGGATATAGATGTAATACTGATGGATATTGACATGCCCGTAATGGATGGTATTGCCTGTATGGAACTGCTGATGAGTAAAGGCTACAACAAGCCCACACTAATGCTTACCATGCACCAGTCTATAAAACAAATTAAAGGCGCGTTAGAAAAAGGTGCGCAGGGATACATACTTAAAGATGCCTCTAAGCCCGAACTTGTACATGCCATTATTTGTACCAGTCGGCGTGAAAATTATTTTCATCCTAAAATTAACGATCAGGTGTTCGATTATTTCAGGAGAAAAACAACTCCAAAGACCAATGCACAGGAACTCTCTGAACGTGAAAAGGAGATTATAAAATGCCTTGCCGACGGGTTAAACACCAAAGCTATTTCTAACGAGCTTTTTATTAGCGAGCATACTGTAAAAACCCACAGGCGCAACATTATGCACAAACTGCATGTAAAAACATCTGCCGAGCTAATAAAACTTGCAATGGATGAAGGGATAATATGATTGTTTTATAAATGAGATTTTTATTTATTGCTTGATTTTTGCACCTGCTGAATTATTATTTGTAATAAAAATGCCTTTAAAACAAACGCTTTACATTTTTGGAAGATATATTTTCAAGTGTTATATTTGTTTGTATAATACAATTGCATTATGGAGACGCAAAGCCTTGAAGAGTTTTACAGGGAAAAATTACAAAGCGGTGTGCCTGCCGGAATTAACAGCAGTGTAGGGCATATTAATGTGTTTAGGCTAGAAGACTGTTTGCACGGGCAGCCTGTTCGCTATGCCCGCCGCGATTACTATAAAATTACCCTTATAAAAGGCCGCAACCGCTACCATTATGCCGACAAAAGCATTGAGGTAAACGGCACTACACTAATCTTCTTTAATCCGCAGGTGCCTTATACATGGGAGTCACTGGACGAAGATGTACGCGGCTACTTCTGCATTTTTACTCCCGCTTTTTTTACCGAGAAATCGCGCACCAACCTTGCTGAGCTGCCAATGTTCGCCCTTGGCGGAAAGCCATCTTACATATTGGACGAAGCACATGAGAACAAGATAAGCGAGTTGTTTGAAAAGATGCTCGACGAAATAAACTCTGACTACGCTTTTAAATTTGACCTGCTGCACAGTTATTTAAACGAAATGATACATCTGGCTCTAAAAACAGAGGCTGCCGTTAACATCTACTCACACCCCGATGCCAACTCGCGCATTACAGCCGTTTTTAATGAACTGCTGGAAAGACAGTTTCCTATAGAAACACCTCTGCAGCGTTTTAATATGCGCTCTGCTGCCGATTTTGCCCAAAGCCTCAGTGTGCACGTAAACCACCTTAACCGTGCTGTTAAAAATACTACAGGCAAAACCACTACCACACTTATAAGCGAACGTTTGCTTGGAGAGGCAAAGGCATTACTAAAGCATACTGACTGGAATATTGCCGAGATTAGCCAAAGTCTTGGTTTTGAAGAAGCTGCCCATTTTAATAACTTTTTTAAGAAGGCAACCGCCCTTACCCCCACAAAATTCCGCACTGTTTCAATTTAGCAATAATCTGTTTGACGGGCGTAATTTAATCTGAATACCAGTGGCTTAACTTTGTACTGTAATTAAATCAGTAGTAAGTTATGCAATACAACACCGTTAAAACCTGGTTTATAACCGGGGCATCAAAAGGGCTTGGCCTCGCCCTTGTAAAGCAGCTTTTAGCTGCCGGTCAAAAGGTAGCCGCCACCTCCCGAAATGTTGACGATCTTATAAAAGCTGTTGGCAGCGAGTCTCCATATTTTTTACCGTTAGCGGTACATCTTGCCGATGATGCATCTGTAAAAAATGCGGTAGACCTAACCATTACTGCCTTTGGCAATATCGATGTTTTAATAAACAATGCCGGCTATGGCATTGGCGGAAGCCTTGAAGAGCTTACGGATGCCGAGGTTCGCAATGCTTTCGACGTTAATGTTTTTGGCACCATAAACACCATTCGCCATACATTGCCCTATATGAGGCAGCAACAAAGCGGGCACATCCTTAATATATCGTCTATTGCAGGTTTTTCGGCTGCAACTGGCTGGGCAACTTATGCCGCCACCAAGTTTGCCATTAGCGGGCTAACCGAAGTATTGGCCGATGATGTTAAAGATTTTGGTATTAAAGCTGTGTTGGTATTGCCGGGGGCTTTCAGGACCAGCTTTTTGACCGACGACTCACTTTCCCTTCCGCAGCATCCCATAGCCGAATATGAGGCTATAAGGGCATCCCATCAAAAATACCTTACCATGAATGGTCAGCAGCAGGGCGACCCCGAAAAAGCTGCGGCTGCTATGATTGAAGCCGGGTTTAACCCTAACCCGCCGTTACACCTGTTTTTGGGCAGTGATGCTTACCGACGTGCTGTTGCGAAAATAGGATCGCTTACCGCAGAAATAGAATCATTAAAACAATTATCTCATTCAACAGATTATTAATCAATTAAATAAATATTCTATGAACTCAAATAAAACATGGTTTATTACCGGTGCCTCTAAAGGCTTTGGACTTTTATTTATCGAACAGCTATTAGCTAAGGGAGATAACGTTGCAGCAACATCGCGCAGTTTGGCCGACCTTGAAAAAGCAGCAGGCACGCACCCAAACTTACTCCCGTTAGAAGTTAACCTTACTGACGAACAAAGCGTTAAACAAGCTATTGATGCTACTGTTGCAAAATTCGGGAAACTGGATGTAGTAGTAAATAATGCCGGATATGGCCTCCTTGGTGCTGTGGAAGAATTGAGCGATGCCGAATCGCGTCAAAACTTTAATGTAAATGTTTTCGGGCTTTTAAATGTTGTACGCCAGTCGCTTCCGCAATTAAGGGCTCAGGGCAGTGGCCATATTATCAACATTTCGTCTATTGGCGGATTTGTAGGCAGCTTCCCCGGCTTTGGTATTTACTGTGCTACAAAATTTGCGGTTAACGGCCTTACTGAAGCTTTAGCCGTTGAGGCTAAAGAGTTTGGTATTAATACCACTATTGTAATGCCGGGCTACTTCCGTACCAATTTCCTTGAAAGCGATTCACTTGCATTGCCTAAAAATCCCATTGATGCCTATACAAGCACCCGTGAGTCTGAAAAGGCACACCAGGAGCAAATTAACGGCAACCAACCTGGCGACCCTGCCAAAGGTGTAGCAGAGATTATAAAAATTACAGATGCGCCAAACCCACCCCTTCATCTTTTCCTTGGAAGTGATGCAGCAAGTATGGCCGAACAAAAAATTGCCCAGCTTACTGCCGAAATTGATGCATGGAAAAGTGTGAGCACGGCTACAGATTTTTAATTCTCTAAGTCATTTACAGATTCTTTTAAATCAGTTCTAAAAAAGGCGTCCAAAAAATATTTTTTGGACGCCTTTTTTAATGATTTTCAAACATCAATTTTACTCAAAAATCATATAAAAAGAATTTCTGCATCAAAATATAGTCAGTAAAACCATAACCCTGTGTTTGAGCACTACAGTAAATTCATAATCGTGAGCGGCAAATTCATAAATTTGTGTTAATAATCAGTAGTTTACAACGTTGTTAGTTGTGTTTGGTTAACATTTCTTGGTTATTTCGTTATATTTTTAAATTATTCATATTTAGGCTGTTAAGTTGCTATATTAGCAAACATACATTAACACAAATACACTATGAAAAAGAGTACCCTAATGGCTTTGCTGCTCGCGGCATTGCCCACAGCCCTATGGGCGCAAGACTGCCCGGCTGTAACAGCACCCTACCTGCTCGATTTTGAAACCGCAACGGTACCAGCAATCCCAAACTGTACCACACAGAGTGTAGGTTTTGGTCCGCAATGGGCAACCGTAGACAACCCAGGGCATGGTTTTGAGGATATCACGCTGCAATGCGGCCCTTCGGTAGAGGCGTCAGAATCATGGTTCTACACTCAGGGCATTACCCTTACACCCGGAACCTACAGGCTGTCCTACCGCTATGGAAATGACAGCAGTACTACTACCGAGAAATTAAGGACAGCTTTTGTTACAGATCCTTCTGCGCCTGTAAACAGCTATATCGCCACACACGATGCTATTACGGGAGGCCAGCCTGTAGAGTACAGCTTTGAGAACCCTGTAACAGTATCAGAAACAAGAACCTTCTATTTTGGTTTTAATGCATTTAGCGATCCTAACCAGGGGACGCTGTATGTAGATAATATTTCGGTTCAGCCTTTGGTGTGTAGCCCTCCAACTGCCATTAGCGTTACTAATATTACTCCTACGTCGGCTACTGTTAGCTGGATGCCAAGCACCGGTCCAATTACAATTGGTTATTTTTATGGTGTAAGTACTACCAATACTCCACCTACAAACTTCCAGATGACACCTAATCTTATGAGGGATATTGCAGATTTACAGCCTAATACTACTTATTATGCTTTTGTAAGTACCCTTTGCGGAAACCCTGTGAGCGAATGGATATCAATGGAATTTACCACACCTTGTGCTGCGGCTACAGTGCCTTATACGCTCGATTTTGAATCTGATACTACGGTTCCTGAAATTCCGGCATGTACTACCGTAACCGAATTTGACCGCGGTATGAACTGGCGTACTGATGCTGCACCCGGCCACGGTTTTGACAGCAATGTGCTGTATTACCCAGACAGCGATGAGCCTGCCGAGGCTTGGTTCTTTACTCAGGGTATAGAGCTACAGGCGGGTATGGTTTACAGATTTTCTTATAAATATGGTAATGACAGTACCGAAACAACAGAAAGGCTAAGAACATTAATGACAACAAGCCCTACACGTCCTGATAACGACCCGGAAAGGCAGTATCTTACAGATCATCCTGAAATTACAGGAGGTACTGCTGTAGAATTTAGTTATGAAAACCCTATAGCCATATCAACTACAGGTGTCTATTACTTCGGATTTAATGCTTATAGTGCATCAGAGCAGGGAAGCCTTTATGTAGACAATATCCAGGTTCAGGAATGGATGTGTGGTGTGCCGCAGGAAGTAACGGTGGATGATATTACTACTACAACAGCAACCTTAAACTGGGAAGAACAAACTGAGCCAACCACTATTGGATATTTTTTTGGTTACAGTACTACCGATACACCTCCGGCCAACTTTATAATGGTTACAGGCCAAACGGGTGGTTTTACAGGTCTTGAGCCAAATACTACCTATTATGCTTATGTAAGGACCATGTGCGGTAATATTTTTAGCGATTGGGTTTCTGTGCCGTTTACAACTACGGCTACTGCCGGATTAAACGATGCTGTATTTGCCGGATTCAAAGCATATCCTAATCCTGTAAATAATGTGCTTACGTTGCAAAATGCCATTGCCATCGAAAAGGTTGAGGCATATAACATAACAGGGCAATTAGTGCTTACACAAAATATAGAAAGTACCAATGCGCAAATAGATGTGCAAACACTCCCGGTAGGAGCATACATGCTAAACGTTTATAGCGGCAATGCACGTAAAAGTATGAAGTTTATTAAACAATAATTTCTAATTCAGCGCAATACGTTTTTTAATTTTTTTGATGTCATTAAGCCTCCTCTCACAGGAGGCTTTTTGTCTTTTTAAAAGCAATGTATCCCTGCATTTTTGATGTGACTGAATATGCTTTTTCAGATAGCGATCAAAAGGGTATGTTGTGTGTTCGAAACGCATAATTTAAAAAAAGAATAAAATTTAAAGAATTAGCTAAAAAATTTTAAAATACCTATAATTAGGTATTTGTTATTTAGATTAAAAATCTTTAATTTGCCAAAGAACACTTTGATTTTGTATTTAATTTTGAGTCTAAGCCTCTTCGCTACAAACGGAGAGGTTTTTTTTGTTTTGGCAATAGCGGCTAATTAAAAACATACCTTTACTTTTACTGCACTTTGCTGTTATAATGAAAAAGATTTTCCTGTTGTTACTGTTGTTTAGTTTGCAAATCGTTCGGGCTCAGGAGTGCAGCCCTGTGGCATTGCCTTACACAGAAGATTTTGAATCGGAGTTGTATAACCTCATTCCCAAATGCACCAGTAAAGAAATCATAGCGGGTAACAGTTGGGCAGTACGCCCTCATAGATCAGGAACCTACAATGGCAATGTGCTAACTTATACACCCTGCTATGAACAGGCTAACGCCTGGTTTTTCAGTAAGCCTATATATCTTGCAGAGGGACATGTATATAAAATAGAATACTTATATGGTAACAATGCCCCTAATACTTTAGAGAAGTTTAAGGTAGCGTTGGCTACTAAACATAAACCATCGGCAGCTACTGTAGCAGTCAATAAACACACTGTAAAAGGAGCCTGCCTTAATCTTGGCAGTAACCATGAGGTATGTGTTCCTCAGAGTGGTATTTATTACATAGCTATTAAAGTTGAAAGTGATGCCTATCAGGGGGAATTATATGTTGATGAGCTGAAGATTTGGGAATAATTTTTTTTGCTACTACATAAACAATCAATATGATAACCTCAACCACACAGCTAATCCTACGGGAGCTTACAGAAGATGATAAGCAGCACTTTTATGACCTTAACCTTGATCCTGACGTATTGCAGTATACTGGCGACAGTGTGTTTGAAAGTGTAGAAGCCTCAAGGCTGTTTCTTGTTAATTACCAAGATGTTTATAAGCGATATGGTTTTGGCCGATGGGCAGTTATGCGTACAGAAGATGATGCTTTTTTAGGTTGGTGCGGACTTAAATATTCTGAAGATACGGGGCAGGTTGACTTGGGTTTCAGGTTATTTAAAAAATATTGGGGTAATGGCTATGCCACCGAAGCTGCACAGGCCTGTGTGGTATTGGCGTTTGAAAAGTTTAGTGTGCAAACACTTGTAGGCAGGGCAATGAGAGCGAACGGTGCCTCAATCCGCGTACTGGAAAAACTTGGATTTGTCTTTAGAGAATTTTTTGATTTTGAAGGTAAAGAGGGAGTTATATATAGCATGAAAAAATGAGGTACGTAGCTTGCCTTTTTTCAAAAAGTATCTAAAAAAAATAAACCCCGCCATTGGCGAGGTTTATTCATATTATTTCTTGTTGCTTCTCAACTCTCTTGCCAGCAGTGTGTTTTTAAGCAGCATGGCAATTGTCATAGGGCCAACACCACCCGGAACCGGGGTAATGTAACTCGCTTTCTTGCTCACGTTCTCAAAATCAACATCACCGGTAATTTTGTAGCCTTTTTCAGAGTCGTCGGTTACTCGTGTAATACCAACGTCTATCACCACAACATCATCCTTAACCATTTCGGCTTTAAGGTAGTTAGGTACGCCAAGGGCTGTAATTATAATATCGGCCTGAGTAGTTATCTGGCTAATGTTTTTAGTGTGGCTGTGGGTTAGCGTTACTGTACTGTTTCCAGGAAACCCTTTACGACCCATTAGTATGCTCATTGGGCGGCCTACAATATGGCTGCGGCCTATAACAACAGTGTGCTTGCCTGCTGTTTGTACATTATAACGCTCTAAAAGCTCTAATATTCCAAACGGAGTTGCCGGTATAAACGTAGTCATATCCAGTGCCATTTTTCCAAAATTCTCCGGGTGAAAACCGTCTACGTCCTTGCTTGGGTCTATAGCCATAAGCACCTTTTGTTCGTCTATTTGCTTAGGCAAGGGCAGTTGTACTATAAAACCGTCAATGTCGTCGTTTTGGTTAAGCTCCTCGATCTTTTTTAAAAGCTCGATTTCGCTAATGGTTGCAGGCAGTTTTATAAGGGTGCTTTCAAAACCTATTCTTTCGCAGGCTTTTACTTTACTGCCCACATACGTAAGGCTTGCCCCGTCGTTACCCACCAAAACAGCAGCAAGGTGAGGCACCTTTTCGCCGCGCTCTTTCATTTTAGCAACCTCGGCAGCTATTTCATTCTTAATATCTTCCGATACTTTTTTACCGTCAAGTAGTGTCATTGTGTTGTTGTTGTTTGTAGTTTCAGGTTTAAAGTTTCAGGTTGCCACTCCTGCACTAAAAACCAAGGTTGTGTTGTTATTGTTGTGTTTGTTTCAGGTTTCAGATTTAAAGTTTCATGTATACAATCGCATCCTTTAAAAAAAACAGGCATTGCACTGTTTGATGATATGAGTGAGCAACCTGAAACTTTAAACCTGAAACTAATAATTTAACCGCCTTAGGCGTTTATTGCTGCATTCCTTTCATGCCACCCATCATGCGCATCAGGTTTTTGCCGCCGCCGCTTTGCATCATCTTCATCATTTTGCTCATTTGGTCAAACTGCTTTAACAACTGGTTTACCTGTTGTATGCTTGTTCCGCTTCCTTTAGCTACACGCATTTTGCGTTTTGCATCGAGCAGGGCAGGTTTGCTGCGCTCTTTTGGCGTCATCGAATATATAATGGCCTCAATATGTTTAAAGGCATCGTCTTCAATTTCTACATCTTTAAGAGCTTTTCCGGCTCCGGGAATCATGCCAACAAGGTCTTTCATGTTACCCATTTTTTTTACCTGCTGTATCTGGCTTAAAAAGTCGTCAAAGCCAAACTCATTTTTGGCAATTTTCTTTTGCAGTTTGCGTGCTTCTTCTTCGTCATACTGTTCCTGTGCACGCTCTACAAGCGATACCACGTCGCCCATACCCAAAATACGGTCGGCCATACGGTTAGGATAGAATACATCTATCGCTTCCATTTTTTCGCCCGTACCCACAAACTTGATTGGTTTATTTACTACCGATTTAATAGTAATAGCCGCACCACCGCGGGTATCACCATCCAGTTTGGTAAGTATTACACCGTCAAAATCCAGTCTGTCGTTAAACGCTTTTGCTGTGTTTACGGCATCCTGTCCCGTCATTGAGTCAACCACGAACAGGGTTTCCTGTGGCTGTATGGCTTTATGAACGTTAGCGATCTCGGTCATCATTTCTTCGTCTACGGCAAGACGGCCTGCGGTATCCACAATAACCACATTAAAACCGTTGGCTTTGGCGTGCTTAATAGCATTTTGGGCAATTTCCACAGGGTTGCGGTTGCCTTCTTCGCTGTACACCTCTACGCCAATCTGTCCGCCCACAACATGAAGCTGGTTGATAGCCGCAGGTCGGTAAATATCACACGCTACAAGCAGTGGCTTTTTGTTCTTTTTGGTTTTTAAAAAGTTAGCCAGTTTACCTGAGAAGGTGGTTTTACCCGATCCCTGTAAACCCGACATTAATATTACCGTAGGGTTGCCGCTAAGGTTTATGCCTGCAGCATCGCCGCCCATAAGCTCGGTAAGCTCGTCTTTTACAAGCTTAACCATAAGCTGGCCCGGCTGTAGGGTTGTAAGTACATTTTCGCCTATGGCTTTATCGCGCACACGGGTAGTAAAATCTTTGGCTATCTTAAAGTTAACGTCGGCATCCAAAAGGGCGCGGCGCACCTCTTTCAGCGTGTCGGCAACGTTAACATCGGTTATCTTTCCATGGCCTTTAAGTACGTGAAAGGCTTTGTCTAATTTATCGCTTAAATTTTCAAACATAATAATGTCCTGTTTTCAGAGGTGCAAATTTAAGGATTTGATTTTGAAGTTACAGGCTTATGCCAATAAAATACCGCAAACATATTGTGGGTGCTGTAAGTTTTTGAATAGAAGCGGTGTAGTTTTGTTTACCTTTGTTTGGTAAAATTATATTTCAATGCGGTTCGATCTCTATTCCCCCTGTGCTGCTTTACAACCTTACATAAAGTACTTTGCTGTTTCAGAGCAGCAGGAGGCACAGAATTATACTGTTTTACCCGGAACCGCACTGGTAATGGGATTTCAATATCGGGGAATTTTAAGTCAGGTTGAAGGAAACCGTGTAACAGCACTCGCATCGGCAGGAATAACAGGATTGATGGATACTTATAGGGTATTTAAAAATTCGGAAAGTATTGGTACTGTGCTGGTTTACTTTAAAGAGACAGGGGCTGCCAACTTTTTTAAAATACCTCTTAACGAACTTTTTTCTGAAAGTGTGGGCATGTATAATTTTATCGCCCCATCAACATTAGAAAATATATCAAACAGTCTCGCTAATGCTTACACTGATGCACAACGTATTACTGTTATAGAACAGTTTCTTATCTCTCAATTGCACAGCCTGTCTACAGATAGACTTATAGAAGAGGCAGTACGACTTATAACCCTCACTAATGGTACAATGCGAATTAAGGAGCTTGCTCAAAAATTACATATAAGCCAAAGCCCATTAGAAAAACGTTTCAGAAAAACGGTAGGTGCCACGGCTAAAAAATTTTCCTCTATAATCAGGATACATTCTTTAATAGATTTTGCAAATAATGGGAATGATATTGCCTATGCCGCGCACAATGCCGGATATTATGACCAATCACATTTTATAAAAGATTTTAAAACTTTTACAGGTCAAACCCCGGAAATTTTCTTTTCTGAAAAAGTCAAATAAACGGTTTTTTACAATTAAGGCCTGTGTAAAATGTAAATCTTTGCAGCAGTTAAATAGGCAATCATGGCAAAATTTTCTAACACAGCAATTGCACTGGCAATTTCTGCAGCGGCATACAGCCAACAATACAATAGTATTCACTTAAACAATAATTATATGTTCACTATCGACCAGATTAAAGCTGTGCATTCCAAAGTAAAAAGTGGTGCCGATTTTCCTCAGTATGTTCAGGATATAAAAGCTTTGGGTGTAGTTTCTTATAACCAGTATGTCGCCGATGGCCGTACGGTTTACAATGGGCAGGATCATATTGCCGAAGCTCCTGCAAAATATCAACCGTTTACTATTGCATCGACGGGCAATAAAGAACGTTTAGCACATCACCTGAAAATACACCAGGCGGGAGAGACCGATTACCTTACATTTTGCAGGCACGCTGCCGAAGATGGCGTAGAAAAATGGACGGTAGACACCGAAAAAATGACCTGTACCTATTATGACCTTGCCGGAAATGTGCTTATAGAAGAGGTTATACCTACGGTTTAATAATTGCTGCTATTTTTTATTTTGTGGGGTTATGGAGTGTTGTCATGATTTAGTAGATAAGAATATCGCCCGAGTTGTTTAAATTTACATTTTACATTATGACCCCACTCTTTAAAATATACCGTCTTACTCCCGATGAAGCTCTGCGCATAGGCACGCAGCCTAACAACCCGCACCATCATGATTACGAGGAGCTGATTATTGGGCTTGAGGGGACATTGGAGCATTTTATAGATTTTAAGACCGAGACGTACAGCGCGCCGTTTGTAAGCTTTATTACGAAAGGAAAAATACACCGCGTGCGCCCGGGGCTCAACAACGGCCGCTGCGATATGTGGGTCATTCGCTTTAAAAGTGAGTTTATACCGGAAACTACCTTCAGGCTTTACAGCTTTTACCACGACTATGCCACCATAAGCACTCAAAAAGGCAATTGCTTTAACCGTATGGCAGCATTGTGTGATATGATGTATAACGAAATGCAGGCCGCCACGCCCGATTATCCTGTAATACAGCATTTGCTATCGGCGTTGTTTGCAATGATAGAATCGGAACGGAAAAAAATTGAGCCCAATGGAGGTGCCGATGCCCTAAAAGCTAACAATATTACGTTTAAGAACTTTCTTGCCCTGCTTGAAGAAAACTTCCGAAGGCCGGAAGGGGTAGAATTCTATGCCTCTAAACTGTTCATGACCTCGCGCAACCTGAACCTTATTTGCCAGAACATACTGCAAAAAAGCGTTTCGGAAATTATAGAGACCCGCAAACTTATAGAGGCCAAAAACCTGCTGATACATACTGATAAGCCCATATCTGAAATTGGCTTTGAACTGGGCTATAACGAAAAAGCCTATTTTACCAGCGTATTTAAGAAGCGTTCCGGCCAAACCCCAAGCCGGTTTAGAGAAGAAATGCAGAAGATGATGTAAGGGTGGTTTTTGGTTGTTAGTTTTTGGTTGTTAGTTTTTGGTTGATGGTTGATGGTTTTTGGATTTGTCTATTATCTCTTGTCTATCATCTATTATCTCTCTACAAAAACTACTACTATTTTACCGAAAAGTGATACCAAATACCTTTTCATTATCCCGACCTTTGTAAGGTAAATTATACCAATAACAGCCTTGATAAATTGTCTCGCAAAGGCGCAGAGCCGCAAAGCTGTGAGCTAATTTTAGGTTCTTAAGCGGCTGTTAAGCCGCTAAGCTTAGCGGCTTAACAGCCGCCCAGAATGGAAATGCCACAGTATATCTTTGCGGCTCTGCGTCTTTGCGAGATATTAAAATTCAGCAATATCAGGCTAAAATATAACAGAATTGGTATTAAAAGGAGACTGACTTATGGATCGTAAACACTTTTTACAAACCCTTGCGGCATTGCCCCTTGCCGGTGCCGTGGGCAATTTATCGGAACTGGGAAAATTAACCCAGCCTTTAGAGAATACACAAACCATGCCTGCACTATTTTTGGGTCATGGGAGCCCTATGAATGCGATTGAAGAGAACGAGTTTGTGGCTAATTTCAGGAAAATAGCCAGAGAAATACCTAAACCCACTGCAATACTCTGTGTGTCGGCACATTGGGAAACGCGCGGAACCTTTGTAACCGCTATGCAAAACCCGCCTACCATTCACGATTTTGGCGGTTTCCCCAAAGCCTTGTTCGATGTACAGTATCCGGCACCGGGCAGCCCAACACTCGCAAAGCAAACCAAAGAACTTATAAAAACCACAACCATTGGACTCGACGATAAATGGGGGCTGGACCATGGAGCGTGGTCGGTCATAAAACACCTGTACCCCAATGCCGATGTACCCATTATACAGTTCAGTATAGACTATACCCAGTCGCCACAATATCATTACGATTTGGGTAAGCAGTTGGCTGCGCTACGCAAAAAAGGCATCCTTATTATAGGCAGCGGCAATGTTGTGCATAACTTAAGATTAATGGACTGGAAAAACATCCACACCGATAATTTTGGTTTCGACTGGGCTGTTGAAGCTAACGAAAGAATGAAAGCCTATATTAAAAGCGGCGACCACAAACAGCTTATAAATTTTAAAAGCCAAGGCAAAGCATTTGACCTCGCCATACCTTCTCCTGAGCATTATCTGCCACTTTTGTACACCCTTGCCTTAAAAGGAGAGAACGAAAAAGTAACCATTTTTAACGATAAGGCCGTAGCGGGTTCGCTAACCATGACATCGGTTAAAATAGGATAACCATGAAATCACTCATAACACTATTATTTGCCCTAACCATGCAGGCACAAACCACAACAGAGGCGTTGCACTACCTTGTGCGGAAGCCTAAAATAAAAGCTACACACCCTCCGGTATTATTTTTACTGCACGGTGTGGGCAGCAACGAAAAAGACCTTTTTAGCTTTGCCGATAACCTACCCGATGAATATCTTATAATCTCAGCCCGCGGGTCGCTAACATTGGGTGCCGGCCGCTATGGTTGGTTTAATGTAGAATTTAAAGACGGCAAGCCTAATATGAATTTTGAAGAGCAGGAAACCAGCCGTAAACTGCTTATAGATTTTATAGGCCAAATGCAGCAAAAGTTTGGCTTTGATGCCAAACAGGTGTATTTGTGCGGTTTTAGCCAAGGTGGCATTATGAGCTACAGTATAGCCCTGACCAAACCAGAACTTATAAAAGGCATAGCTGTAATGAGTGGCAGGCTGCTGCCTGAAATTAAGCCGTTTGCCGCACCCGATGATAAGCTTAAAAGACTTGATATATTTATCAGCCATGGTACAGCCGACGCTGTGCTGACGGTAGACTGGGCGCGTGCTGCCAAAACGTATTTGGAAGAACATGGGTTAAAACCACAGTACCATGAATATGCGGGTGCAGGCCACCAGATAAACCAGGCCATGTTTACCGATTTACTGGCATGGCTTAAAAGATAACTAACCCAAAGTTGTTTTGTAGATCCCTTTTGTGCGAAAGCGCAGGAGGGATTTTTTGTTTGGTATTATGTTAAAATTGTAGATTAGCCAGCTAAACGACATCCGATGGATATAAGCACATATAAAATTAAAATTAATTATATTTTACCTGTCTACGTAAAAATTGCATTAGGCAGTGTTATAGGTTTCATACTGGTTAGGTATGTAAATATTTTGTTTAATATTATAGACCTTAAAGAAATAGTATGGGAGCTTTGGATTCCTTTCGCTTTTCCATGGCTCCCCATCACCTTATGGCTGCGCCAAAGATTGCGCATATTGACCTTTAAAAAAGATAATGATAAGGGCCGTTTCTTTTTTCAGCTAATAGCCTGGATAAGCATAGGGTTAAGTATGGCAATTTCTCAGTCATACCTTACAACCGCTACAGGAAAGCTTATAGAGCTTAAGAATGTAGATGAGTTGGCTTTTAAGGAAAATGTACGCTATTACAAGATTAATACTTTTGTAGTAGATACTTTATATGGCGGATCTTATACTGATTTTAATACCAGTGGTAAACATAACGAAACTCTGAATTTTAATACTTATTTCGTTATGCCTATTATAGGTTCGTCATCAGCACCTAAAGAGAAAAGGTGCTGGTATGGAATCGAATATAGTGATCACGTTAGTAATCGATTAAGTAGTAGCGAAAAAAAGAAGGCGTTCGAAGATTTTTATAAAGACTGCCTTACTAAATTAATGGCGTATGATTTTTATGATATTGATCATTTTGAAAGGATTCCTACATCTGATGATAAAGACTCTTATTTTAAAGCTATACAGGATTGTATTAAGACTGTTCCAAATGAAAATTGTGTTGTACTTACCCCTGTTAGGCAAACCTATGAAAGTCGAAATGGGAATAAGCTTTTCTGGATATTCGGATCATTCCTTATTGGGATAGTAGTATTTACATTATTACTTGCTATTCCGGGGTATAGTAAGCCGGAACATAATAAGTTTTTAAAAGGTGAAAAGCCTAAGCAGGATGATCTAATAGACATGCTTAATTATTTGGTTCCAAAAGGAGACCACTTTGCAACATCTGTGATTATAAATATCAATATTATTGTATTTCTGATAATGATATTTAGTGGTGTAAATCTTATTTCGCCCAAAGGTACAGACCTCTTACATTGGGGAGCCAACAGACGTTTAGAAACAATGGGCGGTGAATGGTGGAGACTTTTTACAAGTATGTTTTTACATGGTGGTATAATGCATGTTATACTTAATATTTTTGGACTCGCGATTGCAGGAATTTTTGTGGAGCCAATATTGGGGCGCACGAGATATTTTGTACTATATATAATTTGTGGTATCTGCGGTAGTTTGGCAAGTGTTCTATGGAATGATAATGTTGTTAGTGTAGGTGCTTCTGGCGCAATTTTTGGGCTGTATGGTTGTTTATTGGGATTATTATTTACCAATGCTATTCCTAAAGAAAGTAGAAAAATAACATTTATGTTCGTCGCAATTTACGCAGGTGTCAATCTTGTAATGGGAATGCTTTCGATTGGAATAGATAATGCAGCTCATATAGGAGGCCTGTTAAGCGGAGTTCTAGTGGCTTTGATAGTATATAAATTCTTTGGACTGAAAGATCGTAAAGATGGATAATGAAGATAAAAAATCTTTTTTTGTGCGAAAGTGTAGGAGGGATCTTTATTGTTAAATTAGTATGATATATAAAAAATATATGAAGAGCAAAGGCTTAATTTTACTCATTGTTTTTTGGATAGCTATTAAAATAATTAACTACTATTTTTCTACTATGGGAGTTATTTCAATAGTTTTATTTTTTATGTTTATTTTCTTTTTTATAATGTCTGTCGTTCAGATTGTAAAATTATTTAAAGAGCGAAAGCAACTTACCAGATCAAGAATTGAAAAGGTTACAGTATATAATATACTATTAATTGTTAATTGCTTATATCCCTATACATACAGGATGACAGAAAAAGTGGATTGGTATCTTCAATACAATAAAAGAATGGAAGTCGTAGAACAGGTTCGTAATTTTAAATTGAGCCCTAATACCGAAAATAAATATTATCCGTGGTGTAAGCTACCGTATAATATTCCTGTGGTATCTAACGATGGAAATAAAATAGTAATCTCGAGAGAAAATAGCCTTTATCCTAAAGTTACGGTTGGTTTTATTATTTACACTGGAGCCATTGATATTCCTTCAACTATGTTAATTTATTCAGACGATCCCGCTAAATTAATTAATTTAGAAAAGCGAGCTAAAAGTGATCCTGACCAGCACTGGAAAATTGAAGAAAACTGGTACAGAAGCAGGGAATTTTTTTAGAATTTACCAAATTGCTATTTTACTATTTAGTTTTTAAGTCATTTTACAGTAATCCTGTTTTTAAAGTCATTATCCTAACCTTAATTTTGTTTACTGTTTTTAGATTACCTAATGTTTAACCTAACTAAAACATACCCAAAAAATAAAACATAAGCATTATCTTTGCCCGCTTTTCTAAAATTTAAAAAATGGCAAAAAATAATGTATTTCAGGGTGTTGTTTATGTAGGTCTTGGGGCTGCCAGCTATGGCATGCTTGCCACATTTGTAAAACTCGCCTATACCGAAGGATATTCTACCGCCGAAGTTACGGCTTCTCAAATACTGCTAGGGCTTTTAGGTATGTTTATAATATTCAGTTTTCAAAAAAACAAAAAAGGAGCTCAAATGGCAAAGGCATCGGTATCTAACAGGCTTTCGCTTGTTGTTGCAGGTACTTCTATGGGGTTTACCAGCGTTTTCTATTATATGGCTGTAAAATATATACCTGTTTCTATAGCCATAGTGTTGCTCATGCAAACCGTTTGGATGGGCGTTCTGCTGGAATGGATGCTTAACAAAAAAGCACCTTCGGGTAAAAAAATAATAGCTGTTTTAATTGTGTTGGCAGGTACAGTGCTTGCTACCAATCTTATTAACAGTGCTGAAGCTCCTTCTTTTGTGGGCATAGCCTGGGGTCTTGCAGCAGCGGCATCGTTTACTGCCACTATGTTTGCAGGCAACAGTGTTGCTACCCATTTAACGGCACCCAATCGAAGCCTTTATATGCTTATGGGAAGCGCTGTAATAGTGCTTGCTTTTACAATTATTACCTGGAAAGGTTCTTTTGATGCTTCGATATTTTTAAGATGGGGTATACCGTTGGCGTTGTTTGGCACAGTGTTGCCACCATTGTTGCTTAATGCAGGTTTCCCTAAAACAGGCATTGGTTTGGGCAGTATAGTATCGTCTATAGAGTTGCCGGTATCGGTAAGTATGGCTTATGTAATATTGAGCGAACCTGTAAATATTATACAGTGGATGGGTATCGGGCTTATATTAGGTGCGGTAGTACTGCTAAATACAGGTAAGCAGTGTTAGGTAAGGCTTCAAATACTGTTAATAAAAATGGGCTGGTATAATTTATACCAGCCCATTTTTATTATTTGTTTTTATGTTTATCTCCAGTCATAGTCAGATGAGGTTCTTCCCAAATATATTACCAAACCAAAAGTAAGATTGTATTGCCCTCCTATAAAAGGTTTTGGAGGTCCGGGAAAATGATAATAACCATCATAATCAAAGTGTTGTCTTATGTGCACAATATAAGATGCATCGGCTTGTATGGCAACGCGTTCAGAAAGCTGAAACTGCGGTGTAAAACCTATTATGATATTACCCATGTTATCATCGTTAGTGGTAACTGTAGACGAAAAATGCGAATATCCAAGTCCTGCATGCAGTAGTCCGTTTATATAACCATCAGTGTAGGCAGGCCATTCTAAAGCACGGCCTATATTATATACTGCCTGTGCAGATATCCTGAAATAGTCTACTCCTGTAGGTATTCTTTCGTCTGTGCGGAACTTTTCAAAAGCAAAATCACCTTTTACACCCCAAAATTCGTCAAACATGTAACGTGTAGCACAGTTAATAGTTCCGTCACTTTTCAAAGAAGGCCTGCTTGCAAATCCAACACCATAATTTCCTTCAATAGACCATTGTCCGTCAAGTTGGGAAAAAGCCGATAATGAAGTTAATAATAATGTAATAACAAGAGTAATTTTTTGTGTCATAGTTGGTGTTTTATTGCGCGATAAATATATTAGTATTTTATTAACAATACAATACCTATAATTAGGGATGTTGGTTTTTTGTGATAATAAGATTATTATGATATTTTTAATATGAAAAATTAGGTTAAACATTTACAGTATTTAAAAACTTTAAATTTATGTGTTAACATGATTTTTTTGATTATAATTAAATATTTAAATAATAAATATTTATTAGTATTATTTTAAATAATTATCAGATTGGAGTTTCTGTTTCTGCAAATAAAACAAGGAAACGTTGCTGACTTGCTACAACAGCATATAAATATATGTACCTGTTATTTTGATAATTTTAAGGGTTAATTGAATACTTTTGCAGTCTGTGAAATTATATACGCATGCTGTCAGTAAAAAACATATCTTTTGGCTATACCGAAAAAACCATATTGCACCAAATCAGCTTTAATGTAAAAACAGGGCAAAATGTTGCCATTATAGGCGAAAGCGGTTGTGGGAAAAGTACCTTGCTAAAGGTTATCTATGGTTTATACGATTTGAATGAAGGAGATATTACCTATAAAGGAGAAGTAGTTACAGGACCCAAGTTTAACCTGGTGCCCGGCATGCCTTACATGAAATATCTTGCGCAGGATTTCGACCTAATGCCCTATACTACAGCATCAGAGAATGTAGGCAGTTTTTTGTCTAACTTTTATCCGGAAGAAAAAAAGCGTCGTATTACTGAGCTTTTACAAATTGTGGAGATGGAAGAGCATGCTGCCACCAAAGTAAAATTTTTGAGCGGAGGCCAGCAGCAACGCATTGCGCTTGCCAAGGTTTTGGCTTTAGAACCTGAGGTTTTGCTGCTCGATGAGCCTTTTAGCCATATAGATAATTTTAGAAAAAATGCCCTGCGCCGCAACTTGTTTGCCTACTTAAAACAAAAAAATATTACCTGCCTTATTGCCACGCATGATAGTACTGATGCCCTTTCTTTTGCCGATGAAACTATAGTGATAAAAAAAGGAACGCTTATAGATAAAGCCCCGTCTAAAGAAATGTATTATAAGGCGAAAGATAAATATACGGCATCGTTATTTGGAGAGGTTAACGAAATAAAGCTGGAACTGATTACCCTTACCACTAACCCTGATGAAACAGCTCTTCTGTATCCTCACCAGCTTGAAGTGGTAGAGAATGGGCCTTTAAAAGTGGTGGTTAAGCAATGCTATTTTAAAGGAAGCCGCTATCTTATTAAATCAGTATTCAACGGTCAGGTGCTGTTTTTTGAACATTACAAAGAAATTCCAGTAAATACAGAGGTGCACCTTGCTGTAAACCGCAATGCTTTTGGGGTATAAATCATTTCAAACTTTGCATTGTTTTTCAATAACTGTTAAAACATATATTTTTTAAGAAAAAATTAATCGGCTTTAAAAACAGCCGCATGTTGTTGTGTTTTACTTTAAAATCAAACCAAAACCATAGTAGGTGCAGTAACGGTGTAAATATGATTAAATAATTTCCTGTTAAAAAATTGGCACACCTATTGTAAAGTAGGCAGTAATGTCTGTAACTTTATACTACGCAAACTACAGTAAAATTTAACCTAAAACACAAAATAAACTAATTATGAAAAAGTTTTTGTCATTATGCATGCTGGTGGTACTTGTAGCCTCATGCGGGTCTTTAGACCAAAAATCGCAGGTAGGATTAAAAGGCAACTGGACCATTTCTAATGTTTCTTACCCGGGTTCGGATTATATTAAAGTTACTTCTTTTGATGTGGCCGACTCTAAATGTTTTGTTGGCAGCTCATGGAACTTTATATCTAACAATAATAAAGGTACCATGACAGTATCGGGAGCTAACTGCCCAACCTTTAGCAGCCCAATAGTGTGGACAATTACTAAAGCCGGTACATTTAATTTTAAAATTACCGAAGGAGAAAAAGCCAAACGTGTAACCGAAGGCTACACACTTGCCATTAGAAACCAAACCGAGAGTGCATTTCAGCTTGTGGATAATGTAAATGTGGGCGGCAAAAATGTAGAGGTTGTATACAGCTTTACCAGAAACTAATAAACTAAATACAGAATTTTTAAAAACACTTAATCATGAGATCATTAAAAATTTATGCACTGGCACTTACATTTCTTGCCCTTACAGGCATAACATCGTGCGAGGCAGTTAAAAATACAAACAATACACAAAGGGGTGTAGGTATAGGTGCGGCATCCGGAGCTGTTATTGGCGGTGTGCTGGGCAACAACATAGGCAAAGGCGGCAACACGGCATTAGGAGCCATTATTGGCGGTGTTGTGGGTGGCACCGTTGGTGGTGTTATTGGAAACAGGATGGACAAACAAGCCCAAAAAATAGACCAGGCTTTGCCGGGGGCTGAAGTAGAAAGGGTAGGAGAGGGTATTAAAATTACCCTTGGTGAAAACTCGGTTAACTTCGATCTTAATAAAGCTACACTTACTACTAAAGCAAAAGGTAACCTTGACAAACTGGTACCTGTTTTTAACGAATATCCGGATACCAATATCCAGATATTTGGTTATACTGACAGCAGTGGTAGCGATGAGTATAACCTTAATCTTTCTGAGCAAAGAGCTGCTTCTGTAAAATCATATCTTGGCAGTAAAGGCATATCTTCTGCCAGGATAGTTACAAAAGGTCTTGGTGAGGCCGATCCTATTGCAGATAATGCCACTCCTGATGGCAGGGCTAAAAACAGGCGCGTTGAGTTTGCTATTACTGCAAACGAAAAAATGATACAGGATGCGCAAAAAGAAGTTAAACAATAAGTATCTCTTCTAAATAAAGGAATGTAAACCGGGGCTGCCATAAGGCAGCCCCTAATGTTTTTATGTAGTTTTAAAATATGTAACTTTGCAGCATGGAAGAGTTAAAACGCCTAAATAAATTTATTGCCGAAACAGGCTTTTGTTCACGCCGTGAGGCCGACAGGCTTATTGAAGAAGGACGTGTTACCCTTAATGGAGCCGTGCCTGAAATGGGCACCAAAGTTGGCCCCGACGATGAGGTGCGTGTAAACGGCAAACTTATTACCGAGAAAAAAGATAAGCATGTTTATTTGGCTTTTAATAAACCTGTGGGCATAGAGTGTACAACCAATCAGGAGGTGCAAAACAATATTGTAGATTATATAAATTATCCTAAGCGTATTTTCCCTATAGGAAGGCTCGATAAGGCCAGCGAGGGACTTATTTTTATGACCGATGACGGCGACATTGTAAACAAGATACTCCGCGCACGCAACAACCACGAAAAAGAATATATTGTTACCGTAAACCGCTCCATTACCGATAGGTTTATTCAGCGCATGGGCAGCGGTATACCTATACTCGATACTGTTACGCGCAAGTGTAAGGTAGAGCAGGTAAGTAAGTATGTTTTCAGGATCATACTTACGCAGGGCTTAAACCGCCAAATTCGCCGCATGTGCGAATATCTGGGCTATGATGTTACAGCACTTAAACGCATTCGTATTATAAACATTTCACTCGATGTGCCCGTTGGGCGTTACCGCGATCTTACACCTGCCGAAATAAAAGAACTCAACACCCTTATTGCGCCAAGCAGTAAAACCGAAGAAGCCAGCCTGCCTCCCGCTCCAAAAAGAGAGAGTAATGTTATTCGTCCGCGTAGGGATAATAATGGTAAGGGAAAGATTTAGGGAGTATATAGCCTTTGTAAATACCTAACATTAGGTATTTTTTATTGCATGTTCAAAAACTAATTTGGTCTTAAATTTAAAACCGATTATTATGAATACAAATGAACAACTTACCGAAGCAGCTTTTGCACAACTTGGTATCTTACCCATAAACAGATTGCCGTATGCCAAAGAAATCTTTAAAATATATGATATAGATTTACTCCCACATGCATCAGCGGATACTGCAATAGGTGAAATTTTTGAATGGAGTGGCAGATCTTTTAGGACAACCAATGATAATATAGCTGCTGTTATTGCTGAAGAGAATGCCGTTATCAATTTAATGACACAACTTAAAGCTATTTCTTCTTTTGAGGCAGGGGTTCCTGATTTTCAATTTTCAAAAGAAGAAGTGATTTCCTTTGGTTTTAAACTTCCTTTTCTGTTTAATATAAATTTTAGTGGTGAGGTTAAAAATGCCAAAAGTCTTAGCGTAAAAGTACTTTCTCTTAAAAAAGCAAGACTTACCAATAGTGCTGAACCTGGCTTAACAATTAAAAAGCTATTATCGGCATATGAGGATAATAATACGAGAGATTACAAACAGAAAATAAAGCATAATTATATTGCAGAAGCTTTGTTTTACGCCGATAGTATTCAGATTGAGTTTGAAAAGGAAGCTGGTGTTGGTATAGATGTTTCTTTTGATGTACAAGGCGTAGAAGTTACTGCTAATGTTGATACTGAAACAAAGAAACAATATACTTTAAAATATTCGGGAGGAAATAAAATTCCGTTTGGGGCAACCCTTAAGAAAGGAAAAGATTTGTTCTAATAACAATGATCTGGTTTTAACCAGGTCATTGTTATAAAAAAGGTGTTGTCAAAAAAATGTCACTGAGAATTAATTAAATTCGCAGTAAACCAAGCCTACAAGCTTAGCATTTCCTTGAATAGTGTTGACTGCCTGCGCGATATTTCTACCTCGTCTCCGCTTTGCATGGTGGCTTTAAGTTTTCCGTTAAACCAGTTGTCTACTCCTTTTATATATTGCAGGTTAATAATTTGCTGGCGGTTAGCCCTGAAAAAGAGATTTTGAGGCAAACGTTCCTCTATTTGGTTAAGCGATTTATAAATAAGCGGTTTGCAGTCTTTAAAATAAACACGGGTATAATTGCCTACTATTTCAAACAAATAAATATCGGCTATTTTTACTAACCAGCACTTTTCGCCATCTTTTATAAATATCTGGCTGTTCTCGTTTAAATATTCTACAACGGCATTTTCTTTTGCTTCAACTTTGGTCTTAACCTTTTCTACCGCATCGGCAAATCGCTTTTGGTTAATGGGCTTTAGCAAATAGTCAAGCGCATTATACTCAAACGACTTAATGGCATATTCATCAAAAGCTGTAGTAAACACCACTGCAGGAACTTCGTCGAGCATTTCCAGCAGGGCAAAACCATCCTTTTCGGGCATGTTGATGTCCAGAAAAATAAGCTGAGGGCGTAGTTGTGTTATCAGTTCGTAGGCCGTGTCTACATTTTCGGCTTCGGCCACCACTTCCAGTTCGGCATGGTTTTTTATAAGCTCTTTAAGCTCGTTGCGTGCCAAACGACTGTCTTCTACAATTATAACTTTTATGGTACTCATGCCAGCGGTATGGTTATTTTAGCTTCTACAAATGTATCTTTTTCCATGAGCGAAAAATGCGCCCTGTTTCCAAAAAGTAGAGCCAAACGTTTTTTAATGTTTTCGAGTCCAAGCCTGGTACTGCCCTCGCTAATGGTTAACGACCCTGAGTTGGTTACTATAATAAACAACTGCCCATCGGTGCGGTAAACGGCAAGGTTTATTTCTCCACCGTTTTTTAAATTGCTAATACCATGCTTAACGGCATTTTCTATAAGCATTTGTATTATCATGGGCGGAATGGCAATATTTAACGTGTCGGTATCGGCACTCATTTTAAATTGCAGGCGGTCTTCAAACTGAATTTTAGAGATCTCAATATAATTGTCTACCGTTTGCAGTTCTTCTTTAATCAGAATAGTGTTTACATCGCTTTTGGCAAGGCTGTAGCGCAGCATTTCGCTAAGGCGCGTAATCATGTCGCGCGCACGTGTGGTGTCTTCCAGTATAAGCCCCCTGATGTTATTGAGGCTGTTAAACATAAAATGCGGATTTATCTGTCCCTTTAGTGTGTTGAGTTGCGATTCGCGCAGGCTGCTCTCAAGCTCAACCTGATTTAGTTTTACCTTTTTAAAGTAATGGTACAATTTTACTGCCGTAACAATAAACAGCCATATTAAAAAGACCGTAAAAAAGTACGGAATGTTGGTTAGCTTCATAAAAACGGTCAGCTTCATACCGTCGTGTAAAAACTGCACCGACGCCACATTGAGCAAAGGCCATATCAACATGCTGTAAAGAACCTGTGCACCTATAAAAACTAAAGCAAGTTTTAGTATCGATTTTTTTTGCAGGTCGGCAAAATCTATAAAATGCTCAAACGCATATAAAACAGGTATAGACAGTAACCATGCTAGGGAAGCGCATAAAAAGCCTTCTGAGAAAAAATAAGAAAGATAACCCACATATTTTTCTTTCGGAACAAACGATGCGCGGTAAGAAACCTTATCGAGTGTTAGTGTGAAGAACACATACAAAACAAAGCCAAAAAAGCTGAACAGATAATATTTAAAATTGTGTAATAACCTCATAATAAAATGTACTGTAAAAATAACCGGGCAGTTTATGGCTGCCCGGCACGCACTAACTCAAATGTACGTTCTTTTTTTAACTGCTGCCAGAGGGTTGATGAGTCCGTGTGCAGCAGTATGTTTTTTGACTGATGATAATTTATAGGCTATGCCGCAGGCCGTTTAAAAAAACAGGCTGATTGCATAAATAATTATCTGAATTACATAAACAAATACAGTTACCATAGCTTTTAGTTTTAATTGGTTGATTATTGTAGTGTAAAAGTATATTTAATATTTACACGCTTTTAACATTTTATGACGAACGGTTATTTTTTTATGACGAATGGCAAAAGTGTTTGTTACAACATAAATAAAATATTTGTTGGCGCATATTTACCTGTATGTTTGTTGTGAATGAGGTTGTTGTAATAAAACTAAAGTTAATCTGCTGTAAAGATAGTTTCATTCCCAGTAATGATCATTCCCAGCACTTATTACGAAACTTTTTTTCATATATCGTCACTGCGAGGCACGAAGCAGACTGTCTTTAAAACAGTTTAAACCTACAAGGTTGAAAAAACCTTGCAGGTTACCTCGATACGAACCACCTTGGTATAGACGCACTGCTATACGTCTTACAAAATGGTTATATTATAGTAGATCTTATCACACAGCTATATCATTAAGACGCACAGCAGTGCGTCTCTACGTGCCTCGTAATGACCATTCACAGTCCTAATTACCAAACTTTCTTCACATACCATCACTGCGAGGCACGAAGCAGTCTCATCTTTTGTTCATTAATATTCTTTGACTGCACTGATTCCCTCGCTTTATGAAATAAATTAGGTGTAATACCAAACAAAAAAGCAGGACAATTGCTTATCCTGCTTTTATAATATCTATTTCATTAAAAACACTGCTTTGTGTCAGTGGCGGTATTAATAAAGGACTTGTTTATATCTGTGTAAAGATTAATTTGAACCATCAATCAATAACTAACAACCATCAACCAAATTAAGAAGCTGTTTTAAGCCTTTTAAGTAATGTTCTGTTAAGGTGGTGGTCTACGTAGTCTTTATCAATGCTTAACGATTTCTCGTCGCTGCCCGGCAGTTCATACATGGCTTCGGTAAGTATGGCCTCGCATAAAGAACGAAGTCCGCGCGCACCCAGTTTATATTCTAACGCTTTGTCTACAATATAATCCAACGCCTCGTCAGATATTGTTAGTTCCACATCGTCCATGGCAAACAGTTTAGTGTACTGCTTTACTAAGGCATTTTTAGGCTGAGTAAGAATAGCACGAAGCGTATCGCGGTCTAATGGGTCCATGTGTGTAAGTACCGGCATACGTCCAATGATCTCCGGTATAAGGCCAAAATCCTTAATGTCTTTAGGGATAATGTATTGCAGCAAGTTGTCTTTATCTATGCTGTCGGCATTGCGTGATGAGCTGTAGCCCACTGCCTGGCGGTTAAGCCTTTTAGATATAATGCGCTCAATGCCATCAAAAGCACCACCCGCAATAAACAATATGTTTTGGGTGTTTACCTCAATAAATTTCTGGTCAGGGTGCTTGCGTCCCCCTTTAGGCGGAACGTTTACAATGGTGCCTTCCAGTAGTTTTAGCAATGCCTGCTGCACTCCTTCACCCGATACATCGCGGGTAATAGACGGGTTATCGCTCTTGCGGGCAATTTTGTCTATTTCGTCTATAAACACAATGCCGCGTTCTGCTTTGGCAACGTCATAATCGGCAACCTGCAAAAGGCGTGTAAGTATGCTCTCCACATCTTCGCCCACATATCCGGCTTCTGTAAGCACAGTGGCATCTACAATGGCAAGCGGCACGTTTAGCATGCGCGCAATGGTTTTTGCCACAAGGGTTTTACCAGTACCGGTTTGCCCTGCCATAAGTATGTTGCTTTTTTCTATTTCTACCTCGTCGTCGCTTTTTTGCTGTGTTAACCTCTTGTAGTGGTTGTACACCGCAACCGAAAGCACTTTTTTTGTCTGGTCCTGGCCAATTACATACTCATCCAGGAATGCGCGTATTTCTTTGGGTTTTTTCAGGTCAAGCTCGCCTGCCAAATGTGTGGCACCGCTTTGTTTAAGTTCTTCCAGCACAATGCCGTGTGCCTGCTCTATACAGCGGTCGCAAATGTGCGCACTGATACCTGCAATAAGCAAATTGGTTTCCGGCTTTTTCCTGCCGCAAAAAGAACACTCTAATACTTCTTTCGCCATCTCTCTTTTTTATGTTATGCATAACAGGGACACCGTTTACGGAATCCCTGCTATATATAACTTACTTTTTTTAAATTTATTCTCTTATAAGTACCTCATCTATCATTCCGTACTCTTTTGCTTCAGGCGCTTTCATCCAGTAATCGCGCTCGCTGTCTTTGTGTACTTTGTCAAAGCTTTGACCAGAGTGTTTAGAGATAATCTCATAAAGCTCCTCTTTAAGCTTAAGCATTTCGCGCAGGTTGATCTCCATATCTGTAGCTACACCCTGTGCACCGCCCGATGGCTGGTGGATCATTACACGGCTGTGCGGCAGGGCAGAACGTTTTCCTGCTGCTCCTGCACATAAAAGCACGGCACCCATACTTGCTGCCATACCGGTACAAATAGTGGCTACATCGGGTTTAATGTACTGCATGGTATCATACATGCCAAGGCCTGCGTAAACGCTTCCGCCCGGTGAATTGATGTATATTTGTATGTCTTTGGCTGCATCTACACTTTCAAGGAACAATAACTGTGCCTGAACAATGTTTGCTACCTGATCGTCTATACCTGTACCAAGGAAAATGATCCTGTCCATCATAAGGCGCGAAAAAACGTCCATTTGAGCAACGTTTAGTTGACGCTCCTCCATAATGTATGGTGTAAGGTTTGTAGGGGTAATGCGGTTTACCAGTTTATCGTAGTATAAGTTATTCACACCGCGGTGACCCGTGGCATATTTTTTAAATTCTTTACCGTAATCCATAATTCTTCTTTAAAATTTTAATTTGTTTAAGAGAACGAAAAAACGTCAGTCTTAAATTAGACTGACGTTCAAATATACTCATTTTTTACGAGAATTATTCTCCGTACATTTCTTTGATAAAGTCCTGATACGTAACTTCTTTAGTTTCGTAAGATGCTTTTTCTTTGAAAAGTGTTACTATTTTTTCGCTCATAACCTGATCAGAAAGTCTTTTAACCTCATCCTGGTTGCCAAGAACGCGTGCCACGATACCGTCTATATCTTCCTGAGAAGGATTTAGCTGGCCAAACTGAGCCATTTGTTTTTTTATAAGGTCGGCAGTAAAAGCTTTAAGTTCTTCAAAAGTTAGTTGCAGGTTGTTTTCTGTAACCACTTTACCTTCTATAAGCTGGTAACGAAGGCCTTTTTCAGATTTTTTAAATTCGCCTGCTGCTTCCTCTGCAGTTAGAGGGTTTTCACCTGCACTTTGTAACCATTTTACAAGGAATGTTTCAGGTAATTCAAACTTAGTAGTTTCTATAAGCGACTCAGTAACATCGTTAAGGAATTTCTGGTCAGCCTGTTGTGCAAATTGCTGCTCTGCATCCTCTTTAATTTTAGCTTTTAGCTCTTCTACAGATGCTACATTACCTTCGCCAAACAACTTGTCAAAAAGCTCCTGGTTAAGTTCGGCAGGTTCTACAGCGTTGATCTCTTCTATAGTAAAGTTTACCTCGATGTCAAGGCCGTGTACATCGTCATGACCCACTTTAAGGTAATCCATTAGTTTGTGGTCGTCGTCAAAAAGGCCTTTAGTAGAAACAGTAACTACATCGCCTACTTTTTTACCTACAAATTTTTCGAAAGTAGCTTTGTCAGCAAAAATATCGGCAGATATTGTAGCCGGGCTGTTAATGCCTTTCTCTTCGTTAGTAAAAGTACCGGCAAGGTCGTTGCCTTCTGCCACAACTTCCTGCGGAACAAGTTTACCATATTGTTTTTGTATGCGTGCTACCTGCTCATCAAGCAAAGTATCATCGGCAACAATAGTATATTTTGTAAGGGTAGTGCCGCCTAAGTCTACATTAAACTCAGGAGCAAGGCCAATTTCAAATTCAAATTTAAAATCTTCAGCATCCCAGTCAAAGTTTTCTGTAGCTCTTGGTAGCGGGTTGCCTAATATGTTTAGTTTTTCTCCAACAAGGTAGTTGTTTAAAGAAGACTGAAGTACTTTGTTTACTTCTTCAAGCAATACGGCTTTGCCATATTGTTTTTGTATAAGGCTTGCAGGCACTGCACCTTTCCTAAATCCGGGAATAGAAGCGTTTTTCCTGTAGCTGTATAAAGCCTTATCTACATTTTCTTTATAATCATCCTTAGTAATTGCTACTGTTACAACAGCATTTAACGCATCTACCTGCTCTTTTGTGATATTCATTAGTTCAGATTTTTATCTATATAATTTCGGACTGCAAAATTAATGCTTTTTTACAACCCATACAAAAATTTTAATGCATTGCTTTTCAACGGGCTTAAAAAGCGCGTTTAGCCTGTTTTAAGCATTTACGGTTACCAGGGCCGCAGCGGCTTTGGCCTTTTCTGTAATTTCTTCAACCGGGGTGTCTAATGTGTCGCCCACAAGAGCAACACCCATGCGACGGTAGGGGCGCGATGTTGGTTTGCCAAACAGCCTGAAATCAGTTTTAGGCAGTGCGGCAATTTGTTCAACCCCGCTAAAAGTAGGGTTGTCACTATTTGCAGATGCCAGTATTACGGCACTTGCTCCGGCTTTTTCTAAAGTAATTTCGGCAATAGGCAGGCTTAGTATGGCGCGCAGGTGCAGTTCGAATTCATTAAAATTTTGAGTGCCTGCCAGTGTAACCATGCCAGTGTCGTGTGGGCGTGGCGACAGTTCAGAGAAATATACGCCTTCATTGGTAAGGAAAAATTCTACCCCAAAAATACCTGCGCCACCAAGGGCTTCGGTTACTTTACGGGCCATATCCTGTGCTTCGGCAATATCTTTGTCGCTCACTTTAGCAGGTTGCCAGCTTTCCTGATAGTCGCCGCGCTCCTGCCTGTGGCCAATAGGGCTGCAAAACAGGGTAGGGTTATTATTTTGAGTAACGGTTAGCAGGGTTATCTCTGAATGGAAGTTTACAAACGCCTCCACAATAACCTCCACAACGTCGCCACGAGAACCCTCTACGGCATAGTTCCAAGCTTTTTCGATATCCGGCCCCGATTTAATGGTAGACTGCCCTTTGCCCGACGACGACATTAAGGGTTTTACCACACATGGCATACCTACCTCGGCAACGGCCTGTTCAAGTTCGGTAGCGCTGGTGGCATAGCGGTAGTTGGCAGTGCGAAGCCCTAGGTCTTTAGCTGCCAGATCGCGAATGGCTTTACGGTTCATGGTAAAGTTGGCAGCCTTTGCGCTTGGAACTACGGTAATGCCCTGTTTTTCGTAATCGTAAAAACGTTCGGTGCGAATGGCCTCTATTTCGGGTACTATAAAATCAGGATTATGTTTGGCAATAACGGCATCAAGAGCGGCACCGTCGAGCATGTTTATTACTTCAAAGCCATCGGCAACCTGCATGGCGGGGGCATTGGCATAACTGTCTACCGCAATAACGGTTTGGCCTATGCGCTGGGCGGCAATTACAAATTCTTTACCTAACTCCCCGGAGCCTAACAGTACTATCTTTTTTTGCATGGTGTTGTTTGTTTTTGCAGTTATAAGCACGCAAAGTTACAAAGTTTTACAGTATGTAGGCATCAAGAGACGCGTAGAGACGCACTGCTGTGCGTCTTAATGATTTGACAGTGTGGTAAAATCTACTATGATATACCTTTTTTGTAAGACGCACAGTAGTGCGTCTCTACCAAGGTGGTGCGAACTGGGCTAACCTACAAGGTTTTTTCAACCTTTTAGGTTTAACCTGTTTTAAAACACATTGCTTCATGTCTTGCAGTGACAGTACTTGAAGAAATAGCTATAACCAAAGAATATGAGTGGTCATCGCGAGGCACGAAGCGATCATTATTATTGTTTGCTTCAATCTTTCTTAAACACTACCGGAATTTTGTTTGATATAATAGTGCCGTGAAAAACCTTATAACCATTTGCTTGTACAGTTTTTATGAGGGCGCGTGTGTTCTCTTTTATAAAGGTAGTAGAGTCGCTGGTAATTTCAAGCTGCGTGCTATAAGTCCTATCTTTTTTAAAATCAATTCGTCCCCGTTCATGGTGGCCGGGAAGATATAAAAGCCCTTCAAAATAAAGGGTTTCGTGGGGGTGGATAAAAAAGTTGTCGTTACTCAGAAAAAGTTCGGGATACCTTTTTTGTTCATATCCAAAGTCCTTAACGATCTGTTCAAATTTCTTTTCCCTGTCAGCTGAAAATTTTGAATATTCTTCTGACATCATACATGAAGTCCAATATCTGGGCTCTAATATAACGCCATTATTATCTTTTATTATAAGCTCTGCTGTATAGGTTACATTTATGCCATAGTGTTCTTTTTTTGCCCACGGAACGCTATTGAAATAATAAGTTATGTTGCTGTTGTTGGTAAGACTATATCTTAAAACCTGTGGTGTTTTTGTAATATAAGCGCCATCTTTATACTCACGCTCATATTCGTACCCGTAAGAATATACCTCCGGTTTCAGGATTTTTAGCACAATCTTATCATGATCTTCCTGTTTACACGAGTATAAACATAATATGCTAAACGTAACAAGCAGGATTGTGGGAAAGATTTTCATGTAAGATTGTTTATAACAACAACGCAATAATAAACAAAATCATTGTTTATATTATCTAAACATTCTCCCCAACGGCTTTAGGTAACACTGTTTGTTTAAGCCCCTGCATGACAAACTTCCACAAAAAATTAAATACCGATTTATCTTTGCTACGCTCTACCGCTACATCGGCTTTTTTAGGGCGTTCGTTGCTGTCGTTTTTAACCAGCAGGTTGCCTACAGCGCTCATAAATTTGTTCTTCTTTTTGCCGTCTTTTTTGTAGATGTCTACTTTAAGGTCGTCATACTCTATTGCAAAAGTTCCGGTGGCACGCTCGCGGTTGCCGTTAAAAACAAATTTAACATCTTTAATGTTTCCGGTGGTTTCCACGTTCATGAGGGGTTTACTCACTGGGTTTACTTCTTCACTGCGAATGTTTTGCAAATGCCCGGTAATAGTAAAGGCATCGCTCACATCGGGTGTGTTAAAGGTCCACTTAACCTTCAAAGGAGCACTTTTCATAAACAGGCACTGCACATCTATGGTGGTTGGCGGCAACTTAGTCTTGTTTACGGGGCTGTACACATGGGCAATGGTAGCATAGAATTTAGAGAACGATACCTTGGCAGCAGGTTTTGCAAAAGTGAGCTGTTCTTCATATTCTACAACGCTGTTTTTAAGTAGCAGTTTGTCTACTTTAAGATCAAATTTGAGGTTGCGAAGCAGTTCGCTGTAAAGCTTTTTTCGCGAAGGGTCGTCTGTAGGTTCTTTGCTGCGGTAAATGTTAGCAAACACCTTTCCTAAAATTACTTCGGGCGCATGCACATAGAGAGTATCGTTTGTAAACCCCCAGTCGGCTTTAGGTACTGCAATGCTGTCGGCCTGCAGATTAAACTGGTCAAGCTCTTTATCAATTAACCCTACAAACTGCTTGCGGGTGTGCTTGGGTATAAGCCTAAAGTTACTGATGTTTACACTGGCATCGGTAGCGGCAATTTTATTAAGTGCAATGTTGTAAAATTGCCCTGCATTGTAAAACAGGCTGTCACACGCAAAATTGTAATCGCGGTAGCGCACGGGTATATTTTTTTTTATAGTGGTGCTGTCGGCCTTAATGTTGCTAATGTCCAGGCTAATGTTGGCAGCGCGCAACTTAGGATTCATTTTGTCGTCGAGCAATTTGAAACTGCCGTTGCTAATCGAAATGCTTCCGGTTTCAATAATGGTTTTAAAAGGCTTTTCTACATCGTCTTTGGTGTCATACTTTTTTTTGCTTTGGTAGAGTATTATTTCCGGACTGTCTATTGCCACCCGGTTTACCTTTATGCGTTTATGTTTGTACAATTGCCAAAGGCTGAGACCCCGTACTTTTACTGTTTTTATTTTTCCGAAAACGCCGTTTTTCACTGCGGCCTGCATGCTGTCTTTTGGGGCAAGGGCAGCATTGTGCATAGTAAAGCTTCCGCCAAGCAGGTTTACATCAAGGCTGGTGTAGCTAAGGTTGTAAGGAAAGTCTTTTTTATTCTTGATTATTTCGGGGAGTTTTTTAGAGATGTAGCTTTCTGCAATAAAGTTTGCGGCAGTGAGCAATACTATTAGTGTGCCTAAAGTGATTCCTGCTATTTTGAGTATTTTTTTTGATGGCTTCATGACTGAAAATTACTACTAAAAAACACTGCATGCCAGCTATTTATATTTTTATTAGTATTTAGGTTTAAATGTTAAAATTGAGTACCCGGAATTAACATTATAGTATGCAGGCATAGTTTTTATTTAATGAAATAGTTGTTTTTGTGATTTTTTGTTAGGCATGCATAGTAAAATATAGTAATTTAATTATTATGCATTCATAATAAAATGTTATAGATTATTGTATAATCCGTAATTTATTATAAATTTGATATAGAGATTATCAAAATGACAAACATAACCCATATTAAACAATGAAAAAACTATTATCCTTAACGGCAGCAGCTTTAGCGGCAACCTCTGCTTTTGCAGGGGGGTATCGTGTAAGTTTGCAGGGCCAGAAACAGCTTGCTATGGGGCATACCGGGGTAGCGGTTGTAAACAGTGCCGAATCGCTGTTTTTTAACCCTGCCGGAGCAGCATTTTTGAAAGACCGTTTTAACTTCTCGGCTGGTGCAAACGGACTTTTTGCCCGTACTAAATTCCAGAACCGTGAAAACAACTGGGCATCGAGCACCGATAACTTCGGTACGCCTTTCGAGGTATATGCCTCTTATCGTGCTACCGACTGGCTTACTGTTGGGCTTGCTGTATATTCGCCTTACGGCAGTGCTGTAGAATGGGACAGAGATTGGGTAGGTGCCAACCTTGTAAATAATATTGATCTTGAAGCTATTTATATTCAGCCTACCATTGCAATAAAAGTTAATGACCAATTGAGTATTGGCGGTGGTCCTATCTATGTTACAGGCGGTGTGGAGTTTAACCGAAACCTGAGCAGGAGCCTTAACGAAAATGAAGTACCTTTAGGAGAAAACGGCAACCCGGCCGATGTTACCATTAAGGCCACAAACGTAACTGCCTGGGGATGGACAGCAGGTTTTATGCTTAACCCTGTGGAAAGCGTTAGGGTAGGGGTAAACTACCGATCTGAAATTATAATGGAGGCCCGTAACGGCGATGCTACTTTTCATGATGTGCCTGCCTTTGCACAAGGCACTTACAGGGATACAAAATTTAATGCCGACCTACCGTTGCCTGCCGAACTTACAGCAGGTTTCTCGGTAGAGCTTACTGATAAATGGTTGGTTGCGTTCGATTATAATGTGGCATTCTGGAATGTGTACAAAGCACTTACTGTAGATTTTGTAAACAACATACCAACATCAGTAAATCCGCGCAATTATAAAGATGCCAATACCTATAGGGTAGGGGCGCAGTTTAAACCCAATCAAAAATTTGCCTTCCGTGCAGGATGGTATTTTGATGAAAGCCCTGTTCAGGATGGCTATTTTGCCCCGGAGACACCCCGTAACGATTCTATGGGTTTTACCGGTGGTTTAACCTATCAGGTAACGCCTAAACTGGGTATTGATGCTTCGTTTCTTTACCTTCATTTTAAAGAAACCAACAACAGTTATAACTATACTGCCGAAGACGGTAACTATTACACCTTTGGGGGTACATACAAAAACGTGGTGTTCTCGCCTGGTATTGGTCTAACCTATAGCTTCTAATAAAATCAGTCATGAAAAAAAGAAATACAATTATATATTTAGCCATACTGGCTGCGGGTTTTGCAGCTTGCGAACCTGAGTTTGAAAATGAGCTTAGCAACGCCGACTTTAGCGCAGGAGAAGCCGATTTTTCTACTTATGTAGCCATAGGTAACTCACTAACTGCCGGATACATGGACGGAACAATGTCGCGCATTGGGCAAACCTATTCGTTTCCTAACATACTGGCACAGCAATTTAAAGTAGTGGGTGGTGGTAACTTTACACAGCCAAGCTATGCCGAAGATGTAAACAACCTTGGTGGTATTAATGGCCTGCCGGGTTTCCCTACAAGGCTTATACTTGATGCATCTGTATCTAAACCGGAGCCAATTGCAGGCACAAGTACCGTTACTTTAACAGCACAGCAATCGGCATTTAATAACATGGGGGTTCCGGGTGCAAAATCATTCCATTTTTTGGCGGCGGGCTATGGCAACGCGGCGGGTTTGGCAGCAGGAATGGCTAACCCTTATTATGTAAGGATGGCTACATCGGCTACATCTACGGTTTTAGGCGATGCACTTTCGTTAAACCCAACCTTTTTTACCGACTGGGTGGGCGATATGGATGTTTTGGCCTATGCTACATCGGGAGGTGTTGGTGTAGACAGGACAGGGAACATGAACCCTGCTACCTATGGCAGTAACGATATTACCGATCCTACCGTTTTTGCAAATGTTTACAGTACTATTGTAAACGGGCTTACGGCAGGTGGTGCAAAAGGTGTGGTGTGTACTATTCCTAACGTTACATCTATTCCTTATTTTACTACTGTGCCTTACAACCCTGTGGCTCTTGATGCTGCAACAGCAACGGCCTTAAACGCAGGTTTTGCTCAATATAATGGCGGTTTACAGGTTGCAAGGGCAGCAAACCTGATAAGTGCCGAAGAAGTTACCCGCAGGACCATTAACTTTGCGGCAGGCAACAATGCAGTTACTATTGTAGACGAAAGCCTTACCAATCTTAGTGCTTTAGGTTTGCCGTCTTACAGGCAGGCTACTGCATCTGACCTTATTGTACTTCCGGCTTCATCGTTTATTGGCACACGTGTAAACGACAATGCGCAAATGATAAATGGTGTAAGTGTGCCTTTGGCAGACCAGTGGGTGCTTATTCCTTCGGAAATTACACTTATAAATAATGCTACCACCAATTTTAATAACAGCATTAAATCTATTGCTGCAGCTAAAAACCTTGCCGTGGCAGATATGAATGCTATCCTTAATACACTCGTATCAGGCCTTCGTACTGACGACGGACAGATCTATACAGCCAATTATTTTAGTGTTTCGACAGTAAATACTGTGCTGTTCTCGTTAGATGGGGTTCACCCTAACGCAAGAGGCTATGCACTTGTGGCCAACGAAATTATAAAAGTAATTAACGAGCATTACAAGGCCAAGTTGCCTGCTGTAACTGCCGGATATTATCCGGGGGCTACAGTGTTGCCAACCAACTAAATACCCTAACTAACCCTTTCAATAACCTAAATGGCAAAAAGCATCGGATAATATCCGGTGCTTTTTTTACTTTTGTATAAACTATATTTGTGATATGAAAACGTTACTGAATATTTTATTTACAACCCTTTTTGTAGTACTGCTGGCGCATTTAATGCCGGGGGTGTATGTGCACAACCTGTATTCGGCGGTTATTGTGGCACTGGTTTTAGGACTGCTAAACATTTTTGTAAAGCCCATACTGGTGCTGTTTACGCTGCCTGCCACTATATTTACATTGGGACTTTTTCTTTTAGTGATAAACGCCATAATTGTAATGATATGTGATTACCTTATTGACGGCTTTGCTATAATCGACTTTTTCCACACATTTGTTTTTAGCCTTATACTCTCGCTATGCCAGTCGTTGGTATCGGGCATTACAAAAGATAAGTAAAAGAAAAAAGTGTATAAAACAGAAAATCCTGACTAATACTGTCAGGATTTTCTGTTTTTATGTAATTCTGTTTTCAGATTCAAGGAGCTACCATTTTATAACCGCGCTACCCCATGTAAAGCCACTGCCAAAGGCAGCAAGTACAATGGTGTCGCCTGATTTAATTTTGCCCTGTTCCCATGCTTCGGTCAAGGCAATAGGAATAGATGCTGCCGTGGTGTTGCCATAGTTCATAATGTTATTGTACACTTTATCGTCAGGCAATCCGAATTTTTGCTGTATAAACTGCGATATCCTAAGATTGGCTTGGTGGGGTATCAGCATATCGATGTGAGATACTTCGAGGTTGTTTGCCTTAAGCCCCTCGATAATTACTTCGCTAAAGCGTACCACTGCATTTTTAAACACAAACTGTCCGTTCATGTAAGGGAAATAACTTTCATCATTAGGGTCGGCTTCGGCAATAATATCAGTCACCCATCTTTTGCCCATCCCCGGTGCAATAAGCGACAGCTCTTCGGCATGCTGCCCTTCGCTGTGCAGGTGTGTAGAGAGTACACCTTTGGTAGTGTCTTCTTCGCGGGTTAGTACGGCTGCTCCTGCACCGTCGCCAAAAATTACCGACACAGCCCTGCCACGTGTTGTCATGTCGAGCCCGGTAGAGTGCAGTTCGCTGCCAATTATAAGGATGTTTTTATACATTCCGGTTTTAATGAACTGGTCTGCTACAGACAGTGCATATATAAAACCCGAACACTGATTGCGCACATCGAGGGCACCCACAGTGCGTTTCATGCCCAGGTCGCGCTGTACCAGCACGCCCGGCCCCGGAAAATAGTAATCAGGGCTAAGTGTAGCAAACACAATAAAATCTATATCTTCTACATCAATGCCTGCGCGTTCTATAGCAATTTTAGCGGCTTTAACGCCCATGGTGGTGGTGGTGTCGCCATCGCCTTTTACAACATGCCTGCGCTCTTTAATACCTGTACGTTCCTGTATCCAGGCATCGTTGGTGTCTATTATTTTAGAGAGGTCGTCGTTGGTTACTATATTGGAAGGAACATAATAGCCCAGGCCTGAAATTTTTGAATGATACATAAAATTGTATTTTTTTAAAATTGCGATTACAAAATTAAACATTCTGCAATCAGTTAAAGTAAATATACGCTTTTTTTGAATTATTTGCTAAGCTAAAATCATTCCAAAAATGTTTTTAATAGTTTTTTATCAGTATTTTAAGTAGTGTAATATACGTTATGAAAAAATACTTGCATCTAAAACGGGCAATATTTTTAATGGATCAAAAATGCCAATTTGTCACCAAAGTGTTTTTGGTATTTTATTTGACTGCTACTATAAAAATCAAACAAAAAACCACATAAATATGGCAACAGGAAAAATTAATGTTTCGGTAGAGAACATATTTCCCCTAATCAAGAAATTTTTATACAGCGACCACGAGATCTTTTTACGTGAGTTGGTAAGTAATGCAACAGATGCTACCTTAAAACTTAAACACCTTACAAGCATAGGCGAAGCCAGTGTAGAATATGGCAATCCTATTATAGAGGTTAAGGTTGACAAAGAAGCTAAGAAGATACATATTACAGACCAGGGTATTGGTATGACTGCCGAAGAGGTAGAGAAATACATCAACCAGGTGGCATTTTCGGGCGCAGAGGAGTTTTTGGAAAAATATAAAGACACTGCCAAAGATTCAGGCATTATAGGCCATTTCGGCCTTGGTTTCTACTCGGCATTTATGGTGGCAGAAAAAGTAGAGATCATTACCAAATCATACAAAGACGAGCCTGCGGTACACTGGATTTGCGACGGCAGCCCTGAGTTTACTTTAGAGCCAAGTGATAAAACCACTCGTGGTACTGAGATTATACTGAATGTTGCTGAAGATTCGCTTGAGTTTTTAGAAGAATCTAAAATACGCGAGCTGCTTAAAAAATACAACAAGTTTATGCCGGTGCCAATTAAATTTGGTACGCATAAAGAAACCCTGCCTACACCTGAAGATGCAGGAGCAGACTACCAGCCGGAAGAAATTGAGGTTGACACTATTATAAACAACCCAACCCCGGCGTGGACTAAACAGCCAAGCGAACTTAATGAGGAAGATTATAAAAACTTCTACCACGAGCTGTACCCAACGCAGTTTGAAGAACCGTTGTTTAACATTCACCTTAATGTAGATTATCCGTTTAACCTTACCGGTATTTTATATTTCCCTAAACTGTCTTCTGACTTACAGGTTCAGAAAGACAAAATACAACTATACCAAAACCAGGTGTTTGTTACCGATAATGTAGAGGGCATTGTACCGGAATTCCTTACCATGCTTCGCGGTGTGATAGACAGCCCGGATATTCCGCTAAACGTGTCGCGTTCGTACTTACAGGCTGATGGTGCGGTTAAAAAAATATCGAACTACATTACCCGTAAAGTTGCCGATAAGCTTAAGTCGTTATTCAACGAAAACCGTGAGGACTTTGAGCAAAAATGGAACGATATTAAAATTGTATTGGAATATGGTATGCTTAGCGAGCCTAAATTCTATGAAAAAGCAGGCGCATTTGTATTGTATCCAACTGTAGACGGTAAATTCTTTACACTTGAAGAGCTTAAGGAAGCCCTGAAAGACAACCAGACCGACAAAGACGGCAAATTGGTGGTGCTTTATGCAAGCAACAAAGATGCTCAGCACAGCTATATTGATGCGGCTAAAGAAAAAGGTTATGAAGTATTGCTTTTAGACTCTCCCATAGTGTCGCACCTTATACAAAAACTGGAAGCTGACAATGAGAACACTACGTTTGTTCGTGTAGACTCTGACAATGTTGACAGGCTTATTAAGAAAGATGAGGAGCAAATATCTAAACTTAGCGACGACGAAAAAGAGAAGCTAAAAACTGCACTTGAAGAAATTGTACCTAAGCAAACCTACACCGTGCAGCTTGAGGCAATGGATAGCAAGTCGGCACCATTTATCATTACGCAGCCGGAGTTTATGCGCCGTATGAAAGAAATGAGCCAAACCGGTGGCGGCGGTATGTTTGGTATGGGCAACTTCCCCGATATGTATAACCTTGTGGTTAATACTAACAGCGAACTTGCCAGCAGCATACTGAACACCGAAGACAAAACGCACCAGCAGGACTTGGTTAAACAGGCATTGGATCTTGCCAAACTGAGCCAAAACCTGCTTAAAGGCGAAGAACTGACTGCTTTTGTAAAGAGGAGTTTTGAGCTGATAAAATAAGACGTTTAGATTTTAGACATTAGATAATAGATAAAGACCTGTAGTGAGAGCTACAGGTTTTTTTGTTGGAATCAATAAGGCCATTGTTTTTAAATCATTACTTTTGATTTAATGTTATAATTAGACCTGAGTATAGCTGTCATTGCGAGGTACGAAGCAATCTAAACCGAAAGATTGCCACGCTCCGTTCCTCCGTTCGCAATGACTGCCTGTGCATTTGATAGGTATAGTTTTTATCTGAAATACAATTATGCTCCCAACTTTCAAAATAATCCCAACAACACTTCTCGAAGCTTATAAAGAAAGCTACGGTATAACGGAGCAGCAAAATTTTGAACGTTTAGAAGAGAGTGAATTAACTACAGGTTCATTCAGCTTTTACACATCGGTTTCGGCAGTGTTTTCATCTAAGATAGAGGGGGAGGAGATAGAACTTGATTCGTTTATAAAGTACAAACGTTTTGGGGTAAACTACCAACCCGATTATACAAAAAAGATTGATGACCTGTATAATGCCTATGAGTTTGCAGCGGTAAACAAACTCACTCCCGAAAATATCCTTAATGCACATACGCTAATTACAAAAAATATATTGCAGCCCGCCCAACAGGGAAAACTGCGTGCTGGAAATATGTTTGTTATTACGGATGACGGAAAGATAGAATATGTTGCCGTTAGCCCGGATAGAGTTGCCCCCGAAATGCAAAAACTGTATGATGATACAGAAGCGTTGCTTAACGTTGATTTAGATTTTACTGAAACACTATTTTTTGCAGCAATGCTGCATTTAGTCTTTGTGAAAATTCATCCGTTTGAAGATGGTAACGGTCGTACGGGCAGGCTTTTGGAAAAATGGTTCATGGCGCAAAAGCTGGGAGTAAAAGCCTGGTTTGTACAATCTGAAAAACATTATTACAAACTGCATCAAACCTATTATAATAACATCCGCAGGCTTGGGTTAGAGTATGACGAACTGGATTATAACCAGGCGTTACCGTTTTTAAAGATGTTGCCGGATTCTATTAATAGAGATATATTATGAAAATACTATTGTTGTTTTTAAGCCTGCTTATTGTTACAGATGATGCAACATTAGTTACAGGTAAGGGATTTAAAGGGTATGTTTTTAATGAAAACCAAGAGGTATTTGTTTCTCTGTCGAAAGGTTTAAAAAGATATACGCCAACGTATGATGATATTATTGCTGCTGAATTAATAATAAAAAAAAGTATCGCGAAAGTGAATTCTGAAAGGATGAATCAGCAGTATGGGTGTCCAGTAATTCACAAAAAACTACGTAAATATACCCGTCAATATGTTGGCTTTATTAATGATAAAGATGAAAAAGAGCTATGGGTAAACTTTGTTTGGAGTAGTTTAAGCTTTTCTGAACAAAGGTACAAAGAGAGTATAATAAGTGTTCATGATGGTTGTAGTAATTTTTGGAGTATTAGGGTTAATATAAATACAAAGAACCTATCTGATCTTAAAATTAATGGTGTGGGATAATATCAAAAAAGCCTGCTTTTCAGCAGGCCCTCTCGCTCCATTTTTTCAAAATTGTGATTAAGGCTTTACGTTGCCTTCTATACTATCGTCATAGGTTTCGCCTACAAGTGCTCCATAAGCCCTTTTAGCTAAGGCAATGGCCATATTGTTCTTAGTATCCCAGTAGTAACCTGATGTTGGCGTAAACTTAATCACAGTAATGCGCGGGTCGTCTATACCTTCGGTAAACCATGTTTTCATTTGTGGGTTCCACAGTTTTTCAATTTTGGCCCTGTCGGTGCTGATGGTTACATAGCCATAGAGACTTAAAAAATCGCTGTAAGAAGACCCCTGAAACAGTAATTGTGCGGCCGGATCCTGCTGCAGTTCTTCGTTTTTATGAGAATCTTTCGCACTCAGAAACCAAAAGTTGCCGCTGTCGTCTATTTTTTCGGGAGCCATAGGCCGGGTATCAAATGCTTTCCCAGTTACAATATTAGTGCAAAAAAAACATGAGCCTGCCTTACCTGCCAGGTTTTTAATTTTGTCTATGCCCTCTTGTCCGTACAGGTCTTTAAAATTATCTTCCGGTTGGTTTTTGTTAATCGAGTCCATAATGCAATTGTTTTTTGTTTATACTAAAATTAGTTTACAAAAAATGCAATGGCTGTTAGCAAAACGCTAAATAACAAAACAATAAGATTTACACTTACACATGATGTTGGTTGTTCTTACAAACAAAAAAATATGTACCTTGTGGTGGTTGATGGTTGTCAGATGTTACAGTTCCCATTCGACAACTAACATCTAATTTTTCCATAACCAGGCATAGGACTTCCAACAACTAATAACCAACAACCAAATGAACCTCCCTATAGAAACCCCAGCGCTTTTATTCTCGGCCACATCACTTATACTGCTGGCCTATACCAACCGTTTTTTGACCATAGCCGGTATTGTGCGCGGTCTTAAGGTTAGCTATGAGCAAAACCAAACCAAGAGTATCCTTAGCGAAATAGCCAATCTTAACCTGCGCCTCACACTTATTAGGCACATGCAAATGTATGGTGTGCTTAGCCTGTTTTTTTCGGTATTTGCCATGGCGTTGCTTTTTGCCGGAGTTCAAACCTGGGGAGCTTATGTGTTTGGGCTTAGTTTATTGCTGCTGTTGGCATCATTGGCTATTTCGTTCTGGGAAATAAGCATATCGGTAAAAGCATTACGTATACACCTGAGTGATTTAATAGAAGAGGCAAAAGAACGCCGCTAAACAGTTACTCAACAATCCACAGTAAAACAGGTTTGTCGGTGGCCTGCAATTTAACATCAAGCTCGTGCATAAAACTGTCGGCCACTGCCGGACAACCCCAGCTAAGTGGGCTGTAGTCAGGATAAACTTCAGTATCGGCTACGGCATCCCAGGAGTGTAAAACTATTACGCGGTTTTGCGCATTGTTGTTGGTAGACTCCAAACCGTGCAGCCAATATTTTACTTTAATACCCCACGAGCTATAGTCGCGTTTGCCTACTTTGTATTTTCCTGCCGATGAACAGTGACTGTCGTTACGATTGCTGAATTTAACTTTTTCATACTTTGTGCTGTTGTCTTCAAAGGCATCGCAGCTGCCATGGGTAACTAAATTTTGAGCGGTCACTTTGTGCTGGTTAAAGCTGTAAACATAAAACCGGTTTTTGCCCGAGTGCACGCTAAGGTCTACCAGAAAATAATACGCTGTGCAAAAGTTTTGCTGTTTGCAAAACTCTAAAGCTTCCGCATGTATGGAACTATAGTCTTTAGAAGGGGCAGCGACAGCTTTTTTAGGCGCAGCAGAGCCAAAATTTAAAAGTATCACAATTAAAAAGAGGGTTAAACGAAACATAATTACAAGTAAGGTTTTACTTATAACTATAAATATAGTTGATTTAGTATGTGCTCAAAAACAAATAATTATGAGATATGGATTATGATTTAAGTGCTGTCGGAAAAATAGTATATTGCATGTAAGTTTAAATTATTAAGCATGATCCTAAATGAAAGACATTAATAGGGAAGATATATACATTATAAAAGAGCAAATCAACCTTACACAAAGGGGGACTTATATAGCTTTTAAAGAAAACATTTATAGTAATAAAGAGGCTTGGCAACAGTTCCTGCGGATGTTGATTATTTCCTTAGGTGTTGGGTTTACAGTGTTGGGTATTCTTTTCTTTTTTGCCTACAATTGGGATAACTTGTCTAAGTTTATAAAGCTCGGACTAATGGAAGGATTGATTATTGCAACTACCGGGCTGGCATTAATTCCTAAGATCAATTCTAATATAAAGAATATTATTTTAACAGGATCTTCGGTTTTGGTTGGTGTATTGTTTGCCGTCTTCGGGCAAATATATCAAACAGGAGCAAATGCTTATGATTTCTTTTTAGCCTGGACGGTATTTATAACACTTTGGGTGCTGGTCTCAAACTTTGCCCCACTATGGCTGCTTTATCTTGTCCTCATCAATACTGCCATAATGTTATACTCTGAACAGGTGGCTACTAACTGGCCGCAAGATTTTGTATATACATTGCTTTTTGGTTTCAATACAGCGGTGCTTATTGGCTTTTATATATTTTCTCATTATTTTAAAAAAGTAATTCCACAATGGCTTTTTATGACAACAGCAGTTGCGGCTGTAAGTTATGCTACATTTGGAAATGTAATTGGAATTTTTAATGGAGGTATTATTTTTACAATCTTGATAGCAACAACTATATTAGTCTATGCCCTGGGCATTTGGCATGCGTTTAACAAAAAAAGCATTTTTTATATTGCGCTCATCGCCTTAAGTCTGATCATAATAATTTCTGCTTTTCTTTTAAGGGTTTTTGAAATAGGAATGCTTCTGTTTTCCTGTATGTTTATTATCATAGCTATTTCAATAGTAGTTAAAGGTCTTGTAGATATTAATAAAAAATGGAAAAATGAGGAATAAACAAGATGTAAAGGAACTTGTGAGTTACTTTGAGGCTATAGAGGGAAACACACTACAAACCAATGAAGAAGCTATTCTTGCAGCCTATGATGAAGAAAATAATGATCAGCCCTTAATAATAAAAATACTTTCTGTTTGCGGTGCTTTTTTTGCAAGCCTTATGTTTGTGGCTTTTTTACTGTTAGCAGGATTATACGATTCACCAATTGGTCTGCTTATTTTTGGTATTCTGTTAACCGCCGGAACTATATCGTTAAACAAGCAGAGTGATATAGTTTTTTTTAGCACTGTAAGTATTTCCTGCTATGTAATTGGTTTGACACTGATTGCCATGGGATTGTCTGAATTAAAGTTTAATGAAAATACAGTTTGTCTTACTTTTATAATTATTGCAGTAATATCTTTAATTGTTGTTCAAAACTACATGCTTTCATTTTTAGCTGTCATAGTTATAAATGGCAGTGTGTTAATACTTTTCATAGAAAATCAGCTGTATGGTGCGATTCATTTATATACGGCTTTTATAACGTTCTTATTAACTTATCTCTTTCTTAATGAAGCTAAGCTAATTTCGATCAATAAAGCCTTATTAAAATTGTATCGCCCTGTTCGCGTGGCACTTATTTTTTCGTTTTTTTCTACTCTTGGTGTTTTTAGTGTAAAAGGAATTTTCCCTTTTTCAATTAGTTATGTTTGGTTGTCTTCATTAATTATAATAGTTACTATAGTTTATTTGTTATCACATATTCTAAGTGTTTTGGATGTTTATAAAACACAACAAAAAATAAGTGTTTATGCTGTAAGCCTGCTTGTATTGTTGCCTACTGTTTTGTCTCCGGCTATATCAGGAGCATTACTTGTAATGTTGTTAAGTTTTTTAGTGAATTATAAAACAGGGCTGATTCTAAGTTTACTTACTTTCATCTACTTTATTTCACAATATTACTACGACCTTAGTTTTACATTGCTTACCAAGTCTGTAATACTGATCAGCTCGGGTATTCTCTTTATTGTTTTATACTTAATTACTCATAAAAAGCTCACGTCAAATGAAAAAGAATAAGTGGATAATCATACTGCTTAATCTTATTGTTTTACTCGTTTATTTTAACTATTCGGTATTGCAAAAAGAGAAGTTGCTCAATGATGGAGAATTGGTTTTATTAGAGCTTGCACCTGTTGATCCCCGCTCGTTAATGCAGGGCGATTATATGTCTTTGCGCTACAAAATATCCGAAGATATTCCGTACGAGAACATTACCAAAAATGGCTATTGTATAGTTAGATTAGACAGCAATAGAGTCGCCGAAAGAATAAGGCTTCAGGAAAACACTTTACCTCTAAATAAAGAAGAATATCTGCTAAAATATAAATCTTCAGATAGATGGAATATAAATATTGGTGCAGAGTCTTTCTTTTTTCAGGAAGGCCAGGCCAATAAATATGAAAAAGCAAAATATGGAGCCATAAAAATAGATTTATATGGCAATAGCCTTTTGTTGGGGCTTTATGATGAACATTTAAAAAAGATTGAGTAAAAGCAATCAATGCCGGAGTGTTTGTAATTTGTTTATTTTTCAGTGTTTAGAATTGTTTTGTGCCCTGCACTACAGGTGTAGATTGGACTTATTGGTAAATAAATTTATAATTTGGCTAACGCCAAATGCGGTGTAGATGAAGCAAACTAAAATACTTATTATTATTTTTCATTCCACGATTATCATCGCAGCAGGGCATGGTGTAGGGATAATGATTTTTTGTGATATAATGGGAATGACATCTTTATTTGAAAGGGCTACTATTCAGGTATCGTATGATCTCAATTTTCTTATAGTTGGAGCGGCATCACTGATAGGAAAAATTATGATGGCACTAAGTTTGTTATTAAACACAGCGAGGGTAAAGAATACTGCTGCAATATTGGGCTTAATTTTTCTTATAGCTGCTTTTATAATAGTATTATTTGCCATAGCCGACGGAAGCTTTGCTTTTAATCTAACATTGCTGTCGGGGCTTCCATTCCTTTGGTATAGTTACCGATTGATATACCTTTTATTAAAGAAGAATAATGGCTAAATACGAATACTTATTTAAGCTTATTACTTGTATAATATTGTATTTTAGTACTGTAATAAAATATCAAACCTATGCTATGGCAGTAAAAAATAAAACCCAGTGGACTGACGCCAGCGTTGCCGGATTTATAGAAGAGTATGTAGAGAATGAGCAAAAAAAAGCCGACTCGTTTGAGTTGCTGCGCCTAATGGAAACCTGGTCTGGTTTTAAGCCCGAAATGTGGGGGCCTACCATTGTTGGCTTTGGAAGGTATCATTACAAATATGCCAGCGGACATGAAGGCGATGCACCCATTATAGGTTTTTCACCACGCAAAGCTGAATTTTCGCTATATGTATATTCGTCTACAGATACAAGTGAAAAGCTGTTGGAAAGCCTGGGAAAATTTAAAATGGGTAAGGCATGTATCTATGTAAAAAAACTTGTCGATATAAACATTGCAACCCTCGAAGCACTATGCAAAGAATCTATAGCCTATATTGCTGCACACCACGAATGTGCTTGCCATAAATAGAATACAATGACAGCATTGTTTTAAAATAGTTTGGTCATTTCATCTTCTCAATATACATACTGCCAATTTTTGTGGCGAGGTCGTCTACATCATCTGTATGCGTGTTTACAAGAATAGCAATAACCAGTTTTTGTTTGGGATAAATGCGCAATACAGAAAACTTATGCCGTTTATTGATATAAAACAGTCTGATTAAATTGTCTCGCAAAGGCGCAGAGGCGCAAAGTTCAGTGGTGACATTCTCTAATTCCGATCGGCTGTTAAGCCGCTAAGCTTAGCGGCTTAACAGCCGCTTAAGGACCTAAAATAAACTTATCAGCTTTGCGCCTCTGCGCCTTTGCGAGAAATTAAATATCAACCTAAAATATAACCATATTTGGTATGAGTTTGTATCGTGTAAATTAAGTTTTTTTAAGGACGAGACAAGCATAAAAAAGCCCCGAAATTTTCGGGGCTTATATATTATATTTCGATAATGATTTATATAGATGCCATATCGTGCTGCAGCACTTTTTCTTCAATGGCATTCCATAGTCCTATCCTCTTTTCTAATGCCAGAACTGATATTTCTTCCACTTCTTTCCATTTTTTTTCGTCGGTGCCGCACAGTTCATCTATCATTTGCATAGCCATAGGGCCGTGTTCATCGGCATCAAGTTCTATATGCCTTTCAAAATAATAGATCAGCTTGGTAAGATCGGTCTCAGGAAAGTTAGCCTGAAAATTACGCAATATCTCTGTAAACATTCCCGGTATAAGGTCTTCGCGTCCAAAGGTAAAGGCAGCGGCAATTTCGTGCGGCCTGCCCTCTTCTATAACCCTGAAAGTAAAGTCTAAAAATGCTTTAATGCCCTCGTGCAGTCTGCTTTGTTTTATAGATACAAATATGTTTTGGGTTGCCACCACATCCTTAATAAAGTCGGTTACCTCTTCCGTATTGGCATCACAAGCCTTCATGGCATCCACATACATTTCATAGTGGCTTTGTCTTGTGCCGTCTAAAGCAAGGTCCGTTTCTTCGGCAAGCACTATTTCGTTTATAAGATACCTTATTTGCGGGTTGCCTACTGGCAACCACGGCACCGTAGTGCAGGTAAGTTTTGACTGAAGGGCTTTTAGGAGCGACATAAAATCCCATACGGCATATACATGCCCTTCAAGAAAATGCCTTAGGTCTTCTATGGTTTTAACTTTTCCGTATAATGAGTGTTGCAACAATACCTCTCTCTGTGGGGCTATGGCATTGTTAATAGTAGCGGTGTTCATAGCACTTATTTTTTACAAAATTAAAAAAGCTTTAGCTCAATATAAAGCAATAGCATTGTTTTTATCAATACAAAAATAATGCCTCTTTATATAGGTGCATATTTATTGATAAACGCTAAATTTTTAAAAATATTGAACATACTTTATAAGGATATTTACGATTAACTATCCGAAAAGGTTTTTGTTGAAAAGTATTTTTTTGAGATTGGCTATAACTTAAAAAAGGGTGCTTCATTTTTGAAGCACCCTTAAAATGTATGATTTTGTATATTAATTTAGCATCATTAACGCTTGCTAATGCATTTTTGCATAAACTCATTCAACTTGCATTCTTTTTGATTCATTATGCTTTAAAAGTGTTCAAAACGCATCTAAAAAGTAGCTTTACAAGTCTTTTTATTTTACCGAATGTATATGCTTTACGCCAAATCGACGAAAATGGACGCTTTTATTTAAAAGCCGCAAATCCGGTTACATCCATTCCTGTAATTAGTAGGTGGATGTCGTGAGTACCCTCATAGGTAACCACACTTTCAAGGTTCATCATGTGGCGCATAATGCTGTATTCTCCGGTTATACCCATACCACCCAACATCTGGCGTGCATCACGTGCAATGGTTAGTGCCATGTCTACGTTATTGCGCTTAGCCATAGATATTTGCGCTGTGGTAGCTTTGCCTTCATTGCGCAAAACTCCTAGTCTCCAGGTTAGTAGCTGTGCTTTGGTAATTTCGGTTATCATCTCGGCTAACTTCTTCTGTTGTAGTTGGGTTGCTCCAATGGGCTTGTCAAACTGTATGCGTTCTTTACTGTAGCGCAGGGCAGTATCATAGCAGTCCATAGCAGCACCAATGGCGCCCCATGCAATACCATAACGAGCTGAATCTAAGCATCCAAGCGGAGCTCCAAGCCCTGATTTGTTAGGTAACAGGTTTTCTTTAGGTACTTTAACGTTGTCAAATATAAGCTCGCCTGTAGCCGATGCGCGCAAAGACCATTTGTTGTGGGTTTCGGGTGTGGTAAAGCCTTCCATGCCGCGCTCTACAATTAGTCCGTAAATCCTGCCTTCTTCATTCTTAGCCCATACCACAGCTATGTCGGCAAAAGGAGCATTGCTAATCCACATCTTGGCACCGTTAAGCAGGTAGTGGTCGCCCTTGTCTTTAAAGTTGGTAACCATGCCGCCAGGATTAGAACCATAGTCAGGCTCAGTAAGGCCAAAGCAGCCCATATATTCGCCCGAAGCTAATTTAGGTAAATACTTAACTTTTTGTTCTTCAGAGCCATACTTCCATATAGGGTACATTACTAACGATGATTGTACCGATGCTGTACTGCGCACGCCGCTGTCACCGCGCTCAATTTCCTGCATAATAAGCCCATAAGATATCTGGTCGAGCCCTGCACCTCCATATTCCTCCGGAATGTAAGGGCCAAAGGCGCCTATCTCGGCAAGGCCATTTATAATTTGCTTTGGGAACTCAGCCTTTTGGGCATAGTCTTCAATTATAGGGCTAACCTCGCGCTTAACCCATTCGCGGGCAGCATCGCGCACTATTTTGTGCTCGTCGGTCAGTAAATCGTCAAGGTTATAGTAATCAGGGGCCTGAAAAAGATCTGGTCTCATTTGTTTGTGTTTTAGCTAAAACAAATGTAAATAGAATTCTAACAATTCTACAAAGGTTTGTGGTATTTTTTAATAAAAATTGAATTTTTGCAAGAAGTTTTAATCTCTCATAATTTTTTTGATCAGTTTTAAGTTATTTGTATACCAACAACCCAATACTCTATTTATGATAAGATCAATACTCTGCCTTATTTTTTTATTGCCCATTGCTATTATGGCACAGCAAAATACTAAAGCACAGGGAGCTATTATAGAAGAGTATGCAACAAACTGTGCACAAAAACACCCTTTATATAGTAATGAATGGCAGGAGTGCCTCGATGCCGGGCTAAAAAAAGACAGCACCATTGCCTATTTGTGGCAGCAAAAAGCCATGCCACTTTTTAAACAGCGCAAATATGAATTAGGCATGTCTTTCATAGACAGGGCTGTGCAGTATGACCGCAACGAGTATCAGGACTACAGGGCGTTTATAAAGTGCATTTTCAGTAAGCAGTATCAGGAGGCTATAAATGATTTTACCGACTGCAAAAACCGCTATGGCAACCGTTTTGTAATGGACCATAACTACGATTTTTACATTAGCCTTTGCCTGTTGCAGTTAAACCGATTTGCCGAGGCTGAGATCCTGCTAAAGCAGTATGTTAATGATATGTCTAAAAAAGGAGAGGAGTGGGTGCATGCTACAGCCTTGTTTTATTATGGAGTTGCTGTAATGGAGCAAAAAAGATATGATGAGGCTATTGGTATTTTTGACAGGGCATTAAAAAACTATGCCGAGTTTAGCGATGTAAAATATTATAAAGCCATGTGTTATTTTTATTCAGGCAAAAAGGATGAGGCATCTGACTGGTATAAGCAGGCCCAGGCCGATTTTAAAAACGGCTATACTATTAATGAAGATAACGTGGTTTATGAAACTTATCCCTATCAGGTGCTGTGGGGAAAGTAAAGACTACATTTTTAAATAAAAATCTTTGGTAAGTTCAATATAATCAGGGGTATATTGGTGTCGTGAGGTTTCTATTATAAGTTCGTCTACTTCGGCAACATTGGTCTCGTTACGGTCAAAAGCCATCAGGCTGCGCTTAACATCTGTGGTTGGAGTACCTTTTACATGTGTAATTTTAAAAGGATACAAACCTTCTTCGCGCATAAGGGCAATAAAATGCGCTTCTTCTTTATAAGGCAGTATTGTGGCAAATATCCCGTTTTCAGATAGTAAAATACCCGTTGCCTCTGCCAGGTCTTCAAACGGCAGCGAGTGTGCAAACCGGGCAGCATCGCGCTGTGGGTCGCCACTGGTGTAATCTTCCGTATAAAAAGGAGGATTGCTTACAATAAGGTCATACTCATCTTCGGGCTCTTCCATAAACTCATCCAGTCCGGCATGGTAGCAAAACAGTCGGTCGCCCCAAGGTGAGTTTTCAAAGTTCTCTACAGCCTGCTCATAGGCATCATCGTCAATTTCCATCGCGTCGATCTGCTCCGCATGGCTTCGCTGCGCCAGCATTAATGCAATAAGCCCTGTGCCAGCACCAATATCTAAAATAGAGTAGGGGTTGTGCTTTATAGGTGCCCATGCTCCAAGCAATACGCCATCGGTGCCTACCTTCATGGCAGTTTTGTCCTGTTGTATGGTAAATTGCTTGAATTGAAAAACAGACATTTAGATTTGAGATAATAGATGTTAGACTTGAGATGATAGATAAAAGACCTTACACAGGATTGTTTAGGGATTAAGGTTTTTCATTTAAGATTTATCGGGAAGAAAACTTTAAAATCAACCTGAAACTTTAAACCTGAAACAATAAAACAATTACGCATCAAGATACAGGTCTACAAGCCCTTCGGGGGTGTCTAGTATAACCTGTTTGTTCTCGCGGTCTATGGCAATAATAAAGTGGTCTACCATAGGTACCAGTATTTCTATATCGCCTTTTTTAATTTCAAAAAGTGCCTGAGACGAGGTGTCGTTAACTCCTGTAATTGTGCCAATATTGCCCAGTCGCTTATCCTGTGCAGTAAAGCCCACAATTTCGTGAAAGTAAAAATTATTGCCTTCCAGTTTTGGCAGCATTGTTAGGGGCAAATAAAGTTCGCATCCCATAATTCCGTCAGCATCTTCTTCGGTTTCTATATCTTCAAACCTAATGCGCAAAAACTCATTTTTGTGCAACGAAGATGATTTAATAAAAAATGGAACCAGATGTTTGTGTATTTCAACAAACACTGATTCCAAGTTTTCATAAAACTCAGGGTCATCGGTATCAAGCCATGCCAGTACCTCGCCCTTGTAGCTAAATTTTTTGGCAATCTTGCCTAAATAGAAACAATCTTCTTTACGCATTTATGCCGTCTAAAAAATTAAGCTTCAGTTTCTTCTGTGCTTTCAGCCGTTTCTTCTGTAGCCTCTTCTGCAGTTGCAGCAGCGGCAGCAGCCTCAGCTTCTGCTTGTTTAGCAGCAGCTATACGGTCTTCGTTAACTTTTTTCTCAGCTTCAAGAGCTTTTGCTTTAGCATCAGCTTTTGCCGTAGAAAGGTTGTCTTTTTTAGCGTCTACTTTACCAGCTTTTTCGTCTAACCATGTAGCCAGTTTAGCATCTGCCTGCTCTTGTGTAAGTGCACCTTTGCGCACACCTCCATCAAGGTGGTGTTTAAGTAAAGCACCTTTGTAAGATAGGATAGCTCTTGCAGTATCTGTAGGCTGTGCACCATTGTGTAGCCACTGTACAGCGCTGTCAAGGTTTAGGTCTATAGTTGCAGGATTAGTGTTTGGGTTGTAAGTTCCTATTTTTTCAAGAAATTTACCATCCCTTTTAGAGCGAGAGTCCGCTGCTACTACCCAGTAAAAAGGTTTACCTTTTTTACCGTGTCTTTGTAATCTGATTTTTACAGGCATCTTTAATTAGATATTATGGGGTACCCGACCCCTGATTATTTTAAGGCTGCAAATATATATAATTATATGATATGATTAACTTAAGATGCTAAATTTATGATTTTTAATGAATGCCTCAATTTAAAATTTTAATTTTTATTATGATTTATTCTATTTTGATTAGGATATATTCTATAAAAAACTATTTTTGTCGTTGTAAAATTGGAGTTACCCTTTCTAACAATAAAATAATGAAAAAGATTTTATCACTTTTAGTGTTACTGGTAGTATTTACCTCGTGTGAAGAAGATGTTAAATTTAATACTCCTGCCGTACAGGGGTATAAAAATAATGATCTGTGGAAAGCGGACGAATTTACTGCTACAGTTAACTCTAGCGGCAGGGTTGTTATAACTGCCATAAATGAGTTTGAAACTGTAGTATTAAGAATGCGTGACAGAAACCCGGGTGTATATACCGTAGGACTAAACCAGTCTAATGCTGCATCTTATACTATATCTGAACTTACAGGTGTGGGAGACAGCTTCCAGACAAATGCCGAACAGGGTATTGGAGAGATCATTATAAGTGCTGATCCCCGCGAAACAAACCTTGCTGCCGGATATATTTCAGGAAGTTTTCATTTTAATGCAGTTAATGATGAGGACGAGATCGTGTATTTTACAAGAGGTGTGTTCTATAAAGTGCCTTTAACAGTGGTGCCTTAGCAGTATAAAAAAAATAACAAAACCCCTGCCGCAGCAGGGGTTTTTTGTAGGAGTTAAAATACTTAGTATTAAAATTTTATTAAATAATAATAAAATGGTGTTTTATGTTTAAATAAGACTACATTTGTAAGAAGTACAAAACACCGTTTAGAACAATCAATTAATTATTTTTTATGAATATTTTTGTGGGAAGCTTGCCGTTCTCGTTGAACGAAGCAGATTTAAGAGAGTCTTTTGAGGCTTATGGACCGGTAGATTCTGTAAAGATCATTACAGATAAAATTACTGGCAGGAGTAAAGGTTTTGGTTTCGTAGAGATGCCAAACGAAGAAGAAGGCCAAAAAGCTATCGATGAGCTAAATGGTGCAACTGTGCAAGGCAGGACAATTGTTGTAAACAAATCTGAACCGCGTCCGGGTGGCGAAAGGAAAAGTTTTGGTGGCAACAGCCGTCCGGGTGGCTTTAACAGAGATGGCCGCTCTGGAGGCGATCGTGGAGGATACAATCGTGGCGGAAATGACCGTGGCGGAGACTATAACCGCGGCGGACGCTACTAATAATATAGCGTACAGAATTTTAAAACCATCCTTCGGGGTGGTTTTTTTATGGATTAAACTCAAAGCCATAATTGCAGATAAAGTTTCTGTTATTGAGTTGTGTGATTTATTTATCTTGCCGTTGTGTGCTTCCCTCTCCTTTGCTTTGCCAGTTTGGCTAAAGCCTCGGTTGGAGAGTCCCGATAGCTATCGGGAGGGGTGAGGTTTCATATCTTTGTTGATAAGTCGCCTTTCAACCTTCTTTAAAATATCGTATTTTTGGGTTTTGGCAGCACTGCCTCATTATCTAAAAATCCACAGTTGTATGTACCTGATATTTGACACCGAAACAACCGGATTACCCAAACGTTGGGATGCCCCTGTTACCGATACTGATAACTGGCCACGCTGTATACAAATAGCATGGCAGCTACACGACCAGATGGGTGCGCTTATAGAGCACCACGATTATATGGTTAGGCCTGACGGTTTTAATATACCTTATGATGCCGAACGTATTCACGGTATTAGTACCGACCTTGCTGCAGAGCAAGGTATATCGCTTGCCGAAGTACTCGAAAAATTCAACATAGCCCTTAGTAAATCTAAATTTATTGTAGGGCAAAATGTAGGTTTCGACGTTAATATTATGGGTAGCGAATTTTACCGCATGGGGGTAAACAGCCCGCTGGCAAGCATGCCTGTTTTAGATACCTGTACCGAAGTTACTGCAGAGATGCTTAAGCTGCCCGGAGGCCGTGGCGGCAGGTTTAAACTGCCTACGCTAACCGAGCTGCACGAATATTTATTTGGTGAGCCGTTTGCCGAAGCCCACAACGCTACTGCTGACGTAGAGGCTACCACACGTTGTTTCTTAGAACTTGTAAAAAGGGAAACTTTTACTCATAAAGAGCTGGATGTGTATCCGGAATATTTTCATGACTTCCGTACACACAACCCTCAGCCCATACAGCTCATAGGGCTTAAGCACATTAATCTTAAGCAGGCAAGCGAAGAAGTTCGCAAGCGTCTTGAAAAGCTTAAAAGTGCCGAGGCTGTACAGGATACTGCACCTGCCGTTGCACACGACCTTACCGATGTAGAGTTTGTGCACCTGCACAACCACACGCAATTCTCTGTACTGCAAAGCACCATTAGTGTGCCCAATTTGGTTAAGGCTGCAGCAAAACACCGCATGCCTGCCGTTGCCATGACAGACCATGCCAACATGATGGGGGCTTTCCACTTTGTGAGCAACGTTTTTAACCACAACAAAGCTGCCGAAGCAAAAAACAAAGCTGCTATAGAGGCTGGTGAAGAACCTACCGAAGTGGTTATGAAGCCTATTGTGGGCGTAGAGTTTTTTGTATGCGACAACCATACCGATAAAACCCGTAAAGACAACGGCTATCAGGTAGTGTTTTTGGCAAAGAACAAGAACGGCTACCACAATCTGGCAAAAATGTCTTCTATTGCCTACACACAGGGCTTTTATTATGTGCCGCGTGTAGACAGGGCGGTTATAGAAAAATATAAAGAAGATATCATGGTGCTGTCGGGTAACCTTTATGGTGAGATACCCAATAAAGTACTTAATATAGGCGAAAATCAGGCAGAAGAAGCATTGCTTTGGTGGAAAGACCAGTTTGGCGACGACTTTTATATGGAGCTGATGCGCCACGGCCAGGAGGATGAAAATCGTGTAAATGAAACCCTCATAAAGCTGGCCCGCAGGCACAATGTAAAGCTAATAGCTACTAACAATACCTATTATGCCGAGAAGGAAGACAGCCATGCACACGATATTTTGTTGTGTGTAAAAGACGGCGAAAAACTGGCAACGCCTAAAGGCCGTGGTCGTGGTTTCCGTTTTGGGTTGCCTAATAACGAATACTACTTTAAGTCGGGCGATGAGATGAAAAAGCTTTTTGCCGACCTGCCCGAAGCTATTGTAAACATTCAGGATGTGGTAGATAAGGTAGAGCCTTATTCATTGTACCGTGATGTACTGCTTCCTAAGTTTGACATACCGGAAGAATTTTTAGTGGCTGAAGATCTTGAAGATGGAGGCAAGCGTGGTGAAAATAACTACCTGAGGCACCTTACCTATGTAGGGGCCGAAAAACGCTATACCGAAATTACAGATGACATTCGTGAGCGCCTTGATTTTGAGCTTAACACGATTAAGAACAGTGGGTATCCGGGATATTTTCTTATTGTACAGGACTTTATTGCCGAAGCCCGCAACATGGGGGTATCGGTAGGGCCGGGCAGGGGTTCTGCGGCGGGGAGTGCCGTGGCTTATTGCCTTGGCATTACCAACATAGACCCTATTAAGTATGACCTGCTGTTTGAGCGTTTCCTGAACCCCGACCGTGTATCGATGCCCGATATTGATATCGACTTTGACGACGAAGGCCGAAGCCGCGTAATGGACTACGTTATCAATAAATACGGGGCAAGCCAGGTAGCGCAAATTATTACCTATGGTACCATGGCGGCTAAATCGTCTATTCGCGATACTGCCCGTGTGCTCGACCTGCCGCTGTTTGAAGCCGATAAGGTGGCCAAGCTTATCCCTAACATGAAGCTGGCAAAAATATTCAGCCTTGATGCCAACGCACTTCGTGGTGCTTTGCGTTCGGATGAATTTGAAAAAGTGCAGGAGCTTATAGAAATGGCAGGTGCACAGGATCTTACAGGCGAAACCATACAGCAGGCTAAAGTGCTTGAGGGGTCTTTAAGAAACACGGGCATACATGCCTGTGGGGTTATTATTACGCCAGATGATATTACCAATTTCGTTCCGGTGTCGGTTGCAAAAGATTCAGATCTTTATGTAACCCAGTTTGATAACTCGGTGGTAGAAAGTGCCGGACTGCTAAAAATGGACTTCCTTGGGTTAAAAACCTTAACCCTTATTAAGGACACTGTTAAGCTGGTAAAATATAAAACAGGAATAGAGCTTGACCCCGAGACCTTTCCTATAGATGATGTAAAAACATACGAGCTGTTCCAGAGGGGAGAAACCGTAGGGGTGTTCCAGTACGAGTCGCCCGGTATGCAAAAATACATGAAGGACCTGAAGCCTACTGTTTTTGCCGACCTTATTGCAATGAATGCCCTGTACCGTCCGGGGCCGTTGGAGTACATTCCGAGTTTCGTTCGTCGTAAAAATGGTGAGGAAGAAATAAAATACGACCTTGATGCCTGCGAAGAATACCTTAAGGAAACCTATGGTATTACCGTGTATCAGGAGCAGGTAATGCTCCTGTCGCAAAAACTGGCAGGTTTTACCAAAGGTGAGGCCGACGTTTTGCGTAAGGCGATGGGTAAAAAGCAAAAGGATGTACTGGATAAAATGAAACCTAAGTTTGTGGCGCAGGCCGCAGAAAAAGGTCATGACCCACAGGTACTCGAAAAAATATGGAAAGACTGGGAGGCGTTTGCAAGTTATGCCTTTAACAAAAGCCACTCTACCTGCTATGCTTGGGTGGCTTATCAAACCGCTTATTTAAAAGCCCACTACCCTGCCGAATATATGGCAGCCGTGCTTAGTAACAACATGAATGATATTAAGCAGGTTACCTTTTTTATGGAAGAATGTAAACGCATGGGCTTGGAGGTGTTGGGTCCTGATGTAAACGAATCATACTACAAGTTTACTGTAAACGATAATAATGCTGTTCGTTTTGGTATGGGTGCCATTAAAGGTGTGGGTGCCGGTGCAGTGGCAACCATTGTTGAAAGCAGGAAAACCGGACATTATAAATCAATATTCGATCTTGCCAAAAGACTTGACCTGCGTGCGGCTAACAAAAAGGCTTTCGAAAACCTGGCTCTTGCAGGCGGCTTCGATTGTTTTACGGCTACACACAGGGCGCAATATTTTCATGTAGACAGCAGCGAGAATATTACCTTTTTGGAGAAGGCAATTCGGTATGGGTCTAAATTTCAGGAAAATGAAAATTCGTCACAGGTAAGTCTTTTTGGTGAAGCCAGCGAAGTGCAAATTCCTGAACCGGTGGTGCCACCCTGTGAAGAGTGGAGCACTATGGAAAAGCTTGCCCGTGAAAAAGATGTGGTAGGTATCTATATATCCGGCCACCCACTGGACGACTACAGGTTTGAGCTGAAATATTTTTGTAATGCCAAACTCGAGGCCCTAAGAAGCCTTGAGCAGCAGGTAAACAAAACCCTAAGTTTTGGTGGTATTATAAGTAATGTGCAACACCGCGTTACCAAAAACAATAAAGGCTGGGCCACATTTATGCTTGAGGGGTATGACGAAAGTCACGAGTTTAAGATCTATGGGGAAGAATACCTCAAGTTCAGGCATTTTCTTATATCCAGTAATTTTGCCTACATTAAAATAATGGTTCGTGAAGGGTGGACAAACCAGGAGGGTAAAAAAGGAGATCCAAGACTGCAATTTTTAGGTATTAGCCAATTGCAGGATGTGCTTACTACTTTTGCTAAAAAGCTCATTATCCAGTTTAATATAGCCGATTTACAGGAGCAGGTTATTGCTAACCTGCAACAACTTTTTAATTTAAATCGTGGCGATCACTCTATTACTTTTGAGGTCATGGAGCTTAACCGTGTAAAAAAACAGGTCGAAGTGGCAGCAAAATCAGTGGTTGTAGAATCATCTGATGAGGAGGGAGATGAAGCCATTGAGCAGGAGGTAACCGAAACGGTTATTGAAGAGGTAGAAGATGTGCAGGTGGTTACCAAACTGGTAATGCCAAGCCGTAAGCTTAAAGTAAATATATGTACCGAATTATTGCATGAACTTGACAAAATGCAGGTTAACTTTAAACTGAATTAGCGATAATAAAACTTTTAAAATTTCACGCAAAGGCGCAAGGGCGCAAAGCTGTATGAGATTATATCGAATGAGCGACTGTAAGTCGCTTAAATGTGTGTTTATGTCATATGTTTATCCCGTTCTGCGGCTTTGCGAGTTTTTAAGTCCAGAGACTCTGAAGGCGAAATGACATTGATTTACTAATTGTAAACGAATACTGGTTACTCAATTTTTACCACAAAGGCCACAAAGTTTTTCACAAAGGTCGCCGCGGATTACGCTTCGCTTTTAAGTTCACAAGGCTAAACCTGCCAATAAGAACGTAAAGCCTTGTGAACTTTTTAAGGCAACTTGTTGCCTATTGTGTGTAGTATTGGTAACATAGCTTAGTGTTCATAGTGAAAAACCCTGTGGCCTTTGTAGTAAAATTAGCCAACCAAATTTAATTCATATAAATATGTCATGCCGATATAAACGCATCTCTATACTTAGAAAGAAATAAATCGGTTTTAATTATGGGTATATAAGCAAAAGCTATAGGTTTAACTTTAGATTTAGATTATTATGTTTAATTTTGTATGTAAATTTAATTGAACAATAATTTAACTTATAACAATAATGGCACAAGCAATAACAGATGCTACTTTTGAAGAAGTAGTATTAAAATCAGATAAACCGGTATTAGTAGACTTTTGGGCAGCATGGTGTGGTCCGTGTAGAATGGTAGGTCCTATCATCGAAGAAATTGGCCAGGAGTATGAAGGTAAAGCTGTGGTTGGTAAAGTAGATGTAGATGCCAATCAGGAGTTTGCTGCTAAATACGGCATCAGGAATATTCCTACTGTATTGGTTTTCCAAAACGGCGAAGTAGTAGGTCGTCAGGTAGGTGTTGCTCCTAAACAAACCTACACTAATGCTATCGATGCGTTACTATAATCAGTTTTAACTGATTCTATATACATAAGCCCTGACGAAAGTTGGGGCTTTTTGTTTGTTTACTGATATGAATGCAGGCATGTTGCTTTTATGAAATGTAAAATCAATTGCAGAGGATTTAAATTTCTGTCTAACTTCCTTTGATAAATAACAGATTGCCACACTCTGTTGCACTCCGCTCGCAATGACGTACGTGAAGAAAGAAACGTGCTAAGCACATGCATACATTCCTTTCTTCACGTACGTCATTGCGAGGAACGAAGCAATCTAAAAAAAAAGTAAAACTGCACCTGTTCTACCAATTATAAATATAATTTAGTACATTAATACACATCCCGCTTCTACGAAGCTCTTCATCATTCGCTGTCTTTTTTCTATAAATATGCCGCTCCTAACGGAGCTATAAACAGACTATTTTATAATGACAAATAGTATAATATTGAATCACTAACGCGCTTTCTTCAAAACCATAATATTTTTTTCGGTGTCAACATGTGGGGTGTATTGGTTGCTTTCCATCATTCGCTGTCCTTCTTCACGGCTTAATACCTTGCCATTTTCGTCCTGCCAAACCATAGGGGTTTTTATTTTGATATCTGCGGTTTGCGTTCGTTTGCCAGTACTGGCTAAAGCATCTGCAAGCAGGGTATTTAACCTTTCATTGTTTCTAACACTGCTTGCCAGTATAACCCCGTTTTTATCAATCAAAACATTATCAGGAATCGAATTAACGCTATATGTAAGTGCAGCTAAATTGTTTCTCCCTTTCAGGTCGCTAAGGTGTTTCCATGGCAAGCCGTCTTTTTTAATGGCATCGGACCAGTGTTCTTTTTTTTCATCTAACGACACCGCCACAATTTCAAATCCAAGGTTTTTAAACCTGTCGTAGGTTTTAATTAACTCAGGATTTGCCTTTCGGCACGGCACACACCACGAAGCCCAAAACTCTAACAGTATAACTTTACCTTCAAATTCCGATAGTTTATGGGCTATTCCATTTTGGTCTGCCATGGTGAAATCAACATATTTTTCTCCGGTTTTAGGTGTTTCAGGAATATCTAAACTTAAAAAAGCCTTTATTTTTTCACCATATTGTGATTGTTTATTTTTAGCGGAAAACTTTTCGAACAATGCAGCCGATTTTTCCCTGCCAAAAACACTGGCCATTATAGAGAGGTTGTGGGCGCTAAGTATGCTGTTAGGGTTATTTTTTATGAATTCAACTTCTAATGCTACCTTTTCTTCGTATGATTTCAATACGCGTTGTTTATCTCTTAACTGTATTGCCAAGGCATCAGTAGCAGAACCTGTTATAACAGCATCCTCAAAAGCAGACTTGGTGGCATCAAAAGTCATTTTTGTATTCTCTGCCCAGACAGTTTTTGATGTTGAGCTATCTCTAAGTAAATAAATGCTGTATGGGTAATCAGGCAACCTTGTTTTAAGAATAAAGCTGTTATTCATAACCTTTACAGAGTCGATTATTTTATCCTGCAAAAAATCTCCCACAAGAAACACGGTTCCATCCGGAATATCTTTTGTTTTTCCATGCAGGGAAAACTCATTTTTATTTTGGCTGTAAGCTAAACCTGTAATAGCAAGAAGTAATAGGCAGAGTAGATTTTTCATTGGTAAAAACTGATCTTAGGTTGTTTGCGCAAACGTTTTACTAAAGATATGTCTTTTGCCCTATGAAACTGAACACGAACTAAAAAATATTTTCGACTATAATGTCTACAGCCAGATAGTTGCTGTCCTGAAGGTGGTGGCCGTGCCCTACAAGATCGTTCATGTAGCCTACATCAAAAACTACAGGTATATTGTGCGGGGCATAACTGTAGTATAAGCAAAACCGGCTTTCCTTGTATTCAAAACCGCTCCACCCATTGGTGTCGTCATTACTGTCAGAAAATAATGCTTCGGCACTGCCCAGCAGGCTGTTTTCATGATCGCTGTCTAAAGCTACTGTAGCCTGTGTTTTAAATCGCGAGCGCAGTTGTAGGTCGTCTTCCACTTCGCCAAAATCAGGGGTGAAAAATTTTCGTATTTCCTGCCTGTAGGTGGTTTTAAGTTTTACTTCGCCAATGGCAGTTGTATAGTTTATTCTGCCATATCCCCTAAATTCCTGATGGATGGACGGTGTTTCCAAATCGTAGGGATTTTCATTTTCATATTGGTTCTGCCTGCGGTAACTCAAGGCATAACTGTATTGCCAATGCGGGTTTATCTTGTGGTAAATTTCTTCGTTAAGCACAACTATCGACTGCTTTTTAAAAGGGTTGGCATCACCCTCAGGGTCGCTAATCCGTCCCAGTCCAATATAGGTTAACGATGTGTTTTTTGTGTCGAGTTTTTGTCTTACACCCACCGCGCTCCAAAAAGCGTTTTTTGTACTGCCAAGCCCGGGCGGGCTAATTTGTGCTGATGCATAAAAATTAGAAAACAATAAAGTGAGTATGTAAAATAGTAAGTGCTTCATGATTATTAATTTAATACAGCAAATATTAGGCGCGATATTGGAACAAATTGGGAATTATATGTTTTTTAACATGCCGATATTTAATTTTATATAGCAATAAAATTTATAACTATTGTTGTTTGTGTTTTAAAAATTGTAAACTTTTTTGTGTTGATAAAATTTTATTAATCTGTTTTTCAGTATATTGAATTAATAAATTTGTAAACTTTTGTAAATTTATTTTTATTGGTGTTTAATTAAAGTGTAATTTTACAATACCAGATCACGCAATTCCACTAATCAATTATTTCGCTTATGGATACTAAGATAACCGTAAAAAATGCTGCGACCTATACTCAGGAGGAAGCCGTAAATGCTTCATTACAATATTTTAAAGGCGACAGCCTTGCTGCTACAGTGTGGGTAAATAAATATGCTCTTAAAGATTCTGAAGGCAATATTTATGAAAGCACCCCAAATGATATGCACCACCGCATAGCTGCCGAAATTGCCCGTATAGAGGCTAAATATCCTAATGCTTACACCCACCAGCAGGTTTTCGACCTGATAAAAGATTTTAAGTACCTTGTGCCACAGGGCAGCCCCATGACGGGCATAGGCAACCCCTATCAAATAGCATCGCTGTCTAACTGCTTTGTTATTGGTAACGATAATTCTGACTCTTATGGCGGTATTATGAAAACCGATCAGGAACAGGTGCAGCTCATGAAACGCAGGGGAGGCGTTGGACACGACCTGAGCCATATTCGCCCTAAAGGGTCTCCGGTAAAAAACTCTGCTTTAACCTCTACAGGGCTCGTGCCGTTTATGGAACGCTATTCTAATTCTACACGAGAGGTAGCGCAGGATGGCCGACGTGGCGCACTCATGCTGTCTGTATCGATAAACCATCCCGATGCTGTCGATTTTATAGATGCCAAACTGGAACAGGGCAAAGTAACAGGTGCCAATGTATCGGTGCGTATAGATAACAATTTTATGAAGGCCGTACAGGCAGATGCGCCGTATATACAGAAATATCCAATTTTTAGCGATAATCCTTTATATACTAAAGAGATCAGTGCTAAAGATCTTTGGGACAAAATTATCCATAACGCATGGAAATCGGCAGAGCCGGGCATTTTATTTTGGGATACCATTATAAACGAGTCGCTGCCGGACTGCTATGCCGATCTTGGCTACAAAACGCTGTCTACCAATCCGTGTGGCGAAATTCCGCTTTGTGCTTATGACAGTTGCCGTTTGCTGGCAATCAACCTCTTATCTTATGTGGAAAAACCATTTACGGCAGCGGCCTCATTCAATTTTACTTTGTTTAAAGAGCATGTTGCTGCAGCACAAAGAATAATGGATGATATTATTGATCTTGAACTTGAAAAGATAGATGCAATACTGTCTAAAATAGATGCCGATCCGGAAAGCGATGAAGTAAAATTGGTTGAGAAAAACCTGTGGCTTAACATCCGCGAGAAAGCACGCGAAGGCCGTCGTACCGGTATTGGTATTACTGCCGAAGGCGATATGCTTGCCGCCCTTGGCCTGCGCTATGGTAGTGATGAGGCGGTAGATTTTTCTGAAAACCTGCATAAAATACTTGCAGTTGAGGTTTACAGAGGGTCGGTTAACCTTGCAAAAGAGCGCGGTGCCTTTGGTATTTATGACAGTGAAAGGGAAAAAAACAATCCGTTCGTACTTCGCCTTAAAGAGGCCGACAGCCAGTTGTATTATGAAATGCAGGAATATGGCCGCCGTAATATTGCTTTGCTAACCATTGCCCCAACAGGCACTACCAGCCTTATGACGCAAACCACATCGGGTATAGAGCCTGTGTTCCTTCCGGTATATAAGCGCAGGAGAAAAGTAAACCCTAACGACAAAGATGTTCGTGTTGACTTTATAGATGAGGTGGGCGACAGTTGGGAAGAGTATGTGGTGTTTCATCATCGTTTTAAAGAATGGATGGACGTGAATGGCATAGATACTACTAAAAACTACACTCAGGATGAACTTGACGCGTTGGTGCAGCAATCACCCTACTATAAAGCAACCAGTAATGATGTAGATTGGCTTAGCAAAGTGCGCATGCAGGGCAGGATACAAAAATGGGTAGACCACTCCATATCTGTAACCGTAAACGTGCCTAACGAAACGCCACAGGAAGTTGTTGCACAGCTATACATGCAGGCATGGGAAGCCGGCTGTAAAGGTGTAACGGTTTACAGGGATGGCTCACGCTCCGGTGTGCTTATTGCCGCTACAGAAAAGAAAGAAGAAAAAACTGCCGATGTACTACCGTCTATATTTCCTGTAAAAAGGCCTTATGTGTTGGAGGCTGATGTAGTGCGTTTTCAAAATAGTAAAGATAAATGGATAGCCTTTATTGGTCTGATAGATGGTCGTCCTTATGAGATATTTACAGGTCTTGCCGATGATGAAGATGGTATTGCCCTGCCGCGTTGGGTTACCGAAGGTCTTATCCTTAAAAATAAAAATGATGATGGCAGCACCCGCTACGATTTTCAGTATAAAAATACTCGTGGTTACAAGACTACTATTGAGGGGCTTTCGCATAAATTTAACCCGGAATACTGGAACTATGCCAAGCTTATATCGGGCACGCTTCGCCATGGCATGAGCATAGAAAAGGCTGTCGATCTTATTAACAGTTTACAATTAGACAGTGAGAGCATTAATACCTGGAAAAACGGGGTTGCCCGTGCACTTAAACGCTATATTGTAGATGGTACTGAGGCTCATGGCCAAAAATGCAGTAACTGTAATTCGGTTAACCTTATTTATCAGGAAGGCTGCCTTACCTGTAAAGACTGCGGTTCTTCTAAATGCGGTTAATTAGCTCTTAAATGTTAATCATATCTATAATCCGTTCCCTTTAAGGAACGGATTTTTTAATTTTAGGAGTTAATCAACTTCTATGCAGGAACAATTGCACAGCAACAGCCGTTTTTTACAGTTCTTGGTCTTTGGTTTTATAGGCCTGGTACTAACTTTTAGCCTAATATTTTTTGTGTTAAGGCGCATAGGAAAAGACCCTAACAACCTATTGCCAATAAATTTTGCCAATCGCATAAAATTGCCCTTGCTCCTGCTCATCATAGCTTTAGTGCTTCGAATAGGTTTGCTTAACGATGTTTTTGACGACAGGTTTGTAAACACCCTTGGACATGCAAGCACACTGCTGCTCATTTTTGCAGTTACCTGGAGCTGTATTGTAATAATGCGGTCCTTTAAGTCGGGCCTGATGCGCAAGTATGATATTACTGCTGCCGATAATCTTAACGCCCGGCGCGTGTACACCCAGTTTACTATTCTAGAACGGGTTGTTGTATTTATAATGGTAGTCTTTGCCATAGGAATTGCCCTTATGAGTTTTGACAGCATTCGCACCGTGGGTATAAGTTTTTTAACCTCGGCAGGTATAGCCGGTATCATCCTGGGGTTTTCTGCCCAAAAAATGCTGGGTACCCTCATTGCCGGAATACAGATAGCCATAACGCAGCCCATACGACTGGACGATGTAGTAATTGTAGAGAACGAATGGGGCTGGATAGAAGAAATTACCCTGACGTATGTTGTAGTGCGCATTTGGGATAAACGCCGCATGGTGCTTCCTACCACTTATTTTATAGAAAAACCATTCCAAAACTGGACGCGCACCACATCTGAAATTTTAGGCACTGTATTTATATACACCGATTTCCTGATGTCTGTAGATGCACTAAGGGCAGAACTTACGAGGCTGCTTAACACCACACCGTTATGGGATGGCAATGTAAATGTATTACAGGTTACCAATGCCAATGAGGGCGGTATGGAAATACGTGCGCTGATGAGCAGTAAAAACTCGCCTACGTCATGGGATCTTCGGGTGTTTATTCGCGAAAAGCTGATAACTTTTATCCAGCAAAATTATCCTGAATGCCTGCCGCGCACGCGTGTAGAGATGAAAGCGAAACCTAATTAAAATACAATTGCTATGGAAAATTTACACGAATACCTGCCTCAAAGTGTAGAGGGTAAGGCGGTTTTAATAACGGGCGGCACTACAGGCATAGGTCGTGCCATTGCAGTACTGCTGGCAAGGCTTGGGGCACGGGTTATGATATTTGGGCACAGGCAGGATCATTTGGATGATGCCCTTGCCGATATTAAGGCTACCGCTGCTACTGATGTGTATGGCTATGTTATAGATGTGGTTAAAGAGGAGGATATTGCCTGCATGTTTAGAGAAGTTGACGCAAAGTTAAAAACCCTGGATGTACTGATAAACAATGTAGCTATGGGCTATGGCAATGTTACTGAGGGAGAATATAAAGACTGGCAGCGTGTAGTCAATGTTAATCTTACCAGCTATTTGGCATTTTGTGCCGGGGCTATAGCACGCATGCAAGCCAACGGGAGTGGGCACATTATAAACATAGGTTCTATGAGTGCTAACAGGCGCGAAGAGACCGGATCGGTTTATGTAGCAACAAAGGCTGCCATACAGGCCTACAGCGAAGCATTGCGCAAAGAGGTAAATAAAAGAGGTATTAAGGTTACGCTCATAGAACCCGGCGCAGTAGATACCGATATGCAACAGCAACCCACCACACAAAAGCTTGAAAAAGTAGAGAGCCTTGAAATGCTCACGGCGCAAGATGTGGCTGTTGCAGTATTGTATTGCCTTAGCCAGCCCAAACGCTGCGATGTGGTAGAACTTAAGGTAAGGCCGCATTTACAGCTTATATAACAGGAATAATAAAGAGCAGAGATAAACGGTATTGCCAAACTTTTTGCATCTTTGTACTACTAATATCTTATATCCTGATATGCATTTTTTTAAGTACGCACTGCTGTTATTCTTTACGCTAAGCCTGCATGCGCAGGTAGAGCAGGATACCATTAAGATAGTTAAAGACAGTCTTGCGCCTATTGCCGACCCTAAGTATCGCGAAGACCAGTTTTATGCCACCATAACCTATAATCTTATGGAAGGGCAGCCACGTGGCTATGCCCAATATTCGTTCTCTACAGGTATCAGCGGCGGTTTTTTGCGCGATATGCCAGTAAACAAGCGGAGGAATCATTCCATTGCAGTTGGTTTGGGGTATTCTTATAATAACATAAAACATAATTTGGTGGTTGCCAAGACTGATGTTGGCAATTTTTACAGCATCCAGAGCAACAATACGTTCGACAGAAACAAGCTGGTGTTGCACTATGCCGAGCTGCCCATAGAGTTCCGTTGGAGGAACTCGGATTCTATTAGTCACCAGTTTTGGCGTATTTATCTTGGGTTTAAGGCCAGCTATCTTTTTTACAGTAAAGCACAGTTGAAAGACGGAGGCAACGATATAAAGGTAATTAACGATGCCAACCTTAATAAATTTGTGTTAGGGTCCTATATTTCGGCAGGATGGAATACCTGGAACCTGTATGCTTATTATGGCTTTACACCCATTTATAAGGATGCTGTGCTGGATGGCCAAAAACTTAACATGCACATGCTTAAGCTGGGACTAATTTTCTACATACTGTAATGTTACAGGTTTTAAGGCAACATATAGAGCAATTGATATCCCTAACCGATGATGAGTTCGAAGTTGTAGCAGCCCATTTTCAGGAAAAGAGAATTAAAAAGCACCGTTTTTTGGTTCAGGAAGGCGAGGCGGTTTCGTGCGAGTTTTTTGTAGTACAGGGTCTTGTAAAAACCTTTCACAGCGATGCTAACGGAAAAGAACACATTGTAGCCTTTGCAAAAGAAGAGTGGTGGGTAAGCGATTATCAGGCATATCATACACAATCTGCTGCTACACTAAATGTTGACTGTCTTGAAGATACTGATGTGTTGTGCCTTTCTTATACCGACAGGGAGCATCTCCTGAGCAAGGTTAAAAAGATGGAGAGCTTTTTTCTTAAAAAATCAAACTATGGCTATATTGCCCTGCAACGCCGCATTTTAGGATTGCTTAGCAGCAGTGCCAAAGAACGCTATGAACAGTTTTTGCAGCAATATCCGGGCTTGGTAAGCCGCATCCCTAAAACAGTAATTGCTGCCTATCTTGGGGTGTCGAGAGAAACACTGAGCCGTTTGTCATGATTTTAATGGTAAAGTTAGTCATTGTATCAAATATCATTGCTGGGAGTTCCATTTCGACGGTAGGAGAAATCTCTTTAAATCAGTGTCTTGGAGATTTCTCCACTTCGCTGCGCTTCGGTCGAAATGGAACGCCTGAAGTAACTGTATCTATCCGTTTTAATTTTACTTCAAATTTAATGTGACATACATCACACTAAATACGTGACCTGTATCCTTTATTTTTTTAGTGGTTGTGCCGAACTTTGTATCTGTAATTTTAAAATTATATTGATATGAAAAATGTAATAAAATCGGTTTTTGTACTGGTTGCTGTAATGGTTAGTACTGTTGCCGGTGCACAGGCCAAAACTAAAAAACAGGATATGAAAAAGAAAATATTATTTGTGGTTACCAGCCACGACAAAAAAGGAACTACAGGCGAGCCTACAGGTTTTTATCTTGGCGAAGTTTCGCACCCGTGGGAAGTATTGCATAAAGCAGGTTATGAGATAGATTTTGTATCGCCTAAAGGCGGCAAAGCACCCGTAGATGGTTTTGACCTGACCGATGCCGTCAACAAAGAGTTTTGGGAAAACAAAGAATACCGTAACAAAATAGAGCATACGCTAACGCCGGGGCAGGTAAAGGTTAAAGATTATGCCGCTATTTATTATGCAGGAGGCCATGGTGCCATGTGGGATCTTGCCGACAATACCGAACTGGCTAAAATTGCGGCTGCGATTTATGAAAAAGGCGGAGTGGTTGGAGCCGTGTGCCATGGCCCGGCCGGATTGGTAAACATTAAGCTTAGCAATGGTAAATATTTGGTAGAGGGCAAAAAAGTGAGCGGCTTTACCAATGAAGAAGAAACAGCCGTAAAGCTGGAAAAAGTGGTTCCGTTCCTGCTGGAAGACAAACTTAAAAGCCGTGGCGGTATTTATGAAAAATCTGGCATGTGGCAAAACCACAGCGTGGCAGATCAAAGGCTGGTTACGGGCCAAAACCCGCAATCGGCTAAAAGTGTTGGCGAGGGTATTTTAAAAGAGCTAGGTAAGTAAGTTTTGAGTTATACCAAATATGGTTATATTTTAGGCTGATATTTAATTTCTCGCAAAGGCGCAGAGTCGCAAAGCTGATAAGTTTATTTTAGGTTCTTAAGCGGCTGTTAAGCCGCTAAGCTTAGCGGCTTAACAGCCGATCGGAATTAGAGAATATAACCACTGAACTTTGCGCCTCTGCGCATTTGCGAGACAATTTAATCAGACTGTTTTATATCAATAAATGGTATTGCTAATTCACGGATTGGCAATAATCTATTAGTGATGATTCATGAAATTAGTGGTGTTTTATAATCTTTATACCGACGGTAGCAGCCATACATACCACAATCCTACCTGCGGCAATATTCCAACTAGTGTGCCAAGTGCCAGTTCGCCCATAGTGTGTGCTTTTGCCTGAAGGCGCGATGATGCTACCAAACCACAGCACATTATGAGCAATGCGATGAGATTTATAAAACGCACGTGGTAGTATACAGAAATGCCAATTGTAAACAGTGTGAACGATGATATAGCCATCATGTGCAGGCTCGACTTAAACCCTGCTAAAACCAATGCCAGTGCTGCAACTGTACTGATGAGTACTCCTAAAAAGTAGTAATACAGTTCGGGTACAACAAATACAGAAAAGCTGTGCTCTATAAGTATGAGCAGCAAAACACTGTAAAACGCCAGGGGCAGTCGCCGTTCTTTTTTATCGAGCAGTACCTTGCTGCGAATTTTTCCTAACGACCTGAGCAGGTAGTATAGAGATATGGGCAACAGTATTGTTAATATAAATACCTGTAAAAAAACAAGATATATTTCGTGTTTGTAAAAATAGCTGTGGGCTACCAAAAAGTAGAACAGCGTGGCGTAGACCGGCACAAACAGCGGATGGAAAATGTAGGTAAAAGCACTTATGAATTTTCGCATTATATCTTTTTCCTCATGCGGGCTACAGGAATATCCAGCTGCTCACGATATTTTGCAATGGTGCGGCGTGCAATAGGGTAGCCTTTTTCTTTAAGTATATCGGCAAGCTTGTCGTCGGGCAGGGGTTTGCGCTTGTCTTCTTCGCCAATAACGGTTTGCAGTATCTTTTTAATTTCTATGGTCGATACATCTTCGCCCTGGTCGTTTTTCATGGCTTCGCTAAAAAACTCTTTTATTAGCTTGGTGCCATAAGGGGTTTCTACATATTTACTGTTTGCTACTCGAGAAACGGTAGAAATATCCAGTCCCACCATATCGGCAATATCTTTTAATATCATGGGTTTCAGGCGTGCTTCATCGCCATCTAAAAAATACTCTTCCTGATAGTGCATAATGGCGTTCATAGTAACATAAAGCGTTTCCTGGCGCTGGCGTATGGCATCTATAAACCACTTGGCAGAGTCCAGCTTTTGTTTTATGAACTGTACGGCATCTTTTTGCTGGCTGCTTTTATCGCGACTGTCTTTATAGCTTTGCAGCATTTCCTGATAGTCTTTGCTAACGTGCAATTCGGGTGCATTACGGCCGTTAAGGCTAAGTTCCAGTTCCCCGTCTATAATTTTTATAGAGAAGTCAGGCACCACATGTTCCACGTTTTTAGAATTGCTATCATAGGCGCCGCCCGGTTTAGGGTTAAGGCGTTCAATTTCGTCTATGGCTGCACGAAGCTGGTCGTTTGTAATGTCATATTTTTGCATCAGCTTGTCATAATGCTTTTTGGTAAAGGCATCAAACTGATTTTCAAGTATGTCTATAGCCAGGTCGGTACTTTGGGTCGGTGTTTTATATTTAAGCTGCAGCAACAGGCATTCCTGCAAATCGCGCGCACCCACACCGGCAGGTTCCAACTGGTGAATAATGTGCAGTATGTGCTCAACGGTTTTTTCGTCGGTATAAACGCCTTGGGTAAAAGCAAGGTCGTCTACAATATCGGGAATGCTGCGGCGAATGTATCCCATATCGTCTATGCTGCCTACCAAAAATTCGGCAATTTCCCTTTCGTCGTCGCTCAGTATAAACGTGTTTAGCTGGTCGGTAAGGTTTTGGTGAAAGCTAACCGATGCCGCAAAGGGCATACTGCGGTCTTCATCGTCGTCACTGTAATTGTTGGCCTGTAGTTTGTATCCCGGAATTTCGTCGTCGCTCAGGTATTCGTCTATGTTAATTTCGTCGGCATCAATGTGCCCATCGTCATAATCATCATAGTCGTCATAGCTGTCTTCGCTTGTGGTAGTGTCATATTCATCATGCTCATACTCATCTTCCTTACCGCTTTCCAATGCAGGATTTTCTACCATCTCCTCTTTAAGGCGCTGTTCAAAAGCCTGGGTGGGCAGCTGAATCAACTTCATGAGCTGAATTTGCTGCGGCGATAGTTTTTGCGATAATTTTAATTGTAAATTTTGCTTGAGCATAATGTAGTCCGGTAATTTTTGTACAGTATAAAGGTACAAAAATCAGTTTTTGCCTACACCGCTTTTTTGCAAAAAATTAATACGGTTTTAAAAGGGGTATAATTTTTGATGATTGCGGCCTATTTAAGTCTTTCGGCTTTAAATTCATCCGCAATGATATAAGACTGGCCTCCATTTAACCTATTGGGGCAAACATCTTCGTTACCAAAAATTAGCATTTTAGCATCTGGGGTGTATTCATAGCCTTTATTATAATTTCTGATTTTAAAGGAAAGTTCCTGAGTTTTGAATACATCGCTTAACTTTTCTTCGAACGAATTTGGAATTGTTATTCTTTTGGGGATTTTAAACATATTTGGACTGTAAGAGCCTACCATATCTTTAATTGAAATCCAGTTTCCTAATTGTTGTTCAAGCTTTATTAAATCAAATGTCAATTGATTGAGGTTGTTTGGAATTCCCTGTATTTCGCATTCCAACTCTTCATCGTGATATTTATGTAACAATGTATGTTTTTCTAATAGCTGTAGTTTTGTGTATGGTAACAATATCTTATCTGAAAATCCATTGATTTTTTCGGTATTATATGCTGTAATTTTCCACTCTTCGTCTACTACAGGCTCATCATAACTATTGTGGTTTATAGCTATCATGATTTCACAGGTTTTGCTTAAAGCGTTGAAGTTGTAAGAAATTAAGGTTAGGTCACAATCGTTATAAAATTCGGAGGTATTTGTCCTTTCTATTAATTCGTTTAACATACTTATCGCTTTCTTCCAAAAATACGCAAAAACCTCCCCATTCAGGAGGTTTGCATATTTAAACTCTTAGATAATTACTTCGGCATCATGCCTGTAGTAATGGCAATGCGGTTCCAACCGTTTATAGTAATGATAAGCATAATTACTTCACTAACGTATTTTTCACCCAGCAGTGCCACGGCGTTGCTAAAGGTTTCGTCTTTTACGTGGTTCGCTATCAGGGTTACTTCTTCGGTTAGGGCTAAGAGTGCCTGCTCTTCGGGGGTAAAGAAAGGGGTGTCCCTCCAAGCACTAACGGTATAAATGCGCTGTTCTGTTTCTCCGTTTTTGCGGGCATCTTTAGTGTGCATATCCAAACAAAAAGCACAGCCGTTTATTTGCGAAGCGCGTATTTTTATAAGCTCGGCATGGGTTTTTGTAATGCTTGTTGTAGCAAGGTATTTTTCTAAAGATAACATTGCTTTGTAACCGTTGGGTTCTACTTCAAAAAGATTGATTCTGGTTTTCATGACTTGATGTTTTTAATTTGTCTGATACAAATTTCCGTCATGAATTTTCTAAAAAACTTAACCGCGATTAAGAAATGAAAAAGAGTCTAAAGTTTTAAAGTTGAAAGTTATGCCAATTATGAATATAATTTAGTCCGTAAGTGATTTACTTAAACAGATTACCATTTTACCACAATGGGCACGAAGTTTTCACAAAGCTCACAAGGCAGTTCGGGTAATTTTGCACACGACGGACAACAAGTTGTCTTACGAAGTCCACAAGGCGTTGTGACTGATGCTGTTGGCAGATATAGCTTTGTGAACTTAAAAGCGAAGCGTAATACCTTGTGCACTTCGTGAAAACTTCGTGCCCTTTGTGGTAAGAAGCGATCCTTTTTAAACATTGTTTGAAAAAGACTAATCTATATCAATAAATGGTATTATAAAAGTTAAGAACTCTAAAAATTAAGGTTACTTTTTCGCCCGTATTTTGCTTAAAAATTCCGGTGTGAAACCAAGGTAAGAGGCCAATAAATATTGCGGCACTCGTTGTACAAAATCAGGGTAGAGGTTGTTGAAATGTCTGTAGCGTTCTTCTTTGCTAAAGCTGAATATGTAATGGATACGCATGAGCGATGCCGCATACGACTTTTCGGATACCAACCTGAAGTAGCGTTCCAGTTGCGGGATTTTTTGCAGCAGTTCTTCCTGTACAGTGCGCTCTACCTCAATAAACTCCGTGTCTTCTACCGCCTGCATGCAAAATTGTGAGGGCTGTTTGCTGTTAAGGCTCATATAGTCGGTAAGCCACCAATTGTCTATACCAAACTGTATCATTTGCTCTACGCCTTTAGCATTTACTATATACATACGAAGGCACCCTTTAGTAACAAAATAATAGCTTTTGCATACATGGCCTGCTTTAAGCAAGAACTCTTTTTTATTTATTTTTTGTATGGATAGGGAACAGGTGAGCAAGGCCTTATCGGCATCATTTAGTGTAACGTGCTTTTGTATATGGGCTATGAGTTGTTCCATACGGTAAATTTAGGAATTTAAAGGTATGGTAAATCGCTATGAATAGTCTATAACCACAATATTTAAAGTGTTTTTACACATAGACTCGCAAAGAAGGCACAAAGATGCACAAAGCTTTGTAAATTGTTAATAGATATAAAAAGCGAAAGCACATAGTTATACGGAAATTGTACAACTATGTGCTCTCTTATGTAAAGGATATTACCCTATTTTCTTTGTGTAACTCTGTACCTTCTTTGCGAGTGTCTTTGTATGACTATTAAGTGAGTATATTAAAACTCTGCGCTTTGCGGTGTTCTTGGGAAAGGAATCACGTCGCGGATGTTTGTCATACCGGTAACGAACAGTACCAAACGCTCAAAACCAAGTCCGAAACCGGCATGTGTAGCCGATCCAAAACGGCGGGTATCAAGATACCACCACAGTTCTTTTTCGTCTATGCCAAGTTCGGCAATTTTTTCAAGCAGTACGTCAAGACGCTCTTCACGCTCAGAACCACCCACGATCTCACCAATACCAGGGAAAAGAATGTCCATGGCGCGAACGGTTTTTTTGTCGTCGTTAAGCCTCATGTAAAATGCTTTAATTTTTGCAGGATAGTCAAACAAAATTACAGGGCATTTAAAGTGCTTTTCTACAAGGTAGCGCTCGTGTTCACTTTGCAGGTCAGCACCCCATTCTTCAATAATATAGTTGAACTTTTTGTTTTTGTTGGGCTTACTGTTTTTAAGGATGTCTATAGCCTCAGTATAGCTAACACGCTTAAAGTTGTTCTCTAATACAAAGTTAAGTTTTTCAAGAAGCCCAAGTTCGCTGCGCTCGGCAGTAGGTTTGGTTTTCTCTTCGTCGGCAAGACGCTGGTTTAAAAAAGCAAGGTCGTCCGGGCATTTATCCAGTGCATATTTAATAACATACTGTATAAAATCTTCGGCAAGGTCCATGTTGTCGTCCAGGTTGTTAAAGGCAACCTCAGGCTCTACCATCCAAAACTCGGCAAGGTGGCGGCTGGTATTGCTATTCTCTGCCCTGAATGTTGGTCCAAAAGTATATATCTGTCCAAGAGCCATCGCAAAAGTCTCGCCTTCAAGCTGTCCACTCACAGTAAGGTTGGTTTCCTTGCCAAAAAAGTCCTGTTTGTAATCTATTTTACCTTCTTCGTTTAAAGGAGGGTTACCAATTGGCAACGACGTTACCTGGAACATTTCGCCTGCACCCTCGGCATCGCTACCGGTAATAATAGGGGTGTTTACATAAACAAAACCTTTTTCCTGAAAGTACTGGTGTATGGCAAATGACAATACTGAGCGCACCCTCATTATGGCACCAAACACGTTAGTGCGCACACGCAGGTGGGCATTTTCACGTAAAAACTCCAGTGAGTGTTTTTTAGGCTGCATCGGGAATTTTTCCGGGTCGCTGTCGCCCAATATTTCAAGTTGTTTTACCTGAATCTCAAATTTCTGGCCTGCACCCTGGCTTTCGGCAAGATTGCCTTTTACCATAACGGCGGCACCTGTTGTAAGGCGTTTAAGGGTTTCGGCAGGGGTGTTCTCAAAATCAACCACCGCCTGTATATTATGTATTACAGACCCGTCGTTTATGGCCAGGAACTGATTATTTCTAAACGTTCTTACCCATCCTTTTACAATTACATCATCAATCGGCTTCGTGCTGTTAAGCAGGTCTTTAATTTTAGTGTGCTTCATTTTTAAAGAATTATATCTCTTTGTTTTGTACTTGTTTGCTTTTAATAATTGCAAATGCCTGCAAATGTAGTAAAAAGCATTAAATAGCTATATTATTTTGTTTGCAAGATTCAGCTAACAGTTACTAATGGTTTATTTATGCTACCACCGATAAAAATAAAATCATTTGTTTTTTGTTGTCGCGAATATTATATTTGCGACAACAATTTAATTTTATTCAGCATGAGACAATTAACATTTGCATCGCTACAGGTAAAAGATTTGCAGGCATCAAAAGATTTTTATGAAAATAAGTTGGGGTTTGAAGTAGGGAACGCTAACCCGCAGGCATGTGTTTTTAAATACAATCAGGGAGAAGCAAGTTTTGCTATCCGTACGCCGCTTGAACCTCTTGAAGATAGGGAGTTAGGTGTTGGCGTGGCTATTTGGTTTGCCATTAATGAAAAAGCAGAAGAGCTAAAAGAAAAGTTTATTGCTAACGGGGTTACTACCGCCGGACCTATTATAGAAACACCTTTTGGCCGGGCTTTTCATGTAAAGGATATTGATGGCTATAAACTTACTTTTTTAGAGACAGCCTAAATCAGTTCATTTTATACTAAAGCCAATTATCGTTAGATGTTGGCTTTTTAATAATATTGCGTGTATACTTACAACAGTTTAATTTAGTGCCGTTATGTCTAAAGAAATAGATTTTCATTTTCAAAGCCCGAACGATAGTCCGGGTTATTTGCTTGGGCAGGTAACCATGCTTTGGGAGCGTAAGCAAAAAAAAGTGTTAGACCCTTTAAACCTTACACAAACCCAGTTTGTATTGTTAGCAGCTTTGGGATGGCTTTCAAAAAAAAGCAATGCAGTAACCCAAACAGATATAGCCAGGCAAAGCAATGCCGACAGGATGATGGTATCTAAAGTATTGCGTACTTTACAGGATAAAGGATTTATAACACGCAAAGAACATGAAACAGATACCCGGGCCAAAACCATTAGCCTGACGGAAAATGGAGGGATCGTTTTGCAAAAAGCTATTGTTGAAATAGAAAATGCCGATCTTGACTTTTTTTCGTCATTAAATGATCAAATTTCTACTTTCAATAAGAATATGGTACGACTTATTGAAAAAAACAAGAGCATATAGATGTGAGTATATCAATCATTTTGAGTCTCATAAATGCGATTTTTTAAAATTAAACATACTAATTATAACAGATGCATAAAAAATAGTGATACCGCTTTAAAGACTGCTAAAAATGAAGTTTTATAAGTATTTGTTTATTAAATAATAGTTAATTTGCCATGCACCACATTAACCATTTTTTAAAACAACGCTATGAAAAAAAACTACATTTTTTTAATCTTATTGATGCTGATCACTGCGCCCTTTTATGCTCAGTCATTGGTGATTAATGAGATAATCACTTCAAATTCTGCTGTAAATACAGATGATGACGGCAGCTATGAAGACTGGGTAGAGCTGTATAACGGCAGTTCCCAGAGCATTAATTTACAGGGATACGGATTGTCTGATAATACCAATCCGTTTAAATGGGTTTTTCCTGCAAAGACCATTCAACCGGGCGAATTTTTGCTGGTTTGGTGTTCTGAAAAAAACCGCACTAACCCTGATTTGCCATTGCACGCCAACTTTAAAATAAGCGCCAGCGGAGAAACCATAACGCTAACTGCTGCCAATGGCACTACGGCCGATACGTATGCCCCAATCATAATTCCGCAAAACTACAGCTATGGCAGGCAGCCCGATGGTTCCAGCACGTTTAGAATATTCATCGAGCCTACGCCGGGTGCAGCCAATACAACAACAGGCTACGAAGAAATTTTAGAGGCACCTGTTTTCTCTGTTCCTTCAGGCTTTTACCAGGACGAATTTACTTTAGAGATAACAGGCAGTGCAGGAGCTACAATATTGTATACGATTGATGGTTCTGAACCTGATGAAAATAACCTGTTGGGTACTACTTATCACTATAAAAACCAATATCCCGAAAATCCGGGTGATGCTTTCGGACCGCTGTTGGAGCAAAGTTATATTACTCACGCCTATACAGGAAGGATCAATATAACGGACAGAAACGGCGTTGCTAATAAAATATCGGCAATCTCCTCTACTTTTCACTCAGCACCCTATTATATTCCCGGTTATGAAATACCTAAGAGTACGGTTGTAAGGGCAAAAGTTATTAAAGAAGGTGCTATGCCAAGCCCTGTAATAACAAAAAATTACTTTGTATCTCCTGAAGGTGCCAGCAGGTTTTCTTTTCCTGTTCTTGCCGTTAACATAGGGGAAGATAAACTTTTTGATTATTCGGACGGAATTTATGTAGCCGGACAGGATTTTGATGAATGGCGTAATAACAATCCTGATGAAACAGATATAGGTTTGAGCCTTGCAAATTATCTTAGAAGAGGAGATGCTGCTGAAGTAAAAGCAAATTTCAGCTATTTTAATAACGGTGAAGAAGTTATTAGCCAGGAAGTAGGCTTGCGTATACATGGAGGATTTACACGATCGTTACCTAATAAATCATTAAGAGTTTATGGTAATAAATTTGGTAATCAAAATTTAGCTTTTCCTTTTTTTGGCGATACAAACAGTAATGGTTTTGAAACACTGATATTAAGGAATTCCGGTAATGATACAGAGGTAACTTATTTTCTTGATGCCTTTATACACAAAAGTGTAGAGCATTTAAATTTTGACACTCAGGACTATAAACCTGTTATAGGATTCGTTAACGGAGAATATTGGGGAATAATCAATCTTAGAGAGCGCTATGATAAGCACTATTTTAAGAGAGTTTACAATATTAACGATGATGAGTTAGACCATTTGGAAATTGGAGGCATGATCGAGGCCAAAGAGGGTACAACAGATCATTATGACAATATGATTAGTTTTGTGACGAACAATTCACTGGCAGATCAGGCAAACTATGATTATATTAAAACCCAGCTTGACCCCGAAAATTTTGCCGATTATTTTATTACAGAAATTTTTGTAGACAATACCGACTGGCCAAGTAATAACGTAGAACTTTACAGGAAAAGAACAGCCGCCTATGTGCCTAATGCAGCTACGGGAAATGACGGCCGATGGAGATGGGCACTGAAAGATACCGATGTTGGTTTTGGACTGGCTACATCTTACACGCACAATAATTTAGCCCATGCAACGGCTGTAGATGGGCCGGCATATCCTAATCCGGAGTGGTCTACCATTTTATTGAGGAAAATGCTGGAGAACGAAGAATTTAAAAACTATTTTATTAACAGGTTTGCCGATCTTTTAAATACCACTTTTCTTCCTTCAAGAATGCAGGCTATTTTTGATGGCTACAAGAATAATCTTGCTCCCGAAATGCCTGCCCACATAGATCGTTGGAGGGCTATGGGTTCTATGCAAACCTGGGATAATTATTCCGGGGCTATAAGGGGTTTTGCTGATAACCGTCCGCCGGTGCAGCGCGATCATATAAGAGAGAAATTCGATATTCAGCAAAATATTAATGCAAGTCTAAATATTGAAGACGACTCCCAGGGGTATATTTCTATAAATACTATAAATATTAATGGTAATACCCCCGGGGTAGATGCCCATCCTTATCCGTGGACAGGTATATATTTTAGCAATATCCCTGTAACGCTAAAGGCCGTTGCACAACCGGGCTATGTTTTTAGTCACTGGACAGGCGATATTAACAGCACAGATGTTCAGGTTACTTACACGCCTGCCGCCGATTTTAATATTACAGCACATTTCGTTCCTACCGATGTTACAAATGTATCGGAGCCTATTTACTTTTGGATGTTTGACGGTAACGTTGCTAACGATACCCCACTTGTAAACCTCGATGCAACTTTCTCTGCTTTGGGTAGGGCTATCATGCAGTACCAATCGTGTTTAACAGGATATCCGTTTACAAGTGCCAATGCCAACTGGCGCAAAGCTTCTATGGAGCGCAGGAACAGCCCTACCGAGATTAACTACATTCCGGAGGCTAATGATGATCTTGCTTTTGCCAACAGCGATATGAAAGGATTGCAGATAAAGCAGCCTTTTCAGCGCGATGGATTGCAAAACACCATGATATTTAATATACCTTCTACAGGTTACAGGGATATTAAATTTGCATTTGCCCTTAAAGATGAAGGTGCTGCAAGTGCAGTAGTTGCTGAATATTCGGTAAGCACCTCTAATCCTGTTTGGCAAAATGTAGGATTGGTAAATCCATCAATGTCTTTAACTTCAGATTATCAGTTGTTTGAAGTAGATCTAAGCAGCATTGCAGAGGCTAATAACAACACCAACCTTAAGGTAAGGCTTAGGTTTACAGGGAATGACATGATAGTAGACAATGGCGATCGTGTTACTTTTAACAACATTAGTGTTCATGGGGTTTCGCTTACTACAAACATAGACAGGCATGAACAGTTACTTGTAAAAATGTATCCTAACCCTGTAAGTGATGTGCTGAACATTGCACATGCCTATAATGTTGTAAACTATGAGCTGTATGCCATAGATGGCAAACTGATTAGTAGCGGCATTTTAAAGAACCAGCAGTTAGATATGGCACAGCTTCAGGCAGGTGTTTATTTACTGAAAATATCAAATAATGGCCAATCGGTTACTAAAAAGATCGTTAAGCAATAGTTGTACATAGGTTATTAATAATAGTTTTCTTAAAGATAGCATGTTTGTAAACTAAGGTTTACAGATGTGCTATCTTTGCTTTTACAGAAAAATATTTAAAATGAACTGGATACTACTTGTTATTGCAGGCTTGTTTGAAGTAGGTTTTGCATCGTGCCTGGGCAAAGCAAAAGAAACCACAGGAATGGCATCTAACTACTGGATGGGAGGCTTTTTTGTATGCCTAACCATTAGCATGGTATTGTTGTATAAGGCAACACAAACCCTGCCTATTGGTACGGCCTATGCGGTGTGGACAGGGGTAGGGGCAGTGGGTACTGTTTTAGTAGGTATTTTTGTTTTTAAAGAACCCTCAGATTTTTGGAGGCTGTTTTTTCTTGCCACCCTTATAGCTTCTATAATAGGGTTAAAGTTTGTATCGCATTAAAATTAACTATTGGATTACTTAAGAAAACGAACACGAATTTCATAAATTGGCATATCCGAAAATTTGTGAAATTCGTGTCTTTTTTCTAATATATATTACGCCTTCTTAAAACAATTTAAGTACATAGGATAGCTTTACTGAAATATTCCTGTCAAACTGTGGAAGATGATAAGGGCCATAGCGATAAAAAGCTGTTAGGCCAAGCCCTTTGAATATTTCGTTAAATTCGAAACCGCTCTCATAATATCCTTTTTCCAATGTATTGTATTGCAATCCGGTGTGGTCGTCAAGGTTGTCCATGGCACCCCAGGCAAAACGGCTAACCAAAACAGGGGAAAGCTTTATGCTCCTGAAAATGGTAAAACGTTTAAAGCCATGTTTGGCCTGCACCATGAGGTAGCGGCTGCTAAAAAACTCATTAAAATACATCGTTTCAAAACTGTTTTTGCCTGCAAAGGTAATACGGGCAATAACACCGTTCTTATCGAGGTTGTTGGGCGAGGTGCTATATAAATGCGTTAATGGAACATTGCCCATGGCAAGCCCTGTTTGAAAAAGGAATGCCGTTTTTTGACCGTTAAGATATTTTTGCTCATATTCGGTCCTGAAGTCTACTTTTGCAAAGTTAAAGTCGCTGCCCAAAACGCCTGCTACCGATTGTGTGTACTGAAAAGCAAACTTAGGGAAACGCTTTTCTATTTCTATGCGCCCGTTTGGAGTTTGCATAAAATTACTGAAAGGATTCCACTGTATGGCTACCGATGCCGTTGTAATATCAAAAACATTATACAAATGTCCGCTATGGTTATAAGTATAATCAAACTTGGGTTCTATACGGCTGCGGGTTAGTTGCCACATGCTTTCGGTTTTAGGAAACAGTTTGGTCTCTATATAGCCCTGCCAGCTTTGATGGTTGTAAAAAGTAGATACGTTAATGGGGCGGGGGTCATATATTTTAAAAACCCTTTTATCTGTAGCGAAAGAGGTGCTTCCTATCTCCTTCACATCATCAGTATACGATCCGCCTATCCACGAATTTGAAAATTTGCCTACCCTTACAGCAGCACCAAGGCTGTATTTAAACTGTCCGTCTTTAGTGCCGTAGGCTCCATAGGCACTTATCCTGAAAATTTCCGAAAGCCTGTCGTTGGTAATGCCCCCAATACCCAGCCTGAATCCTTCATAATTGTTGTATTTAACTATACTGCGCAGGTCTAAGTCTATAGGGCCAACAGGTACATAGCCGTTTAATACGCGTCTTCCCAGTTGTATTATTTTTTCCCAGTTGTCTTTGGCTACAAGGCTGTCAAGGGTCGCATAGGTTTTTATGCTTCTCACATCGAGTGAATCCCGCCTGAAACGGTTCCAGTATTCTTCGGGGCGGTTGATGGCATTTTCTTTAATTTCTATAGCTACAGATGTTCGCTGTATGCTAACCGGAATGTTATATTCTTTATCAAAATTGTTCGATTCAGAATATACATATACATAGTCTGTAGGTTCTTTTTCGCGCTGTACTTCAGGGTTTTCTGCGGTATCAAATTTTATAATTTCGCCTAAAATCTTAATGTCGGCTTTATTGGTCCCTTTTACAATGTTTAGTGTTTTTCGGTCAGGAAACCACAGGTTAAGGCTGTCTTGATATGTAAAATAATGTGTAGAGGTAATGTTCATTACATTCTTTACTTTAAAAACTGCCTGTGCCACACCATAGTTTGCTGTGTCTATATAAAGCACACCACTGAGTTTATTCTTTTTGTTGCGCCTTGGACTAAAATAAATAACATAGGCCTGCCTGTTCTCCAGGCTAACAGTATCGAGAATTTTGTAGTTATATCTTTGCAGGGCATCATCGGCCAAAGGGCCGGCATATCTGGTTTCAAAAAGTTCAACCTTATCGGTATAAACCGAATACGACTGAAGTTTTAAGCCTATAAATTCATACAGCGGCTGTTTAAATCCTGCCATGCGTGTGGCAAGTACCTCTTCTTTAAGTCCCTGTTCTTTATTATATTTAAATTCAGATACCTTCTCGGTTTGATACAGGTGCTGTTTAGAAAGTATTTTTTTGAATTTAAAAGCAGTCGAGTCGAGTTTCATGAAACGTCTTCCCACTTTTTCGTAAGCAAAAACTGAGTCAAGCTTTCCGCTCAAAGAATCGGGGTTTGCAGTAACCACAAGTCGGTCATAAGTTTTATACTTAAAGCTTTCCAATCTGGTTTGTGGGTCGTTGCCTTGTTTGCGTTTTATGGTCTTGCTTATAATATCGTGGGCTGGGTTGCTGGCATTAATAACCATTTCTTTTAAAACCTCAGGTTTAGGCACCAGTGCCACGCGATAAAATTTAACGCCGGGCTGTACATTTATTTTTTGAGGCTTGTAGCCTGTATAGCCCACCATGAAAAAGGCAGTCTGTTGTTGCAGTACCAGTTTTCCGTCGCCATCGGCAATGAAGTTTTTATTGTTGACCGCAATGGTTGCAAAAGGAAGCGAGCTGTTGTCTCCGGCATCTTTTACGGTAATGGTAATGGCATTTTGTGCCACAGTACCAAGCGTAAAAAGTAATAACAAAAACGGGAGGATTTTCATGTTTCTTCTTCTGAAGAGAATTTTAGAGCGTTAATGATGACGGGGTGCTGTGCGTATTAATAACGGCAATTATATAAATTGTTGTGTTGTTGGTATATAATATTTGTAATTGTACATAAGAGTAATAACTTATGTAAATGTTGATATTACGCTTGTTGTAAAATTTATATTTACATGGGTTTAATGTTTCTAAAAAGCCTGCTATTCGTTGCAGCTATATCCATAGTATTTGATATTTAGATGTAAAGATAACGAGTTTTTGTTAAAATTATGATGCAAAAAAAATCCGCCAATCGGCGGATTTTAAATTTATACTTTCATGATCTCTGCTTCTTTAGCAACAAGCAGTTCGTCTACTTTTTTAATGTAAGCATTTGTAAGATCCTGTACTTCTTCTTCCGCTCCTTTGCAAACATCTTCGCTAAGTCCGTCTTTTTCAAGTTTCTTAATGTCGGTGTTGGCTTCCTTACGTGCGTTACGGATACCAATTTTAGCATCTTCAGCTTCACTTTTAGCCTGCTTTACAAGGTCTCTCCTGCGTTCTTCTGTAAGGGCAGGAACGCTGATGATTATATTATCGCCATTATTCATGGGGTTAAAACCAAGATTGGCTATCATAATAGCTTTCTCTATTGGGTGCAACATGTTTTTTTCCCACGGTGTAACCGATATAGTACGTGCATCGGGGGTGTTGATGTTAGCTACCTGAGACAGCGGTGTTGCACTTCCATAATAGTCTACCTTTACACCACCCAGCATTGCAGGGCTTGCTTTGCCTGCACGGATGTTTAAAAATTCTTTTTCAAGGTGGCTCAAAGAGCCTTCCATCAATTCTTTAGTACTATCTAAAATAAAATCTATCTCTTCCATAGGTTTCTCTAATCTTTATTTTATAGTTTAAAAATTAAACGTTTACGGTTGTGCCAACCAGTTCGCCATGGCACACTTTTACAAGGTTGCCCGGTTTGTTCATGTCAAACACTATAATAGGCAGCTCGTTTTCCTGGCTAAGTGTAAAGGCTGTAGTGTCCATTACATTAAGGCCTTTAGCAAGCACATCGGCAAAAGTTAATGTGTCATATTTTGTAGCAGACGGGTCTTTTTCAGGATCGGCAGTATAAATACCGTCTACTCGTGTTCCTTTTAAAATAACGTCGGCCTCAATTTCAACACCTCTAAGTACTGCGGCAGTATCTGTAGTAAAATATGGGTTACCGGTACCTGCACCAAAAATTACGATACGGCCTTTTTCAAGATGGCGAACCGCTTTTCTTTTAATATAAGGTTCGGCAATAGCTTTGATCTCTAATGCAGTCTGCAGGCGTGTTTGCATACCGACATCTTCCAGGGCGCCCTGTAGTGCCATACCATTTATAACAGTAGCAAGCATACCCATGTAATCTCCCTGAACCCTGTCCATGCCATTACTGGCTCCGGATACTCCCCTAAAGATGTTACCGCCACCTATAACTATGGCAATTTGCACACCTTGGTCATGTATTTGCTTAATTTCGTGCGCATACTCGGCAAGCCTTGCAGGGTCTATGCCATATTGTCTTTCGCCCATAAGAGCTTCACCACTTAGTTTCAGCAGGATTCGGTTGTATTTCATCAGGGTTTGTTTTTAGTTGTGCAAATATAGCAATAAAAGTTTTCGTGTAAATAGAATTTTGCAGCCCGCTATTCCTTAAACAATAACCTCTCCATACGACTTTTTGGCAGCCTCGTAGCCAATGTTAAAGATCTCATCCATTTTTTGCTTGTTGGTTTCAAAGGTGCTGTACAACGCCAGCTCTTCAGGACTTATAACCCAGTCGCACAGTGTAAATTTTTGCATATTGCTGTTGGCCGAAAGTAAATCGTAGGCACGGGTGGTAATAGACTTTATCGATTTTAGGTCGGCAGCTTCAATTTTTTGAATGGGGCTTACATAAATGCCAATAAGCTTATCGCATCGTCCCTGTAAAATATCGGTAGGGAAGTGGTTTATAATACCGCCATCGCTGTAGAGTTTGCCGTCTATTTCATAGGGCGATATAATACCCGGAAAGGCCGATGATGCGAGTACGGCATCGGCTATTTTGGTTTCCGACCCAAAAATACGCAGCTTGCCCGAAACAAGATCGGTAGCGGTGAGGTGCATTTTATAGGGCAGGTCGCCCAGTGTAGAGGTGCCAAAAATGTCGTTAAAATAGTCTTTAAAAGCACTTGAGTCTATAAAACCCGGCTTACGGAAAGTAAAGTGTTTCCAGTGAAAAAAGTAAATGGATTTAAAAAAATCCAGTATTTCTTCGGGCTGTTTGCCCCATGCATAAAGCGAAGATACAATGGCTCCGCTGCTTGTGCCTGCAATGTGCGACGGGCGAAGGCCTATTTCGTCAAAAAACTTTAAAACCCCGGCATGTGCTATGCCTTTTGTGCCACCACCCGAAAGGATGATGCCAATTGTACTGCCTTCAAATTTCATTTGTAAAAAATTTCCTGACTAAATTACTGCTTTTTTATAAATGGCCTTTTTTTTGAAGTATTAAAAAGCGTATAAATTTTTATGTTTTAGTACACATTATGGAAACTACACAAACCATTATAGAAAGCGGTCTTAAAGACAGCTTTACTTATGCAGAATATAGAAACCATGTTTCGCAGCTACTCTTACAGGGGCTTAGCACAGGCAATACGCAAAGCGAAGATCTTACGCACTACACCACTCTTAATGAGGTGCGCATGAACCGTTTGGATAAGACCATTAAAATACCTGCCGAAATTCAGCAAAAGCTGGAAAGCCTTGATAAGGATCATGTTTTGTTGGTGTTGTCTGAAGGATGGTGTGGCGATGCAGCCCAGATACTTCCTGTTATTAATAAAATGGCTCAGGTAACCGATAAACTGGATCTGCAGATCGTGCTGCGGGATGACCATGCCGAGCTGATGGACCTGTACCTAACCAATGGTGCGCGTTCTATACCAAAACTGGTATTGCTCGATAAAGAAACATTACAGCCACAGGCAAGCTGGGGGCCAAGGCCGGAGGGCGGTGCAAACCTTATTAAGGAGTTTAAAGAAAAACACGGTGCTATTACCGCCGAAGCTAAAACCGAATTACAAAAATGGTATTTGCAGGATAAAGGACTTAGCACAATGCAGGAAATTATTGATAAAATAAAGTAAATTTGCTAACCACCAATCAATTGTGTTTAGCATGTGCAAAAATTTAATTTTGTTGTTTTTTGTTGCCTTTTCCTATGCCCAACAGCAACCGATTTCTCTTCCTCCGGGCGACTGGGTAGTTGTAAATACCGAACTCAAAGATGGCAGTAAAATTTTGGAGCCCACTATAGAAGACTCCGATTATAAAGAGTACAGGATTACTAAAAAGGAAATTTGTATTGTGTATGATGCTATACACCGTAATGCCAATGACAAGTCTTCGTGCGTGAGCTATAATGCTTTGCCAAATAATGTGATCCGCACATCGGCCCTGAAATTTTATACCATAGAGAAAGCTACTAAGGATACCCTAGTATTAACAGATAAGAATGGTAAGGTTTCTAATGATAAAATTAGACGTTTTACCATGATTAGGAGAGATGCCCTGGTGGAAAAAGAAAAACAAAAAAGTAATGGGCAAACAATTGTAACAGCCAGTAAATATTTTTCTCCTGCCTGCTCTATATGGCTGGAAGAAGAACTTTACAGAGCGTTAAAAAAGAACCTTAAAGAATTTGCTGTTATAGGGAAGATAGTTTTTCATCCGAAACTTAAAACAATGGAAACCGTTGTTACATCTTCTAAGTCGCACGATGCTGAGACCGCAGCTACTATAAAGAGGGTTTTGGATAAGAGTTATAAAAACTGGAATCTTGATCAGTTTGCGGCATATGATGCTGTAGAGTTGCCTTTTGTCTTAATGAGCAGAGACAACTATTTTTATCATAGTATACGGTTTTACTATTTTACAAATGATATAAGTGCGGTGCGTTTAAAACAGGGAGGTTCAATGTTTGACAAAGGGCTTGCTAAAGTAGCTTTTGACGAAGGGTTAAAGGCTATTTTGAATAAAGACTACAAAGAGGCTATTGAGCTTTTTGAGTATGCCTATCAACTGGACCCCATGAATATTGATGCGATCTATAATAAGGCCGCTATGCTGTATAAATCCGGCGATGTAGAAAATGCCTGCCTTACATGGAAAGAAATAGCTTCTATGGGGCAGGCCGAGGCAGAAACCATGTGTAAAACCTATTGCAATAAGTAATTCTGATTATTGGTTGTATTAATAGGGTTAGACAGAGCAATAGTACAATTTGTGTATTGTTTGGCTTGGCTTTTTGTCTGCAAATTGCATACATTTGAAAAATATGAAGATCGATTCGCAATTACAAAAAATATCGGCATTTAAAAGCCTTGAACTTTTGGCTAACCAAATAGTAGAAGGGTTTATATCGGGCATGCACAAAAGTCCCTTTCATGGTTTCTCTGCTGAGTTTGCCGAGCATAAAGTGTATAACCCCGGCGAAAGTACCAAAAGCATAGACTGGAAATTGTATGCGCGTACCGACAGGTTGTATTCTAAACGATATGAAGAAGAAACCAATCTGCGTTGCCACCTTATTATAGACAATTCGTCGTCCATGCATTATCCTGCTTTAAAAGAAGGACAGCCTTTTTATGAAAATAAAATTGGGTTTTCTGTACTGGCATCGGCAGTGCTTATGGATTTGCTAAAACGCCAGCGCGATGCTGTTGGCTTAAGTATATATTCGGATAATTATGAGTACTATGCCCCCGAAAAGGGTAGTGGACGCCACCATCGCATGCTTATAGATAAGCTTGAAGGTGTGCTGGCAACACCAAAGAGTAGTAAAGCCACACAAACTACTGCTTTTTTGCACCAGATAGCTCAAAAAATGCACAGGCGCTCGATGATCATATTGTTTACAGATATGTTTCAACCCGGTAATGACGAAGAACTGTTTAGTGCCCTTCAGCACTTAAAGCACGATAAGCACAAAGTGGTGTTATTTCATGTAATTGATAAAAAAACAGAACTTGGCTTTGAGTTTGACAATGCCCCGCGCAAATTTATTGATCTTGAAAGCGGTGAGGAAGTAAACCTTTTTGCCGAAAACGTAAAGCAGGAATACGAAAAACAAGTGGCTGCTTACTTTAAAAAAGTAGCCGATACCTGTATGCAATATCAAATTAAGTATGTGCCGGTATCTGTACATGAAAGTTTTGAAAAAATAATGACTATCTATCTTGTTGAAAAACAAAAGTTTGGTTAGTTGTTTTGAAAATATTTTTGATTTTTTGTAAAAAACGTTTGCAGGATTCAAAAACGGTTGTATATTTGCAACCGCAATAAAGCACAGGTTTGGTAGTTCAGTTGGTTAGAATACGTGCCTGTCACGCACGGGGTCGCGGGTTCGAGTCCCGTCCAGACCGCTTAGTTGGGGAAGCCTTTCGATGAGAAAGGCTTTTTTGCCCCAATAAAGTTTCTTAAGACAGAAACTTTAAGGTAGTTGTGTTGTTTATGCCGCGAGAGCGGTAGGTTTAGTAGTTAGACCAATGAAAAGCTTTCCATTAGTTTGGAGGGCTTTTTTGATTTTAATGGGTTTAAGGGTTTAAAAAATATGTAATAGGCTGTTAGTTTGGTAGTTGACGAAAACCCTTGTAAACACTGAAAAAAAAGTGAGTTTTTTTATAAAAAAAGCTTGAAAATGTAAAAAGTAGTACTATATTTGCACTCGCAATAAGGCACTGGTTTGGTAGTTCAGTTGGTTAGAATACGTGCCTGTCACGCACGGGGTCGCGGGTTCGAGTCCCGTCCAGACCGCCAGTAGGAAAGAAAGCTCTTCATTAACTTGAAGGGCTTTTTTTATGATGTAAAGTGCTCTAAGGACTATTAAATAAATTTTCCTTATTTTTGGGTGTTATAACGCTGTCACTGTTAATGAAAAAAATAGCCTTTTTGTTTTTACTATTGCTCCTGGCTTCCTGTCAGTATTTTGATAAGCAGGTGCCCGATGAGAATGAGCTTCTTGAGCAAAGGCTAAAAGAAATTGACTGGAAGAAGGTAAGCAGTTATCCATCGCTTGCAGAATGTGATGTTATAACTGACAAGCAACTTAAGAACGAATGTTTTTTTAGTGCCATGGCACGCCTTATACAGGAAAAACTCGATACTGATACTATTGCAATGCTCTATCCGGAAGCCGACACCATACAGGTAAAAGTAACTGTATTTGCCGATGCCACACTACAGTTTGAACCACAACTGCCACAGGACAGTGTTAAATATGATGTTGTAAAAATAGACAGTATTTTAAAAGCCCGCCTTGTAGATTTTCCTAAAATAGAGCCTGCACAAAAAGAAGGTGTGCCTGTAAAAAGCCAGTTTATATTACCTGTTATACTTGATGTAAAATAATAAACGGCTAAATTTTGTTTGTTTTAAACTTAAATACATAATAGCTTCCCAATGCTACAGGTATAACTATATTGAGCAGCCATTGTAGTGTGGCTGCAAAAACCACTATCCATTCGTTTACGCCCATCAGTCCAAAGAAAAATACGGCAAGGCTTCCGCGTACGGCAAAATCTAAAAACTGAAAAGTAGGTAATGACGACCCTAAAAAATAAACTCCCATAATGGCTGCAAGCATAGTAGGGTAGGGCAGTGTTATGCCAAACAGTAAGAAAATAAAATAATGCTGGTGCATTATGCTAAGATATCGGCACAGTGCAAGCGCAAGGTTTTTGCGGTTTACGTTTTTAGGAAGGTTGTTTATATTCTCGAAGAATTTTTGGATGGAGTAACCGCGTATGGCGATTTTTCGCGAAGCAAAAACAACCACTATAAGCCCTGCTATTCCTGCAATAATAATGATAAGAAGTGTTTTGGGTACTACTCTGTAAGTGTTATTGAATGCTAATAGCCCTATCAGGCCGGCAAGCACGGCAATAACAAGCTGTGCGCCATTGCACACAAGGTTGAGAAAAATAATGTTTTTTGCCTGGTCTTTTTTATAATATAGTGCCTTGGCAGCATATTCGCCAATGCCATTGGGTGTAAACATTCCGGCAGTTAACGATGCCAGTACCTGTTCTGTAGATTGTCCTAAGGTTATCTTTTTGAAAGGAGATACCAAATTTTGCCACTTGACTATTTCTATAAAGCGGTTTAAAAAACTAAGTAGTAAAATAACAGCGGCAATTGTGTAAGATTGTGGACCGGTTAATACTTTAGTAAGCTGGCTCCAGTCAAGCCCGTCGTTTTGAGCAATGCGGTCGTATATAAAATAAAAAGCACCGCCCACTATTAAAAGTTTGGCCGTAACAACAAGTAATTGTTTAGCTTTGTGGGGTAGGGTAAACATCCCGGCAAAAGTAAATAAAATTGGCAAACGAACGCATTATATTAGGTATAGACCCCGGTACAACCATTATGGGCTTTGGGCTTATAAAGGTGGTAAATAAAAAAATGGAGTTTTTACAGCTTAACGAGCTTCAACTAAGCAAGTATGACGACCATTATAAAAAACTCCGCATTATTTTTGAGCGTACCATAGAGCTTATAGAAACCCATCATCCGGACGAGATCGCTATTGAGGCTCCTTTTTTTGGAAAGAACGTGCAGAGTATGCTTAAGTTAGGCAGGGCACAGGGTGTTGCTATGGCGGCAGGGCTTTCGCGACAGATTCCTATAACCGAGTATGAGCCTAAAAAAATTAAAATGGCTATTACCGGCAACGGAGCTGCGAGTAAAGAACAGGTGGCAAAAATGCTGCAACAGCTTTTGGGGCTAAAAGAGCTGCCAAAAAACCTGGACAGTACTGATGGTCTTGCGGCGGCAGTATGTCATTTTTTTAATACAGGCAAGCCTACGCCAACAGGAAAAAGTTATAGCGGATGGGATGCATTTGTTAAACAAAATGAGGGTAGGGTGAAAAAATAAAGATATATTTGTGTTAAAATTAACACAATCAATATATTATTTTTATGAAAAGCCTCAAAAGTACTTTGTTGTTATTGTTTTTTGCCATTGCTATTACAGGATGTTCTTCGGAAGATGTGAATGTAGTGGGCGATGATGTATCCGGAGATACATTTAGTTATACGCAGGATGGACAATTGATTCCTGTAACTAATATTGTAGCACAAAAAAGCGAAGACCTAATTGCCGTAACGGCATTTAACAGCGATGGGCAAACCATTGTAGTTCAGTTTAATAAATATGGTAATTTAAGAGAGGTAATGACTTATGATGTTTCCGATCTTACCGTTCCGGGCAGGACAAGCTATCATTATTATAAATCGAACTATTTCAATTTTGAACTGGTGTCTTTAGACGAGACGGCTAAGACTGTAAGTGTTACTTTTTCGGGTAAACTGTATAATGATAAGTATGATATTACCAGTGATTTTTCTACTGTAGACGGTACTTTTACAGTAAGCTATATGGATGTTACCCCACAAATACCGGGTATGCAGGTTTCGGCAAAAATCAACGGAACACAATGGCGCGCTACCGAAACAGGCGATAGTTCAGGCGGTTTCTTTTCAGAAGATAATATAACGCTGTATGCCTCTAACGATAGCCCATACACAATAAGTACGATCATAAATCACGAGTACACAGAAGTGGGTACTTATAATTTTACCAACTCGTCTGCCTCTAATAAGCTTGAATTGTCGGTTTTCGAAACAGAAACATTAAATGACATTTCGTTTGCAACAACGTCAGGCACATTAAAAATAACAGGCAAAACCGTGGGAGCCTTAACGACCACTATTGAAGGTACGTTTTCTTTTACTGCCTTTAATCCGTTTACCCAAACAAGCATACGCGTTACCGATGGTGTTTTTAAACGTGTTTATATAAATTACTAAATTGGAAATATCCGGTTTTTGACTTGCAGATCTGATAATCGTTACGGCAATTATCAGGTCTGTTTTTTTATATCTATGTTGTAACTTTGCTGTAAACAAACAGGAGTATGAAAATAGAATCGGGAGCATTTTTTATTGAAAGCGATAACGAATGGGAAGTCGTGGGCGAGGGAGTTAAACGCCAGATTACAGGTTATAACACCACCCTGATGATGGTAAAAGTAGCTTTTGAAAAAGGCAGTATAGGCGCAGTGCATCAGCATTTCCATTCGCAGGCCAGTTTTGTGGCATCGGGCCAGTTTGAGGTAACGGTAGATGGTGTTGCAAAAATCCTGCGGGCAGGTGATACTTTTTTTGCAGTGCCCAATGTATGGCATGGTGTGGTTTGCCTTGAAGCGGGCATGCTTATAGATGCGTTTAGCCCCATTCGCGAAGATTTTTTGAAATAAAAAGGTTGTAACTTTGCCGCATGGCAGGTATTTACATCCACATTCCTTTTTGCAGGCAGGCGTGCACCTATTGCGATTTCCACTTTTCTACCTCCCTGAAAAAAAAGGATGATATGGTGGCGGCACTGGCTGCTGAGATCGTACTTCGCAAAAAAGAGTTTGAAGGCATAACTGTAGAGACCATTTATTTTGGTGGAGGCACACCATCGGTGCTTACCAATGCCGAAATTGAGGAACTTATCAATACCGTATATCAAAATTATTCGGTAGTCGATAACCCCGAAATTACACTCGAAGCCAACCCAGACGATCTTTCTAAAGACCGCATAATCCAACTGTCAAATTCACCAATAAACAGGCTTAGCATAGGCATACAGTCTTTTTTTGAAGAAGACCTTATACTGATGAACCGTGCACACAACGCTGCCGAAGCCGAAGCCTGTCTTGCTGAAGCTGTGAAATATTTTGATAATATTTCTATAGACCTTATTTATGGCACTCCGGGCATGGGCAATACACGATGGCTGCAAAATATAAATAAAGCGCTTGGTTTTGGTGTGCCACATATTAGCAGCTATGCACTAACGGTAGAACCCAAAACAGCCCTGCACAAATTTGTAAAGAACGGCACGGTGCCACAGCCCAGCGATGAAGTTGCCCATGAGCAGTTTTTACTCTTGGCTGATGTTTTGCAGGCACACGGTTTTGTACATTATGAATTGTCTAACTTTGGTAGACCCGGCTATTTCTCTAAAAACAATACCGCTTACTGGCTCGGGAAAAAATATATTGGCATAGGGCCTTCTGCACATAGCTATGACGGCATTAACCGAAGCTGGAATATAGCCAACAATACTCTCTATATTAAAGATATTCAGCTTGGTACACCGCCTTGCGAAAAAGAACAACTCACAATTGCCGACCGATATAACGAATATGTAATGACAGGGCTTCGCACCATTTGGGGTGTAGATGTAAACCGGGTGGAAGCAGAGTTTGGAACTTCTTTTAAAGAATATTTGTTAGGCGAGGCTAATGATTATATTATTCAGGGCTTACTGTCGCTTACTGATGGTGTTCTTAAAACCACACGTGAAGGTAAATTTCTTGCCGATGGTTTGGCAAGCGACCTGTTTTTTGTTGCTTAGAAACGATTCCCTACAACAAAAGACCAGTTGAGTTTTTTTATTACTCTAAACATTGCATAGCAAATAGATATAGCCAGAATGATCTGACTTGCCGCTAAAAAATAGGGGTTAGGATAAATAAGATTTAGCGCAGGAAAGATAAATATGATTACAGGGCTATGATACAGATGCAAAAAATAAGTATAGGCTCCGGTTTTTATAAAACTAAATTTAAGGTTTACTACATTTAAGAAAATACATAGTGCGATAGCATACTTATAAAAATCATATTCTTTCAGAAAGAAATAAGATAACGCTATTACGGCAGCTAAAAGAATGTTTTTTAAAACAGGGTTAGCTGTATCCCACGAAAATTTATGCGATATAAAGCCTATTATAAATAGCAGCACAACATCCAGCCGTATAAAAATTTTCCCGAAAAACAACAGAGGAAGTATAAACAGTAACGCCCTGTAATCTTTATGTATCAGGCTGAGGAAACAGAATATTATGAACAGGTCGCGTATAAAATATGTTGGCGGATTTATAGGAGGTGAAGTGAGTGCAAAAAGCCCTTCGGTAATAAGCGAAGAGTCATAAGTAAGCCGATTGAGAAAGTTATATCCTGTAGCCTTTATAAGCAATACAGGGAGCAACACGGCTATGTTTGCAATGAGATAAGGAATGAGCAGGCTTTTTATTTTTTTAGAGAGCAGGTTAGCGTCATATCTGTAATTGTAATATAAATAGCCCGATATTACAGAGAGAACCATAGTGCCAAATTTTGGCAGGTCTTCTAATACAAAAAAAACGGTCCCGGTAGTAAAATCATGCTTTATGTGGGTAAATGTAATGAGTATAACCCCTGCAATGCGCATAAATTCTATAGGGTAGTTTGTGCTTTTCAGGCTGTTTTGCATGTTGCTATTTTGTAGCAATAATACATTATTTTGCCCTAAATGCTAAATAGATTTCTTTATTTTGTATAAAAACTATTACAATGCTTGCAACTGTAAACGGCTATAACTTTGATCTTTTACATCCTATAGATATTTCGCTGCCCCTAACTGCAAACGGCAGCAATCCTATTGCCTGGTATTTAGACCAGCCACAAATAGAGCCTGTAACTATGGGTAGTTGGGTTGGTAAAGTATCGGAAGGATCTTCTACCAATTTCAATAACATACAGTTCAATCCCCATGCGCATGGTACACACACCGAATGCTTGGGACATATTACCAAAGAATTTTACAGTGTTAACCGCGCCTTAAAGCGATTCTTTTTTGTAGCTGAACTCATTTCGGTTACGCCTGAATCTGTTGACAACGACCTTATAATTACCCGATCTCAAATTGAGAGTGCTCTTAATGGAAAGTCTCCCGAGGCGATTGTAATACGCACGCTGCCGAATAATAACGCTAAGCAGCATAAAAACTACAGTAACAGCAATCCGCCTTATCTGGAAGAAGCTGCGGCAACATATATCAGAGAGTTAGGAATTGAACATTTACTGATAGACCTGCCCAGTGTAGATAAAGAAAAAGACGACGGCCTGCTATTAGCTCATAAAGCTTTTTGGAATGTTAAAGATGTAAATAATCTTAATGCCGATGCCCGTCACAGTGCTACCATTACCGAAATGGTTTTTATACCCGATACAGTTTTAGACGGAACCTATTTGCTCAACCTGCAAATTGCGAGTTTTGAGAATGATGCCAGTCCGAGTAAACCGATTTTGTATAGTGTGTTGGATTTTTAGAGTATTAGGGTGGTGTTTAATTTCTTTTCCATGTAAACCGGATTGTCTAAAGGGTTGTAGCAGTAAGCCTCAATTTCATAAAATCCCATTTTTTTATATAGGTTTATTGCTGCTGCCATTTCTTTAACGCTGTCCAACCGAATGGATTGGTAACCCAATTCTGCTGCGGCTTCAATAGCAAGTTCCATTAGTTTTTTTCCAAGTTTTAGGCTTCTGTATTCAGGTTTAACATAAAGCCGCTTTACTTCGCCAATATTCTCTTCTAATTTTCTAACGCCCACACAACCCACAGCTATATTTTGATAATAACATAATAGCGCAACACCTTCGGGTGAAGCATACTTTTGGGGTACAGTCATAAGTTCTTTTTCAAAATCCTGAAAGTCTAACGAAAAGTTTAATGAGTTTCCATACTCCCTAAATAGTTCTTTAATGGTCTCAAATTCTTCGGGAGTAGTGGCCTTTATAAATTTTATATCCGCTATAGTCATTTCTTTTTACTTAGTAGTGTTTTTAATTCAACTGTCAGTTCGCTAAACCGCTCTTTTTCCTCTTCATTTAAATTGCTCAGCAGTGTTATTATCTGGTCATCTGAACGCTTTTCAATTTGTTGTACTAATTGTAAACCCTCCTGGGTTAACTCAAGTATAAATATCCTTTTATCGGTAATATCCTTTTTTTTGGATACAATTTTGTCCTTTAAAAGTTTTGTAATAATCCTGCTGGTATATCCTTCATCTAATGATAGTGTTTCTGTAATACTCTTTGCAGATGTTGAACCTGCCGAATTAATTTCGTAAACAATCCTTAGTTCTGTTAAAGAATAATTTAAATGAAGTGCATCTCTATTCAATACCCCCAAAAGGTTTACATATAGCCTGTTGAATTCCCGGATATTGTTTATAGTTGATTTTTTCATGAGACAAACTTATGTAATTTACTTGACTAAGTCAAGTAAATTACATAAGTGAAGTAGTTAAATTTGTATGACAAGCACTATATTAACAATATGACTATTCAGGATTTCTACGATTTTTGCCTTGCTAAAAAGGGTGTAACGGAGCATTTTCCGTTTGATGAAGATACGCTGGTATTTAAAGTGGGAGGCAAGGTATTTGCCCTGAGCTCACTGAGTAATTGGGAGAACAATATACCTGCCGTTAACCTAAAGTGCGACCCCGATAGGGCGGAGGAACTTCGTGAAGAATATGAAGGTATTAAACCCGGGTACCACATGAGCAAAAAGCACTGGAACACGGTAGCAATAAACAGCGATGTGCAGCCAAAACTGTTACAGGAACTTATTACTCACTCGTATGAGTTGGTATATAACAGCCTAACCAAAAAGGTTAGGGAGAGTATATAGATTTTGAGTGATCATTTAATTGATAAAAAGTAATAGTAGAATAAATTAGTGGGAATTTGTGAAATTAGTGTCTTCTTTATATGCTAAAAACAAAAACGCCCTTTCTGAATTCACAGAAAAGACGTCTTTTATAAAGTAACCAAACTTTTTAAAATTAATAAGCGTTCGCAATAATTTGCTCAAACAGTTCCTGCCTGCCGCTGATTTGTTTGGGCTCGCCGTTTTGGCGTGCATAAGCATTCAGGTCTTCAAGGGTTAGTTTGCCGTTTTCAAACTCAGATCCTTTACCGCCATCAAACGATGCATAACGCTCTGTGCGAAGCTGTGTGTAGTTCGTTTTTGTAAGGATATAATCAGCACTGATTAAACCGCGTGCAAAAATATCCATACCACTAATGTGTGCAATAAATTTATCTTCAAGGTCGGTAGAGTTACGGCGCACTTTGGCATCAAAGTTAATACCGCCTCCCTGTAATCCTCCAGCCTGAAGGAAAACAAGCATGGCCTGTGTAGCCTCGTAGATGTCGATAGGAAACTGGTCCGTATCCCAGCCGTTTTGGTAGTCACCACGGTTAGCATCCAAAGATCCCAGCATGCCTGCATTGGCAGCTATCTGCATTTCGTGCTCAAACGTGTGGCCTGCAAGTGTGGCGTGGTTAACCTCAAGGTTTAGTTTAAAATCATCCTGAAGATTATATTTATTAAGGAAACCAATACAGGTTGCAGCATCAAAATCATACTGGTGTTTCATTGGTTCCATTGGTTTAGGCTCTATAAGGAAGTTTCCTGTAAAGCCCTGGCTTCTTGCATAATCCCTGCAAATGGTAAGGAACTGAGCTAAATGGTCCTGCTCACGCTGAATATCGGTATTAAGCAAGCTCATGTAGCCTTCGCGTCCACCCCAAAAAACGTAGTTCTCGCCGCCTAATGCAATAGTTGCATCAATGGCAATTTTTGCCTGAGCACCTGCATAGGCAACCACATCAAAATTAGGGTTTGTAGAGGCGCCGTTCATGTAACGTGGATTGCTAAACAGGTTAGAAGTACCCCAAAGCAGTTTAATGCCTGTCTCGTCCTGTTTTTCTTTAGCATAGGCTACAACGGCTTTTACACGCTGCTCGAATTCTTCAAGGGTTGGGGCTTCGTCTACCAAATCTACATCATGAAAACAGTAGTACGGGATGCCCAGTTTTTCCATAAATTCAAAACCGGCATCCAGTTTATCTTTAGCGCGTGCAACGGCATCTTCGTTGCTGTTCCATGCATGTGTTTCAGTACCCGGTCCAAAAGGGTCGTTACCGGTATTGCATAGGGTATGCCACCATGCCATGGCAAATTTAAAATGTTCTTTCAGGGTTTTGCCTGCTACAACGCGGTTCTCATCATACCATTTAAAAGCAAGTGGATTTTGGCTGTCGCGGCCTTCAAATTTTATCTTGTCTACAGTTTTAAAGTAGGCTTGTTTTGTTGTACTCATTTTGTTTATTTTCAATATTAAGATTTAACTTCCATTCGTTATAAATATCGCCATAACGGTTTGTTAGCTGTTGGTTTGGTTCTATACGCTCCAGGCATTGCAGGCTGCTGAATGTTTCGTCTATAGAGCTGTAAAAACCAAAACCGTAGGCTGCACCACGGGCTGCACCATCGGCTCCGGCAGTGTTGTATAGCTCTACTGTAGTTTGGGTGGTATTGGCAAAAACCTCCCTGAAAACCGGGCTCAGGAAAAGATTTGCCTTACCGGCACGCACCACATTTCCTCCGGCGCCAATTTCTTTCATTATATCAAAGCCATAGTTCATGGCAAACACAATACCCTCGCAGGCAGCACGAACCAATTCGGGCGATTGATGTATATTAAAGTTGAGGTTTTGTATACCGGAGAAAGCAGGCTTGTTGTTAAATATGCGCTCTACGCCATTACCAAACGGATAAAAACGCAATCCTTTACTGCCGGGTTCTGCTTTTGCAGCTTCGGTATTTAATTTATCATAAGATATAAGGCCGTTCTCATTACCAATAGAAGTTATTTTGCGAAGCCACTGGTATAAAATGCCCGAACCGTTTATGCACAGCAATACACCGTTGCGTTTTTTGCCATCAGCATCGTTTACATGTAAAAATGTGTTTACGCGGTTGTTAGGGTCGTAAGCATCTTTCTCGGTAACCGAATATATAACGGCCGATGTTCCTGCTGTTGTAGCAATTTCGCCCGGTTTAAGTACGTTTAACGAAAGCGCATTGTTAGGCTGGTCTCCGGCACGGTAGGTTATTTTTGTGTCGGGGCTAAGACCAAGTTCTGTAGCAATAGCTGCATTTACAGTAGCCTGGTTACCAAAGCTTGGCACAATTTCAGGAATTAAGGTTGCAGGCAAGCCCATAGCATCTAATATTTCTATAGCAAGGCGACCTTCGGAAAAGTTCCACAAAGCAGCCTCCGACAGTCCTGATGTGCTTGTTTGTGCCACCCCCGATAGTTTTGCGGCAATAAAATCGCCGGGCAGCATCATATGGGCAGCCTTTGCAAAAACTTCAGGCTCATTATTTTTTACCCATTTAAGTTTAGAGGCTGTAAAGTTTCCGGGCGAGCCTAATATTTGTCTTTGGCTTGCAGAGTGTCCAATAAGGTCGTAGGCACCATTACCAATTTCGGCTGCACGGCTGTCGCACCAAATAATAGAAGGCCTTACAGGGTTAAGATTAGCATCTGTAAGCACCAATCCATGCATTTGGTAGGCAATGCCAATAGCGGCAATTTTTTTAAGGTCTACTTTATGTTTGTTGCCAAGCGCATGAATACCTGTTTTTATATAAGCCCACCATTGGTCGGGGTTTTGCTCTGCCCAGCCAAACTGTGGGGCAATTATATCCATTTCAAAATCGGGCACGCTTATCGATGCAATGGTCGTACCACTCTCTGCATCAAACACCGATAGTTTTATAGACGAGCTGCCTAAATCTATTCCTAAAAATAACATAGTCTTTAATTTAACTTATGGTTAATTAGACTACAAGTGTAGGCATTAATTTTTATATCCGCAAATATTATTTTACAGATTGTAAAATTTTGTTAATTATCAGGTATAAAATATTTTGCCTAAAGTGAATGCCTTACGATCAGCCTGCTTTTATTTTCAACCTGTTCGCGGCTTTGATTCAGGATCATTTCGGCCAGTATTTTCCCCATAGCCATAAAATCGGTAGATATGGTAGTTATACCTTTTTCCACTACTTTTTTTAGTGGGGTGTCGTTATAAGATATTATGCCTACTTCCCTGCCAATTTTTAGGTGCTGTGCCTGTGCCTGCTCTATAACATTCACCAAATCACGGTCGTTAGGAATAATATATACATCGCCGGGGGTTATGGTGTGGTTTGCAAAATCGGGAATTATTTCGTGTTCAAAACCAAACGTTTGACAAAATTTTATAAAGCCCTGCTGCATTCCGGGAGGCTGTTTAAAATCGGGGAAAATAAGTATGAGTTTTTTGTATTTGCCCAGTTTTGGCCTGCCTTCGGCCAGTGCTTTATAAATATCGTTGCTATGGTTTTGGTGTATAGAAGGGTAATCCTGCAACTCATCGTTGGTTTGGTCTAATATGTAAACATCGTTTTGGGGCAATGTTTTTATAATTCCGGCAACCCCTTTAAGAATAGTGGGCATAATTACATACTTGGTGTAATCGCCATTATTTTCATTTACCAGTTTTTTAAACACATCGAGACTAAAGTAGTGGAAAAAAATATCTATTTGCCCATTGTTGCCTATGGTTTCCTTAAACGCGTTGTAAAGGTCTTCCTTAAAGGAATTGAACTCGTCGAATAATAAAAAAATACGCTGTTCAAAAGCAAACTCTTCACTTTTAATGTAGTATCCCTTACCTGCCCGAGAGTATATAATGCCCCGTTTTTTAAGTTCATCATAAGCCAGCAGCACAGTATCGCGGGATAGTGAGAATTCTAATGCAATTTTGTTTACAGAGGGCAGGTGGTCGCCACGTTTTAGCCGTTTTTCTGCAATGGCGGTTTCTATAGAGAGTATGATCTGCTTATACTTAGGCAGGCTTTTGAGCGGATCTATAGTAATTAGTTTCATAGCTACAACGTTTAAACTGGTGGCTAAGATACAAAAACTGGTAGGTACTGGTATGGTTGATGTGTTTTAATTTTTACTTTTGCTGTGTAATTCATAAAAATCCCATGGAAAAAAGCAATATTTCATATTTTACACCTAATTGCGTTACGAAATTATTTGGCACCCTGCCTAATGGTAAAGTCGTAGAAAGCTATACGCTTAGCAATGGTAAAGGTATGGAAGCTACTTTTATTAACTATGGGGCTACCATTACGTCATTAAAAATTGTTGATGCTAAAGGGCAACCTGTAGATGTGGTTTTGGGCTTTAATGATATTGATGATTATATAGACTCCTTCAATTTGCCAAGTGCCCCATATTTTGGATCGGTAATTGGCCGTTATGCCGGACGCATAAACAATGGTACTTTTTCTATAGATGGAGAACAGCATGAGTTGAATAAAAATCACGGCATCCACACGCTTCATGGAGGTAACAGGGGCTTTGGCCGTGCTTTTTGGAAAATGAAGCAGTTGCAGGGCGGCAGCAGCCCATCTATAAAGTTCTCTTATACAAGTCCTGATGGCGAAGAGAATTTTCCGGGTGAACTTAAAATTACCGTTACCTATAGGCTTACAGAAAACAATGAGCTGTTGGTAAAGTATAAAGCAGAATCTACTAAAGATACTGTTTTAAGTTTAACCCAGCACAGCTACTTTAATCTTGATGGGCACTCGCAAACGGTTGCGGGTCAAAAACTGGTTGTAAATGCTGATAAAGTGCTGGAAGTAAACCAGGATAGTATTCCTACCGGTAAGTTTATTGATGTTAAAGATACTGAGTTTGACTATAACAGCGCAGTCGATGCTCCATTGAGCATTGACCGATCGTTCGTTTTAGAAAATGATACAGAACCTGCGGCTTCGCTATACAGTGAAAAAACAGGCTTAAAGATGACGGTTTACACCAACCAGCCATCGGTACATATATATGTTGGGGGTAACTGTTTTGACAGTCTTAGAGGTAAAGACGGAGTTTCTTACCATACTACCAGCGGTATTTGCTTTGAAACGCAAAACTACCCGGATGCGCCAAACCATGCGCATTTTCCGTCGGCGGTTTTAAGAAAAGGAGAGGTGTACAGGCGCAGCACAAAGTTTGCTTTTGAGGTGCTTTAAAAATAGAATGTAGAGTAATTATTACATATTTTAAGTTTGGTTTAAAGGAGCAGTTGCCCGGTTTGTAATGTGTTAAACAACTTTTGCTTGCTGTTTAGGTTAGTTGGGTTAAGTTTGGGTTTACACAAAAAGCTTAGTAAGCAAATAAACCGTTACAGGCCGGGAGCGGCGGCTCTGAAAAACAAAAAAGATAACACAACGGCGCGCCCGCGCCTTTTATATATAGCTGACCTAAAACCATGAAAAAAAAATTAGTACAGTTGGTAACTACCAGCTTTAAAGAAAAGTTCAATGCTGAACCGGCTCATATTTTCCTTTCGCCGGGACGTATAAATATTATAGGCGAACACGTAGATTATAACGATGGTTTTGTCCTTCCTGCCGCCATTAACAAATATGTTTGCTTTGCAGTGTCTGAAACAGAGAACGGCGAATGCAACCTTTATGCTAAAGACCTTGACGAAAGCTACAGCTTTAACCTTAACGACGATATAAAACCTGTTGAACAAATGTGGGTAAACTTCTTTTTAGGGGTTTTATACCAACTAAAAGAAAGAGGTTTTGCCATGAAAGGCTTTAACATAAGCTTTAGCAGCACAGTGCCAATGGGTGCGGGATTATCTTCATCTGCGGCAGTAGAGTGTGGTTTTGGCTATGCACTAAATAAGATATTTAACCTTGGGTTGACTAAACAGGATATAGCCCTGATAGGGCAAAAAGCTGAGCATACTTTTGTGGGTGTAAACTGCGGTATTATGGATCAGTTTGCCAGCGTATTCGGTAAAAAGAACCATGTTATAAAATTAGACTGTAACACTTTAGAGTACGAATATCATAAGGCTGATTTTAAGGATTATGCCCTGTTGCTTTTAGACAGCAAAGTAAAGCATACACACCTTACATCGGGCTATAACGATCGCAGGAACGAGGTAGAGAAAGGTCTTGCTATTCTTAAAGAGCACTATCCTGAAGTTAAAACATTCCGCGATCTTAACGAAGAGCAGGTTACTGCCGTAAAAGAACAGCTTGGCGATGTTATATACCGTCGTTGCCTGTTTGTGGTAAGGGAAATTCAGCGTGTTTTAGATGCTGTTGCTGCCCTTGAAGACCAGGATTTTGTAAAGTTAGGCGAGCTTATGTATAAAACGCATGATGGCCTTAGTAAAAACTATGAGGTTAGCTGCGAGGAAATAGACTTTTTAGTAGACGCTGTGCGCAACGACGAAAATGTGATTGGCTCCCGTATGATGGGTGGTGGTTTTGGCGGTTGCTCTATCAACTTGGTTAAAAAAGAGGCTGTAGACGGACTTATAGAGCGCGTTAGCAAAGAGTACAAAGAAAAATACAATATTACGCTTAAGGCATACAAAGTAAAAGTAGCCAAAGGCACAACCATTTATAAAGAACAACATGCAGGCATTTGATAATAACGAACATCCGCACAGGCGATACAATCCGCTTATAGGCGAATGGGTACTGGTATCTCCGCACAGGGCAAAAAGGCCATGGCAGGGTCAAAAAGAAAGCGCAGGGAATTTAAACCTTCCGGCTTACGATCCTACGTGCTACTTGTGTGCAGGCAATGCGCGCACCAGTGGCGACCACAACCCTGACTATAAGGATGTTTATGTTTTTGAGAACGATTTCCCGTCGTTATTGCAGGAAGAAGTTGAACCTGTTGAAACCAGTCCTTTATTTCAGTTAAAGCCTGAAAGGGGTATAAACAGGGTAATTTGTTTTTCGCCAAGGCATGACCTTACCATTCCTGAAATGGACATTGATGGTATTACAAAAGTAGTAGAGGCCTGGAAAGAGCAGTATATAGATCTTGGTAAAAAAGATTTTATAAACCACGTACAGATATTTGAAAATAAAGGTGCCGTTATGGGCTGTAGCAATCCGCACCCGCACGGGCAAATATGGGCGCAGTCTTCTTTGCCTACACAGGTAGAAAAGACACAGCAAAACCTTAAAAAGTACTACAGCGAAAATGGCCGTAGCCTGCTTGCAGATTATGTTGCTGAAGAACTTGAGCGCAAAGAGCGCGTAGTTGTTGAGAATGACCATTTTGTAGTGTTGGTGCCGTTTTGGGCTATATGGCCTTATGAAACCCTTTTGGTTAGCAAAAGACATATTGGCAATCTTACAGAGCTTACAGCCGAAGAAACTGTTGCCTATGCGGATGCTTTGCAACGCATTACCGTAAAATACGATAATCTTTTTGAAACGTCTTTCCCTTATTCAAGTGGAATCCATCAAACACCTACCGATGGTGAGGATCATCCGGAGTGGCATTTACACATGCACTTTTATCCGCCATTGCTTAGGTCGGCAACTGTAAAGAAATTTATGGTTGGCTACGAAATGATGGGTGAGGCACAAAGAGATATTTCACCGGAAAAAAGTGCCGCTGTGCTTAGGGAACTACCCGAAGTTCATTACAAGCAGCAAACACCGGCATAACAATTTACTTAATATACAGGTTGCATTGCTCACCCGGGAGGGGTTTGGTTTTTGACGGCAATATGTGAGGGTTGCTTAATGCAATCTGTATATTATTTTTTAGTGCAGTTTTTTGTACACGTCCCAATTTTATTTCCCAAGACCCAAACAGAATTCCTTTTTTATGAGATCATTATCGACTGCGGACTATATCGTTTTCCTTGGCTACTTTATATTGATAGTAGGCTACGGACTCTGGATATACAACCGCAAGAAGAAAGAAACCGAAAGCAGTAACGATTATTTTTTAGCCGAAGGCTCGCTTACCTGGTGGGCTATTGGTGCATCTTTAATTGCCAGTAACATTAGCGCAGAGCAATTTATAGGCATGAGCGGCAGCGGCTTTAAGCTGGGCATTGCCATAGCCAGTTACGAATGGATGGCGGCGCTTACCCTTATTATTGTAGCTGTATTTTTTATACCGGTATATCTAAAGAACAAGATATTTACCATGCCGCAGTTCCTTAACCAGCGGTATAATGGCACGGTAGCCATGATCATGGCAGTGTTTTGGCTGTTGCTGTATGTTATTGTAAACCTTACCTCTATATTATATTTAGGTGCCCTTGCCATTACCAGTATATCGGGATTGGATTTTAACCTGTGTATAGCTTTCCTTGCTGTTTTTTCTATCATGATAACGCTTGGCGGTATGAAGGTTATTGGCTTTACCGATGTTATACAGGTATTCTTCCTTATTATGGGAGGATTAATCACCACCTATCTTGCATTGAATTTAGTATCAGACGAATTTGGCGGAAGCGGCATTATAGACGGTTTTGGTATCATGACCGAAAAGGCGCAGACCCATTTTCATATGATGTTTTCTAAAGACAACGAAAATTACAGCGAACTTCCGGGCATATCTACCATTATTGGCGGTATGATGATTGTTAACCTTAATTACTGGGGCTGTAATCAATATATTACCCAGCGTGCCCTTGGTGCCGATTTGCCTACTGCACGTGGCGGACTGCTGTTTGCAGCATTCCTTAAACTGCTTATGCCATTAATCGTGGTTATACCGGGCATTGCTGCATACGTGCTGTATCAAAACGGAGGTTTCCAGGCAGAAATGCTTCAGGACGGCAGCGTAAACCCCGATAGGGCTTATCCGGTACTTTTAAACCTGTTGCCATCGGGCTTAAAAGGCTTATCATTTGCGGCTCTAACGGCAGCAATTGTAGCCTCGCTTGCAGGTAAGGCAAACAGTATTGCTACCATATTTACGTTAGACATTTACAAGAAAACGCTAAACCCCGAAGCGTCTGAAAAGAAACAGGTACAGGTAGGTAAAATAACCGTAGTGGCAGCCATGATAATTGCCATTATTATAGCACCGTTTTTAGGGATTGATAAAAAAGGAGGTTTTCAGTTTATACAGGAATATACAGGTTTTGTTAGCCCGGGCATCTTTGCCATGTTCCTGCTGGGCTTCTTTTGGAAAAAAGCAACATCTAATGCGGCTTTGTTTGCCACTATCGGTGGATTCCTGTTCTCTATATTCTTTAAATTCCTTCCGGCTTATGTAGACCTGTCTTTCCTTTACGACTGGGGCTTTGCAGTGCCAAATGCAGCAGGTGTTTATGAGATACCTTTCTTAGACAGGATGGCATTTGTATTTATTATTTGTATAGTAGGAATGTTCTTTATCAGTAAAAAAGAGACCCAAAAAGGCATTACGCCAAACGGGCTTGAAATAGATACAACTATGTTTAGGGTTCAGCCGGCATTTATGGTGGGCTCCTTAATAGTAATAGCGCTTATTGCTGCGCTCTATACCTTACTTTGGTAAATTTTGGTTAGTTTACTAAATGTATTTTTTACACACCTAAGCACGGCCCACACAGCCGTGCTTTTTTATTATGTACTAATAAAAAACCTTCAATATGTTAATACTGAAGGTTCTCATTGTAGTTGGATGTTTATGTTTAGTGTGTGCGCACTTTATCAAAAGCGTGGTCTAAAAGTTTTTTCATTTTATCGGCAGCACCTTTAATGGCCAGTTCCACACTTGGGGCATGGTTACTCACCACCTGTGGTGGCATGCCGTTTACCCGTGCTTCGATAACACATTTTTTATCGTCGGGGCTGCTTTTTTCGCTGCCGTTCTCATCGGTCAGGTGTATTTCTATACTTGTAATTTTATCTTCAAAACGTTTTAAGGAGTTGTGCAGCACTTCGCTGAAATAGTTTTCCATCCTGTCACTTCCTGTAATGTGGTTGTCTGTATTAATGGTAACGTTCATAATAATATTGTTTAAAATATACACTCAAATTTACCCATTTTTTAAACGGTATGCATGCAAATTAGCATAAGATTAATACTTGTTTTTAGGTACTCTTGTGGTAAAAGGGAACGCGGATTGCGCGGATGCTTCGCAATCACGGATTAACACGGATTCACTTGAAGTAGATTAAAATCTGCGAAAATTCGCGTCTTAAATCTGTGTCATCCGCGTTCCATAAAATGAATGTGAATATCGTCATAGTTAAATTCTATCATTATAATTTGTTTAATTATACCGATTGGTATAATTTTGATGCGAGATAATGAAGTTATGAGCAAGGCAGAGCAAACCAGGCAATTTATAATAGAGACTACAGCACCCATTTTTAACCAAAAGGGATATGCAGGTACTTCTATAAGCGACCTTACAGGAGCGACAGGTCTTACTAAAGGAAGCATATATGGCAATTTTGAAAGCAAAGATGAGGTTGCCCTTGCTGCGTTTGATTATAATCATGCACTGATAAAAGCTGCCATCAAACAGCACATGGATCATGCCGTGCACCCGCTCGATAAACTCAGTGCCTACCTTAAAGTATTTGCCGATTTTAATTATTTAAAAGTACTTAAATACGGATGTCCTGTTCTAAATACGGCTATAGAGGCCGACGATACTCATGAACCGTTACGAAAAAAAGCAGTGGGTGCACTAAACGGCTGGTATAATAATATAAAGGAACTGCTCCAGGAGGCTGAAGATAATAGACAGGTAAGGCTTGGTGTAAATAAAGATGATTTTGCAGGTGCCTATATTGCACTTATTGAAGGCGGTATTATGATCGCTAAAGTAACAGGCAAAAGACAGGGGCTTGATGCAGCTGTAAAGCAGGCAAAAAAGATGATAAAAGATATAGTGGTCGAATAGTGTAATTACTACAACCGCTTTTTTTTGAATTTAAATATACCGATTGGTATATTTTATAGAATGAAATTTTGAGTTAAAAAAAAATACCGTTTGGTATCATAAGATCAAAAGGATTTTTTTATTTTAAAATATACCGATCGGTATAAAAATGAAAAATATATGGAAACAAAAGAAGCTGCCTTTTTAAAGGCACACATTGGTAAAGAAGTTACAGCATCGCCATCGCCATTCATGAATTGGCTAAGGCCGATAATGTTAGTGGTTGAAGAGGGCAGGCTGGAATTTCAGTACAAGGTGCGCCATGAAATGACTAACCCGTTCGGTACGTTGCATGGCGGCATTACCGCAGCCATGATAGACGATGCTATTGGTGCAACACTCATTTGCTATGGCGAACCTGTTTTTCATGTCACTATTAATTTAGTGACCGATTATTTTGGTGCAGCAAAAGAAGGTGATGTTATTATTGCCCAAACAGCCATACTGAAAAAGGGCAGGCAACTGGTAAATGCACAATGTGAAATATGGAATGCCGACCGATCGAGGCTTATAGCTAAAGGCTACACCAACCTGATAAAAACCGAAATTAAATAATATGAAAAGGGTAGTTATAACCGGCCTAGGAGCCATTACACCACTGGGCAATTCTGTCTCAGAGTTTTGGGCGAATATTATTGCCGGAAAAAGTGGGGCAGGACCTATTACTAAATTTGATGCGTCAAAATTCAAGACCAATTTTGCCTGCGAGGTTAAGGATTTTAATCCCGAAAATTATATGGATAAAAAGGAAGTGCGCAAGTACGACCTCTTTACACAATATGCCATAGCTGCTACAGATGAAGCCATTAAAGATGCCAGGCTCGATTTTACTACCCTGCCATTGCAGGAACGCTTTGAGGCTGGCGTTATATGGGCATCGGGCAATGGGGGGATTGGAACTTTTGAGGAACAGTTAAGAGAGTTTCATTCCGGAGACGGCACGCCGCGTTTTAACCCATTCTTCATTCCTAAAATGATCGTAGATATTGCTGCCGGGGTAATATCCATTCGCAACGGCCTGCATGGGCCAAACTATGCCACTGTGTCTGCCTGTGCATCATCTAATACGGCAATCATTGCGGCATTCGATACCATTCGTCTTGGTAAGGCAACCATTATGATAGCAGGCGGCAGTGAGGCAGCTTTAACGGCATCGTCTATTGGCGGGTTCAATGCATCGCATGCACTGTCTAAACGTAACGATGATCCACAGGCAGCGTCGCGACCGTTCGATAAGGACCGCGACGGTTTTGTGGCAGGCGAGGGGGCAGGGGCATTGGTGCTGGAAGATTATGACCATGCCGTTGCCCGTGGCGCCACTATTTATGCCGAGATCGTGGGCGGTGGTATGGCAGCCGATGCCTATCACTTAACAGGTACACCGCCTGACGGCCTTGGGGCTGCATTGGGCATGAAAAAGGCTTTGGCCGATGCAGGGCTTACTCCTACAGATATAGACTATATAAACGCGCATGCTACTTCTACAGGATTGGGAGATATTAGCGAGCTTGTGGCAATTGATTCGGTTTTTAAAGATACAAATGTGGCGGTTGGCGCAACCAAAAGTATGACGGGACATTTGCTGGGTGCTGCCGGAGCTATAGAGAGCATTATAAGTGTATTGGCCCTTCGTGATGGCATTATTCCGCCAACCATTAATACTGAGAACGTAGATGAGGCAGTTCCTACAGGCCTGAATCTTGTATTGGGTAAAGCCCGACAGGCTAATCTTAGGTATGTGCTGAACAATACTTTTGGTTTTGGCGGGCATACTGCAAGTACTATTTTTAAGAGAGCATAGTTCAACCTGCAAGGTTTAATTAACCTTGTAGGTTTGGAAGTAGCAAGAATTAAACCTACAAGATCTTTAAGACATAAGTGTTCGGAAGGCCAATAGAATGTGCTTTAGCTCCGGTAGGAGCGACATGTTTATAGAAAAATGGACGTGATTTATGTGAGCTTCGGAGAAGCGGCATGTAAAAATTATTATGTCGCCCCTCTGGGACTTAAAAAATGGTTCAATTTGTTAGCTATAAACATTTCGTCCCTATGGGACTTAGTTTATGAAACAAGAGAAATTGACAATGTAATTATCTTCCGAACATCTATGTTTAATTAACCTTGTAGGTTTGAAAATAGCAAGGATTAAACCTACAAGGTCTTCAAGACCTTGCAGGAAACCGATAAGAATTTTTCAATCTTTAAATCATTTAATTTTTCAATATAAAATGAAAACAACAGCAAATACCATTTTAATAACCGGGGGCAGTGCCGGTATAGGCTTAGCCTTAGCTCAACGATTTATTGCAGAAGGCAACAACGTAATTATAACCGGACGTAGTGAAGAGAGGCTTAAAGAAGCCGTACAAAAACTTGGCGGAAATGTTACCGCAATTGCTGCTGATGTAACCAAGCCAGAAGATGTAACAGCATTGGTGCAAAGGGTACAAAAAGATTTTCCGGAACTTAATGTACTGATCAATAATGCAGGCGCGGCATTTTATTACAATCTTGGGAGCGAAGCTGATGCCTTTGCTAATGCAGAACAGGAAATTGTAACCAATTATCTTTCAATAATACGTCTTACAGAACAATTGCTGCCCGTATTAAAACAGCAGGCAGAAAGTGCAGTAGTCAATGTATCTTCTATAGTGTCGTTCGTACCTAACAGTTTTTTACCAACATATTCTGCAAGCAAGGCAGCATTACATTCGTACACCCAGTCGCTAAGGTTAACGCTTGCCAATACTCCTGTAAAAGTTTTTGAACTGATGCCGCCATTGGTTAATACCGAATTCTCTAAAGAGATAGGAGGGGAGAATGGCATTGCACCATCGGTATTGGCAGATGATTTATTTGAAGCATTTACTAATGATAGTTTTGAAATACATACCGGAAGTACTGCCGATATTTATAAACTAAGTCATGCCGATCCGGCTGCTGCCCTGCAGGCCATGAATAGCAGGGGATAACTTTTTAAAATAATAATGTTGGGAAGCCATTGGAATGAATTTTCTGATGGCTTTTTAAATTAAGAGATTGCCCTAATCCGCTGCGATTCTTTAGAAATGGAATATGTAACTTATAATAAGGATACTAAAGAGTCCCTACGATCTCAATTTTATTGGAAGTAGAAATACCACCAGGGTTGCAACCCGGCAATCCTTCGGGAATTGGTTTGCCTATTTTTTTGTAATACTCCACCCATGCCGGGAAAAAATCCTGCGTGCCGGGTCGTTTATACGTCATGGGGAACAACTCAAAAAAGGGTTTGTTTTTATTGGCAGATTTAAAAGCGTCATATATAAGTTCGCTGCAATAGTAGCTGCCGTTGTTGTACACATATTCGGTATCATAAGGCACACCAAGCTGCCGTAAAGAAAAGGCTATAGCCTGTGGAATAAGTTTTTGGTACTGCTTTTTAAGCCTGCCCACATACATGGGTTTTGAGGTATTCTTAGAAAATTTTTCGAGTGTATTTAGCCTTACTGCTTTTCCTGCTGCTTCTATTATGTATAGTGTGTCATTGCGGTGGCATACCATGCCCATATGGCTAAAATCATTGCCGTTGTAGCCTTCGGTTACGGCTTCAATGGCATCGCACAAAGGCCCACAATCCATATCCTGAAAAATAAGGTCGCCGTCCTGAAGCTGCATCTTGTTTTGTGCAAAGACTATTGTTGTAATACAGAGAATAAAAAGGTACAAATGCTTCATGACTTAATCAAAAATTAGCAGGCAAATGCCAAGGTTTATAGAGCCCATTTGCGGAGCATCTTTCCAGGCATACCCATAAAAGTTTACTTCTGCAAAAATGCCGGCAGCATTTTCGCTTGTTAGGCCTATGCGGTATTTTTGGTATAAACCTGATACATCACCCCGTCCTATGGCAAAAGTATAGCCCAAACCGGCCTGTAGCAACAGGCTTGTTTTATCAGAAAGTGAAGGGGTAAGCACAATACTGCCGTAAACAGGAACTGAAACAAGTTTTGTTGCAATATGCCAGTCTATTCCGGTATTAGTACTAAATATAAACGATTCGGCTACATGGGTGCCAAAACCTCCGTGGGCGCTAAGGCCGTCGGGAAGAAACCAATTAGAATTGCCGGAATTGTTGTCATTTTGACCATGTTCAGGGTTAACCCTTAATGGTAATGATAGAGTGAACATAGAGAATTTACCAAATTCCTCAAAAAAGCCGGATCCTTTTTGTTTTTCAGGTTCTTCGTCTTTAGTTATAAAAACGGTAGTGTCCTGGCAAGATGCCTTAAGACCACTAAGCAGTAGTATCAGGCAAAGACTGCGGAGTAATGCTCTTTTCAAAATCATCGGGTGTTATGGCATTATCAACGGTAAATTCTCCAATTTTGGTGCGTCGCAATGCCGTTAAATGGGCACCGCTTTGCAATGCCTCTCCAAAATCATTTGCCAATGACCTGATGTAAGTTCCCTTACTGCATATCACTCTAAAGTCTATTTCTGGAAGGGCAATTCGGGTAAGTTCAAATTCGTAAATAGTGGTTTTACGGGCTGCGATCTCTACTTCTTCGCCTTTACGTGCGTGTTCATACAGGCGTTTTCCGTCTTTTTTTATAGCACTGAACACAGGAGGTTTTTGGTCTATCTCACCTAAAAACTGCGGCAGTGTAGCCTGTATCAGTTCTTCGGTAATATGTTCTGTGGGGAATGTAGCATTCACCCCGGTCTCTAAATCGTAAGAAGGGGTTGTGGCACCCAGATAAAAAGTACCTGTGTATTCTTTAGGCATTCCCTGTAACTCGCTTATACGCTTGGTAAATTTACCAGTACATACAATAAGCAGTCCGGTAGCCAAAGGATCGAGTGTACCTGCGTGGCCTACTTTTATTTTTTTTAGGCCAAGGTGCTTTTTAAGGCTCCATTTAACCTTATTAACCGCCTGGAAAGAACTCCATGTTAGCGGTTTATCTAATAATACAATTTGCCCTTCGGTAAAAGCTTCGGGAGAGTGTGCCAAAATACTATTGTTTGTTGTAAAAATAAGCCAGTAATATAGTTCCGGCTACAATTCGGTACCAGCCCCAAGGCTTAAAACCGTATTTTTTAATAATACCTATAAAGCCTTTGATGGCAATAATAGCCACAACAAATGCAATTACATTTCCAATAAGGAACAATTTAAGGTTGTCGGCTTCCATAAGCAGTTTATAACCTTTAATTTCGGCTGTGCCATATTCTTTAAGAAACACCGAATATACGGTAACGGCAAGCATTGTAGGCACTGCCAGGAAAAAAGAGAATTCGGCAGCGGCCTCTCTTGTAAGTTTTTGTTGCATACCGCCTATTATAGATGCAGCCGAACGGCTTGTGCCCGGCATCATGGCAAGGCATTGCCAAAAGCCAATGGTTACGGCCTTTTTAATGGTAATGTCTTCTTCTTTAAAAACTTCGGGTTTTGTAAAAAGATTTTCTATGAATAGTAAAAGTACACCGCCAATAATAAGTACAATGGCAATAGGTATCGGGCTACCCAGCATTTCATCTATAGGGTCGTCTAAAAGTTTGCCTAAAACAAGTGCGGGAACAACGGCACAGGCCAGTTTAAGAAAAAAATTAAGCTTAGTAAAATCGAAGAATTTTTTCCAGTAAAGGGCTACTACTGCAAGTATGGCTCCAAACTGTATAGATACCTGAAAAAGTTTTACAAACGGGTCGTCCTGTATGCCGTAGTATGAGCTGGTAAAGATCATGTGGGCGGTGCTCGAAACAGGAAGGTATTCTGTTAATCCTTCTATAATGGCAATAATGATGGCCTGGTAAAACTCCATGTACTATTTTTTGTTTTTAAAGTTCTTAATTTCTTTATCTTCAGGGAAAGTCTCTGTTGTTACAACAGTTCCCGGATTTTTAAGTATGGCATAGATGGTAACGCCAAAGCCAATAAGCACCACAGTAGGGGCAAGGCGTATTCTCTGGAAATTAAAAATAGCATCGCTAAAAACATTCGGGTCATCACTTCCGCCGCCCGACATAAGTATAAAGCCAAGAGCTATAACTGCAATGCCAATAAGTAGTATTTTGTAGTTTACCTTTTCAAAAAGGAACTGTGTTTTTAAAGAGTTGTTTTCCATTTCGGTTTAGTTTAAAGTTTAAGGTTTAAAGTTTCAGGTTGGCTTATCTGCTATCTGAAGGTTTTAAATCTAAATTTTAGGTTTATCTTATTTCTTTGTTCTATTATCTATTGTCTCCGGTCTAAAATTTAATATCTCAATACTCAAATCTAATAAAGATCGTCTGTTCTCAAATTCAAAAAGCGTTGTGTAGCAAAAAAGGTGCTTATGAGCGCAATTATGATCCCGAAAGCCAGTACACCGCCCAACACTATGGCTGTAGGAATCCAGTCTTTCCATATTTCCAGCATAGGGAAAACCCCGTCAAGCCAATATACAAGATAGATAAGTGCACCAATAGAAAGAAGTGCGCCATACAGCCCCAGTTTAATGCCTTTCCATACAAACGGCCTGCGGATAAACGATTTTGTAGCCCCCACCATCTGCATGGTTTTTATGGTAAATCGGTGAGAAAATATTGATAGCCTCAACGCGCTGTTAATAAGCAGCATGGCAATAAACGCCAGTACGCCGCTAATGACTAATATCCAGAAGGTTATTTTTTTAATATTTTCGTTAGCAAGGTCTACCAGCACATTATCATAGCTAATATCGCCAACAGCAAGATCAGATCGTAGTTCTACCTCTATCTTTTTAATACTGTCGGCCTGAACATATTCGCTGTTAAGGTGAATGTCATAAGAGTCCATTAATGGGTTTTCATCCAGCATCAGTGCGCTGTCCTCCATCAGGTCGGGGTTGTTCTTTACGGCATCTTCCTTAGATACGAACTTGTGGTCTTTAACATAGCCGGAATTGGCAAGGCGTGTGCCGAAAGCTTTTGTAATGCTGTCGGAAGCATCGCGTTTAAAATACACCGTCATTGGGATGTTCTCCTTAACGTAGCCCGAAATTTTATCGGTATTAATAACAAACAGCCCCAGTGCCCCAAGCAGGGTAAGCACTATAAAAATACACAGAACGACCGAAAAATAAGAAGATATTACGCGTCGTTTCTGGAATTTCTCAAAAGATGATGCCATACGTGTTTTTAATTTAGGTGTAAAAATAAATAAACTATTCGTGTTTGCATAGTTTATAACGGGCAAAGTTTTGACATTCGTACAATAAGCGTAAATTTGTTTCTTGTTAAGACTTTAAAACTTTCAACGTTACAACTTTCGACTTAAAATGAGATACGACCACAAACGAATAGAAAAGGAATGGCAAAAATACTGGGCTGAGAACGGCACTTTTCAGGCCGATAATAAATCAGAGAAACCTAAGTATTATGTATTGGATATGTTTCCGTACCCAAGTGGTGCAGGACTGCACGTAGGCCACCCACTGGGCTATATTGCCAGCGATATCTATGCCCGATACAAACGCCATCAGGGTTTTAACGTGCTGCACCCGCAGGGATATGACAGCTTTGGCCTTCCGGCAGAGCAGTATGCTATACAAACAGGACAGCACCCTGCCATTACTACCCAAACCAATATAAACCGCTACCGCGAGCAGCTGGATAAAATTGGCTTTTCGTTTGATTGGGACAGGGAAGTGCGCACCAGCAGCCCCGAATATTATAAATGGACCCAGTGGATATTTACCGAACTGTTTAAATCGTGGTACAATAAAGATACCGACAGAGCAGAGGATATTGCTACCCTTACCGCAATTTTTGCATTAAAAGGGAACGCTGAGGTTAATGCGGTTAGCGATGATAATATTGCCGTATTTACTGCCACCGAATGGAATGGGTACAGCAAAGAGCAACAGGAAAGAATATTGCTTCAATACAGGCTTACATACCTTGCCGAAACTGAGGTAAACTGGTGTGCGGCATTGGGTACTGTTCTTGCCAACGACGAAATTGTAAACGGAGTATCTGAACGTGGCGGCTACCCGGTTGTCCGTAAAAAAATGACCCAGTGGAGCATGCGCATATCGGCCTATGCCGAGCGTTTATTGCAGGGACTTGAAACCATAGACTGGACCGAATCGCTTAAAGAAAGCCAAAGGAACTGGGTAGGTAAATCAGTAGGGGCATCGGTGAAGTTTAGGGTTTTAGCTTCAGGCCTCACCCCCAGCCCCTCTCTTCTGGAGAGGGGGGCGAGCTTCACTCCCGGATATCAAACTGCCGATAAAACTATTGTGGGGACGCTTGTTGAGCATGGTAAAGCAAACAGGAAAGAAGCCACAGAAGCCGAGATCCTATTGTGGGAAGCTTTACGTAACAAAAACTTAGGTTATAAATTCAGGAGGCAGCATGCTATTGGTAAATATATTGCCGATTTCGTAGCTCTTGAAAAGCGATTGATTGTAGAAGTGGATGGCGGTTACCATAATCAGGCAGAACAGATAGAACTTGATGAGGAACGTACTTTAGAATTAGAACAAAAATATCTTTTTAAAGTACTTCGCTTTACCAATGATGAGGTTTTAAATAATTTAGAAAGCGTATTAACCAATATAAGGATTGCCCTTTCTAACCGTAAATCCTATAAGGAGGAGGATTTGAGTGGACAGATTCCGAGTGAAGCTGCCCCCCTCTCTTCTGGAGAGGGGCTGGGGGTGAGGCCTGAAGAGGCAGGTATCACACTTAATTCTAACGGCAACCCTTCAATCCTTGAAGGCCTTGGCCTTACCCAGTTTTTTGACGACATTACCGAAGGCTTTGAAGAACACGCTCAAGATAATTATATAGAAGTGTTTACCACGCGCCCTGATACCATTTTCGGGGTAACGTTTATGACATTGGCACCGGAGCATGAGTTGGTGGCTAAAATAACCACAGCGACACAAAAGCCTTTGGTGGATGCGTATATAGAGGCAACATCTAAACGCAGTGAGCGCGAGCGTATGGCCGATGTTAAAACCATTTCAGGGGTATTTACAGGGGCATATGCAGAGCATCCGTTTACTAAGGAACCAATCCCGGTGTGGATAGGTGACTATGTGCTTGCCGGCTACGGTACAGGAGCGGTTATGGCAGTGCCTGCGGGCGACCAAAGGGACTTTGATTTTGCAAGGCACTTTGGCATCCAAATAAAGAACATATTCGACGGACAGGATATTTCAGAAGAGGCTTACGGCAGTAAAGATGGCGTAAAGCTTATCAACTCTGATTTCCTTAACGGAGATAATTATAAAGAGGCAACTAAAAAAGTAATCAGCGCTTTAGAGGGCATAGGGCAGGGCAAAGGCAAGACCAATTACCGCCTGCGCGATGCCGTTTTCAGCCGCCAGAGGTATTGGGGCGAACCGTTCCCGGTATATTATGTAAACGGACTGCCACAACTGATAGACGTGCAGCATTTGCCAATACACCTGCCTGAGGTAGAAAAATACCTGCCAACCGAAGACGGACAGCCACCATTAGGCAACAGCCGCGAGTGGGCGTGGAGCATAACTGAAAATAAGGTGGTACCCAACGACCTTATAGATGAGGAAACAGTGTTCCCACTGGAGCTGAACACCATGCCGGGTTGGGCAGGCAGCTCATGGTACTGGTTGCGCTATATGGATCCGCACAATAACGATGCATTTGTAAGCAAAGAAGCCGAAGCTTACTGGCAAAACGTAGACCTGTACATAGGCGGTAGCGAACACGCCACTGGGCACTTGTTGTACAGCCGTTTTTGGAATAAGTTTTTAAAAGATAAAGGTTTTATAAACCAGGAGGAGCCTTTTAAAAAGCTGATTAACCAGGGGATGATATTGGGAACGAGTGCGTTTGTGTATAGGTACAATATTAATGGGACATTAGTAGTCACTTCAGAGTTAGGGGAGAAAATTAGACACGAGTTTAAAAATGTTTTTTTAGTTTCAAAAGAGCACATAAATAAATCTGAATCGGGAGGATATCTTCTTAACAAAGAATTAATTAGTTATTCAGAGAATGTAATACAAAATCATTACAAAAATAAGGGCGAGAGTATTAAAGAAATTGAATTCGAAAAATATTGGCAAACAATTGTTCCTATCCATGCAGATGTGAACTTAGTAAATGGATCAGACGAATTAAGTATCGATGACTTCAAAAATCATCCTTTAAATCAAGATTATAAAGATGTAGAATTTATTCTAAACGAAAACGGCAAATACATTGTAGGCCGTGAAGTAGAAAAAATGTCCAAGTCTAAATACAACGTGGTAACACCCGATGATATTTGCGAGCAATACGGGGCTGATACCTTAAGGCTTTACGAAATGTTCTTAGGCCCATTAGAGCAGGCCAAGCCGTGGAATACTGCAGGTATAACTGGTGTTAGCGGTTTCCTTAAAAAATTATGGAGGCTGTATTTTGATGATAACGGGCTTATTGTAACGTCTAATCCTGCCACACCGGAGGCACTTAAAATACTGCACCGCACCATTAAGAAAACGCAGGATGATATAGAGAACTTCTCATTCAATACCTCAGTCAGCAGTTTTATGATTGCGGTTAATGAGCTTACGGCTGCCAACTGCCATGAGCGCAGCATACTGGAGCCGCTTGCAGTGCTTGTTTCGCCTTATGCGCCACACATTGCAGAGGAGTTGTGGAAACAATTAGGGCATCAAACGAGTATTTCTACCATACCATTCCCTAAATTCCATGCAGAATACTTGGTTGAAAGCAGTAAAGAATACCCGGTATCATTCAATGGCAAGATGCGCTTTAAAATAGAGCTGCCTATGGATCTAACCGTAGAGCAAATTCAGGCTGCCGTTATGGCCGACGAACGCACGCTGCAACACCTAAATGGCAATCAACCTAAAAAAGTGGTTATTGTTCCGGGCAAGATCATTAATCTTGTGGGATAAAGGTGATACTATATGAATTTGAACCGGAGGTTTTTTAAAAAACCTCCGGTTTATTTTTTATTGGGAGTGTTTGTATGCAAGCAATTCGTCTTTACTGTAAGAAAACATATCAACATTTTGTATTATATTTTTGATAAAGAATGCCAATACAAATTGTATTTTTGCAATCGTATTAAAAATAGAACATGAAAAATTTTGTAGCCGAATTGCAATGGCGTGGCATGGTACACGATATTATGCCCGGAACCGAGGATCAACTTCTTAAAGAAATGACCACGGCTTATATTGGCTTCGACCCGACATCCGACTCTCTGCACATTGGCAGCCTTGTGCCCATTATAATTTTAAAGCACCTGCACAATCACGGTCACAGGCCAATTGCCCTTGTGGGTGGCGCAACAGGTATGATAGGCGACCCATCGGGCAAAAGCGATGAACGCAACCTGCTGGACGAAGCTACACTAAACAAAAATGTGAACGGTATTAAAGCACTGCTTTCGCGTTTTCTTGATTTTAATTCGACAGAGGCCAATGCCCCTATACTTGTAAACAATTACGATTGGATGAAAGAGTTTTCATTTATAGGTTTTGTGCGCGATGTGGGCAAGCGTATTACGGTTAATTACATGATGGCTAAAGACTCGGTTAAAAAGCGTCTTAGCGGCGAGGCAGGCAATGGTATGTCGTTTACAGAGTTTACTTACCAGTTAATTCAGGGCTACGACTTCTATCATTTACACAAACAATATAACTGTTTGCTACAGCTTGGCGGCAGCGATCAGTGGGGCAACATTACTACAGGTACAGAGCTTGTGCGCCGCATGAACGATGAGGGCGAGAACAAGGCTTTTGCTATGACATGCCCGCTTATTACTAAGGCAGACGGTTCTAAATTCGGGAAATCTGAAGGTGGCAATGTATGGCTTACTGCCGATAAAACATCGGTATATAAATTTTACCAGTTTTGGGTGAACACTACCGATGTTGATGCCGAAAAATATATTAAGATATTTACATTCCTTACACAGGAAGAAGTAGAGGCTATTATAGAAGAGCATAAAACGGCCCCACACTTAAGGGTACTTCAAAAAAGGCTTGCTGCCGAGGTTACTACTTTTGTGCATAGTGCCGAAGACCTTGAAGAGGCTATTAAACGCAGTGAGTTTGTATTTTCTAACTACAACTATGAGCAGTTAAATGCTATTAGTGATGATTTCTTTACCGATATTTTTGGGGAGTTCTTTTATGCCGAAATCACGCCGGAGCAATTAAACAGTGGTCAGGATATAGTAGAAGTGCTTTCGGATGTTACAAAGATATTCCCGTCAAGGGGAGAAACCAGAAAGGCACTTACAGCCAATGCGGTTGCTGTTAATAAAGAAAAGATTACGGATGCTTACCGTTTGTCTGACAAAGACCTCGTGTTGGGCAAGTACATTTTAGTACAGTTTGGCAAAAAGAAAAATTTTGTGATAACTGTTAAGTAATAATAAACCCGGCAAATTAAGCCGGGTTTATTATTTTATATCTTTTATAATTTTTTCAATCATGCGTTTTAATGCAGGTATGTCTTCCTGTAATGTACCCCACACTTCATCATAGTCAATTTTAAAATATTCATGAATCAGCACATTTCTCATCCCTTTAGCTTCTTTCCACGGAACTTCCGGATATTTAGATTTTAGATCATCATCAATATTACTTATCGCCTCGCCAATTACTTCTACATTTCTTATAATTGCATCCTGTTTTAACCAGTCTTTAATGTAATCCCCATAGTAAAGGTCTTTGGTAATTATTTCAAGTTTATCTATGCACTCAATAATGTGGGTAAGAAAAAGAAGGTTTCTATCAATTGCCATAAATTATCTTCAAATCGTTATATATGCTCTCGCGTAACATTGGATGCACAGCTTTTTCAGATACAAAATCTACACTGCGTTGAAGTTTTTCCTCTAATTCATTCTGAATTTTAACCACTTTAAAAAGCGTCAGTGGATTATAGAAAGTGTATAAGATGTCTATATCACTGTCGCTGCTTTCTTCATTACGCGCATAAGAACCAAATAACCCTATACGCATAGGATTATACGGTTTAAGAACCTCAATAATTGTCTGAATCTGGTTTTCTGAAAGCATATTCAAATATACATATTTTTACTGTGTTGGAAATTAATACATTTTTAAAAAATTTCTACCCAATTCCACAAAAAAAGCTGCCCTATAAAGGGCAGCCTATCCAAAAAAACATCTATTCTAAAAATTAACACATTATGCCAGAGGGCCTCCGGCTATAATATCGTTGTTGGCAAACGATTCAAATTTGGTAAAATTCTTTTTAAACTCGCCTGCCAGTTCAAGAGCTTTTTTATCATACGCCTTTTTACTTTCCCATGTATCCCTTGGGTTTAAAACCTCATTTGGCACATTAGGGCAGCTTTGCGGAACGGCAAGTCCAAAAACAGGATCGGTACTATAATCAACAGCATCTAAATCGCCGTTAAGTGCAGCGGTTATCATGGCGCGTGTATATTTTAATTTCATGCGCTGTCCGGTGCCATAACCGCCACCTGTCCATCCGGTGTTTATAAGCCACACGTTTACACCAGCTTCCTGCATTTTGTTTATCAGCATCTCGGCATAAACGGCAGGATGCAGTGGCATGAATGGCGCCCCAAAACAAGCCGAGAAATTAGGCTGTGGTTCTTTTACACCTTCTTCTGTTCCGGCAACTTTGGCTGTGTACCCCGATATAAAATAATAAGCCGCCTGCCCAGGTGTAAGTTTAGAAATTGGAGGCAATATGCCAAATGAATCGGCACTCAGGAAAAATATATTTTTGGGGTTATAGCCTATAGAGCCGGGCTGTATATTGTTTATGTAATGCAGCGGATAGCTTACACGCGTGTTTGGTGTTATAGACACGTTGGTATAATCTACCTCATAGCCACCATATTTAAACACTACATTTTCCAGCAGCGCGCCTTTTTTTATGGCTCTGTAAATATCGGGTTCATTTTCATCGGTAAGGTTAATGGCTTTAGCATAACATCCGCCCTCAAAGTTAAACACGGTGTTTTCGTGTGTCCAGCCGTGTTCGTCATCGCCAATCAGTTTCCTGTCAGGATCGGCAGAGAGCGTTGTCTTGCCCGTACCCGAAAGCCCAAAGAAAATTGCTGTGTCGCCATCTTTACCCACATTGGCACTGCAATGCATGGGCAGTGTATTGTTATACACTGGCATTAGGAAATTCAAAGCAGAGAATATGCCTTTTTTAATTTCTCCGGTATAGCCAGTGCCGCCAATCAGTACAATTTTACGGGTAAAATTCAGTATGGCAAAGTTGGCACAACGGGTGCCGTCTGTTTGAGGGTCTGCTTTAAAGCCCGGTGCACAAACTACCTGCCAGTCGGGCATAAAGCCGTCAAGTTCGCTTTCATCGGGGCGCAAAAACATGTTGTAGCAAAACAGGTTGCTCGATGCATATTCTGTAACTGCTCTTACATTTAGCCTGTAGTTGGCATCGGCACATACATAGCCATCGCGTACAAATATTTCTTTCCCGCTCAGGTATTGAGTAACTTTATTATACAAAGCATCAAACTTATCGCTGTCAAACGCAATATTTACTTTTCCCCACCACACTTTATCGGCAGTAATGGCATCTTTTACAATAAAACGGTCTTCAGGACACCTGCCTGTAAACTGTCCGGTGTTTATGGCAAGCGCACCGGTAGAAGTTTCTGCTCCCTGCCCCTTTGCAATTGTAATGCGATGAAGTTCATCGGGGGGCAACTGGTAATGTACGGAAGCGCCTTTAATATCGGGCATTTCCAACGAAATCGATTTCGTAAAAAGAGCGTAATTATCCATAAATTTTGGGTTAAGTTGGGTTAATACTCTGGTGCAAATATACAAAATATCAACCCAAACCTAACACATTGCAATTTTTTTACGCTTTTCGTTTAATTATATTCAAAAACAAAACAGTCCAAGCACTCATTAATAGCAATCCTCCAATTGGTGTTATGATGCCGAATTTCTTGAAATCGAAAGAAAAAAGCGCATTGCAAGACAGGAAATAAATAGAAACAGAAAAACAAAAGACTCCTGCAACTGTAAGTCCAAGAATTGTTTTTTTAGTTTTTTCAGCCACAAGGTTTGTACCTCCCACAAAAAGCAGGAACAGGGCATGATATATTTGATATTTTACCCCGGTCTCAAAAGTTAGCACTGCCTCAGGCGATATAAGTTTCTTTAATCCGTGAGCACCAAATGCTCCAAGTGCTATTGCTGTAACGCCAAGTATTGCTGCTGTTGCGATAATTTTTCTGTCCATTGAAGTTTAAATTTAACGAATGTAAATTTAAAGAGTAATAAACAATTAACGTCCAAAATGCTTTGATAAATATAACATTTTACTACTTTCGTGTTACACAAACAACAACTCTTGCACTAAAATGAGAAATATACTCATCATTGGCGCAGGCCGCTCAGCCTCGTCATTAATTCAGTATTTATTAAATAAGTCGGAGCAGGAAAACCTGCACATTACCATAGGCGACCTTTCGGCAGAACTTGCAGAAAAAAAAGTAAAAGGCCACCAACATGCCCGTGCCATAGCCTTTGATATTTTTAACGAAGCCCAGCGCCATGAAGAAATTGAGCGTGCCGATATTGTAATATCTATGCTGCCTGCACACCTGCACTACGAAGTGGCCAAAGACTGTATTTTGTTTAAAAAGCACATGGTTACGGCATCATACATTAGTCCTGCCCTACAGGAACTGGATGATGTTGTTAAGGGCAATAATCTTGTTTTTATGAATGAGGTAGGGCTCGACCCAGGCATAGACCACATGAGTGCTATGAAAATTATAGACGAAATTAGGGACAAAGGAGGTAAGGTGGTTTTGTTTGAATCGTTTTGCGGTGGCCTTGTGGCTCCTGAGAGCGATAACAACCTGTGGAACTATAAGTTTACATGGAACCCCCGTAATGTGGTGCTTGCCGGACAGGGCGGCACCGCTAAATTTATACAGGAGGGCAACTATAAATACATTCCGTATAACAAACTTTTCAGGCGAACTGAGTTTATGCACGTTGAGGGCTACGGCCGTTTTGAAGGCTATGCCAATCGTGATTCTTTAAAGTATCGCAGTGTTTATGGTCTTGATGATGTGCTTACGCTATACAGGGGAACGCTGCGCAGGGTGGGCTTTTCCAAATCGTGGAATATGTTTGTTACTCTTGGTATGACCGATGACACCTATGTAATGGAAAACAGCGAAAAGATGAGCTATCGCGAATTTACCAACTCGTTCCTTCCATATCATCCAACAGATTCGGTAGAGCTAAAGCTAAGGCATATTTTAAAGATAGACCAGGACGATATACAATGGGATAAATTATTGGAACTCGACCTGTTTAACCCAAATAAAATTGTTGGCCTGCGCAATGCCACGCCTGCCCAGATACTGGAAAAAATACTGTCGGACAAATGGACGCTTAGCCCCGAAGATAAGGATATGATAGTAATGTATCATAAGGTGGGGTATGAGCTTAACGGTGAAAAAAAGCAGATAGATGCCACCATGGTGTGCATTGGCGACGACCAAACCTACACTGCCATGGCTAAAACCGTTGGCCTGCCTGTGGCTATTGCCGCGCTTAAAATACTGAATGGAGAAATTACCACCCCTGGGGTGCAAATGCCTGTAAGTCGTGAGGTGTACCTGCCTATACTTAAAGAACTCGAGGCGTTTAATGTAGTGTTTAATGAAAAGCATGTTCCCTATATGGGCTATAATCCGCAAAACGTGGCGAGTTAGACATAGTTTAGCCACGAATTTCACTAACTAACACAAATTAAGGAATTATATATAGCGAAAATAAAATTTGTACAAATTAGTGAAATTCGTGTCTTAAAGATATCAAAAACGTATATTTGAGTTACAATATGTAAGCTATGAAAGTAAATTCGCTTCAAATAGAAATAGACGGTATAGACAAGGAAATACTGCGCTACCTCATGGAAGATGCCCGAAAACCTATTTTGCAAATAGCTTCTAAAATTGGAATATCGGGGGCTGCCATACACCAACGTTTGCGAAAACTGGAAACTGCAGGTGTAATATCCGGCTCTAAGTTTATTGTAAATACACGTGTATTGGGCTATAGCACCATGGCTTTTGTGGGCATATACCTTGATAAAGCATCAAGTAACCCGGAAGCTGTAAAAGAACTTAAAAAAATACCAGAAGTACTGGAGTGTCATTATACAACGGGTAACTGGAGCATACTTATAAAAATAATTTGCAGGGATAATGAGCATCTGATGCAATTGCTCAATAATAAAATACAGCCCATTAGCGGTGTGAGCCGTACTGAAACGTTTATATCTTTAGACCAGCAGATAGAACGACAGATACAGTTATGAGATTTAAGAGCTACGATTTTGGATTTAAGAAACAACAAAAAAACCGCCTGGCATTGCCAAAGCGGTTTTTTCCTTCTATATATAGACAGAGACCTTAGTCTCTGGAACGGCCTCCAAACACCTGAAGCGCCCAGTATAATAAACTGGCTACTGCACCAATAGCTGCCACTACATAGGTGCGTGCCGCCCATTTAAGCGAATCCTCTGCACCGGCATATTCCTGTTGTGTAACCATATTTTTGCTGCGTAGCCATGCAAGGGCACGATTGCTGGCATCATATTCTACCGGGAGCGTTATAAAGCTAAACAGTGTGGCAAATGCCATAAAGACTAAACCTATTATGGCTATGTAGTAACCCCACCCTAAGCCGGAGGCAGCCCCTAAAATAAGTCCGCCAATAACAAGCCATTGTGACAGGCCGGATGTAGCATTAACCACAGGTACCAAAGCCGAACGCATTTTTAGCATGCTGTATGCTGTGGCGTGCTGTACTGCGTGGCCAACTTCGTGCGCGGCTACCGCAGCCGCAGCGGCATTGCGTTGGTTGTATACTGCTTCGCTAAGGTTTACCGTTTTGTCTGACGGGTTGTAGTGGTCAGTCAGCCTGCCGGGGGTAGATATAACCCGAACATCATAAATACCATTGTCCTGAAGCATTTTTTGTGCAATTTCGGCACCGCTCAAGCCATTGCGAAGGTGCACGTGCGAGTAATGTTCAAATTTGCTCTTGAGCTTTGCACTTACGGCAAAACTTACCAAGGCAATAATTCCTATAAGTATATAATATCCTAACATTTCTTCTTTTATTTTTTTGATTTGATACTAACCTTATATCAAAAAGAACGCCAATCTTTAGTTGCGTACTCATAATGTTATTTTGTCACTTTAGTAGTACAGGAAGTGAAATTTTGGCACATTACAATGCTATAGGGCGTGCTCTTAGAAGGGTTGGCTTTATTTTATTACATTTGTGTTTATGATATTAGTTACCGGAGGAACAGGACTTGTAGGTGCACATTTATTGCTGTCTCTTGCAGAAAGTAAAGTACCATTACGCGCGATTTACCGCACTGATAATTCACGAAAAAAAACAAAGAAGCTGTTTGCTCATTATGGCAAAGAAGCATTGTATGATACTATAGAATGGGTGCAGGGCGATGTGCTTGATATACCCTCGCTCGAAATTGCTTTTGAAGGTGTAGAATATGTGTATCATTGTGCGGCAGTTGTGTCTTTTGATCCGTCTGACGAAGAGATACTGAGAAAAACCAATATTGAAGGTACTGCTAATATGGTTAACTGTGCATTGGCTTTTGGGGTACAAAAGTTTTGCCATGTAAGTTCAATAGCGGCTTTAGGAGATGCAACAGCACACGGCGGTACTATTACAGAGGAAACTGAGTGGAACCCTGAAAAAAGCCACAGTGATTATGCTATCAGCAAGTATGGTGCAGAAATGGAAGTGTGGCGTGCGTGGCAGGAAGGGCTTAATGTTGTAGTAGTAAACCCCGGAGTGATTTTTGGCTACGGTTTTTGGCAGCAGGGCAGTGGTGCTATTTTGCGTGCCGTGCAACGCGGCCAATATTTTTACACGTTGGGCAATTGTGCCGTTGTGGCAGTAACCGATGTGGTTGCTGTAATGATACAGTTAATGCAAAGCAGCAATACAGGAGAGCGCTATACTGTCGTAGCTGAAAATATTACTTATAAAACCCTGCTTGATATTGTTGCAAATGGTTTAGGAAAAACAAGGCCTTATATTTATGCCACACCTCTTTTAACCCGGCTTGCGTGGCGTGCCGACTGGTTGTTGAGTAAGTTTTTGCGTCATAAGCGAATGCTTACGCGCAGCATGGCAAAATCTGCGCACAGCACAGAGGTGTATGATAGCAGTAAACTTAAAACAGCTATAAACTTTAGTTTTAGTGATACTACTGCTTTTATTAAACAGCTTTGCAGTTCATTTAAAACTAAGGTTTAGGCGTGGTGGGATTTCCCTTTTTGGCAAGAGAATCTTTTGCAGGAGGAGCCAGCGCTTCTTTATTTTTGTTTATCCTGTCGGTAACCTTTTTCTGTATTTTTTCATAGCCTTCTATATCAGAAGCATAATACAGGTGGTTTTGCGCAAAGGTTAGGCTGTCTATATTGTATTTTCTGTAAATATAGTTGTGGGTATTTACATTATTGCTGTCTAAAGTTGCCGGCTGGTATGACTTTATGGACTGTAATAATGTAATGTCATACAGTATGTCTACCATTTCGTTTTTGTCCAGTAGTTTGTCGGGTTTAGGGGCAGTGTTTTCGTTACAGGCCACGGCCAGTACTGCAAACAATATAAATACCAATTTTTTCATATTATAAATACAATTTTCTTCCTTTCTGCAAACAGTTATTCCCTGTCAAACAACAGGCGTTCGCCACAGCGTATGTTTTTAACTTTAAAGTTGTTGTATACCAGCTGGCCGTTTACAAAGGTATGGCTAATTCTCGATTTAAAGTTAACACCTTCAAACGGAGACCATCCGCATTTATAAAGAATATTCTCTTTTTTAACATTCCATGGCAACCCAGGGTTTACAATCACTAAATCGGCATAATATCCTTCGCGTATAAAACCACGTTTTTCTATTTTAAAGATCTTAGCCGGGTTGTGAGCCATTTTCTCTACTATCTTTTCTACCGATATTTTCTTTTGATGATAGGCTTCAAACATAGCCACAACAGCATGCTGAACCAATGGCCCACCTGATGGTGATGAGGTGTAAGGGTTTTTCTTTTCCTCAAGTGTGTGCGGGGCATGGTCTGTTGCTATAACATCAATACGGTCGTCAAGAAGGGCTTTCCATAAAGCATCTTTATCGGCAGCCGTTTTTACAGCCGGGTTCCATTTAATGAGAGCCCCCTTTTTGTCGTAATCAGCATCAGTAAACCAAAGGTGGTGTACACATACCTCGGCGGTTATCTGTTTATCTTCGAGTGGAATTTTATTGGTAAAAAGATCGGTTTCTTTAGCCGTAGACACATGAAAAACATGCAGTCTTGCTCCGGTTTTTTTGGCCAGCTCTATAGCGCGCGATGACGATATATAGCAAGCTTCGGCACTGCGGATGAGCGGGTGGAATTTTACAGGAATATCGTCACCATATTTCTCCTTGTATTCTGCAAGGTTGTGTTTTATGGTAGCCTCATCCTCGCAATGCACTGCTATGAGCATCTTTGTACTGCTGAATATTTTTTCTATAACCTCGGGGTTGTCTACCAACATGTTGCCCGTAGACGATCCAAGAAATAATTTTATACCGGCAACATTCTTAGGGTTGGTTTTAAGTACCTCTTCAAGGTTGTCGTTAGTGCCTCCCATCATGAATGAGTAGTTGGCATACGAAGTCTCAGCGGCTCTTTGGTATTTGTCTTCCAGCAGTTCCTGTGTTATTGCGTTTGGCACAGTGTTGGGCTGTTCAATAAACGATGTAATGCCCCCGGCCACGGCAGCGCGGCTCTCAGTCTCTATAGTGCCTTTGTGTGTAAGGCCCGGCTCACGAAAATGCACCTGGTCGTCAATAGCACCGGGAATAAGGAAACTGCCTTCGGCATCAATAATAACGCAGTCGCCGGTCTTAGGGCTTATTTTTTCGCCTATTTCCTTAATAAATTTATCTTCAATAAAAAGATCGCCTTCAAAAATTTTACCTTCGTTAACAATTTTGGCATTCTTTATCAGTATCCTGTTCATTATGTTGTTATAGTCGGTTTAGCATTCGTTTTATCTTCAGGCTTATTACCCCAAAAATAGCTTCTTTAATAATAGCATTGCTCATTTTAGATTCGCCTTTGGTGCGGTCTGTAAAAATAATAGGCACTTCTACTATGTTAAATCCATTGCAGTAGGTGCGGTATTTCATTTCTATCTGAAAAGCATAGCCTACAAATTTTATCCTCCCCAAATTGATGCTTTCAAGAACTTTACGTTTGTAGCATACAAATCCTGCGGTAGCATCTTTAATTTTCATTCCGGTAATCATGGTTACATATACCGATGCAAAATAAGAAAGCAGCACCCTGCTCAGGGGCCAGTTTACTACATTCACTCCGTTGCTATATCTTGATCCAATAGCCATATCGGCGCCTTTTTTGCAGGCCTCAAGCAGTTTTTCAAGATCGTTGGGGTTATGCGAAAAATCGGCATCCATCTCAAAAATATATTCATATTTCCGGCTAATTGCCCAGTTAAACCCATGCACGTAAGCTGTGCCAAGTCCTGCTTTGCCTGCCCTTACTTCAAGGTTAAGCCTGTCGCCAAATTCTACCTGGAGTTCGCGCACTTTTTGTGCAGTGCCATCGGGCGAATTATCGTCTACAATAAGCAGGTCTAATGGGGTTTTAAGTAAAAAAACAGCCCTTATAATAGTCTCTATATTTTCGATCTCGTTATATGTAGGAATTATTACAATACCTTCATTCATGGGTGGGGCAAATTTTGGTGCAAAAGTAGTGTATTTTAAACGCATAAAACATAATTAATGTATAATTAACCATTACATATTTAAAAATATTAATTTTGCAGAATGAAAGAAATGCTGCTGAACGAACGTATTACCGGTGCAAACGACTGGGCTACATGGCTTTTTGTGGCTTGTTTTGCTCTTGTGGCAATAAACCGCACAGCCTTTGAGGCACGTTTTGCCGAGTTTATAAAGCTGGGTGTTAGCGATAAATACACAAAAATTTATAAAGACAGCTCTAACCTGCAAAGCTGGTTTACTATTTCGTTCTTTTTTATACAGGTTGTTTCATATAGTTTTTTACTACAGTACGTTCTTAAATACAAAGACTTTGGTCTTGTAGAAGAAGGAGGCATTAGCTATGTACGTATTTTTACTGTAGTAACCTTTTTTATACTGTCTAAATTTCTAACCGAGAAGATAATTGCCACGGCCTTTAATATAGAAGAGTTTAACGAGCAGTTTAATTTGCATAAAGTAAACTATCGTGCCTATATAGGGTTGTTGCTCCTGCCTGTAAATTTGGTTCTCTTTTATAATGTAGCTCCCGGCAGGCTGTTATTATATTTAATTTTAGGAGTTATTTTGGCGGCAACGTTTATTTCATACCTTGTTTCGTTGAGGATTTATCAAAAATTGATACTCGGTAAATTGTTCTATTTTATTTTGTATCTTTGCGCTCTTGAAATAGCACCCTATTATTTCATGTATTATTGGTTTACGAACAGTTAGTTAAACAACTTTTTTAATATGAAAGTGAAAACGATTTTGGTTTCGCAACCGGAACCCAAAGTAGAAAATTCACCATACTTTGAGATTCAGCACAAGCTAAAAGTAAAAGTAGATTTTCGTCCATTTATTCACGTAGAGGGTGTAAGCGCTAAAGATGTAAGGGCACAAAAAATAGACCTTAATAATTTTACTGCCATTATACTTACCAGCAAGAACTCTATTGACCATTTTTTTCGCGTAGCCGAAGAAATGCGTTACAAAGTGCCGGAAACCCTTAAGTATTTTTGCCAGAGTGAGGCTATTGCTTTTTACCTTCAAAAGTATGTGGTGTACAGAAAAAGGAAGATATATGTTGGTCAAAAAGACTTTGCAGATCTTTCTCCGCTGATAAAAAAATACAAAGATGAAAAGTTTTTGTTGCCATCGTCTGAGCAATTGAACGATGATGTGCCGCAGGTGCTTAATAACCTTAAAGTGGCATGGACACAGGGTACTTTTTACCGCACGGTAATGAGCGACCTTAGCGACCTTAAAGATGTGTACTATGATGTACTTGCATTTTTTAGCCCAACGGGAATAAAATCCTTGTTTAAAAATTTTCCTGATTTTCAGCAAAACAACACCCGTATTGCGGTATTTGGAACTACTACACAAAAAGAAGCCCTTGAACATGGCCTGCGTGTAGATATTATGGCTCCTGCTCCGGGAACTCCGAGCATGACAATGGCTTTAGAAAAATATATAGCAGAAGCAAATAAGGCAAAATAATTACTTTATTTTTTAAGATATTAAAGCTGCTCCTAAATTTTAGGAGCAGCTTTTTTGCATTTTACTCGAGTTGTATACAACGTATAATTACTGTTTCGTTACAAAAAACAACACGGTTGCTGCATAGTATTTAACTACAGTTTTGCTGGCAATGTTTAAATTATACTTTCGCGCAAAATAATAAAATATATGCGCAAAATTATAAAGAAGATCATGCTTGTCGGACTGCTTATGGTTTCAATTAACGGTTTGGCTCAAAGCTCCCCGGTTTCTGTAAACACAAACGACAGTAATGCAAAGACTGTAAAAAATGTAGAGGCCGGATTTGACGGGCTCATTGCTGCATCCTATGGCAGTAAAGCCTTTGGAATAAACGTGGGTGGACCAAGCCTTAAATATAAGTTTACTAAAAATTTTAAGGTTGGGGTAGGGGCATTTCCTTCGTTATTAATAATGGATGATAAGGCGCAGCCACGTTTGGCGGTTTCACCTATTGTAGAATATAAACATTTTATGCTCATTACTCCTTACTATGGTTATAATACAAAAAACAAACAGATCTGGACATTTGGTTTAGGCTATAAGTTTTTTTAGAATTATCCAGGAAAATCTTGCTTAATTATTTAGGTTGTTTAAATACCGTAAACTTTTTGTATAGTTTACGGTATTTTTTTGTCTGTAATGACGTGTTTTTCAATGTTTTTCAACATTAGATTTTTCTAATTGAAATCTAATGAAAGTCTAATCTGTTTATTTGGATTAAATTTAAATAAGGTTTTATGTTTGCACCCATCTTACGTAAAATCTGTACATGAAAGTATATCTACTCGCATTTTTATTTGTTGGGCTATCGGCTTGGTGTCAAACCGGTAACATTAATGGTACTGTTGCTTTTGCAGATAAAGAACAGGCTTTTGGAGCTGCTGTAAAAGTTGTTGGAACAGCCAAATTTGCTACAGTAGATGCTGATGGTAATTTTGAAATTAAACAACTTGCCTATGGCGATTATGAGCTCGAAATAACCTCTGCCGAGATAGAAACCAAAACGGTAAAAGTAAAGCTAAACCGTCCGGTTGTAACAGTGAATATTATTGCAAACAGGGTAAATCCTAAGCTTTTAGATGAGGTTGTAATGAACAAAACATCTGAAAAACGCCAAATAATGGACAAGGGCTTTGCTGTGAACGTTATAGAAACTCAGGAAGCAGGAAAAAGAAACCTTCAAACTAACGACCTGTTAGATAGAAGTATGGGGGTAAGGGTGAGGCAAAATGGAGGTTTGGGTTCGAGTGCTAACTACAATCTTAACGGCATGAGCGGCAACTCTGTACGAATATTTATAGACGGTATTCCTATACAAACCTACGGACCTTCTTTTAGCCTAAACAGTATTCCGCCTGCGTTGATAGAACGCATAGAGGTTTACAAAGGTGTTATTCCTATTGGATTAGCCGATGATGCCTTGGGTGGTGCAATAAACGTAGTACTGAAAAAAGGAGCAAGGAACACGCTCAATGCATCGGTTTCTTATGGCTCATTTAATACTACACAGTCGCAGATAAACGGTGTTTTTCGTAGGGAATCGGGGTTTACTGTTAAAGCTTCCGGATTTTATAATTACTCTGACAACGATTATGAGGTTTGGGGGCCGCACGTTTTTAATATTTTACCTAATGGCAGGAGAGAACTAATTAAGGCAAAGCGCTTTAATAATGCTTATAAATCGTATGGAGCAAGGTTTGAAGCGGGTTACACTGATGTGAAATGGGCCGATAATTTTTTAATAGGCTATAATGCATCTCATGATTATAACGAGATACAGCACGGTACTTACATGACAAGGCCGTACAAAGGAAGGTTTACAGAGGCAGATGCACATGTTGTGAGCCTTAACTATAGTAAAAAAGATTTTCTTATTCAAGGACTTGAATTTAATACTAACGCTGTATACAGTAATAGGAGCGAAGTAGTAAACGATACTGTAAAATACAATTATAATTGGGATGGAAATATGGCGTTAGGCTTGCGTGGTGAACCTATATTAAGTCCTTATGGAGCACAGCAGGGTGCAGCTACAATTGTTCATGTCGACAGACAAATACTTAGTGCACGAAGCAATCTTAATTATAGCATAAACGATAATCATAAAATTTTATTTAGCCACGTATTCTACACTGTAGACCGTGATGACAATGACGAGCTTAAGTCAGAGTTAGAAAAACGTTACAGAGAAACACGCGATCTATTAAGAAATGTATACTCTTTTGCTTATGAGTTAGATGCCTTTAAATCTAAGCTAAAAGCGAGTTTGTTTGCAAAACATTATGTACAAAACTCGGAACAAAGAATTCCGACATTAACAAACGGCAATACTCAGGTTGTAGTTAATGTTACAGACAAAACAAACAGCGCAACCGGATATGGACTGGCATCATCTTATTACATAACTCCACAAGTTATGGCTTTGTTATCGGCAGAGAGAGCGGTAAGAATGCCAACAGATAATGAGGTTTTTGGTAATCAGGGTGAAAATATTGTAGGTAATGCCACGCTGGGGCCTGAAATTAGTGATAATCTTAATCTTGGTTTTAGGTTTGGGGCTTTTAAATTGAAAAAACACAAAGTATCCCTATCAGCATCAGGTTTTGTGAGAGATACTAAAGACAAGATCGTGCGCAGGATATTAGATCGTAATAATGATGCCCTACAATCATTACCATATGTAAATCTCGGTAAGACACAGGCTATTGGGTTTGAGGCGGCTTTCGAATACGGATTCAGTGACAGGCTGGTTATAAACATGAACATGTCTAAGTTTAATCTGTTATTTAAAGATAAATATGATAATAGTGGGGGTACTCTCGACCTTTATAATATGCAATTGCCTAATGAACCCTTTTTTATCATAAATGGCAGTGCTCAATATAACTTTAAAGACATTCTTCAGAAGGACTCAGATCTTAATTTTTATTATGGTTTCGGATATGTAGAACCTTTTTATACCAATTGGTTGGCACAGGAAATTACACCTGCACAGTTTGTAAATGATTTAGGTTTGAGTTATGTTTTTCCTAAAAACCAGTTCATATTAAGCTTTGATGCGAAGAATATATTTGACAAACAGGTATTTGACAATTTTGCGGTGCAAAAGCCCGGACGTGCATTTTATCTGAAACTAAATTATACAATCAATAAATTTTAATTAATCTAAAAGAGAATGAATATGAGAAATCGTTTTGTAAAACTACTTGCATGCGGGGCTGTTTTATCTGCTCTTGTACTAACAGGCTGTTCTGACGACGACAGCAACAACAATACAGGACCCATCAACCCGGTAACCGAAGGCAGATGGATTACTGTAGCAGGTGCAAGAATGCAAACTAGCCCGGGCGATGGTAATGGAGGTACTATGGTGTATTCTATCAGTAAAGAAGATGCTCAAAACCCTGATGTATCGGTAGATGCTTTTGAAAATGGAGTAGGCGTTCTTTCTAACAGGACTGCCCGTTTACAATCATCTGTAGATGGTAATACGCTATTTAATATTACCTATACAGGAGCAAATGGAGGTACGTTTATGACTTATAACGTAAACGGAGCCAACAACTTTGCACAATCAGACGTTACAGTAAATATCTCTCAGTATGCAAGCGCATCACCACGTTGGGTAAAACTTTTTGATGGAGATAATACAGGTGTTGCTGTAAACGTTGCATCACCAACTCCGGTTGTAACTGATAATGTATATCAGCGTACAAGAGGTACAGCTACGGTTTTAAGTCTTAATCTTAAAGATGTTTTAATCTCTGACTACAGACAGTATGAAATTCCGCTTACAGCTGCAGAAGAAGCACTGGGGCACCATATTTTCCGTTTAGATGCTCCAACGCTTAACGCTGCCGGAGATAAACTTATCATTGGTACATGGATGCGTAAAACAAACCCTGCCAACCCTGCCGAGAACGAAAGCGAATTTGAGCGTTTAGGTTCTAAATCGGTAGTGGTAGACTATCCGTCTCTTCAAAATCCTGTGGTAATTACTTCTACTGTAGCTTTTGGCGATACCAGCGGATACCGCAGCTTTAACAGCTTTGTGGCTAACGATAACAACATTTATCAGGCTACACAAAGAGATACTGAAAATGGTTCTTATATTTTAAGGATCAACCAGCAAAACCAATACGACAACTCTTATGTGTTTAGTCTTGATGCTGCTCTTGGAGTACAGGGGTCTTACATAGACGCGTGGAGATATGCAGGCAACGGAATTGCTTATGCTGTTTACACACATGAAAATGCAAATGGACAAGGTTTTGTAGCTCGTTTAGACCTTAATGCTAAAACTGCCACAAGGGTAGAAGGCATAGAATATGATGCCGCTCTTGATTTTGGACAGTACCAAGGTTTTGTAGTAGACGGTAACGAGCTTTACATAGCTGTAACTGCGGTAGGTAAAGACGGTAACATTTATGTTATTGATATACCAACAGGTGCAGTTAAAAAAGGTGCAAAACTGGTTAACAAACCAGGTAACCACTACATAGGAGTATTCTAATATACTAACCAACCAACAATAAAGAGTCCGCTTTGTGAGTAATCACGGAGCGGATTTTTTTATGCTGTTATGTTTATAATTGTAAGTTGGATACTTAAAATACCATAAGGTTACAACCGCGAATGTCGCTATTGTCAAAACGGCCCAGCACTTCAAAACTTTGGTTAGCATATTTCTTGCCAAGATCCTGTGTGGCAATAAACGAACAGGAGTTAATGTTGGCAAGGTCTATAACATTAATGCCTCCGGTTTTACCGCTTTCTATATAGGTTAGGGCATCTTCGGTATCACGGATCAGTATGTCCATCCAGGGAGGGCATTCAAAAATACCATCGCCAAGGGAATATGCCTGAGACAAAAGTTCGGTCATGCCATACTCCGAATGTATTTTAGTAACCCCAAAACCTTTGCAAAGCACTTCGTGAAGCTCTTCGCGAATCATTTCGCGGCGACGGCCTTTCATGCCGCCCGTTTCCATGATAATGGTATTTTTAAGATCGAATTGCTGCTTTTCTATCAGGTCGAGCAGCGCATAGGTAACCCCTATCAATAAAACGTTTTGGCCCTCGCTGTCCAGTTTTGTAAGCTTGGCTATAAGATCATCATGATTGTGAAGGTAAAAGCCGCTATGTGGGTTGTTAGACCGTTCTATAAGGTCCTGTACCATGTATATAAGCGATGATCCTTCGCGTTCCAGATAGGAGGGAAGCAAGGCCAGTACAGCATAATCTTCAATGTTGCCATAAAACTGAGAAAAGGCCAGTCGAAAGCTTTGGTCATAATAATCAGTATCGGTAACAAGGTGGCGGCTGGTAACCATGCCCGTAGTACCGCTGCTGGTAAATGTAACCTGAACCGGGTTTGCAGAGCTTACTACCTCATGCGTTTTAAAGAACTGTATGGGCAGGAACGGTATGTCTTTAACCGATTTTACATTGTGCTTGTCTTTATGCAAAAAGCTGCAAAAATCACGATACACCACATTGTTATCAAACTGGTGGCGAAAAACCTTAAGCGTAATTTTTTCAAACTCTTTTTTAGAGCCAATAGTAAATATATCGGTAGGGGTAAGCAAGGCAATAATGTTTTGGCAAAAGTACAAAATAAAAAAGCACTGCTTTGCGGGCAGTGCTCTAAAATATGGTTTATAAAAAAATTACTGCACAATAAGCCTTTCGGTAGTAGTGTTGCCGTTTGTGGCTGTAACGGTTACAAAATATACTCCGGCTTTATAATTGCTCAGGTCGAGCTGATAGGCCGTGTTTTTACCCAATAACTCTTTGCTGAAAATAGTTTTACCCTCCAGCGAAATTACCGATACTGATTTGATGTTCTCATCTAAAGTAAGCGCAACGGTTTGTGAAGCAGGGTTTGGAGACAGTATTAAGCTTTCTTTTTTAATTGGTGTTTCAGCCTTGCTTTCCTCCTGATGTGCGCGACGGGACGAAGAAACACTGCTACTCTCGCATCCATTTATTGTGGCTAAAACCAAACTGCCATCTATTGCATAAAAACCATCTCCCAGAAGTACAGATTCTCCTGCAAGATAATTGGCCTCTGCTCCTAAGCTTATATCATTAGATGCAGTTATATTGATGCCAACCTGTCTGTTATCTATACCGCTGCTTACATCATGTGTAGGCGATATTAATGTTAAGTAAGGAGGGCAATCATCTGCTATGGCACATATAAATCCTGTAATAGAGTCGATTTCGGCAGGTGTCAGGACAAACAAATCTGTATAAATCAAATATCTTCCTGTTACTCCCGGTCCATCCGGGTCGGCAGGATACGATTCTACTGTTCCGTTATATGTACCGCCTCCGCTCGATATTGCAGCAGCTGCCTGTTTTGTTGCCTCGCGAAAAGCAGGATTATGAGTCGGTCCAAGTGTAACTACGAACTTTGCATTTCTCTCATTTTTAAATTCTGTATAATTTTCAAAAGCGAGATTTGTGTTACTTGCATATGATGTTGCATTTACAAGAAAACTACTGCCATTAAAGTCGCTGTGTCTTGCGGCATCTGAAAATAAGTATATTGTGAGTGAATTTGTGCTTATACGATTTAGTGTTTTTTGTGTACTTACTATATTAGCGTCTACAACATTATCCAAGGCTTTTCCGATTAGGTCTAATGATTCATGTGCAAAATCAGCGTCTCCTAAATAACGCCTTTGAAAAGAATTTGCAGTAGTTTCGTTAGTAGTAAAGTCTGATTCAATATAAATTCTTGGGCTATATAGATCTGTAGCAGGATCGTATCCGGCTCCATAATGAACAACTGCAACCCTGTTGTCATTGCATGACAAGACTTGGCTTATAATGTCTTCTACAGAATTTTTCATTTCTGTAAATTCTGCGGCAGATATAGATGTACTATTATCCAGCCATATAATTACATCAGATTGCCCGAAACCCTTAATGCCAATAAGCATAAGGAGGGTTAGGTATATATATACGTTTTTCATAACTGTAAAATTTAGATTAAACGTATATTATTTAGTACCGGCAAGTTTAAGTACGAGTGCTTTAAGTTCGTCTATTTCTTTTTGCTGTTTTTCGAGCTGTTTTTGCTGCTGTATGGCATACAGGGTAAGCTCCTCGATCTTTTCCTGCTGAATTTTTGCCATTTCGCCCACTTCTATACCGTCTTCCTCTATTTGTTTGGCCGATGGCACATTAGGTAAATGCCCATTCTCGTTTATGTATTGTTCTACTTCCGGCAGGGTAGGGAGCTTGTAATTATCCTCAAAAACATAATCGGCCCAAGTAGTGGCAACGCGAACCTCTTTAGCGAGTATGCCGCCGTTTACAATTAGTTTATAGGCAGCAACGTTTATGCTGCCGCCTGTTGTAGGAAAGGCAGCCGTACCTAAACCTATGCCTACTTTACCGTTAAATTTTAAAAGGTCGTTTGCGAAGTCGCCCCAAATGAGGGGAGTAGAAGAGCTGCTGTTTTCTATATATAGTTTGTTACTGGAAATCTCGTTATAACCAGCATTATAACCTAAGAATATATTGCCACCTCCAGAGGTACTGTATCCAGCTTTATGTCCCAGCATTGTATTGTTCCCGTATGTTATGTTAGCACCGGAGCCAAAACCTACTAATACATTATAGGAGTTTTCAGTGCTGTATTGGCCAGCTGTTGCACCGACAAAAACATTTTCATACCCATCTGTGAAATATTGACCAGTTTTATTTCCTATTAATACATTATCTGTTCCGCTTTCACCTCCCGTCAAGTATCCCATGATTGTTGAATTTGTCATACCGTAATTTGGGGCGGTATATCCGGCACTGTAGCCAAAAAAAGCATTACCTGTTCCACTCGTTCCGGCATTTAAACCGAAGCTGGTGACTGAAGAGTTTTGGGTTTGCGCATTAACCGTAAAAATTCCTGTGGCAAACAAAGCTGCTGCCAAAATTTGTGTTGTTTTCATAAAAAATAAATGTTATTGTTGGAATTTAAATTTATGAAAACATTTGTAAATCGCAATGGAATTTTTGTAAGAAATTTTATTTAATCAATTGTTAGTTAAAAAGTTATGTTTTGGTTAAGGGTTCCCTTTTTTGGAGTGAAGCATCGCGAGGCACGAAGCGATCTGTTTGTTAGGTGGGCTAAATAGGCTGCTTCGTCGTTCCTCCCCGCAGTGACGGTGCTTGAACAATTAGTGGCTTAAATAGAGATTCCTCCACTTCGTTGCACTTCGTTCGGAATGGAAAAGGTTGCTTTGTCGTTTCTCATCGCAGTGATAGTGCGTGAAACAATTAGTGGCTTAAATAGAGATTCCTCCACTTCGCTGCGCTTCGGTCGGAATGGAAAAGGGTGCTTTATATCTCCATCGTGAAGATTCATAAAGAAAGAGCGAAGAGATTGGTGAAAATTTGTGTAATTAGTGTCTAAAAAGCAAAAAGGCTGCCAATGGCAGCCCTGATATTATAAAGTGTAAAGTAAATTACTGTACAATAAGTTTTTTAGTAGCAGTTTTACCGTCTTCGGTAACTTTTACAATATAAACACCTGCTGTAAGGTTGTTTGTATTAACAGTGTTGTTAGCAGTTGTAGTGTTAAGCACCTGTTTACCTGTAATATCGAATATAGCCACTCCTTTAGCAGCATTGCTATTCGATTTTACAGTAAGCACATTGCCTGTAAGCGGGTTAGGGCTAACCGTTAAACCTGCAATTTCGTTTTGTTTAACTCCTGCGGCAGTATTGTCAACAAAAGAAAAATCATCATAATAGATATAACCACCATCAGCACCTACAGCTTCTCTATTTGTTCTTACCTGAAATCTGAAGTGTGTGGCATTAGCAGGAGCTGTAAGTGTAAGAGTTTTATTGATCCATTGTGGATTGTCAGTAGAAAAAGATAAATCGTTATCTGCATATCTTAGTGTTCCTTCATCATCTGATAATTGAGTGAATGGAGTTCCTGCCTGCATCCAAGCCGACCAAATTCTTGTTTTTGCTGCCGGGTCGTTGTCAAGATACCAATAACTAATAGTATAGCTGTTTCCTGCAATTACAGGTATAAGGTCGTCCTGCTGTACATTTTGAGTGCTTGATTGCGACTGATGTCTTGCTGAACTGTTGCCACTATGTTTAATATTGTTTTCCTGAACAAGATTGATGTTTAAGTAAGTGCTGTATGGAGCATAACTAACAGGTTGCTCGTTTGCCCATTCTTCGAAACCAGGGTTTAAAACAAGATTTTCCTGTGCTGTTGCTGCCGTGGCAGATAATACGATTACTGATAGTAACGAGTAGATTTTTTTCATTTTATATAGTCTTTTTTAACCTTGTAAAATTATTAAATACGGCTTTTGCCGTGGCTTGTTTTTTATTGTTTAATTGTTAAGTAAACATCAATAAAAAAAGGGCGCTGCAAAGCAACACCCTTTAATACCAGCCTCTTAGTGAGAGTGGTGTATGCTATTTACTGTACAATAAGTTTTTTAGTAGCAGTTTTGCCTTCTTCAGTAACTTTTACAATATAAACACCTGCGCTAAGTTTAGCTGCGTTTACAGTGTTGTTTACTGTTACAGCGCTAAGTATTTGTTTGCCTGTAATATCAAATATAGCTACAGTTTTTTCTACATCGCTGTTAGACGATACTGTAAGTACATTGCCTGTAAGTGGGTTTGGAGAAAGCTTTAAGCCAGCGATTTGATTTTTGTTTATACTTTGCGTTCCACAAACGTTTACTGGAGTTGCAGTATTTCTTGGTGTTGGAGTTGTAGAAACGAAATCAGTAGCGTTGTCGTTGGTATCCTGACATCCATTACTTGCTCTTACAGCTGCAAGAGCATTACCTAAAGCAGGAGTAGGTCCACTACCTTCAAATGTAGTAGCTGAACCAAATCCAACGAAGTCAACAACATTCGCGTCGGTAGGTGAAGTTACAGCGGTATCATTTGAGGCTAATACTATTTTACCATTAGTGCCTCCTATAGAAAGGATTACAGCTGGTGCAACTGGTGCATAATCAGGAGTTGGTAATGCCTGTACTGCTGTGTTGCCTGCAGCTTCCTGAATAAGATAATATTGACCTGGCTGAATTGTTATCGTAGGTAGTGGCTGTATATTTGATGCGTTGAAAGACCCTGAGTTAGAAGCGTATTGAAGAGTATGGCCTGTTAGGGTAACGGCTTGAGAGCCACGGTTAAATAATTCTACAAAATCGTTGCTGTAAACAGCACCATTGTTACCACCACCGCCATAAACCTGGCTAATGACTACCTGAGAGAAAGAAGCAGTTGATACAAGAGCAGCTGCTAAAATGTAAAGTTTTTTCATGTCGTTAATTTTTATTGAAGTTTTATTTTCTGATTGCAAAGATAGCGCGCGCGTACAAACTATAAAAATATTCTTATATCAAAATAAGCCTAAATTAGAAAAGTTTAACAGCTTGCGGCCTCTTTTTGGGTTTATTTAACAATTAGCTTTCGTGTAGATGTCGCTTCGCCCTCTTTTACCTTGATAATGTAAACGCCGGGTGTCATGTCGCTAACGTTAAGTTCTTTGTTGTTGCTAAGTGTTGCCTGCATAATTTTTTTGCCTAAAACATCAAAAATGGCAACATCTTTGTTTTGCCCGGTTTTAGATGTAATATACAGCCTGCCGCCGCTAACGGGGTTGGGGTATATGTTAAGGCCTTCTATAGGATCTTTACCGGCAGTAAAAGACTGTTTGTTTTCCTGGGCTATAGCACCAAGGCAAAACAAAAACAGGGCCAGTAAGGTAGTATAAAAGTAGTGTTTTTTCATAAGATGATCGATGATGTAAATGTATAAATTATTTCAATAACTATACCAAAAATTTTGTTATGAAAAAATATTAAATTTTAGTGTGTGTTTTAACAATAGTAAGATCGATAATTTTATCTATTTATCTTAAAACCGTATAATTATAAAAGCAATAAGGCTGCCAATGGCAGCCTTATTTTGTATGTAAGTAAAAACTTAAAAATTAGTTGTTACGAGTCCATCCCTGAGCCCAAGCCGGAACTTCAGTACCTGCACCAGCTCCTGTAGCAGAAGCATTTTCAGTAAAGATAGAGTTTATGTTGCTGGCATTTGTAGCATCTATCGCTTTTCTGTCAGCAGGAATGTTATCAAATTTAACACCTGTAGCTTTAGTAGCACCAGAAGTTACAAAAGCAAGAGTTTCAGCGTGCTGAACGTCAAATCCAGTACCAAAGTTGCTAAGAACTACATTGTTAAATACTGCTTTAGTACCTTCTCTTAGTTTTATAGCCTGGTTTTCTGAACCACCATTGTTTCCTATTAGTGTAAGGTTTGTAATAGTAGGGTTAGATATTGGAGTTAAAGCACGGTTGTTAGCGTTGTTATCTGCTTCGATACCTCTGTTACCACCATTAGTTCTTTTACCATACCAGTTTTCGTTAGTACCTACCCATCCTTCAGTCCAGTCAAAAAGGTCATCACCAACTTTAGTAGCGTGTACGTTTACTACAGAAAGCCATTTAGTGTTTACAGTACCACCAAACCACTCAAAGCCGTCGTCAGAGCTTTCATAAACCTGTACATGCTCTACAGTAGTTCCACGGCCTACACCAAAGAAAGAAACACCGTTAAATTCTTTACTTGCGCTGTAAGAAAAACCAGGATATTCCACCCTTAGATATTTAATAGTTCCTGAACTGTCGTCATCCTGATTACCACCGTAAGGAAGGTCAGATACTTCAGCACGTGCACCTGTAGCACTTGTGTTGATAGTAGCGCGGCCACAAAGAACAAGACCACCCCATGCTTGTGGTTCTTTTACTTCTGCAGTCATTACAACCGGGCTTGCAGCTGTACCCTGAACATCAATTTCACCATCCTGAGCAATTGCAATATAACGAACTTCATCATCAGTTTCAGTAGTGCGTGTTGCTTCGATAATTACGCCTGCTTTGATTGTTAGTTTAGCATCGGCTCCAACTACAAGCGGACCTGTAAGTTTGTAAGTTCCCGATTCAAGGATAACTTCTCCATCTTCGATCTCACCTTTAAAATTGTTACGGTCAAGTACGAATGTTGATGTTGGTCCTGCTGGTTTGTTGTCGTCATCAGAACATGATACTGTTAAAGCAGCAAATGATAATGATGCTAAAGCAAATACTGTTAAAACTCTTTTTTTCATTTTGTGTTATTTATTTTGATTGCAAATTTGAGCAATCGAGGTTTAATGTAAGTTAACTCTGTGTAAGCAAATTGTTGTGTTTGCAGGTGTTTTATAGCTTGTATGTTAAGCCAAGTCCAAAATAAGCACCTCTTTTGTAGTTAATGATTGGAACAGTGCCGCTTGCGTTTTCCTGTACCCTTTCAAATTCGGGGTTTAATAGATTACGTCCCACAAGGTCAATGCCTAAATGTTTGCCTAAACGTGTTTTCAACACAAGATCTAATGCTCCCATGCCTTTATCAACAAGGTTTCCTTTTCCTAATGTACCAATCGCATAAAGCCTGTCTGAATAATGAGAATACATTAAGGTTGCAGTTATTCCTTTGTCTGCCGTCCAGTTTTTTGTATAAGATACGTCAGCATTAAGCAACAGGTCTGAAGCTCCTGTAAAACTCGATGTTTTATCTGTCGGGTTGATGCTCATAGAGTTATCAGTCTCTCTTGCCACTTTTTCCGGATCAAGATCCTGGTGGGTTTTCATGTATGCAAGGTTTAATCCTCCGGTTAGCTTGTTTTCAAATTCACCATCTATAACATATAGGTTTTTGCGCACTTCAAGCTCAGCACCCACTACATAACCGCTGTCTCCAATGTTTACCCAAGATATATCGTTGGTTGCAGATGAAATTACAATTTCGTTTATTGGGTCCAGTATGTATTTACTAAATGCTGTTACAGATATTAGCTCATCTCTTTGAGGGAAAAATTCCCATTTAATATCAGCATTGTAATTTTGAGAAGGGTATAGATCTTTATTACCTATTTTAACTTCGTTTATCTCTTCATAAAGAAAGTTTGCTGTTTCTTTAAATTGAGGTAGTGTATATGTTTTACTTGCGGCAAACCTAAGATTATGTTTGTCGTTCAGTTCATATTTTAATATTAGGTTTGGTAAAAATTCGTTTCTATTAAAGTCAGATTGCCCTGTTTCAAATTGCGTTCTGTAATCTATAGACTGATCAATTTTTTCATATCTAAGACCTATACTTGTGGTTAGCTTGTCGGTAAATTTATAATCGAATGTACCAAAACCTGCGTGTATATCAAGGTCACCGTTGTAGGTTTGAGGTCGCATACTACCTGAATAGGTGTTTACAGAGAAATCGCCATTGGCATAAGAAGTTGGATTAAAAATCTCGTCAAGTCGGTTAGGATCGGCTGTTATATCAAATCGAATAGCCGAGTTAAGGAAGAAGTTAAACTGTATGGCTTCAAAATCACGCTTTTTAAAGCGTCCGTTGTAGCCTGCGCTTATTTTGCCCCTTGATTTACCATCTTCTCCAGTGGCACCTATCTGCCTGCTAACTGCAATATTTGCTGCAAGTTCATCTTCTTTTAGGTTTTGATAATACCTGTGGTTATCGGTAGCGGTTACCTGAGCAAGGTTTAGTGTTCCGTCTGCTCCGGTATCTGCAAAAGTGTTTTGTCTCCTGTCTGGCATATCGCCTTTAACGGTGTTGTAAGATACACCCCAGTCTAAGGCCGTTTTTTCGTTTAGTTTGTGGTTGCCAAGTAACTGGTTTATCATCAAAGTGTTTTGCACATAAGTACCTCTTTGTATAAATCCAGTTCCGTCTTCAGCAAGGTCTCGAATAATTCCTGAATATCCGTCTCTATATTGGTCTGAAGAATTTACAATCAAAAAGTTGTAAGATAATTTGTGGTTAGGGTTTAGACGGTATGCAGCATTAAACATTCCCGTTGTGTTGGTGTTGTAAGAAAAACGCTCCTGTTGGAAAGAGTTTAACACACCGCCCTGGGCATTCATTGTTTGGTTTAGACCTTTCCTGTATTCATAGCCATTGCTAAAGTTTGCTGTTGCAAAAAGGCTAAGTTTGCCTTCTTCTCCAATGTTGTAAACCTGACCGGCCTTAAATCCAAAGTTAATTGGAGTCATGCTTTCTTTTTGTGCATTCAGGCTGTTAGGGTAGTTAAACGATGTTAATGCATTTGCAGGATAATCGCTTTTAAAGAATCCTGATTTTTTAGGACCATCCTGTAAATAGAATTCACTCGATTTATCTAAAGCGTTCGTGTTAATTTTAGATCCCACAGATACTTCGAACATTCCGTTTCCACGATATTCTTTAGAGATTATGTCTACGTTACCTCCGGCAAAGTCTCCAAAAAGTTTTGTGTTGTAAACCTTGTCTATAGATATATAGTCAACAATATCGGTAGTAAATATGTCAAGAAAAATGTTTTTCTTTTCAGGGTCATTACTTGGTACCGGTAATCCGTTTATAGATGTAGAGTTATAGCGGTCGCCAAGCCCCCTTACATATACGTTGTTGCTGCCTTCTTGTTTAGATATACCCGATGTTTTTGCAACAGCAGTAGCCACATCGCCAATACCTTTACGGCTAAGCTCTTGTGCGCCTATGTTCTGCTTCATTTCAATGGCGTTCTTTTGCTGCAGTAAAAGAGCGGTTTCTTTTTCGCGGCTCACCTGTTTTTCTATAACCACATCGGTTAGCTGTACACTGGTCGAGGCAAGAATTTCGTTAACAGTAATAGTTTCGTTTGCTTTAACTGTAACACTAACTTCTTTGCTCTCATAGCCAAGAAAACCAAAAACAAGGGTTTGCTGTCCTGCCGGAACGCTCAGGGTGTAATATCCTGTTTCGTCTGTATTGGTGCTAATGGGCGAACCTTTAACCACTACACTGGCAAACGGCAGCGGTTCGTTGTTCATGTCTTTGTCAGTAACTGTCCCGGTTACCGTACCGTTGTTTTGCGCAAAGCCTATGGCTGTAATAAACAAGGTAATCAATAAGAATTTAAGTTTCATTGCGTTGTGTTCTAATTTTGCTGCAAAGAAACTTCGCGCCCTCAAATTGAATGTTAGGTAAACGTTAGGTTTAGATTTACCTGTTATTACTAAATTGTTAACGCATTAAATAATAGTTAACACGTTTCATTATTTTGTATTATCTTTACCTTTACCGCCACAAAAACACAGATAATATTTATCATGAAGAAAAAAGACATCAAGATCTTATTAGTTGATGACGAGCAGGATATCCTGGAAATTGTGGGTTATAACTTAACACAGGAAGGCTACCAGGTTATTACGGCGGTTAATGGTAAAGAAGCGATTGCCAAAGCTAAAAAAGAACTTCCGCATCTTATTATTATAGATGTGATGATGCCCGAAATGGACGGTATGGAGGCTGTTGAAAATATTAGAAAACTGCCGGAACTTAATAATGTTATTATTACGTTTTTAACGGCAAGAAGCGAAGATTACAGCCAGGTTGCCGGGTTTGATGCCGGAGCCGATGATTATATTGCCAAACCAATTAAACCAAAATTATTGGTTAGTAAAGTAAAGGCGTTGCTTAGAAGGCTTAAAGAAGACGACAGCAAAGCTGATGTTTTAAGGGTTGGCTCAATAGAAATTAACCGCGAAGAGTACAAAATTGTACTGGAAGACCGCGAAATTGTATTGCCGCGCAAAGAGTTTGAACTGTTTTACCTGTTGGCCTCTAAACCGGGCAAAGTGTTTAAAAGAGAAGAAATTCTTGATAAAGTGTGGGGTAACGAAGTAGTTGTAGGCGGAAGAACAATAGACGTTCACATCAGGAAACTTCGTGAAAAAATAGGAGACGATATTTTTAAAACCATAAAGGGCGTGGGTTATAAGCTCGAAATTTAGTGTCTATTAAGTTTAAAAAATCTTACCGTTTTGCTGTTAAATCAGCAACATATATTGCATTATTTGCCACCTTGCTGGTGGCAGGTTTAATGCAATTTTTTTATACCTTCAACTGGCAGTTTTTAGTGGCTTTTGCCCTGCTGCTTTTCTTCTTTGCTTTTTTTGTGCTGCAATATCGCGTAGAACATTTTATTTACCGCCGTGTAAAAAAAATATACGACGATATTTCGCTGCTCGAATCCAGCAGTCTGAGGAGCAAATCGGTTACTACCGATATGGCTACCCTTACGCATGAACTCGAAAAGTATGCCCGCGATAAGAAACTCGAAATAGAAACCCTTAAAATTCAGGAAGAATACCGTCGCGAGTTTTTAGGTAATGTTTCGCACGAACTAAAAACCCCACTGTTTACGGTTCAGGGTTACATACTGACATTGCTTGACGGTGCCATGAACGACAAAACCCTACGCAAAAAATACCTGCAGCGTGCAGAGAAAGGGGTAGAGCGGCTTATTTATATTGTTCAGGATCTTGATATGATAAGTAAGATGGAGGTGGGCGACCTTAACCTGCATTACACTGAATTTAATATTGTAGATGTTATACAGGGTGTTTTTGATCTGCTTGAAATGAAAGCCGACAAAAAAAGCATTATGCTCATGCTCGACCAAAAATATATTAAACCTGTTATGGTATATGCCGACAGAGATAAGATACAGCAGGTTATTACCAATCTTGTGGTAAACTCAATTAAGTACGGCCGCGAAGACGGTACTACAGAAATTAGTATAGAAGATCTTGTAAATAATAAAGTAATTATTCGTGTAAAAGATAATGGCGAAGGTATAGAACGCAAAAATATACCACGTCTTTTTGAACGCTTTTATCGTGTAGACCGCAGTGGTGCCCGCACAGAGGGCGGTAGTGGTCTTGGGCTTGCAATTGTTAAGCACATTATAGAAGGCCACGACGAAAAAATTTATGTTGAAAGTGACTATGGCAAGGGTTCAGAGTTTTCATTTACTCTCGAAAAGACTAAATAGGTCTTTCCATTTAATGGCGCATTCTACACTTTTAAGCCCTTTATACATGTGGGCCTTTCCTAAATTCTTTATTTTAAAATTGTCCTGCAAAGCATAAGGTACAGTGTTACTGCGTTTAAGTTTCTTTGCAAGATATTCCTGTTCATATTCTCCCGGTACGGGTATAAAGAAGGCTTTTTTGCAAAGTTTAGCCAAATCCATAACATTAGTATAGCTCGGTCGGCATAACACCACTTCGCTTTGATTCATAGCCTCTTCTATCTGTGCTGTGTTCATGTAGTTGTAGAAAAGGGTGTTGCCTTCTTTTACCATTTTTTGCTCAGGCTCTATAAGTCCCTGCACGAACAGCGTTTTGCCGTTGTATTTTTTTAATTCGGCGCGTAGCTTTTCTTCAAGTTCGGTGCGTTGGGGCTCTCCACCCGATAGCAGCACCATAAGGCTGTACTGTTTTTCTGTGGTCTTTTTATGCAGCCGGCTAAGCAATCCTATATATTTAGGTTTTATTCCGGGGTCTTCCGTATGGCCCAGTTTCCCCGAAAGATTAGGAGAGGTTTCAACATCGGGCACCCAGCACTGGGTAAAACGCCTTAAAAAATATTGATGGATTTTTGTAGCAAGCGCGGTAGTGCTTCCGCTGAGAATGTTTAGCTGGTGGGTTAAAAACACTGTGGGTACATTTTTGCAATACGCACCCAGCCTGCTGTCAGATATTATGCCTGCCAAATTATGTTCCTTTACAATGTTGCACACTAATTTGTTCTCGTGGCGTATTGCCAAAAACATACGAGGCATTTGCAATAGTATCTTAAGTTTAAAAAAGGCACCGGTTTTGGCATACTCGGCATGATATCCGGGCAGCTCTATTGTTTTTAGATGCGGAAATTCTTTTTTTAGCAGCTCAAGTGTTGTCCCGTCAGATGCTATAATGGGTTCAAAACCATGGTTTTCAAGTGCATCAATAACCGGTATGCAACGTGTGGCATGCCCCAGGCCCCTATTGAGTGGGGCAACAAGTATCTTATTATTTTGCACTGATTTGTTATGTTTTTGATAACTATTTAATTTGTGCAATCTAAAATTATTTTGATTGCCATATATTTCGCTAATTTTACCAAAAATTTAAATTAAAGAGTGGGAAGCAAAAATAAACTGAAGCGTTTTAGGGAAAACGAAACATTTAATAACGTTTTACAGCCTACGCGAGAGGAAGCCGTTGCAGGTACTTTTAACCTGAAAGGCAAATGGAACAGCGATTTTTTTAAGAATGATAACCCTATTATACTCGAGCTTGGGTGTGGTAAGGGTGAATATAGTGTAGGGCTTGCCGAACGCTATCCTGAAAATAACTTTATAGGCATAGATATTAAAGGTGCCCGTTTTTGGCGTGGTGCTAAAACTGCGGTAGAGAACGGATTGTATAATGTGGCATTCCTTCGCACACAGATAGAGCTTATTGAGAACTTTTTTGCTCCGGGTGAAGTTTCTGAAATATGGATAACCTTCCCCGATCCACAAATAAAATATAAACGCACAAAGCACAGGCTTACCAATGCCGAGTTTTTAGTACGTTACAAGAACATCCTCAAGGCAGATGGTGTTGTAAACCTTAAAACCGACAGCGAATTTATGCATGGCTACACCCTTGGGCTATTGCATGGTGCCGGACACGAGGTGTTGTATGCCAACCACAACGTGTACCGCAACGAGGGCGCACCGGAAATTGTTACTGCTATACAAACATTTTACGAGCAGCAATACCTTGAGCAAAACAAGCCTATTACTTACATAAGGTTTAAAATAAAATAGTATGCAGGTAATAACCCCCATACTGTTAGGCTTTGCCGTGGCTTTTTTAACCACATTGCTGCCCGGGCTGCTAAACATGACGGCTGCCAAGATAAGCCTCAAAGAAGGTCGCAAAAATGCTATGGTTTTTGCGGGTGGCGCGGCAGTAATTGTGTTTATTCAGGCGTTTATAGCAGTAACCTTTGCAAAGCTCATCAATAGGCGACCGGATATAGTGTACCTTCTTGAAGAAGTTGGTGTGCTCATATTTTTTGTACTCACAGTGTATTTTCTGTTCCTGTCAAAAAAGAAAAAGCCCAAGGCAGCCGACGATGTGGTGAAAATTCGCAGTAAAACAGGCAACTTTTTTATTGGTATGGCGTTGTCTGCGCTAAACTTTTTCCCCATACCGTTCTATGTTTTTATAAGCATATCGTTATCCGCAGCCAAAATATTCTTCTTTACCAATCTGTATATCCTGCTTTTTGTAGCAGGGGCAATGAGTGGTGCATTTTTAGTCTTTTACCTTTATATAATCTTCTTTAAAAAGTTTGAGCATAAAACCGATTTCTTTTTAAGAAACGTAAACTATTTTATAGGTGCTATAACAGGTATTGTGGCTATTGTAACCCTTTTGCGTATTTGGAAAAGCCATTACTAAGCACTCAATAGTATGCCGGAAGACAACAGTAATTTTTTTGAAAAAGTACATGAAGTAGCGAGGCAAATACCCTATGGCAGGGTAACATCTTATGGAGCTATAGCTAAGTTTTTAGGAGCTGCCCGTTCGGCACGGATGGTAGGCTGGGCTATGAATAACTGCCCGGATGATGTACCTGCGCATCGTGTGGTAAACCGTGTTGGCCTGCTGAGCGGTAAGCATCATTTTGGCGGAACTAACCTCATGCAGCAGCTTTTGGAAAATGAGGGCATAGAGGTAGAAGATAATCAAATTACAGATTTTGAAAAACACTTTTGGGATCCTGCTAAGGAGTTGGATGTTTTATAATGTAATGCTATGAAACATTTTATCACTGTATTTATTTTGTTTTTCCTATTTACAAATTGTAAAAAGGATGTTATTGAGCGTAGCAAAGTAAATATAAATAACAAAGACGCATCTGAAAAGTTAACTAATATTGTTGCCGAGATAAAGGAAAGCAATGCTGAAGAGTTTGAAAAAGGATCATACTCTGCTTTGTCAGGTTTTAGTACGGATTTGCTTAGGCCAGATACATTGCTGCTGCCTCCGGTTGTAATAAATACTCAAAAAAAGAAACTTGCGTTTCATAATATAAATCCTTATTTGCAAAAAGGATATTATGACGAAGAAGAGGTTACTTATACTTATCTTGGATACAGTAAAGAAGTAGGGAAATATTTATTGTCTGCGCAATATTATGAAGGCGGAAGTTATTTTTTAGTAGACCAGGTCACAGCTAAAATAGATACGCTAGCCGGAATGCCGGATTTTTCTCCAAACCGTCAAAAAATAATATCATACTATGTTAATCCATATGGCGGAGGTAAGTCATTGTTAAGTGCAGATATACAAATACTTTCTTTATCTAACAGTAAATTTACATGTGTATTTAATGAGAATTTAGATTATATTCCTGATGATATAAAATGGAAAGGGAATAATATTGTCTTAATTAAAGCATTATCGGCTGACGAATTTTATGAAATTCAAACAGACACTGTCAATAAAAAACAGGGAAACTATATCTATAAAAAGATAATTCTTAAATAATATTTTTTATAATTTGTAAGTTATCACTTTTTGCTGCAAACTATAACATTAATCTTCTTTAAATAAACTTTTCATAGTATCTTTGTAATTTGAAATCAGTCTTAATAGTGCAGACTGTTAGTTATTTACAATTATGAAGTTAGACAGAAAAGAGATATTAAAAGCCCTTGAAACCATAACGCTTGCCGGAGAAGGGCAAAATATGGTTGAGAGTGGTGCAATACGCAACGTGCTTACCTTTGGCGATGAGGTTGTGGTTGAGCTTGTAATGCAAACTCCGGCAATGCACATCCGCAAACGTGCCGAAGCCGATATTATTAAAACAATCCATGAAAAAGTAACCCCTGAGGCTAAGGTAAAGGTAAACGTAAAAGTTGAAGCGCCTGAGAAACCTGAGATTAAAGGAAAAGCCATTCCTGGCATTAGTAATATTATTGCTGTATCGTCGGGCAAAGGCGGTGTTGGTAAATCTACAGTAACGGCAAACCTTGCGGTTACACTTGCTAAAATGGGCTTTAAGGTTGGTGTTCTTGATGCCGACGTTTATGGTCCTTCTATGCCAATAATGTTTGATGTAGAGCGCGAAAAGCCTATATCAGTAACCATCGACGGTAAATCTAAAATGAAACCTATTGCCAGCTATGGCGTAGAGATACTTTCTATAGGCTTTTTTACCAGCCCGGAGCAGGCCGTTATATGGCGTGGTCCAATGGCAGGTAAGGCCCTTAACCAAATGATATTTGATGCCGATTGGGGCGAGCTTGATTTTATGCTGCTTGACCTGCCACCGGGAACGGGCGATATTCACCTTTCCATAATGCAGGCATTGCCTATTACAGGTGCGGTTATTGTAAGCACGCCACAGGCTGTTGCTCTTGCCGATGCCAAAAAAGGTGTGGCAATGTTTCGTCAGGAAAGCATTAATGTGCCTGTACTTGGTATTATAGAAAATATGGCGTATTTTACACCGGAAGAATTGCCGGAAAACAAATACTACATTTTTGGCAAAGAAGGTGCTAAAAACCTTGCTGAAGACCTTGATGTTCCTTTCCTTGGCGAAGTGCCTATAGTGCAAAGCATTCGCGAAGCAGGCGATTACGGTCGTCCTGCTGCCCTGCAAACTGCAACACCGCTTGAGGCTGTGTTCGAAGAATTGGCGCGTAATGTGGTTCAGGAAACTGTAAACCGTAATGATAACCTTCCGCCGTCTGAGGCGATTAAAATAACTACGATGGCCGGATGTTCGGCTGTTAAAAAGAAATAAAATGACAACAGAAGAAATTAGAAGCAGTGTTGAAAGGGCTCTTGAAGAGATACGCCCTTTTTTGGAGTCTGATGGAGGTAATATTTCGTTAATAGATATCGAAGACGATAAACATGTACGTGTACGCCTTGAAGGTGCCTGCGTTGGCTGCAGCGTAAACCAAATGACACTAAAGGCCGGGGTAGAAACTACCATTAAAAAGTATGCCCCGCAAATAGAAACTGTGGTTAACGTAGCGTAGCGCCCGTTTTTAAAATACATAGCGTTAGCTGATATTTATCATAATTTTTAAAAGCAATTTTGGGCAACTTTGTCATGAAATTGCTTTTAGCACATATAAACGTAATGATTACAACAGATATATTGATTATTGGCGCAGGCCCTACAGGCTTGTTTGCTGTTTTTGAAGCCGGACTTTTAAAACTTAAATGCCATATTATAGACGCGCTTCCGCAAATAGGCGGGCAGCTGTCTGAGCTTTATCCTAAGAAACCTATATTCGATATTCCGGGTTATCCGTCGGTTTTGGCGGGTGACCTCGTAAATAACCTGATGGAGCAGATAAAACAGTTCCAGCCGGGCTTTACACTTAACGAAAAGGCAGAGACCATACAAAAACTGGAAGACGGTACGTTTTTAGTAACGACCAACAAAGGTACAGAGCATTATGCCAAAGCCGTGGCTATTGCCGGTGGGCTTGGCAGTTTTGAACCGCGCAAACCCATTATTGAAGACATTGAGTTTTATGAAGATAAAGGGGTTGAGTATTTTGTAAAAGACCCGGAACTTTTCCGTAATAAAAAAATTGTTATTGCCGGTGGCGGCGACTCTGCTTTAGACTGGAGTATTTTCCTTGCCGATGTAGCGTCTGAAGTTACGTTGGTACACCGTCGTAACGAGTTTCGCGGGGCTTTAGACTCGGTAGAGAAAGTACAGGAATTAAAAAAACAGGGTAAAATTCACCTTATTACCCCTGCCGAGGTTACAGGCATTCGCGGGGCGGAAAAGGTGGAGGAACTCGACCTTGAAATAGACGGCGCGCACACCACCATTAAGACTGATTATTTTATCCCGCTTTTTGGGCTTACTCCTAAATTAGGGGCTATTGCCAACTGGGGTCTCGAAATAGAAAAGAACGCCATTAAGGTTAACAACGCCTTAGATTACCAAACCAATATTGAGGGTATTTATGCCATAGGCGATATTAATACCTATCCTGGTAAACTGAAGCTTATATTGTGTGGTTTCCATGAAGCTACGCTTATGTGCCAGAGTGTATTCAATAAGCTGAACCCGGGCAAAAAATATGTACTTAAATATACCACTGTAAGCGGTGTAGACGGTTTTGACGGTACCCGTAAGGAAGCCGAAAAACAGGTGGTAAAGGCGATAGAATAATGTTTAAATGTTGAATGTTATAAAGTTTTAAAGTTTACCCGTGATACGTTCTTTAACTTTTAAACATTCAACATTATAACTTTAAACAAAAATGAACGAAGTTACAATAACAATAACCGATAGGGATGGCATAACCCACCAAGTGCTGGCACCTACCGATATGGCCATGAATATTATGGAGGTAGTCCGTGCTTATGAATTGGCTCCGGACGGTACTATAGGTGTGTGCGGTGGTATGGCCATGTGTGCCTCATGCCAATGCTATATACTTAATGATGTGGAATTGCCAGAAATGGGTCCCGATGAAGATGCCATGCTGAGCGAGGCTTTTAATGTAAAGCCCAACAGCCGCCTGGGATGCCAGATAAACATAACCCCCGAACTGGAAGGGCTGGCCTTAGAGCTGGCACCGGAGTAAAATATGAGAATCCCGCGCAGGCGGGATTTTTTATGCCTATTATTTAAAGGTAATGCATTGCAATTTGAACATAAAAAAAATCCCGATTGCATTGCTGCAACCGGGACCTGTTTATAATTGAAGCTCAATATTACTTAAGCTTTTTCTTAACCTCTACTTCCTGGTAAGCCTCTATAATGTCATACTCCTGTATGTCGTTATAGTTTTTAATCTGCATACCACAGTCGTAACCTTTAGACACTTCTTTAACGTCGTCTTTAAAGCGTTTAAGGGTAGCAAGCTCTCCGGTATAGATTACCACGCTGTCGCGTATAAGCCTTATTTTAGAGCTGCGGAATACCTTACCATCGGTAACCATACATCCGGCAATAGAGCCCACTTTAGAAATCTTGAATACCTCGCGTATTTCGGCAGTACCGGTAACCTCTTCTTTAAGCTCCGGCGAAAGCATGCCTTCCATTGCATCTTTAACATCGTCTATAGCGTCGTAGATGATAGAGTAGTTACGGATGTCGATTTCCTCTTTCTCTGCAAGCTGTTTGGCGTTGCCTGAAGGGCGAACGTTAAAGCCTATAATAATGGCGTCTGATGCCGATGCAAGCATAACGTCAGATTCAGTTATGGCACCTACACCTTTATGGATAATCTTGATTTCAATTTCCTCGGTAGTAAGTTTGGCGAATGAATCGGCAAGTGCCTCAACAGATCCGTCCACGTCACCTTTAATAATAAGGTTAAGCTCTTTAAACTGGCCAAGGGCAATACGCCTTCCAAGCTCGGCAAGGGTAGTGTGCTTCTTAGTACGTACCGATTGTTCGCGTATAAGCTGTGTACGTTTGGCTGCAATTTGCTTAGCCTCCCTTTCGTCTTCATATACGCCAAATTTATCACCGGCAGTAGGTGCACCGTCTAAACCTAATATAGATATAGGTGTACTTGGTCCTGCTACTTTTACATTATGACCACGCTCATCGTGCATAGCCTTAACTTTACCATGATGTTTTCCTGCAAGTACATAATCGCCTACGCGTAGAGTACCACCCTGTACAAGTACAGTTGAAACATATCCGCGGCCTTTATCAAGGAAAGCCTCTACTACAGTACCTACAGCAGCTTTGTCAGGGTTTGCTTTAAGGTCTAATATTTCGGCTTCAAGCAATACTTTTTCAAGTAGTTCTTTTATTCCGATACCTTTTTTGGCAGATATATCGTGCGATTGATATTTACCACCCCAGTCTTCAACAAGTAGGTTCATACCTGCAAGTCTCTCTTTTACTTTTTCAGGGTTAGCTGTCGGCTTATCAATTTTATTGATAGCAAATATCATAGGTACGCCTGCTGCCTGTGCGTGCGCAATTGCCTCTTTTGTTTGTGGCATTATATCGTCGTCAGCAGCAATTACAATAATAGCAATATCGGTAACCTGGGCACCACGTGCACGCATCGCGGTAAACGCTTCGTGACCCGGTGTATCAAGGAACGTGATTTTTTGACCGTTCTCGAGTGTAACACCATATGCACCGATGTGCTGGGTTATACCACCCGACTCACCTGCAATTACGTTAGCTTTACGAATGTAGTCAAGTAAAGACGTTTTACCGTGGTCTACGTGACCCATTACAGTAACTATAGGAGCACGTGGTAAAAGATCCTCTTCACGATCCTGTACCTCTTCTATATTCTCTTCAATATCTGTAGTAATAAACTCTACTTCATATCCAAACTCATCAGCAACAATGCTTAATGTTTCGGCATCAAGTCTTTGGTTCATGGTAACCATTATACCTAACGACATACAGGTCATGATAACCTTAGTAATAGGCACATCCATCATGGTAGCAATTTCACCAACAGTTACAAATTCTGTAACCTTAATTGTTTTGCTGCCTTCGTCAAGTGCTCTTTGTTCGTCGTCAGACCTTTGGCGGTGTGTATCACGCTTATCTCTTCTGTATTTAGCAGCCTTAGATTTGCCGCCTTTACCCTGAAGTTTTTCAAGCGTTTCACGAATTTGGTTTTTAACCTCTTCTTCGGTAGGTTCTACTTTACTAACAATAGCCGGACGTGGTTTGTTGCCAAACTTATTACCTCCCTGCTGGCCTCCGCCTGTGTTAGGTCTTATAGGACCTGCACCTCCCGGACGGTTGTTACCGCCGCCCTGGCCCTGTTGTGGCCTGTTTTGGTTGTTAGGGTTAGGAGTAATCCTTTTTCTTTTGTTTTTATCGCCCTGAGAATTATTGTTCCCGCCGGGTTTTATACTGCCACCCTGACCTTTAGGCTCTTCTTTTTTCTTTTTCGGTTTGTTAAACTGAGAAAGGTCTATAGTTTGGCCTGTAAAGGTTGTACCGCTAAGTTTTTGGTACTGTGTTTTTATTGTATCGTCTTCCGGAGATGGGGTTGCATCTGCAGGTGGTGTTTGTACCGCCTGTACCGGTTTTTGTGCCGGTGTAATAGCCGGTTTTTTTACTTCAGCAGGAGCTGCCTGTTGCTGTACAGGGGCAGGAGTTGCTTTTTTCTCTTCTTTAACCTGAGGCTGCTGTTGAGGCTGTTCTTGCACTTTGGGCTGCTCAGGCTGCTTTTGCGCAACCGGAGCCTCTTGTGCAGGTTTCTCTGCAACAGGCTCTGGTTTTTGTACCTGAGGTTCCTGTTTTGGTGCCGCTTCCTGTTTTACCGGAGCACTGTCTGAAGCGGGCTCAGCTTTTTTAGGATTAAGGTCTATTTTGCCTACTGCTACCGGACCGGATAATGAGGCTTTTGCCCTTATAACTTCCTGTCTTTGTTTTTCCTCTTCCTGCTTTCTTTTTTCTTCCAGCTCTTTCTCTCTCTCTATGCGCAGCGCTTCCTTTTCTTTCCTTTTTTCCTCGCCTACTTCAAGGGATGCAGCTTTGTTACCCTTGTCGGCAGAAAACTGGTTGAAAAGGGCATTATATTCCTGACCGGAAATCTTGGCATTGGGGCTAGCCTCGATTATGTGGCCCTTATCTTTAAGGAACTCCACAGCCCTGTCCAGAGAAATATTTAATTCCCTTAAAACTTTGTTAATTCTTATTGCTCTTTCTTCAGACATAAATTTTTATTACTGTTATCTTCAATCGTTGTGTTGTTGTTTGCGGAAAGGTAGCCGGACGATTTTTTAATCTTCAAATTCGTCTTTAAGTATCCTTATCACTTCAAGGATGGTTTCTTCTTCAAGATCGGTCCTTCTCACAAGGTCGTTTACATCCTGGTTCAGTACGCTTCTTGCAGTGTCAAGGCCAATTTTTGCAAACTCTGAAATGATCCATTCATCTATTTCATCAGAGAACTCTGTTAATTCAACGTCCTCATCCTCGGCAGCATTGCCTTCACGGATTACATCAAGCTCATAGCCGGTTAACAAACCTGCCAGTTTAATATTATGACCACCACGGCCAATAGCTTTAGATACCTCTTCCAGTTTAAGGAAAACATCTGCCCTGTGGTTCTCTTCGTTTAATTTGATAGAAGAAACTTTGGCAGGGCTCAGCGCCCTTGATATATAAAGCTGCGTGTTGGCAGTATAGTTAATAACGTCTATGTTTTCGTTGCCAAGTTCGCGCACTATACCGTGTATCCTGGATCCTTTCATACCCACACAGGCGCCTACTGGGTCTATCCTGTCATCATAAGAATCTACAGCTACTTTTGCTTTTTCGCCAGGAATCCTTACTACTTTTTTAACGGTTATAAGTCCGTCTGCCACTTCAGGAATTTCCTGTTCGAACAGTTTCTCAAGGAAAAGCTCGCTTGTGCGCGACATAATAATCTGCGGCTTATTTCCTTTAAGTTCTACGTTTTCTATAATACCCCGAACGTTATCTCCTTTTCTAAAAAAGTCGCTTGGTATTTGTTTTTCTTTAGGCAATACAATTTCATTACCCTCATCATCCACCAAAATTACGGCTTTTGGCCTTACGTGGTGCACTTCAGCGGTATAAATATCGCCAATAATATCTTTAAATTGCTTATAAAGGTTGGTGTTGTCGTGCTCGTGTATCTTAGAGATAAGGTTTTGGCGCAGCGCAAGTATAGCCCTGCGACCCAGTTGGATAAGCTTAACTTCTTCAGATACATCTTCGCCTACTTCAAAATCCGGCTCTATCCTGCGTGCTTCTGTAAGCGAAATTTCAGAGTTGGGATCTTCCACTTCACCATCGGCAACCACTACGCGGTTTCTCCATATCTCCATATCTCCCTTGTCAGGATTAATGATAATATCAAAGTTATCATCAGACCCGTATTTCTTTTTCAATGCATTCCTGAAAACATCTTCCAGTATCGCCATCAGCGTAACGCGATCTATAAGTTTATCATCTTTAAACTCTGAAAACGAATCTATTAATGCCAGATTTTCCATGCCAACTTCTCTTTATTTTTTTAAAATTTTATTACAACAACAGCTTCCTTAATATCCGTATAGGCAATTTCTTGCTTTTTTTGTACGGTCTCTTTTCCTTTGCCTATCTGTTTAGGCTCGCGGGCAGTCCACTCAAGCACAATGCCGTTTTCGCCGGCTTCTGTAAGGTCTGCTTCTATCTCTTTATTATCGTTAGTTTTTACAAGCACTATCCTTCCAATATTTTTTGCAAACTGTCTTGGAAATTTTAGTGGGCTTGTAGCTCCGGCCGATGCCACCTCCAGCGAAAAATCTTCTTCTTCCCTGTCAAGGTTGTGTTCTATAGCGCGGCTAATATTTATACAATCCTGCAACGTAACGCCGTTGTCGCCATCAAGCGTAACGTTTATTTTATTACCAGAGCCTATGGTTAAGTCAATCAAAAACAGGCTAGGGTGCTCTTCAAGGCCAGCATTAAGCAATGCGGCAACTTTTTCTTTAAATGTCATATTTGTATAAAAAGAGGGGACTTTTGTCCCCTCATTATTTAGCTTTTATTAAATAACACTGCAAATATACAAATTATTTTTATATCTTGAAAATCATTGGGTAATGTAAAAATTATTCTTACCTTTATATTGTTAAAATTCCAGCCAAAATTGTTAACTATTTAAACACATTATGAAAAAGATTTTAGTCCCTACAGACTTTTCAGAACATGCCGAATATGCCCTTAAAGTGGCGGCACAAATTGCCCGTGAAAATGACGGTGAGATATTTTTGCTTCACCTTTTAGAGCTTCCGGGCGAAGAAAGCGATGCTGTTACTGCCGGAGCCGAAGTGCCTGAGATTTTGTTTTTTATGCAAAAAGCACACGAGCGTTTTGAAGAAGTAAAATCGGCAGAATATCTGGATGGCCTTGTGGTTACAGAAAATGTAAGCATCAACAGGGCGTTTGACGGTATACTGAAAGTAAGTAAGGAAAATGATATAGACCTTATTGTTATGGGATCTCATGGAGCAAGCGGTTTCCATGAAATGTTTATTGGCTCTAATACAGAGAAGGTAGTAAGGGTGTCTGAAGTTCCTGTACTTGTGATCAAGAAAGAGGAAGGTGCCTTTAATCCTGAAAAATTTGTATTTGCCTCTAATTTTACAAGCGAGATAAAGAAGCCTTTTGCTAAAGTGGTAGATTTTGCCAACAGCTTTAAATCTAAACTGCAATTAGTGTACATAAACACGCCTAACGATTTTAAATCGACACACGCGGCCGAGAAAATTATACACGATTTTGTTGCAGGCTTTACTATAGAGAACGGCTACACCAGCCACATTTATAACGATGTGAATATAGAAAAAGGTGTGCTGCATTTTGCTAACAGCATTAACGCCGACCTTATTGGTATTTGCACACACGGCCGCCAGGGCATTGCGCACTTTTTTAATGGTAGCGTGAGTGAGGACCTTGTTAACCATGCGGTAAGGCCGGTGGTTACTTTTAAAATATAAATTCCTGTTATTAAGTATTCTATTTTTAAGATAAAACCATCCTGAAAGGGATGGTTTTTTATTTTACAGATTTATTTTTTCTGGATTTTGTCTTGTGTCATAAACGGTTATAATTTCTAACCGCCGTTTAGGGTGGTTTATCCAATAAATTATTTTATAATTAGAGTAGATCAGATATCTAAATGTTTTGTCACTCCCTTTTAGCAATTCTTCCTGTTGTCCAATCTCAGGATTTTTATCTAAGTCAATAGTCTGGTTAATTATTCCGGTTACTATTTTGCGTGCAGTTTTAACCCCTGCTTTATATTTGTAGTAATAAAAAATATCTTCAAGTTTTTCTTCAGCAAATTCAGTCCAGTAAATACTTAACTCCATTTTTGTGCCTTGGCTATCAAATCATTTGCACTCACTACTTTGTTGCTTTCAGAGTCTTCTATTGATTTGTCTATGTCGCTGTGAAATTTTTGAAGGCTCATTGGTTGAAGTTCTTTTTCAAAAAGTTCAGTTTTATTTTTTCTGAGCAGAGCTTCTAAACTGCTTATTATTTTTTCGTTTTCAATTCTGAGAAATTCCTGAACGAAATTTATTTTACGCGCTTCTAAATCCATAGCTTTAGTTTTATGTCAAAAATAATCAATTTTATAATTTATTATTAAATGATTGCTGATATTAACTTTTGAAAGAATAGCCTATTGATTGTGTGAAATTATTTTATTTATAAAATATTGGAATTTCTCTAATTGTAAGTTATTTAAGTTTTAATCAGTACTTAAAGATGACTTATTTAAACCGGTATCAATATCTTAAACTCTGTACCCTCATCAGGCGCACTTTCAACAAAAATATAGCCTTTGTGGTTGTCTATAATTTTCTTTACAATGGCAAGCCCAATACCTGTACCAATTTGCAGGTCTTTGGTTTCAAGTCGCTGAAAAAGCTCAAATATCTTTTCGCTGTATTTGTTCTCAAAACCAATGCCGTTGTCTTTAACCGATATATAGTGATATGTTTTCTCCCTCGCTCCGGTTATACCCGATTCTAAACGGGTTTCCAGCCTGTAGTCTATAATAATTTCCGGTATTGTATCCGCACGGGAGAACTTTAGTGAATTGGATAGTAAATTGTAAATTACCTGCCTGAACTGAAATGCAATAGCATTAAAGTGCGCATCAGCAGTTAGTGTAATTTGGGCATTGCGCTGTTTAATATCCTCTTCAAGATCATGCAACACATCATTAACCACGGCCTGTAGTGATATTTCGGTAAAATTCTTTTTATCGAGCGTAGTGCGCGAGTAGGCAAGGAGGTCTTTTATAAGATGGCTCATGCGCGATGATGCCTTGCCTATCTTTAAAAAATATTCCTTACCTTTTTCAGAGAGATTATCAAACTCCCGCTCTGCTATAAGCGATGTAAAGGTTTGTATCTTTCTTAGTGGTTCCTGCAGGTCGTGACTGCTTATATAGTTAAAAGCCTGTAACTCTTTGTTGGTTTTTTCAAGCTGTACTTTTTGCCCCTCAATTTGGGCAATACGTGCGCTTACAATACCGTCAAGGTTTTGTGCTTTTAGTTCCAGTAACTCTTTTTTTAGGTTGAGTTCTACATTGGTTTTGCGAAGCTCAAGCAATTTCATTACCTGTCCGGCCAGTATTTTCATGGCTTTAAGCTGGTCTTCGCTAAGTTCGCGGGGTTTGCGGTCTATTACACAAAAAGAACCAAGCCCGTATCCGTTTTCAGATACCAGTGGCACACCGGCATAAAAAACCACATTGGGTTCGCCTACTACAAAGGGGTTGTCTTTAAAACGATCATCAAGTCGGGAGTCTGGCACTATCATAGTTTCGTTGGGCGAAAGTATAGCATGCGAACAAAACGAATGCTGCCTGTGGGTTTCTTCACCGTCAAGGCCATGAGTAGCCTTAAACCACTGGCGGTCTTTATCTACAAAGCTAATGAGTGCCATAGGTACATCGCAAATAATAGAAGCCAGGGTAACGATATCATCGTAGTCTTTTTCATGAAGACTGTCCAGTATATCATAACTTCTCAGTTCTTTAAGCCTCTGTTTTTCGTTTTCCGGTGTTTGCCCGTAGATGTTTGCATTCATATTTCAAACATAATAAAAATACCAGTATATTTCAATTAGTAAAAAGTTAATTGCTAACTAAATATTTAATTTGATATCGTTTAAAATAAAAAAGCAGCTAAAAATTTAATTCTTAACTGCTTTGTTTTAATTCTTTTTTAAGCCTTACGCATTCCGTTTAGTATTTGGCTGCGGAGTGGGTTTTGTTGCTTTTTGCGATTCTACAATGCATCTTCCGCTGCGGCAGCCATAGCGGTGGTGGGTAGAGCATGAGGCTAACAGCATAAGGGCAGCGCCCATTACAAATAAATACTTCTTTTTCATTAAAATCATCTTCGTTGGTATTTGCATACTATAAAGCAAACTTAATGCCAATGTTTTGTAAAACGCTGTAAGCGTATGTGTTAAATTTTAAACTCCCTCTGTAAAACTCCCCTCGCTTTGCATGGCCTTAAGTTCTTCAAGATAGCGTCTCTCGTTACTAAGCCTCGGAATTTTATGCTGTCCGCCCAGTTTGTCGTTCTCTTTTAGCCAGTCATAAAACAGTTTGGGGCGTGCCACATTAAGTACAAGCGGATTAAGCGTCATGTTGTTGTAGCGCTTGGCCTCATAGTCAGAGTTTACGCTTTGCAGTGCTTCATCAAGCAATTGCCTGAATTCTTCGGTATTTTGAGGAGCATTTTTAAATTCAATGATCCATTCATGGGCGCCTTTTTCCCTGCCTTTCATAAATACAGGTGCAACAGTATAGTCCAGCACTTCGGCACCTGTGGCTTTGCAGGCTTTGGCAAGGGCCTTATCGGTATTCTCTACCATAAGTTCTTCGCCAAAAACATTAATGTGGTGCTTGGTCCTTCCTGTAACTTTTATGCGGTATGGGTTTATAGAGGTAAACCTTACGGTATCGCCAATCATATAACGCCAAAGGCCACTGTTTGTAGTAATTACTACTGCATAGTTTTTATCTTTAACCACCTCAGCAAGCGGAATCACTTTTTGGTTTGGCGTGCCAAAACTATCCATCGGGATGAATTCATAAAAAATACCATAATCCAGCATCAGCAACAGTTCATCGCTGTCGTTGCTGTCCTGTATGGCAAAAAAACCTTCCGAAGCATTGTATATCTCGTAATACTGAAAATCGCTTTTTGGCAGTATCTTTTTGTATTGCTCACGATAGGGCTCAAAACTAACCCCACCATGAAAATACACTTCAAGGTTAGGCCATATTTCCAGCAGGTTGGTTTTACCGGTTTCTTCCATAACGCGGTTTAGCAATACCATCATCCATGAGGGTACACCCGCAAAACTGGTCACATTTTCGTGTATGGTTTCCTGTACTATGGCGGCAAGTTTACTCTCCCATTCTCCCATTAGCGATACTTTGTTGCTTGGGGTGCTGCTCATCTCTGCCCAAAAAGGCATGTTGTCTATAAGTATGGCACTCAGGTCGCCAAAAAAAGTATTATTGTCTTCATACAGTTGTTTACTGCCTCCAAGGCGAAGGCTCTTTCCGGTAAACATCTGCGAATCTTCATTATTATTGAGGTACAGGCACAGCAGGTCTTTACTGCCTGCATAATGACAGTCTTCAAGTGCTTCGTGGCTAACAGGTATAAATTTGCTTTTGGCATTGGTTGTACCGCTGCTTTTGGCAAACCATTTTATTTGGGTAGGCCAAAACACGTTTTGCTCACCTGTCCGGGTTTGTTCTATAAGCGGTTCAACGTCTTCATAAGACGATACCGGAACACGCTCTGCAAAAGTGGCATAGTTGGTTATCGATTCAAAATCGTATTTAATGCCAATAAGTGTATATTGGGCGGTGTTTAAAAGGTTGTGCAACAGTTCTTCCTGTACCTCATTAGGGTACTTCATGAACAATTCTATTTGGTGGATACGTTTTTTAAGTATCCATGATGCAATCGAATTGATAATAGGCAAGGCCATATTTTACTATCTTTATGCCATAAATATACTGAAATTTTCCATGCAATACGAAGGCGTACTTACAAAAATGCAAACCGAGGCAGGCAGCCCCATTCAATATTATCTTGTTTTTGAAAACAGCTTTTTGCACATGAACCAGTTATTGGGCAAAGACCTTGAAATTAATTTTATAGGTTTTCAGTGCCTTAACTGTGGCAAAAAGAAAAAAATATACCGCATGGGTTTTTGCTATGATTGTTTTTACAGCATACCGCAGGCGGGAGATTGGATCATGCATCCCGAGTTGAGTACTGCTCATCTTGGAGTTGCCGACCGCGACCTTGCCTATGAGCAGCGCGTGCAACTACAGCCCCACATTGTATATCTTGCAGCAAGCAGCGACATGAAAGTAGGAGTTACACGAAAGACCCAGGTACCAACCCGTTGGATAGATCAGGGCGCCAGCTATGCTATACCTTTAGTGGAAGTGCCTAACCGATATCTTGCCGGAATTACTGAGGTGGTTTTAAAGAATCATTTTTCAGATAAAATAAACTGGAAGAAAATGTTGGTTAACGATGTACCGTCTATAGATATGATAGCCCGCCGTAATGAAACCAGTTTTTTACTGCCCGATGAAGTACAGGAATATTTTGAAACCACACCCGAAAAGTTATATACACTGGAATATCCTGTATTGGAATATCCAAAAAAAATAAGCAGTCTTAACCTTAACACTTCACCCAACTGCACAGGAAAGCTTAATGGGATAAAAGGGCAGTACCTTATTTTTGAAGATGGTACCGTGTTTAATGTACGATCTTATGAGGGGTATGTGGTGCAGATAAATGTGTAACCTATGTAAATGTTGCATTGCAACGTTTTATTTCGAATTTATAATAAAAAACAAAACACCCGTCAAAGCATTAACCTGACGGGTGTTTTTATAAACTGTGACTGCAATTATAAGCTATTCTTCTTTTTTCTTCTTTCCAAAAAGGCTTTTTAGTCCGCTTGCAGCTGCTTCTTTAATTTTTTCCTGAGCTTCCTGTTTTTTCTCAGTTTCTGTTTTAGGTGTGGCAGCCTTAGTAGTATCGGTTGGTGTGGTAGTTGTGGTGCCGGTCTTACCTTTTATAAGATTGCCTAACAGTTCTTTTCCTTTATCCTTGGCATCGGCAACATACTTGTACTTTTGCTGATTTACAAGTTGTGTAGTCAGGCTCGTAACCGATTTGGTTAAATCGGTAGTAACTTTAGGGTTTTTAAAATTACCTGCAATGTTTGCATTTACCGGAACACTTATCTTACTTCCATCTGTTTTAAGGGTGGTAAGCAGTTTGTTTACGTCGCTGCCCAGGTATTTCGCAGGAACATCAAAGGCAACATTGTAGTTCATGGTTTGGTCAAAACCATGTGTTCCCTGTACCTTAATGTCTATATCCTGATATTTAATAGTAAATGGCTGTATGTTTACCTTGCCATCGCTAAACGTTAGATTAAGCTTTTGGTTAAGGTTTATTTTAGAAGGATCAAGGAATTTTACGTTAGAAGTAAGCGCAGTAAGCACCTTAGACTGCTCTGTATGTATAATTGCATTAGCTAAAGATCCTGCAAGATCGCCCGTAAGGGTTTTCAGGTCCGGAGTCATTTCTTTACTGTCAAGATTACCTGCCACATTAATAACACTGTTAAAGTTTCCGGTAATAACCTCGGCAATCGGGGCAATACTTTTAAGCATTTCTACCTGAGTGAATGCCTGTGTAATATTCAGGCTGCTAAGCGAAAGCCCCATGTTGAATTTTGGGGTAGCTCCTTTGGTAGAAACATCTCCGTTAAACCCAATGGCACCGCCAAACACATTTGTTTTTACATTTTGAAGTGCAACTGCCTCATCTTTAATTACCATTTTGCCCGATACATTGGTCAGGTTAAGGTTATCATACACCACAGTATTAGCCTTGGCATTAATGGTACAGTCTAAGAAAGCAGGTATTTTAACAGCTTCGCTTGTAGTGGCTGTTTTTTTAGTTTCGGTGGCTTTGCCCTCTTCAGTCTTTGTAGTGGTGGTTGTTTTAACTGGCTCCGGAGCCATAAAATCGGCTACTACAAGTTTGTTGGCACTCATATTAAAGTTCCCTTTAAGGGTTTGGTCTTTAAATATAAAACCATAAAAATTATCAAGCGTACCATTAACAGCAAGGTCAGAACTGCCTGTTTTTGCATCAAATCGGCTCAGGCTCACACGGCTTGGGTTAAACTGCAGGTCGGCTTGGTTGATGGTAAAAGGGTGGGGGAAACCGTCTGCTTTATAGCTAAAACCGCTAAGGCTTATATTTCCTTTGTTCTGTATTTTTTCGTATGCCCCGGCTTCAACGGTTTTCATATCGAATTTAGCCTCGGCATCTGCTTTTAATATACCCGAAAGCGGAATGTCCAGCTTTACAGGATAGGCTTTACTAACATTGCCTAAATTTATAACACCCTTAAATTTAGCATCTACAAGCGGGTTCTCTACCACATTGCGCACATTGGCACTGGCATCGAACACATCTTTATCGATACGGAACGATAGTTTGTCAAGGTTAACATACGTATCATTTAATACACCTGTCTCGTTTATAATTTTTGTATCAATAACTATATTATCTACTGATTTTGGAAGGTCAGGATATTTAAATGATGCATTATTAGAAGCAAGCTCTAATGTAAATTTAGGGATGCTTGTTTCATTATAAACACCATTTACCTTGCCTTTTACCGTAAAATCTCCTTCGGTTTTTACATTGGCAATACTGCCGGAATAACTTTCCGGTATCAGCCCTAAAAAGTTTTTAAACGATGATGTAGGTGTGTTAAAAGTAAGGTCTATCTGCTGGCCTGACTCTAACATGGCAACACTGCCGTTAAACTCTAACGGTAGCTGATTTATAAGAGCTTTATTTTCTTTAAACGTGTAGATGCTCTTATCCATATCCATACCCAAAACAGCATCCAGCTTAAGTTTTACAGCACGCATATAGTTGGTTTTATCCATATCCATAGTAAGAGTGGCTGTGGTATGGGTGTCAAGATCGAGCTTGTTGGCAGCAAAGTTGCCTGTGCCATTATGGTTAAGGCTGTCTATAACCACTTTTATTTTAGAGGCTTCGTCGAAATATTTAAAGCGAAGGTTTTCTATTGCATAGTTTTGTACAGTAAGAGCGAAAGGTTTGCCTGGCTCTTCAGTATTTGGGGCAGGCTCGTCTTTTTTAAGAGCGATATCAAAGTTGCCAACACCGTCTTTATTAAAAAGTATGTTTACCACGCCATCTTTTGTGCTGAACGATTCAAGCTGCATGGCTTCGCCTTCGCTTTTAAACAACTCCTTAATAGACATGTTCAGGTTTATTTCGCCCATGTAAACCAAGGTGTCTCCTGCAAAAGGAGCTTTGTTTATAACGCTAAGTTTATCTATAGTAACGCTTGCCTTGGGAAAATGGCTAAACAGGCTGAGGCTAACATCTTCAAACGCCACGGTAGCATCTACCTGGTCGTTGATGGCTTTAACCACCATGCTTTTTATTTTGTCTTTAAATAAGAACGGTACCGACGCAAGTGCGATGATAAGGACAAGAAGAACGATTCCTGTCCATTTCAGGATCTTTTTAACCATAGTATTTTAATTTGTTACAAGATAATAAATTTGGCCCACATTGTTGTAAAGCTAAAGCCAACATAGCATCAAAAAGTTAGCCACGCTGTACAAAAACCGCTACAAATATCATCAATTATTAAAAATTCTAATTTAATAACCGACAAAAATTTTGCAGAAATTTTGTACAGCGTGGCTGTGCTAATTGCGGCCTGAGCCTAAATTTTTATAATGCTTCTATCTTATACTGATCTCGAAAGGCATTACAGCCTGTACTCCCTTTTGCTGGGTAACACGCCTAATGCGCTCTATCATTTGATAATTCTCTGCACCCACTTCTTCTTTAATAAACTCTTCTTTGGTTTTTGCAAACGGAAGTCCTGCAAGATTACTCAGGTATTTATCTATGTCCCTTTCAAATTCAGGGAAGTTTTTAGTACTGTAATTTGTAGTTTTACCCAGTTTTGCAGCATATTTAACTGCGTCGTCAAGTCCGCCAATTTCATCAACAAGCCCGTTTTTAAGTGCATCAGTTCCTGTCCATACACGCCCCTGGGCAATGCTGTCTACAGCGGCTGGTGTCATTTTACGGCCTTTAGCTACGCGGTTTACAAAAGTAGTGTAAACCTGTTCTACGCCCTGTTGTATTATTTGGCGCGTATCGTCTTTAAGTGGCATAAAAACACTGTATTGTCCGGAATTGTTGTGTGTGCTTACTGCCTCAGTATGTATGCCTATATTGTTAGACAGTTTTGTAAAGTTAGGCAGCATGCCAAATACCCCTATAGATCCTGTAATAGTAGTCGGTTCGGCAAATATCCTGCTTGCATTGCACGAAATATAATATCCGCCGGATGCTGCATAGTTGCCCATACTAACCACAATCGGTTTTTTCTTCTTTGCAAGTTCTATTTCCCTCCAGATAAGTTCTGAAGTAAGCGCGCTTCCGCCCGGAGAATCTACACGCAGTACTATCGATTTTACGTCCTCGTCCTCAACTGCTTCTTTAAACGCCTTGCGCAATGCGCCCTCACCAATAATGTTAAGGTCGCCTTCGCCTCCGGAAATTTCGCCCTGGGCATAAATTATTGCAACTCTGTCGGTAGCAATATCTATTGCCTGAGAGGAAGCTTTTACATAATCTAATATGTCTACTGTGTTGTAGTCTTCATCTTTTTTAACCTTAAGAGCTTTTTTAATACCGTTGTGGTATTCATCTTCATAAGCAACTTTGTCTATAAGCTTAGTCGCTTTTGCCATGTCAGGAGTGCGTGCGCCCAACCTGTTTACAATGCTGTTAAGGCTATCTAACGATATATTGCGGCTTTTTGAAATATCTGTAGATACCGTGCTCCAAACTGAGTTGAGCAGTTGAGTAATCTGCTCCCTGTTGGCTGGGCTCATTTCGTTTGCAAGGAAAGGTTCTACAGCACTTTTATATTTACCATGACGGATAACTTCCATGGTAATACCTGTTTTTTCCTGTAGGTCTTTATAGAACATTACCTCAGATGATAATCCTTTAAGCTCAAAATCGCCAACCGGATTAAGGTAAATGGTATCGGCAACAGAGTTTAAATAGTATTCTGCCTGAGTGTATGTATCGCTATAGGCAACAACAAACTTATTAGACGTTTTAAAGTCTTCAAGTTTATCTCTTAGCGCTTTGCTTTGCGCCAACCCCAACATGTTGTGCCCGTTTGTAATAGTAATGCCTTTTATGCGGTCGTCTTTTTTTGCAGCATCAATGGCGTTAAGCACATCAGTAAGGCCTTCTTTTGGCTCGTCGTTTAGCATTGCAAAATCCTTATAAACAAAGCTCCCGGCATAGTCGTTAGTTACGCCGTCAAGGTTTAGCTCTATAACAGAGTTATCTTTAACCTCTACGACATTTTTATCTTTTCCACCGCCACTAACTGCCGCTACGACACCTACTATGAGCACTAAAAAGAAAAATAAAAAACAAAACAGGAACAATCCCACTACTGTAGACAGTACATTTTTTAAAAACTGCATAATAACACAAATTTATTTTTTAAATAAGTAGCAAAAGTACACTATATGTTACACCCTAAAACAGATTGTTTTAAAATTATTAACAGTAATACCTGTAAACCCTAAATGTTTGCTTACTTTGCAACCTATGAAATTTCAAAACAGTGCCATATTATCGTTAGGAAGCAACCTTGGCAACCGCCTGCAATTGCTGCAGGAAAGTATCAATTACATAAACAGCCATATTGCTACGGTGGTAAAGGTTTCGGGCATATATGAAACTCCTGCCTGGGGTTTTGAAGGAGAACCTTTTTATAATTGCGCCATTGTGGTACATACCTGCAAAGCGGCTCAGGAACTTCTACAAGGTCTGCTCGATGCAGAAGCAGCAGGAGGGAGGGTGCGCAGTGCTACGGGCGAATACATATCGCGCACTATAGATATAGATATTATTGCTTTTAATGATGAAGTTATACACCGGGAAAACCTCATTGTTCCCCACCCACGCATGCAGGACCGCAATTTTGTACTGTTCCCACTAAGGGATGTTGCCCCGCACTGGATGCATCCGGTTTTAAAGAAAGATGTTAATCGGCTTATAGCTACCACTACCGATAATTCTGACTGTCAGTTTGTGATGAAACTGCCCGCACCGGCTGAAGTGCTGAACCCCGAAAAGTTTAACTATATAGCTATTGAAGGTAATATTGGGGCTGGAAAAACATCGTTGGCCTTAAAAATCTCAGAAGATTTTAATGCACGAATGGTACCCGAACGTTTTGCTGATAATCCATTTTTGCCATTATTTTATAACGATCAGGCGCGTTATGCCTTTTCGCTCGAAATGTCTTTTTTGGCAGACCGTTACCAGCAACTTACAGATGATCTTTCGCAGTTCGACCTTTTTAGTGATTTTATAGTAGCCGACTACCATATATTCAAATCGCTTATATTCTCTAAAGTCACACTTAGCGAAGACGAGTATCGTTTGTATCGTCGCCTGTTCGATATAATGTATAAAGAACTACCCAAGCCCGGCTTGTATATTTACCTGTACCAAAATACAGAAAGGCTTTTGCAACATATAAAAAAACGCGGGCGTGACTATGAACAGGATATTACCCCTGATTATTTGGAGAATATTAATCGCGGTTACCTTGATTTTATAAAATCAGTTACAGGTCTCAATGTCCTTGTTATAGATGTTACCAATAAAGACTTTGTTAACAAACAGGAAGATTATTTGTGGCTGCTTGGGGAAATTAGCAGGAAGTCGTAGATTCAAAAAAAATCAAATAGTAATTATTCCATTTCAAACGAAGCAGAGAAATCTCACACATTGTTTGAATATGATATTTATCCTAAAAAAAACTAGCCCCATAGAATATAATTCTACAGGGCTTGTGCAAACAATTTTTTTTGCGGATTACTTTCCAACCAAAACACTCCCGCCATGGGCAGCAAGATTAAGGGGGTAAGTATCTGAATTTAGTTTTTTAATCTCATAGGCACTCTCACTGCCTTTACCGTCTTTAATAATCTTCACCTCTTTACCTTTTAACATGGGGAGTTTGATATCTATATTAAGCGGTGTATCCTGGCCGTTTACAGCAGCTATATACCATGTGTTGTTTTTGCGTCTTGCCAGCACGCAATACTTGCCCGGGTAGCCGTCTATAAGTTTGGTTTCGTCCCAAACGGTAGGTACTTCTTTTAAAAAGTCTATAAGATAGGCAGGTTTGTTCTTAATGTCGTTTGGTGTAATACCCCAGTGTTGCAACGGCGAAAAGAACAGTACTGATGTAGCTATTTCAAAAGCGTCGGTTGTGCGCCTAAAATTCCCTTTGTTTTCTTCCCTGTTTAGCCTGTTGCTCAAAAACACAGGGCCAAAATCCATAGCAGCAACCGCGTTACGCGTAAACGGATAAATAGTAGCCGTAACAGGGTAACTGTCGCAAAATGCCTGTTCAAAAATCAAGTTTTCAGATGCTAATGCTGCTTCGCTGGTCATGTAGCTTGGGTACATTCTTTCCCAGCCCCTTGGCAGGGTGGTACCATGAAAGTTAACCGCCAGTCCAAACTCTGCTGCATCTGTAAGTATGTCTTCATACAATTGCATGGTTACCTGCTTGTCTCCGCCAAAAAAGTCAACTTTAATGCCTTTAACACCGTTTTGCTGCATCCACTGCATTTCTTTGCGGCGGGCTTCTTTGGTGTTCATGCGGTCTTTAGGAGTTTGCGGAGCGTCATTCCAATTGCCGTTACTGTTGTACCAAAGCATAACTTCAACATTTTTAGAGTGTGCATATTTAAAAAGCTCTATCATTTTGTCTGTGCCAATTTGGTTGTCCCAAAGGGCATCTATCAAAATATATTCGCAATTTGCAGCGGCTGCAACATCTATAAAAGTAATCTGGTCATTATAGTTACAGCTTTCGTCCTGCCACATGATCCAACTCCAGCTTGCTTTACCCGGTTTAAAAATATTTTTAGACTGCACCAATGGTTTAACAACATCTGTAGCTACGGTAGAGGCAATAATGGGTTCGAGTGTTTTGCCAATAGTAATGGTTTTCCATGGGCTACTGAAAGGTAAAGTAGCTGATACGGTAGTAGCCCCAACACCGTTGTTCTCGCCTTCCATAGGGAAAGCAACCTCATAGAGTCCGGCTGCGGTAGGCTCGGCAAGTCTGGTGCCTGCATATTTACCTGTGGTTCCGGTTTCCGATATAAGTACCCATCCGGTATTGTCTTTTACATGAAAAAGTGCAGGGTATGTAAAGCCTAAACCATATTGCGATTTACTGCCCACAGGCTGCTCAATTACATACTTTTCTTCATAAGACGGTTTGGTGTTTTTCCACCCGAATTTTGTTGGCGATTGCGGAGTTATAAACGCTGTACTGCCTGACGGCAATTTAAAGCCTGTAAATTCTTTATCTATAGTAAAGGTTGAGGTTTGTTTTTTTGTTTTAGGCAGCATGTAGCTAAAAGCCACATCGGTATTGCTAACCCTAAAGATAAATTTTATAGTATCTTTATTGGTGTTAATATAGCTTGCAACCAGTTCGTTGGCAGTATAATTAACCTTGCTGACCTTCGATCTGTTGAGCTCATATTTTTCGTTTATAGATTTTGTTTTTGTCCCGGCAGGTTTAAGGTTATTAGTAAAATCGCCAATAGAAGTTGTTATTCCTAACGGAGACGATTCTATAAATGCTTTGCCTTCGTGAATAACATTGTAAACTACCTGACCGTTTTTGTTTTCAAGCTTTACGGCTGTTTTTTTATCCGGACTTTTAACTTCGCTATTTTGCTGAGCGTTTAAAAAATTAGCTGCCGTTAATGCTGCAATTAATAGTATTGATCTTGTTTTCATGTAAATTCTGGCTTATATTTTATTTGAAATTTTTAACTCCTGCTGGCACTATCTCTTTAATATTGCCTGCTTTATCAAAGTTCAGGCTGTCAAGGCATAGCTGTCGAAGTACATAATCTTTCTTTTGAGGGAATATGCGGTGGTATAAAATATAATCCTGCCCTTTTTCGGTAAAAACAGTGTGGTGGCCGGGGCCGTAGGTAACACTGTCTTTTGTAGTTTGCAATATAGGGCTGTTAACGCCTTTTGTAAATGGCCCAAACGGATTGTTGCCCACGGCATAGCCAACTTTGTAGGTTGCGTCGATAGCCTTGCCCTGCGAAAACATGAGGTAGTATTTGTTGTTGCGTTTTATCATGTGTGGCCCTTCAAAATAGTCAGGTGGGGTAACATCCTGCGGAGTGCCGTCAAATGTGTGCATGTCTTTTTTAAGCTTTACCACCATGCATCTTCCGTTTTTCCAGTTGTAGCCAGATCCCCAGTACAGGTAGGCCTGTCCGTCGGTATCTATAAAACAGTCAGAATCTATATTATGCACAACAGGGAAATCATTTTTAGAAACCAGTGGTGTATTGTCGGCTTTCAGGTTTTTCCAAGGGCCAAGCGGGCTATCGGCTACACCGCCCCAAACTTCACTGCCTACAGATACATACATATAAAATTTACCGTCGGTACCTTTTACTACACATGGTGCCCATACCATGGCATCGCTGGATGTAGCTGTTTTGCACTGTGCCTTTGTGGGCCAGTTAATATGTTCTTTAGTAAAGTCTTTAAAATCTTTGGTTGTAAGAACGGCAAGTTCTTCGCCACCCCAAGGGTCTATGGTTGCATATATATAATAGATATCGTTGTGCTTAACAATAGTGGGGTCGGCATAGTAGCCATCTATAATAGGATTGGTAATGCCGACATCATTACTGCCGGTCGAAGTACTTTGTTTAGAGCTACAGGCCAGGGCAAGTGCGGCAAGCACTGTTGTGGCTGTTAGCTTAATGCGTTGTTTCATTTTAATAAGGTAAGGTTATAAAAATTCAAATATATTGAATTAAGGCGGATTTTAAATGTGAAAAATACATTTAATAACGTTTTCGTAAGAGGAGGGGATTGCCTGACCTTAAAAAAATAAATTGCTATCTTGCGGCCACTAACATGTATTACTATGAAATTATTGCGCTTACTTTTTCTTTTTGTAGCATTACCGGCACTGGCACAACAGGGCGGTATGTGGATACCTTCTTTGCTTAAAGGTATGAACGAAAAAGAAATGAAACACCTGGGCATGAAAATGAGCGTTCAGGATATTTATGATGTAAACCACAGCAGCCTAAAAGATGCCGTGCCTCATTTTAATGGTGGGTGTACAAGTGAGGTTATATCGTCTCAGGGGCTTTTGCTTACTAACCACCATTGCGGTTATGGCGAGATACAAAGCCACAGTACGGTAGAACATGATTATCTTACCAACGGCTTTTGGGCTATTAGCCAGGCGGAAGAATTGCCTAACGAAGACCTCGAGGTTACTTTTATTGTTAAAATAGAAGATGTTACCACTAAAGTTTTAGAAGGCACTCAGGCATTAGACGAAAAAGCCCGTGTACAAAAAATACAGCAAAATATTAGCAGCCTAACTAAAACGCTGCCTAAAGAGAGCTGGCAGGAAAACAGCATCCGTACGTTTTATGAAGGCAATCAATATATGCTTTTTGTTACCGAAACCTTTAAGGATGTAAGGTTGGTAGGTGCACCGCCATCATCTATAGGTAAGTTTGGCAGCGATACCGATAACTGGGTGTGGCCAAGGCATACAGGCGATTTTTCTATATTCAGGATCTATGCCGATAAAAGCAACCGCCCGGCAGCCTATAGTAAAGACAACGTTCCGTACAAACCAAAACACTTTTTCCCGGTATCGTTAAAGGGTATTAAGGAAGATGATTTTACACTTGTGTTTGGTTATCCCGGCCGTACCACCGAATATTTGCCTGCTACAGCAGTAGAGCAAACGGTTAGTGTGCTGAACCCCGCAAAAATAGAGGTGAGAGATGCTGCCCTTAAAGTTATGGACGGCTTTATGCGCAAAGACAACGCTATAAAAATACAGTATGCAGCCAAATATGCCAGCATTGCCAACTACTGGAAAAAGTGGATAGGGGAGACACAGGGACTTAAAAAAACAAATGCCGTTGCCGTTAAAAAAAATCAGGAAAAAGAGTTTACCGCCCGTGCTCAAAAGGCAAGTAAACAGGCGCAATACGGTAATTTGTTAGCCGACTTTGAAACTAACTACAAAGCAATAGAACACTATTCGCTGGCAAGGGATTATTTTACAGAGGTTGCCCTGCGCAACACTGAGCTGTTAACCATTGGTTACAAGCTATATCAATTAGAGCAGGTGTATAAAAACAAAGGTGCGCAGGCATTTAACGACCGTAAGGCAAACCTGATTGCATCTTTTGAAAGTACCTATAAAGACTATAATAAAAACGTAGACGAAAAAATATTTGAGCAGCTTATAGCATTATACGGAACGAAAGTTCCGCAACAGTTTGTGCCAAAAGAGCTTGCAGGTGTTGATTATGCAAAGCTTACCAAAGAGGTGTACACATCGTCTAAACTTACAGGTTTTGCCAGTGTAAAAGAACTAATGGCTGGCGATGCAGACAAAGCAATTACTGCACTTAATGCAGATAAAGGTTATCAGGTTATTAAAGCTATGGCTGATGCTTATTTTGAAAAAGTGGCTCCAAAATATGAAGAGCTTAGCCTTAAAATAGCTGCGCTGCAGCGTACCTATGTGCAAGCGTTGTTAGAACTTAGTCCTGCTGAGGCGCGTTTGTTCCCCGATGCTAACAGCACACTTAGGGTAACCTATGGAAAAGTAAAAGGGTATGAGCCGCGCGACGCTACTTACTACGAACCCGTAACCTATCTTGATGGGGTAATGGAAAAATATGTGCCGGGCGATTATGAGTTCGATGTTCCTGAAAAATTAATAGATCTTTATAATAAGAAAGACTATGGTCAGTATGGCGAGAATGGTAAAATGCCTGTGTGCTTTATAGGTACAAACCATACTACAGGAGGTAACAGCGGAAGCCCTGCTATAGATGCCAAAGGCAACCTTATTGGCTTAAACTTTGACCGTGTGTGGGAGGGAACCATGAGCGATATTTATTATGACCCTTCTATTTGCCGAAACATAATGGTAGACATGCGCTATGTGTTGTTTATAATAGACAAATATGCGGGGGCTACACATTTGGTAAACGAAATGAAACTTGTTAAGTAAGCCAGATTTTGCCTTACATTTTACTGTTTGGCAACCTATTACATTATCAACAGATGTAATGGGTTGTTAAGGATTATGTTAAAATGTAAAACTAAAGTTGTAAAATTCTGAATTTCAGGCGCAAAAGTTTTGAGTATTTTTTATTGATAATTATTTTGCGGTATTAAAAAATTTATATCTTTGCTGCGAATTAATAATTAACCTTTATAATTTAGTAAGATGAAAAAAGTTGTTTTAACCCTTGCCCTTGTAGCTACAATGAGTGTTTCTTTCGTTTCTTGTAAAGAAACTGCTAAAGAAGAAACTACTGAAACTGTAGATTCTACAACAGTAACTGAAACTCCAGTTGAAGAAACTCCAGCTCCTGCTGCTGATACAACTGCTGTTGATACTACAAAAACTGAAACTACTACTACAACTGAAACTACAGCTCCTGCTCACTAATCAGTTGATATGTAAAAGTATTAAGAAAAGCTCCGCATTGCGGAGCTTTTTTTATGCTCTTCATTTTTTGGACCATTATTACAAATATTACTTGATTAAGATGTAATTGCCTTAAAGTACTGTAAACAATAAATGCTTCTTTTAGAAGAAGAACAATCTTACAAAATGGGTAGGGAGAATGTTTGTTTAACTGTTGTATGATAAGTTAAAAGTTTTACTTTTAACCTGTTAAAAACATGCAATTGAAACCAACCAACACCTTACCGCATGAAAATAAAATTACTTGTATTGTGCCTGTTCCTGAGCACTACATATAGCTACGCACAAAAAGAATTTTGGGGTACAAAAACCGGGTACAGATCTTTTTCACCTAATTATCCTTCTGATTTTGGCGCTATCATTAAAACTAATTTTGATGGAACCAACCCTGTTGTAATGCATGCCTTCGATTCTATTAACGGCAGCTACCCGCAGGGGAGGTTGTTGTACACTGCTAACGATAAAATGTATGGTATTGCCTACAGTGGTGGGCATAACATTCCTAACAGTAGCCGCGCTGATGGCGATGGTGCATTGTACGAATATGATCTTATTACTAACCGTTACAGAGTACTGACTTTTTTTGGTATTGATAACCTTAATAATGTGGCGTGGCCCATTGGCGGTGTAATTGCCGATGCATCGGGTAATTTGTATGGCAATACACGGAGTGCTACCTATAAACACAATATAAACAGCGGCAGTACAAGTTTTGTGTCGAGGCCACCCAATTTTACAAGCCAGTTGCTTACCATTCAAAACGAAATGAAAGGCAACCTCACCTTGGCGTCTGATGGTTTTTTATATGGTACAACGGCTTATTATTCGGCGTGCCCGCATGGAGCTCCTTATTTAGGTTCTATAATAAGGATCAATCCTGCTACCAACGCTTTTAGTTATATCTATCCTTTTGATTGTACTAACGGCCCCGGCAAATTTGCTGGCGGTAATCTTATAGAGGCGGTTCCCGGCAAGCTGTATGGCACTACTTATTTTGGTGGGGCACACATTGGCCCGGAAGGTGTGGCACCAGCCGGAAGCGGTATTTTGTTTGAGTATGATATTGCTACTAATGTAATGACCAAAAAGTTTGATTTTAACTATGCAACCACAGGCACAGGTCCGGGTCCATTAGTTGCCGGAGATAACAATAAGCTTTATGGTTTGCTTGAGGGGCATGGGACAAACCCTGATGATCCGTCGCAAGAGATAATGGGCTCTTTGTATGAATATGATATTACGACAAATACAGTAACCGTACTGCATTATTTTGAAGATACCCATTTTGCAGGAGATATTGGAGCCTTACCAATAGGTACTTTAACAAGAGGTTCTGACGGAAATTTTTATGGATTAACTCAGGTCGCAATATTTAAATTTGATCCTCGAACCAATACGGTAACCCGTTTGGCAGGGACAGAGGTAGATAACGACCTGCTCGAAGTGTGTCGCAAACCTGTTTACAGGCATTATGAACCACAAACGCATACTCTTTGTTCTGGCACTCCATTTGCATTTGACGTGCATAATGATAATGCGACTACTTATGTGTGGAAAAAGGGTACTACAGTAGTTGCCTCCCAAACAACTGGTATTTTGCATTTTGACAGTATAACATTAGCAGACAGTGGGGTCTACACCTGCGAGATGACTAATGAATGCGGAACGACCATTACCCCTGCAATTACGTTGACGGTAAATCAGTCTACTTCATCTACCATTACATCAAGCATACCTTCAACAGCAGATGTTATTATGCTTTGCCCGGACACTAGTGTTGTTTTATCCGGCAACAATAATGGCACATGGAGTACAGGAGAAACCTCACCAACCATAGTAGTTACTGAAGCCGGAGATTATCAAATCACTAATACCAATAGTTGTGGTAATACCTACAGCAATATAGTTACGGTACAAATGTATGAGTTGCCGTCATTAATTCTTAAAGATAATGAAATTGAAGGGCTGCCTCCCGGTATTTTTACAAGTGGTTTGTGTTTGGGCGCACCTATTACTTTTTATGGAAATTATGATGGAGGTGTGTGGCAGGACGGCTCAACAGGCACAACTTTTACTACAAACATAGCGTTTAATACCGACTATTATTTTACTGTTGAGCATCCTTGTGGGACTTATACTTCTAATGTAATACGCTTTACCGAGGCAGATATGTGGGAGGCCAACATTGTTCCGGCTATTACGGTTTTTGGAGAGCCGTCTATTTGTGCGGGCGGTGGAGGTGCTGTTGCCATAAGCACTAACAGGCCGCAAAATAGTCGTAACTACTGGACATTATATAAAGACGGAGCTTTCTACCTGACCTTAGACAACTTTAACAGCTCATTTATTTATCTTGACGAAGTAGGTACTTATACTTTAGAGCGTTCTTCTTTTTGTTTTAATTTTCTTATGTCAGACCCTATTGTTGTTACCCAGGCAGAAGGTGTGCCGGATATGCCGGTTGTAACTGCCAATAATACAGGTACATTGTGCGAAGGCGATAGCGTTACTTTAACCAGCAGTGCCGAAATGGGCAACGTTTGGAGTAATGGGGAGACCACACAGTCAATTACTGTTTCTCAGACAGGTGTATATAATGTTACGGTTACTAACGGCTGTGGATCTGCTATGTCAGCCTATACAAATATTAATTTCTTTCAGGCTCCCGATACAACAGTAAGTGTTGAAGATAATGCAACAAGACTGGTAAGCAATGAAGCAATTGCCGCTGCCTATCAATGGCTGGAATGTACAGATGCTGCTATACCGCCCGTTCCTGTTGAAGGGGCTATATGGCGTGAGTTTATACCCACACACGATGGGCTTTATGCTGTTAGGGTTACCAGCCCGTTTGGATGTGTTGCCACTTCAGAGTGTTACGGAACGGGCACCATGAGTACAGATGGCCTGACTAAAAATAACATAGTATTGTATCCAAATCCGGTGAAAGACAAGGTTACCCTGCAAACAGCTGCCGTTGTGCAGAGCATTATGGTTGTAAATATGCTGGGACAAACCGTTGTATCTGCAAAGAATACAAAAGAGGTTGATACTTCTCAATTATCTGCCGGGCAGTACATACTTATTGCTAAAACCGATGGCGGAATATGGAGAGGTAAGTTTATAAAGAACTAAAGTGAATTAAGCATTGTTAAAAACTCTTCCTTTTTACGGGTTGCCAGCGGTATATGGGTTTTGTCTTTCATTACAATTGTGCCGCTGTCGCTCTTAATAAAATGGTCAAAATATGCCATGTTGATGAGATGCGATTGGTGCGATCTGAAAAAACCCATAGGTACAAGCATCGACTCATATTCCTTTAATGTAGTAGACGCCAAAAGACTTTGCCCATCATTTAAATAAAAAGTAGTATAGTTTTTATCAGATTCGCAACGCACAATGTCCTGTATGTTTACCGAGTATACCCTTTCAGCCGTTTTTAAAACCAGTTTCTGTAAATTTTTAGGACGTTCTAAATTAGAAAAAAGTGTGTTGAATTTAATTTCCAGTATCTCTTTATTTAATGTTTCTTCGGCTTTTTTAACTGCTTCTACAAGTTCTTCAGGGTCAAGAGGTTTTAGTAGGTAATCTATTGCGCTAAATCGAAATGCTTTAATGGCAAACTCCTGGTGTCCGGTTATAAAGATCACTTTAAAGTTAATAGGGGCAAGCTGTTGCAGGATGTCAAATCCGGTACCGTCGTTCATTTCCACGTCGAGGAAAACCAGGTCGGGTAAAAACTTTTTTATGGAGTCAACACCTGTCGCAACACTATTTGCCTGATCGATAATGGCAATGTTTGGGCAAAATTTATGTATTACGGCTATATTTTTTTGTCTAACTACATCTATATCGTCTACTATTATTGCTCTCAGCATTTGGGTATTGGTCATTAAAGGAATAAAATTGTAAATAAATTCTCAATAAACTATATAATAGTATTATGTGGTTTTAAAGATTATTTATTTTTAAAGTCCTAAAATTAAGATAAATTTTAAAACCAATGTATCACTTTAACACCTTAAGGCTTATAAAATCTTTCAATTTAATTTAAAAGTGGGCAGGAATATTAAAAATAAAAACCATTCAGAGGCTGAATGGTTTTTAAAAAGAAGTAACTAAATTAATTTGCTAACTAAAATCTTCTATGCTTATATGGTTGTTTTTAAGGGCAAAAACAATTACACCAATAAAATTTTTACAGTTGGTTTTTGCCATTATACGCTTGCGGTGGGTTTCTACAGTACGAACATTAATGCCTAATCGTGCAGCAATTTCACCACTGTTAAACTCTTTTCCGGCCATTATAATTATTTCTATTTCACGTTTAGATAAGGCGGTTCCCGGTGAGGGCAGGCTATAAGCTTCCTGTTTTGCCGGTTTAGTATCGTTTTTTTTCAATTCTGAGGAAGTCTTCTGAGGTTTTAAAGCCCCTGTATTTTTTAAAAAACTGTACGGAGCAGTTTCCTCAATAGAACTGTTGCGGTCTTTTAACGACAGGCCTCCCACAGATACAATTTTTGCTTCAGGGTGTTTATCTTTTAAGGTTTTGTTGGTTTCTGTACGGGCAGTGCCTATAATTCCGTTGTCAATAAGTATAACATCGGCAATGTTGCGTCGCTGTTTAGCGGTCTCTGCGCTGTTTTGGGTGTCCCATATAGTGTTCATAACCTTAAAATTTAAATATAATAGTAAAAAGTAAATTGGATACGATCATCATGCTGATGACTTAAGGCTAACCTGATAAAAAAGTTGTGTTTTATGCAGACTATTCTTAAAAAAGAATGATGACTTACAATGCAAAAATGTAAATAATAAAATTTACTTTTTAGATAAATGAACATTGAAGGGCGCTGACTGAAAATTCGTAAGGTTTTGCAGGATATTTGCTTTTGGCTAAAGCAGGAAAGTGTATTGAAATAAAAAAGCCCCAACTATGTTGAGGCTAAAAAACAATGAGCGAAAAACGGGATTCGAACCCGCGACCTCCACCTTGGCAAGGTGGCGCTCTACCAACTGAGCTATTTTCGCAAGGCAAAAAAAAACTTCAATGGTTTGAAGTTTTTAGTTATTGTACTCAAGGCGGGACTTGAACCCGCACGGGCATTACTACCCACTGGATTTTAAGTCCAGCGTGTCTACCAATTCCACCACTCGAGCATAAAAAATGGTAATTGAGCGAAAAACGGGATTCGAACCCGCGACCTCCACCTTGGCAAGGTGGCGCTCTACCAACTGAGCTATTTTCGCGTTAAAAGTAAAAGAACGTTGTTCGTTGTTATTACGGCTGCAAATATACGCCTGTTTTCGATACCTGCAAGTGTTTTGGTGAAATTTTTTTAGGTCGAAACATAACTTTCTGATAACGTTTGTCTTGAAAATAAAACTTTTTTAAAACCTATTTAACAAGCATTCTTTTTATTTCATTTAGCTTCATTAAAGCCTCTACAGGTGTAAGTGTATTGATGTCTAAATTTACTATTTCCTGTTTTATTTCTTCCAGTAATGGATCGTCAAGGTTAAAAAAGCTAAGCTGCATTTCTTCTTTTGCCTGCGCTTTTATATTGCTTAGTGCCTCGCCACTGTGATCTTTTTCCAGTTTTTTGAGAAGCTTTTGCGCTTTTTGTATAACAGTTTGCGGCATGCCTGCCATTTTTGCCACATGGATACCAAAACTGTGTGCCGATCCGCCTTTTACAAGCTTGCGTATAAACAGTACGGTATCTTTAAGCTCTTTTACCGATACATTGAAGTTTTGTATGCGGTCAAAAATATCCTGCATTTCATTAAGCTCATGATAGTGTGTGGCAAACAATGTTTTAGGTTTAGCCGGGTGCTCGTGTAAAAATTCGGCAATGGCCCAGGCTATAGATATACCGTCATAGGTGCTTGTGCCGCGGCCAATTTCGTCCAGGAGTATAAGGCTGCGATCGCTCAGGTTGTTCAGGATGCTTGCTGTTTCGTTCATCTCTACCATAAAGGTCGATTCGCCCATAGAAATGTTGTCTGATGCGCCCACACGGGTAAATATCTTGTCTACTACACCCATGCGCACGCTTTGGGCAGGCACAAAACTTCCCATTTGCGCCAGGAGTACTATTAATGCTGTCTGCCTTAAAATAGCTGATTTACCGGACATGTTAGGTCCTGTTATCATTACTATTTGTTGGGTTTCACGGTCAAGATATACATCGTTGGTTATGTATGGCGTGCCCACAGGCAACTGCTTTTCTATAACCGGGTGGCGGCCTTCTTTGATGTCCAGTTCATGGCTTTCATCAATTTCAGGGCAAACATATTTGTTCTCGATTGCCAGTTGCGTAAACGAAGCCAGGCAGTCTACCTGAGCTACAAGGCTGGCATTAAGCTGTACGGGTTTTATATAGGTGCTTATCCAGTTTACAAGTTGTTCAAAAAGCTGGGTTTCCAGATTGTGTATTTTTTCTTCGGCTCCTAAAATCTTGGTTTCATATTCTTTAAGCTCTTCAGTAATATATCGTTCGGCATTTACAAGGGTTTGCTTGCGGATCCATTCTGCCGGAACCTTATCTTTATGTGTGTTGCGAACCTCTATATAATAGCCAAACACATTATTGAATGATATTTTAAGCGATGATATTCCTGTCGCTTCAGATTCGCGCCTTTCAATCCCTTCAAGATACTCCTTGCCGGAAAAGGCTATGCTGCGCAGTTCGTCGAGTTCGGGGTGTATGCCATGGGCAATAGCATTACCTTTATTTATAGATACCGGAGCATCGGGGTGCAGGGTGGTTTTTATCTTTTCACGCAGCAATTCGCAAGAGTGCAGGCTGTCGCCAATGGCTTTTAAAGCCTCATTATTGCTCTCTAATGCCAGTTGTTTTATAGGTGCAATGGCATCAAGCGATTCTTTAAGGTAAATAACCTCACGTGGGCTTACACGCCCGGTGGCAATTTTAGAAATAAGCCTTTCAAGGTCAGATATTTGTTTTACCTGAACCTGTATTTTTTGCAATATGGTTTTATTCTCTTTAAGATAGCTAACCACTTCGTGGCGTGCACGTATTTTGTTGGCATCTTTTAGGGGGAGTGCCAGCCAGCGTTTTAGCAAACGGCTTCCCATGGGAGAGAGTGTGCGGTCTATAACGTCGAGTAGGGTAACGGCATTAACGTTCGCGCTTTGATACAGTTCAAGGTTGCGAATTGTAAAACGATCCATCCATACATAAGCATCCTCTGCAATACGCTGAATAGTGGTTATGTGTTGCAGTTTATTGTGTTGCGTTTCTGATAGGTAATATAAAACCGCTCCACTTGCAATAATGCCCTCCTGTAATTCTTCAATACCAAAACCTTTAAGAGAATTGGTGCCAAAGTGGGCAGTAAGACTTTCGTAGGCATAATCTTCTTTATAAACCCAGTCTTCTAAATAAAACGTATGGTGGTTTTCGCCAAAAGCTTCTTTAAACGTATTTTTTTCATTTTTGGCTACTAATACTTCGCTGGGGTTAAAGTTTTGAAGCAGTTTGTCTATATATTCTTCGTTACCCTGAGCAGTTAAAAACTCTCCGGTAGAAACATCCAGAAATGAGATTCCTAAACTTTTCCTGCCAAAATATACCGATGCCAAAAAGTTGTTACTCTTACTGTGCAGCACTTCATCGTTCATAGATACGCCGGGGGTAACCAGTTCGGTAACGCCACGTTTAACTATGGTCTTAGTCATTTTAGGGTCTTCCAGCTGGTCGCATATTGCTACACGCAATCCTGCTTTTACCAGTTTAGGAAGATAGGTGTTTAGCGAGTGGTGCGGAAACCCCGCCAGTGCAGTGTCTATTTCGCTGCCATTGCCCCGTTTAGTAAGTGTAATGCCTAATATTCCGGCAGTGCGCACGGCATCTTCGCCAAAGGTTTCATAAAAATCGCCTACACGAAACAGGAGACAGGCATCAGGATATTTAGCCTTGATCTCGTTATACTGTTTCATTAAAGGGGTTTCTTTTACGGTCTTTTCTTTAGCTGCCAACGTATTAGGTATTGTGTTAGTGAAAGGCGAATTTAGGTAAAAATAAACAAGTGTAAAAGCTAAACTTTTGAGTGCTAATTATGATATCTAAACCTACCCTGAAATTGCAGGATATGCTAATAGCACTGATTAAATTTTAACCTCAATTTTTGCAGGATTTACCTCATAGTTGTAGTACATATTTATTTGTTAGATACTTTTATGCTGATCAATTAAAAACTAACAGATATATGAAAAAAGTTGTTATGGCAGTTATGCTTTTGGCAGGAGTTGCAGGTTTTGCACAAGATAAACCGGCTAAAGCAGAAGGTAATAAACCTAAAACCGAGAAGAAAGGCCAAAAGCATGGACTAACTGCCGATGAACATGCTAAAAAGCTTGCGCAGGATCTTGCGCTTAATGATGCACAGCAGGCTAAAGTGAAAGAAATATTTGCTGAACAGGAGAAAAAGAGGGCGGCCGATCCTGAACTTAAAAAAATGGAGAAAGGAGAGCAGCACGACCATGCGGCTATGGAGGCAAAGATGAAAAAAGACGAAGCCGCTCTCGATACTAAAATGAAAAACATACTAAACGCAGAACAGTATGCCAAGTGGAAAGAGCTGTCTAAAAAAGGAGCTCCAAAACATGACGGTAAAAAGCCTGAAGCAGCTAAAAAATCCTAAACAGGAGACTATTTTGTTGTTGTAGCCGCCCTGTTTTTTGGGCGGTTACTTTGCTTTTTAGGATTTGCCGTTGCATTGACTTAATTTTGTCTCCTATTTTTTAAGTATCATGAGAAAATTAGCCAACAGCGAGTTAGGACGCAAAAGTACGGATGAGTTTAAGGAAGCGGGTAAAACGCCGATTATAATTGTGCTGGATGATATTAGAAGCCTGCATAACATTGGCTCTGTATTTCGTACTGCCGATGCCTTTTTGGTCGAAAAAATTTACCTGTGTGGTATTACAGCCACACCTCCTAACAAAGAGATACATAAAACTGCGTTAGGTGCTACCGAAACGGTTGAATGGGAACATCATAAAGATGTGTTGCAGGTAATACAAAACCTTAAAGACACGAATACAACTGTCCTTGCTATAGAACAGGTTGAAGATGCTGTTTTTTTACAGGATTTTGCTCCGGAGGAAAACACAAAATATGCCCTTGTTTTTGGAAACGAGGTAAAAGGCGTATCTCAGGAAGCGATAAAACTTTGCCATGGCAGTATAGAAATTCCGCAGTTGGGCACCAAGCATTCGCTTAACATATCGGTAAGTGCAGGTATAGTGGTTTGGGATATTTTTTCTAAACTGCAGTATTCTTAAAAAATAGATAAAACGTAAAATATTTTGTTAATTTTACGAAATGAAGAATTATAGTCCCATAAATATATACATGCAACTGGTTTTGTGTGTTGCCTGCTGCTTTTTTTGTTCAGCACAAAATAATCAGCCGCCTGTTCTAACCGCTATTGGTAATCAGGTGTATTGCCCCGGGACACCCATTAACATTGTGACTTCATTTTCTATTACCGACCCCGATCCGGCCGATACCTCGCTTGAGGCGGTTTACATACAAATTTCATCCGGTTATGTAAACGGACAGGATGTTTTGAGCTTAAGCTCAACAATACCCAATGTAAGGACAATATGGGATTCAATATCAGGAAAGTTAACCATAAGAAGTGTTTCAGGTCAACCCTTGCCTTTTGCTACGCTTATGGCTGCGGTTAGTGCTGTACAGTATAACAGCAATGCTGCAAATCCATCGGGTACACGTACATTTTCTATATCTATAGGGGAAGCCAACTATTTAGAGTCTACTCAGCATTATTATTTATATGTAGCCCAATTGGGTATAACCTGGACACAGGCACGCGATGCAGCTGCTGCAAGCACTTATTACGGATTGCAGGGGTATCTGGCTACATTAATGACAGCCGAGGAAGCCCAGCTTTGTGGCGAGCAGGCAACGGGCACCGGATGGATAGGAGGAAGCGATGAGGAAATAGAAGGCGTTTGGAAATGGGTTACCGGTCCGGAAGCAGGAACCGTTTTTTGGAATGGACAGGTAAATGGATCGACACCTAATTTTGCTTTTTGGAACAGAAATGAGCCTAATGACCGTGGAGGAGAAGACTATGCGCATATTACAGCAAGAAATATAGGGATTCCCGGAGCATGGAATGATCTTAAAAATGACAGCGATATATCGGGCGATTATCAGGCAAGGGGATATGTAGTAGAATATGGGGGTATGCCAGGGGAAACACCACCAACAATATCTGCCACTACGACTATTAATATACCGCAAATAACAAGCAGCTCAGCAACAAATGGCGGAGCTTGCGGCAGTGGAAGTTCAGCACATTTAAATGCTACATCTAACAGTGCCGCGGTGTACTGGTATGCGGCAGCTACAGGTGGAACCCCTATACATATTGATACAGATGGCAGAGGCTATACTACTCCTGTGTTAACACAAACTACTACTTTTTATGCATCTGCTTATGATGCTACATGTACCACCGCTACGCGTACTCCCGTTATAGCTGTAATAAATGTTATTCCTGTTGTAACAGTAATAAATGCAGTAGTAAGGGTATGCGGTAACGATGCTCCTGTGCTCGAAGCAGCAGCATCTGAAGGGACAGTGCGTTGGTACACTACTGCCACGGGGGGTACATCTATTGGTAGCGGAGCAATTTTTAATGCCCCGCCTGTTACTGTGGATACTGTTTTTTATGCAGAGGCTATAAGCAGCACAGGTTGTATATCAGCAGTGAGGGAAGCGGTAATGGTACATCATTTTGATAAACCCCATGTTGTGCCTGATACCGAAATTGAATTTTGTGAGAATAAAAGCGCCACTCTGGATGCTACCACAGCAGATATAGTGAGTTATCAATGGAATGCACCACTTGCGCAAACAACAGCTACAGTTGAGGTTACGACTGCTGGAACGTACAGTGTTTTATTGACGAATACTGCCGGATGTAGCATTACACGCAGTTATGTAGTTACTGAACTTGCATCTCCTGATATTAAAGAGGTTGTCATTGAGGACGATAAGGCTACTGTTTTAATGCAGGATAACAATGTTGCAAATTACACCTATTCTTTAGACCGCAGTATTTATCAGCATTCAAATGTTTTTAATAACCTTAGCCCGGGTGTATATACGGCTTATGCAAAATCTGTTATTGGTTGCGGGGAAGACAAAAAAACGTTTTACATAAACCTTATCCCTAAAATGTTTAGCCCCAATGGCGATTTGGTTAACGATTATTTTACCCTTGCCGATATGAGTAAACTGCCACAGGCTACAGTAACTATTTTTGACCGCTATGGCAGGCTTATTACCAAACTGGATCGAAGAAACCTGAGTTGGGACGGTACTTTTAACGGCAATCCGCTACCGGCCACTGATTATTGGTATATTATAAAAGTAGATGATGCCACTCCCGAAATAAAAGGGCATTTTAGTTTGATGAGGTAGTATAGAGTTAATGCTTTATGCAACAACCATCTTCATCAAGCCTCGATTATGAATGCTGAAGTCTTTAGAAAGATACAGTTTTCGCGCCGATTCGTTGTGGTTTTCTATCTCAAGATAAATTATTTTGACCGACAATAATCTAGCCTGTACCTGTATAAAATCGAGAGCCCTTTTGCCAAGTCCTTTACCGCGTGCTGTTTCTTTAATAAAAAGTTCATCTAAAAAAGCAATGCGGCCTTTGTATTCGAAACTAAAAACAAACGTCAGGATTACATAGCCGACTACTTCGTCATCAATCAAAATAAGCCACCCACGCCCAAGCGATTCGGTCTCTAAAAACTCAAAGAACAAGCCTGTAGATACAGCTATATCCATAGGATAATTATCTATAGCATAAAAATCCTGCATCATGCCTACCACGACAGCAGCATCTTTACTTTCAAAGGTTTTAAAGCTTACCTGACTCATCGGTTATGTGATTGATTATTATATTTACAGCTCCCCGGTTCATGCTAACGAAGGTTCCTGCAATATGTCCTTTTTCCCATCGGTAATCATCATTATAAAGTAGAGATGATAGGGCGTCTTCCATTTCAGCTTTATCTTTTACCACAATAACACCGCCCATGTCTGCAAGGGCCACTGCTTCGGGGAATTTTTTATGGTTTGGGCCAATAATTACCGGAACCCCAAAGGCAGCAGGCTCCAGTATATTGTGCAGGCCGGCGGTGCCAAATCCGCCACCCACATAGGCAACATCGGCATAGCTGTATATTTTACTTAAAAGCCCAATAGTGTTAATAACAATAACGTCATATTCAGCAAGGTTTTTGTTATCCTTTTCGCTAAAAAGTATTGTTGGTTTATTAATGCTTTCTCTAATAGTATTAATGTGGCTCTCCCCAAAGGTGTGTGGGGCAATAATAAATTTTACATTGACCGATTTGTTAATAAAATCAAATATAAGGGCTTCATCCTTGGGCCACGAACTTCCCAAAACAACTGTGGTTTTGCCGTTAATAAATTCTTCTATAAAAGGTACGGTGTTGTCACGCTCCAGTATCTCGCTTACACGATCATAACGGGCATCGCCACTAATGGTTGCGTTAGTAAAACCAATAGTGTTTAGCAATTGTTTTGAGCTTTCATACTGTATAAAGAAATGGTTGAATGCTTTAAAGGCCCTGCGGTAAAAACCTCCATACCATTTAAAAAATATTTGGTTTGGCCTGAACAAACCTGATATGAGATAGGTAGGTGTATTTGTTTTTTGTAGCTCGTTGAGGTAGTTGGGCCAAAACTCATATTTTATAAAAAAAGCCATGTTTGGGTGTGCCAGCTTAATGAACTTTTTTGCATTGCTTACAGTGTCTAACGGAAGATACACTACAACATCGGCAGCTTTTGTGTTTTTGCGTACTTCATATCCTGATGGCGAAAAAAATGTAAGCACCAATTTATGGTCAGGATACAGTGTCCTTATTTTTTCCATTATAGGCAGGGCAAGCTCATATTCACCAAGCGATGCCGCATGAAACCAAATGGTTTTATCAGTGGGGTTTATGTGCTGCTCGAGAGTATTGAAAACAGTTTTTCTGCCGTTGACAAACAACCGGATCTTGGGGTTGAAAAGCGCAATTATATAGAGTACAAAAGAGGCTATATGGGTAAAAAAACTATACAGTAAAAGCATGGCTAAAGTTTAGTTAGTGGCAAAATTACGGTTTATTTTTTTAGCAGCCATTTTTCAAAATCATTGTAAACACTCCTATTGTTTACGGAGTATTGCAATTGGCGTTATGTTTTGCGCAGTTGACGACATTAATTTTTTTAAGTTTTTGGTTTGCAGCAATTTTGGATTAGAAGTTTCCTAAACCTAAAACCTTACAAAATGAATCCTGAACAAATTAAAAGCACCATTGTAGGATATATTGCCGTTTCGACCAAGTATCCTGAAACGAAAATTGATGAGGAGTTTGTGCTGAAAAAATGGCCTTTAGCATTAGACGATATTAGCCTGGCGTTTTTGGCTATCTCTTGCGATAAATACCTCAAAACCTTTAACCCCGATAAAGAAGTTTTTATTAGTGAGATACGTAAAAGAGGACTTACGGTTAAGGGGCTTGTAGACCTCGTAGTGGCGAGGGCTAATTCCTGATTGGTTTGTTGAGAGCAAAAAAATCCTCCGTTGAGCCAAAGCTACGGAGGATAGTGTTTTAATGATGCTTACGTAATGATGCTTACGTATTGATTGTTACAACAGTGGTATTTCCTGTAACAGTACAGGTAAAGTAATAAGTTATGCCGCTTATAACCACGCTTGCGCTGGATGGATAAGTGTACACCCCAACTGTTACAGGTGCCGCTGTGCCAAGTTTTAAAGTAACCGAATAAAAAACCTGTGGGGCAGCGTCGGTAGCGTTGTTAAGGGTAGAACTTGCTACTGAAATAGGAGATGCCCCAGCTGAGGTAAATTTATTCCAGGTGTAAATAGGCAATGCGCCAGTATAGGAAAAAAGTGGAAACCAGGTGGGTTGTGTATTAGACATAAAATAATTGCCACCTGATGCAATGGTAATTGGAGTAGTGCTTTTAAATCTTGGGTAACCATATACTGGTCCGGCCGACTGCAATTCCTGCATAACAACGCTATGAATTGTTGAGTTGATGATTCTAACTGTTTTTTGCGCAGAAACATTTATACTAACTGCTAACAGTACTAATAATAAAAACTTTTTCATGGTAAGTAGGTTTTAATTGTTGGTTTGGTTTTCTTCAAAATACATTTCAAATGCCAGGTTTAATACTGCTGCCTCATCTTTATCCTGCAACTGAGACTGGGTATAGCCGTTGGCAAGTAAAAAAGTTCTGGCTCCCTTTACCATAATTTCAACCCTTTCGCGATTAGCCTGTTCACGATCCATGTTGGTTTGCTGCATTCCCAATTTAGTGGCGGTTGCAAGCGATGTTTTAAAATCTTCTGCACCTGCCTTGGCTTGTGGAGCAGCTTGCTGCGCAGTGTCTTCAGTACTGCACGATTGCAGTGTGGCTAATAGCAGGCACGAAGCCATGATCATTAATTTTTTCATAAATTTTAAAAATTAGAGGTTGGTAATAAAAGTTTGGTTAATTAACTCATTAATATAAAGTTATGTTAAAAAGGTTTATTAGTGTTTAAATCACACTTAAAAATCGATGAGTTGCAATTATTAACGGCAGGAGGTAAGAAATCGATTTCGTGAAGCGATATTAGGGTGCCAGAATAAAACGTTTATGCGAATTAATTGCTATTTTTGTGTCACTTATTCAAATACGATGAAAAAAATCCAGATGGTCGACCTCAAAGGCCAGTATGAAAGTATTAAAGACACAGTAAACGCTTCTATTCAGGAGGTTTTAGATAACACAGCATATATTAACGGCCCACAGGTACACAAGTTCCAGAAAGATCTTGAAGAATATCTTGATGTTAAGCACGTCATTCCATGTGCTAATGGTACAGATGCCCTGCAAATTGCCATGATGGGACTTGGCCTGCAACCGGGCGACGAAGTTATTACGGCCGATTTTACTTTTGCTGCCACAGTAGAGGTAATTGCTCTTTTACAGCTTACACCCGTTTTGGTAGATGTAGATACTGATACTTTTAATATATCTGTAGAAGCTATAAAGAAAGCAATTACCCCAAAAACAAAAGCTATTGTTCCGGTACATCTTTTTGGACAGGCAGCCAATATGGAAGAGATACTTGAGCTTGCCAAAGAATACAATCTTTATGTTATAGAAGATAATGCACAGGCTATTGGAGCTAACTATAAATTTGCCAACGGCTCAAAAAAGAAAGCCGGAGTTATAGGTCATGTGGCCTCTACTTCATTCTTCCCGTCTAAAAACCTTGGCGCTTATGGCGATGGTGGTGCTATTTTTACTAATGATGATGCTCTTGCACATACGTTAAGAGGAATTGTAAATCACGGTATGTATGTGCGCTACCACCACGATGTAGTGGGCGTAAACTCGCGTTTAGACAGCGTGCAGGCTGCGGTGCTTAATGTAAAGCTGCCTCATCTTGATGCTTATAATAAAGCAAGACAGGAGGCCGCAAACAAATACAGCATGGCTTTTGCAGGGCATGCAAAAATTGTTACCCCTGTTGTAAAGGGGGATGCCGACAGCCATGTCTTCCACCAATATACATTAAGGATACTGGATGCCGACAGGGATGGGCTTATGCAGCACCTGCTTGATAAAGGTATACCGTGTGCTATTTATTATCCTATACCGCTGCACAGCCAAAAAGCATATCTTGATGCGCGCTACAAAGAAGAAGATTTCCCTGTAACCAATCAACTGGTAAAAGAGGTACTTTCTTTACCAATGCACACCGAGCTTGATGATGAGCAAATAGCGTTTATAACAGAGAGTGTTATAGAATTTTTAAATAAATAATCGATGATTGAGCTGGCAGTTTTTTTATTGGTACAAACGGTAATAAATCTGCTATTTAAACGTTTTTCTAACAGTTATTGGAAACACCTTTTCTCATCATTTGCTGTATTAGCCTTTGGGATACTTATGTTATTGTATCCCTTTTTTATGGTTAATTTTTATTTAAGCAATTATAAAGAAGGTGAAATTAAATGTGGAAATGCCTATATTGGCTTCGCTGGTTTCCTGTGGATAATAGGGACACCACTTGTTGTGTTGCTCCAATATCTTTTAAACAGATATTTACTTAAACCTAATAGATCGAAAATATAAATAAATGAAAATACTTGTAACGGGCGGCCTGGGTTTTATAGGTTCGCATACAGTGGTAGAGCTTCAAAACGAAGGTTTTGATGTAGTAGTTATAGACGACCTTTCAAATGCGTCAATAGATGTCCTGGAAGGTATTAACGCCATTACAGGCAAAAAACCGGAGTTTGAAAAAATAGACCTTCGCGATAAAGCTGCGGTACAGGGGTTCTTTAAAAAATATGAAGATGTGTCGGGAGTTATTCACTTTGCAGCCAGTAAAGCAGTAGGTGAGAGCGTGCAAAATCCGTTGTTGTATTATGAAAACAATTTGGGCGCACTGGTTTATATCCTTCAGGAGTTACAAAAAAAAGGTAGTGCAAACTTTATCTTCAGTTCATCGTGTACAGTGTATGGTCAGGCAGAGAAAATGCCAATATCTGAAGATACTCCTGTACAGCCTGCTATGTCTCCTTATGGTAATACAAAGCAAATAGGCGAGGAGATCATTCATGATGTAGCTAAAATAAGCAACATAAGCGCCATATTGTTGCGTTACTTTAACCCTGTTGGGGCACACCCATCGGCAAATATTGGCGAATTGCCACTTGGAGTGCCGCAAAACCTTGTGCCTTTCATTACCCAAACTGCTATAGGACTGCGTGAGCAACTTTCGGTTTTTGGTGATGATTATCCAACACCGGATGGTACCTGTATTCGCGACTACATACATGTGGTAGACCTTGCGAAAGCACACGTTACTGCTCTTAAACGTCTGACAGAACAAAAAAATGCCGATAAAGTTGAGGTTTTTAACCTGGGTACGGGTACAGGAAATTCGGTTCTTGAAGTTATAAAAGCCTTTGAAAAAGCAAGCGGGCAAAAACTAAATTATAAAATTGTACCTAAGCGCGAAGGCGACGTTACCGAAGCTTATGCCGATACCACTAAAGCTAACGATGTGCTGGGCTGGAAAGCAGAGCTGTCTTTAGAAGATGCACTTGCTTCTGCCTGGAAATGGGAGCAAAAAGTTAGAGGTAAATAGTTCAAAGTTTACAATAGCAGTTTTTAAAACTGAACAATGCATATATACAAAAACTCCCAAACCACTTGGCTTGGGAGTTTTTTATTGATTGTAGAACCCTGCTTTATTTGCTGAGTTTTATATTGTCGAATGTAGAAACATCGATGACTTCTTCGGTATCGGCATCAAAAGAAATGTTGATACTGTCGCCCACAATGGTTACCGGCAGCTCATTAGATAATTGCGATGAGCCGATAAATATTTTAGGCGAACCGTTTACAGTAAAATAATAAAAGCTGTTGCCGTTTTTAATATCGCTCTGAATACGGGTTACAACAGATTTTAATTGTTTGCGATTGGCCTTGGTATCAGGGTTGATGCGGTTTCCAGCCATGTTAAACACATTTTTGTAGCTCATAAGCGTTTCGCGCATGGTGTTGCCCACACCCACAATAGTATAATCGCCAATGGCAACCATGGCGTACATTTTTACAAGTCCGCCACCGTCTTTAAGTGTCATTACATAAGTTGGGATTCCGTTAATGTTGTATGGTATAGGCAAGGAGGCTCGATAGTCTTTTTCCTGAACCTTACCTTCAGCTGAGCTTTGCGCTGCATATTCTGTCGCACCGCTTTGTTTATACATCGTAGCCTCTTTGGTACGGGTATCCACCAGCATAAAACCTACAGCCGATTCTTCTTTACCTACCGATGATACACCCGTGTACCAGTACGAACGGTTGTCATCTCCATATACCAGTGTAAGGTCTTCAGTAATCATAAGCTTGTCTTCATTACTAAAATTCCAAAAGCCATGTACATATTCGCCCCAGTCGCTAAGTTGGTCTATAATAAACGATATTGGCTGTACACGGTCTATCCAGTCAGGCACATTGTTTAGATCGTACTCTTTAATATCGCCTGTTTGTGCATCTACAGTAACAACCCCTACAGCATCGTTACCCGAAAAACCTACACGCTTTTTATATTTAGTGGCTACCCAGAACGGATGCCCGCTTTCATCTATCTCAAAATTATAATCGGCAAGGCCGGTGGTTGCATAACCGTTAAAATACAGGTGACGTTCTATATTGCTTCCAAAAAAGGCGGCAGGTTGATATTTTATTTTAAGGTCTTTACCATTAATATTTTGCACAAGTTTTACATCGCGCTCGTTGGTGGCACTAACCATAACATAGCCTTCGGTACCTTCTTTATTGTTAAGCCATTTAAAAAAGCCCGAATGCAGCAACGGCGCAACCCAATACAATTGGTTATTTACCTTTTGGATAAAGAATTCTCCAAGTTCACTCTTACTGCCCAGTCCCTGGTCTGATCCTAATATTTTTTCGCCAAGCAGTGTTGCCAACGGTTCGTCTACCACGCGAATGCGGTCTAAAGCGATGGGTGCAATATGGTTCGTTATTTTTTCGCCGTTGTGCACTTTACCTATCATGTTTCGGTAAGCCTCTGTTCTAAACATGGGCAGGCTGGTAGCCAGTGGGGCAATTATAGTGTAAGCCAGCACAACTATAAAGCCTATTAAAAGAGGGCGGTGCAGTTTGGTTATTTTTATTTTTGTTTTGCCTCCCGAATATTCCGTGCTGAGCAATAGCAACATGGCCAGCAACAGCAGAAACAAAAGCATTATTGGCAACTGTATAAAACCGAAGTTAAATATCGGTCTGCCAATGTAAAGAAATAAAAAGGCAACAAGGGCCAAAGGAATAATGGCTAACGTTTTTTTCATGGTTTTGGTTGTTTTGCTTATTTGTCGTATAAAATATAAAATGTTACACATGCTTTTTACAACAAATATATAAATACGATTCACTAAAAATTTCGCATTAAAAATAGCTATATAGCAGACCTACATCGTTTAGATGTTACATAATATTCAGTGAAATCAACATTTATTGCGTTTTATAAGAGCCTAATCGTTATTTTTGCAACAAACCCTTTTTGCATGAAACTGCTAATTGTAGAAGACGAACCCACATTGCTATCGGTGATACGCAAAGGATTGTCAGAAAAAAACCATGATGTAAGTGCCGCATTAGACGGTGCTACCGCTATAGAAATGCTTACAACCGGAAACTATGATGTTGTAGTACTGGATGTTATGCTGCCCGATATTAACGGTATAGAGATTTGCAGGAGGCTTAGGGCTGCAAACAATTATGTGCCTATATTAATGCTAACGGCACTTAACAGCAGCGATAATATTGTTACAGGCCTAAATGCCGGGGCTGACGATTATATGGCTAAACCATTCAGGTTTGCAGAACTTGAGGCGCGAATTAACGCATTGGCACGCAGGGCATCGCAGGAACATAAAGCTGCCGAGAGTATTGTTATAGAAGATCTTGAGATAGACATGCGTACCAAAACAGTTAAGCGCAACGGCGAAAACATTGTGCTCACCGCCAAAGAGTTTAACCTGCTGCATTACCTTGCAAAAAACAGTGGCACTATACTGAGCCGCGAAAAAATACTGGACAACGTGTGGAATATTAATTTTGATATGAACACCAACGTAGTGGATGTATATATTAATTACATCCGCAAAAAAATAGATAAGCCTTACGGACATAAACTTATACATACCATAAAAGGCCTTGGCTATGTGGTAAAGCCATAACGCATGCAAATTCGCAAAAAAATTACCGTAACCTATGTAACCCTATCGTGCATAAGCATGCTGTTGCTTTGCATAGTGGTGCTTTTTTTGTTTAAACGCAATAACGAATATTACTTTGTAAAGCGTTTGGTAGACCGCGCTAAGATAGTGGCGAGCATCCATTATCAAAACGATCCGCAAAAAGCACATTATTACAGGTTATTGCGTGAACGCGGCCTGCCCGAACTTATAGAGGAAAAGGATTATGTGCTGAGGGTAAACGGGCCTACGTCTTTTGAGTATAACACCCAACTACACCTGCCGCCCGATTTTTATGCCAGTGTTATGAAAGACGGATCGGCATGGGTAGAGGAGGAAGACAGTCATTATTACTATGCCCAGATATTTGATGAGGGCAATGTAAAGTATATGGTTATTGTAACTGCCCGCGACAGAAGAGGTAACACTACTACCTTATATATTACACGTATAATGATTGTGTGCGGCTTTGCCTTTTTTATACTTGCCTTTATTTTTGGCCGCTTTTTGGCAAGAAGTGTAATGAACCCTGTTGCAAATATTACTGCCGAAGTACAGCGCATCAGCGCAAGCAACCTGCACAACAGGCTGCCTGCCCCGGCTGCCGACCCACAAGATGAAATATCGGACCTTGCAAAAACCTTTAATGACATGCTCGACAGGCTGGAAACCAGCTTTGAGATACAGGCAAATTTTATAAACAACGCATCGCACGAGCTAAAAACCCCTGTAACCACTATTATTGCAGAAACTGAGATTGCGTTGCTAAAGGAACGCGAACCGGAGGAATATGAGGGGGTGCTTAACAACATTCAAAAACAAGCTACAAGGCTGGCTAATCTTACAGAGAGTCTTTTAAAGCTGACTCAAACCGGCTACGACGGTACTAAACAGGTGCAGGATAATGTAAGGATGGATGAATTGTTGCTGGATGTTAAATGCGAGCTCGATAAGCTATATCCGGAAAACCGCATTACTATAAATCTTAATGATATTCCGGATGATGCCAACCAGCTAACACTGCCCTGTAATCGCCCTTTGCTCGAACTTGCCATTAGCAATATTATAACCAATGGGGTTAAGTATAGCGATAACGAAGAGGTATTTGTTTCTTTATCTGCTAATAGCCAAAATATTAAAATTACCATTACCGATATTGGTATTGGTATTCCGCCAGAAGATATCCCTTATCTTTATGAGCCTTTTTTTCGTGGGAAAAAAGCCTCCCGCTATAATGGGTATGGCCTTGGGCTGCCCCTTGCAATGAAAATTATCCGTATGCACAAAGGCGAGCTCATAATACAATCTGAACCAGGAAAAGGTACCGTTGTAAATATCGTTTTTAATACAAACATTCATTAAAAGATTAAAATTTTTAATTTTAATTCTTATGTAATTTTAATTTTCCTTTAAATATTTTTTAATACTTTGTTTGTTGTTTTGTAAGGCTACATGAGCGCATAATGCTATGAAAAACAGTTGTATCTGCTGTCATGGCTCCTCTAAAGTCTAAAACACATTTTATGAAGAAGAGGAAAAGATAATTACTGTAGGTCATGTTGCTAAAAAAACGAATACCCCTAAAATACGTTCTTGGTAAAATAAAAATTGAACTTGCCTTGGTAATAGTGTATGCTATTGGTTTTGAACTGATTCATCATCTGTATAATGCTACTTCAATAAATATACCGATTGCAATCCCTACAATTTTGGGTACCATCATATCGCTGTTGCTGGCTTTTAAAAGCAATCAGGCATATGACCGATGGTGGGAGGCACGCATTGTATGGGGCGGTATTGTAAATGACTCGCGCACATTGTTGCGACAGGTTATATTGTTCTATGACAGCACTGATGAAACCCCTGAAACTAACGATTTTAAAGAGCGTTTTGCAAAAAGACAGGCCGCTTGGTGTTATAGTCTTGCTCAGTCTTTAAGAGGTAAAGATCCTGTTAAGCCTGTAAAAACGTTGCTTAGCAAAGAAGAGTTTAGCTTTGTAGAAAACTTTAAGCATGTACCTAATGCAATATTAATGCTGCATGCCAAAGAATTAAAAAGAGCTTTGAATGACGGCAGAATGAATGTATATCAGCAGGTGGAGGTAGATAACACACTCACCCGTTTATGTGACGGAATGGGTAAATGCGAGCGTATTAAAAACACGATCTTTCCTACTACCTACAGTTTGTATATTCGCTTTACGCTATGCCTGTTCATTATTCTGTTGCCCTTTGGACTTAAAGATTATTTAGGATACCTGCAAATTCCGGTTGTGGCAACTATTGGCGCAGCCTGTTTTCTTATCGAAAAAATGGCCATCCACCTCGAAGACCCTTTTGATAACAGGCCAACAGATACTCCTATGATATCTATATCCAACACTATAGAGAATAACCTTATGCAAATGGTACACGAGTACCGAAATGAGTTTGAAGATGACAATAAACCTAAAGAAATAAAATTACAGGAAATACAACCGTCAGACGATCCGTATTTTATACTGTAATTACAATTTAGTGCCAATTAGTTTTGTTTTGCCGGGTTTTTAGTTCCCGGTGTTATGTATTTGGTTGCCCGCCCTGTCTGTCCAACAGTGCGGGCTTTTTTTATGCACTGAAATAATGTGGTTCTGCAGGAGCTTTATGTACAAAAGTCTGTTAATCGTATTTAAATAATAAAAAGCATTACTTTTGTGCCTGCAAAATAAAACACTAAACAACAAGATACTATGAAGGCATATGTATTTCCGGGTCAGGGAGCCCAGTTCACAGGAATGGGTAAAGAACTTTATGAGAACAACGCCCAGGCCAAAGAACTATTTGAAAAAGCAAATGAGATCCTTGGATTCAGGATTACCGATATAATGTTTGAAGGCACTGCCGAGCAATTAAAAGAGACCAACGTTACACAGCCTGCTGTATTTTTACATTCGGTTATACTTGCAAAAACGTTGGGTGACAGTTTTACGCCGGATATGGTTGCAGGTCACTCTCTTGGAGAATTCAGTGCGCTTGTAGCTGCGGGGGCGCTAACCTTTGAAGACGGCCTTAAACTGGTAGCGCAACGTGCAGCCGCTATGCAGAAAGCCTGCGAGATTACACCAAGCACTATGGCTGCCGTACTGGGTCTTGAAGACAAAATTGTTGAAGATGTTTGTGCTTCTATAGACGGTGTAGTGGTTGCAGCAAACTACAATTGCCCGGGTCAGTTAGTAATTAGCGGAGAGACCAAAGCGGTTGAAGCTGCCTGCGAAGCCCTTAAAGCTGCCGGAGCAAAAAGAGCATTGATACTGCCTGTAGGTGGTGCATTTCACTCGCCAATGATGGAGCCTGCCCGCGAAGAGCTTGCAGCTGCTATAGAAAATACTGTTTTTGCTAATCCTGTGTGCCCGGTGTATCAAAACGTACCTGCTACAGCTGTTAGTGATGCGGCACAAATTAAAGCTAACCTTATTACCCAGCTTACTGCTCCGGTAAAATGGACACAAAGTGTACAAAATATGATTGCAGATGGTGCTACTTTATTTACAGAAGTTGGCCCGGGCAATGTATTGCAAGGCTTAGTTAAAAAAATAAACAAAGAAGCTGAAACTGCTGCTGCATAGTTATATGCAATCAAACAATTCCTGATTTGATTAGGTTAATCAATTCCTAAATGGAATGATAATATAATATTGAAAAGCCTGTTGAAACAAGTTTCAACAGGCTTTTGTTTTAAAAACAAACCCCGTAACAATTGTTACGGGGTCTGCCACCTAATTATGAAATTGCATTACGCTAATGCCGTGATTGTGTTGTGGGGCTTAGAACATACCGCCACTGCCTTGTTTGGTGTTGTCTTCACGATATTTACGTGTCATAGCTCTGTTCTTTCCGCCACCAAACATATAGTTTAGTCCAAAATATACAGTGCGGCTTTCCCAACGGAATTCTCCTGATTGTGGGAAAGGATTTAGACCATCAAATCCAAAGCGCTGTGTTTTAAACATATCGTTAAAACGAAGACTAAGAGTCATTTTATTGTCTAGAAGCGTGTAGCGCGCCCCACTGTCTATTTTATACATTTCTTTACTGTTGTTCTGCACGCCGTCTACCGGACCACGATAGAAACCAAACAGTAGGAAACTAAGGCGTTGGTTAACCCTGAAGTTGCTGTTTAGCCTTGCATTGAAAGCCGATGCAGTAATACGTTTTAATGTAGGCTCGTATTCGTCAACAGTACCCGGAATCAATACAGAAACAACTCCTCTTTGCTTAATGCTCGAAAAATCTATTGCAGGCTGTATGTCCCACCATTTTAATATTTTATAGTTTGCAGATAGTTCAAATCCAAAAGCGTTATTGTTAGAAAAGTTGGCATAGCTCATTATCTGGTCCTGTGTGTTTTCTGTGTTTTCGTCCGGATAAAGCACTCGGCTTATCTCGTCGTTTATAAGCCTGTAAAACACACCTCCGGTAATAGACGATCCTTTGCCGAACATTCGGGTGTAGTTAGCTTCAACAGAGTTTGTAAACTGCGGAGTAAGGAACTGGTTTCCTAATGAGGTAACCAATGGAGTGCTAAACTCCCTTACCGGTTTTGTTTGTTCAAGACTTGGGCGGTCTACACGTCGGCTGTAGCTAAGTTGTAAAGTATTATTATCGTTAACGCTATAGGTTAAATATGCCGACGGATATACTGTAAAATATTTATTCTGGAACGTAGTTTCGCCACGGTTAAAATTAGCATCGGCCTTAAAATGTTCTAAACGTGCACCAAGCTGATAACTAAATTTGCCAAGTCTTTGCCCGAAAGTAGCGTATGCTGAATATATATCGGTGTCATAAGCATACACTGAGTTTTGCAGTGCCGGCGTAGTAACGTTAGGATTGGTAGTGTTGTAGGTGTTATCGCTGCGAATTAACCTTGCTTCGGCGCCAAGCTCTAACGTAGTTTTTTCGTTAAGTGGGTTTACATAGTCGAGGTTTAAGGTGGTGTTCTCGCGTTTGTCTAGTACATAATCGTTATATGTGCCTGGTGCAGAGTTATCTATTACTGTGTTATAAACAGCATCTTGGGTTTGTTTAGAATCGTTGTAGTTTCCTTCAAAATCAAGAGTATGTCCTTCTTTTTCAAACTTGTGTTTAAATGCAAGGTTGTATGTGTTGTTGCGGTTATCGCTGTCTATCTTATTGCTTTGAAGAATATCCTGAAACTCATCGGGAGCATCTTCGGGGTATAAAATAGAGGTATTAATATCTGCGATACCGGTAAAATGGTTTTGGTTGGTGTAGGCTGACAGCGTGTTCTTATCGTTAATATAATAGTCCATACCTATTTTGGCGAGATATGATTCGTTATCGTTTACAATGTCTATCTCCTGAACCGAACCTATATCGTGTCTTAGAACACCTCCGTTCATAAAGTTCTTGCCAAAGTTGCTTCCGGCGTTACCAAAAAAGTTAACCTTTCCGGTGCGGTAGTTCAGGTCGAGCGAGTTGTTGTATTTTGGAGTTTCGCCAAAATTGATACCCGCATTAAGACTGCCGTTAAAACCGTCGTTAGCATTTTTGTTAAGCACTATATTAATAATACCGCTCATACCCTCCGGGTTGTATTTGGCACTTGGGTTGGTAATAAGTTCTATTTTTTTGATAGATGACGACGGTATTTGTTTTAATAGCTGCGCAGGATCTATATTAGTAGGTCGGCCATCTATAAGTACCCTAACGTTTTGGTTGCCGCGCAACGATATTTTTCCATCCTGGTCTACGTTAACCGATGGTATGTTGTTCATTATTTCAGAAGCAGTACCTCCCGCAGTAGTCAGGTCTTTACCGAGGGTTATTACCTTACGGTCTATTTTTTGCTCTATGGTCGAGGTTTCCTTTACAATGTTTACCTCGTCAAGCGTAGTCGCCTCTTCGGTCAAAACTATGGTGCCAAGGTTTGCTTCTTTATTGGCCTCGGTTAATGATGCCGGAGCTGTAAATGTTTTAAAACCCATAAACTGCACCTCTACAGTATAGTTTTTAAGTGCCAGTTTTTTAATAGAAAATGCCCCGTTATCATCGGTAATGCCACCGTTTACAACAGTGCCATTTTCTTTAACCACAATGTTAACATAGGGTAGGGGCTGTTTAGAGGTTTTGTCGGTAACCCTGCCCGATATACTGCCCGGAGTTTGTGCAGTAAGCGTCATGATGCTGCCCAAAAGGAGCATAAATAACAGTTTAAATTTCATCTTATTGTTTTTAAAGGATAGCTTTGTAAGCCGTTAGTTATTGTTTGCCTATAAGACAAAATAAAACCTGTTTTGTTACAGGAAAATGAATACAAAATATCTATTTAAACCCATTTTAAACAATATCCGGCTGTTTCCCAATATAATGGGGCTGAAAAAAAATATAGACCCGGTGTTTTTTTATTGTAAGAACAGCTATAAGTTTTCATCTATAAATATTTGATTTACAGCAGCGTGTTCTGGAGGGCTTAAATGTGGTGTTTTAACAAACAATTTAAATATTTTCGTTTCAGTGCGTTGCTAAAATATACGTATCTTTGCACGCTTTAAAAAAACATATAAAATGGCACTATCACAAATACTTACTTCCCAAATACAAAAAGCGGCGGCCGCCCTGTTTGATGTTTCTCTTGAAAAGGTAGAACTGCAGGCTACCCGTAGGGATTTTGAGGGTGATATTACCGTGGTTATTTTTCCGCTGCTGAAGCTTATAAAAAGCAACCCTGCCGAACTGGGAAATAAAATTGGCCAGTATTTGGTAGAGAACTGCGACATTGTAGACCGCTTTAACGTGGTGGGCGGTTTCCTTAATATTGTTATTGCCGATGCTTACTACATAAACTTCCTGAACGAAATTAAGGCCGACGAGAACTTTGGTGCTGTTGCCACAGATACCGAAGGCAAAGCCGTAATGGTAGAGTATGCATCGCCTAACACTAACAAACCACTGCACTTAGGCCACGTGCGTAATGTGTTGTTGGGCTATTCGGTAGCTAATATTTTAAAGGCATCGGGTAAAAAAGTGTACAAAACCCAGGTGATTAACGACAGGGGCATACATATATGTAAAAGCATGCTGGCGTGGGAGAAGTTTGGCAATGGCGAAACTCCCGAAACTTCCGGCCTTAAAGGTGATAAGTTGGTTGGGAAATATTATGTGGAGTTTGATAAGGCATATAAAGACCAGATAAATCACTTGATAAATGAAGGTCTTACGGAAGATGAAGCCAAGAAAAAAGCTCCTATAATTATCGAAGCCCAGGAAATGCTTCTTAAATGGGAAGCTAACGACCCTGCGGTAAAAGCCCTTTGGGAGAAAATGAACAGCTGGGTGTATAGTGGTTTCGACGCCACATTTGCTGAAATAGGTGTAGACTTCGATAAAAATTATTATGAAAGCGATACCTACCTTTTAGGTAAAGATATTATAGAAGATGGCCTTGCAAAAGGCGTGTTCTACAAAAAGGAAGACGGTTCGGTTTGGATAGACCTTACCCCGGACGGGCTTGACGAAAAACTGGTACTGCGTAAAGACGGTACATCGGTTTACATAACACAGGATATTGGTACCGCCATACAGCGTGTAAAAGATTTCCCCGATGTGGGCGGCATGGTGTACACCGTGGGCAACGAACAGGACTACCACTTTAAAGTGCTGTTTCTTATCCTTAAAAAGCTGGGTTACGACTGGGCGGCTAATCTGTATCACTTATCGTACGGTATGGTAGACCTCCCAAGCGGTAAAATGAAAAGCCGTGAGGGTACCGTGGTAGATGCCGACGATCTGATGGCAGAAATGACAGCGACAGCTCAAAACATTGCCGAAGAACTGGGTAAACTTGAAGGCTATTCTGCTGAAGATAAAGCCCGTTTGTACCGCATTATTGGCCTTGGCGCGCTTAAATATTACATACTTAAGGTAGACCCTAAAAAGCGCATACTGTTCGACCCTAAAGAATCGGTAGATTTTGCAGGCAACACAGGGCCGTTTATACAATACACTTATGCAAGGATACAGTCGCTGCTGCGTCGTGCCGATTTTGATATAACAACATCATTAGATGCGTCACAGGTTGACCTGCATGAAAAAGAAAAAGAGCTGATAAAAATTGTAAGCCAGTATCCTGACGTTATTCAGGCGGCTGCCGACAGTCACAGCCCTGCATTGGTTGCAAACTATACTTACGAGTTGGTTAGGGAGTACAACTCTTTTTACCAAAGCGTGCCTGTGCTTGGCGCTGAGCAGGAAACCGAAAAAATATTCAGGATACAACTCTCTAAAAAGGTGGGCGAAACCATCAAATCGGCATTTGAGCTATTAGGCATCGAAGTGCCGGAACGCATGTAATTTTTAGTCATAAACAAACTTTTTTGTGAGCCAGAATAAACCCTACTTTTTTCAGTCGTTTGCAATAGTGGTACTTGCCATTGCCGCCATGGTAATGTTTAAGGCCTACCTGCCGGAAAAAATATTTACCGAAACTGCCAACACTAAAAATGTGGTTGTAGACAGTACTATGCTCGAAGCAGTAGAGGAGGCTAAACACGCACCGGTGGGCAAAGACACACTGACCAACACCAAGATTACTTTTGAGGAAACCAACGGTATAAAATTCCCTGCTGAAACTTATGAAGATTACAAAGGCTTCCAGCACCTTATAGCTTTTTACGAAAAATTGCTAAAGTTGGAAACTGCAAAACAGGGTAACGTGCGCATTGCCTACTTTGGCGATTCTATGACCGATGGCGACATGATCGTGAAAGATTTGCGCGCCAGTCTGCAGGCTCGTTTTGGCGGTGAAGGTGTGGGGTTTGTAAACATCACGTCGGAGTCAGCCCCATCAAGAAACACACTTACACACCAGTTTTCTTCGAATTGGAAAACACAGTCCTACTTAAATGTAAAGCACCCGCTTAAACCTTTTGGTATTAACGGTCATGTGTTTTTTGTAAAGAAAGACACTGTAGACCCGGTGTGGGTAAAATATAAAGCCAGCAGGCTGAGTCACTTGTCTGAGCTTAATAATCCAACCCTGTTCTATGGCAGGAGCGGCAATGCAAAAGCATCTGCTCAGGTTATTATTGGTACCGATACCCTTATTAAAAAGCTAAATCCATCAGGCATACTCAATACGCTTTCTATTGCCAATGGTGGGCTTAAAACCTTTAAAACAAATTTTGTAGCGGCCGACTCTATTCCGTTTTACGGCTTTAATTTCGACGATGGCAAAGGTGTGCATGTAGACAACTTTAGCAACCGCGGCAATTCCGGTCTGCCTATTGGCAGCTTCGATACCAAGCTGATGCAGGCGTTTAACGAGAAGCTTGGTTATGATCTTATCGTGCTGCACTATGGCACCAACGTGCTTAACTATGGTTCGCTTAACTATTCGTGGTATGAAAAGCGCATGGCACGTGTGGTAGAGCATTTAAGAGAATGTTTCCCCGGTGTGGCTATATTGATTATTTCCACCGCCGATAAATCGACTAAATACGGACTTGAGATGAAAACCGATTCGGCTGTAGTACCATTGACACAGGCACAAAAGCGCTATGCGGTAAACACACAGTCGGGTTACGTAAACCTGTACACACTTATGGGGGGCGATGGTTCTATGGTTAAGTGGGTAGAAGAACTTCCGGCTCTGGCTAATAAAGACTATACGCATTTTAATTTCCGTGGATCTAAAAAAATATCCGACCTTATTTACAACCAGTTGAATGAGGGGTACGTTAAGTATAAAAAACTGAGAGGTGTAAAACCATTACCTTCAGATGTTATAGCACCCCAGCCTACACCTGCAACCGAAGAGCCTGTAGATTCGTTTAAAACCGCTGTGCCAAAAACAACCACCCCGGCGTTTAAGCCAGCAACTCCTGCAGCGGGCAAGCCTGTGCTAAAACCGGCTGCTCCGTCAACTGGCAAAACACCGCAGTTTCCTGCAAAACAGGGGGCAGCTACAAAGCCGGCGACAACTGTACCAGTCAGGCCTGCAGTAGTTCCGGTTAATCCGCCTGTCAATACTATTAAAAAAGAAGATTCCATTACAACCCCGAAAGATACAACGAGTGCAAATTAAACTGACCGCCATACTAGTATGCTTTTTTGCCTTTTTAAAGGCTAATGCGCAGGTAGATACCCTTGAGGTGTTTACCGATAGTATTGCTATTGATACTGTTGCGGTTGTAGATTCGATAGAGGTACTTGGGCCAAATGTTATTACCAATACATCATCGCTTAAGTTGCTGTACGAAAAATTGTATCTGCTGGAACAGCAAAAGGCAGGTAAGGTAAACATTGTACATATTGGCGACTCCCACATTCAGGCCGACCTGATGACGAATGTTATCCGTAAAAAAATGCAGGAACGTTTTGGCAACGGTGGGGCAGGATTTACGTTTCCGCACCAGTTAGCAAAAACCAACGGTAGCTATAGCACACGTTTTAAGAGCAACACGTCATGGAACAGCCGCAGGGTTATTTATCCGGCAGAGGGCGGTATGGAAATAGGGCTTAGCGGCATTGCACTTAAAACACGCGAAAGCTTTGCAGTAGAGCTTAATGTTAAAGACAGCGCTTACCGGTTTAATACGCTTAAAATTATCACACCACACAATGGAGCTGCCTTTGATGTAGCTACAAGTTCTAAAACCGTGGTGTTGGAAAGTACTGTGCCTAAAAAAATAACGCACCGTATAAAGAGTGGAGAGGTGTTGGGAAGTATTGCCAATAAATATGATGTTACTATTGCCCAGATAAAAAAACTGAACGGTTTAAAAAACAACAATATACGTGCGGGCAGAACGCTTAAAATACCTACCAACGAAATGCAGAAGCGTGAGGTTAGGAGGTCGGAGTTTATTCCGTTGGAACTGCAGGCCGATTCGCTTTCGCATTTTTATCACAGCAATAAAGAGTTGTCTAAAATATACCTTCTGCCTAATGAAGGTGTCAAAGAATACAGCCTTAGCGGATTGGTACTTGAAAATGACACTCCCGGAGTTATTTATCATAGTATAGGTGTTAATGGAGCAAAAGCGAGCGACTACAACCGTTTCCCACTATTTTTCGAGCAATTACCGGCTTTAACTCCGGATCTCATTATAATATCATTGGGCACAAACGAAAGCTTTGATAAAATGACCACCCCTGATTATATGGCGCAGCTTAATACGTTTATTGCTAATGTGAGGGCTAAAAATAAAAATGCCTGTATACTGGTCATGACACCGCCACCATCGCTTTTCAGAAGGAAATATGTAAACACTTTTGTTGCTGCTTATGCTAAGGAGATACAGGTTCAGGAAACCAATGGCAACTATGCCACCTGGGATCTTTTTAGCGAAATAGGAGGCTTATACAGCGTGCCGCGCAATGCTGCGCGCGGACTTATGAGTACTGACAGGGTGCACTACAGCAAAGATGGCTATGAAAAACAGGCCCGATTGTTTAGCGAAGCTTTTTTAAAGGGTTACGATAATTTTAAAACCAGCAAAAACTAATGCAGTTTACGGATATAATGCCGAATATTACAAACGAGACTTTAAGGGATTGGTTTTTATACAATCCTGATGAGCCTATGCTTTTTAGCACGGCTAAGTTTTTAAGGCTGTTCGTTATTTTTTATGCCGTTTATATTCTTATAAAAGGCAATTTTAAGGCGCGTATTATTTTTACGGCTGCATTTTCGCTGTATTTTTATTACCTGTGCAGCGAGGTTTATTTTATCCTGCTCATCTTTTCTTCGGTGGTAGATTATACACTGAGTTACTTTTTATATCGCGAACAGCGGGTAATTCAACGTAAAGTTTACCTGTGGTTTAGTGTTATTGTAAACCTTACGTTTTTAGGTTATTTTAAGTACAACCACTTTATATTAGATGGCGCACACGAACTTTTCGGGTTGGATTATACCATTGGCAAAGTTATGCTTCCGGTAGGTATTTCGTTTTACACGTTTCAGTCTATCAGTTATATAATAGAAATTTACCGTAAAGAAATAACCCCGGCTAAAGATTATCTTGATTATCTTTTCTTTGTGTCATTTTTTCCGCAGCTTGTGGCAGGTCCTATTGTTCGTGCAAAAGATTTCATTCCGCAGATATATGCCAAACTGGAGCTAACCAAGGCCGATGTAAACAATGCATTCTTTTTAATTATTGGAGGGCTTATCAAGAAAACAGTAATATCCGACTATATATCGCTCAACTTTGTAGACCGTGTTTTTGATGCGCCAAACAGTTATACAGCTTTTGAAAACCTTATGGCTGCCTATGGCTACACCATACAGATATACTGTGATTTTTCGGGCTATTCCGATATGGCTATCGGTATTGCATTACTATTAGGCTTTAAGTTGCCTACCAACTTCCGCACACCCTATAAATCGGCTTCCATTACCGAGTTTTGGCGCAGGTGGCACATTTCGCTATCTACTTGGTTAAAAGACTTTTTATACATATCTGTAGGGGGTAACAGGCATGGCTCATTTGCCGGATTTTTATTTCCTGCACTGTTCTTTTTCGGGCTTGTAGTGTGGGGAATACAATACTCGCACATAAGCAGTGTTCCTTTAATAGTAGGTGTCGCCTCGACAGTTTTGTTCTCTCTTACCTTTTTACTGGCAAAGCAAAAGGAAAAGACAATGTACACTAATGTCAACCTTTTTACCACCATGCTTTTAGGAGGGTTGTGGCACGGGGCAAGCATGCGTTTTATTATTTGGGGGGCACTGCATGGTCTTGCTTTGGCAGTACATAAACTTTGGATGGAATTCTTCCCTAAAAAGGAGACAGAAAATAAGTCAGCAGCTTTTCTATGGAAGATCATAGCAGTAATACTTACATTCCACTTTGTGGCATTTTGCTGGATATTTTTCCGTGCAAAAGATTTTACCACAGCTTTAGAACTCATAAACAATATTGGCAACTTAACCTTTGAGCCCGACCATTGGCAAACGATCATTTTGGGTTATAAAAATGTGTTTGGATTGATGGTAATAGGATATGCATGGCACTTATTGCCTCAAAGTTTCAGCAACAGTCTAAATAAGGCATTTTTTAAAACACCGTTACTCATAAAAGCAATTCTTTTGGGCTTTGTTTTCTGGTTGGTATATGCTGCTGCATCGGCCGGGCCGCAGCCATTTATTTACTTTCAGTTTTAAATATAACTTTTTAAAGCAAATTAGTGTTTTATTGCGGTATGGTGGGTTAAAAGCCGTGCTAATGTAACGTTAATGGAAATATTTTATTAAATTTCAACCATAAAATATTTCAGTTTATGAAAAGAACATTACTCATTTTTTCTCTCTGTGCCGCCATGTTTGGTTCTAAGGCAACAGCACAGGATTTACCCGCAGTGCTTACTGTATTTGACGAAGTAGTATTTTACGGTATGTATGACGGCCCTGTAAACACGCCCGTTCCTGAAGGCACTGTACGCAGTAAAAACTGGTCGTATGGTAAAAAACTTACCGAAGAGCAAATAGCCGTTATAGGTAACAGACTTACCATAAATGTATTGGCAGAGGCTTTGTGTGATGATTATGACCGTATTGGGAACGTAAACCTTGCTTTTGTACCTAAAAATTCAACTTCTTATGTATATGAAGATGTAATGAGGATAGAAGTGGGCAGGTTTATTACACCGTTTATGAACAATATTACACAGACGCCAACGCAGGTGCCTTATACTTTTGAGGCAGATAATATTGCACAAATACTTCATGACCCTATTCTGGCAGCCGAATATGATTTTTGGTTTGAGCTTGAGATATATGGGCATCAGGGTGGGCCAAGTGCCGACCAGGGTGGTGCGCAATGGGACTTTTTATCTACCGGCCTTTGCAACAACAGGAATGATGTTTATAAAGGAACTTTAGAGCTTGTTACTGAAAATGATCCTGATCTTGTATTGGGTGAGAATCATTTTGAATGGCTTTCTTATAAGTTTGAACTTAAAGATTATGTTCAGGCTACCGAAACGAACAACATGGGGCAGGGTACTGATGAATTGGACGAAACTGTAAGAACCATAAATTTTGATTTTGGCGAAGAAGTGCAAAATGCAAAGTTTTATGTTGTAGTTTCTAACCACGGGTCTTTTTATTCTACCAGCGAAGAATACAGGAACATCCTGCATTATGTTTATCTTGACAATGTAGAGAAACTTAGATTCAGACCGGGGAGGGATTGTGAACCTTACAGGGTGTATAATACCATGGGCAACGGAGTTTATGGTCCTTCTGTAAGACCACTTAACTACTGGACAGGACGTGCCTGGTGCCCAGGTGCAAAAATAGAAACCCGTGTGGTAGAACTTGGCACACTTGCAGCCGGACAACACAGCTATAAAATGAATGTACCATCGGCATTGTTTACAAACGACCATGGATATTTCCCAATGTCAGTATACGTTCAGGGATATTCTGATAGCTCAATGAGCTCAAAAGGATTTAAAGCAAACAACATAAGCGTATATCCTAATCCGGTAAACAACATTGCTACCATTTCAGCAAACGGACAGCAAATAAAAAATGTATCGGTGATCAATGCTTTAGGGCAAACGGTATTGCAAACAAAATCTGATAAAGTAGATATGACTAATCTGCAAAAAGGTATTTATGTAGTACAGGTAGAATTTGATAATAATCAGATTGCTACTAAAAAAATTGTAAAGAACTAAATTACAAATTCTTTGTAACACAATCCGCTCATTCAATGGGCGGATTTTTTGTTTAAAGGGAAATGAAATCCTAAAAAATGAGTTTTACCATGGCATTTGGGGTGCGCTCTAAAGCATAGGTATTGACCATTTCGACACCATTCCGGTTACTGTTTATGCGATAGTAAGTATTGATGATATTTTTGCGGTCAAAAATATTCAGTACTGCGGCTCCAAATTGCAGGCTGGTTTTTTCGGAGAGTTTTAAAGTATATGACGCCGAAAAATCTGCCTGAAAGAAATTACCAAGATGGTCAGAATTAGGGTCTCTGTAAGCCACAGATGGAATGCCGCTACTGCTATATACAGGCACATTTATTAGCGGTGGCGTAACTGGCCTTCCGGTAAACCATTTGCCTCCTAAGGCTATTTTGAGGTTATTCCACTCATATATAGCTGCACAGTTTATGGTGTGTGCCAACTCAAAATTACTGGGGAATTTTTTAGGTTCTACGCCGTTAAAGCTGTAGTTATTGTTGTTCCATGTATAGCTAAGCCAGGCATAAAAGTCTTTAAATTGTTTTTGTACTAAAAATTCAGTGCCATAAACGGTATAGCTTCCTGTGGTTTGCACCAGCTCAAGCTGATCCTGAAATGCCTGCCCGTTAGAGGTAATTCCTTTTACTTTCTTGTAAAAATTATCAACAGATACTAACCATCCTCTGTTTTTATAAGATATTCCTAAAGATACCTGATTGCTGTGCTGTATAGGTATATCGGCATCATCGGCAAGTACCCAACGGCGTTTTTCTATGCCTAAAAAGTCTGCCTGCAATTCCACTACCTGAGAGGCTGTTTGGCTCTTTTTCTCGGCCAGTACTTCTACTTTCCAATTGTTTGCAATATCATAAGTAAACTGCATGCGGGGCTCGGTATAAACAGCACCCAACGGGTCAATGTAATTTAACCTTACGCCAAACCGGGAAAAGATCCTGCCGTTTTCCGGACTAAATTCAAGCTCGCCTATCAGGGCATGGGTGCGCAATACTTTTTTTACATTGCGGTTGTACTGTGGTTCGTTAATATTGTCGCTGTTCTTTATGCCTATTTCATTATACTGGTATCCGCTGTGCAGGGTAAATGTCTGAGTTAGTATGCGCCTGTCATAAAGTTTCAATCCTGCATCAAGTATGGTATTTTTTTGACTGGTGATCTGGTTAAATTCTATAGACTGGTTTATACCGTCAACATTGTAGTAAGAACCATATATGCCCACTTCTGTGCTATGACTCTCGTTCCATTTAGTGCGCCACAAAGTGGTTGCTCCTAACGTCAGTTGGTCAAGCCCGCTTGCTTTGGTAACCACATTGGTTTGGGTAATGGTGCCTTGGGTAAAATCCAGTTTGTTGTTTATGCCTATTACATCGGTATAAAAGTGATGCCTTTTGCCTATTTTTTGATGGTACTGTGCCGTAAAATCGTAGAAATAGAACTCTTTATCGCTTTTATAATTTACATCGGTACTGTTGCTAAGAGCAGTAACCACTGTATTTTGGAAAATTCGCTTAGAATATTTATTATAGGCAGGAAAAGCCAAAACATCTGTAAAAGAGCGGCGCGCAGTTAGTTCTATATTAGCATTTTTGTTGGTTTTAATACGGGTATAAAAATCAGCACTTATCATGTTTGTGCCTATACTTGTAGTATTTGTTCCGATGTCTGCGGGGCGTGATGTAATATCTATGGCACTCGATACACTTTCGCCATAAAAGGCCGATGTTCCGTTTTTAGAGATTTTGATATTATGTGCAAGATTGGGACTAAGGGCAGATATAAGCCCAAAAAAATGCCCTGTTTGAAAAAGACGAAGACCATTCCACATAAACAGGTTTTGGTCATGAGATCCGCCACGCACATTGATATTGCTAACTGTTTCGTCTATGCTGTTTATTCCGGGTAGTTGCTGCATAGCCTGCAATACGTCAGGCTCTATAAGTCCTGGCAGTATACCGAATTTTTTAGGCTTAATGCCAAACGAACCGTCTTTTAATTTAGACATACCTGTTGTAAGATATCGCTCGGTGACCACTTCATCGAGCTGCTGAACGGTAAGCGGAAGTACTATTTCAAGACAGTCGTTGCTGTCGGGCAGTTTTGCAGGTACTATGGCAGCCTGATAGCCCAGTTGCGCTACATATACAGATTGTGTTTTTTTGGGAATCTCAAAATAGCCATCGGCAGCGGTTACTACTTTTACACCACCGTCAAACTGAACAACCGCATTTTCTATTGGCTGTCCAAATTCGTCAATAACATAGGCGCATTGCAGGTGCTCTGTTTCGGTTTTTGTTGAGGTATATATAATGATATAACCGCCCGTTTCTCTAAATGTAAGACCCGTGCGGTTTGATAGATATATAAGTATTGCTTTTAGTGGGAGGTGTCGTGGGGGCGGAAAAATGGAGTGACCCACAACATCTTCCTCGGCATAATTAAACTTAACGTGATATTGATTTTTTATACTGTTCAGTATTTTTTTTAACTCAATACTTTTGTTCTCGTCCTGTCCAAAAGCATTGGAGGCGAAAAAAAAAAATAAAATGAGCACTAAAAAATGCCTGATGCCCTGCATCATTCAGTAGATAATATAATAGTGTTGTTGTTTGATCTTGATGATTTTAAATGATATACAGCCTGGATAATATCTAAAGCCGTATCAAGATTTTTTGTGGGAATGGTACCTGTAAAACGCTTTGACGGTATTGTATTTCCTGTTACAGTTATCTTAACGTTATACTGGCGTTCCAGCTCACTGATTATATTTTCCAGATTTTCTTTATCAAAAGAAGTCTCATAGTTTATCCATCCCGGAGCAGCTTTTTTATCATCTCCAACATTAAGGTTTTTACCGTTTTCGTAGGCAACGCTTTTGCCCGGTGTTAAAAATACAACCTCATTTCCTGAAGCAACTTTTACCTTACCCTCAAAACAGGTAACGTCTAAACGGCCGTTACGTACTTTAACATTAAACTGTGTGCCTATTACCGTTACGGTTCCGTGTGGAGTTACCACATCAAAAGTCTTGCCTTTGGCAGCTTTAAAATAAGCTTCTCCTTCAAGTTGTAGTCTTCGGTTGTTGTTCCAGTTAAATTGTTTGTAGTTGGCTTCAGATCCTGAGTTAAGCACAACTTCAGAGTAGTCAGGTAATAAAAAAGTGTTTCTTTGCCCATTAGCAGCCATTTGCTCTGTGGTGTGCGATGCATATAAAAAGAAAGCAGCGCCAAGCAAAACAACAAAAATTGCTGCCACACGTGGCATCCAGGTGTTTAATGTGCGAACCTTAGGTTGCTTCGCTCTGTTTTTATTACGGGTAATATTTTGATATAGTGTATCCATATCTGCCTCGGGTGCAGTTAGCTCCGCAGAATACTCTTTAATTTTATTATAAGTGGCATACTCAGGGGTTTGCATAAAATCATGCAGCTCCTTTTCGGTCATTTCGTTGTTTAGCCACTTTGCTAAGGTAACATCCTCGTTCATTGTTTCCTTCTGTTTTTTGTTGTAACAGCCGGGTTGTAAAAAACCCTACCTAAAAGTATCAATTTCTTTTCTTAATTGCAACAGCGCACCATGTATTCTTTTTTCAACGGCCTTTATTCCAATGCCAAGGATTTCGGCAATTTCATGATATTTTTTTCCTTCTATGCGGTGCAGCAAAAATGCAGTGCGCTGCGCTTCGCTAAGGTTGGCAATTGCATTTTGCAGTTTTGCTTTAAACTGTTCTTCCTCCAGTAAAAATTCGGGACTAAGATTATCGCTGCCATTCTGAGTGTTTTTTTTAGAATATTCTAAAACCACTTTTTGGTGCGCAATTTGGTTTAGCGTAGTGTTATTGGCAACGGTATATAAAAACGATTTTGCTTTTTCGGGCGGAACGTTCGCGCAGTTTTCCCAAAGTTTAATAAAAGCTTCCTGTGTTACATCGTCTGCCTGTTCCCGGTTGCCAAACTTATAATAAAGATAATTGCGCAAAGCCTTTGCATGGCTTGCAAAAAAGTTGGCAAAGGTTAGTTCTTCGCAAATTCCGGTTGGTTTATCGCTGCTCATTCCGTGTTTTAAAACAGGGCGTAAATTATAAATTATTTTGACAGTAAATGCATAAGGCAAACTATTTTAAAATTTTGTACATGTGTCTTACAAAATAATTATGTGTTTTGTTAAAATATTTTAGCGTTTACTTATTTTTGCGCAATACACAAATAACCGATTTTTATGAAAAGAACATTACATTTATTTTTATTATGCTGCTTACTGCCTCTTGGTGTATTTGGACAGCCGGGTAGTTTTGACCCTGATTTTGGTACAAATGGGCGGGTTGCTGCCAATATTGGCGCGGGGATTAGTGATATGGTGTTGCAGCCAGACGGAAAAATAGTGGCATCTGGGGGCTATGGGGTTAATGTTGACACAAGTTTTATGATTGTGAGATATTTAGAGGATGGAACATTAGATGCTGAATTTGGTGATAACGGCAGGGTAATTACTCAAATTGGCGATAGTGCCGCAATAAACTCTATAGCGTTGCAGCCTGATGGAAAAATAGTTGCAGCCGGGTCATCGAGTATTATAATCAACGGTGTTACAACTATAGATGTAGCTGTAGCGCGTTACAATACAGATGGATCTTTAGATACTACTTTTAATACAACCGGTTTTTTAACAATTCCTTTGGAAGGCACCAGTAATGCAAACGTAGTTAAAATACAGCAGGATGGTAAAATACTTTTAGCGGGTATACGAGATTCTCAATTTTCTATAATTAGGTTATTTGAGGATGGAACTATAGATGAATCCTTTAATATGAATGGTTATCCTCATGCTAACACGAACAGACGTAAAGAAATTACGGCAATGGAACTTTTACCTGATGGATCTATACTGGCTTCGGGCAGGATTAATAATACAATGAATGTTGTAAAGTATACTTCTACAGGTTTGCCTGATGAGAGTTTTGGTAATGCCGGCTGGGTGTCTCTTGCACATATAAGTGGTATTACCTATATGCCGGGTATAGTAGTATTAGAAAATGGCGATATCATAATTGCGGGTGGTATTATGCCATCAACTAAATATATTGGTATATTAGTAAAACTATCGGCAAACGGCAGCCTTGTGGAAAGTTTTGGCGAAAATGGCATTTTGTATAATGATGTGGGGGCAAATCTTTCTTGCCAGGCGAGGGAAGTTGCCGTGAGCAGGGGTAAGTTAATAGTAGGTTATAGTTCCGGGCTAACAAGTAATTACGATTTTAATGTAAGTGCCTATGATATGAATGGTGTGCCCGATATTACTTTTGCGGATAATGGCAGCAATATATTTACATTCGGAGGGCTTGGCCACGAATATCTTTGTGCCATAGTAATTCAGCCCGATGATAAAATTCTGGTCGGGGGTACGGGTCCCGTCATGATGGGCTTCAGAATGGCGCGTTTAATGCCGGTTGATGCAGTTGCCGATACAGAAAGTTTTGATAAAACCGTAAATAGGTTTATGGTTTACCCTAATCCTGTTACGGCAAATTCGGTACTGATGCTGGATATTAAAAATAGTGGTCCGGTTACTCTGCAATTGTATGACGTAAAAGGTACCCTCATAAGCACAATTGCGCAGAGTAAATTTTTTGCAGCCGGAAAAACGGAGGTACCATTGCAGTTGCCCCAACTTGAAAAAGGTGTTTATTTTTTAAATATCAGGGAGGCAGATAAGCAAAGCAATGTTGTGAAAATTGTTAATTAAGTACGAAGCTTCTTAATTTTCAAAAAAAATAAAATTTTGAGGTAGGGTATTTTTTTTATTACCTGTTTTGATACTGTAATCTATTTTTTTGGAATTGATCATTTGTTTGGAATGTAATAGTATTTGAAAAAGAAAACTACACTAAAATTGCTCAACCGACCCCTATAAAGGGTCGGTTTTTTTATAAAAAATAAAATATAGGTAGGGTAAATATTTACTGGGTTGTTATTATATTACAGAAAAAAATAAATGGGCAGGTTTAAAAATATATTTGCAATAGCTTTACTGGTGGTGCTTGTTTATGCAGTGTCTTGTCAGAACGATGCTGTAAGCGAGAACAGCACGGCAGCCCTTACTCAGGAGTCGGAGCTTACAGCATTGCTGACCTCAATATCTGTAAGCGACAATATTACACGTACAGTTATAGACAGTACAAGTTGTTTCTATGTAAAACTTCCGGTAGAGGTTATTGCTAACGGGCAGCATATTACGGTTAACAGCAGTAATGATTATGTACTTGTAGAAGAGGCTTTGCAGAATAATACTATTACTGCGGCAGATGTGCTGACGATTGTTTTTCCTGTAACCATTGTATATGCCAATCATACAGAGATTGTTGTAAACAATGAGGCACAATATAGAAGTCTTGTAGATGCCTGTAACGATAATGCACATTATATAAGGGATTGTGTTGCTATAAATTATCCTATAACGGTGTTTAGCTATAACAGCAGGCTGCAAAGAGAAAATACTTATATGCTTAACAATGATGAAGAGTTGTATTCTGTTTTGTTAAATATAGGGGCTAACGAATACTATTCTATAAGCTATCCTGTAACGCTTACCGTTGCAGGACAGGAAGTGGTTTCGGCTAACAGCAACATACAGCTGCAGCAGGTAATAACCACAGCTATAGATGCCTGCGACCAAGGGCCTGTAGACCCTGAAGAGCCATGTGATAATCCGGCAATACTTACTGATGGGTTAAAACTTTACATGCCGTTTTCGGGTAATGTTAATGATCTTAAGGGAAGTGTGGTGACAGCACCTAACGATACTGTTTTTGTTGACGACCGTAGCGGTAATTCCAGATGTGCTATTTCTTTTAACGGAAACCAATCGTTAAGGGTAACATCATCTGCTGATAATGCCATAAAAGATGGTGATGAGTTAAGTATCAGTCTTTGGTTCAGAATGCAAAATACCGACCAGAGTAATTTTGAAGTTCTTTTTGCAAAAGGTTCGGGTGGTACAAACGGATTTTATTTATCGGTTTATGATGGTAACACTCCTATGTTCGGTGCCGCTAATTTTCAGCAGATATGGGATATTAACTGGAACCAGACTTCGGCATTGCATACCGATACAACCAACTGGCACCATGTTGTAATAACGCTTACCAGTACGTATGAAGCCAAAATATATCGTGATGGGGTGCTGCAAAATACACAACAGTTTGAATATACCAATATAGGCGCAAATGCACTTGATTATTACATAGGCCAGGATTTTAGGGGCTGGATAGACGACCTAAGGGTTTACAATAGAGTTCTTAGCCCTGCCGATGTGCAAACACTCTTTAATATTGAGGGCGAATGCAACACTTGTTTAGATTAGTTGTTTTTTTTAATATTTCAAGTTTTTTTTCAAAAAGGAGAAAGCCGATCAGTTGTAGGGGTCGGTTTTTTTATTTTTAGGAGTGATTGGTTTTTAGTTCGCTACATTACATAAAAAAAACAAACCCCGTCAGTGTTTATATACCAACGGGGTTTGCATTATTTAAAGTCTTTCAGCTTCTAAAAATCTTAGTAAACTAATGATGTCCTTGTCATTACCTCAGGTTTCTCTACTCCCATAAGGTGCAGTATAGTAGGGGCAATGTCGCCAAGTATGCCGTCTTTTACATGCTTAATTTCTTTATCAACCAAAATAATAGGCACTGGGTTGGTAGTGTGTGCTGTATTAGGGCTGCCATCTGGGTTTATCATGGTTTCGCAGTTACCGTGATCGGCAATTACAATAGTGGTGTAGCCGTTTTCAAGAGCGGTTTCAATTACCTCTTTAGCACAGGCATCTACAGCTTCACAGGCTTTAATTGCTGCCTCAAATACACCGGTGTGCCCCACCATGTCGCCGTTGGCAAAGTTAAGGCATACAAAATCTACCTCTCCTTTTTTAAGTTCCTGTACCAAAGCGTCTTTTAGTTCAAACGCACTCATTTCAGGTTGTAGGTCATAAGTTGCGACTTTTGGAGAGTTGCGCAATATCCTTGTCTCTCCTTCAAAAGGTTCTTCGCGCCCTCCTGAAAAGAAAAATGTTACGTGAGGATATTTCTCAGTTTCGGCAATACGTATCTGTTTTTTGCCTGCTTTGCTAACTACTTCACCCAAAGTTTCAGTCAGGTTATCTTTATCATACACCACATGAACGTCTTTAAAGGTGTCGTCATAGTTGGTCAATGTTACAAAATACAGCTTAAGCTTGTGCATATTTTGCTCATGAATGTCGAACTGGCTAAGTACTTCTGTAAGTTCGCGCCCGCGGTCTGTACGGAAATTAAAGAATATTACCACATCATCAGGCTCTACAATAGCAACCAGGGTAGTGCCATCAGTAGTCATTACTATCGGTTTAATAAACTCATCAGTAATACCTTCATTATAGTTTTGCTGTATGCTGTCTACCGCATTTGTAGATGGAGTGCCTGTACCATGTACTAACACGTCATAAGCCAGTTTAACGCGCTCCCAGCGTTTGTCGCGATCCATTGCATAGTAGCGGCCTGTAATAGAGGCCAGCTTTACATTGGTATCTTTAATATGGTTCTCTATATCGGCAATAAAACCAATGCCGGATTTCGGGTCAACATCGCGTCCGTCGGTAAATGCATGTATATATACTTTATCAAGACCTGCTGCCTGAGTAGCATCTGCAAGGCCTTTAAGGTGGTCAATATGGCTGTGTACGCCACCATTGGAAACAAGACCTAAAAGGTGTACTTTTTTGTTATTTTCTTTAGCGTAGGCAAATGCATCTACCAGTGCCTGCTCTTTTGCAATAGTATTATCCTGAACGGCAAGGTTGATTTTTACAAGATCCTGATATACAATACGACCTGCGCCAAGGTTCATGTGGCCTACTTCGCTGTTGCCCATCTGGCCTTCGGGTAAACCAACGTTAAGGCCGTCTGTTCTTAGGGTTGCATTAGGATATTGTGTATAAAGGCTGTCAATAAAAGGAGTATTGGCATTGTCTACGGCAGATACTTTTGGGTCTAGCGATTTTCCCCAGCCGTCAAGTATCATAAGGATAACTTTTTTATTCATTTTCAATTACTTAAGTTTTTTTGGCACAGTTTTAGATTATATTAACACGAAGTTGAGGGATAAAATTACTATAAATTAACCAATTATTGTATTGCAAACGCATTAAGATTAGTAAAGCAAAATTTAAATTTTAATATAATTTTAGGTTTTACACAATTTGCATAGCTTTTGTCCCGTTATAGAGATATTATGAAGTGAGAACGGCACAGGAATGAGTCCCTGCCAAATGAAAATGTTAAATATTTGATTTTAACACAGTTGCTTTTTGGAAGTTTGGTTTTTCTTAACTTATTTAGCGGCTTTGTTAGAATGCACAACTAAATGATTACTATGGGTTACAACTTTTTTACGTCGGTTTTATTTTTGTTCTTTTCTTTTACCGCAACAACACCAAAACACAATGTAAAAGCCGCACCTGTGGCTAATGAAATGACTGAAACAGAAACTGTTTACAGTACAATTAAATCGCACTCTGCATCTATGCCTGCCTTTGAATGTTTCTCTAACGCTATCAAGGGATATAACCAGCTAAAAGAGCAGGGAAAAATCAAAAAAGATTATCTTGCCGTTATTGATTTCAGCCTTTCTTCCAATTCTAAAAGACTTTGGATTATAGATATGGCTTCTAAAACTGTGGTTTACAACACCCTTGTGGCTCATGGCAGGAATAGTGGCAATGAGTTTGCTACTGCATTTAGTAATGCCAACAGCTCTAATCAAAGCAGCCTTGGATTTTATGCCACAGGCGAAATTTACAACGGCAAACACGGCCAAAGTTTAAAGCTTGACGGACTGGAAAATGGTATTAACAGTAATGCACGCAACAGGGGAGTGGTTATGCATGCTGCTGATTATGTTAGTGAAGCGTTTACAAAACAACATCACCGTTTGGGCAGGAGCCAGGGTTGCCCGGCATTGCCGGTAGCCCTTACGAAAGAAATTGTAACTTTATTACAGGGCAAAGCATGTTTGTTTATTTACCATCCTACTAAAAGCTACTTTGCAAAATCTAAATTATTAGCTTCTTAGTTTAGCATATAATATTTTGTCGAGGCTGTAAATGTCATTCCTAAATTGCAGCCCGTCTTTATCCATCCAGGCGGTCCAGTATAGCTGGTGCACCCGGATGGATTTTTTTATATCTACGTTTGTAGTTTCCCCGGTTTCCAGAATTTCATCTATTTTATCTTTGGTCCATCCTGCTTCCTGTTTTTCCAATACATAGCCGGCCAGTTTAAAAGGATTTTGAACCCTTACACAACCGCTGCTCAGTGCGCGGTAAGGCTTTGCAAAATTTTCTTTATGATTGGTGTCGTGTAGATACACGCTAAAGTTGTTCTGAAAATTAAACTTTATCCTTCCTAAAGCGTTGTGGTTGCCCGGTCCCTGAACATACCTGTAGCTTGTAGCCTTTTCAGGATCCCATTCCCATGGAGACACTTCTGCGTTATTAAGGTATATTTTCATGTTAAGGTCAATAAAATGGTTGCGGTCTTTAGTGGCAGTAGGGGTAAGATCTTCTTTTAAGATGGTGGGAGGCACCGTCCATGTAGGGTTTATAATAAGGTTGCTTAAAGTAGATTGTAGTACCGGGGTGCGCCTGTCGGGCTTGCCTACCACAACTTTATAAGTTTGTATCGTGTCTTTATTGTTTTCTACTATAGCCAGTCCATAATCAGGAATGTTTATTACAATAGCCCGTTCGCCAAAGTCGTATGGAAACCATCTCCAGCGCTCCAGGTTGGCAATTACCTGTTCTTTTCGCTGGTTTCGGCTAAAGTTTAAAGCCTGTGCAGTGCGGCTGTTCACCACACCGTCTGCCACAATACCATGGCGTTCCTGAAACTTTTTAACAGCCACTGCTGTTGCTGCGTTGTAAACATTATCGTTAAGATATATACTATCCAGATCCTGCCAATAGGCCAGTCTTTGTTTTATGCTGTGTACTGTAGAAGTACTATCGTTTAAAGTAATGGGTTTGACAATGACAATGCTGTTTATTGTATTGTCGTTAGGCAATGTGTTTAAATAGGCAAGGCTTTTGCGCAGGCTGCCGTATATTTTATGGCGTGGCCTGCAACGATCTATAACTTCGGTTACGTTATGGTTTTGCAAAGCTTCGGTGAGCAGTTTATTGGTGTCGAGTTTTTTTGGTGTAAGTGCCCAGTCTGTATATACGCCATCGGGTTTTAATCTGCCCTTAAATAAGTGGTTGGTTACAGATGTAAAGGCTTCGGTGAGCATTAGGTCATAACGCATGCAGTCCTGCTCGGATATTGCCGTAAGTGTTTCAAATTCTTTTAAAAAAGTAAGACTGTAATCATCAGGCAGCAGTCCGTCATTTTCTACATCAGCAATAGTTTGCTGTAGTGCTTTACGGTCATCCTGAGTTGTCCATAAGGTAACGTTGCCATTAGCGGCATAAAATTCTTTGACAACTTCGGGAACATTTTGAAGTAGTATGGGATCTAAAGCTAAAGGAGTGTTTTTTAAGTGTGCTGTATTTTCGGGTTGTACAGGCAGTTGTTCTTTTAGCCGCCCGGTATTTTGGCAGGAAGCAACTATTAGCAACAATGCACATAATATGGTAGTTGGCCTGATCATAACATTTGTGTTTGGTTGTACAGATCTTAAAATGGCGTTACTACTTAAGCCCTGTTTTGAACAGAAGGATAAGATAATCCGGGGTGCTTATAATGCTCCGTGAGCGGTTTTTATGGGGTCCGGATTGTGATTTGCCGTCTTATAATTTACCTTAAAGATACAAAACCAATTTCTTGAATTGTTAAAATGAGATATAAAATTTTGTGAAATTATTACTTAACAGGAAAAATTTTATGTATTACATAATTGGTGGCTCTGTGTGGTTGCTGAGAGTGTTTTTGAAAAGTTTTCAGACTTAATTTTAATTTTTTTAAACCTAAACAGTTTAGTAACAAATTAGAGGCAAACGCTTTAGCTTTTGGGAAGAAAAAACACTGAAATTTTCTATAGAAAAAGCTTGCGCAAAAGAAATAAAATGTATTATATTTGCACTCACAAAAGCGGAAGTAGCTCAGTTGGTAGAGCTCCAGCCTTCCAAGCTGGTTGTCGCGAGTTCGAGCCTCGTCTTCCGCTCAAAAAAAAACCGAAACAATAATGTTTCGGTTTTTTTGTTTTTATTCGTTTTCTATTAATCATCATCGGGTGGAGTTTCAATATATTCCATGTAAAAAACCTGATATCCATGGTGGTTTTCCAATGGCCGTGCGTGGTTGGCATTTTTTAGCAGGTTTAATAATTCCGTTTTAAATTCGGTAGATGTGTTTGTTCCCACCGGAGCATTTTTGCCTATGGCTGCATAGCTGGTGTAGGTGTCGTGAATGTTCAGCTTTTCATGCAGGTCGGTTGAAAGCACAAAACCATCTTCATAAGTATCTACAATATCGTTAACGGTAACTTTTTGTATGGCGTCAAAAAATATATCAGGAACATATCCTTTATGGGCTTCAAGTTCTCTGCCGCCGGGCAGTTTAAACAGGGCTCTGTAATATGGCATAGAATTTTTATTTATAAAAATAACAAAAAAATTGTACTGTAGCTAATAGTTGGTGTTTGTGATATCTTACGGACTTTTTTGTGGTTGATATGATTTTATAAAATTATTTTATGCGTCTAATATTTAGTATCTTAGTTTTTTATCGAGTGTGTTTTGGATGTAGGGTTATGCAAGGTTTTTTTGAGGCTTGCCTGTAATAAAAAGTAGTGGTATTCAATTTTACAAATAACTATTTATGAAAAGACAAACATTTATTTCGACAATGCTGCTTGCCTTGCCTGCATTTTCTTTTGCAGGAGGATCTGTGTTTTATAGTAAAAGAAAAAGTTCAGAGAAGGTGGGTAAAAAACCTTTCATAGTAAAATCTGATGAAAGTCGTTACAGTGGTAAGCAAACGAAGCCTGGTAATAAGACTTTTTTGCATTGCAAGGTATCATCAACAGATACCAATGAGGAGTTGTTTATTCAAACATCAACACCAAATGTATTTAAATATAAAGGAGGGCCTCCTCCTCATATTCATGGATTGGAGGATGAAATTGTGTATGTTGTTTCAGGGGAGTTTATTGTAAGTATAGATGGCGTAGAATCGATGTTGAGAGCCGGAGATACCGCATTTATTCCAAAAGGAACTTTACATACAATTATTAATCCCATAGAAAATAACCCAGGTACTTTGATGACTATTTTTCAGCCTGCTCCCAAAAAGGTTGAAGATTTCTTTAGTTATATAAGTGAGCACGGAGAGGTTTCGCCGGATATTGTGCCAGAAGGCTGGTAGTGTAAAAAAGCGATGTAAGGTTTTGTGTATAATTGCAAAAAAAAAGCCCTTTATCAAAAAAGATAAGGGCTTTTAAAGTGGTACCTCCAGGAATCGAACCAGGGACACATGGATTTTCAGTCCATTGCTCTACCAACTGAGCTAAGGTACCGGCAATATTTTAAGATAAAATCCCATGTGGGATTTGTTTTGTGGTACCTCCAGGAATCGAACCAGGGACACATGGATTTTCAGTCCATTGCTCTACCAACTGAGCTAAGGTACCATTGCAAAATTTACCGTACAAATCTTAATTTTATTAAGAGATCAGTAAACTTGTTAGCGGGTGCAAATATAGAACCTTTTTTAACTTATGCAAAGCAAAGGTTAAAAAAAATGTATTACTATCTTTGCAGCACTAAAAACCGCAAAATGCTTTTAGCTGTAGATGTAGGCAATACAAAAATTAAAGCCGCTGTATTTGAGGATACTGCCCTTGTTGAGAAATTTGTTTTTAATCCGGAAGAGGGTGTTTTCGGGGTTGAAAAAATTTTAAAAAAAATTCCTGATGCCACCCAAAGTATTATGAGTGTGGTAGGCAAAGAAGATAATGAACTGCTTTTATGGCTGCAGCAGAACACTAAGCTGACTGCCGTAAACCACGATTTGGTTTTTCCTTTTATTAACGATTATGCCACACCTGCCACTCTTGGAATAGACCGTATGGTGCTGGCTGCCGGGGCGGTACTTAAATATCCTGCAAGAAACCGACTCGTTATAGATGCGGGTACCTGCGTTACCTATGATTTTGTTACCAATGGTAACCACTATTTAGGAGGCGCAATTTCGCCCGGATTGCAGCTAAGATATAATGCAATGCATAATTTTACGGCAAAACTTCCGTTGTTATATCCGGAAATGCCACAAAATTATATTGGCAACAGCACAAAATCAGCCATGCACAGTGGGGTGGTAAACGGCCTTTTACATGAAGTTGAGGGTTTTACACAACAGTATAATCAACAGTATCAGGATGTAATGGTGATATTAACGGGAGGAGATGCTGATTTTTTGGCTAAAAGATTAAAAAGCACCATATTTGCCAATTCAAATTTCTTATTGGAAAGTTTGAACCTTTTATACCTATATACGAATCAAAAATGATTAAAAAAATTATTGCAGGCCTTTGCCTTATATTTTCGGTAGTTGCATCAGCACAGCAAAATAATGCTTCTCCCTACTCTTTTTATGGCGTGGGCGATGTTAAGTTTAAAGGCACTGTAGAGAACAGGTCGATGGGCGGGCTTAGTATAGTGCCCGACAGTATTCACTTAAACCTGCAAAACCCTGCTTCATACAGTGGTTTAAAGTTTACCACATTCTCGGTTGGAGGTACTACTTCTAAAACAACTTTAAAAACCAATGATGCAAAAGACAATGCAGGACGTACCACTTTTGATTATTTGGCTGTAGCGCTTGCTTTTAAAAAAGTAGGTGTTTCTTTTGGTTTAATGCCATATACAGCGGTAGGGTATAAAGTGAAAGATTCTGTACAGGACAGCTCGGATAATCTTTACCGTAAGAGAGAGTTTTTAGGTGATGGAGGCTTAAACCGTGTTTTTATTGGAGGTGCCTACCAAATAACAGATAAATTAAGCATTGGTGCCGACTTTCAGTATTACTTTGGAGATATAGAGACTAAATCGGTAGTGTCTGTTGCCTCTGGAAGCGGAGGTACTTCGACACAATACAGAAGCCGCGAAATAAATACTTCGGATTATAAAGGTGTTGGGGTTAATATTGGAGCTATGTATCAAACGCTTATCAATAAAAAATACATGTGGGTGGCGAGCGCAACCTATTCGCCTGAGACGACCCTAAAAAATACTACAGTAAGAAATATCGCTGCAATAACCGTTTCGTCTTCTGATACAGAAACCGTTAACGACGAGGTAACCATCAACGTGTCTGATGTAGATGTTGCAATTCCGTCTAAACTCGCAGTGGGTACAGGTTTTGGACAGGCCAGGAAATGGTTTGCCGGAGTAGAATATACGTATCAGCAAAATAGCAAATTAAGCAACCGTTTTGCGAATATGACGGCATCGGGCTTTGAAAATTCGCATAAAATATCTTTAGGAGGTTATTATACACCTAAATACATGTCTTATACCAGTTACCTGAGCAGGATTACTTACAGAGCAGGTTTGAAATATGAGAAAACGGGTCTTGTAATTGCGGGTCAGGATATTAACGATTATGGCGTTAGCCTTGGTCTTGGTTTTCCGTTGAGCGGAACTATAGGAGGGTCTAATATAAACGTTGGCGCAGAGTTTGGCAAACGCGGTACTACTAATGCTAACCTTGTTCAGGAAAACTATGTTAACCTGTTTATTGGCATCTCTCTAAACGACAGATGGTTTGTTAAGAGAAGATACGAATAGACTTAAAAAATGTGCGGCATGAAAATTAAAAAGGCACTTATACTATTGCTGGCTGTAACAACTTGCTTTACTGCTTTTGCTCAAACGAAAGCAAAAACTAAAACTACCACAAAGCCAAAGGCGAAAGTTGCGCAGGCTCCGGCTTTTAAATGCGAACCGGCTTTTGCACTTCTTGAAGAAAAGGCTAAAGACAAGAGTTATGACGATGTTGTAAAGCAGTTGCCGGACTTAATGAAGCACTGCCCGAAATTTAATGAGCAGCTTTATGTATATGGCGAAACTGCCTTTAAAGATAAAGAGGTTAAAACCAAAGATGAGGCTGAGAAGAAAAAGTTTGTTCAGGATCGAATAGCGCTTTATGATGCCTGGCAAAAAAACTATCCGGCATCCGGTGCTGATATAAAAAGGGCTTTGCTGTTAAATGAAAAGTCTTTAGCTAAAGAGGGAGAAGTATATAAGTTGCTGAACGACGCTTTTAATGCCAATCCTCAGTTGTTTATGGATTATACTGCGCTTGAACTGTATTTTAATTTGTACTTAAAAGAATATGAAGCAGCAAAAGGTATAACTCAGGATGAATTTATCCGTAAAGTAGGTGATATTGCCGCCCAAATAGCTTTTGCGAAAAATACTATTGAAGATAAAAGGGCCGTCCTTCACAAAAAGCGCGATGATAATTCGCTGGTTCTTGAGCAGGAAGAATTGGCATATCTTAGTGATACACGAACACTTTCAGGCACTTTTGATGCGGTAGCCGAAAATATGTTTAGGGCAGCGTCTAAATATTTTAGCTGCGAAAAACTAGAGACCTATTACAGTGCTAATTTTGAGAAAAACAAAGGCAATGTTGCATGGATAGATTCGATGGTTCATGTGCTTACTTTTAATAAATGCAACCGAAGTGATGTTTTGTATAATGGTGCAGTTGTGTTAAACGAATTGCGACCAGGGTATAAAAGCGCTTTGCAGTTGGGTTATCTTTCTCAAAAAAGAAATAAAACTGACGAAGCTATTGCCTATTATGAACAAGCTGTTGCATTGCAGGAAGATTCTGTGCAAAAAGCCAACCTGTATAACGATATTGCAGCAATATATAGGGTTACAGACAGGGCTAAGGCTAAAGAGTTTGCTTTAAAATCGGCTGCGGTTAACCCCAATTCAGGAAAGCCTTATTTGTTTATAGCGGGTTTGTATGCATCGCCTCCAAAAGATTGCGGCCTTGGCGATTTTGAGGTTAAAGCGCTAAAACTTTTGGCTATAGAAACGCTCAAAAAAGCAGAGCTTGCAGAGCCTAAGTATAAGCCTACTGTAGCTTCGTTGACAGAAGAATACACAAAAGGCTTGCCCACTAAAAAAGAGGCGAAGGCAGTTAAAAAAGGTAAGGGAGATATTATTACTTACGGCTGCTGGATAAATGAAAGTGTTACATTGCCAAAGCTAAAATGATAAAATTTCAGAAATATATAATGCTGTCAGTGTTGGCAATTATTGGGCTGCTAACATCATGCGAAAGTAATTTTAAAGATGTGCAGCGCATTAACAGTGTTGCTTTTAGCCCTGTGGGCAGGAGTGAGAACATCAATCTTAAATATACCGACAGCGGTAAGGTAAAGGCTATTTTAGTAAGTCCGTTAATGCTCGATTACAGCCAGCTTGAATATGGCTTTAATGAATTCCCTAAAGGGGTAGATGTAACGTTGATAGACAATCAGCAAAAAAACAGCTACATAAAATCAGACTATGCCATTACTTATGCAAATACTGACATTATAGATCTTCAGGGTAACGTAAAGATTACTTCTAACGACGGTAAAGTGCTTGAAACTGATCAGTTGTATTACGACCAGAAGAATGAGTGGTTTTATACCGAAAAATATTTTAAATTTACAGATGGTCAGGGTGGCTTTCTGGAAGGGCCCGGCATAGATTTTAGTAAAGATTTTAAGATCTTTAATATGCAAAGTAATAAAGGTCAGATTAATAAAGTTGAAGATTAGTACTATGGGTTACTTAAAATATATGGCGTATGTTTACCTTATTATGGCAGCTGTATTTGCTATAGATGGTGTTGTAAGGTTAAACAATGGCGAAGACTCCCTGATAAGTTTTCTTTTTGCGGGTGTAGCTGTTTTTATGTTCTTTTTCAGGAAAAGTTCGCATAAAAAATATCACAACAGGCAACCTAAAAACTAAGCGTTATGGAAGCAGCAATAATCATAGGATGTCTGTTGCTTTCTGCTTTTTTTTCGGGCATGGAAATAGCCTATGTTGCTTCTAACAAGGTATATCTCAGTATTGAGAAACGGCAGTCTACCGTTATTTCCAAATTTCTTACCCGTCTTACCCAAAATCCTTCACAATTTTTAACATCCATGCTTGTGGGTAACAGCATTGTGCTGGTTATTTACGGTTACCACATGGGCAATGTTACGCTGCGCTGGCTCGCAGGGGCAGGTTTTTACTTGCCAAATGTCTGGCAGTTTATAGTCCAGGCTATACTCTCGGTTTTTATTATACTGGTCACCGCAGAGTTTATTCCTAAAGTGCTGTTTCAGGTATATGCCAATACCCTTATAAAAGCATTGACTGTGCCGGCTTACTTTTTCTATATGCTTTTTTATAGTTTTTCTAAAGCTGTAATGAAGGTGTCTGATTTTATTCTTGTAAAGCTGTTTAACACCGGGGCAGATACACGTAAAGACCTTTTTAGCAGGCACGAGCTTGATGATTATCTAAAAGAGCAGCTAACGGGCGACAATAAACAGGAAGAAGTAGATGCAGAGATACAGATCTTTAAAAATGCACTTGATTTTCCAAATCTGACAGCTTCAGAGATCATGACTAACCGCAAAGATATTGCTGCCATAGATGCAGGAAATACTGTTGCAGGTTTAAAACAGCTTTTTATAGATACGGGATACAGTAAGATTGTTATTTATAAAGAAGACTTGGATAATATAATTGGCTATGTAGATTCGTTTTCTTTATTCAAAAAGCCGCAAACTATTGAGGAGGTAATGATATCTATTGAGCATGTTACGTCTACTATTTACATTAAAGATTTGTTAACTCAGCTTACCCATAAAAAAAAGAGTATGGCGGTAGTCCAGGATGATAATGCAATAACGTTAGGTATCATTACAGTTGAAGATATTATTGAAGAATTATTTGGGGAAATAGAGGATGAGCATGATAATGAGTGATTTATCTCTGTGTAATGGCTAAATATAATTAGCGGTTACTCTAAACGTTTTCGTTAATAATACCGCATTGATTTTATATATGTAGATGATAAAGCTTAACGAAATATTCATATCTGAAAATAAATAAACGAAAACTTGGCAAAAAATAAGTATAGTATTTTTATTATTACATAGATAATTGTATTTTCGCCCACTGAATTAAAATTTTAACAACAAAACAAATGGCGGTTTTATCAAAAATAAGGGAGCGCTCAATACTACTCATAGGAGTTATTGGTTTCTGTTTACTGGCGTTTATAATAGGTGATATTATAAACAGTGGCGGTTTTGGCGTAACTAAAAATGTGGGAAGTGTAAACGGTACAGATATTCCCGTAAAAGAATTTTTAGAAAAAGTAAACAATACCCAGCAACAACAGCAGGGAGCATCTTCTACGCAGGCTGCAAACTATGTTTGGAACACAGAGGTTAACCGTATTCTTTTAGAAGAAAGATTTGAGAAAGCCGGTATTCGTGTGGGCAGAGAGCACGTGCTTGATGTTTATGCACAGATGCTTGGGCAAAACCCTCAGTTTATGAATGCGTTGGGCAAATTTGATAAAGGTAAGTTTAATGAGTTTCTTGCAAACTTAAAAACTACTAACCCGCAGCAATTCCAAGCTATCGAAAAAGAAAGGCCAAGCATCGAGTCTTCTGCAAAAAGCCAGTTGTATGGCACTATGCTGAAGGCAGGATACTTTACAACTAACTTGGAAGGTAAAGCACGTTTTGCTCAGGAAAACAACAAAGCTACATTTGACTATGTACTTGTTCCTTATACAACGATCAATGACGATCAGGTAAAAGTTTCTGATGAGGAGCTTACTGCTTACATGAAGAAAAACGAGAAAAAATATAAGGCAGAGGCTTCACGCGATATAGAGTTCGTTCTTATAGACAATAAACCGTCTGCAGCAGATGAGGCAGAGGTTAAGAAAAATGTTGAGAGCCTGCTTACTCCTAAAGTTGTTTATAACGAAACAACAAAGGCTAACGATACTGTTCCAGGTTTTGCCGGAGTTACAAATAATGAAGAGTTTGTAAACCTAAACTCTGAAATTAAATTTGACAGTACTTACGTAAACAAAAAGCAACTGCCTGTAGAGCATTCTCAGCAAATTTACAGTCTTGCTCCTGGTCAGATCTATGGCCCTTATGTAGATAATGGCTATTATAAAGTTACTAAAATGGTAGGTAAAAAGCCGGGTGCAAGTGTTAAGGCAAGCCACATACTTATTGCTTACAAAGGTGCGCAAATGGCAGATCCTACTGTTACACTTACTAAAGAAGAAGCTAAAGCTAAAGCAGACGGACTTCTTTCTCAGGTAAGGTCAAACCCTGATTCTTTTACTCAATTGGTAGCTCTTAACTCAAATGATAAAGGGTCGTTGGGTACAGGCGGTGTTTATGATGATATCGTTCCAAATCAAATGGTAAAACCATTTAACGATTATATTTTTAATAACAGTGTAGGTTCTACAGGTGTTGTTGAAACTGATTTTGGTTTCCACGTGATTAAAGTTCTTGATAAATACGAAGGCGTACAGCTTGCTACAATAGCTCAAAAAATACAGCCTACAGAGGCTACTACTGATGCTAACTTTGTAAAAGCAACTAAACTAGAAATGGATGCAAGAGACAGTAAAAAATCTTTTGCAGACCTTGCTAAAGCGGCTAATCTTACTGTAACCCCGGCTAACGGTCTTGGTGTTAACGATGAGAACATTCCTGGTGTTGGTGCTCAAAGGGCTATTGTTCGTTGGGCTTACGAGAACGGTACTAAAATAGGCGATGTTAAGAAATTCGATACTCCTCAGGGTAGTGTTGTTGCAAGACTTAAAACAATAAACGAAAAAGGATTACTTCCTTTAGAAGAAGCTAGAATATCTGTACTTCCGTTAGTACGTAACGAGAAAAAAGCTGAGCTTATCCGTAAAAAAATGACTGGCTCTACACTTGAGGCTGTTTCTAAAGCATCTGGATCAAGCATTGCGACGGCAACAGGCGTTAGCTTTGCAAGCCCAATGGTTCCAAGTGTTGGTCCTGAACTTAAAGTTGTAGGTAAAGCATTTGGTCTTGCTGCAGGAAAAACATCAGGTCTTATAGATGGTACTGCAGGTGTATTTATGATAAAAGCTACCAGCGTTGAAAAAGCAGCAGCTCCTCAAAACTATACAGCTATAACCACAAGGCTTATGGCTGAAGGACGTGGAAGCGTACAAGGCAGAATTACAAATGCTCTTAAAGATGCCGCTGATATTGAAGATAACCGTTACGAGTTTAATTAATCAGTAGCGTTAGTATATACAAAAAGTCCTCCAATTTGGAGGACTTTTTGTTTTAGTAAGTCTTTAGGAATTGGTTGAATTCTAAAGACCTCTATTTTTATTCTCAGTTAAGTTTACAATATCATATCATGATAAGATACAATAGTATCATATCCTTTAGCTTTGAAATACCCGATAGGGTTTTCTTCCGATACGGCCAAAACAAAATCGCCACCCCATGCACCAAGGCTTTTGACTACACCTTTAAATTCGGGGAACAGGCGTTCCTGGACAGGTGCAATGCCTAAAACCCCAGACAGTAAGGCTTCGTGCTTTTCTAATGCCGATCCGAATTCCTGTGCATCTTTGGCTTGTATTGCATCTTGAGTGAGGGCGTTTATGCGGGTAATCACAGGTGCTATATTTTGACGTTGGGCACGGTATGCTGCTATGGCTTCCCGGCTGTTTTGTTTTTGGTTAAGGTATACAAACCATAGTTTATTGGCATACGTTGGATAAAAGTCTACGGGAGCTATATAAGGATCATTGCCATTGATGCGGTAAATTACAGGGGTGTTGTTTTGTGCACAGGCAATATCATAGCCACTGCCTCCAAAACTGTCTGCCAGTAGTTGAAATGCATTTATTTTAAACCATTGCGCAACGTTATTTATAAAAGTAGAGGAGGTGCCCAAGCCCCATTTTCTTGAAAATGTAAGCCTTGTTTCTACATCAAATCCTGTGTTTTTTTTTAATAAGTTTGGATTAGAAAGGTGTGCATGATGCAGTACTTCTATGAGCGTATCAGCTTCTGGTGATATACCGGTCGGTATATTTTCTGTAACTGATTTTACAGGCAGGGAACATTCCAGCCAAACAGAACCATCAGCATCATAACTTTTCCAGTTTATAATGCCGCTGTTGGTTTCTTCAACTTCGAGATACTGTCCCTGCTTTGTGGGCAGCGCAAAAGCATCGGCACCGTCGAGTACGGTATATTCTCCTGTAATAAACAGCTTTCCGTTACTGTAAAAAGTCTTCTTCAATGCGTGCTTTATCTATGGTTCGTAGTTGGGTTACAAATTCTGCTGCCGCACTGTGGCTCACGGTGTTTTTTTCAAAATGCTTTACAGCCTGTTGTTTTTCGGTTTCGGTAGCCTCAAGTTGGTTCAGGATATTCATAAGGTGCATTTTCATGTGCCCCTGTTGTATCCCTGTGGTAGTCAAAGATCGCAGTGCACCAAAGTTTTGAGCCAGTCCGGCCACGGCTACTATTTGCATAAGCTCCTGGGCAGATGGATTGCCAAGCATTTGGAGGCAAAGTTTTACAAGTGGGTGCAATGTAGTTAAACCTCCTACTGTACCTAATGCTAATGGCACGTCGAGCCAAAATGTAAACTGACCATCTTCAATTTTTGCGTGAGACAGACTTGTGTAATGACCGTTTTTGGCTGCATAGGCATGTACTCCGGCTTCAACCGCACGAAAATCGTTTCCGGTAGCTACAACCACTGCATCAATACCATTCATAATGCCTTTGTTGTGGGTAACGGCACGATAGGTTTCTACTTCGGCTATCTTTACGGCGGCAACAAACTTGTCTGCAAACTCTTCAGGGCTGATGTTTTTATCTTCATTAAGTGCCTCAACGGGGCACGATACTTCAGCACGAACCACACATTCCGGCACGTAGTTAGAAAGGATACTCATTACCACTTTAATATCTTTTTCTTCTTCGGTAAAAGCGGTATATAGCTGGGCTTCCTCACGCAAAGTTTTAGAAAACTGTTCTAAACATGAGTTTATAAAATTGGCTCCCATGCTGTCTATGGTTTCAAAAGTTGCATGGAGCTGGTAATAGTTTGGTATAAGATGGGTTTTATCGCGCAGTTCAATATTTAAAATACCCCCGCCGCGTTTTTGCATGTTTTTGGTTATGGTCTCGGTATCGGTAAAAAACTCATTCTTAGTCTCTTCAAAAAAAACTTTGAGTTTGTCAGCATTCCCATTATACATAAAGTGTACCTGACCAATTTTTTCGGTATTAAGTACGGTGGCTTTAAAACCTCCTCGTGTTGACCAAAATTTTGCGGCCTTGCTGGCTGCTGCAACTACCGAACTTTCTTCGATAGCCATCGGAATGGTGTATTCTTTTCCGTTTATAATAAATCCGGGAGCTATACCCAACGGCAGGTAAAAATTAGTAACAGTATTTTCTATAAATTCGTCGTGCAACTTTTGCACTTCGGCATCGGTATTCCAGTAGCTTTGCAAAAGTGTTGTGGCAGCCTCAGGGTCGGCAAAATGCTGTTGTGCCAGCCAATTAATTTTTTCCTGTTTGCTAAGTTTACTAAATCCCAGAATTGCTTTGCTCATTTTCAGTAGCTTAAAATAATAATTTAACGCAAAGATAAGCTTTACCTTTAGCTTATGCCAAAAATACTGTTTTATAAAGAAAGGTTGCTTAATGCATTTAACAAAAAAAAGGTCTTATAAGTCATAAAAAATTACTAAAATTGAAAGTTTTTTACCCTAACTAAAAATGAAATACATTAAAACCCCGGTTTTATTCTTTTTACTGGCAGTTATGCCGGCAATAGCCCAGCAAAAAATAACCCTTCAGGAAATATGGGGAGGTGCTTTCAGGGCAAAAGGTATGGCAGAACTTACTGCTATGCAAAACAGCAACCAGTACACCGTTCTAAACGTCTATGATAAAAATGGCAATGCAGCGGTAGATTTGTACGATTTTTCTACGCTTAATAAGGTAGGCACACTTATAGATTCTAAAAACCATAATGGTTTAGACGGAATAGACAGTTACAGTTTTAGCCATGACGAAAAAAAGATGCTGATTGCCAATAACAGCAACCCTATTTTCCGTCATTCTTTTGTTGCCGATTTTTATATTTATGATGTTGCCTCTAAAAGTTTGGTTAAGCTTTCTGATAATAAAGTAATGGAGCCAACTTTTAATGCCGATGGCAGTAAAGTAGCTTATGCAAAAGATAATAACTTATATGTGTATGATGCCATTGCGAAAACTACAAAGCAAATTACAACCGATGGTAAAAAGAATGCTGTTATAAATGGTATTACTGATTGGGTGTATGAAGAAGAGTTTGCTTTTGTAAGAGCCTATGAGTGGAATAAAGCCGGAGATAAAATTGCCTATATTCGTTTTGACGAAACAGATGTGCCTGAATTTACCATGGATGTTTACAACCAGGGACTGTACCCAAAACAGGAGACTTTTAAATATCCTAAAGCAGGCGAAAAGAACGCAACGGTTAGTTTGCACATATATGATTTAAAATCGGGTACAAATAAGGAGATTGCTTTAGGTAGTTATAATGATTTTTACATTCCGCGTATTAAGTGGACTAACGATGCCCAAACACTGAGCGTGCAGGTTATAAACCGCCACCAAAATAATCTTGACCTTATTTTTGTTGATGCAAATTCAGGGACAGCAAAGGTGGTGCTTAACGAAAAAGATAATGCCTATGTTGAAGTTACCGATAATCTTACTTTTTTAAACGACAACAGTTTTATATGGACCAGTGAAAAAGACGGCTATAACCATATTTATCATTACAGTAAAACAGGGAAATTATTGCATCAGGTAACCAAAGGCAAGTGGGAGGTAACTGCCTATTATGGCTTTGACGATAAAACTGGCAACATTTTTTACCAGTCTGTAGAGAATGGTAGTATTAACCGAGATGTGTACCGTATCAGTATCAACGGAAAAAATAAGGTTAGACTAACTACACAAACCGGAACCAATGAGGCAACGTTTAGTCCCAATTTTGAATATTTCATAAACCAATATTCAAGCAGCACTATAGCCACAAACTACAAGCTGCATAGTGCCAAAGACGGTAAGCTTGTGAAAGATATTGTGAGTAATGATCTTTTGATGGAGAGATTGAGCAAGTATGATCTTCCGGCAAAAGAGTTTACTACAATAACCACAGCTAAAGGCCATGAACTTAATACATGGTTTATTAAACCAAAAGATTTTGATCCTGCAAAAAAATATCCTGTATTGATGTACCAATATAGCGGACCAGGAAGTCAAAAAGTCGCTAATACATGGAATACGAGCGATGACTACTGGTTTTATATGCTGTCTCAACAAGGCTATATTATTGCCTGCGTAGACGGGCGCGGTACAGGATTTAAGGGGGCAGCCTTTAAAAAGGTTACTTATAAAGAGCTTGGTAAGTTTGAGGTAGAAGACCAGATAGATGCAGCTAAGGTTATAGCACAATATCCGTATGCAGATGCCTCGCGCATTGGTATATGGGGATGGAGCTATGGTGGTTTTATGAGTGCCAACTGTATTTTAAAAGGAGCCGATGTATTTAAGACAGCCATTGCTGTTGCTCCGGTTACCAACTGGCGTTTTTATGACAGTGTTTATACCGAGAGGTATTTGCAAACTCCACAGGAAAACCCATTGGGTTATGACGATAATTCGCCTATAAACCACGTGTCTAAACTAAAAGGAAACTTCCTGCTTGTACACGGTACTGCCGACGATAATGTGCATGTACAAAACAGTATGCTGATGATAGAGGCACTTATTCAGGCAAATAAACAATTCGACTGGGCTATTTATCCGGATAAAAACCACGGTATATTTGGTGGCTATACAAGGCTGCAGCTATATACAAAAATGACCAACTTTATTAAAGAAAAACTATAATGGCCGAGACTACTGACGTTACTTTAGAACAAATACAAAATTTTGAAGGCAAATATCCTAAGCAGTTATGGTATTTGTTTTTAGTGGAAATGTGGGAGCGCTTTTGCTTTTATGGCATGCGTGGCGTACTTACCTTTTTTATGGTAGACCAGCTTTTGCTTAAAGACGATGAGGCCAACCTGCAATATGGAGCCATACAGGCATTTGTATATGCCTTTACATTTATAGGCGGTATCTTTGCCGATAAGGTTCTGGGCTTTAAAAAATCATTGGTATTTGGTGGTATAGTAATGATATTGGGTAATTTTCTTATTGCTTTCTCTCCGCAGGAAATGTTCTATTATGGTATAACGCTTTCTATTATAGGCACTGGCTTTTTTAAACCGAATATCAGTTCGATGGTAGGGGAGCTGTATCATGAAAAAGACAGCCGCCGCGATGCCGGCTACGGATTGTTTTATGCCGGTATAAACGTAGGCGGACTTTTAGGCGGCGCATTGTGTATTTATTTAGGTAAATACCACTCATGGTCGTTGTGTTTCCTTTCTGCCGGATTAGTAATGCTTTTCGGGCTTATTACATTTTTGTTCACCAAAAAACATTTGGGGCCTATAGGCAATTCGCCACTTTTAGGTATAACACCTTCCAGCAGAAAATTAAAAGAAATATTGGTATATGCAGGTTCTATACTAAGCATACCATTCATATTCCTTATGGTAAAGAACAGCGATTATACTGATTATTTTATGTACACCATTGGCATAATCGCAGTTTTATATTTTTGTTACGAGGCGTTTAAACTGGAATCTTCACTGAAAAAGAAACTTATAGCAGCATTCCTTTTCATATTCTTTTACTTTTTATTTAATGCCATTTTTGAGCAGAGCGGAGGATCTTTATCTCTATTTGCTAAAGACAACCTAAACGATTCGTTACTATTTTTCCATATCGATCCTAACGTAGTAAACAACAGTTCTAATTCACTGTTTGTAATAATATTCAGCCCATTGGTAGGGCTTTTATGGCTATGGCTGGCTAAAAAGAAAATAGAGCCTAATACTGTAATTAAATTTGGTATTGGTTTTCTTTTCCTTTCGGCATCATTCTATGTTTTTTATTACACAAGGTTTTTTGCCAATGCAGAGGGTATTACTTCACTAAATGTGTTTACCTTTGGCTACCTTGTAACAACCCTGGGTGAATTGTGCCTTGGGCCTATAGGAATGTCGATCATTACGAAGCTGTCGCCAAAGCGTTTGTTCGGAATGATGATGGGGCTTTGGTTCCTGGCAAGTGCCTTTGGGCAGTTTGCTGCAGGCAAGCTTGGAGCCGAAATATCGAGGTCAAATACAGGTACAACATTAGTGTCTAAGCTACAATCTTATACAGAGGGCTATTATCAGTTGGCTATCTATTCGCTTATTGCCGGAGTTATATTAATAGCACTAACACCGCTGATTAGAAAACTAATGCAGGAAGTAAAGTAATTAGAAAATATTATTTTAATTTATATATATGTCTACAACCGCTACAACTACAAAAAGCGATTTTTTTGAATCAAGTGTACTTGGTCAGCCGGCCGGGTTATTTGTAATGTTCTTTACCGAGATGTGGGAGCGTTTTTCGTATTATGGCATGCGTGCCTTATTGGTAATATTCCTTGTTTCCGGAATTGATAAAGGAGGCTGGGGATGGACTACCGAAAAGGCTATGGCATTGTATGGAACCTATACTATGGGTGTTTATCTTACTCCGGTTATTGGAGGGCTTATTGCAGATAAACTTTTGGGCTATAGATGGGCTGTTTTACTTGGAGCATTAATAATGACACTTGGGCATGCAAGTATGGCTCTTGAAACGGAGACATTTTTATATATTGGTCTAGGTTGCCTTATGGCTGGTAATGGTTTATTCAAGCCCAATATGACATCAATGATCAGTAATTTGTATAAAGACCATCCGGAAAAAAAAGACGGTGCTTATTCAATTTTCTACATGGGTGTAAATGCAGGTGCTTTCCTTGGTATTTTACTTTGTGGTTATATAGGCGAAAAAGTATCTTATAGCTGGGGATTTGGCCTTGCGGGTATTTTTATGTTCCTTGGATTATTGCAGTTTTATTTTACTCAGGGCATCTTTGGAGAAGTTGGTTTGGCTCCTAAAAAAGAAAAAGCATCGAAAGCAGAGCAGGCTGTAGACAATACACCTCAAAAAATCATTATAGATAGATTAATTGTTGTATTTATATTCTCTGTATTTACCATTTTTTTCTGGGCAGCATTTGAACAGGCAGGAGGATCGATGACTATTTTCGCCGATCGCTATACACAAAGGGTGTTAACAGGGAATGCAGGTATGACTTATAAAATTATAGACGCAATACTTACAATTGCTCCTGTAGGAATAATTACTTATGTACTTATAAGTCTTTTTGGTAAGACGTTTAAAAAATACTCTATTGGTAACATTATTTTGGCACTAAGTTTTGTTGCTATATGGGGGCTTGTGATTTGGAGGGTAAACAGAGAATTCTCTGCTGAGACTACTGAGGTTGCCGCTACATGGTTTGGTATTCTCAATTCATTGTTCATTATAACCCTTGCCCCGTTGTTTTCTAAATGGTGGGAAAGTAAATACAACCTTCCGGGAGCAGTAAAATTTGGTCTTGGTCTCGTGCTTTTAGGATTAGGCTTTGGCTTCCTTGCCTATGGCTCTATGCCTATTGTACAGGGCGCGGAAGAAACGGTACGTGTGAGTATGGTGTGGCTTATACTGGCTTATCTGTTTCACACAATGGGAGAGCTTTGTATCTCTCCGGTAGGATTATCTTATGTAAGTAAACTTGTTCCTGCTGCATGGATTGGGATGATGTTTGGCGTTTATTACCTGTTTATAGCTATGGGCAACAAAATTGCCGGATCTATGGGAGGAATGATAGAAGAAATCACGGCAAAATATTCATTAACAACATTTTTCCTTATATTTACAGCAGTGCCTATTGGGTTAGGTATTATTATTACAGCGCTTCATCCGCTTGTAAAAAAACTAATGCATGGCGTTAAATAGGTTGGTACTGAATTTGGTTTAACGTTTAAAAATACAGTTTATGAAAAAAGCTATTTTACTGCTGTTTATTGCCTTTAGTGCAGTTAGCCTTCAGGCACAGGAACTGGAGTGGCAAACCGATATTACTAAGGCAGTGGCACTTTCTGAAAAGACTAAAAAGCCATTGCTTATGTTCTTTACAGGATCTGACTGGTGTGGTTGGTGTATGCGCTTGCAAAAAGAAGTGCTTAAAACCCCTGAGTTTGCCAAATGGGCACAGGAAAATGTAGTGCTGGTAGAACTTGATTTCCCAAGGCGTACCCCCCAAAGTGAAGAGCTTAAGTCGCAAAATGCGCAGCTTAACCAGTTCTTTCAGGTTAGGGGATATCCAACAGTATGGTTTGCACATGGTGCAAAAGGTGCTGATGGTAAAATAAGCTTCGATGCGTTAGGCAGTACCGGATATGTTGCAGGTGGGCCTGCTGCATGGCTGGATGGAGCCAATAAGATCCTTAAAAATAAGAAAGCGTAATAAAGTCATAAAGTTTTAAAGTCATAAAGTCGAAAGAACTTGTGGTGTTCTAATACCTTTTGACTTTACGACTCATTTGAGTATATAATATCCCTTTTCGGCAGTAGCATGAAAAGGGATATTTTTTTTGCGGCAGCTTTCTGCCCAAAGGGTAATATAGGTTTTATAGTTTGTGGCATCGGCAACTACCTGTTTGGGGTGTAGCTGTTGCAGCATGCGGTCTAAATTTACTTTGGGCGATTGTGTAAGTACTACCACATCGGGTTTTATGTTTTCAGGGTAAACACCAATGCTGTCTATGATCAGGACTTTATGGTTGTTATGCCAAACTAAATTACGCAATGGCCTCAATTGCAAATTACGATTAAAATTGCCCTTGTTATAGGCCTTTATGATTCTGTTTTCTAAGGCAAGTGTATCTGCACTAAGTACGGTTATATTGTTATTCTGTTTTTCTACCATTAATGTTGCATTACGGTTATGAAAAACCAGCAATTCACTGCCATTTTTTGCCTGCCATGCCGTTGCCATATAGCTTACCTGAAATACAAACAATAGGCTAAGCACTGCAACTATTCTTTTAAAACTTTGCTTATATAAAAACAGGACTGTTGCTGCAAGCAGGGCATACATGCAAAGGTTAAGCAAAAGGCTAAACGGAATATTTTTTATTACAAAACTTTCAAATGAAGCAACCCATTTTATAAAGCCGTTCATTATTTGTATAGTAAATTGCAGGATGTATCCTAACCATATAGCTCCCTGTGGAAAAACAAAATTGAGCACCAACACTGTAATCCCTAATCCAAGAACAACGTTGGAAAGTGGTATTACGACCACATTTGCTATTAAAAATAATAGTGGGAATTGGTTAAAGTAATACAGGCTTAACGGCAGCACGCCTATTTGTGCGGCCAGCGATATTACAACAGTGTCTTTAGCAAAGTTTATCAGCCAGTATTTAGAGTGTATCAGGCGGCCGTAAATGGGTTGTAGCCATACTATGGCAAACACGGCAAGATAGCTTAGCTGAAAGCCTGCATCGAACAAAAAAGAGGGTTTACATAACAGTATGCAAAGCATAGAGGCTGCTAATGAGTTGTAAATATTTGCCCTGCGGTTTAACAGTTGCCCTGCCAGTACAAAACTGAACATAACCACAGCACGCACTACTGATGCTGACAAGCCCGTAATACAGGCAAATAACCACATGAGTGCAAGAGTAATTATACAATGCCCTATGGCACCTATATGCTTTACTCTTTTTAAAGGTTCTAGGATATAATTTAGTGCAATAAATAACAGTGTAAAATGCAGTCCCGATATTGCCAGTATATGTACCACACCTGCATTGGTGTAGCTGTCGTTGGTTTCCTTATCCATATCCTGGCGTTGTCCAAAAAGAAGGGCATTAATAAGGTTCATGGTTTTAGCATCATAATTATGGATACTAAAACTGTTTATCAATGCATTTCTTAACTGCTCTATGTAGTAGTTAAAATTCTTTTCCTGTCCGTTTAAAATATAATTGTCTTTTAACCGTATCTGGTGAAAAACATCCTGTTTTTTCATGTAAGCAGCATAATCAAACTGATAGGGATTCAATGCAGGTGTTATTGGCTGTGGAATATCGGCAATTATAAGTTTATCGCCGGCATGCAGTATTTTCGACAGACTGTCTTTAGGTACTGTTACTAACAATTTACCGGAAGCACTCTGCCTGAAAAAGCCGATAGCCTCTAAATAATACTTTTCAGAATATTCATTAGGTTTTAGCCTTTCGGTAATTACACCACTAAATACAGGTAACGCTGGAGCATCATCTCTTGTATTATCGAGGAAATGTGAGTAATGATAGTTACTATTCGGGCCATAATGCAAAGCCTGAACTGCAGTGCCGGAGAAAAACGCAAAAATGGCAATGCCTACAGCAAAATTAGGTTTTTGTATAAACGCTTTATTTGCATAATAAAATGTGAGTCCTACAAAAACAGTTGATACAAAAAGCAGGTAAGGAATTATCCGATACAGCCACGGAATGTAATATCCTCCGGTAATGCCAAGGGAAAAAAATAAGGTGAAAGGAATAAGGGGATATTTCAATAACTTCATACCGTGGCTATTGAAACAAACATAAGCCTTTTTTTAGATTATAAATTGAGGTTTTCCTTATTATTGGGTAGATTAATGGCAACCGCAATCATCGCTACCACAATTGCCTGCTTTCTTTTTTTTGAAGAAATATTTTTTAATCAGGAAGGCGACCGACGCTGTTACAAGTATGTATACTATTATCTGTTGAATATCCATAGCGTTTACTTTAATAATTGGTAAGCCAATAACGATACTATATAAGCAAAACCACTCATTCCTATTAGTTGTATTATGGGCCACTTCCATGAGTTAGTCTCTTTTTTGGTAATGGCAAGCGTGCTTATGCATTGCATTGCAAAAGCATAGAACAGCAATAATGATACCCCGGTTGCAAAATTGAAAACTTTTTCTCCTGTGGCAGGTTTTATTTCGGCGGCCATTCGTTGTCGAATAGTGCCCTCGTCTTCACTTTCGGCACTGCTTCCAATGTTGTATATTGTCGCCAATGTACCCACAAATACCTCACGTGCTGCAAAGGAACCTACAATGGCAACGCCAATTTTCCAGTCGTAACCTAACGGGCGTATAACCGGTTCTATAGTTTTACCCATAATACCAATATACGAATTTTCAAGCTGGTAAGCTGCGATCATATCTTCCCAATGAGCAGGATTTACCTGACGTTCAATAGCATCTTTTTTTACGATCTCTTCAGCATTATCAAAATTGCTACCGGGTCCGTGCGAACCCAAGAACCATATAATAATAGATAATGCCAGTATTATTTTACCTGCACCATATACAAAAGCCTTGGTTTTTTCTAACACATTAAGACCGATATTTTTAAATAACGGAAGTTTGTAGTTTGGCATTTCTGCCACAAAAAAGCTCTTGTATTTTGTTTTAAGTATTTTATTTAGCACCCATGCCGAGAGTATTGCCCCGGCAAACCCAAGTAAATACAATCCCATTAGCGTTAGCCCCTGTAGGTTAAAAATACCAAATACATACCTGTCCGGTATTATGAGAGATATGAGTATAGTATAAACAGGAAGCCTTGCAGAACATGTTGTAAACGGCGTTACCAGTATAGTTATAAGTCTTTCCCGCCAGTTCTCTATATTTCGTGCTGCCATAATAGCAGGAATGGCACAGGCTGTACCCGATATTAACGGAACTACACTTTTGCCGCTAAGCCCGAAGCGTTTCATTATATTGTCCATAAGGAAAACCACACGGCTCATATACCCGGTTTCTTCGAGTACAGATATAAAGAGGAACAAAAATGCAATTTGAGGAATAAATATTACTACACCACCTATTCCGGGAATGATGCCCTGAGTGATGAGGTCGGTCAGTTTGCCCGGTTGTATGTGTTCTGCCGTAAACGAGGCCAGCCAAGCAAAGCTCTCATCTATAAAGTTCATAGGTATTTCGCTCCATGAAAATATAGACTGAAATATGAGCATCAATATTCCGAAGAAAATAACGTAGCCAAAAACTTTATGGGTAAGCACGCGGTCTAATTTGGCACGCAGGTCTTTTGCACCCGATGTATCTATAGTTTGACCAACCTTTAATACATCGTTTATAAACTGGTAGCGTTTTATGGTCTCTTTTTGTTGAAGCCTTTTTAACTCAGGTTTTGTTTTGGTAAACGACGTGCCCTGAAGCTCCTTCATGTCTATAATGCCAAAGTTAGCATCCTGGGTTATTACCAGCCAAAGTTTGTACAGCAACTGGTTAGGGAAGGCTTGTCTTAGCTTATTGAAATAATCAGGATCTATGGTAGACGCATTGAGGCATGGCTCATGCGAAAGATCTTTATAGTTTACTATAAGCTCTTTTAGATGATCTATTCCTGTACCCTTGCGCGAACTGATAAGCGCAATACGCGTTTTTAAATGTTCTTCAAGATAAGGGATATCCAGTGAAATGCCTTTCCTGTCCATCCTATCGGCCATATTTATAACCAGTATGGTGGGTATTTCAAGATCTTTTATCTGTGTATAGAGCAACAGGTTGCGTTTAAGGTTCTCTACATCGGTAACTACTACAGCCACGTCCGGATAGTCTTTATCCGTTTTGTTCATCAATAGCTCTATAACCACATTCTCGTCCATAGAGCTGGCATTAAGGCTGTAGGTGCCCGGAAGGTCGAGTATAAGTCCTTTTGAGTTATCGGGCAGCTTGCAATAGCCGCTTTTGCGCTCTACAGTAATTCCCGGATAGTTGCCCACCTGCTGGTTGAGGCCTGTAAGGAGGTTAAAGACAGATGTTTTACCGGTATTAGGGTTGCCTATTAAGGCTATTTTCAGGGTATGGCCAGCCATTAATTATTCCGTTATAATTGTAACGTCTATTTCGGCAGCAGTATCTTTTCTAATGGCCACATGGCTGTCGTTAACGTTAATGTAAATAGGGTCGCCCAACGGCGCAATTTGCAACAATTCAACCTCATTGCCCGGCAGGCAGCCCATTTCCAGTAACTTTAGCGGAATAGCTTCTACGTTAAATTCGGTTATAATGGCGCGCTGGCCTTTTTTTAATGTTGCGAGTGTAGCCTTCAATGCTTATTTAGAATAAGTTTAGATTGCAAAAGTAACTAATTATAATTTAAATGCGCCAATTTTTCTTTTTCAAACATTGTGTTTGTGTTATAATTATTTAAGCATTTTGTTCAGGAAAGCGCACTGTAAAGCTATGCTGGCCGTTAAAGCTGTAGCTTACAGTAAGTTTGTAGCTGTTTACAATAGACTGCACTATCGATAATCCTAAACCTGTAGATTGCTCGTTGTCAGAATTTCTGTAAAAGCGGTCAAATACCTGGGCTTTATCAAGAGGTTTATTATTACCGGTGTTTTGTATGGTAAAGCTTTTACTATTGAGGGTTATTACTATCGACCCGCCTTTATGGTTATGTACCATAGCATTTTTTAAAAGATTGGTTAAGAGTGTTAACGCCAAACCTTTATTCATTTTATATTCTAGCTGCGCTTCTTCAAGAATATCAATTTTAATTTCTTTATACTCTGCAATGTCAGCAAGATCTTCGGCAAGCTGAGCAGCAAGGCTGTTAAAATTTACGATTTCTTCATCAGCATACTGTCTGTTCTCTATTTTAGAAAGCAGCAGCAGTGATTTGTTTAAGCGTACCAATCGGTTAAGGGTATCGCTCACTTTGCCAATTTCAGCCATTTGCTCGTCGGGTAGGTTACTGCTTTCGGCAAACAGTTCAAGTTTGTTAAGGCTAATAGCTAAAGGGGTTTGCAATTCGTGCGATGCATTTTCTATAAACTGTTTCTGGCTGGCATAGATGGTTTCGTTGCGGTGCAGCAGGTCTTCGAGTTCGCGGCCCAATACTTCAAATTCCGAAACATGCGATTGTGGTGCCTCAAAACTTTTACCTGTGCCTAATTTATAATTTTTGAGCTTATCCAAAAGCTGATAAAAAGATTTCCATACCCTTCGCAATACAAAACGGTTGAGTAGCGCAATGCTTACTACCAGCATAATGTATAGTGCCACAAGTGCTGTTAGCAGGTCTTCCAGCAATTCGTCTTCTTCTACCATGCTGGCGCGAATGGTTAGTTTATGCGGATTGCCTTGAGCATCGTTAAATACTGTTTCGAGCAGTCGTATGGGTTCATCATCATCATCATACTCCATAAATTCAAACGTGCTGGTAAACTTATTTGAGAAATCATAAGTACCTTTAGGCAGGGGCTCTATTTTAAACTGATTAATGCCAAATTCGGGTGTGTTGAGTATTGCAGGATTGGCAAAGGCTTCGCGCTCTATAAGTATTTTGGAGTTTTTAAGCCCATCGTCTATATTATCATAAACCTCTTCTAAAATAATAGCATAAAACAGTCCTGCCCACAAAGCTATTATAAACAGCAACGCCACCACTATATATTTTAGCGTGTAGTTTTGCAGCGAACTGGTTTTTTTGTCTTTTGGCTTATCCATATTTTTCGTTAGAGTGAGAATTCCCCCTTCGGGGGGTTAGGGGGCAGTCATTTTATAACCCATACCATATACCGCAGTAATATCCGTTTCCGCGCCTGCATCTTTAAGCTTTTTGCGTAGGTTTTTTATTTGGGAATATACAAAGTCAAGATTATCAGCCTGGTCTATATAATCGCCCCAAACCGATTCTGCTAAGGCAGTTTTATTAACCAACCGATTAGGATTGATCATAAAATAATAGAGCAGGTCAAATTCTTTCCTGTTTAATGCAAGGTCTGTACCATCTACAGTAACTGTGCGCATTTCAGGAGATAGTTTTATATTGCCCAGTGTAACAAAGGTATCACCATTGTGATTTTTTCGTCGTATGGCCGATTTTATCCTGGCGTGCAACTCGGCTAAATGAAAAGGTTTGGCAAGATAATCGTCAGCACCAAGGTCAAGGCCAATAACCTTATCGTCTACACTGTCTTTGGCAGAAATAATTATAACGGCTTCTTTTTTATTGAGGCTTTTAAGTTCGCGTACCAAATTTAATCCGCTGCCGTTAGGGAGCATAATGTCTATAAGCACACAGTCGTAATCATAAGAACCTATTTTGTCTATACCACTTGTATAATCGTGAGCGGTTTCTACAATATACTTTTCTTTTTCAAGCGATTCTCTAATTACCTCCCTAAGCCTTTGCTCGTCTTCCACAATAAGGATCTTCATTGCTGTACTTTTTAGCGTATATCAAATATACCAATTAACGCAGCAAGAAAAACCTTCATTCTGGAAACATTTGGGAACGATTTTATTTTGGACACGAATTATACAAATCTTAGCTAATTTCATTTGTCAATGATTCGTGTAATTTGGTGCAAAAAATTAATCCTTCTTTGTATGTTTCAATACCAATAAATTCAATGGATTGATACCTAAACCCATAACATTGCTGCGGGTAAATCGCGAAGCCTTGTCATAAAACAGCGGCACAACAGGAGCTTCTTCCATTACAAGAGCATCCATTTTTTTGTAGAGTTCCTGGCGTTTGGTGTCGTCGGTTTCAAGAAAAGCGGCCTCATAAAGCCTGTCAAATTCAGGATTGCTGAAATGCGTATAATTAGGCCCACCCGGCGAAAAATTCTTGCTGTAAAAAAGCGAAAGGTAGTTTTCGGCATCGGGGTAGTCGGCAATCCAGCTGGCCTTAAAAAAGCCAACCTTTCCGTTAGATATAGACTGTGTTAATGTACTTGGCGGGTTAACATCTACCTGAATATTAAGCCCTAATTTTTGCCACTCGCGCTGCAAATATTCGGCAATATCAAGATACGATGCACTGGTGCTAAGCTGTATCGCCGGGTTGTTGTCTCCGGTTTGTTTTTTGTATCCTGCGATAAGCTCACGGGCTTTTACAGGATTATAATCATAGCCCTTTGCGCCAAAGCCGGGCAGTCCGTTAGGTATCATGCCTCCGGTAGCAGCCGTGCCCCTACCGTTGCGCAAAAACAATATCATTTTTGCACGGTCAAACCCGTAGTTGAGTGCCTGACGGATGCGTTTGTCCTTAACCGCTTTATCAGCACCGTCGAGCCTGAAACCCAGGTATTCGGTGTTAAGGTATGGCCCGGTGATCATTTTCACATCTTTACTGTACTTTGGAGCCAATTCACCTTTTGGGGTAAGAATTTCATCTTTATATGACGGGTCTAAACCCGAAACAAAATCCAGTTTTCCCTGTACGAACTGTAAAAATCCACTTTGCTTATCGGGTAAAAAAGTAATGGCAACCGCTTCAAGATAGGGGAGTTGTACACCTTTATCGTCCTTTTCAAAGTAGAGCGGGTTTTTGCGCAGTACCAGTTTTACATTCTCTTCCCAAATTTTAAATTGGAAGGGGCCAGTGCCAACAGGGTTTGCCCTAAAGTCATACCCGGGTTTGTCGAACGCTTCGTGCGGCACTACCGATGCATATTTCATGGTCAGCAGCCCTAAAAAAGCAGGAAAGGTTTTGTTCAGTTTAATCTGGAAAACCGAATCGTTAACGGCCTCGAACTTTTCAACACTTTGCAGTATCCAACGGCCAGGAGCTGCAATTTTTTCGTCGAGCAGGCGGTTTAAACTATATGTAAAATCAGAAGCTACCACGGTTCGGGTACTGTCTTTACCAAAGAGGATATTTTTATGGAAATAGACATCCTTTCGGAGGTTGAAGGTGTAGGTTTTACCATCTGGGGAAACAGTCCACGAACGGGCAATATCGGGTTTAATGTGCAGGCTGTCGTCAAGTTGCACAAGGCCGTTAAAAAGCTGGTTACATACCCAAATAGAAGGTCTTATCTTGGCAAATGCCGGATCGAGAGAGTTAACGGCGGCGTTTTCATTATATCTAAATACCAATACATCTTTGTTTTCCTCTTCTTTTTTTGAACAGGAAACAAAAAGTAACAAAAATGAGATAGAATACAGATATTTTAAAAATAAACGCATGTGGTTTTAAGAATATAACGATTGGTGGTTTTTTTGATTTTTTTATTGACGATTATTTAAAACATTCTATTTTACGTGTGTAAAACGGCGTATTTGGATTTGTTTCTAAATAATGGTGTTGTTGTTTTAACATTTGTTATGTAAATTTTTCATAATTTAACCGCCCGCTTTTACAAATAGCTTTTATATATGCGGTTGCGGTATAAAGGTATTGTATTTAGGATAAATAATGAAGTAATGGAAAAATTAATGAAGAACGGACAGCAAGGGCTATATAATCCCGACCATGAGCACGACGCCTGTGGTATAGGGCTCGTGGCTAATATAAAAGGACGAAAATCGCATCAGAACATATCAGATGCTTTAACCATATTAGAAAATTTAGAGCACCGTGGTGCGTGTGGCTGTGAAGATAACACAGGAGATGGAGCAGGTATATCGTTTCAGGTACCCCATGAATTTCTGGTAAGCGAGTGTGTAAAAATTGGCATCCGTCTGCCTGAGGCCGGGTATTATGGCGTGGGCATGGTTTTCTTTCCTAAAGGGAAGGACTTTAACGAAGAGTGTAAAGAAATATTTGGCAGCGCAGCCGAGCAGTTGGGACTTGATATTTTAGGTTACCGTAAAGTTCCGGTAAACCGCCACGACATTGGTGACACAGCCCTGAGCGTAGAGCCAGAAATTGAACAGGTGTTTGTAAAACGCCCTGAGAGCATGGTAACAGCTATTGAGTTTGAACGCAAACTTTTTGTACTACGCAATTATGCATCGCATACTATAAACAGTACCATACGTAAAAATGAAACAGGTTTTTATATAGCCTCACTTTCGGCGGCTACCATAATATATAAGGGGCAGCTTACCAGCAATCAGGTGCGCCGTTATTTTCCCGACCTGCAAAACAAAAGGCTTACAAGTGCCTATGCCTTGGTGCATTCGCGTTTTGCAACCAATACATTTCCGTCATGGGCATTGGCTCAGCCATTTAGGTACATAGCCCACAATGGCGAAATAAATACGCTACAGGGTAACCTTAACTGGTTGCGTACTAACGAGCAGCGTTTTGCATCGCCCCACTTTACGCGTGAGGAGTTTGATATGCTCCTGCCGCTGGTACCGGGTAAACAGTCAGACTCTGCCAGCCTTGATAATATGGTCGAAATGCTCATGCTTTCGGGGCGTTCGTTGCCACACGTATTAATGATGCTTGTACCCGAGGCCTGGGACGGTAATGAGGCCCTCGACTCTGTACAAAAAGCCTTTTACGAATACCATTCGTGCTTAATGGAACCGTGGGACGGCCCGGCAGCCATTTGTTTTAGCGATGGCAAAACTATTGGTGCCACATTAGACCGTAACGGTCTTCGACCAATACGCTACAGCATTACAGCTGATGGGCGCATGATACTGGCATCTGAAACAGGTGTGTTAGGTTTACATGCCTCGCAGGTGGTAAAAAAAGGCAGGCTCCGTCCGGGCAAAATGCTCGTGATAGATTTGGAACAGGGAAAAATTATCTTTAATGATGAGCTTAAAAAGGAAATATGCTCGCAGCAGCCGTATGCAGAATGGCTTGAAAAATACAAGATAACCCTGGGTAAAGTGCCCGAGCCGCGTACTACATTTACAGCACTGGCACACGACCAGGTATTTAAATACCAAAAGGCTTTTGGCTATACTACCGAAGCCATAGAAGATATAATAATGCCAATGGCTCTAAGTGGCAAAGAGCCCGTAGGCTCGATGGGTACTGATACGCCTTTGGCCGTATTGAGTAAAGAACCGCAACACCTCAGCAGTTACTTTAAACAATTGTTTGCTCAGGTTACCAATCCGCCCATAGACCCTATACGCGAAAAGCTCGTAATGTCTTTAGCAAGTTTTGCAGGAACAAGCGGTAACATACTCGAAGAAGATCCTCTGGCTGCGCACTGTATTGTGCTGCGCCATCCTATATTAGATAACTATTATTTGGAAAAAATACGCAGTGTAGATACGGGCACTTTTCAGAGCAAGACCATTCAGTGTTATTTTAGGGCAGATGGCAGCCCCGATGCACTTAAAAAAGCACTTGACCGTGTGTGCCGCTATGCTGTAGATGCAGTGGAAGACGGTTACCGTATGCTCATCCTTCAGGACAGGGCTATAGACAGCCGTCATGCACCTATACCATCATTACTCTCTGCATCTGCAGTGCACCACCACCTCATCCGTAAAGGATTGAGGGGGGAGGTAGGTATTATTGTAGAAGCCGGAGATGTTTGGGAAGTGCAGCATGCGGCCTGTCTTATTGCTTTTGGAGCCACGGCTATTAATCCCTACATGGCTTTTGCCACCATACGCGATCGTATTGCCGAAGAATTGAGCGATACATCATTGTCGGTGGATGAATTAAAAGATAACTACATCGCTGCGCTGAACGGAGGATTGTTAAAGGTATTCTCTAAAATGGGTATATCTACATTCCAGTCTTATCAGGGAGCGCAAATATTCGAAATACTCGGTCTTAATCGCGAAGTGGTAAACCAGTATTTTACAGGGGCTACCTCTAACATAGAAGGACTTGGGCTTGATGATATTGCCGAAGAAGCCCTAATAAAACACCGCTTTGCTTTCAGTACTAAACAAATCCCGTCAGACAGGCTGCCTGTGGGCGGCGAACTGCAATGGAAACGAAAAGGGGAGTTTCACCTCTTCAATCCGCAAACCATACATTTATTGCAGCTTTCAACCCGTACTAACGATTACGACCTGTTTAAAAAATACTCCAAATTGGTTAACGAGCAGGGCGAAAAAGCCTGTACGCTGCGAAGCCTGCTTACTTTCGATAAAAAACAAAAATCAATTTCTATAGATGAGGTAGAACCTGCCGAAAACATATACAGGCGTTTTTCCACCGGAGCTATGAGCTTTGGCTCTATCTCTTGGGAAGCCCATACTACTTTGGCATTGGGTATGAACAAACTGGGTGCAAAAAGCAATACCGGTGAGGGTGGCGAAGACGAAGCACGTTATGAAATTGCCGAAGACGGCAGCAGTATGCGCAGTTCGATTAAACAGGTGGCAAGCGGGCGTTTTGGCGTTACCAGCCGCTACCTTACCGAGGCCGATGAACTACAGATAAAAATGGCTCAGGGTGCAAAACCAGGTGAAGGCGGACAGCTGCCCGGCGAAAAGGTAGACGACTGGATAGGCCGCACGCGCCACGCCACACCGGGGGTTGGATTAATTTCTCCGCCACCGCACCATGATATTTATTCTATCGAAGATTTGGCACAGCTTATTTTCGACCTTAAAAATGCCAACCGCAAGGCACGTATCAGTGTCAAGCTTGTAAGCAAGGCAGGTGTGGGTACCATAGCATCGGGGGTTACAAAGGCTAAGGCCGATGTGGTGTTGGTATCCGGTTTTGACGGAGGTACGGGTGCATCGCCCCTAAGCTCGGTAAAACATGCCGGGCTGCCGTGGGAACTTGGCCTTGCCGAAACCCATCAAACCCTGATTAAAAATAAACTGCGCAGCCGCGTGGTGGTTCAGGCCGACGGGCAAATGAAAACCGGCCGCGACATTGCCATTGCGGCACTTTTAGGTGCCGAAGAATGGGGTGTGGCTACGGCTGCCCTTGTGGTGGAAGGCTGTGTGCTGATGCGCAAATGCCACCTTAATACCTGCCCCGTAGGCGTTGCCACACAGGATAAAGAACTGCGCAACCGCTTTACCGGCGAGGTAGACCATGTGGTAAACCTGTTTAAATTTATTACCGAAGAGCTGCGCGAAATTATGGCCGAGCTTGGCTTTAGGACCATTGATGAAATGATAGGCCAGAGCGACAACCTGAAACAGCGCGATGATATTGAGTTTTGGAAACATAAAAATATAGACCTATCGCGTGTGTTGTACAAAGAACCGAACCCGGATAATGTAAGCCTGTTTTGTACTGAAGAGCAGGACCATGGGCTAAGCGATATATTAGACTGGCAGCTGCTTGAAAAGGCACAGCCTGCCCTGCAAAACGGCCAAAAAGTGGAAGCCGTATTTAAAATTAAAAATACCGACAGGGCAGTGGGAACGCTGCTAAGCAACGAAATTACCAAGCTGTATAAAAGCGACGGACTGCCGCAGGACACGCTTAACTTCCAGTTTTATGGTGCCGCCGGGCAAAGCTTTGGCGCATTTGCCACTAAAGGCTTAACCATGCGTGTAGAGGGCGATGCCAACGATTATTTTGGCAAGGGCCTTAGCGGTGCAAAACTGGTTATCTGTCCGCCGCAAAATGCAGGCTTTAAGCCCGAGGCCAACAGTGTTGTGGGCAACGTGGTGCTGTATGGCGCAACCAGTGGCGAAGCCTATATATATGGGCGTGCAGGAGAGCGTTTTGCCGTGCGAAACTCGGGTGCAACGGTGGTTGTTGAGGGTATTGGCGACCATGGTTGCGAGTACATGACCGGCGGCAGGGTAGTGGTGCTGGGTAAAATAGGCCGCAACTTTGGTGCAGGTATGAGCGGGGGTATCGCATTTATATATGATGTTTATAAAGACTTTGCCGAACGCTGTAACCCCGAAATGATAGACTTGGAGCAGTGCAATGATGCCGACCGCGAAGAGCTTTTCGGCCTGTTGCAAAAACATTTGGAATATACGGGCAGTGCCACGGCTAATTTTATCCTTAAAGATTTTGATAACCAACTGGACAACTTTGTGAAGGTATTTCCTAAAGATTATAAAAAGGCATTGCAGAGGCTGGAGGAAGCGAAGAAGGAGTATTAGGTACAAAGTATCAAGTATTAAGTATTAAGATGGGAGTTGACCTCCTGCAAGGTTTTAAAACATGAGGGTTCGGAAGATAATTAAAGTGTCATTTTCATTTGTGTAGAAAGTAAGTCCCGGAGGGACGAAATGTTTATAGTAAAGAAACAGAGCGATTTTTTTAAGCCCCGGAGGGGCGACATGTTATTTTTACATGCCGCTTCTACGAAGCTCACAGAAATCCCGTACTTTTTTCTATAAACATGTCGCTCCTAACGGAGCTAAAAACATATTGTTTTCGTTTTCCGAAAACCTGTGTTTTTAAAACCTTGTAGGTATATAATAATTGGTTAAATTAAACCTACAAGGTTTTAAAAACCTTGCAGGTTAGGTAAGAAAGAAGAAATAATGAAGCAGGAAAAAATAATAGGATTTAAAGAATACAACCGCGAGCTTCCGGCTACAGAGCCTGTGGCTGCGCGTATAAAACATTATGGCGAGTTTACGGCAGGCTATTCAGCAGAAAAATTGGGTCAGCAGTCGTCGCGCTGTATGGATTGCGGTGTGCCGTTTTGCCACAGCGGCTGTCCGCTGGGCAATGTAATACCCGAGTTTAACGATGCGGTGTATAACAAACAGTGGGAAGAAGCGTACGAGATACTTACATCTACCAATAACTTTCCGGAATTTACTGGCAGGATATGCCCTGCACCCTGCGAATCGGCTTGTGTGCTGAACATTAACCGCCCTGCTGTGGCCATTGAAGCCATAGAAAAACACATTATAGAAATAGCTTTTGAAAAAGGTTTTGTAAAACCCTTCCTGCCTGAAAACCGCACCGGTAAAAAAGTGGCTGTTGTGGGCAGTGGCCCGGCAGGCCTTGCTGCTGCCGACCAACTGAATGCTGCCGGGCACTGGGTTACCGTTTTTGAAAAAGACGATGCCGCAGGTGGGCTTTTGCGCTACGGTATCCCTGATTTTAAGCTTGAAAAAAAGGTTATAGACAGGCGCGTTGCCGTAATGGAGCAAAGTGGTATTGTGTTTAAATACCATGCGCATGTGGGTATTAATGTATTCCTGTCGGATATATTGCAGGACTTTGATGCCGTGGTAATGGCGGGCGGCAGTATGGTGCCGCGCGATTTGCCTATTCCGCGGCGCGAACTTAAGGGTATTTACTATGCCATGGAGTTTTTAAAGCAACAGAACAAGCGTGTGGCGGGTGCCGACCCATTGGCTTTTTCCGATATTGAAAGCAATATTATAAATGAGGAAATAACCGCTACAGGAAAGGATGTGGTAATCATTGGCAGTGGTGATACTGGGTCTGACTGTATTGGCACGAGTGTAAGGCAGGGCGCAAAATCAATCACGCAACTGGCACTTATGCAGCAGCCGGGAACCGAAAGGCCTTTATATACACCATGGCCGCAATATCCGCAAATACATAGGGTGTCATCATCTCAGGAGGAGGGTGCAGAACGTTTGTTTGCCACGGTTAGTAAAGAGTTTATCAGCGATGGCAACGGTAAACTTGCAGGCCTTAAGGTAGCCGACCTTGAATGGGAATTTGGCCCTAACGGAAGGGCGGTAAGCTCTAAAGAAAAAGAAGGTTCGGAAAGGATTATACCGTGCGATATGGCTTTAATTTCCATTGGGTTTTCAAAACCGGAGCAGTTACTCATAGATCGTTATGATATGGCTACGGATGCTAAAGGCAATCTTTTAGCCGACGAAAAAACATATAAAACAAGTTATCCTAAAGTGTTTGCCTGTGGCGATATGCGTCGCGGACAAAGCCTTGTAGTGTGGGCTATTAGCGAAGGCCGTGAGTGTGCCCGTAATGTAGATGAGTTTCTGAATAAAGAAGCATCGGTGTTAGAAAATAGGGATGCGAGTTTGGAGACAGAGGCTTTTAGTTAATGTAATAATTCATTAATTGTTTAATGTAGTAATTAGTTTATGGAACGCGGATGACACGGATGCTGCGCAATCGCGAATTTATGCGGATTTTTTCACGTGGTGTCTTTGCGGGCAAAGTGAAATGGAGTATGGCAATCTTTTTAGATTGCTTCGTCGTTCCTCCTCGCAAAGACGGTACGTGAAGAAAGGAATCGGAGCAAGGTTTACTAAGAATTATAAATTATTAAAGCGAGTGAAGCTAATCTGTGAAAATCCGTGCTTGCGTAGCATCCGCGTCATCCGCGTTCCATTCTTCGTGTTGTATAAAACAACAATTTTTTAAATCATTTTTTGTTCGTAACTTTGCAGGCTTATTTATAAGGCTTTAGAAATGATCATGGAAGCAAGAAAAAAAGTCGCTTTTTATACGCTGGGATGTAAACTGAATTTTTCGGAGACATCTACCATTGCGCGCAATTTTCAGGAGGAAGGTTTTGACCGTGTGGATTTTGAGGAAGTTGCCGATATTTATGTTATCAATACCTGTTCGGTTACAGAAAATGCCGATAAGCAGTTTAAACAGATTGTAAAAAAAGCACTTAAGCATAATGATAAAGCCTTTGTAGCTGCTGTGGGCTGCTATGCCCAGCTTAAACCCGAAGAACTTGCCGCTGTAGATGGCGTAGACCTTGTTCTTGGCGCTACCGAAAAATTTAAAATCACTGACTACATAAATGACCTGAGCAAAAACGATTTGGGCGAGGTACACTCGTGCGAAATATCGGAGGCTGATTTTTATGTGGGCAGTTATTCTATTGGCGACCGTACCCGTGCATTCCTTAAAGTTCAGGACGGCTGCGATTATAAATGTACGTATTGTACCATTCCGCTGGCGCGCGGAATTTCGCGAAGCGATACGTTAGAAAATGTATTGAGAAACGCAGCCGAAATATCTGCTCAGAATATCAAAGAAATTGTACTTACCGGTGTAAACATAGGCGACTATGGTAAAGGGGAATTTGGTAACAAAAAGCACGAGCATACGTTTTATGAGCTGGTTCAGGAACTTGATAAAGTGGAGGGTATAGAGCGTTTGCGTATATCGTCTATAGAGCCTAACCTGCTTAAAAACGAGACTATTGAATTTGTTTCTCAAAGCCGCACTTTTGTGCCGCATTTTCATATTCCATTACAGTCGGGCAGTAATGATATTTTAAAGCTAATGCGCAGGCGTTATTTGCGAGAAGTATATACTGAGCGTGTAAACAAAATACGTGAGGTGATGCCACATGCATGTATTGGGGTAGATGTAATTGTAGGCTTTCCGGGCGAGACCGATGAGCACTTTTTAGAAACCTACAACTTTCTTAACGAAATGGAAATTTCGTACCTGCACGTGTTTACCTATAGTGAGCGCGATAATACCCCTGCTGCAAGCATGGGCGGTGCCGTGACTATGAATGTGCGTAATAAACGCAGCAAGATGCTTCGTGGCCTATCGGTTAAAAAGCGCAGGGCATTTTATGAAAGTCAATTGGGTACTACCCGTACCGTACTTTTTGAAGGCGAAAACAGGGAGGGCTACATTACCGGTTTTACAGAAAACTACGTAAAAATAAAAATGCCGTGGAACCCGGAGCTTGTAAATACATTACAGGAAGTAAAGCTTCTTTCTATTGATGAAGATGGACTTGTTAAAGCAGAATTTACCGATGCTACTCTTGCAAATAATGGGATAGCTAAGGCTTTTGAGGCATTTTTGGCATAGTTACTATATAAAATTAAAGACTTATTATATCTTTAGCGTTTTGAGAGAATGGAGAAATCTCAATATAAACTCCTTTCTTCTCGTATTGTCTTTGCAAGGAGGAGGGGCGAAGCAATCTAAAGCGGAAAAGATTGTCATACTTCGTTGTACTTTGTCCGTATGACTAATCTATATGAATAGATAGGTGTTAAAGCCCCAAAACTACCAGTCTTTTATTCAACGAAATTGTTTTGAATTCAAACTCCTGTTGTATCCACTCAAAAGCTTTTTCATGATACAGAAAAACATGGGTTGGATCAGTTTTATAGAACCAGGTTGCAAAATCGCGGTTAGGGTCAAACCTGTCGGTCATAATATATAGTTTGCCGTTAGGTTTAAGCAGGTTTTTAAGTTGCTCAAATTCACGATAAGGCTCTTTAAAATGTTCTGCCGTTTCGCTACAGGCTATGTAGTCATATTTTTGCAGAAGTAACTTTGGGTTATTATGAAAAAACAGGTCAAATTCAACTACATCATAATCATTATCTCTTAAAACTTTCATGATCGGCGAGCCTGTTCCTGACCCAAAATCAAGGCCGTTGTGTTGCGGACTAAAATCGTTTAATATCGCATTGGTAACAGGGCTTACAAAATTTTGATAACGCTCATCCTTGGGGTCGTTATTATGGCAAAGGTAATGTGCCTTTTCAGCTTCTGCAGAAAGATAATCTTTAGGGTGCGTAAAAACCGAAAGGCAAAGGGTACATTGTAAAAATTCCCTTTGCCCTTGTGTGTAATAATGTTGCGATGCTGAGCCACAAAGCGGGCATGCAATATTCTCCATGTATTTTTACGGATTAGTAGACCAAATGCCGCTTTCTTTTATAAACACACGCTTGTTTAGTTTAAGCTGTGCAACAATAAGTTCGGCTACGTCTTCTGCCTGCATTACTTTTTCAGGGTTGCCGTCAGTAAGGTTTAAGTCTTTAGCCATATCGGTAGCAACGGTACTTGGTGTAAGCGATGTTACACGGATGTTATGTTTTCTAACTTCCTGCATAAGCGATTCCGTTAAGCCAATCACCGCAAATTTAGAGGCGCTGTAAGCACTTGTGGCGGCTGCACCACGCAAACCTGCCGTAGATGATATATTGATGATGTCGCCGCTCTGTGTTTCGATCATGGTTGGCAATACTGCGCGCGTAGCATAGTAAATTCCGAACAGGTTAACTTTAATGATATTTTCAAACTCGGCCGGAGTAAGGTCAAGGAATTTACCAAACTTACCTATACCTGCATTGTTGATTAAAATATCTATGGTTTTAAATTCGTCAATTGCTTTGGTAACCGCATTATTAACCGAATCTATATCGGCAATATCTGCAGTTATCGCTAAAGCTTTTACACCAAAAGCCTCTGCTTCTTTAGCAACAGACTCAATGTCGGCAGCGGTGCGTGCGAGTAATATAACGTTAGTACCTTCGGCAGCAAGGGCAAGAGCTACTGCTTTACCTATTCCTTTACCAGCACCTGTAATAAGTGCATTCTTTCCTTTTAAACTTTGCATTCCTGTATTAATTTATTGTGTTTTTTTGACCCTAATTTCACAAATTTTCACCAACCAATTTGTGATAATCTGTGAAATTAGTGTGTGTAAATTATAATCGTATTCCCGGAGGGAGCATATCTTTATAACCCGGATTCTTCCTGAAAAAAGCCGCTACCTTTGGGTGGGTAGGCACTACGCGCTGGCGGCGTTCTTCGGCTAATGATAATATCTCTTTTAAAAAGTCGGTTAGCAAGGGTTCTTCTTCAACTCCTTCGGGTATATTTACTTTTGTAAGAAACAGTTTGCGCTCCTGAACAGAATATTCTATTGCTACTGTTTTTCCGTCTGTGGTGGTTTCAAACTGCCTTGAGAATTCATTGTCTTTAATTTCCATAGCTGTCGTTAAATTGCATTGGTACTTCTATAATAAGTATTTTTGATGGTTTTATGATCTTAATGGGAAGGCTTTCAAATTCAACAGCTCCATAGGCATCACGCTCGTTTATGGTTTCGCCATTAATTTCCAGTGCGCCTTCTATAAGAAAAAGATAAATGCCGTTACCGGGTATTTTTATGTCATAAGTTAGAGGTGCATCATTATCAAAAAGGCCAAGGTGCAAAAAAGCCTGCTGGTGTATCCATAAAGCATTGCCATCATTTTTATCCTGTGGCGTTACTATAGTTACCAAACGGTTGCGGTTGCCTTCAAGGTCAAAACCTTTTTGGTCGTACCGAGGCGTAACTCCCTGCCGCTCCGGAAAGATCCATAACTGTAGTGTTTTTGCACGTTCGGTAGCGCTCGCATTCATTTCGCTGTGCTGTATACCGGTGCCTGCGCTCATAACCTGTACTTCGCCAAAACTTACAGTAGCCTGGTTACCCATACTGTCACGGTGTGTCAGGCCACCTTCAAGGGGTATGGTTATAATTTCCATATTGTCGTGCGGGTGCGTGCCAAAGCCCATACCGGCAGCAATGGTATCGTCGTTTAGTACGCGCAGCATGCCAAACTGAGCCATGTCCGGGTTGTAGTAGGGACCAAATGAAAACGAGAAATTGGCCTGCAGCCAGCCATGATTAGCCGTACCGCGTTCGTTTTTAGGGAATAGTCGTGTCCTCATAACTTTATTGATAAATTAAAATTTAAAGCGGCGTGGTGCTCCGTTAAAAACTTTAATTTTATACAAATTTCGGAATAAATTTTGATTGTTCCCTTATTTGTACGTTAAATCATACGTTATGCAGAAGATACCTGTATATTTTATGCCCGGCCTTGCTGCCAGCCCTAAGATATTCGAAAATATAAAATTGCCTGAAGATCAGTTTGAATGTTTCTACCTGGAGTGGCTCCTGCCCGAAAAAGATGAACCATTGGCAAATTACATAAAAAGGCTGTGTGATAATGTCAGGCATCAGGATCCTGTACTTATAGGGGTTTCTTTTGGAGGGGTTATTGTACAGGAAATGGCAAAGGTTATCAGGGCACGCAAGGTTATAATAATATCGAGTGTGCGTTGCAATGCAGAGTTCCCAAGGCGCATGCGGTTTGCTAAGGCTATTGCTGCTTACCGTTTTTTTCCTACAACAATGATGCAAAAGGTAGACTGGCTGGCAAAATTTGCAAAGGGCAACAGTATTATTGCACGGAGGCTTAAATTGTATGAACTTTATCTTTCGGTAAGAGATAAGAAATATCTCGACTGGGCGTTTAAGACAATAATATTATGGGACAGGACAGAGCCTGAACCCGAAGTGATACATATACATGGCGATGCCGATGAGGTTTTTCCTGCAAAGTATTTAAAAAATTATATTCCTGTAAAAGGAGGAAAACATGTAATGATAATAGACAGGGCTAAGTGGCTTAATGAACATTTGCCAGAGTTGATATTAAAATAGATAACCAAATAAAAAAGATGAACAATGGAATGGATTAAGAAAACGGGTGTAATGGCCTCGATGGTATTATTTGGTGGTGTAATGATGCATACCATTGACGGTAAAAAAGATGAGGTTAAGGTTAGCAAAGAACGCTACTTTCCTTCTAAAATAGATTTTGCAGGAGAAAATGCGCCTTTAAATATTGCCGATGTGCGCGAAAGGCTGGACAGGGAACTATTGGTTAATGCCAACCTTGATGCTACCACACTGCTTATTATTAAACGTGCCAACAGGGCTTTTCCGGTTATAGAGCCTATACTTAAAAAATATGGTGTGCCCGACGATTTTAAATATCTGGCGGTTATAGAAAGTGGCCTGGTAAATGTAGTATCTCCGGCCGGAGCAAGGGGAGTGTGGCAGTTTATGCCCGATACAGGCAAAGAGCGTGGTCTTGAAATTAACGATGTGGTAGACGAACGTTACCATCTTGCCAAGTCTACAGAGGCTGCATGTAAATATTTAATATCGGCTTATGCTAAGTTTGGCTCATGGACACTTGCTGCTGCCTCATACAATGGCGGAGTGGGCGGTGTAAATAAGCAGATAACGTTTCAGGGTGTAAATAACTATTATGATCTGCTACTGACAGATGAAACCGCGCGTTATGTTTTCAGGATACTGGCTTTAAAAGAAATTATGCAGCACCCTGCACAATATAGTTTTAGCATACAGCCTTCTGAACTTTATGCACCAATACCTGTAAAAACTGTTGAGGTTACCACTACTGTGCCGGATCTTGCTGTATTTGCTAAAGAACAGGGTATTAACTACAAAGTATTAAAAATACACAATCCATGGCTCCGCGACCGCAAACTTACAGTGGCGGAAGGTAAAAAATATACTATAGAGATACCTCTTTCCGGATATTAATAGCCAGTAATTTATTAATCAACACTTCCGTATGTTCTGAGATGAACATACGGAAGTGTTTTTATTTTATATATGCTCAAATAATTATAATATAAAGATGATTATTTGGGCATGTCTGTATTTTTTAAGTATTCTAATCATTAAGGTTAAAACGGTAATTAAAATTTAAAAAATAGTTGAAGGAAAATACTTCATTGAGGATAGTGTAATTTTATTAAGATATTTTTGTAATTATGTTTGTTAATAAAACGTTATTGCTTTAAAAAGTTTAAACTAATTGTTGTTTTGTTGAAAAAATGTTTTTACATTCGCTACATCAATATGAAAACAAACAACAACATAGCAGTGGTTCTCATCAGCATTATTGTCATTAGCAATAGAGCCTAAGGGATGCTGTTTATTTGTATAAAGATATTTTAAGCCGTTCCCACATTAAAGGAGCGGCTTATTTTTTTTAAGGTCTATGAAAACAAAAGTTAACATTATCGTCATTCTCTGCTTGCATACGTGAGAAGGTACCCTGCACACTAAAATATCTACGGCCCTTCTCACTACGAGCAGGGCTTTTTTGTATAAAATCATCAATAACTTATGTACTATAACAGTAATACCATCATCTATTTTAACGGAAGCTTTGTTAAGGCTTCTGAAGCTTCAACAGACCTTTACGGACAATCTCTTCACTATGGTTACGCCATTTTCGAGGGCATAAAATCATATAAGACCGATGAGGGAACAAAAATATTCAAGGCAAAAGAACATTACGACCGCCTTCGTCGTTCGGCAGAATTAATGCATATGCCTTTTAACTACACCTCAGAAGAATTGACGGCGTTGACTTATGAAGTGCTGGAAAAAAATGGCTTTAGGGATGCTTATATCAGGCCATTAGTGTTTTGTTCCCCTAACATGTCGCTTTCTAAAGGTAAGGAAAGCTATCTTGCCATACAGGCCTGGGAGTGGACAAATGGTTACATGGCCAATAAAATGCGTATCATGACATCGTCTTTTGAGCGCCCTAATCCTAAAGCATTTAAAGTTGAGGCAAAAGTTAGTGGTCATTACGTAAATTCAATACTGGCGTGTCAGGAGGCTAAAGATGCCGGCTATGATGAAGCCCTTGTGTTAGACAGTAATGGTAATGTGGCTGAAAGCAGTGGTGCTAATGTATTCTATGAAAAAGACGGCAAACTGTACACTCCTGCAAAAGGCAGCATACTGCCGGGCATTACGCGTGCTACCGTATTGGATATATGTGCCCAATTTGAAATTCCGGTAGAGGAAAAATTCTTTACTCCTGAGGAAATGCGCGGTGCCGATGCGGCTTTCTTTTGTGGAACAGCAGCAGAAATTTTAGCGTTAGACTCGCTGGACAATGTTCCTTTTACCAAAGAGTGGGACACAACCCTTAGCGCAACCATACAAAAAGCATATCAGAATTTAGTAGTAGGCAAAACACTGGAAGAGTTCAAGCTGCAACTAGGTTAATGGTTGTTAGTTGTTGGTTGACGGAAATAACAGAACAAAAAAATAATTAAATAGTCTCACCTTATCTGAGTGAAGCTCGCTCCCCTCTCCTTTGGAGAGGGGCTGGGGGTGAGGCCAAACAAACAAATACCCTTTGCTAACTCGCAGGAGTGTAGCTGCTCCCCTCTCCTTTGGAGAGGGGTTGGGGGTGAGGCTTAAATATAATGGAATTAAACAAATATTCAAGGGTTTTTACCCAAGACGAAACACAACCTGCAGCACGGGCAATGCTGTACGGAATAGGATTTGACGACGACGATATGAAAAAGGCACAGGTGGGCATAGCCAGTATGGGCTATGACGGCAACACCTGCAACATGCACCTTAACGAACTTGCTGCCATAGTTAAAAAAGGCACCTGGGATACTGGTCTTGCGGGCCTAATTTTTAATACAATTGGAGTAAGCGATGGTATGAGCAACGGTACCGACGGTATGCGCTACAGCCTTGTAAGTCGCGATGTAATTGCCGACAGTATTGAAGCCATCTGCGGCGCACAGTATTATGACGGACTTATAACCCTGCCGGGCTGCGACAAGAACATGCCAGGCAGCATTATAGCCATGGGCAGGCTTAACCGCCCGTCGATAATGGTATATGGCGGCACTATAGCACCCGGATGTTATAAGGGAGAGAATTTAAACATAGTATCGGCATTTGAGGCTTTAGGGCAAAAGATAGCAGGTACAATGAGCAACGAAGATTTTAATGGCGTTATACGCAATGCCTGCCCGGGTGCGGGTGCCTGTGGCGGCATGTACACGGCTAACACTATGGCGGCAGCTATAGAGGCACTGGGCATGAGTTTGCCGTACTCATCGAGCAACCCGGCATTGAGCTCTGAAAAAAAACAGGAATGCCTTGATGCAGGCGAATATATAAAGCTGCTCCTTGAAAAAGATATTAAGCCTACCGACATTATGACCCGTAAGGCGTTTGAAAATGCTTTGCGTATAATCGTGATATTGGGCGGAAGCACCAATGCCGTACTGCATTTTATAGCCATGGCAAAAAGTGTGGGTGTCGAGGTTACGCAGGACGATTTTCAGCGCATGAGTGATGTAACGCCTGTATTGGCTGATTTCAAACCAAGCGGTAAATACTTAATGCAGGATTTGCACAACAACGGCGGCATTCCTGCCGTTATGAAATATCTGCTGAAAGAAGGATTGCTGCATGGCGACTGCCTTACCGTTACCGGAAAAACAGTTGCCGAGAACCTTGAAAATGTGCCCGACCTTGACTTTGAAATCCAAAAAATAATCCAGCCGCTAAGCAACCCTATAAAAGAAACCGGACACCTGCGTATCATGTATGGCAATCTGGCATCAGGTGGTAGTGTGGCAAAGATTACAGGTAAAGAGGGCGAACGCTTTAAAGGCCCTGCACGTGTTTTTGATGGCGAGAAACACCTCATAGAGGGAATCTCGACGGGCAGGGTGCAGCACGGCGATGTAATTGTTATCCGCAACGAAGGCCCTAAGGGCGCACCGGGCATGCCCGAAATGCTTAAGCCTACCAGTGCGCTTATTGGCGCAGGCCTCGGCAAAACGGTTGCCCTTATTACCGATGGACGTTTTAGCGGAGGCACCCACGGTTTTGTGGTGGGGCACATTACCCCCGAAGCTTATGAGGGCGGAGTAATAGGCCTTGTAAATGATAATGATATTATTGAAATAGACGCAGTAAACAATACGCTGAATGTATTGCTTAGCGACGACGAACTTGAAAAAAGAAAACAGGCCTGGCAGCAGCCTAAACTAAAGGTGAGCAGAGGGCTTTTATATAAATATGCCAGAACGGTATCATCGGCGGCAGAAGGTTGTGTTACTGATGAGTTTTAAAAACGATGCGTATGGAAAAGACAATTGAAAAAGCAGCCTCGGCTGCACAGCCGGAAATTAAAGAAGAACCCAAAACCCACAGCGGTGGCCAGGTAGTGCTTGAGGCATTGCTTGCCGAGGGTGTTTCTACCATTTTTGGTTATCCCGGTGGGGCTATAATGCCCATTTATGATTCGCTGTATGATTATAACGATAAGCTAAAACACATATTGGTGCGCCACGAGCAGGGTGCCATTCACGCGGCACAGGGCTTTGCAAGGGTATCGGGTAAAACAGGCATTGTGTTTGCCACCAGTGGCCCCGGTGCTACAAACCTTGTTACCGGACTTGCCGATGCCATGATAGACAGTACACCGCTGGTATGCATAACCGGACAGGTATTTGCGCACCTGTTGGGTACGGATGCCTTTCAGGAAACCGATGTGGTAAACATTACCATGCCGGTTACCAAATGGAATTACCAGGTTACCGATGCCGAAGAGATTCCTGCAATATTGGCTAAGGCATTTTATATAGCTTCATCAGGTAGGCCGGGGCCGGTACTTATTGATATTACCAAAAATGCCCAGCTACAGAAAATAGCTTTTAAGGGCTATGAAAAATGCGATTTTATTCGCAGTTACAGGCCGAAGCCTGTAGTGCGCAACGAATATATAGAACAGGCTGCAAAGCTTATCAACGCTGCCGAACGTCCGTTTGTGGTGTTTGGGCAGGGCGTCCTTTTAGGTAATGCCGAGCAGGAGTTTAAAGAGTTTATCGAAAAGGCAGGCATTCCAAGCGCGTGGACTATATTGGGCATGAGCGCCATCCCTACAGACCACCCGCTGGGTGTGGGCATGGTGGGCATGCACGGCAACTATGGTCCTAATAAACTTACTAACGAGTGCGATGTGCTTATTGCTATAGGTATGCGCTTTGATGACCGCGTTACAGGCAGGCTCGACAAATATGCCACTCAGGCAAAAATCATTCACCTTGATATAGACCCTGCCGAGGTAGACAAAAACGTAAAAGCCGATGTGCCGGTGTGGGGCGACTGTAAAGAAACCCTGCCTTTGCTTACTGCCCTTGTAGAAAAGAAAACGCATGGCGCATGGCACCGAAAGTTTACCGATTGTGCCAAACGCGAGCAGGAGAAAGTTATTCAGGATGAGGTTTACCCAACCGATGCAGTGCTTACCATGGGAGAGGTTATCCGTAACCTGAACGAACTTACCAATGGCAATGCCATTATTGTGACTGATGTGGGGCAGCACCAAATGGTGGCCTGCCGTTATGCGCAATATGTACATTCGCGCAGCAACGTTACCAGTGGCGGGCTTGGCACTATGGGGTTTGCACTTCCGGCTGCTATAGGCTCTGCCTATGGCGACCCGAGTCGTACTACCGTTGCCATTATAGGCGATGGTGGTGTACAGATGACCATACAGGAACTGGGTACTATTATGCAGTTTAAGCCAAACGTAAAAATACTGATACTAAACAACAGCTTTTTAGGAATGGTGCGCCAGTGGCAGCAGCTTTTCCATGAAAAACGCTACTCGTTTGTAGATATACAAAGCCCTGATTTTGTTCAGGTAGCCAAAGGATACGGCATACCGGGCAACAGCGTTTCAGAAAGGGAAAATCTTCGCGACGCTCTTAAAACCATGTTAGACCATGACGGCAGCTACCTGCTGGAAGTTATGGTAGGAAAAGAAAATAATGTATTCCCAATGGTTCCGCAGGGCAAAAGCGTAAGCGAGATTGTGCTGGGAAGAGATGAAATGTAATAATTTGTTTCAGGTTTAAAGTTTCAGGTTGTTTTAACGTTCAGAACCTGAAACTTTAGACTTGAAACCTGAAACAAAAAACAAATGAAAAAGGAATTTACCATAACCGTATATACAGAAAACCATGTGGGGTTGTTAACCCGCATTGCGATTATATTTTCGAGGCGAAAAATAAACCTTGAAAGCGTTAACGTCGGACCAAGTGAGGTAGAAGGCATAAGCCGTTTTACGCTTGTAATTACCGAAGCCGAAGAAGTGGTGCAAAAAGTTGTGCGCCAGATAGAAAAGCAGGTTGAGGTGCTCAAAGTATTTTTTAATACCGACGATGAAATTGTATGGCAGGAAATGGCCATGTATAAAGTGCCTACCAAGGTTATAGCCGAACAGGTAAAGGTAGAGCGATTGTTGCGCCAGTATGGGGCAAACACAGTTGTAATCCGTAATGATTATACGGTTTTTGAAACCACCGGGCACAAAGAAGAAATTGATGCTTTGGCAGAAGCCTTACAGCCCTGGGGGCTTATAGAGTTTGTACGCAGTGCACGTATTGCCATTATTAAGGCAAGCGAAGGCACACACAAAGCAGTGTTGGAATTTGAAGCGGCGATGCCAAGCGAACCTGCTGCCGAAAATGAATTCCTTGATAAAAGGGATGGGGTTTTTACTATGTAGCAGCCTCACCCCAGCCCTCTCCACCCGAGGCTTTAGCCGAACTGGCGAAGCAAAGGAGTGGGAGCAGCTTCCTCGGTTGTTAAAGTGCAGGTGTATAATGCCTGATAATTTATCCTTTCAAAGGAAAGATTGTCAAATAAAAAGATAAGAAATAATATAGCTGGGTAATATAGGCTAAGAACCTAAGTGCTTCAGCATCTAAGAAACTTAATAAATTAAACAAACAAAAATGGCAAAATTAAATTTTGGCGGGGTAGAAGAAAACGTAGTAACCCGCGATGAATTCCCGTTACAAAAAGCACAGGAAACATTACAAAACGAAGTTGTTGCGGTAATTGGCTATGGCGTTCAGGGGCCGGGCCAGGCGCTAAACCTTAAAGATAACGGCATTAGCGTTATTGTAGGTCAGCGTAAAAATTCTAAATCGTGGGATAAAGCTGTTGCCGATGGCTTTGTACCGGGCGAAACCCTTTTTGAAATTGAAGAAGCCCTGCAAAAAGGCTCTATTATATGTTACCTGCTTAGCGATGCCGCACAGATTGAATACTGGCCATTGGTTAAAGAAAACCTTACAGCCGGCAAAGCACTTTATTTCTCTCACGGGTTTGGTGTAACGTTCAACAGCCAGACAGGCATTGTTCCGCCGGAAAATGTAGACGTGTTTTTAGTTGCGCCTAAAGGTTCGGGTACTTCATTGCGCCGCATGTTCCTTCAAAACCGCGGGCTTAACAGCAGCTTTGCCATTTTCCAGGATGCTACGGGCAAGGCCTGGGATAGGGTAGTATCGTTAGGCATTGCCATAGGCAGTGGTTATTTATTTGAAACGGATTTCCAGAAAGAAGTGTACAGCGACCTTACTGGAGAGCGCGGAACGCTTATGGGGGCCATACAGGGTATTTTTGCAGCACAGTATGATGTGCTTCGTAGAAAAGGCCACAGCCCGAGCGAGGCGTTTAACGAAACAGTGGAAGAACTTACACAGTCGCTTATGCCACTGGTTGCAGAAAACGGTATGGACTGGATGTATGCCAACTGCAGTACTACCGCACAACGTGGCGCACTTGACTGGTGGAAGCGTTTCCGCGATGCTACGGCTCCAATTTTTGAAGAGCTTTATGACAGTGTTGCCACAGGTAAAGAGGCCGGATATTCTATAGAGAGTAACAGTAAAGAAGATTATCGCGTTGGTCTTGATGCCGAACTTGCCGAACTTCGCGACAGCGAAATGTGGCAGGCCGGTAAAACCGTGCGCAGCCTGAGGCCGGAGAATAACTAGGCATTCGATGCCAGCGTTTTATTACTAACCTGCAAGGTCTCCAAGACCTTGTAGGTTTATTTTATAACAATCTGTCAGTCATATTGGCTGACCAAATACCTGCAAGGTTTTTAAAACCCTGCAGGATAAATAAGTACGATGAATATTCAACCCACAACATATTTTCCTTCTTTAGATGATGTAAAGCATGCAGCCGAGCGATTAAAACACATTGTTTATAAAACCCCGCTTGCTGTAAACCGCACAACATCTGAACTGTATGAAGCCAATATTTTTTTTAAGAGGGAAGACCTGCAACAGGTACGCTCTTATAAAATTCGTGGAGCTTACAATAAAATGGCGACACTCAACCAAGCCGAAAGGGCACAGGGTGTAGTTTGTGCCAGTGCAGGAAACCATGCACAGGGTGTAGCACTTGCCTGCAATAAAATGGAGGTTAAGAGCACTATATTTATGCCCACGCCTACGCCGGGGCAAAAGCTGGATCAGGTAAAAATGTTTGGCGGAGAGTTTGTTGAGGTAGTTTTAGCAGGCGATACCTTTGATGAAGCTAAAGAAGCGGCCTTAAAATATTGCAATGAACAGGGGGCGGTTTTTATACACCCGTTTGACGACCCTAAAATTATTGAAGGCCAAGCAACTATAGCCCTCGAAATTTTAGAACAGGCACAGCAACCCATAGACTATATTTTTGTGCCCATAGGCGGTGGCGGTCTTGCTGCCGGGCTTAGCAGTGTTTTTAAACAACTATCGCCCAATACAAAGATAATTGGGGTAGAGCCCACAGGCGCGCCCAGCATGAAAAAAGCACTTGAAGCAGGGCAGGCAACCCATTTAGAGCGTATTAATAAGTTTGTAGACGGTGCTGCCGTGCAAAAAGTGGGCGACTACACTTTTGATATCTGCCGCAACACGCTGCACGATATGCTTTTGGTAGACGAAGGGCTTATCTGTCAGGTAATACTGTCGCTTTATAATAAAGATGCCATTGTGGTAGAACCCGCCGGAGCATTATCAATAGGGGCTTTGGCACAATATGCAGAAAAGATAAAAGGTAAAAATGTGGTTTGCATTATATCGGGTAGTAATAACGATATTACCCGTATGGAGGAAATTAAGGAGGGCGCGCTGCTGTATGCCGGGCTTAAGCATTACTTCCTTGTAAAATTTCCGCAAAGGCCGGGTGCATTGCGCGAGTTTGTAATGAATGTTTTAGGCCCTACCGACGATATTGCCCATTTTGAATATACCAAAAAGAACAGTAAAGAAAAAGGTACGGCTGTAGTAGGTATTGAACTTAAAACGGCATCTGATTATGATGCGCTGTTAAGTAATATGAAAAACTTAGGCTTTTATGTAGATTATCTTAACGACAAACCACATTTGTTGAATTTATTGGTGTGATATTTTAATAGCGAGTTACAGTAATTTTATGTTGTTAAATCGAGAGATAAATGTCTACTGTAGCATTTTCCCAATCAGCACTTAATTCGTTGTACACTTCAAAATCATAACCATAAGCCCTTTCGGTGTCAGATTTCCATATTTCCTGCCATGCATTGGCAACACAATCGGGCATTTTTCCTTTGGCTGTAATTACGGTGCAATTTTGTTCGGGTATACTTATACTATCTAAACGTTCAGGTATTGTTGCATCATTGCTTACTTTACATCCTATAAAAAAAGAATAGGGTTTAGTATGATCGCCCTCATAATCAAAATAGACGGCATAAACGTCATTTGATAATTTACCGGTTATTTTATTAGCAATGTCTTCACTAATAAACTGTTGCCAAAGGCTTCCACAATCTATAGCCGATTGACCTTTTGCATTATACGTTTTTTTGCCAAGCTCAATACCAATTAGTGTGAAGCCTTCTGTTTTAATCATTTCGATTATATTTTGGTTGATTTGTAAAGAATCAAATATAGAAATATTTCTTAAAAATATTGCGCAACCAAATAATTGCATATATATATGCAACTGATTGATTGCTTATTTAAAATGAAACATGATATATTTAATGCTATTGCCGATCCAACACGCAGGGCTATAATAATGCTTATAGCTGCACAGCCCATGACCCCGGGTGCAATTGCAGAGCATTTTGACAGCAGCAGGCAGGCAGTTTCCAAGCACATTAAAATGCTTACCGATTGCCAGTTATTAAAGCAAGAGCGACAGGGTAGGGAAATACTTTATCATTTTAATCAGGATAAAATAGATGAAGTAGAAGTATGGCTAAAGAAGCTTAAAGAAAATTGGGAAACCCGTTTTAGCCAGTTAGATGAGGTATTGAGAAACAACTTTAAAAACGATAATGATGAAAAGTAATCTATTGATGAATTTTACTGTTGACAAAGACAGTAAGAAAGTAAAGGTTGAAAGAGAGTTTGCGGCATCTGTTGAAAAGGTTTGGGCTGCATGGACACAAAAAGAGATTTTAGACCAATGGTGGGCACCAAAGCCATGGAAAGCCGAAACCAAAACCCTTGATTTTACTGTGGGTGGCTATTGGCTGTATGCTATGGTAGGGCCGGAAGGCGAAAAACATTGGGCAAGGGCCGATTATAAAACTATAGATATTCAAAAAAGTTTCTCTGCACAGGATGCCTTTTGTGATGAAGATGGCAATGTGAATACAGAATGGCCACGATCTGTATGGACAAATACGTTTAACGGATCTGGTGATCTGACAAATGTTACCATTGAAATTACGTATGATGAATTAGCCGATTTAGAGAAAACAATAGAAATGGGCTTTAAAGAAGGCTTTACTGCCGGGCTTGAAAACCTTGATGAGGTTTTGGAAAGGCAGGTTTAAACTAAAAATAAAAGCGGTTAATTAAACTTTAACCGCTTTTAAAACTATTTCTTTTCTTCATTTTTTACATGGACTTCCCGTTGAGGGAAAGGTATTTCGATCTCCGCTTTGTCAAAGGCAGTTTTTATGTTTTCATAAAAATCAGACACCATTGCACCATATTTGGATCTTTCTGCCCAAATAAAAACCATTAGGTCTACTGAGTTTTCTGCAAGATTCTTGATCTCAATATTTGGGGCAGGTTCCGTTAATATCTTCTCATCACTTTTAATAACGCTGTATATAACTTCTTTTACTTTTTTAAGATCGCTGTTATAGCCAACCCCCAATAGTATTTCTGCACGGCGTAAAGGCTCCTGCGAAAAGTTTTTTATGGTATTGTTGGACAGTGTGCCGTTAGGTAAATAAACTACCTGATTATTTGGAGTAATAATGCGTGTGCTGAATATCTGTATGCTGTTAACAGTGCCTCCCTGTCCCTGTGCTTCAATATAATCGCCAATACGGAAAGGTTTAAATAATATAATAAGAATACCTCCTGCAAAATTGCTTAACGACCCCTGTAATGACAGACCGATGGCAAGACCCGCAGCAGCAATGGCTGCTGCAAAAGTGGTGGTTTCTACACCCAGTGCCTGAATAATGAGTACAAAAAGAAATACACGTAGTATCCAGGTTACAACGTCCAGTATAAACTTAAGCAGGGTAGGGTCGTGGTCGGTATTTTTGGTTATTATGGTTGTAATTATTCTTCTGAACAACTTAATAATAATAAGCCCAATTATAAAGAACAGTATAGCTTTTAATACGTTTGGTATATAACCAATAAGTCCTTCTACCGCCCAGTCGATATATGCATCTGCTTTGCTTTCCATATTATATATTTAAATCGTTTATTACTTTTTCTATTGATGCGTCCGGCAATTGGCACGCTTTATTTTGGCAAACATAAAACAATAAGTTGTCCTGTACAAAGCGGTCTTTTAAAAAGGGTATTATAGAGGCTAAATTGCATCCGGCAACAATAACATGAGGCAAATACAGACTGTTTATTTTTTTAATATTATCTACCGCTTCTTTGCCACATACGGCTAATTCTTTATTATCTGAAGAGAGATTGAGCCATAAATTGAGCCAGTTGCTGAACGCAGAGGCATAATCCATATTGGGTATCATTCTGTAAAGCATCTGTAACGCTACCCTTTCATAATATTCATTATCATAAAGCAGGCTTAGCTTATAAAGTACATTAGACATTACAGAGTTTGATGCCGGGATTACATTGTCTTCGGTCTCATAATGAGATGCTATGAGTTGCTCGCCCTTTACAGATGTGTACCTGAAAAATTGTTGCTCTTCATCATAAAAATTTTCCAGGCAATAATCAGTTAGTTGTTTGGCAAAAGTGAGCCATTTTTCCTCCAAAGTAGCTTCATAAAGAGCTATAAATGCTTCGGCAACATGTGTATAATCTTCTAAAAAGCCATCAATTTTGGCTGTGCCATTTTTATATGTGCGCCATAAATTTCCGTTTACATCCCATAATATTTCAGATATAAAGCCCGCATTGCGACGGGCAGCGGTAAGGTAAACTTCATCTTCCAATGCTTTGTAGGCATCAATATATCCTTTTAGCATTATGGCATTCCAGGATGTAAGTATTTTATCATCAAGGCGTGGTTTTGCCCTTAGTTCTCTAACCTCATACAATAGCTTCTCCCAAGAAGTTTTTTTAATGAGTAAGTTTTCTAAAGAAATCCCGGCACTTAGAGCAATTTCTTCTAAAGGCCTGTTTTGTATAAGCACATATTTACCATCTTCCCAAAATCCAAACTCATTTATATTAAAAACGTCGGCAAATAAATTAAAATCATCTTTCAGCAAGTCTCTAAGTTCCTGCTTTTCCCAAGCATAAAAAGCCCCTTCTTCAAGATGTTCTTTACTGTTAAGACTATCAGCATCAAGGGCACTGTAAAACGCACCGTTACCGTCAGTAAGTTCTGTTTCTATAAAAAAGTGTGTCTTTTGTATTACTTCTTTATGCAGAGGATTTTTAGTGCGCTTATAGGCTTCTGAATACAGGCTCATGAGTTGCCCGTTGTCATAAAGCATCTTTTCAAAATGAGGTACATGCCATTCCATATCTACTGAGTAACGCGAAAAACCGCCACCCACAGTGTCAAACAGTCCGCCCCATGCCATGCGTGTAAGGGTAAGGTCTGTAAAGTCTAACAGTTCCTGAGTTCTGGTTTGATATCCGTATCGTTGCAGGAAATGGTAATTGTTTGGCAGCATAAACTTTGGAGCCCGGGCATAGCCGCCATAATCCCAATCGAAGCTTTTAGCCCATTTTTCTACTATAGGTTTTATATTTCCCGGATGCGGAATTTTATCAGAAGTTGGAGCTATTAATCCTGTGTGGCTAACACCCAGCATCAGTTTTTCGGCATAATCAACCATTTTTTCAGGCTGCGTTTCAAACAGTTCCTGTAATTGCTGCAGGGCTTCAATCCAGTTATTTTTTCTAAAATAGGTGCCGCCCCAGACAGGTTTACCATCAGGAAGTAAAACCACATTCATAGGCCACCCACCCTGTCCGGTCATAAGTTGTACGGCTTTCATATAAGTAGCATCTACATCCGGGCGTTCTTCGCGGTCTACTTTTATCGAAACATAATGAGCATTCATTACTGCCGCCACTTCATTATCTTCAAAACTTTCGTGTTCCATTACATGGCACCAGTGACAGGCACTATATCCCACACTTACAACTATAAGTTTGTTTTGCTTCCTGGCTGCCTGAAGAGTTTCAGTATTCCAGGTTTTCCAGAAGATAGGGTTGCCGGCATGCTGCAATAGATAGGGGCTGGTTTCAAGGTGCAGTTCGTTCATATAAAAATTTTGAAGCTATAAAATTACAAAACAGGTACAGGCTATAAAACTTTTTAAGAAAATAGAAACACTTATGTATTTCTATAAAATACAAAACCCGCCTTTATTAAAGCGGGTCTATGTTATTGTATGTAAATCGCGTTGTTATTCGCCTGCTACCAGTTTGGAAGCGCTGCGGTATGTAAACACACCATGAATATTTCTGCGGGCAAAGCGCGATGGCGAATCAGCGTTTACCATTTTAATATAAGTCGCTTTAGGTACACCAAAATATTCATATTTAGCACCGTCAGTAAAGTGTATATGCAGTATGCTATCGTCAAAATAAAAATCGGCAAGACCTGCTGTAGCAACGGTTTTGTTGTATTCTTCTTTATTTTTCTCTGCAGTTTCGGGAGCAATACTTACTAAAAAGTGGTAAGCTTCAATAAAAGCAGTACTCTTCGCCTCTGCTTCAAGTCTTTCGGCCTCATCAGCAATCGTATCAGGATGAAAATCCTTCATGCTGTTCCTGTAAATAGATTTAAGCTCTTTTAGGGTAGCTGTTTTGGTAACGTTAAGCAACTTTCGGTACTCAACAATTTTCTTCATGCTCATAACGATCTTCTTTTTAAAGTTTTAATTGTTTGCCTCCAAAGGGATTAAAGGCGCGCAAAGGTAGTATTATATGTTTAAAAATCAAATCATTTAATTTGTATGCTAATAAAAAATGTTGATTATTCGGTATTACATTCTTTAAATAATTGTACTGGTATGCAAATTCATTATTGCATGTTTTGGTCAACTTGCTATCTTTGAAAGATTAATGAGATTACTATAACGATAGTAGCTTGAAAAGCTACACAAAATAAAATTTTTAATATACCCTGATGAGTACAGTTGTTCCGGTTGCTAAGCCCCATTACCTTATACTTGATGCCTTGCGGGGCGTGGCTGCTATTATGGTGGTGACCTTTCATATTTTGGAGGCTCATGCCGGAGGGAGTCATTTAAACCAGATCATTAACCACGGTTACCTTGCGGTTGATTTTTTCTTTATGCTATCGGGTTTTGTAATAGGTTATGCTTATGATGACAGGTGGGGTAAAACTGTAACAGCTAAAGGTTTTTTTAAAAGAAGACTTATCCGCTTACAGCCAATGGTGGTTATGGGGATGATAATTGGTGCAATAGGTTTCTATTTCGGAGAATCGAACCTGTTTCCTTTTATTGCAGGTGTGTCGGTTTGGCAAATGTTGCTAATAATGCTTATAGGGTTTACCCTGATACCTGTGCCTCCTTCTATGGATATTCGTGGCTGGGACGAAATGCATCCGCTGAACGGGCCGGGCTGGTCGCTGTTCTTCGAATATATTGCTAATATTTTATATGCACTATTTGTAAGAAAATTTAGTAAAACCGCCCTGTGGATTTTGGTGATTGTATCGGGTATAGCTTTAATTCATTTTGCAGTTACTTCAGAGAGCGGAGATGTTATAGGTGGTTGGAGTGTAACATTGCCTCAGTTAAGAATAGGTTTTACAAGGCTTATGTATCCGTTCTTTGCAGGCTTATTGCTATGTCGTATGGCAAAAATACCACTTATTAAAAACGCTTTTTTATGGAGTGCAGCACTATTGGCAGCTGTTCTTGCTTTTCCAAGGGTGGGTGGAGCAGAACATTTGTGGCTTAATGGCCTTTATGATTCACTTACTATTATATTTGTGTTTCCTCTCATTATATATCTTGGGGCAGGAGGAACAGTGAGTAACAATAAGACTTATAAAATATCTAAGTTTTTAGGAGATATTTCTTATCCCATCTATATTACTCATTATCCGCTTATATACATTTATACAGCGTGGGTTGCCAATAAAAATGTTTCTCTTAACGAAGCTTATCCGGTAGGTGTATTGGTTTTAATGTTAAGCATTGCAATTGCCTATGCCTGCTTAAAGTTTTATGACGAACCGATAAGGAATTGGCTCGCTAAAAAAGTAGCTTAGTGTGTAAATATAGATTTAGAATCTCTTCATTATGAGGTGATAACTTTCAATTCCACCACTGCTTGATCTTTCAGAATCCATGCTTATTCTGTCTGCTCCGGCTTCTTTTATATTGGTTATCAAATAGGTGGTAGTTCCATTCAATTCTAATAATAATTCGCCATTTACATAAGTATAAAGTCCGGTTTCTAAAATTTCTCCACTACAGGTATTGTACATGGTGAAACTTCCGTCTGCCCCAAAAATAAACGACCAGTATAATCCGGTTGGTTTCATGTTAACACAGTCCTGAGTGTTAATAAGTTGAGCGCCTGCACGCGATGAAAATAGGGTTTTCCAGCGTCCGGTAATTGATTTTGAATATACTCCGGGGTCGATTGCGGTTTCTGAGCATGAAAAAGACACCACGCAAAGCAATAATAATAGGGCAACTTTTTTCATAGCATTTGGGGTTTGTTACAAAGATATTTAAAAATGGTTGTTACAAAAAAGCAAAATAACACCTTAATGTTAACATTTGCCAATAAAAAAACAGCAACAGAATTAACCTGCTGCTGTTTTTATATTTTTTATCCGGCAAATACCGAATTTGTATCCTTAAGCTTCGAATGGAACTATAGAAACGTAAGATTTGTTGTCTTTTTTCTTTTGGAATTTAACAACACCGTCTATTTTAGCGTGTAAAGTATGATCTTTACCCATGTAAACATTCTCGCCTGGATTGTGTTTTGAACCTCTCTGTCTGATGATAATGTTACCAGCAGCAGCAGCCTGGCCACCAAAAATCTTAACGCCTAAACGTTTCGATTCTGATTCCCTACCATTCTTGGAACTACCAACGCCTTTCTTGTGAGCCATGATGTTTTGTTTTTAAATTGTTAGTATTATTCTGCAGCTTCCGCCTCTTTTTTAGCAGTTTTCTTTTTTGCTCCCGGCACTACTATATTAGATATAGAGATTTGGGTTAGAGCCTGACGGTGGCCATTTTTCTTTTTGAAACCTTTTCTGCGTTTCTTTTTGAAAACGATTACTTTGTCTCCTTTTAAGTGCTGCAGCACTTTGGCTTCTACTGAAGCACCTTCTATAGCCGGGGCGCCAAGAGTAACGTTTCCGTTGTCATCAAGTAAAAGAACTTTTGCAAATGTAACTGCGTCGCCCTCATTACCTTCTAAACGGTGTACGAATACTTTTTGGTCTTTGCTAACTTTAAATTGTTGCCCTGCTATCTCTACGATTGCGTACATAACAATATGGTTTAATTATTTTTTTAAGTCTGCAAATATACAACTTATTCTTTATCAGTCAACCTATGCAGTAAAAATTATATAGTGTTTTTTTAAGGTGCAGTCAATGTTGTAAAATTAAGGTGCAGGCTTCTTTAAATAATTTAGCATAATTGTAACAAATTGCCGAAATTGCACACCAATTATCCAAAATAATAAACAACCTTAAATTTATGAAGAAATCTATTATGGCCTTAAGCTCGCTCATGCTTATTGGAGGTGCGGCTTCGGCACAAAAGGTAGCATTCGAAGAATACGATCTTGATAACGGCCTTCATGTTATCCTGCATCAGGATAAATCAGCGCCGGTAGTTATTACATCAGTAATGTATCACGTTGGATCTAAAGATGAAAATCCTGAAAGAACAGGATTTGCCCACTTTTTTGAACACCTGCTTTTTGAAGGTACTGAAAACATTAAACGTGGCGAATGGTTCAAGATAGTTACCGCCAACGGTGGAAATAATAACGCTAACACTTCAGATGACAGGACATATTATTATGAGGTATTCCCTTCTAACAATACTGAGCTTGGCCTTTGGATGGAGGCTGAAAGGATGCTTCATCCTGTAATTAACCAAATTGGCGTAGATACTCAAAATGAGGTTGTAAAAGAAGAAAAGAGACGCAGCTATGACAATCGCCCATACGGACAGATGAGGCAGGAGGTTAAAAAAAATATTTTTAAAAACCATCCATACCGTTGGACAACCATTGGCTCTATGGATCATCTTGATGCTGCTACACTGGATGAATTTAAGGCGTTTAATAAAAAATTCTATATTCCTAATAACGCAGTTCTTGTAGTTGCCGGTAATATAGATGTAGACCAGACAAAAAAATGGATACAGCAATATTACAGCGCTATACCAAAAGGTACTCCTATAACCCGCCAAAAATTTGAAGAAGCTCCAATTACTCAGCCTATAAAAGCGGTTTTTGAAGACCCTAACGTGCAAATACCAATGGTTGTTGCTGCATACAGGACACCGTCTATGAAAACAAGAGAAGCCCGCGTGCTTGACATGATAGCCAGTATTCTAAGCGATGGTAAAAGTTCAAGGATGTATAAAAAGATAGTTGAAGAGAAAAAAATAGCTTTAGAGCTTGCTTCTTTTAACATAAGCCAGGAAGATTATGGTGTTTACACATTCCTTGCATTGCCAATGCAGGGCCATACAGTTGAAGAGATAATGAAAGAGGCAGACGAAGAGATCGTAAAAATACAAACCGAACTTATTTCTGAAAAAGAACTAACCAAACTGCAAAATACATTCGAAAACCAGTTTGTAAACAGCAATGCCAGTATTGAAGGTGTTGCAGGTAACCTGGCCTCTTATTATTTGCTTTATGGCGATGTTAACCTTATTAATACTGAAATTGATATTTATCGCACCGTTACAAGGGAAGAGATTAGGGAAGTGGCTAAAAAATACCTGAACCCTAACCAAAGGCTGATACTTGACTATGTACCGGCAAAAGATAAAGCACAAAACTAAGCATACAAAAACCATCATGAAAAAAGTTATATATATATTAGCCGGCCTATTTTTATCTTTTACTATGCAGGCACAAAACAATACTATGCCCAAGCCGGGGCCTGCACCAACAGTAAATATTGGTAAGCCCGAAACATTTACTCTTAAAAACGGACTTAAAGTTCTTGTGGTAGAAAACCACAAACTTCCAAGGGTTTCTTATACACTTACTATAGATAATGCTCCTTATGCTGAGGGTGCCAAAAAAGGTACAAGCGATATGGTAAGCGCACTTTTAGGAAGCGGAACAAAAAAGATGAGCGCAGAGGCGTTTAATGAAGAAACAGATTATCTTGGTGCCAATATAAATTTTTGGGCAAGTGGTGCTTCAGGTCAGGGATTGTCTAAATATTCTTCAAGGATATTAGAATTATTGGCCGATGGTGCTCTAAACCCAGTGTTTACACAAGCTGATTTTGATAAAGAAAAAGCTAAGATATTAGAGAACCTTAAAGCTGAAGAAAAAAACGTTCCGGCTATTGCAGGTAGGGTTACCGATGTGTTGACTTTTGGTAAAAACCACCCAAGCGGTGAGTTTCTTAGCGAAGAAACTATAAACAACGTTACTCTTGCCGATGTGCAGCAAAACTACAGTACATATTTTGTTCCGGGCAATGCATATCTTGTTGTAGTGGGAGACGTTAAGTTTAAAGATATTAAAAAGCAGGTTAGCAAGCTGTTTAGCTCTTGGGCTGCAGGTACTGCACCAAATATTGGTTACAGCGATCCTAAAAACGTACAGTACACACAGGTTAACTTTATAGATGTTCCTAACGCAGTGCAGTCAGAAATATCTGTTGTAAATGTGGTTAACCTAAAAATGACCGATAAAGAGTATTTTGCAGCTCTTCTAGCTAACCAGATATTAGGTGGCGGCGGAGAAGGAAGGCTTTTCCTTAACCTTCGCGAGGCTCATGGCTGGACGTATGGTGCTTATTCATCTATTGGTGCAAGCAAATATGTTACGGCATTTACGTCATCAACACAAGTAAGAAATGCGGTTACAGACAGCTCTGTAGTAGAGATACTGAACGAACTTAAAAAAATAAGGACAGACCTTGTTAGTGCAGAAGATCTTGCCAGTGCAAAAGCTAAATATATTGGCAACTTTGTAATGCAGATAGAAAAACCTGCAACTGTTGCGCGCTATGCATTGCTTACACAAACTCAGGGACTTCCTGCTGATTTTTATGAAAGTTATATTAAAAACATCAGCGCTGTAACAGCTGAAGATATTAAAGCCGCAGCAAATAAGTTCTTCCTGGCAGATAACGCAAGGATAGTTATTGTTGGTAAAGCTGCAGATGTGCTTCCTGGACTTGAGAGCAGAAAGATCCCGGTATTGTATTTTGACAAATGGGGCAAGCCTACAGAAAAACCAGTATTAAACAAGCCTGTTCCTGCCGGAGTTACTGCTAAAACAGTGCTTGACGGATATGTTAAAGCAGTAGGAGGTGATAAAGCTCTTAAGGCTGTTAAAACACTTTACACTAAATCTACAGGAACTGTACAGGGCACACCTTTAGAGCTTGTGGTTAAAGTTTCGGCTGACCGCAAACAGATGCTTGAAATGAAGGCTATGGGCATGAGTATGATGAAACAGGTAGTTAACGATAAAGGTGGCTATGTAGTACAGCAGGGGCAAAAGGTAGAGCTTACGGGCGAAGACCTTAAAGACATGCAGGCAAGTGCTGTGCCGTTTGAAGAGTTAACTCTTGCAACAGATAAAGCGGTAACATTATCAGGAATAGAAACTATTAATGGTGCTGATGCTTATGCTGTTAAAAAAGGAACCACTACTTACTATTATGATGTGAAATCTAACTTTAAAGTTGCAGAAGCTAAGGAGCTTGAGCAGGGTGGTCAAAAAGCCGTTCAAACTACTTACTATAGCGATTATAAAGCGGTAAAAGGTGTAAAAGTGCCTTATAAAGTGGTAATGAATGTAGGTATAGAAATTGAGCTTACGGTTACAGAAGCTAAAATTAACGAAGGTGTAGCTCCGGCTGACTTTCAATAATATCTAATTCCAAATAAATGTTTAAGGCTGCCAATGGCAGCCTTAATTTTTTTATATTATACAGTAACTTCTATTTCTCTTAATGCTTTTGCAGCATCTACCATTTCTTTTAATGCTGTTTTGGTTTCCGGCCAGTGGCGGGTTTTAAGTCCGCAATCCGGATTCACCCACAATTGACCCGAAGGGATTACCGCCTTTGCCTTTTCAAGCAGGGTTATCATCTCTTGTTTTGATGGTACACGGGGTGAATGAATGTCATACACGCCTGGACCAATGTCATTAGGGTATTTAAAATCAGCAAAGGCTTCCAACAGTTCCATTTGCGAGCGCGAACATTCAATAGTAATAACATCAGCATCCATAGCGGCAATATCTTCTATAATGTCGTTGAATTCAGAATAGCACATATGTGTATGTATTTGAGTGCTATCGGATACGCCTGATGCTGAAATACGGAATGCTCTTATTGCCCAATTAAGATATTCTGCCCAATCTGTTTTTTTTAGGGGCAGTCCCTCGCGTATTGCCGGTTCATCGATTTGGATAATTTTTACTCCGGCTCTTTCCAGGTCATTCACTTCATCTCTAATGGCGAGGGCAATTTGCGTACAGGTTTCGTATCTTGGTTGGTCATTGCGAACAAAAGACCATTGCAGTATAGTTACAGGGCCTGTGAGCATTCCTTTTACGGGTTTATTGGTTAACGATTGTGCATATTGTGTCCAATATAGTGTCATTGGTTCAGGTCGGCTAACATCGCCATAAATAACAGGGGGTTTTACGCAGCGGCTGCCATAGCTTTGTACCCAGCCATTTTTAGTAAAGCTAAATCCGCTAAGCTGTTCTCCAAAATACTCTACCATATCGTTACGCTCAAACTCTCCGTGTACCAGCACATCGAGTCCGGCTTCTTCCTGAAAGCGTATGGTTTCCTCAGTTTCTTTTTTTAGCAGTTCATCATACTGCTTTTTAGTTAGGTCGCCTTTTTTAAGTTTTGCCCTCCAAGAGCGCACTTCTGCCGTTTGCGGAAACGAACCTATTGTTGTTGTTGGGAAGGAAGGTAAATTTAATGCTGCTTCCTGAAGTTTTTTGCGAATGCTGAAAACGCTGTTTCGTGTAGCATCAGTTTCAGTTATGGCAGCAGTCCTTTGCTTAACTGCGCTATTGTGGATCAGCGTCGATTGTTCTCTTGTTTCGTTAGCTTCAATATTTGCTTTTAATTTGTTGTTAGCCTGAGTTATATTTTTGCTTATGGCAAGGTCCCGAAGGGTGGTTACCTCTTCAAGTTTTTGTCGGGCAAAAGCCAGCCACTGTTTTATTTCGGGTGTGAGTGTCGTGTCGTTGGTTTCGTTCTCAAGATCGCAGGGCACATGCAACAGCGAACATGATGGCGATATGATAATTCTGTCTTTACCAAGTTTTTGTTTGGCCTGATCTATGATTTTAAGTGATGCCTGATAGTTGTTTTTCCAAATATTGCGCCCATCAACAATACCCAATGACAGGCTTAGGTTTTTTGGAGCTAATTTTAATATTTCATCAAGTTGGTCAACACCACGAACAAGGTCTATATGTAGTGCACAAATGGGTAAAGATGCTGCAAGTTCGGTATTATTGCCAAGTCCGTCAAAGTAAGTAGCTACAAGTAATTTTAGGTCAGGGAAGGCATCGCGTATAGTGCTATATGTTTTGGTTATCGCAATTTTCACATCTTCTGCAACATCAAGAGAAAGAAACGGTTCATCAAACTGAATCCATTCTGTGCCTTGGGCCACAAGCTGTTCTATTATTTCTATATAAACAGGCAGCAGATTCTCTAAGAGTTCAATGCGATTAAAACCATCTTCTTTTTCTTTACCTAAAAGTAGATAGGATACAGGCGAAATAAGTACAGGTTTTGTAATAAAGCCAGCTTCTTTAGCTTCTTTAAACTCATCAACTGTCTTAGCAGATGTAAATTTAAATTGTTGATTTTTATAAAATTCCGGCACTATATAATGGTAGTTGGTGTCAAACCATTTGGTCATTTCCATTGCAGTAACATCTTTACCGTCTTTTTGATAACCACGTACCATGGCAAAATACAGGTCGGTTGGATTTCCATTTTTAAGGCTTTCATATCTGGGAGGAATAGCGCCTACCATTAACGAAAGGTCCAATGCCTGGTCGTATAATGAAAAATCGTTCGAAGGTATAAGGTCAATACCTGTTTCTTTTTGCAATTGCCAGTTAGTGCGTTTTATTTGCTTGCTTACGTCTGTTAATTGCTCCAAAGTAATTTTTCCTGCCCAATAATTTTCACAGGCTTTTTTTAATTCACGTTGGTTTCCAATGCGCGGATACCCCAGGTTGTTTGTCAGCATAATGTCAGTTTAGTTGTTTTGATTTATACCTGACAAATTTAGTTTTGAAGTTTTTATTTTTGATTGTTTGCTTTAAATAAGCATATTTGTCTTTTGATTTTACTTTTTAAAGTGTAAAACACTTTTTAGGTTTTAAAAATATACTAATGAAAGATAATTTTTCTGTTGAGGGTGTTGATGCTGTAGACTTACAGCTCCTTAATATATTGCATGCAAATTCAAATTACACGACCAAAGAACTTGCTAAGATGGTAAACCTGTCTCCGTCTCCGGTTTTTGAACGTGTAAAAAGATTGGAAAGAACAGGCTATATAAAAAAATACATTGCCATACTCGATGCCGAAAAACTTAATCAGGGATTTACGGTTTTCTGTAATATTAAACTTAAGCAGCACGACCGGAGTATTGGTCATAAATTTGTTGAAGATATTATGGGAATTGACGAGATTATAGAGTGCTATAACATCTCCGGCGATTTTGATTTTTTATTAAAAGTAACCGTTCGTGATATGAAACATTATCAGGATTTTGTTTTTAACAAATTAGGCTCTGTAGGCAGTATTGGCAGTACACACAGTATGTTTGTTATGGCTGAGATGAAAAATACTTTTGGTGCTGCCGTAAGAGTGGGGGAGTGATGCTGCTTTTATCAAAAAAAATCCTGCCGGATTAGGGCAGGATTTTAACAGTATGTTTATGTGTCTTATTTGTTTGGCTTTACTATAAGTGCATAAGGGTATTTCTTTTTCATGGCGGCAAGATTCTTTTCTGCATCAATGCGTGATTTGTAGCTGCCTACCCATACTTTATAGGTTGGGCTTTCAAATATTATGGTGCCATCCTGTCCTTTAAAATCTTTTTTGAAGTCCTGAAGGGCTTTACGGGCCTTATCGTTAGTGCCATAAAAGATTTGAATTTTGTATCGGTCGTTTACGGTTATAGATGAGCTTATTTTTCTTTTTTCATTAAGCAGTTCTTCAAATCGCGGGTCTTGTGAAACTGTTACATCAGAAGTTTGGCAAAACATGGTTGTGTTGAAAAAAAAACAGAAAAAAGCAGAAAAACTAAGGTTCTTAATCGTTAAAATTCTCATAATGAAGTGTCTTTGATGCAAATGTACAACTAATTATTTTATTCAGTTTCTCTTAATTTATTTAGAATTGTTATAAATTAACCTTTAAGATTTATTTAAGGTTTGAGAATAATTCATAAGTCGTATTTTTGTGGGAGTTTTTAAAAAAGCACAGTGTTTACGTACACCTTTTATAATAAAAACTATACCAAAAAAGTCGATAATCATTTTTAATATGAAAAAAGTGGGTAACCATACTTCAATCTCGAGAATTTTATTCTTCTGCCTGGCGCTCTCGCTAACTTTTTCCGTTTCTTTTGCTCAGGATGCTCCTGCTGCAACTCCGGAAGCGGCTGCTGCTCCGGCTGCCGGTGCGGGCGATCCTGCTAAAGGTAAAGAGCTTTTTAATGCTAACTGTGCTTCATGTCACAAATTAGATGCTAAATCTACAGGTCCTGCTTTAAGGAATGTGGCTGAAAAGCATGACAGGGCTTGGTTAGGTAAATGGATTCGTAACAGTAGTGAGATGATTAAATCTGGCGATGCTGATGCGGTGAAATTATTTAATGATAATAATAAGGTAACGATGACTGCGTTCCCGCAGCTTTCGGATGCTGATATTGATAATATCCTTGCTTATACATCTGAAGTGGCTCCTGTGGCAGAAAAACCTGCTGCGCCTGTGGTTGCTGAAGGTGCCGGAGATGGAATTTCTAATAATATTATATTAGGTGCTTTAGTGCTTGTGCTTGGAGTTCTTATTGTAATGCTTGTTTTGGTTAATAAAACTCTTAAAAGGGTTGCGGCTAATAACGGTGTTGTGATTCCTCAGGATGAGCCGGCTGTTTCGCTTTGGAAAGCTTATGCTAAAAACTCGTTCCTTGTATTGGTTACTGTTATTCTTTTAATGCTTTCATCTGCTTATTTTCTTTATGGTTATTTGATGCAGGTGGGTGTTGATAAGGATTATCAGCCTGTGCAGCCTATTCACTTCTCGCATAAAATCCACGCCGGGGATAATGGTATTGATTGTAAGTATTGTCACTCTTCTGCAAGGGTTAGTAAGACTTCGGGTATACCGTCTCTTAATGTTTGTATGAACTGTCATAAAAATATCTCTGAATTTGCTGGCGATAAAGATTCTCTTTATGTAGATCATTCTAAAGAATTCTATACTGCTGAGATTCAAAAATTATACGATGCGGTGGGTTGGGATAAAAATACTCAAAAATATACTGGAGTTCAAAAACCGGTTAAATGGGTTAAAATACATAATCTCCCTGACTTCGTTTATTTCAACCACTCTCAGCACGTTTCTGTTGCAGGTGTAGAGTGTCAGACATGTCATGGTCCTGTTGAGACGTTTGAAGTGATGAAGCAAAATGCACCATTAACAATGGGTTGGTGTATTAACTGTCACCGTGAAACAGATGTAAAAGTAGAAGGTAATGCTTACTACGAAAAAATCCACAGTGAACTTGCTAAAAAATACGGCGTTCAAAAACTTACTGCTGCCAATATGGGTGGTACTGAGTGTGGTAAATGTCACTATTAATAAATTTTTAAGAAGCTAATATCTATATATAACATGGCATCAAACAAAAAATACTGGCAAAGTGTTGAGGAGCTTAATGAAAACAGCTCTATTGTTGAGAAGCTGAGAAACAATGAGTTTGTTGAGGAGATCCCCACGGATGAATTTCTTGGCGACAAGGAAGCTTTGTCATCTTCTTCTACAAGCCGTCGTGACTTTTTAAAATATGTAGGGTTTAGTACAGCTGCGGCTTCGCTTGCGGCATGTGAAGGCCCAGTTGTAAAAGCTATACCATATGTGGTTCAGCCGGAGGAGATTATTCCGGGTGTTGCTGATTATTATGCTACTACTATAGCAGATGGTTTTGATTTTGCCAACATACTTATAAAAACCCGTGAGGGGCGTCCTATAAAAGTTGAGAACAATATGCTTGCAGGGGCTAAAGTTGCTGCAAATGGTAGGGTTCATGCGTCTGTACTTTCTCTTTATGACAGCATGCGTTTAAAACAACCTGTGGTTTCAGGTAAACCTGCAACATGGGCTGATGTAGATGCTAAAGTTAAGGAAAGTCTTTCTCAGGCTGCGGCCGGAGGCGGTCAGGTTGTGGTGCTTACAGGTACTACTGCAAGTCCTTCTACTGATAAGCTGATTGCTGAGTTTGGGGCTAAATATCCGGGCTTTAAGCATGTAGTTTATGATGCTGTTTCATCTTCTGAGGCTTTAGATGCTTTCCAGGCGGTGTATGGTGAAAGGGCTCTTGCTGATTACGATTTTGGTAAGGCTGATGTTATCCTTTCTGTTGGTGCTGATTTTGTTGGCGACTGGCAAGGCGGTGGTTATGATTCGGGTTATACTCTTGGTCGTATCCCTAAAAACGGAAAAATGTCTAAGCATATCCAAATAGAGTCTAACATGTCTCTTACAGGTGCCAATGCAGACAAACGTATTCCATTGACTGTTACAGAGCAAAAATATGCTCTTGTTAAAATATATAACATCATTACAGGTTCTTCTGTAAGTGTTCCGGATGTTACAAAACCTTATGACCAGGCAGTTGCAAATGCTGCTAACCAGCTTAAAGCTGCGGGTAGTAAAGGTGTTCTTGTAACTGGTCTTGATGATGTAAATGCTCAGTTGCTTGCTATTGCAATTAATAACGCGCTTCAATCTGCTGCATTTAATCCTGCCGGAGCACGTTATGTTCGTAAGGGTGATGCTAAAGCAGTTGCTCAGCTTGTAGCTGACATGAAAGCCGGTTCTGTGCATACTCTTATCATGAACAATGTTAACCCTGTGTACACACTTCCCAATAGTGCTGATTTTACAGAGGGTCTTAAAAAAGTAAAACTTTCAGTTTCTTTCTCTCTTAAAGAAGATGAAACTGCTTCAATATCTACAGTGGCTGCGGCAGCGCCTCACTATCTTGAGGCTTGGGGTGATGTTACAATTGCTAAAGGTTACTATGCAATTACACAACCTACTATCCGTCCGCTGTTCAATACAAAACAATTCCAGGATGCGCTTCTTTCATGGTCTGGTAATGCTCAGTCTTACTATGATTATCTAAGGGCATTCACTCCAACTTATATTGCTGGTAAAACATGGAACCAATTGGTTCATGATGGTGTGCATGTACCTGAAGTAGCTGCTACTGTTACCGCAGCGTCTGCTGATTTTGGCAGTGCTGCTTCGACTCTTGCTTCTGCTAAGAAATCAGGTGGTTTAGAGCTTGTACTTTATACTAAAGTTGGTCTTGGAGACGGCCAGCAGGCTAACAACCCATGGTTGCAGGAGTTCCCGGATCCTATTACGAGAGTATCTTGGGATAACTATATAACGGTTTCTAAAGCTGATGCTGAAGCTCTTGGTTTAGAAAACTATAATGTGGCAAACGGTGGTCTTAATGGTAGCTATGTTACTGTAGAGGCTAATGGAAAAAAACTGGAAAAAGTTCCGGTAATCATTCAGCCGGGTCAGGCAAAAGGATCTGTGGGTATCGCTCTTGGATACGGTCGCCAGGCTGCTATGAAAAAAGAAATGGTTGTAGGTGTTAATGCTTACACATTATATAACAACTTTAACTCTTTCCAATCGGTTAAACTTACTAAGGAGAACGGAGATGACCATGAGTTTGCATGCGTTCAGCTGCAAAAAACACTTATGGGTAGGGGAGATATTGTTAAAGAAGCTACACTTAAAGATTTTAATGAAAAAGACGCTGCTGACTGGAACATCATGCCGGTAGTATCTTATGATCATAAGGAAGTTCCTGCTGCTTCAATTGACCTTTGGGAGTCTTTTGACAGAACTACAGGACACCACTTTAACTTATCTATCGATCTTAACGCCTGTACAGGTTGTGGTGCATGTGTAATTGCATGTCATGCTGAAAACAACGTTCCTGTTGTAGGTAAGAGCGAAATAAGAAGAAGCCGCGATATGCACTGGTTGCGTATTGACAGATATTATTCTTCTAAAGAAACATTTGCAGGTGATGTAGAGCTAAAAGAAAGTGCAAGCGGACTGATGAACTCTATTGAAACATTCAATGCAATGGAAGATCCGTCTGAGAATCCTCAGGTAGTATTCCAACCGGTAATGTGTCAGCACTGTAACCACGCACCTTGTGAAACTGTATGTCCGGTGGCTGCAACTTCCCACGGTCGTCAGGGGCAAAACCACATGGCTTACAACCGTTGTGTGGGTACCCGTTACTGTGCAAATAACTGTCCTTATAAAGTGCGCCGTTTTAACTGGTTCCTTTACAACAAGAACAGTGATTTTGATTACCACATGAACGATGATCTTGGACGTATGGTTCTTAACCCTGATGTTAACGTTCGTTCAAGAGGTGTTATGGAAAAATGTTCTTTCTGTATCCAGTCTACACAGGCAGTTATCCTTAAAGCTAAACGTGAAGGAAGAACTGTTGCAAAAGGAGAATTTAACGATGCCTGCGCCTGTTCGGCTGCTTGCAGCACCGGTGCAATGGTATTTGGTGATGTAAACGATAAGGAAGATCCTATCGTAAGGCTTAAAGAAGATGATAGGGCTTACCACCTGCTTAGCCACATTGGTACGCAGCCTAATGTATTCTACCACGTTAAAGTAAGGAATACATAGTAGTAAAAAGTATTAATAAAGAAACAAACATAAAAATTTATGTCGTCTCATTACGAAGCTCCCATTAGAAAACCTTTAATTATAGGTGACAAATCTTATCACGATGTAACAGTTGATGTTGCAAGGCCGGTAGAAGGCAGGGCTAATAAGCAATGGTGGATAGCATTTACCATAGCTCTTGCAGCTTTCCTTTGGGGTGTAGGTTGTGTTGCCTATACAGTTGGAACAGGTATTGGTACATGGGGATCTAACAAAACAATTGGTTGGGCCTGGGATATTACTAACTTTGTATGGTGGGTAGGTATCGGTCACGCCGGTACGCTAATCTCTGCTGTACTATTATTATTCCGCCAAAAATGGAGAATGGCGATTAACCGTTCTGCAGAGGCGATGACAATCTTCTCTGTAATCCAGGCAGCAATGTTCCCGGTATTTCACATGGGACGTCCATGGTTAGCATACTGGGTAATGCCAATTCCTAACCAGTTTGGGTCACTTTGGGTAAACTTTAATTCACCGCTACTTTGGGACGTATTTGCGATCTCTACATATCTTTCGGTATCATTAGTTTTCTGGTGGACAGGTTTGCTTCCTGACTTCGCAATGCTTCGCGACAGGGCTATTACTCCGTTTACAAAAAGAGTATATTCTATATTGAGTTTCGGTTGGAGCGGACGTGCAAAAGACTGGCAACGTTTTGAAGAGGTTTCTCTTGTGCTTGCAGGTCTTGCTACCCCTCTTGTACTTTCTGTACACACCATCGTATCGTTTGACTTTGCTACATCGGTAATACCGGGATGGCATACAACGATCCTTCCGCCTTACTTTGTTGCGGGAGCTATCTTCTCAGGATTCGCAATGGTTAACACCCTTCTTATCATCATGAGAAAAGTATCTAATCTTGAAGCTTATATTACAGTTCAGCACATAGAACTAATGAATATTGTAATCATGATTACAGGTTCGATAGTAGGTGTGGCTTATATTACTGAGTTATTTATTGCATGGTACTCTGGTGTAGAGTATGAGCAGTATGCCTTCATCAACAGGGCTACAGGACCTTACTGGTGGTCTTACTGGTTGATGATGACATGTAACGTGATCTCTCCGCAGGTAATGTGGTTTAAAAAGATCAGGACAAGTATTATGGTGTCTTTCATCATTTCAATTGTGGTTAACGTAGGTATGTGGTTTGAGCGTTTTGTAATTATCGTTACATCACTACACAGAGACTACCTTCCATCTTCATGGACCATGTTCCAGCCTACATTTGTAGATGCCGGTTTCTATATTGGTACAATAGGTTTCTTCTTTGTATTGTTCCTGCTTTATTCAAGGAGTTTCCCTGTAATTGCACAGGCAGAGGTTAAATCTATCATGAAAACAAGCAGCGAGAAATATAAAAAGCTGCACGAAAGCCACGATAACCATTCACATTCAGAACATAATCATCACTAAGAACATGAGCAATAAAGTTTTACATGTATTGTACAATGACGATGATATCCTAATGGATGCAGTTAAGAAAACACGCGCTGCGCATCATCACATTGAAGAAGTTTTCACTCCTTTCCCGGTGCACGGGCTTGACAAAGCCATAGGACTTCCTCACACAAGAATAGCTATTGCCTCATTTATATATGGATTAATAGGCTTAACAGTAGCAACTACAATGATGCGATACATCATGATAGTAGACTGGCCACAGGATATTGGTGGTAAGCCAAGCTTTAGCTACATCGAGAATATGCCGGCTTTTGTTCCGGTTATGTTTGAGATGACAGTATTTTTTGCTGCTCACTTAATGGTTATTACTTTTTACATGAGAAGTAAATTATGGCCGTTTAAAGCTGCCGAAAACCCGGATGTAAGAACTACAGACGACCACTTTTTAATGGAAGTAGCCGTTAATGGCAACGAAGATGAATTAGTTACATTTTTTCAGAATACCGGAGCTGTAGAGGTAAAAGTAGTTGAAAAGCATTAATTGAAACGTATGAAAGCATTATCTAAAATAGTAGGATTGGCAGCTGTTTTTGCAGCGCTAACCTCGTGCCATAACAAGCAGGAGCCAAACTACCAATATTTTCCTAACATGTATGAGTCTGTAGCTTATGAGCCTTATGTGGAGTCTGCTGCGTTCTCTAACGGAAAAGAGGGTCAGTTGCCTGCTAAAGGTTCTGTTCCAAGAGGCTTTACTCCTTATGAGTATGCTAATACTCCGGCAGATTATGAGAGAGCTAAAGCAGAACTTAAGTCTCCGTTAGATTCTACACAGGTAGACCTTAAAAAAGGTGAAGAGCTATTTACTATTTACTGTGCTATTTGCCACGGTGATAAGGGTGATGGTAAAGGTAACCTTGCAAAGAGGGAAAAATTTGCCGGTGTACCTAACTATAAAGACAGGGTTATTACTGAGGGAAGTATTTTCCACGTAGAAACTTACGGTCTTAACATGATGGGATCTCACGCAAACCAACTTTCTCAGGAAGAGCGTTGGCAGGTTGCCCACTATGTAATGAAACTTAAGAGTGAATTATAATTGTAGAACACTGAAAGCATAAATATATGTACACATTTTCTAGTAAATTAAAAACTTTAGCTTTTATACTTATGGTCGTTGGTATCATAGGTGTTGGTTATAGTTTTTTTACTGCACCAAAAACTCTTGAAGAGGCAGAAGCAATAATTGCAGCGCAACATCATGGCGGACATGGCGAAGCTGCCCATCACGAAGGCACTCATTCTGAAACTCATGAAAATAAAGCTGATGAAGCTCATGTTACACATGTAGAAGACACCGTTAAAGAGGGACATAAGCTTACTGACGAAGAGAAAGCCCATCTTGCTTCAGACAGTGTTTCTTCAATCGTTGCCACAGCTCCTGCTGCTCACGATTCGGCTGTTGCCGAAGAGAGCCATGAGGCTCATGCCGAGGCTGCTGTTGCGGGTCATGATGCCCACAAAGCACATGATGCACACGCTACTCATGACGAACACAAAGAACACGCTGAGCACGTTTTCCATCAATTACAAAATAAGCCTTGGGCTGCGGTATATGTTGCTGCTTTGTTCTTCATGCTTATTTCTTTAGGTGTACTTGCTTTCTATGCTATACAAAATGCTGCTCAGGCAGGTTGGTCTCCCGTACTTTTCAGAGTTATGGAAGGTATAACGAGCTACCTTATTCCTGGTGCTATAATAGTATTTATATTTCTTGTTGTCGGCGTACTTCATTTTCACCATTTATTTATATGGCTTGATCCTGAAGTTGTGGCAGAAGATCACCTTATTCAACAAAAATCAGGTTACCTTAACGGTACATTTTTCTTAATCAGAGCTGCTGTGTTTATTGGTGGATGGATTTTTTATCGTCAGTATTCAAGAAAACAATCTCTTGCGCAGGATGAAGCTACTGATAACCTTTCTTATAAAAAATCATTTAAAGGCGCTGCTGCTTTCCTTGTGTTCTTTATCGTATCAGAATCGATCATGTCTTGGGACTGGATTATGTCTGTAGATCCACACTGGTATAGCACACTATTTGGATGGTATGTATTTGCAAGTTTCTTTGTAAGCGGTATCACTACAATTGCACTTATAACGCTTTACCTTAAATCTAAAGGATATCTTGAGTATGTTAATACAAGCCACATCCATGACCTTGCTAAATTTATGTTTGGTATCAGCGTTTTCTGGACCTACCTTTGGTTCTCTCAGTTCATGCTAATGTGGTATGCTGATATGCCCGAAGAGGTTGTGTATTTTAAAATGCGTATAGAGAACTATAACCTGCCTTTCTTTGGTATGGTAGCTATGAACTTCCTGTTCCCGGTACTTATCCTTATTAATACAGATTTTAAACGTCTTTCTTGGATTATTGTAATGGCAGGTATCGTGATTCTTTTAGGTCACTATATAGACTTCTTTAACATGATCATGCCGGCTACCGTGGGAGACCAGTGGTTTATAGGCGCAGGCGAAATAGGTGCTGTATTGTTCTTCCTTGGCCTGTTTATACTTGTGGTGTTTACTGCACTTACTAAAGTGCCGCTATTAGCAAAACGTAACCCGCTGATTGAAGAAAGTAAGCATTTTCATTATTAATATTTAAAGTAATAAACAAATGACGAGTTTATTGGTAATTGTAGTTTTAGTTTTATTAGGCATTGCAATATGGCAATTAACTAAAATATTCCAGCTAACACAAATTGGAGCTGCTACATATAATGAAAATCCTGAAGTAGCTACAGACAAGGATAACAGCGTAAACGGATACCTGATGTTTGGCTTTTTAGGCTTCATCTATATCTTTACAATTTATTCGCTGATAAAATGGGGGCACCTTGTATTAGGCACTCCTGCATCTGAGCACGGCCCACAGTATGATAACCTTATGAACATTTCTCTTGTTCTTATCTTTATCACTCAAACCCTTACTCAGTTCTTATTACATTACTTTGCTTTTAAATATAAAGGTAAAAAAGGCCAGGTAGCTTTCTACTATGCCGATAACGACAAACTTGAGTTTATTTGGACTATTATTCCGGTAATTGTTCTTGCAGGTCTTATTCTTTACGGACTTTATGCCTGGACTAACATTATGTTTATCGAAGAAGAGGCTAAAGAAGACGCTATATATGTAGAGGTATACGCCAAACAGTTTAACTGGGAGGTTCGTTATGCAGGTGCTGATGGCAAATTAGGTAAAGCTAACGTACGTTACATTGAAGGTGTTAACACTCTTGGTGTTGATATGTCTGACCCTAATGCTCAGGATGATATTCAGGCAAGTGAACTTCACTTACCAAAAGGGAAACAAATTATTTTTAAATTCCGTTCTCAGGATGTATTGCACTCTGCTTACATGCCTCACTTCAGGGCTCAGATGAACGTAGTTCCGGGTATGGTAACCGAATTTGGTTTTGTACCTACGCTTACTACTGATGAGATGCGTCAGAACCCTGCCATCATGAAGAAAGTGGCACACATCAATGAGATCAGGTCTAAGAAAAGTGCCGAGTTAACTGCCGATGGCGGTACAGCACTTGAGCCATACACATTTGACTACTTACTGTTATGTAATAAAATATGTGGTGCTTCTCACTACAACATGCAAATGAAAATTGTTGTTGAAGATGAGGCAAGCTTTAACAAATGGCTTAAAGACAAGAAAACATTAGGTGTTGCCGTTAAAGAGGCTAAAGAAGGTGAGGCTGCTCCTGCTACAGAAGAAGCTGTACCTGCAACTCAGGACACAACTAATGCCGTTAAAGCTGATACTACTGCGGTAGTAGCACAGGTTATCAAAAAATAATTCTTTTTACAATATATTTAAATAAAGAAATATGTCAGCAGTAGGACACGACGAGATACACGCTCACGAAGGACACGGACACGATGCCCACGATCATCATTACCACAAGCAGACTTTTATTGAAAAGTACATTTTTAGCCTTGACCACAAGATGATCGCCAAACAGTACCTTATTACCGGTACTATTATGGGTATCATTGGTATTGTAATGTCTTTGTTATTCCGTATGCAAATTGCATGGCCGGAGGAGTCGTTTACAATTTTCAAAGTGCTTTTAGGCGATAAATTTGCACCAAACGGTGTAATGCGTAATGATATTTACCTTGCGTTGGTTACCATTCACGGTACAATAATGGTATTCTTTGTATTAACTGCCGGATTGAGTGGTACATTTAGTAACCTTCTTATTCCGTTGCAAATTGGAGCAAGGGATATGGCTTCCGGATTTATGAACATGCTTTCATACTGGTTGTTCTTCCTTTCTGCAGTAATCATGGTAATATCTTTATTTGTTGAAGCAGGCCCTGCCGCTGCCGGTTGGACAATCTATCCGCCATTAAGTGCACTTCCTCAGGCAATTGGTGGTTCTGGTGCAGGTATGACACTTTGGTTAGTATCAATGGCCATATTCATCGCTTCATCGCTAATGGGATCACTTAACTATGTAGTTACTGTTATCAACCTAAGAACAAAAGGTATGTCTATGACAAGACTGCCGCTTACAATATGGGCTTTATTTGTAACTGCTGTAATCGGTATCGTTTCATTCCCTGTACTTCTTTCTGCAGCATTGCTGCTAATAATGGACAGAAGCTTTGGTACATCGTTCTTCCTTTCTGATATTTATATTGCCGGAGATGTACTGCACTATCAAGGTGGTTCACCGGTATTGTTTGAGCACCTTTTCTGGTTCCTTGGTCACCCGGAGGTTTATATCGTAATCCTTCCTGCGATGGGTCTTGTTTCTGAGATCATGACATCAAATGCACGTAAACCGATCTTTGGATACCGTGCGATGATTGCTTCAATATTGGCTATTGCATTCCTTTCAACTATCGTTTGGGGTCACCACATGTTCATCTCTGGTATGAACCCGTTCCTTGGTTCGGTATTTACATTTACAACATTACTTATTGCAATACCATCTGCTGTAAAAGCATTCAACTGGATCACGACTTTATGGAGGGGTAACCTTCAAATGAACCCGGCGATGTTGTTCTCTATTGGTTTTGTATCTACATTTATTACAGGTGGTCTTACAGGTATCATACTTGGTGACAGTACACTTGATATTAACGTTCACGATACTTACTTTGTGGTAGCTCACTTCCACCTTGTAATGGGTATCTCTGCACTATACGGTATGTTTGCGGGTATCTACCACTGGTTCCCTAAAATGTATGGCAGAATGATGAACAAAACTCTTGGTTACATTCACTTCTGGGTAACGGCTGTATGTGCTTATGGAGTATTCTTCCCAATGCACTTTGTAGGTATGGCAGGTTTACCAAGGCGTTACTATACTAACTCGGCATTCCCGTTATTTGATGACCTTGCCGATGTTAACGTTGTAATTACAATGTTTGCCCTTATTGGTGCAGCATTCCAGCTAATTTTCCTTTGGAACTTCTTCTACAGTATCTTTAAAGGTAAAAAAGCAATACAAAACCCTTGGAGAGCTAACACTCTTGAGTGGACAACTCCTGTAGAGCACATCCACGGTAACTGGCCTGGTGAAATACCTGAGGTTTACCGTTGGGCTTACGACTACAGCAAACCGGGGCATGATGAGGATTTTGTGCCTCAAACAGTACCGATGAAAGAGGGCGAAGAGCAACTTCACCACTAATAAAATATAAAGTTTTAAAAGGCTATCCGAAAGGATGGCCTTTTTTGTATATTGACCCGTTATCTGAAGTATCAAGACGATGGACACCTTATAACTATCGTTACAATAATCTAGTTAGGTTTACTGCCCCTGATGGGATAGCAAGCCAAGTAAAGATACACAGGAGGCGGCTTTTAGAAGAATGTCAAGCAATATTAGAAGACATTATGCCCCAGGTAATTCTACTAAAAGCGATAATGGTGGGTGTAATCCAGGGAAAAATTGGTTTTAAGGCAGTGGGGTAAATTGTTTGATCGTAAGCAATAAATAACCGTTTCAGAGCCATCTTCAGGTGTAAGTTATGAGGAAATAAATAGTATGCTGGAAGAAGATGCGACAGCAAAAAAAATGGATACGATTAGCGCAAGGATAGGTTCCGTGAGTTTTGCAAATGATGTTAAAACTACCATTATAGAGGGGTCAGTTGCGTTAAATAGAGGAATTCCTATTTCCAATATTAATGATACAAGCTTATTTACGAAGTCTTGGTTCTACAGGCACAAGATATTTAAAGTATGCTAAATATGCGGGGACATTTGCTTCAGCACTTACAACCTCATATTCGGGATATAAAGTTTATAACCAATATGATTCTGGTGGATTTGCAAATGTTTCCCTTAGAGATTCTTCAGATTTTGCTGTGTGTGTTACTGGACTAACCACTACTGCTCTTGTATCTCTTGGAATTGTTTCTAATCCTGTGGGATGGGCAATAGGAGCCGGAGTGTTAGTATATGGTGCTAGTATTATAATTTATGATATAATTACAGAAACTTAAATTATGATTATGTTTAATATTTATTACAAAATTTGGGTAGATGGGCTTTTGAAAATGAAATCTTTGCCTAAAAACAAAGGAATGTGGAAATTATACGGAATGACTTTTATGTCAATGGCAATGGCCTTAAATATTATGTTATTTATGACTATACTACAGAATGTCTTAAATATACATTTCTATAATTTGAACTTAGATATTTTTAAGGGTACAAAGTTGGACGCTATTTTAAGCTTTTTTATACTTTTTTTAGCCCCTCCACTAATTTTAAATTATTTGTTGATTTTTCATAAAAAAAGATATGAAGAACTTTTTAAACTTTATAAAACCTATGATGGAAAATTATATGCTTCCTATTTGGTTTTATCATATTTCCTCCCTGTAGTTTTGCTAATTGGAGGAAAGATTATACACAAAATAAATAAGTAATACTCCATATTATTCCAGATTCAATGGCGCATGATTTTAGACACCTAGGATATGGGCAAGGCCAAAGTCTTTAGGTTTTTATAAAAATCTCTACCCTTTGGGGTAGTATTTTTTAAAAAGCCTTGCCTCCCCTAAGCAATTCTATTTGCTGCTCCAAATTACCCACTAACCCCAAACCACCAAAGCCGGCAAGTGCGTTGCGCGGCTGGTGGTTGGGCACGCAAGTCATAAACTTGCGGACTTATTTAGACGATGATTGCCTTTAATACTGCTATATGCTCAGGAGTGATTGAAACGCCAGTATAATATTTATACTATTGTTGTCACCGTTGGTCATCAATATATTGTACTAGTTTTTGTAATGTGGCTAAACTAAAGATTGCTTCATCGGTCAGTAGAGCTTTTATAAAGTATTATTTTTAGCCCTATTTTTACTCAAATAATACACGGGTATCCCGGCAAGCATAATAAGTACACCCCAGCCGCATGTATCGGTTTTATCTTTAAGCAGCGCAAAGCAAAACGCCGCGGCAAGTAAAATGTATAGTGCAGGTAGTACAGGGAAGCCAAAGGCTTTGTAAGGGCGTTCAGCATTAGGCATTTTTTTTCTTAAAATAAATATTCCCAAAATGGTGAGGATGTAAAATATCACTACAATGATCATTACATAATCCAGCAGGTCGCCATATTTACCTGTAAGGCATAATGCCGAAGCCCATATACACTGAAACCAAAGTCCCCAACCCGGAACGCTGGCATTGTTTAAAGTTGCTGCTTTTTTAAAGAAAAGGCCGTCTTTTGCCATAGTATAATATACCCTTGCGCCTGCCAGTATAAGTCCGTTATTGCAGCCAAATGTAGATACCATGATCATTATAGCAATAATATAAGTTCCCGTGGTACCAAAAATATATTGTGAGGCTTCTACCGCTACACGCTCGCTTGGAGCAAATGCAATGGCATCGAGGGGCATCACGGCCACATACATAAGGTTGGCAGATATATAAATAATAGTAACGATCAGCGTACCAAAAAACAGGCTTAGCCCTACATTGCGTTCAGGTTTCTTGATTTCTCCCGATATAAAGGTTACTCCATTCCATGCATCGCTGCTAAATAACGATCCTACCATGCTTGCGGCTATTGCCGAGAATAATACGCTACCACCTATAATATTCCATTGGCTGGTTTCCTTATTCCATGACTTTGCTGTCCATGTATCAGACCAGTTAGCATTCCACACCTCTGATTTGGCTGCCAGTAGTAAACCAAAAATTACCAATCCAAAAAGTGAGGCTATTTTAGCAACAGTGAAAATAGTTTGAATATACTTTCCGTTCTTTACTCCACGGCTGTTGATGTATGTAAGTAATATGATAATTACAATAGAAACTAATTGCGCTGCATTCAGCCTAAAGCTGCCAATTTGATAAAGCACATTTTCATCGCTAAAAGGTGGGTAAATGTAGGCTGTAAACTTAGCAAAGGCAACACCAACGGCGGCGATGGTTCCGGTTTGTATCACAGCAAAAAAGCTCCAGCCATATAAAAAGCCTATTAGTTCGTTGTAAGCCTCTTTTAAATATATGTATTGCCCGCCCGCTTTAGGGAACATAGCACTGAGTTCGCCATAGCTTACGGCTGCTATCATAGTCATAAGGCCTGACAATACCCATATAAGTATGAGCCATCCGGCACTTCCTACCTGTTGTACCATGCCGGCACTAACTATAAAAATACCCGATCCTATCATTGAGCCTACAACCAGCATAGTACCGTCGAGTAGGCCGAGTTCGCGTTTTAAATGTTTATCTTCGTTGGGTGTTTGAGACATAGTGTGTTAGTTTTGCTAAAGATATTTAAAAATATTAATTTCTTAACAGTTTTTATTCTTGGAAGACTAAACACCTATCTCTTCAATAAAATATAAAACACTATCTTTAAAATAAAACCATGGCTACAGAGACATTTAAAATAAACGAAGAAGAGAACCAGTTTGAACTGCACACACAGGGTGGAATCGCTTTTTTAGAATTTATCCGTGAAGGTGAAAAGATCTATCTTACACACACCGAAACTCCTGTTGCATTGCGGGGTAGGGGTATTGCTGCCAGCCTGGTAAAACAAACGTTGCAGTGTGCTAAAGACAATGGCTTGACGGTGGTTCCTTCATGTTCATACGTAGCGCATTATGTAAACAATCATCCTGAATGGAATATCATTCTTTCCGATGGTTATCAGATGTAACTGTAAATCTGACTTCAAAGAGCTTTTTAATAAGCTCTGATTAGTGATAATTAGTGAAATTAGTGGCAAAAATAGAGCGTAAGCTTTAAACCAAATTGAATTATCTTTGCAGTATGAACCAAAATTTAGACCCTACCAACAGGAACTTTAACCCCGAAGAACTGGATATTGAGAGAAAGTTGCGACCGCTTTCTTTCGAAGATTTTACGGGGCAGGACCAGGTGCTGGAAAATTTGGCAGTGTTTGTACAGGCGGCCAATATGCGTAGTGAAGCATTAGATCACACACTTTTTCACGGCCCTCCAGGATTGGGTAAAACAACTCTGGCTAACATTTTGGCAAATGAGCTTGGTGTAGGAATCAAAATTACATCGGGTCCGGTACTGGACAAACCGGGAGACCTTGCCGGGCTACTGACCAACCTTGATGAGCGCGACATACTTTTTATTGATGAAATTCACCGTTTGAGTCCCATAGTAGAAGAATATCTGTATTCTGCTATGGAGGATTTCAGGATAGATATCATGATAGAGAGCGGACCTAATGCGCGTTCAGTGCAGATAGGACTAAACCCATTTACGTTGGTTGGCGCTACCACGAGGTCGGGTTTGCTGACATCACCTATGCGTGCCCGTTTTGGAATACAAAGCAGATTACAATATTATACTACAGAGCTACTTACTACCATTGTGCAACGCAGTGCCATGATCATCAATGTGCCCATAAGCATGGAGGCTGCTATAGAAATTGCCGGAAGAAGCCGGGGTACACCGCGTATTGCCAATGCGCTGCTGCGACGCGTGCGCGATTTTGCCCAAATAAAAGGCAACGGAAAAATAGACATCGAAATTGCCCGCTACGCCCTGCGCGCATTGAATGTTGATGCGCACGGTCTGGACGAAATGGACAACAAAATACTTACAACCATAATAGATAAGTTTAAAGGTGGCCCCGTGGGGCTTTCTACGCTGGCTACGGCAGTGTCAGACAGTGGTGAGACCATTGAAGAAGTATATGAACCGTTCCTGATCCAGGAAGGATTTATTATTCGCACGCCACGCGGACGTGAAGTAACCGAGAAAGCATATAAGCACCTTGGTAAAATAAGACCGGGGATACAGGGAGGGCTATTTTAGATATTTAAGACTTTTGATTTAGCTTTGGCGTAACAGATTTCGTGGGTTTCGTCATTGCGAGGTGCGAAGCAATCTTATAGATAGATTGCCGCGCTCCGTTCCTCCGCTCGCAATGACGGTATCAATAAAAATGAATCAGGGTGATGCCGTAATGATAAATAACAAACAAAAACATACGCAATTTATCAAATCCGAAGCCAAACGCCTTGGCTTCCTGTCATGTGGTATATCTAAAGCAGGTTTTCTGGAAGAGGAAGCTCCACGGTTGGAAAAATGGCTTAACGAAAACCGCCATGGCCAAATGCAGTACATGGAAAATCACTTTGATAAGCGCCTCGACCCAACGTTACTTGTAGATGGTGCTAAAAGTGTAATATCATTACTGCTTAATTACTACCCCGAAGAGAAACAATCCGATGGCACGTATAAAATTTCTAAATATGCTTACGGGCAGGATTATCATTTTGTAATTAAAGATAAGCTGAAAGAGCTTTTGCATTCCATTCAGGAGAATATTGGCGAGGTAGGGGGCAGGGCATTTGTAGACAGTGCACCTGTATTAGATAAAGCCTGGGCTGCGAAAAGCGGTTTGGGTTGGATAGGGAAGAACAGTAACTTGCTAAGTAAACAGGTTGGCTCGTTCTTTTTTATTGCTGAACTTGTGGTGGATATTGAACTGGAATATGACCATGCCGTGACCGACCATTGCGGTTCCTGCACAGCCTGTCTTGATGCCTGCCCTACAGAGGCAATTATTGCGCCCTATGTGGTAGACGGTAGTAAATGCATATCCTATTTTACTATAGAACTCAAAGAGAACATTCCGAATGATATGAAAGGCAGTTTTGACGACTGGGCTTTTGGCTGCGATGTGTGCCAGGACGTTTGCCCCTGGAACCGTTTTAGCAAGCCGCACAGAGAACCGCTTTTTAACCCGCACCCCGATTTACTTTCGCTAACCAAAAAGGACTGGGAAGAAATTACCGAAGATACCTTTAGGGCGGTATTTAAAAACTCGGCTGTAAAGCGCACAAAATATTCGGGACTGGTGCGTAATATCGACTTTTTGAAGTAGAATGGAACGCGAATGACACGGATTTAGCAGATTGGCGCAGATTTTTTTCATGCACTATCACAGCGAGGTACGAAGCGGTCTCTTTGTGCAGTTGTTTCACAGAATTACACAAAGGAGGCACAGAGGAGCACAGAGTTTTTTAAGTTACTTTTCTTCACGCGCCGTCACCGCGAGGAACGAAGCGGTCTATGTTTTTCTGGTATTAAATTTCGATGTAGATCTAAGTTCATGATTTTGTGGGTTTTTTCCGTGTCTCCAGCATTTTCTAAAATTACACTAAACTCACAGACTTCGCAAAGTGGGGCTTCGCGGGAAGTAGTTCATATTATACCTTCAACTTTTGAGTATATCATAAGGAGTAGAGATAATATCGCTAAAACAACTGAAAACTTACCTGTTGCTATAATTAGTTTAATGTTTCTTTTTAATTTTTCATCATCAGGGTGTTCCTCTGTTAATGACTTATAATTTATATTCTTAAATAACCAGTTACCATCAAATTTAGTTACATAATCAGTCAATGTTATTTTTTTTGTTTTATCAATGTATTCGTAGTACAACTTTTTTTTGTAAAGAATTATTATTGAAATTAATAACATAAAGAATGACTGTAAAACTAATATACTAATAATTATTATTGCTTTCATTTTATTTTTTAACCTGTTGAAACACCTAATCTGAAAAGTCAGAGACTTAAGAATGTAATAAATATATTTAGATTGCTTCGTTCCTTGCAATGACCTACGCTTATGTTTAAAATACAATAAAATCCGCGTCAATCCGCTAAATCCGTGTCATTCACGTTCCATAAAAACTACTTCTTCCCCTCAATCCACCTGTTAATCTTATCCTCAAAAACCTTAATAGGCAAGCATCCGGCATCCAGTACCTGGTTGTGATATTCTTTAATGCTAAACTTATCTCCCAATTCTTTCTCAGCCTTAGTGCGCAGTTCGCGTATTTTTAACTGGCCAATTTTATAGGCAAGTGCCTGTCCCGGTATAGCCATATAGCGCTCTATTTCGGCAATAATGCTTTCTTCGCCCTCAGCTTCATGATCAAGGGAGTATTGTATGGCCTGCTCGCGCGTCCATCCTTTGGTATGCAGCCCTGTGTCTACTACAAGGCGAATGGCACGGTGAATTTCTAAACTAAGGGTGCCAAAATATTGATAAGGGTCGGTGTACAGGCCAAGTTCTTTACCAAGCGATTCGGCATACAGTGCCCAACCTTCGCCATAGACAGTAAACCATATTGTTTTACGGAATGACGGCAGGCTGGTGTTTTCCTGTTGCAATGCTATCTGGTAGTGGTGGCCCGGTATGGCTTCATGCAAAAACAAGCTTTCATTATCGTAGGTATTGTATTTGGTAACATCGGGCAGCGGAACGTAAAAAATGCCCGGGCGCGATCCGTCAAGCGATGGTTGATTGTATTCGGCACTGGCACTGGCCTCCCTAAAAGCCTCGGTTCTTCTTACTTCAAATCCTGCTTTGGGTTTCAGGTCAAATATCTTGTCAAGGTTGGGCTTCATCCTGTCATAAATGCCATTGTAGTGGGCAATAACCTGCTCGGGTTTAGTAAAAGGCATCAGTTCTTTTTTGGTACGCACATAATTAAAGAACTCTTTTAGCGTGCCTTTAAACCCTACCTGATTTTTTATTTTTTCCATCTCGGCCGAAATACGTTCCACTTCCTTAAGCCCAAGTTTATGTATCTCGTCGGCTGTCATATCAGTGGTAGTGTACAGCTTTATAAGATATTGGTAGTACTTATCGCCATTAGGTAAAGCAGATATTCCGCTTGTGCTCCTGCTTGCGGCAAGATAATCAGTGCTGACATAATTGTATAAGCTGGTAAAAGATGGTATGAGTTTTTCGCTGATGATTTTAGTGTATTTATCGGTCAGTTCTTTTTTCTCGGCATCGGTAAAGGTGTCAGGGAAAGTATTTATGGGACTGTAAAATAAATGTGTTTTGACATCGCTTACAGTCATATCCTTTAACTGCGGAATTACTTTAACTGTTAGTGCTTTTGGCAATACATAGCCTTTGGTCACGCCTTCTTTCATTCGCTGCTGCGCACTGGCAAGCCATAGTTTAAAGCTTTCAAGCCTCTCAAGCCAGTTGTTGTAATCTTTTACGGTTTTAAAAGGCTGCATACTCTGACCGCTTGCAAATTGTGCAGTAGTAAGTATGACCGACCAAAACTGATTAACAGGCATAAGCTCTTCCTTAAAAGCATAGCGCTCTAAATTAATATTACACTCCCATAGCAGTAGCTGTTTGCTTATAAGGTCGTTTTCACTAAGATCTTCGTCTTTTACAGATGCTATCTGTTCTTTGTACTTAGTAAAAAAATCTTTGGTCTGCTTTATATAGGCATCGTCAAGCGTGTTAGGCATAAGGTTGTTGTAGCGGTCATCACCGGCCGTAGTTGCTTCCCACGGGTATAGCTTTAGGCGTTCCTGATGATAATTTTCAGTAATTTCTTTAACCTTATCATTCGGTTCGGTTACCGCTTTTTTACTATCATTTTTGCAGGATTGCAGGGCGGTGGCTAAAACACAGCACATAACGACATATTTTTTCATAAAAAGATTATTTTTTACCAGTATAAAGATACACTGTTTTTACACATTTAAACCTGTGCAAAAGAATGTACATAAAAATTTTTCTAATCAAACCATAGGTTTACCTTTGTAAGTTAGTTAATCAAACCCATAATAATGAACCAGTACAGCAAAAGAAGGGAAGCATTATTGTATCATGCAAAGCCGCAGCCCGGCAAAATAGCGGTAGTACCCACAAAGCCGTATGCAACTCAAAGAGATTTAACGTTAGCTTACTCGCCAGGTGTGGCAGAGCCGTGTATAGAAATACATAAAGATGTAAGCAAAGTATATAAATATACTGCAAAAGGTAATCTTGTAGCAGTAATCAGTAACGGTACTGCCGTTCTTGGACTGGGCGATATTGGCCCTGAAGCCTCTAAGCCTGTGATGGAAGGTAAGGGTCTTTTGTTTAAAATATTTGCCGATATTGATGTTTTTGACATAGAGGTAGACTCTAAAGATATTGACAAATTTGTAGAAACTGTAAAGGCAATAGCCCCAACTTTTGGAGGTATTAACCTTGAAGATATAAAAGCACCGGAGTCTTTTGAAATAGAAAGGCGTTTGGTTGAAGAACTGAACATACCGGTAATGCACGACGACCAGCATGGTACGGCAATAATATCATCTGCGGCATTAATAAATGCAGCCGAGCTTGCAGGTAAAAAACTGGAAGACCTTAAAATTGTAGTATCGGGTGCAGGTTCGGCGGCGTTAAGCTGTGCTGCTTTATACCTTTTGCTTGGCGTAAAAGTAGAGAACATTACTATGTTCGATATAGATGGCATGATCGTAAAGAGCAGGCCAAACCTTTTCCCGTTACATGCAAAGTATGCCAAGGACGGCGAACCAAAATCACTTGCCGAAGCCGTTAACGGTGCCGATATGTTCCTTGGACTTTCGGTAGGCAATGTGCTAACGCCGGAAATGCTGCTTACCATGGCGCACGACCCTATAGTGTTTGCTATGGCTAATCCGGTTCCGGAAATTAATTATGACCTTGCTGTTTCTACACGCAAAGATGTTATTATGGCAACGGGCCGTAGCGATCATCCTAACCAGGTTAATAACGTTCTTGGTTTTCCTTATATTTTTCGTGGTGCTTTAGATGTTCGTGCCACAAAGATTAATGAGGCTATGAAAATGGCTGCCGTGCATGCCCTTGCTGAGTTAGCCAAGGCAAGTGTGCCGGAACAGGTAAACATTGCCTATGGGGAGACAAAGCTTATATTTGGCCGCGATTACATTATACCAAAACCTTTTGACCCAAGGCTTATTGCTGTTGTAGCTCCTGCCGTGGCACGTGCTGCTATGGAAAGCGGTGTGGCTCAAAAACCAATTACCGACTGGGACAAGTACAGCGAAGAGTTGTTAGACCGTTTGGGTAACGATAATAAAATGGTGCGCCTGCTAACAAACCGTGCCAAGAGTGCGCCTAAACGCATAGTGTTTGCTGAGGCAGACCAGCTTGATGTGCTTAAAGCAGCACAAATTGTAATGGAAGAGGGCATAGGCGAGCCGATACTTTTAGGGGCTCGCGAAACTATTGAAGAACTTAAGGAAGAGCTTGGTTTTGACGAAAATGTACAAATAGTAGACCCTAAAGAAGCTGGTAACGACAGGCTGGAAGATTATGCCCAAGCATTTTGGCAGTCTAAAAAAAGGCGTGGTATTAATTTGCTTGATGCTCAAAAGTTAATGCGCCAACGAAATTATTATGCGGCAATGATGGTAAATACCGGAGATGCCGATGCCATGATTACAGGGTATTCTCGTAATTACCCATTGTCGGTTAAGCCAATTTTGCAGCTTATTGACAGGATGCCAAATGTGAGCCGTATTGCTACTACCAATATGATGCTTACCAAACGCGGTCCTATGTTCCTTTCGGATACTGCTATAAACCCTAACCCGACAGCTGATGATCTTGCAAAAATTGCATTGCTAACGGCAAGTACGGCAAGGCTTTTTGGTATAGAGCCGGTAATTGCCATGGTGTCGTTCTCAAACTTTGGCTCATCTACTGATCCCGGGGCTGTAAAAGTTCGTGAGGCAGTGGCCTATCTTCACAAAAATCATCCTGACCTTATTGTAGATGGTGAGGTGCAGGCCGACTTTGCCCTTAATGTCGAACTGCATGAATCTAAATTCCCGTTCTCTAAACTGGCAGGCAAAAAAGTAAATACGCTAATTTTTCCTAACCTTGATTCGGCAAACATTACGTATAAATTGCTAAAGGAGTTAGATAAAGTTGTTTCTATTGGGCCTATACTTATGGGGATGGAGAAACCTGTGCATATAGTACAGTTTAATGCCAGTGTAGAAGAAATGGTAAACATGGCTGCTGTGGCAGTTGTAGACGCTCAGGAAAAGGAAAAACGCCTTAAAATGCCGAAAAAATAAATAAAGATTTAGTCGCGAATTGCACAAATTTTCACAAATAATCCGGAATGTAGATTCATTATATTTTGGATAGATTTACGCAAAATGAAATCCCTTAAATCAGTGAAATTCGTGACTTAATTTTTTGCCTCATAACAAAAAACGCACGGGTAAAATAAATTTCCTATTTTTGGAAACGCTTAAAAAACAGATATGATAGCACACCTTGAGGGACGACTGGTAGAAAAAACACCTACCGAAGTGGTAATAGACTGCCACGGTGTGGGATACCACGTTAATATTTCGCTGCATACCTTTTCGTTGCTGCCGGACTCTGAAAAAATAAGATTATACACATATTTACAGATAAAAGAAGATGCCCATACTCTTTTTGGTTTTATGGAAAAAGCAGAAAGAGAGCTTTTTAAGTTACTAATTTCAGTATCTGGAGTAGGGGCAGGAACCGCACGAACTATGTTGTCGTCGTTAGAACCGAAAGAGGTTATCAATTCTATAGGCAGCGGTAATGTAGGAGTAATACAATCTATTAAAGGTATTGGCAGTAAAACAGCACAACGCATTATCCTGGACCTTAAGGATAAAGTGTTAAAACTGTATGATATGGAAGAACTTTCTGTTACAGGCTACAATACAAATAAAGATGAAGCGTTATCTGCCTTAGAGGTTTTGGGCTTTAACAAAAAGTTAGCTGAAAAGGCTGTAGAAAAAATTGTTAAAGAAAACCCGCAAGCGGGTGTGGAAGCAATTATTAAACAAGCATTAAAACATTTATAGTCACTTGAAAACAGAGTACTTTAAAGATTTTTATATAAAATTAAAATATACCCTTTCTGTAATTTTTCTTTTTTTAAGTGTACTTGCGCAGGCTCAGGTAGACGAAGAAGAAGATAATGAAGCAGCACAGGATACTATAAAAGGTTATAATTCCGGTAAGGTAGAGCTTAAGAACCCAACAAGCATTGTAGGGGCTTATTCTTATGATCCGGTTACAAACCGCTATATATATACCAATAAGTTTGAAGGGTTTAATATTAATTACCCCATAATACTTACGCCCGATGAATACCAGGAACTTGTTTTACGGGAGTCTATACGCGAGTATTATCAACAAAAATCTAAAGCCATTGATGGCAAAGGAACAGAGAAAGAGCAAAAAGACCTGTTGCCCCGCTATTATGTAAACTCCAGTTTTTTTGAAACCATTTTTGGAGGAAATACAATTGATGTTAAGCCACAAGGTTCGGTAGAGATGGATCTTGGAGTGCGTTACACTAAACAGGATAACCCTTCGCTTTCGCCCCGCAACCGAAAAACTTTTACCTTCGATTTTGACCAGCGCATAAGCATGAGCCTTCAGGGCAAAGTAGGTACACGATTGGGCGTAACCGCAAATTATGATACCGAAAGTACTTTTGCATTTCAAAATCTTATAAAATTAGAATATACCCCTACAGAGGATGATATTATCCAGAAGATAGAGGTAGGTAACGTAAGCTTTCCGCTTTCTAACTCGTTGGTTAGGGGAGCGCAAAGCCTTTTTGGTGTTAAAGGACAATTTCAGTTTGGGCGCACTACCGTTACAGGTATTTATTCTGAACAAAAATCGCAAACCAAAACAGTTACAGCCCAGGGAGGTGGTACCGTTCAGGATTTTGAACTATTTGCTTTAGACTATGACGCCGACAGGCATTATTTCCTTTCGCAATATTTCCGTAACCGATATGATGCGGCTCTAAGGAGCTATCCATTGATAGACAGCCGTGTGCAAATTACACGTATAGAGGTTTGGGTTACCAATAAGCAAAACCGTATTAATGCTACAGAGAATAACTCAAGGAATATTTTAGCGCTTCAGGATTTAGGTGAATCACAGCTTACTAAAAGGAACCCGCAAACAGGTAATGATACCGGTATAGATATAAGTGACCAGGCAGTAGGGTTTAACGATGCCGGAGCGACATTTTATAATGTACCTCCAAACAGTTACCCGGATAATGCAAACAATAAATTAGATCCTGCTGCTATTAATAGCGGTGGTTACCTGAATTCAAGTATAAGGGAAATTGTAACTACAGACAGGAACAGCTTTAATACAGTTAGTGCGAGCGAGGGTACAGATTATGCCAAGCTTGAAAATGCACGTAAACTTACTACAAGCGAATATACCTACAACACTCAGTTAGGTTACATATCGCTTAATCAAAAACTAAATAACGACGAAGTTCTTGCAGTTGCTTACCAATATACGGTAGGAGATCAGGTTTTCCAGGTAGGTGAGTTTGGTACCGATGGTGTAGCGGCTACCAATGTAGACATTACTACAGATCCGACGACCGGTGTTTCTACAACAAATAATATTTCTACCCAAAGCCTTATATTAAAGATGCTTAAGGGTAACTTGGTTAAGGTAAATGAGCCGGTATGGGATTTGATGATGAAAAACGTGTACCAGATACCTAATGCCTATCAGCTTTCTCAGGAGGACTTCAGGTTTAACATCATGTACACAGACCCTTCTCCATTAAACTATATTACACCTTTTAAAGACCAAAGCGGTAATATACCATTACCATTGCCAAATGGAGAAAATGGTCAGGCTGAAGTGGCAGATACCCCATTATTAAGGGTGTTCAATGTAGATAGGCTTACCTATGCCAACGACCCACAGGTGGGTGGTGACGGTTTCTTTGACTTTGTGCCGGGAATGACCGTAGATACTCAAAACGGGCGAATTATATTTACAACCGTTGAGCCCTTTGGAGAATACCTTTATGACAAACTGGGAACCAATACATCAGGCAATACGGACTATCATAGCGCACCCGAAAATACTTTTAATCCAAACCAGCAAAAGTATGTGTATCGCGATATGTATAAGAGTACACAGGCATCGGCATTGCAGCAAAGTCAAAAAAATAAGTTCCAGCTAAAAGGTCGTTATAAATCTACCGGGGCAAACGGTATATCGCTTGGGGCATTTAATGTGCCTCAGGGTTCTGTAGTGGTAACTGCCGGAGGCCGAACCCTTGTTGAAGGTCAGGATTATACGGTAAACTATCAGGCAGGAACAGTACAGATACTTGATACATCATTACAGGCTTCTAATACACCTATTGAAGTTTCTACAGAGAACAACGCAACTTTTGGCCAGCAGACAAGACGTTTTTATGGTGTAAACGTAGAACATAAATTCAGTGATAAATTCCTTATCGGGGGTACCATTCTTAAAATGTCTGAGAGACCTTTTACGAGTAAAACGAACTACGGTCAGGAATCTGTAAACAATACTATTTATGGTTTCAATACAACCTTTAGTACAGAGGTGCCATTTTTTACACGCCTCGTAAACAAGCTCCCTACAATGGATACTGATGTGCCATCAAACTTTTCGTTCAGGGGAGAGATCGCTTATCTAAAACCGGGAGCCTCTAAAGCCGACCAGTTTAATGGGGAGGCTACTACCTATGTAGATGACTTTGAAGGAACACAAACCACTATAGATGTACGTGCGGCATCAGGCTGGTCGTTATCGAGTGTGCCATGGGAGGTTACGCCGGGGTCTAACCCTCCTGTGTTTATTGAGCCGGCTGCCGATATTTCTACAGGGCATAAAAGAGCCAAGCTTGCCTGGTATAGTATCGACCCTGTGTTTTATACTAACAGCCAAAGGCCAACCGGAATTAGCGACAGGGATGTATCCAGCAACGTAAACAGGCGTATATATTATGAAGAACTTTATCCTGTAACCGATGTAGTGCCGGGCTCTACCAATGTGGTAACAACGTTAGACCTGAGTTATTTTCCACAGGAAAGGGGACCTTACAATTATAACCCAATTGCTGCAGCTACTAACGGCTTTACCGAAGATCAGGCGGTTAATAACTGGGCGGGTATTATGCGAAGCATTACCTCTACTAATTTTGAACAAACCAACGTAGAGTATATCCAGTTTTGGATGATGGATCCTTATGCTTATGGAGCCAGCCCAGACCCCATTACTACTACAGACAATACAGGAACATTCGAGATACACTTAGGTGAACTTTCGGAAGATATTTTAAAAGACAACAGGAAGCAATATGAGAACGGTCTTCCGGGAACTGATGGAAATGCTATTACTGTTGATACCGATTGGGGTAAAGTTCCGGTTTCGCAATCGCTTATATATGCTTTTGATACCAACAGTGCCAACCGTGGACTTCAGGATGTGGGGCTTGACGGTCTTAATGATGCCGAAGAGGCACAGGAGTTTCCTGATTTTAGAGGCTACGAAGACCCTGCTGCAGATAATTACCAGTTCTTTTTATCGGCAAGCGGTAATGTTGTAGAGCGCTATAAAAATTATAACGGCACACAGGGCAACTCTCCTGTAGATGTTGGTGCCACAAACAGGGGATCTACTACCTTGCCAGATGTGGAAGACATCAATAAGGACAACACAATGAATACCATAGATGCCTATTTTAGGTACACCATTCCTGTAGAGCCTAATGCAACCCCAGGTACAGGGTATGTTGTAGACGAAAGGCCTTTTGACCGCAATACGAGTGATGGAGGTAGGGTAACCGGAAGATGGCTTTTATATAAAGTGCCAATAGATGCTGCAACACGTAATGCTGTAAACGGCATTAGCGATGTTAGGTCGATACGTTTTATGAGGCTTGTAATGACTGGCTTCAGGAAACAGGTAACGTTGCGAATTGGAGCTATGGACCTTGTAAGGAGCGAGTGGAGGAGATACACAAACTCAATGGATATTGGTGTAGACGAGGATCCTAACGATGAAGAAAGCGATTATACGGGCTTTGATGTAGTATCGTTGAACGTTCAGGAAAACGGAGACAGAAGGCCTATACCTTATAAATCGCCACCTGGCGTAGTGCGTGAGCAGTTATACAGCAACAATGCGGTTATCAACCAAAATGAACAGGCATTATCGTTAAGGGTATATGCAACAAACGGATCTACGGCAGCAGATGCCGGTCTTGAACCGGGCGATTCGCGTGCGGTATTTAAAAACGTAAATGTTGATATGCGCCAGTACAAAAAGCTCAGGATGTTCCTGCATGCTGAGGCTCTTCCATTGGCGTCAGGTTTACCGGATGATATCCTTCAGGCCGGGATGAAAGAAATTGTAGGTTTCCTTCGTTTTGGTAATGATTTTACCGATAACTTCTACCAGATAGAAAGACCGTTGGTCAGGACAGAGTTTAACAGTACAAGGGAAGAATCGATATGGCCCGAAGAGAATGAGATAAACGTATCGTTAGACCTGCTTACCAAACTAAAAATAATGGTGTTGCAAAACACTGCCGGAACCCCTGATGCCAACGGTGTATATTACAAAACTGCCGGCGAACTTGATCCGTCGTTGAGTGGTGCCAATGCCGAGCTTATTATTGGTATTAAAGGTAACCCTAACTTTGGTTTTGTGCGTACGCTAATGGTGGGTATTAAAAACCCGTTAACCAACCGCAAACACATGAGGGGAGAGGTATGGTTTAATGAGCTGCGCCTTTCGGATATGGATAATAAAGGCGGTATGGCGGCTGTGGCAAGTATGGACACCAACTTTGCCGATCTTTTAACCCTATCGGCTACAGGTAATATAAGCACCATAGGTTTTGGTACCATTGAGCAAAGTCCTAATGAGAGGAGCAGGGAAGACACCAAGCAGTATAATCTTGTTACCAACATTAATGCAGGTAAATTGTTGCCTAAGAAATGGGGAATGACCATTCCGTTTAACTACAGCGTGGGAGAACAGATTATTACTCCTGAGTACGATCCGTTCTATCAGGATGTTAAGTTGGATCAGCTGTTGGATATTACCCAGGATGAGGCTGAAAAAGAAAATATTAAGAACCGTGCTATTGATTATACTAAAACCAAGAGCATTAACTTTATAGGTGTTAAGAAAGAAAGAAGCCAGGAGCAAAAACAACATGTTTATGATCCTGAAAACCTTACGCTTGGTTATTCGTTTAACCAAACCCAGCACCATGATTATGAGATAGAAGATTTGCTTGACCAGCAGGTTAGGGCAACGGCCGATTATAGCTATGCTTTCCAGAACAAGCCGGTTGAGCCGTTTAAGAATACTGCGTTTATGAAAAAAAGCCAGTATTGGAAAATGCTAAGCGATTTCAACTTTAACTACCTGCCGTCTAACATATCGTTCAGTTCCAATATTATCAGGCAATACAACAGGCAACAATATCGAAATGTAGATGTAGATGGTATAGCTATAAGCCCGCTGTACAGAAGAAATTATTTCTTTAACTATCAGTATGGCTTTAACTATAATATTACAAAGTCGCTTAAGTTTAACTACTCTGTTGCTACGAGCAACATTGTAAGGAATTATTTAGATGAGGACGGTGCTCCTATACAGGAATATACTGTTTTTGAAGGTTTTTGGGATACTGGTACAGCTAACAGCCACACCCAGCAGTTTGTAATAAATTACGATCTGCCAATTAACAAAATACCTGCGCTTAGTTTTATAAAATCTACCTACAGCTATACAGGTAACTATAACTGGCAGCGATCTACAGATGCATTGGCATTTACTTCTGATGGTATTGCTTTAGGTAATACTATACAGAATGCCAACTCGCATAAACTGAATGCTTCGCTTACCATGGATATGTTCTATAAGTACATAGGACTTGGACCTAAGAAAAAAGCACCTGCTAAAAATGCTGCGCCAAAAGCGCCGCCTAAACCTGGTGAAAAAATTACGGCTGCACCTAAACAGGAGCAATCGGGTAATGTGTTCGTAAACGGTTTGTTGGGTATTGTAACCAGTGTTAAGAACATCAATATAAACTATACAGAAACAAACGGTACACAACTACCGGGATTCCTTCCGGGGATAGGTTTTTTAGGAACTACTAAGCCAAGTCTTGGTTTTGTGTGGGGTAGCCAGGCCGACGTGCGTTATGATGCTGCGCGTGCCGGATATCTTACCGGATATCAGGATTTCAACCAAAACTATACTCAGGTAAATACCAAAGACCTGAAGTTAGCGGCATCGGTAGATTTGTTCCCTGATTTTAAAATAGAGCTTACAGCTGATAAAACTTCTACGGACAACTACTCAGAACAATATGATGTAACTGATGGGTTATATAATCCGAGGTCACCTTACAACTATGGTAACTTCCAGGTATCTACAATACTTATTAGAACGGCATTCAGCAAGAGCGATGTAAATGGCTCTGCTGCATTCGATCAGATGAGGGAGAACAGGATGATAATAGCCAACAGGCTTGCAGAACAATATTATGGCAGTGCAGATGCTATACCAAGATATATATCTACAGGAAATTCCGCAGATTTTGCAACAGCTAATGCCGGTTATCCTGAAGGCTTTGGTAAGAACAGCCAGTCGGTATTACTTCCTGCTTTCCTTGCAGCTTATACCGGGCAGGATGCAGGTAAGGTTTCTACAGGTATTTTCCGTGATGTTCCGTTGCCTAACTGGGTAGTTAAATATACCGGGTTGATGCGATATACTTTCTTTAAAGAAAAGTTCAAGAGCTTCTCGATACATCATGGCTACAGGGCTTCTTATAACATTAATGCCTACCGTTCTAATTTTGAATTTAATAATTCTGAAAATAACGGGCGTGATAACAATGGTGTGGGTAACTTCTATACTAAAAATATAATATCGAATATCAACCTTGCCGAGCAGTTCAATCCGCTTATTAGAGTAGATATGACCATGAAAAACTCATTTAAGGTTTTAGCAGAGGTTAGGAAAGACCGTACCCTTAACATGAGTTTTGATAACAACCTGCTTACAGAGGTTAAGGGCAATGAGTATATTGTTGGACTTGGCTACCGTATTAAAGATGTTATTATTAACTCTTCTCTTGCAGATAACCCTACCAACACCATTAAGAGTGATATCAACATCAAGGCAGATTTTACTTTACGTAAAAACGAAACGATAGTACGTTATCTGGATTATGATAATAACCAGCTTGGCGGCGGTCAGAATATATGGACGGTTAAACTAACGGCTGATTATGCCTTTAGTAAAAACCTTACAGCCATTTTCTATTACGACCATTCGTTCTCCAAAGCTGTAATTTCTACTGCATATCCTATTACCAACATTCGTGCGGGCTTTACCCTTAGATATAATTTTGGTAATTAATGCTAAAAAAGATTTTAAAATTATTTTTATAAAACATACATTTGCCGTAAAACAAAACAACAACACATGAACATTCCGGCTGAATTAAAATACACCAAAGACCACGAGTGGGTTAAAATCGAAGGCGACGTTGCAACTGTAGGTATTACAGATTTTGCACAAAAAGAATTGGGAGATATTGTATATGTAGAGGTTGAAACCCTTGATCAGGAACTTGGTAAAGACGAGGTTTTTGGTACGGTTGAGGCTGTAAAAACAGTGTCAGATCTTTTCCTTCCGCTATCGGGCGAGATATTTGAGTTTAACGAAGAACTTGAAACTACTCCGGAAAAAGTAAACTCTGACCCTTATGGAGCCGGATGGATGGTAAAAGTTAAAATTGCCAACCCTGATGAAGTGAGCGAACTTTTAGACAGCGAACAATATAAAGAGCTTATAGGTGCGTAATTTTTATCTGGCAGCAGCAATAGTTTGGACAATATTTATTGCCGTTTGTTGCCTGGTAAGTATGAACAGGTTTGAATCTGTTCCGGTAAAAGGAGAAAATGTAGATAAATATGTGCATGCCACATTTTATTTTGTATTTACGTTCTTTTGGTTTGGTTACATTAAATATAAAAGAGCATTAAGCTTAAATAAACAACTGCTTTATGTTTTTACAGGGGCAGTGCTCTATGGTATTTTAATGGAAATTTGCCAAGGCCTTTTTACCAATGATCGCAGTGCCGATTTAAAAGATGTAGTTGCAAACACATCGGGCAGTGCAATAGCTATTTTACTGTTTTGGCTTATAAATAGGCAAAAAAAATAATCTGATCCCGAACCATTTGGTTCGGGATCGCTTTTTTAGAACACTATGGATATAAAGCAATATTTAGATTCTACCTATTTAAAAACTGCTGAGCAGGCAGGTTTATCGCAACCTGAAAATTTAGAAGTTGCCCGAACGGTTATTGCCGAAGCTATAACACAAAATTTTAAGTTAGTAATGATAAGACCTGACCGTGTCGCATTTGCTAAAGAAATGATCGTGGCTGCACAGTCGGAAGTTTTGGTGGGGACAGTTATAGATTTTCCTGAAGGAACCGAAAGCCTTGCCAAAAAACTGGAAGAAGCACAACAGGCTATTGCAGATGGTGCAGATGATCTTGATTTTGTGGTAAACTATACGGCTTTTAAAGCAGGGGAGGAGGCATTAGTCAAAGATCAGGTATTGCAATGTTCTCAGTTAGGATTGAAAAATGGTAAAACCGTAAAGTGGATCATTGAAATTGCAGCTCTTACTAACAAAGAAATGATTGCACTGAGCAGTCTTATCAGGGAAGTGATCATTCAGAATTTTGAAGAACAATACTGGCAAAAGGTTTTCGTTAAATCGTCTACAGGTTTTTATAAAACTCAAGACGGAAAACCTAATGGAGCTACTGTTGAGGGTATAAAGTTGATGTTAGAGGCGTCTGCTCCTTTGCCCGTTAAAGCAGCGGGTGGGGTGCGTAATTATGACGAAGCCGTTCAGATGATTCAGCTTGGTGTGAAACGTATAGGTACATCATCTGCCAAAGCTATTGCAGATGGTAAAATTGCTGAAGGAGGATATTAAAAACAGAAAAACCTTCCTGGTTCAGGAAGGCTTCTCTCTTTCATAGCAATTAATTGTAACCTTTTTTCTTTTTCATAGCAACCTCCTATAGCACTGCAAGGCTGTTATATAGTGTAGATGCATGATTTATTAAAAGGTTGCGTGTAGGGTATAAAAAGTTGTAAAATATTTTTTTATCGGGGTTTTAAAACCTTTTTGTTGTTTTTGGGGTTAGTTTTTTGGCTATCTTTGCACCAGTTTTTGAAAAACCAATGAAAATTATTTTGAACGCTTCAAAAAACGACGTTACTTTTCGCTCGCTCCTTGCCGATTTTACTGCAATTACAAAGGCAAGGCTCGCAATTAGTGTAGTGTTTTCATCTGTGGCCGGCTATCTGCTTGGCTTTTCAGATGAATATCCTTTTAGCTGGTCTACACTTATTCTTCTTACAATTGGTGGCTACTGCATGGTTGGCGCATCAAACGTGTTTAACCAGATCATTGAAAAAGACCTTGATGCCTTAATGGACAGGACTAAGAACCGCCCGGTGCCATCGGGTAAAATATCAGTGCGAAATGCATTTATATTAGGTGCGGTCTTAACGGTTGCGGGTATTGCTATACTTTATAGTATTAACCCTATTACTGCAATGTTTGGGGCAATTTCTATTTTTTTATACACAAGTATTTATACACCGCTTAAAACTATAACACCATTAGCGGTGTTTGTGGGGGCTTTTCCGGGTGCTATACCTTTTATGCTGGGCTGGGTAGCGGCTACCAACGATTTTGATATTGAGGCAGGAACCCTGTTTTTAATACAGTTTTTTTGGCAGTTCCCTCATTTTTGGGCTATTGGCTGGTTTTTGTTTGATGATTATAAGAAAGGTGGTTTCTTTATGTTGCCAACAGGTAAACGCGACAAAAAAACTGCATTACAGATTATTTTATACACATGTTGGCTAATACCTGCGTCGTTGCTTCCGGTTACGGGTTTTACGGGCAGTCTTAAGCTCAGCTATGTTGCAGCAGTAATTGTGTTTTTATTAGGATTATGGATGCTTGCCAATGCAGTAAAACTGTATAAAAAAATGGATGCCGTAACTGCAAGAAAGCTAATGCTTGTTAGCGTGTCTTATATTTCGCTGCTGCAGGTAATATATGTAATAGATAAATTTATCAGATAATATAAAATGGAGAAGATAAAAATGACGCTTGACGAGCACTACGAAAGGAATGCAAGGTCTAAAAAAATGCTGTTATGGTTTGCCATGATAAGTATGTTTATGATGTTTGCGGGTTTAACCAGTGCTTATGTGGTTAGTACTTCGCGTCCGGATTGGGTTAAAGACTTTGTGCTTCCGCAAGCATTCAGTATAAGTACGGTTGTAATAATTATAAGCAGTGCTACATTTCACCTTGCAATAAAGGCAATAAAAAGTAATAACCGCCCTGCGGCGTCAGGTTTGCTTTTGGCTACATTGGTGTTAGGTGCTGCGTTTGTTTATTTGCAGTTTTATGGGTTTAGCCAAATAATTAGCGCAGGCTATTTTTTTACGGGTTCTGAGAGTAATATTACTTCTACCTTTGTGTATACGGTAACGGTTGCGCACCTTGCGCACCTTGTTGCAGGTATGATCGTGCTTTTAACAGTAATTTATAATCATTTTAAACAAAAATACACTCCTGTACAAACCCTTGGTATAGAGTTAGGTGCAATGTTTTGGCACTTTCTTGATGTTTTGTGGGTATATTTGTTTTTATTTTTCTATTTCTATTAATAGAAAAAAATGTAAATTTGAAAACTTTTAACATACTAACGTTTTATGGCAGCTACAGTTACTACTACAGCCACTACTGGCAAAACATGGGACGGCGGAAATGAGCCTATGGGAGCGAGCTATGGCAAAATGATGATGTGGTTCTTCATCGTTTCCGATGCTCTTACTTTCTCAGGATTTCTTGCCGCTTATGGATTTTCAAGGTTTAAATTCATTGGCACATGGCCAATTGCGGATGAAGTGTTTACGCACTTTCCGTTTATGCATGGTGTAGATGCACCAATGTATTATGTGGCATTAATGACATTTATCCTTATCTTCTCATCTGTTACCATGGTTCTTGCTGTGGATGCAGGTCATCAGTTACAAAAAACTAAAGTTGCAATATATATGCTGCTTACTATTGTAGGTGGTTTTATATTCCTTGGTTCTCAGGCATGGGAGTGGAAAAACTTTATTGGTGGCGAGTTTGGTGCTGTAGAAACTAAAGGTGGTTCTTTGTTGCAGTTTGTAGATGCTACGACTGGGAAAAGAATTGCTGTGGAGGAATTTGCTGCTAAGTTGCCATCTGAAAGAGTAGACAAAACACGTAGTAATGGTATTTGGTTTGAAGAGGCTGCTGCCCTGCCTGAATTTACAGTTGCAGAAGTTGAAGCAGGTCTTAAAGCGCATTCTAATGTTGTTATACGTACAGAAAAAATTAATCCTGATACTAAAAAGAAAGAAATCCTTACAAGAGAGCAGTCTCTTGAAGCTATAAAAGGCGGTGCATTGTTTGTTAAAGGTGCAAACCTTGAGCATAACGAATATGGTCACAAGCTTTTTGCCGATTTCTTCTTCTTTATTACAGGTTTCCACGGCTTCCACGTATTCTCGGGAGTTATACTTAACATCCTTATTTTCCTTAACGTAATTTACGGTACTTACGAGAAGAGAAGAAGCTACGAAATGGTTGAAAAAGTTGGTCTTTACTGGCACTTTGTAGACTTAGTTTGGGTATTTGTATTTACATTCTTCTACCTTGTTTAATTATTAAAATTTAAAGAATTATGGCACACGAAGCTCATCACGGGTCAAACTTAAAAAGGATATGGACAGTTTTTGCAATCCTTTCTGTAATAACAACAGTAGAAGTTATATTTGGTATTATCAAGCCGGATGCTCTTGTAATGAACAGCTTGTTTAGGTTAAATTTACTTAACTGGATTTTCATTGTTCTTACAATTGTAAAGGCATACTATATTATGTGGGCATTCATGCACCTTGAAGGCGAAAAAAGCAGTTTCAGGTGGTCTATTGTAGCCCCGTTGGTATTCTTAATTATCTATTTAGTGTTCATCTTACTTATTGAAGGTAATTATATATTTGATGTGTTTAATACATCACATTACAAGTGGATTTTTTAATAGCACATTAATTACTAAAAAAGGCGGTTATATCAACCGCCTTTTTTAATTTTGCAGCATATTAATTGCATTTCTTTTATGAAGAAAAAAATCGTTCTTCTTGGCCTTCTTGCCTTGCCGCTTGTACTGTACATTTACTTTTCTATGGCAAAGCACAACTCGTTGTTTTTGCCTGTAATAACCAAAAATGTGAGCGAGTTGCCGCAGGGTAAAACTTTTACGGATAGCGTTGTACAGCTAAAAGACAAAATTACAATTCTTGGATTTTTGGGTAACGATGTTGTGAAGCGTAAAGAAAGTATTTTTAACCTTGATCAAAAAATAAACGGGAAATACAGAGCATTTAAGGATTTTCAAATTGTGATGTTGATGCCGGATGGTACTCAGGAGAGTGTAAAACAGGTAGAGTTGAGCCTGAAGAGCATGGGCGATATCAGTAACTGGAAATTTGTATTTACTTCTCCTGAAGCTATAAAAAGGTTTTATGCTTCGTTAAAGGTTAAAGAACAATTGGGAGATGATCTGGGTACATTTAATGTGTTTATTGTAGATAAATCGCTGAATGTTCGTGGCAGAAAAGGAGAGACCAAGAACAAAATGGACAGTGAATACAGAGATGGATACAATACTTTTTCTGCTGCTGAGCTCCATAATGAAATGACCGACGATGTTAAGATCGTGCTGAGGGAGTACCGCCTTGCCCTTAGGAAGAATGATACTTTAAAAGGCGCAAAAAGGGAAATTTAATTTCATGAAAAACAAATCGTATATAGGAATATCTTTTATTGTATTGATATTCGGAATTTGGGCGGTACCAAAAATCGTTGCCAAATTTCAAAAGTCTGACCTTGTAGAAATAGGACCCGCTCCACAGTTTGTGCTAACAAACCAGGATGGAAAAAAAATCTCTAACGAAGATTATAAAGGCAAGGTATATGTGCTGGAGTTCTTTTTTACGACCTGCCCAACCATTTGCCCAAAGATGAACCAAAACATGCTTAAACTGCAACAGGAGTATTATGGCAACCCTAAGTTTGGTATAGCTTCTATCACTATTAATCCGGAAAATGATACGCCTCAGGTTTTAAAAGAGCACGCTAAAGAACTTGGTGTTAAAAATTATAATTGGCACATGCTTACGGGCGACCGTGATTATATATATAATCTTGCAAAAGATTTTAAGCTCTATGCCGGGGTGAATAAGGAAGTAGCCGGCGGTTTTGAACATTCAGGTATGTTTGCGCTTATAGATAAAGAAGGTAACATCCGTTGCCGTAAAGATACTTTCGGTAACCCTATTTTGTATTATGACGGACTCGAAGAGCCGGGGGTAACGGCTATTAAAGAAGATATTAAAAAACTACTTGAAGAATAATGGAAACTATAGAACAAAAAAATATCGAACAAAAATACAGGGGCTGGATTATTGCGGTTTCTGTAATAATACCTCTTGCTGTGGCAGCTCTTTTTGGTGTCAACCTGCGCAAGTTGGGCTATGATGTTAAGCCGTTGTCTTTTTTACCTCCAATTTATGCTGCTATAAATGGGTTGACTGCCATATTGCTTTTTTTGGCAGTATCGGCAATAAAGAAGGGTAATCGTGCATTGCATGAAAAGCTTGTAAAGTTTGCCATTGGCTGCTCGGTGTCATTTTTAGTAATGTATGTGGCTTATCACATGACGTCAGACTCTACACCTTTTGGGGGTGAAGGAATCATCAGACCAATATATTTCTTTATACTCATAACACATATTTCCTTATCAGTAATAATAATACCTTTTGTGTTGTTTACTTATGTGAGGGGTATAAGCGGCAGTTATGCACGTCATAGAAAGCTGGCCAGGATTACTTATCCATTATGGATGTATGTTGCAGTGACGGGCGTTATTGTGTATTTAATGATCTCTCCTTATTACCAGCACTAATGCAATTAAAAAGAATACTATACAGCATTTTGTTTTTCGTCTTGTTCACGGTGGCAGGCAATGCACAGTGCGCTATGTGCCGTGCTGCTTTAGAAACCAGCGATGCTCCTATTAAACCCGAGGGTGTTAACGATGGTATTGTATATCTAATGATATTTCCGTACCTGCTTGTAGCTCTTGTGGGGTTTGCGGTGTACAGGCAAATGAAAAAAGCAAGACAGGCTAAAAAAGAAAAAGAGGCAGCAGGTAATTAATACTGCTGCCTCTTTTAGGTTCGTAGAGACGTTGCACCGCAACGTCTATCATTCAGAATTATTAGAGGATTATTGTCTTTAGACGTTGCGGTGCAACATCTCTACTTCATTCCGTCAACTTTAAGGTCAATTTTGCCGCTTCCTTTTATAAAGGCAATAATAGCATTGTTGGTAAGTTCTACTTTGTCAAAAACAAAGTCGTCAAGTGTTCCGTTTACAAAAATACCTGCCATTGGCGAGTAGTTGTTTAAATAGGGCTGCATGCTTTTTTTACCGTCTTCAAGGTTTTGTTTGATAGAGTAACGGCAGTTTTCCTGTATTTTTTTCAGTATAATGCCACTTGCAAGCCAATTGGCGGTGCGCATGAGAGCACTTTTAGTGTCCAACACATAATCCATCTGGTCAAAATAAATTTCTTTAGTAACTGCGTTGTAGTTAGGATAGCCTGAAAGGTATATAGTGCCATTAATACTTCCCGTAAGTTCTAAAGCAACGATCATTTTAGAATCTTTGCTCCATAAGTCTACTTTTTGAACCATCACTTTTTTCTTGCCGTCGCCAAATTCCTGTCCTGCAAAGTTTTTGGTTATAATTTTACTGGTACTTTCATAAGTAGAAACGGCAGCAACAGTAGCAGTTACTTTATCGGGCATGGTAGCTACGGCTTTGAGTGCTACGTTCTCTTTTTTAAAGTTGGCTTTTGGTTGTTGGCCAACGGTAGTTTCCATAGTGCATTTAAGCCCCATAGCCATGGTTATGTTCTTTTTAGACAGTATGGCATCGGTAACATACAGTTCCTGTGGGGTAAGTTTAAACCATGTCTGGAACTGCTCGCTTGTAAGGAACGGTGTACTCACTTTTTCAAGGGCATCCAAAACCTGTGGTTTAAAGTTAACCGACTGGCTTATGGCTTTGTCTATCTCTGTTTCGATCTTAGACTTAAACATTTTAAGTGCCGGATTGATAAGGTAGGTAATAGGCATTTTTTTACCCGCTATGGTAACCGATGGACTTTCGTTCCATTCTAAAGATGTTATAGCTGTTTCGGTAGTCATCTTCCAGTTGCTAAGACCTACTTTGCTGGTAAAGGTAATGTTTGCATCGAGGTTAAACTCACGGGTGTCATATAGGTTTATGCCCATAGCCGATGTTCCGTAGCGCACGTTTGCGGTAACCTTAATTGGTACTATAGTTTGCAGTTTGCCTTTTTGCTCAGTAAATTTTATTGGTGCTGTTTTCCATACCTTCATGGTTATGTCGTCGCCTTCCATGCTTTTATCCTCATAAATAAGGCCGCTCAGGTATTTGTTTATCTGATTTTCCACATCGCTTATGGCAATGGTAACAGGAAGGCTTATAAAAGAGGTGGTTTGCTGATACACCACATCGTTAGTATTGCTGGGTAAAGGTTTTAAGGCTTCGATTTTTTTTGTTGTAGAGCAGCCGGATACAAGCATACCTGCTGCAAAAATAATAGGGAATAGTAGGGATTTCATATATATTATCTTATAAAAATAGCGCCGCAAAATTATAATTTAATTTGTAACAAAATCAACTATAAACAGTCTAATAAAAAGATAATACTGTACATATAAAAACAATATTTAATAAATTTGCTTTGCGCCACTGTGCAAACCAATTGCTAATGATAAAAACACGCTATAAAACTCTGATATTGTTTGTTGCAGTTGTATTTACAGCTACAGCACAGCAAAAAAAATGGACTTTGCAGGAATGTGTGGATTATGCCCTTCAACACAACATTTCGGTGAGGCAGGCCGAACTTGACCTGCAAACCACAGCTGTTGCAAAAAAGGATGCATTAGGAGCTTTTCTTCCATCGGCAAATGTTACCGGAAGCCATACCTGGAATGTGGGTTTAAATATTAATCCGCTAACCAACCTTTTGCAACAGCAAACTATACAATATAGTAATGCAGGTGCAAGTGCTCAGTTTGATATTTATAAAGGACTGCAAAACCAAATGAACTACAGGCGTGCCAAAATGGCAATAATTGCAGGACAGTATCAGGTGCAGAAAATGAAAGACGATACTGCGCTAAATGTAGCCAATGCTTTTTTAGAAATTCTTTTTAATAAAGAAAATTTGAAAGTTCAGCAACAGCAATTAGCTATAGATGAAGAGCAGGGAAAAAGATCGTCTGAATTGGTAGAGGGAGGACAGATTCCGCGAGGTGATCTTTTGGATATTGAGGCCACTGTGGCATCTGACAGGCAAAAGGTTATTGCTGCCGAAAATCAGTTGCTACTTTCAAGGTTAAGCCTAGCCCAATTATTGCAGCTTGAAGACTTTGCAGCTTTTGATATTGCCGATGAAGAATATGACAGTGACCAAAGTGAAGTGTTGCTGCAAACACCACAGGCTATTTTTGATAAGGCTAAAGATATACGTACAGAGATTAAACTTGCTCTTGCAAATTTAGATATGGCCCAGCAGGATATAAAAATAGCCCGCGGTGCTTACCAGCCAACACTAAGGGGCTTTTACAGTATTAACACCCGTATTAGTTATGCGGATAATGTAACTTATGTAACACCCGAAGATGGAGGTACTCCGGTTCCGGTTTTAACAAACCAACCGTCTTTTTGGAACCAGTTTGTAGATAATAAAGGTCATGCTTTCGGATTTCAGTTAAACATTCCTATACTAAACGGCTTGAGTGTTCGAAACAATGTGCAGCGCAATAAGGTGGCACTCGAAAAGGCTAAACTAACCTATGAACAGCAAAAGGTAGACCTTGAGCGAAATGTGTACACAGCTTTTACCGATGCCCAGGGCGCACTGCGTTCTTATGAAGCAGCGGTAGCAGCACAAACGGCAAGGGCAGAAGCATTAAACTATGCAAAAGAAAGATATGAGGTAGGACTTATAAATGTTTTCGACCTTAACCAGGCGCAAACTCTTTCGGTTAATGCACAATCAGAAGTTTTACGAACAAAATACGATTATATATTCAGGGTAAAAATACTGGAGTTTTACTTTGGCATCCCTCTTTATCAAAACTAACCACTATGTCTAAAAAAACAATTTATATTTTACTGGCCATAATAACCTTGGGTATTGTGCTTTTCTTTGTGTTTAAAGATAAGGACAAAGACAAGGGTAAAGAAGTAGAGACCAGCAGTGTTAAAGAGATAACTTTAGTAGAAACCGTGTCGGCTACCGGAAAGATACAGCCCGAAGTAGAAGTAAAAATATCTTCGGAAGTTTCAGGAGAAATTATAGAGCTTCCGGTTAAAGAAGGACAGGCAATAAAAAAAGGACAGCTTTTGGTGCGTGTAAATCCCGATCTTTATGAGTCGGGTGTAAGCAGGACCTCTGCAGCAATGTCTACTGCCAAGGCAGGTCTGAGCCAGGCCGACGCTCAGTTAAAAGAAGCCAAGGCAAACCATGAAAGGAATAAAAGGCTTTTTGAAAGAGGTGTTATTTCCAAATCAGAGTGGGATAAAATTGTCTCGGCCTACGAGGTGGCGCAGGCATCCAAACAATCAGCCTATTTTAATGTGCAGAGTGCAGGGGCGAGTGTAACGGAGGCACGCGATAACCTTAACAGGACTACTATATATTCTCCGGTAGATGGTACCATATCCTTATTGAGCACAGAACTTGGCGAGCGTGTTTTAGGTACACAACAAAATATAGGTACAGAAATTATGCGTGTAGCCAACCTCAATAATATGGAGGTAGAGGTAGAGGTTAATGAGAATGATATTGTAAAAGTTGAGATTGGCGATGATGCCGATATTGAAGTTGATGCTTATTTGAAACGAAAATTTAAAGGAACTGTTACAAGCATTTCTAACTCTGCCAGTGACGATCTTACTGCCGATCAGGTTACGAATTTTAAAGTAAAAGTGCGTATTCTTAAAGAATCGTATGAAGATATGCTTAAAGGTAAGCCTGCAAACTATTCGCCTTTCAGGCCGGGTATGACTGCTACTGTAGATATTATTACCGAGAAAAAAGTAAATGTATTAGCAGTGCCCATTAGTGCTGTTGTTGTAAAGGCAGATACTACCGCAGTTAAACAGGACGATGTTAAGGCACCTGTTCCAAACAATAATAAAGAGGAAAATAATGCTCACGAAAAAAGGTATGAATGTGTTTTTGTGCGTTCGGGTGATAAGGCACTATTAAAAACTATTACTACAGGTATTCAGGATGATACTAATATAGAAATAATATCTGGCCTTAAAAAAGGTGATGAAGTTATAACCGGACCTTTTACACTGGTTAGCAAAGAACTTAACCCCAACGATAAAGTGGTTCTAAAACCTAAAGGAGGAAAATAAGCAGGATGGCATTTATTTTAAATATAGAAACGGCTACAAAAAACTGCTCTGTGGCGGTTGCTAAAGATGGGGTTACAATTGCCCTCAAAGAATTTGCAGGAGAAGGCTATGCCCATGCCGAAAAACTACATGTTTTTATTGAAGAGGTGTTACAGCAAAGTAATATACAATTTTCAGATCTCAATGCAGTAGCAATAAGTATGGGGCCGGGGTCTTATACAGGATTGCGCATAGGGGTTTCTGCGGCGAAGGGATTTTGTTATGCCCTAAATTTACCTTTAATAGCTGTAGACACACTGGAACTTTTAGCCAGAAAAATAAGTGTTGAAAATGGCGCTATTATACCAATGATAGATGCCCGTCGTATGGAAGCCTATACTGCTGTTTTTGATGCCGGATATAACAAGGTACGTGAGACCAAAGCCGAAATTATTACAGAAGGTTTTTATGACGATATTAGTGGTGCCATACACTTAGTGGGCGATGGTGCCGCAAAATATAATGAAGTCCTGCCTGCGGGAAAATTTGTGTATCATGATGATGTAATATATCCTTCGGCTGCTCAAATGGGCTTGCTGTCTTACAATAAATTTACACAAGATGTCTTTGAAGATGTTGCCTACTTTGAACCGTATTACCTCAAAGATTTTATTGTAGGGAAATAACTTTATCTTTTAATGAGGCATCACTTCGAAAGTGATTTGATTTCTTTTTATTTCCCTACTCTGAAATATTTAAATATCTTTTGTGTTGGTGTAAAATGCAAAAAATCCCCATTGCTTTTTAAAACAATGGGGATGAATATACCTGATTTTAATTAGTACACTATCTTTTTGCTTACTTTACCTTTTACAGTATTTATTTCTACCACAAGTACTTCCTGTGCTGCCTGAAGATTTGATACGGCGGTTCTGGTAGTATTAGCTTCGTTGTTGCTGTAAAGTTTCCTGCCACGAACATCATAGATAGTTACATTAGTCATTTCAGCAGTTCCTGTGTTTATATTGATAGTATTTCCTTCTTTATAAACAATCACACTATTATTGTTAAGCTGCGGTGCATCTGTACCAAGTTGTGCATCAGTATACATAAGCTCAAACCTTGTGTTAAATGTACCTGCCTCACTTGTAAAAGTATACGCCTGCTCAAGGCTTGTTGTGGTTCCGGTAAGGTTATCTTTTAAATAAACTTCCTGACCCTGGGCAAACAAACCGTCTGTATGGTCAATTGTAATAGTATATTGTCCGGTAGCTGTAGCTTTAAAACCCATAGGTGCGACATCACTTATCGTAAAAGCCGGCCTTGCCTGTATAGACAGGTTGGTTTCTCCTGCCAGGGTGTAAAACGATATGTTGTTACCATCACCAAGTTGTTTGCCATCATAACCATAATCTATACCCAGTGTTGCATTATCCATATAGGCAATAGCTGTTTGGCTAAAGCTGCTTTCGGCACCGGTAAGGTTAATCCATATGCGAGATGCTGTAGATTGTGCCGTTCTAAAGAAAGATTGAGTACCGCTTGTTGGGGCAGCCCTCCTCATGCTGTTGGTAAATGTAATATTGGCATTTGTTGGGTTTTGAGCGGTCTTTACAATAAATCCCTGTCCTTGTGCTATCAGCCAGTTTGTTTCAGTACCTGTAAAATAATCGGCCTGTTCGCCACCACCACCCAATGCACTGTTTGATGTATAGCAGGCTTTGGTTACTGTAGCGTAAGATGACACAAGATAATTATTCCTTTTTCTCCAAAAATATAAGGCAGAATCTTCATCTAACACACCCTCGTTTTGGTTAAAAAAGTCTTCGATGCTTATTGGTGATGGGTAAGGGTTACCTACTGCGGTATATCTATTGCCTTCTACAGATGCAGTTTTGATTATCGTACCATTGTTAGGTCTTCCTGTAAATGTGCCAATATAAGTCATTGAAGAGGTACCGCCATTATATCCTGGGGTATTATCGCTATTTGGCATACGTATAAGATAGCCTTTTGCAGCCTCAAAAGTTGTTGTTGCCGGTGGAACTATAAAGTATTGCTCTACGCTGGCATTAAGTGTAGTGTCGAATCCGTATTTGTACTCATAAAAGCGCCCTACCGATGTTTGTGGTGAAAAGGCAAGCAGGTTTTGATCCTGTACAGGAGAAGACCACATAGTGTAATCAAGCCTGTATAAAGGGTTACTGTTTTTTATAACCGTAACAGCACCATCGTTTATCACATCATTATCCTGAACAAGAGCACCGTTGTTTTGCACGGTTACATTTCCTGTAGATGCTACTGTTACCTGATTAGCCACTCTTAGTGTTCCTCCTGTAAGTATGGTAACACGTGCTCCTGCATCTACGGTAAGGGTTTTTGCAAGTCCGCTTATGCCATGTACCTGTGGCTGGTTTGCCGGAGCTGCAGGTATAACTACAATAGTATTGAGCGTTGGCAGCATAGTACAGGCCCAGTTGCCAGGAGTATTCCAGTCGGTATTTATAGCTCCTGTCCAACTGTTGGTTTCGTTTACAGTTACTGTTACAATATTGCTTACAGCACTACTGCATACTCCGCTTGTTGCAGTAACCCTGTAGTATGTTGTAGCTGTAAGCGCTGGTGTGTTGTAAGTTGCTGCGGTTGCACCATCAATGTTATTCCATACAGTATTGTTTACAGATTGCTGCCATTGTATATTACCAACCGTGCCGCTAACACTAACACTTGCTGTAGCACCAAGGCATATAGTTGTACTGCCTGATGCATTACCTGCCACTGATGCAGGCGAAACACTTATTGCAATGGCAGAAGATGTAGCTGTACCACAGCTACTGGTTGTTACCAGTGCTCTGTAATAGACAGGTGCGTTAAGAGCCGGAGTAGTATAAGTTGCTGTATTAGAACCACTGCCTCCGCTTACGTTTGACCATGTGTTGTTGTTAGCAGATTGCTGCCATTGTATGTTTCCTGTAGCTCCTGTTATACTTACAGTAGTAATGCTGCCACTGCATATGGTTTGATTATCAGATGTTGTTCCTGCATTAACCGTAGGGTTAACGGTTACGGTAACTGTATTGCTTGTAGCACTGCTGCATGTTCCGCTGGTTACAATAGCCCTGTAGTATGTTGTAGCAGTAAGCGCAGGAGTGGTATAAGTAGCAGAGGTTGATCCACTACCACCTGTAACGTTTGCCCATGTAGTATTGTTTAAAGACCTTTGCCATTGTATAGAACCTGTATAATTACTAATACTTACAATTGTTATCGATCCGTTACACACAGATTGGTCAGCAGATATTGTTCCTGATACAGATACCGGTGAAACAGTAACTGTAATGGTTGATGATATTGCGCTTCCGCAAGTGCCACTGGTTACAATAGCCCTGTAGTAAGTAGTAGCTGTAAGTGTTGGTGTAGTATAAGTAGCTGTTGTTGCACCGCTGCCACCTGTAGTATTTGTCCAGTTGCTGTTATCTGTAGATTCCTGCCATTGTATGCTGCCTGTTGATCCTGTTATACTTACTGTTGTACTACTATTGTTGCATATTGACTGATTTGCAGATGTTGAACCTGCTGCACTTGGTGCCGATACGGTTACGGCCACGGCATTTGTTGTTGCTCCTGCACAGCCCGAGCCTAAATTTAATATTACACAGTAGTAATATACTGTAGATGCTGCTGTAACCACAGGTGAATAAGTAGATGAAGTTGCGTTTGCTATAGGAGCGCCTCCACTGTTAGAGTTTATAGTATTCCTGTACCATTGGTAAGTTAAACTAGCCCCATTAGCCACTACATTAATGCTTGTTGCTGTACCCTGGCATGTAGCGGCAGATACCGGCTGCACTGCAATTATAGTATTTAGATAAACAGAGTTACTAATAACAGATCCCGACTCGTTACTTACCACTACACTGTAGGTTGCAACGTTAGATGCCTGTACATTAGGAATTGTATAAGTAGAACCGGTTGCTCCTGTAATATCAATTCCGTCTTTTCTCCATTGGTAGGTAAGGGGAGCTCCTGTAGCAGTAACACTAAAGGTTGCACTGCCCGCACCGGGGCATACTACCTGAGATACAGGCTGTGTCGTAATTACCGGAGCAGGTATAACAAATGCTCCGGCATTGTATGCAGTAAAAGCAGTATCGCTGTCGCCGCCGGGCATGTATTTAAATTTTGCTACGCTGGCTGCGTTTGTACTTGTAATTCCAAAGTCTGAAAGTTTAAAAGCAATCATCCTTATGTCTCTGGTATTGTTGTTCTCCCCGCTTCCCGATGGAGTTACCGTGCTGTAAGGCTGTCCGGTCTGCAAAGTAAAAAGGTCGAGCCTGTATGTGCCTACAATGCCAACAGAGCTAAGGCTGGCCGACATAGGGTTACCAATAATATTACCATCGGCATCAACAAAACAGTAAATATCTTCAACGCTGCTTGGCGAAGCAATCTGAGTGATAAGAATATCCGGTTCAGTATCTGAAATTTTAGAAGTCACAATATTATTTACATCAAAGTATAAAACTGCTGTTGAACTAAGATTAGTAACACCTGTGCCAAGATCTAAGCCTTTAGCACCGTCTATAAGTACATCTCTTACTTTTAATCCTGCTATACCCGGAGCGGTATGAGTAGCTGTAGATATGCTCCCGTCTATAAGGCTTCCCATTGCAAGATAACTCGCATTTCCGGTAACACCAGTAATGGTGTTAATAGGAAGCGCCCTAAAGTCGGCAGCGGTATAGTTTGCTGCTCCTATGCTGGTATTAAGTCTTGCATTGTCTACACCTGTAGAGTATATTGTTGTACCATATCTAAAAGCCGTAAGGTTATGGCGGGTATTAGGCTGGTTTGGTGCTACTGTTGCCGATGTAGAAGACCAATAGCCATTCCAGTCGGTAATAATACGGTTAATAGCTGCCGTGGCCGGGGTAGCCGTAGGTGCTATGTAGGTTATATTTGCAGTAGAGTTAACCGTACCCGATGGCGTAGTTACCGATACTACTCCTGTTGTACCCGATGCTACCATTGCAGTAATAGTACTGCTGTTTACCACTGTAAAAGATGAAGCATTTGTGCCTCCAAATTTTACGGCAGTGGCACCTGTAAAATTAGTGCCTGTAATAGTAACCACTGTTTTTTGTGTTACCCTTACTGGTGTAAAAGATGATAAAGTGGGAGCTTGTGCAAACATATTTCCTGCAACAAACAACATTAACATTAGTATGTATTCCCCTATTTTGTATTGGTTTCTCATAACTAAACTACTTTGTAAATAATAATTGTTTTTAGTATTTGGATGCTGTAAAGAATTTTAATCCTTTAATTTTAAACAAAGTAACAGTTATGAGTTTGCCTTTGGGGCAAGTTTTCGGTGGGTGGTATTTATGTGTAGATGATTGGTTTTTATTGGGTTGTAATTGTTGCTAAAATACTGTTGGTCGAACGGTTATGTGTAGCTGTTTTTGAAGGGAAAAAGAAAATCCCGTAAACTTTGCACCAAATTATCGGACAAAATTTACGGGATTGTTTTGTTATACTAATTCGTATCTAGTCTTTCAGTGGCGGCAATTCTTCATCCGAAGGTATGGTTTCAATGCTTGTTGGGGTTTCATCTTCTCCTAATACCATGCCCCATGGTTTGAGCCCTTCTACACGGTCAAAAATTACTTTTGCAATGGCAATTACAGGTATAGCCAGGAACATGCCTGTAATGCCCCAAAGCATTTCGCCCAAGACCAGTCCTAATACCGATGTTAGTGTGTTGAGCTTTACTTTAGAACCTACAATTTTTGGCATAATGTAGTTGCCGTCTATCAGGTGTATAACCGTCAGGGCAATGATTACAAAAAGTACATCGGTAGTTGTGGCTGTGGCGAAGGTTACCAGTACCGACAGCAAGAGTGAAATAAAAATACCTACATAAGGTATTACGTTCAATATGCCCGTTAGTGTGCCTAATAAAAAAGCATATTTAATGCCCAATACAGTAAAAACTGTACAGCTTAATGTAGCAACAATTGCCATTTGCAACAGTAGTCCCATTATATACTTCCTTATAATATATTGAATTTTGCTTACTACCTCGCGCACCACAGGGCTATGGCTGTCATGAAACAAGGCTAACACGAATCGAAGCAGCAGGCCTCGGTGCATGAGCAGGAAAAAGGTGTACAAAAAAATGAAGACCATAAATAGTAACGAAGACGATAACGACATAAGGGTTGCACCAACAAGTGCTGTGCCTTTACCTAATGCTTCAGATGTGGTGTTGTTTATATACTCAGCCTGTTTGTTATTGTCAATATGAAATGATTGTGCTATCCAGTTTTGTAATGCTTCGAGCGAATCCATAAGTTGATTCTCAAAGGCGGGTATATCCTGAGAGAATTCCGAAAGCTGGCTGCCCAGCAAAATCATTACCCCACTAATGAGCCCTACTAAAATTATAAGTACTGCAAACGACGATAATGCCCTTGGAAATTTTAACCTGCGCTCCAAAAAGCTGGCTGCCGGAATGAGCAGCATGGCAAACAGTAAAGCAATAATAAGCGGTGCGAGTATAGTTTTGCCTATTATTGCTATATAGCCTATGGCGAGTATACTGATACTTATATTTGCCAGTTTTGTATAAAATGGGGGAGTGGTTTTTACCATGGTTTAGCAGGATTTTTTCTTACGTTACCAAAGCTACTTGTTTTTTGTAATCTCTGCTATAATTTAAGCAGTAATTATGATTTGCTCAATATAGAAGTAGTGAAGTTTCATGGCTGGAATACTCTTTGTAAATTTCATAGAGCCATAACCCAACGGCTGTTTTATATTTAAAAAAATAGATTAGTTTTGAGGTACAAACCACACTTTATGGCACAATTAGAAAAAGGCAGCAAAAAGCTGCTCAATGCATGGGCATTTTACGACTGGGCAAACTCAGTGTACAGCCTTGTGATAGCTTCGGCAATATTCCCTATTTTTTATGACCTGATATTCGAACTCAGGGGCGTAAAGCACATTGAGGTATTTGGCACATCGGTTAAAAGCACAGCACTTATAAGTTTTGTAACAGCATTTGCCTTTTTGGTAGTGGCTTTTATATCTCCGTTGCTTTCGGGTATTGCTGATTATGCCGGTAACAAAAAAAGTTTCCTTAAACTGTTTTGTTATATAGGTGCATTGTCATGTATTGGTCTTTATTGGTTTAGTCTCGAGAATATTTATGTCAGCCTTGTTTTTTATTTTTTTGGACTTATTGGTTTTTGGGGAAGCCTTGTTTTTTACAATTCCTACCTGCCGGATATTGCCTATCCTGAACAGCAGGATGCCGTGAGTGCCCGGGGCTATTCTATGGGATATATTGGCAGCGTTATACTCCTTATTATAAACCTTGCCATGGTTATGCTTGTAGAAGACAGCGAAAAAGAACAGATGATGCGTTACTCTTTTGTATCGGTAGGGGTGTGGTGGATAGTTTTTAGTCAGTACACCTATTATTATCTGCCAAAAGGCAATAAAAAAAATAAGGTTACCGGTGATGTGGTGTTTAACGGGTTCAAAGAACTTCGTAAGGTATGGAAACAGCTTAGCGCAGATATTACGCTTAAGCGCTATTTAGGAGCTTTTTTTGTTTATAGTATGGCGGTACAGACCGTTATGCTTGTGGCTACTTATTTTGGTGCCGAGGAAGTTGAATGGGGTGGCAATGGAGCTAAAACCATGGGACTTATAGTGAGCATACTTTTAATACAGCTTGTGGCTGTGGCAGGAGCAATAATTACTTCACGGATGTCGGCTAAATATGGAAATATAAAGACACTTATAGCAATAAACAGTATATGGGCCGTAATATGTATATGTGCCTATTTTGTTACCCTTCCGCTGCATTTTTACATAACGGCAGGTTTTGTGGGGTTGGTAATGGGAGGCATACAATCGTTGTCAAGAAGTACCTATTCTAAGTTTTTACCTCAAACAGATGACACTGCATCTTATTTCAGTTTTTATGACGTTACAGAGAAAATAGGTATTGTAATAGGGATGCTGCTATATGGGGCTATAGACCAGGCTTTTGGCAGTATGCGCTATTCGGTAATTTTCCTTACAGTGTTTTTTTTGGCAGGCATATTTTTATTGACGCGAGTATTAAAAAAACATTAGGTTTTTAATTTTATTGCTTTATATTTGGAACTTTAAAAAATTCAATAAATTAATGTTATGAAAAGAATGAGAATACTGTCGATTTTCATGGTGTTGTTTACACTAATGGGCGTTGTCTCATGTCAAACAGAGCCTGTAGACCCATTACTTTTAGTTGATGATTCTGATGATGAACCGGTACAGACACCTGCCAATTTTCAGGTAGATTTTGGGGAGCGTACATTTGTTGCCGACAGCACTGTTGCTTATCTTGGTGATGGTGAAATAGTTATTAAAGGTTATGCAGGTAATTTTGGAGAAAATTTTACAATAACAGTTCCTGCCACAACAACAGGTACTTATACAGTAACTAACATTACTTACGATCCTGGTGTTAACCCTAACTATTATTCTAATATAAACCCTGCTAATGTGCCAACAGGTTCGGTAACTATTTACAGCATAGATACTGCACGCCGCACAATTACAGGTATATTTAGCTTTACAGGATATTATTCGCTTCCTGCCGAAAATCTTCCGTCTATAGCATTTACAAACGGTTCGTTTACAAATATAGCTTATACAGCACCACCGGTTAACCCTGGTCCCGGTACATCTTTATTCTCAGTACAGTTTGACGGTCAAACGTTTGTTGCTTCAGAAGCTGGTGCTTCTATGGGAGCAGGTACATTGGCTGTAGGCGGTATAAGAGGTACTAATGGTGAGACTGTTGCAATATATTTAGAGGGCGGTAACGATGTTGGTACATATACTAATGCTGTTATGAGCTATGTTACAGATGATGACGCAGATAACAGCTATGTTAATGCAGATAATACAGGTACAGTAGTTATTACTGCAGTTGATGAGGTAAACCATACCGTATCCGGAACATTTAATTTTGTTGGTATTTATACTGATACTGCTGCCGGATTGCCAAACATTACATTTACAAACGGTGTTTTTGAAAACATACCTTATGATATCGAACAGTCTGACCCTGATCTTTTTGGAGCAACTGTAGATGGCACAGCCAATACTTATGCCCCTGCTGATATTATTGTTGTGAATGCTCAGGAAGATATTGTATTTATTCGTGGAACGCATACTAACGAAACGATTGGTATTTATGTAAAAGAAACCACTGTTCCCGGCACGTATGTTTTTGTTAACTCTATCAATGCAAATACGAGAGCTTCTTATACTACAGCTGCAGGTGTTACTTATAACATTAACGGTGGAAGCCTTGTTATAACAGAAAATACAGGTACAAGAATAAAAGGTACATTTAGCTTTGATGTTAAGAATGAAGCGGGCGCAGTTATACATACTGTAACTGCCGGATCTTTTGATGTTGAGTACGACTTCTAATACATTGATCTTATAGAATATTGATCCGCCCACTTTGGGCGGATTTTTTTATGGCACAATCATTGTCATATACTGGTGCTGCAAACTGCTTTGTTGATTGATAAGTATTGATTTACAGCATTTACATGGCTTATTCTTTTTAAAGCCCTCTGTACATAACTAAGTTTTTAATGACAAAATGACTTTAATAAGGATATGTCTAAGCAAAGAATTTTAAATATTGACAGTTTGTCACTGCAGGAGCTGGATACGGATGCCGAATTGATTCCGTTAATGACCCCCGAAGACGAGGAGGAAATGAATAATGAACTTCTTCCGGAAAGCCTTCCTATTTTGCCGTTGCGAAATATGGTGCTTTTTCCAGGGGTGGTAATACCAATTACAGCAGGTAGGGACAAATCTATAAAGCTTATAAACGATGCCAATGCTGCCGGTAAGGTAATTGGTGTGGTTGCTCAAAAAGATGAGAGTATTGAAGATCCTACACCTGCCGATATTAACATGGTGGGTACAGTGGCACGCATTTTAAGAGTGCTTAAAATGCCTGATGGAAATACCACTATTATCTTACAGGGAAAAAAACGTTTCGAGATCGATACAGTTACCGATGAGGAGCCTTACCTGAAGGCTATCATAAAGGAGTTTGAAGAAACGCGACCGGAACAAAAAGATGCTGAGTTTAGTACTATCATTGAAAGTATTAAGGATCTTGCTATACAGATCATAAAGGAGAGCCCTAATATTCCTACCGAAGCTACATTTGCTATCAAGAATATTGAGAGCGATTCGTTCCTGATAAATTTTGTAAGCAGTAATATGAACCTTTTGGTCAAAGAAAAGCAGGACCTTCTTGCTGTGAGCGACCTTAAGGAGCGTGCACTCGAAACGTTGAGGTTTATGAACCTTGAGCTGCAAAAACTGGAGCTTAAAAATGATATTCAAAGCAAAGTTCGTTTTGATCTTGACCAGCAGCAGCGTGAGTATTTTCTGCACCAGCAAATGAAAACCATTCAGGAAGAGCTGGGTGGTGTATCTCACGATCAGGAGATAGAAGATATACGTGCAAAAGCACGTTCCAAAAAATGGGACGATAAAACAAAGCAACAGTTCGAAAAGGAGCTTTCCAAGTTGCAGCGTATGAACCCTCAGGCTCCGGATTACGGAACCCAGCGCAATTATCTTGAGCTATTGATAGACCTCCCATGGAATGAGTTTAGCAAAGATAATTTCGACCTTAAACGTGCCGATAAGATACTTAACCGCGATCATTACGGGCTTGAAGATGTTAAGAAGCGTATTATAGAGCATCTTGCCGTATTAAAGTTGCGTAATGATATGAAATCGCCAATATTGTGTCTTTACGGGCCTCCGGGTGTAGGTAAAACATCTATTGGTAAATCAGTAGCAGAAGCTTTAGGACGCGAATACATTCGTATATCTTTAGGTGGCCTTCGTGATGAGGCTGAGATAAGGGGGCACAGAAAAACCTATATTGGTGCTATGCCGGGCAGGATCATCCAAAGCCTTAAAAAGGCGGGTACGGCAAATCCTGTTTTTGTGCTTGATGAGATAGATAAACTTAGTGTGAGCAATCATGGCGATCCTTCATCTGCCTTACTGGAAGTATTAGACCCGGAGCAGAACAAGGAATTCTATGATAATTTCCTTGAACTTGGTTTTGATCTTTCTAAGGTAATGTTTATAGCAACGTCTAATAATATGAGTACTATTCAGCCTGCACTTCGCGACAGGATGGAGATCATAAACATGACGGGTTATACTATTGAAGAAAAAATAGAGATAGCTAAAAAGCATTTATTACCTAAGCAAATAAAAGAACATGGTCTTACTGCCAAAGATGTTACCATTGGAAAAAAACAATTAGAAAAAATAGTTGTGGGTTACACACGCGAGAGCGGTGTTCGTGGTCTTGAAAAACAAATTGCTAAAGTAATTAGAAATATTGCCAAATCTATAGCTATGGAGGAGGAATATAATAGTAAGCTGACTGATGAGGATATTATAAATATACTGGGAGCGCCTAAAATGGAGCGCGATAAGTATGAAAATAATGATGTAGCCGGAGTTGTAACGGGGCTTGCCTGGACAAGTGTTGGTGGCGATATATTGTTCATAGAAAGTATATTGAGCAAAGGTAAAGGTCATTTAACCATGACAGGTAATCTTGGAACGGTAATGAAAGAGTCGGCTACTATAGCTTTAGAGTATATAAAATCTAATGCCGAGCAGTTGGGTATTGCACAGGAGGTAATTTCAAACTACAATGTGCATATACACGTGCCTGAGGGGGCAACCCCTAAAGACGGGCCAAGTGCAGGCGTGGCTATGCTAACATCGTTGGTGTCTACCTTTACGCAAAAAAAGATAAAGAAACATCTTGCCATGACGGGCGAAATTACCCTTCGTGGGCGTGTGTTGCCTGTGGGCGGTATTAAAGAAAAGATATTAGCTGCTAAAAGGGCTAATATAAAAGAGATAATACTGTGTGTAGAGAACAAACGCGATGTAGATGAAATCAAGCAGGAGTATCTTGAAGGCGTGACTTTTCATTACGTACGCGAAATGAGTGATGTGCTTAAATTTGCGCTTACAGATGAAACGGCTAAAAACGCCAAAACTCTTGTGTAAAACACATTCGATCATATTTCGGGCGGTCAGTTTTTTGACCGCCTTTTTTGTTTTAGGTCTATTTTTAACCTAATGGTTACGGCTATTTTTTTACCTGTTAAATTTATTTAAAAAATAATATCTTCGCATTCGCGTTAATAGTAATGCAAAACGTCCAAAAAGTAACATGTTTAAAAAAATTTACCCTGTCCTATTATTCTTTGTAACAGCTGTGTCATATGGTCAGATAGGCGGTAAATATACTTATCAGTTTTTAAATCTTGTTACATCGCCCCGCCAGGCCGCACTTGGAGGTAAAATAGTTACCCTTTATGATTATGATGTAAATCAGGGCTTTTTTAACCCTGCTACCATTAATGACGAAATGGATAAGCAACTATCTGTAAATTATGGCAGCTATTATGGTGAGGTTACTTATGGTACAGCTGCCTATGCTTATAAATACGATCGTTATACTCCCACAATTCAGTTAGGGGTTAACTATGTAAACTACGGCACTTTTGAGGGTAGGGACGAGGCCGGTTTACTTACCGGAGATTTTACAGGAAGCGAAATAGCTTTATCGGGAGGTACTTCATACAATATTCCCTATTCTGATTTTTATATTGGTTTCAATGCTAAACTAATTTCTTCTACACTGGAAAGTTATAACTCTTTTGGAGGGGCTTTGGATCTTGGAGCTTTGTATATAGACGAATATAACGAAATTACCTATGGTATTTCACTGAGAAATATAGGGTCGCAGTTTACTACTTATGCCGGAGAGTTTGAACCGCTACCGTTTGAAATAATTGCCGGGATTTCGCAAAAAATGGAAAATGTGCCTATTCGCTGGCATTTAACTCTGGAAAATCTTCAGCAATGGAATATTGCCTTTTCGAACCCTAACCGTGCTGAGCAAAATATTGAGGGCGGCAGTACAGAAGAAAAAGTATCATTTTTTAATAATGCACTGCGCCACGTAATTGCCGGTGCTGAGCTTTTTCCTGGAAAACCTTTCAATATAAGACTTGGGTATAACTTTAGAAGGAGTGAGGAGCTGCGTGTGGTAGAAAAAAGAAACTTCTCGGGTATATCATTAGGAATGTCGTTGCGCTTTAATAAAATACGTTTCGATTATTCTTACTCGCGTTATACGCTTGCTGCAAATACCAGTTTATTCGGTTTGATGATAAACCTGCAATAAGTCTAAAGTGCGAAAGTCATAAAGTTGTAAAGTCAAAAAAAACAACTGTAAAACTTTCCCTATACTTAATCCTGTAACTTTAACTGCTGTATTTGTTTGAATTCCATTTTTTATTAATAGTTTTACGACCGTTAATTAAATGTTAATTCAAGTTACCTGCCTTTTTATGGGAATTAAAAATCGCCTTATTTTAATGAGTTTCCTTCAGTTTTTTGTTTGGGGAGCCTGGCTTATAACAGTTGCTAATTATTGGTTTGGCACCAAACAGTGGGAAGGAACCCAGTTTGGACAGGTGTTTGCAACTATGGGCATAGCATCTATATTTATGCCTATACTTACCGGTATTATTGCCGACAGGTGGGTAAATGCAGAAAAACTTTATGGAGTGCTGCATTTTTTATATGCATGTGCCTTATTTACCCTTACAAGAGTAGAAGATCCGTCGACGTTTATATATGTAATGCTTGTAGCTATGTGTTTTTACATGCCTACAATTGCCCTGCACAATTCTATTGCTTATACGGCTTTAAAGAATAATCCGGGAAGCGATGTGGTTAAGGATTTCCCACCAATTCGTGTTTGGGGAACCGTTGGCTTTATTGCTGCCATGTGGATGACCAATCTTACAGGCAGTAAAGCATCGGAGTTTCAGTTTTATATAGCAGGTGGTTTTGCAATACTTTTAGGAGTGTATGCGTTTACATTGCCAAAATGTCCGCCACAAAACACTAAGGCTAATGCTACTTTAATAGAAACGCTGGGGTTAGAGGCTTTTAAACTTTTCGGAACCTACAAAATAGCTCTTTTCTTTATATTCTCTATGTTTTTAGGAGGAGCATTACAACTTACCAATGCCTATGGCGATGTGTTTTTAGATGAGTTCAGGATATTTCCTAAATATGCCGAATCATTTGTGGTAAAATATTCAACCATAATAATGTCTATTTCCCAAATATCAGAAACGCTTTTTATACTGGCTATCCCATATTTCTTAAAACGTTTTGGTATTAAACAGGTAATGCTTATCAGTATGTTGGCGTGGGTGCTTCGCTTTGGGCTTTTTGCTTATGGCGATCCTGTAAACGGTTTGTGGATGATCATACTTTCATGTATTGTTTATGGCATGGCATTCGATTTCTTTAACGTTTCGGGTTCTTTGTTTGTAGAAACTACTACGAGCCCTAAAATACGTTCATCAGCACAGGGCATCTTTATGATGATGACTAATGGATTTGGAGCATGGGCGGGCAGTACTATTGCCGGATGGGTGATAGCTACTTATTATACCGAAACATTTACTAATCTAAACGAACTTGCTGTTCATTTAGATACTGATGTTGATAACAGCCATCTTCTTGATTTTATAAAAGAAAGAGGAGCAGGGCTAACATCTAATGGAATGTTGAGTAATCCTATTATGCTACGTGAGTGGCACGATATATGGCTGGCTTTTGCAGGATATGCATTAGTTGTGGCGGTTGCATTTGCTATATTATTTAAGCATAAACATGCCCCCAATGCTGTGGCAGAGGTTAAACATTAAATTCTGATATTTTCAAATTACCGATTTATCGAATAAACAAATTACCTGATTAAAGCGTAAAGTAGTCAGGATTATAAAATTAGGTGTGCAAAGTGCTTGTTATTTAAAATAATAAACGTACCTTTGCGCACCTTTTCTGCATATAGGGTTTAGAAGAGGAAAATAAAAACTATTTTTATGTAAAACGCTCCTGCTGTTTTAGATGCATAAAAAACCCATAGGACTCAGGATACAAATTTTAAATTCAGAATATGTCTGAGCAAAAAACAAACGAACAATTTTTACAGGAATTTAACTGGCACAACTTTGAAGAAGGTATTGATGCAGTAGATGAGCAAAACCTGAGAGAGTTCGAAAACTTAGTTGAAAAAACGTTCATTTCAACTGACAGTGACGAGGTGGTAGAAGGTACTGTAGTAAGAATCACTGACAGGGATGCAATTGTAGACATCAACGCAAAATCGGAAGGTGTTATTTCTCTTAACGAGTTCCGTTACAATCCAAACCTAAAAGTTGGTGATAAAGTAGAAGTACTTATCGACGTTCGTGAAGATAAATCAGGCCAGTTAGTGCTTTCTCACAAAAAAGCACGTACTATCAAAGCTTGGGATAGGGTTATCAATGCTAATGAAACTGGCGAGATCGTTAACGGTTTCGTTAAATGCAGAACTAAAGGTGGTATGATCGTAGATGTATTTGGCATCGAAGCGTTCCTTCCTGGTTCTCAAATAGACGTAAAACCTATCAGGGATTACGATCAGTATGTAAACAAAACTATGGAATTCAAAGTTGTTAAGATCAACCACGAATTTAAAAACGTAGTAGTATCTCACAAAGCTCTTATTGAGGCTGATATTGAGGTTCAGAAAAAAGAGATCATCGGTCAGCTTGAAAAAGGCCAGGTTCTTGAAGGTGTTGTTAAAAACATTACTTCATACGGTGTATTCATCGACCTTGGTGGTGTTGATGGTCTTATCCACATTACAGATCTTTCTTGGAGCCGTATCAACCACCCAAGTGAAGTTCTTGAACTTGACCAGAAACTTAACGTGGTTATACTTGACTTTGATGACGAGAAAACACGTATCCAACTTGGTCTTAAACAACTTCACGCTCACCCATGGGATGCGCTTGACGCAAACCTACAGGTAGGTGATAAAGTTAAAGGTAAAGTAGTTGTTATTGCTGACTACGGTGCATTTATCGAAGTTGCAGAAGGTGTAGAAGGTCTTATCCACGTTTCTGAAATGTCATGGTCTACGCACCTGCGTTCAGCTCAGGATTTCGTAAAAGTTGGTGATGAGGTAGAAGCTGTTATCCTTACTCTTGACAGGGATGATCGTAAAATGTCTCTTGGTATCAAACAACTTTCTCAGGATCCTTGGACAGACATCACGTCTAAATATCCTGTAGGTTCTAAACACACGGGTATCGTTCGTAACTTTACAAACTTTGGTATATTCGTAGAACTTGAAGAGGGTATCGACGGACTTATCTATATCTCAGATCTTTCTTGGACTAAGAAAATCAAACACCCAAGTGAGTTTGTAAATGTTGGTGATAAACTTGATGTTGTAGTTCTTGAACTTGATGTTGAAGGTCGTAAACTGTCTCTTGGTCACAAACAAACTCAGGCTAACCCTTGGGATAAATATGAAGATTCTTTTGCTGTAGGTACTGTACACAACGGTGAAATATCTGAAATCGTTGACAAAGGTGCTACTGTAGAGTTTGGTGACGATATCGTTGCTTTCATTCCTGCAAGACACCTTGAGAAAGAAGACGGTAAAAAACTTAAAAAAGGCGAAACTGCTGATTTTAAAGTAATCGAGTTCAACAAAGAATTTAAAAGAGTAGTTGCTTCGCACACTGCTACTTTTAAAGATGAAGAAGAGAAAAATGTAAGAGCTTCTCAGGAAACTGTTGCTTCTTCTTCTAACGCTGCAGAGAAAACCACTCTTGGTGATATCGATGCATTAGCAGAACTTAAAGAAAGAATGGAAAGAGGAGAAAACAAATAATCTCTGATATTCATAAATTTTTATAATGAACCTCCGCAGTAATGCGGAGGTTTTTTGTTTTATGATATAATTCTTGAAATGTGTTTAAGAAAACAATAGGGGTGGAGATCAGTTTTTTCTGTTCATTATTGAATTATCTCGGATAAGCAGTCTCTAATGGGTGTGCTAAATTATGGTTGGATGAAGTACGTCTCTTAAAGATTTAATTAAAGTGCAGAAGAAGTGTTTTGTTTTCCAATCGATAAGGATGTATATGTAAAGTTGCTTTTTGAAATAGGTGGTTGGTTTTAATCAAGAACTAAAAGGTTTTGTGAGGTGCTTTTTGCGCAAGAGAGTTGAGTAGATTTAATTCTTTTTTGTCTTCTTCTCTATAGTATATTGTAAGTTTTTTGCTTAATGATGTTTTTTCTTTTAGTTCTTTAATAATATAAATCTGTTGTTTTGCTAAATCTATAATCATGCCCTTAAAAAGGGTGGTTATGGTGTATTTCTTTTAAAAAATCACAGTTGGTGTTGTTAATTCGGCAATGTCCTAAAAAACTTTCAGGAAAAGTGTTGTTGTAAAGTATGGGTAAACAGTGAGTTAATAAAAACTTAAAAAAAAGATTAAAAAAAGGTTATATAAAAGCTTGCGAAAGTAAAAAAGAGTGGTACTTTTGCACCCGCAATCAAGCACAAGTTCACTGACAGACTGATACAAGCAATAAGAAGAGAAAACCTTTATATAATAAGAGTTTTGCTGTAAAGGCGGAGCTGTATTTATAGAGGAAAGCATCGAAAAAAAAGTTTAAAAAAAGTTTGCAC
>NZ_WUMN01000005.1 GCF_009826935.1 Flavobacterium sp. Sd200
CTATGATGGTAAGATGCTGAACGATGGCGGCAGGGTAGCCTTATACTCTGTAGCTGAAGCTACCAACCTTAGCATACAGGCAAGGAGTGCATTTGTAGCAACCGATGTTGTTCCTATGGGCTTTACAGCCTTGGCAGCAGGGCAGTACACTATTGTCATAGACCGCAAAGACGGCCTGTTTGACGAAGGCCAGGAAATCTACCTAAAAGACAACCTTCTGGGTACGGTAACCAGCCTTGAAGAGGCTTACACCTTTACCAGCGAAGCCGGTACGTTTAACGGCAGGTTTGAGGTGGTATATGCAGCCAGCCCATCATTGGGAGACGACGACCATAGCTTAAATGTCAACAGTGTTATGGTATTCAAGCAAGGCAATGGCATAGCCATCAACACAGGCTCAGCTTCAATGAACAGCGTAACGATCTACGACATACGCGGGCGTCAGCTATATACCAAATCAGGCATCAATGCAACAGAGACTGTTGTAAGCGGCCTACAGGTAGAACAGCAGGTACTTATTGTAGAGGTTGACACTGTAAAAGGAAAAGTCAGCAAACGCATAATTTTCTAATCCCCCGGTTGCTTTAAACAAGCACTTAAATTAAGGAGGCTGTCCAAAATAATTTTTGGACAGCCTTTTTATTAAAATAGAAATATGATATTTATTTAAAAAACACATAAAAACTTGACTACCAATAAAATTACGTTACACGAAGAGGCTTTTTCATTATGAAAAAAAATACTATGAATTAGATCTGTGTTAATAAAATCACATACAAATCTTATTTTTTCTTACACATAATGTAACAAATAACACAAACTACCGTCTTATTTAAAAGCATTATAACATAATTAATAACTTAATATTTATATTTTTGCAAAAAAATAAACCATGAAAAAAACTTTACTTTCTGTTGCACTTATAGTAGGTGCTTATTTTAGTGCCAATGCACAACAAAACATTTCATTTGAAACAGCTGAAGGCTATAACACCGGAGCACTATTTGGACAAAATGCGTGGGTAGTTATGGATGATGAAGAAGGCGGGCCGGGCGAAACTGCTGTGGTAGTATCTAATGAAAGGTACACTGAAGGTGCACAATCTTTAAAATTTGTTGCCGACGAAGAAGATAACTTCCTGTATTATGATGTATTAAAATCTTTTGATGCAGAAGGTACAACATTTTCAATAAGCCAGGATATATATGTTGACGGCATTGATACTGAATGGGGCTCTGACCTTGATCTTATTACAGGTTATATAGATAGCGAGAGTGCTACTTTAACTTCTCTTGTATATTTTTCTTATGATGGTACAATTAACATCCACACAGGATATGATGAAGAAGGATATCCGGTAGTTGAGGAGTTCTTTACCTTTTCAGAAAATGGATGGTTTAATATTAAAGTAAGTTTTGACACAACTGCAGGTACAGTTACTTATTATGTAAATAACGAACAGGTGCATACCACAAATTTAACACCGGGCTTTGCTGTAAATACTTTGGGCTATACATTTGGTTCTTACACTACATCTTATTATGCCGATAATTTAACGATAACAAGCGGAACTACCGGAGTAAAACAGCAATTAGCTTCTAAATTCTCTGTATCGCCTAACCCGGCTACAAATAGTATTAGCATTGCCAACACTGCAAGCGCTTTAATTAACAATGCTACTTTAACCGACGTTAACGGACGTACCGTTAAAACTGCTAAGTTTGCAGGTGTTAGTACAGCACAAATGAACATAGCCGATCTTGCCTCGGGTGTTTATATGCTTAACATATCTTCAGATAGAGGAACTGCTACCAAAAAGATCGTTAAAAACTAAAAATATCTTTATATAAAAATAGATCAGGCCGCTTTTCAGCGGCCTGATTGTTTTATAAAAACTTCTTTTTACTTCTTTAAAAGCTCTTTTACAGCAGTTTCGAGTTGTTGATCCTGTCCGGTATTTGTTTTGCCCGGTTCGTTTTTAACCTTAACATCCGGCTCCAACTGAAAGTTTTCCATCAGCCTGTCTTCTTTAACTGTACGCATACCTATTTGCGGTATCCCGAAAATTGTTTTACCGTCTATCATTTTCTCCCACCATACAGCAGTACCCGTACCCGGAACCGGCATACCTATAAGCTTACCTATGCCAAGGGCTTTATATGTATAAGGAAACATGTGTGCATCGCTGTAATTGCCCTCGCTTATTAACACCGTCGAGGGCTTTTGCCATTTAAACAACGGCTCGCTACCCATTTTTTGGCCTCTCGGCTCAAACGTCATGTAAGGTTTGCCGCTTAAAAAAGTAGCAAGATCATCATGCAGCCATCCGCCTCCATTAAAGCGTGTATCTACAATAAGTGCCTGTGCGTCGTTATACTTGCCAAGGGCTTTTTCAAAAACTTCTCTAAAACTCTCAGAATTCATACCTCTAACATGCACGTAGCCGAGTTTACCTCCCGATAAACGCTCAACATCTTTCTCTCTGTTCTTAACCCAACGATCGTAAGCAAGGTTACTCTCCTGTGTAAGCGTAATAGGCTCAATAATTTCGTTCCAGCGTTTGTTAGTAGCAGGATCATAAAAACCAACAAGTACTTTTTTATTAGCTTTACGATTAAGCAATGCATAATAATTTTCGGTTGGGGTAATTTTTGTGCCATCTATTGCTTCAACAATAAAACCCGGTTTAATTTTTTGCTTGGCTTTAAACAGCGGACTGCGTTCCAGTACTTCAACAATCCTTACGCCATTTCCTGTATAAGCATTATCTGTAAAAATGCCTAAAGATGCAGTTGCATCGTCGCCCGGATTAAGCTCAGGACGATAGCGACCTCCCGTATGCGATGCATTAGCCTCGCCAAGCATTTCACCAAGCAAATCAGCAAAATCTGCCGAGTTGTTTATGTAAGGCAAAAACTTAGCATACTCATTTTTATAAAAATCCCAGTCTACACCATGCAGGTCCTGCAGATAGAATTTCTTTTTAAATTGCCTCCATGCATGCTCAAACATATAAGCACGCTCGGCAGTCTCGTTCAGGTTCATTTCGGCCGAGAAGTTTACCGGCTCTTTTTTCCCTTCTTTAGTGCTTATTTTTACTATCTTTCCTCCTTTGTCTATAAGATACAGGTATTCATCTTTTTTATCTAAAACCAACCTGCTGTCTTCGGCATTTAGATTAGTAAAAAGCTTGGTCTCTTTTTCCCTGAATTTTGTACGCCAAAGGTTGGTCCCTTCTTCAAAACGGGTAAGATAATACAGGTTTTCGGCATCTTTATCTATCACAAAATCAGACAGCCTCGACGAATGTATAGTAAGCTTTTGCTTGCGGTCCTGCAATCCTTCAAAATCTATTATTAAAGGTTTAACAGCTTCTTTTTCATCTGCCTTATCCTTTGCCTTCTTATCTTTCTTGTCTTTGTTTCCTTCTTTTTCTTTATCCTTTTTAGCATCTTCAAGCTCTTTCCATAAAGCATATTCGGGCTTGCTCAGTTCAAATTTTTTCTGTGCATTTTCGGTAAGGAAAATAGCATACACATCGCTTTCAGAACCCCAGCTTCCGTGAGAACGGTAACCTTCTTTGTCGGATGCCCAATACACCATTTCGCCCCCCATTCCAAACTTTGGCTGTCCGTTGTTATAGCCGCTTTGACTAAGATTTATTGGCATTTTACCGTCGTTAACGTTCAAGAGGCCAATATCAGTATTCCAGCGGCTGTAAGCCATATACGTTACAAGCATCCATTTGCTGTCCGGGCTCCAGGTATAATACTGGTCGCCATCGCTATAAGAATAATTATATTTTCCGTCAAGAACCGTGCGCACAGCACCGGTGGCTTTATTTTTTATCCTTATGGTGGTACGCTCTTCTAAAAAAGCAATCTCCTTGCCATCTGGCGAATATTGTGGCTGGAACGATTCTTTACCAGAATTTACCACAGCCGTTTCTTTAAACTGAGAAGCATCAAAAAAATACTTTTCGTCTTTATTTACAAGGCTGGTTTCATAAATATTCCAGCAACCGCCACGCTCCCCGGCATATAACAGGTTTCGGCCATCGGGACTGAATTCTATATTACGCTCCTGCTCCGGAGTATCTGTAATGCGCTTTGTAATACCAAACTCTGTACTCACTACAAATACTTCGCCATGGCTAATAAAAGCAGCCTCTTTACCATTTGGGGATATAGCAAATTCATCAGCACTACCTTTAATATTCTCAATCACTTTTTCGTTGTAGCGTTCATCACTCTGTAGCTGTATGGATACTTTTTTTGGTTGTCCACCATCAGTTTGCGTATAAATCTCACCATCCCAAGTGTAGCATAGCACCCCATTGTTAGAACGGCTAAGAAAACGCACCGGGTGTTTTGTAAAGTTAGTTACCTGCTGGGCACCATTTTCTTTATTAGCATTGAGCGAGGCTTTCCATACATTGAAAGTCCCTCCCCTTTCGCTTAAAAAAAAGTAATTATTCCCGTCTGCAAATACGGGGTTGCGTTCTTCGGTATTGGTTTCGGTAACCGGAAAATAAGCATTCGCCTTAACATCATATATCCATAAGTCGCGGGTAACAGATGATGTCTGGTGTTTTCTCCACGGGTCTTCATATCCCTTACGGTCATGGTAGAATATACGATTGCCATCGGCACTAAAAACGGCATTCTCCGCCGGGGTTGCTATAATGCGTTTCTCCTGGCCTCCGGCAGTTTTAACTTCATATAATTCTGGCAAATGTGGCGATGGAAATATAGATGAAGTTGCATCATCGAGCCTTGACGTGGTAAAAATGATTCTGTCTCCTGTAGGGTTGAAAGCCGTAGGAATATCATCTGCCGAATGGTAAGTAAGCCTCTTAGCCACTCCCCCATTTGCCGGTATTACAAAAACATCTTTATTACCATAACGAGCCGACGAAAAAGCTATCTGGCTGCCGTCCTGGCTCCAAACAGGGTCGGCATCATAAGCTTCATGGAGTGTTAGCCTTACTGCCTGACCTCCGGTAGTAGCAACTTTAAAAATATCGCCCTGATAAGAAAACGCAATTTCCTGTCCGTTTGGCGAAATTGCTGCATTGCGCAGCCATTTTGGTGTAGAATTTGGCGCGGGAGCAACCTGCGCAAACAGCCCCATGCCTACAAGCATGAATGCATAATTAAAGTATCTCTTCATTTTTTGATTGATTAGTAATAACAAATATATTGTTTTCGTTTTATACAGCAATCTGTGCGCAATTTATACATAGCATTATTGCAGACGGGCTCATGTGTTTTTTATATATTTGCTTGAATCAATAATTGCCTTTACTAAAAAAAATGAAGAAATTTAGCCTTATGCTGCTTGCACTGCTTTTTACTACAGTTGCATTTGCCCAAAAAAGAGAAAAAATAAAAGGGTCTAAAAATGTTACTATTACCCAAAAGGAACTCCCTGTTTTTGAAACCGTTGAAATTGAAGATAATATTGAAGTTTACTTTATAAAAGGCTCGTCTCAACGTCTTGAAATCGAAGCCGACGACAACCTGCACGATGCCATTAAGACCGAAGTTACAGCCACAACCCTACGCATATATTGCAGCAAAGAAATTAGTGGTGCAAAAAAAATGGTAATACGCATTACATATATTGACAGCCTTAAAAACATTACTGCAAAACATGAAGCTACTATATATGCAGTAAATGAATTGGAACTGGATAGCATTACGGTAAAAAATCTTGATTTTTCCAAATCATTCCTTAATGTACGATCAAAAAATTTTGGGCTTATTATGAATGACAAAACTAAAGCCGAAGTTAACATTAAGGCCGACAATACCACTATTGAGCTTAGTAAAAATGCTGACCTGAAAGCACTTATTGCTAGTCCTTCGGTTAAATGCGATATGTATCAAAAAACTACGGCTGCCATTGAGGGCGATGCAGAAAATGTTCAGTTAAGAATTGATAACAATGCCGTCTTTACAGGTAAAAAGTTTACAGCTAAAAATATGGAACTTACTGCCGAAAGTTATACAAAATGCAGTATTTTAATTACTGACATATTAACCCTTTCTGCATCGGGTAAAACCGAAGTTGGCCTGTATGGGACACCAGCTACAGTTACCATGAAAAAATTTGCAAATAACGCAGTAATAGCTAAAAAAGAAGATTAGAATATCTACCCACAATTAATAAAAATGAGCACTATATGGTGCTCATTTTTATATTATCAAATAATCCGTTAAATGAATTAATGGCTTCCCAGTTCGCCAAGGTAACGCTCCGCATCAAGTGCTGCCATACAGCCGCTACCCGCAGCGGTAATAGCCTGACGGTAGTCTTTATCCTGAACATCGCCCGCAGCAAATACACCCGGAAGATTTGTTTTTGTAGTTTTTGGCTGAGTTATAAGATAACCCGTTTCATCCATCTCTAACTGGTCTTTAAAAATATCTGTATTAGGTTTATGCCCTATGGCAACAAATAAACCTGTAACTGCTATTTCCTGTTTATCTCCTGTTTGGTTATTAACTACACGCAGTCCTTCCACTACCTGATCACCTAATACCTCATCAACTTCTGTGTTGTAAAGTACTGTAAGGTTTGGTGTATTTTGTACACGGTGTTGCATGGCTTTACTTGCACGCATATGATCTTTACGTACCAGCATGGTTACATTTTTACAAATATTAGCAAGGTATGTAGCTTCCTCAGCGGCTGTATCGCCAGCACCAACAATGGCTACATCCTGACCGCGGTAAAAGAACCCATCGCACACAGCACATGCCGAAACACCACCACCTCTAAGACGCTGCTCGCTAGGCAAACCAAGATATTTGGCCGTTGCTCCGGTAGAGATTATTATTGTATGAGCTAAAACTTCTTTACTGCCATCGATAGTTACTTTATGCCATCCGCCAACTTCTTTACTAAAGTCTACTGCCGTTGCCATACCAATGCGCACCTGAGTACCAAAACGCTCAGCCTGTTTTTGCAGTTGCATCATCATAGTAGGACCGTCTACCCCATCAGGATAGCCAGGAAAGTTATCCACTTCAGTAGTTGTAGTTAGTTGCCCTCCCGGTTCAAGGCCGGTATATAAAACAGGGTTCATATCTGCCCTTGCAGCATAAATAGCAGCTGTGTAGCCCGCAGGACCTGAACCAATAATAAGGCATTTAATTTTTTCTATAGTATCAGACATGATATTTATTTGCTATTGATTTTTGTAGCACAAAGGTAAGTTTTTAATAAAGATTTTGGCAAGCAATAGCATTAGTTTTAGCTATACGAAAATAAAATTTAGCTATATTCTTTGTCATAATAAATATTGTAGTATATTTGCACCCTCTTACAAGAGAAACGGGGTGTAGCGTAGCCCGGTCATCGCGCCTGGTTTGGGACCAGGAGGTCGCAGGTTCGAATCCTGCCACCCCGACCAGTACAGAACTAAAATGTACTAAAAGTCGTAAATATCAAGTATTTACGACTTTTTTATTTTGTGTTACATACCAAAATAATCCATATCAAATAAATATAAATGTGAGTCATTAGGTGAGTACTTTTTGGTTTTCAAAAAACCATTCACAAAAACGGGTTTAAAAATCTGTAATACAATATATTACAACTATTTTTTAACATTTGCAGCCAAACTGTGCCTTATTGTGCCACTTTTTAATGACCATCTGAATTCTTGCAGTACTTAATGTCTAATTTTAAAACATTTGGTATGAAAAGCAAGAACACATTTGGTATCCAGTTCGTTATCAGGATGCCTAAACAGCAAAAAAATAAAAAAAACGACCGTGTATGCCCGCATAACGGTAAATGGAAGAAGGTCTGAAATCTCCCTTAAGCAAAAAGTATAGCCTAAAGATTGGGATGATGTAAAGGGGCGTGAAAAGGTAATCGTGGAGTTTCATAAGTATAGCTGTTTATTAAAGCTGATAAAATACTGAAAATTAATATTATGGTAAATATTAAACTGGCATGTTAAGCTTTAAAAGATTTACGTAACATAATAATTATTTGCAGTTTTATGCTGTGATAGTTTCTTCCCATCAAGCTCCAACAGGGTTTCCTCTATGGTTCTTGCCATTGTATCCAATGCAAGGTCATTGGGTTGCGTACCAAAAGGATCTTCGAGTTCATCAGCGATGGCTTCAAGGGCCAGGAACGTATAAGCTACAAACACTATGATGAATGGCGTAAGCCAGCCCAAAATATCAACAAAACCAAACGGCAACATAAAACAATAAATGTACACCGTACGATGCAGCAATACTGAATAGGAAAACGGTATGGGCGTATTGGCAATACGTTCACAGCCGCCAATGATGTCCGACAGCTTGTTCAGGTTTTCTTCAAAAGCCAGTTGGGATAGCGGCGCTATGTTTCCCTGTTGTTTGTTGACTTGTACCCAGTCACCCAAGGATTTCAGAAGTAGTACTGGCTTAAAACGAATGGGGTCAAGTTCCTTTACCAATGCTTCCGGCAGTAGCCTTTTCATATCTTCATTCGGACTGGTATGTCGCAATTGGTGCTTAAGGGCATAGACCAATGCGATGAGTTGGTTCACGAAGTACGAGATTTCCTCTTTAGATTCTTTATTTTCAGAAAGGTTGTGAGCTTGGCGCACTAACGAGCGTGTATCGTTTAGCAAAGCACCCCACAATTTACGCCCCTCCCAAAAACGGTCATAACTTACATTGTTGCGGAAACCTAAAAAGATGGCCAGGGCGATGCCAAAAAGGGTAAAAATGGCTGGGTTAATGTGCAGATGGTGCACTATTAAAACATCCTGGAAATATACTAAAACACTTGAGTAGACAAAAATCAGCAGCAGCCTGGGTAAGAGTTGGGATAGCACCGAACCTTGCCATTCAAATAGCATCTTAAACCAGTGCGTTTTTTTCTTGATAATCATTCTGCTGTGAAAAGTAAATACTACATCAAAGCTATGGATAAATATTTAGAGGGACATCAGAAAACCGAATTAAACTTGTGCAGAGGTCGTCATTAAATCACTTGTTAACTCGTTAAAATTCGAAGTCAGGATAATCTCCGTACTCAATTTGTGATATTTCGCAATTGACAAGTCCTAAAATTAACGATACAGGATTAATAATAGTAAAAAATACATTTTTTAAGACAGAAGTAACTTTGTGGTTGCTTCAGTATTTTGTTTTATAAGTTTTCATTTTGATACTGTTTTGCTGATGCATGAGATTTGGATGTATATCTGTTCCCCGCCCTTGTGCTCGCCACGCTGCCGCTGGCCTTGTTTTACTTCGGGGTTGTTATGCCCATAGTAACGGAAGTTTTCCAGCTTGCCGTACCCAAGCAGACTATTGTTATCTTCAATGCTTGTACAGAAATCAATAGATAGCCAAAGGAATTTCACTGCACACCACAAAGATAGCTTTGCTCCTGAATATAACTGTGGATCGGCTTGTAAAAACCTAAAAAATGAGATAAATGATTTTTTAGAATGAATTATTTTAAGCGTACGTAATGCTTTCGAAGCATGGCGTACACCAATTTATTTTCCAGTATACTCAATTTCAAAAGTAAATTCTTAAAATAGTGATCAGGATAGATGTGATATTTGTAAAACATATAGCGCATTCGCGAATACAGTGTATTATTCTCACAACTAATAGGAATTTATATGGTTTATAAAAAACAATAAAAATACCTATTAATGGGTATTTTTTCAACGGACAGCATTTCTTAAATTAGTGTTAAATACAACTGTATATCATTGATTATAAATAAGTTTTAAATACTAAAATAAACATTCAGTATTCAATGATATCCTATCTTTTACTAACTCTATATTTTATTTAATTATAATTTTCATAATGAGAGACCAACTATCAAATATTATAGACGACATTAAACATGAAAAATGTATTTTAATTATTGGTCCGGATATTCATGATTTTGGGGAGAAATCCTTTTTTGAAAAGATGTGTGATGATCTTTTTAGCAATGAACATCATGATTCTTTTTTTGACAGTACTCCTAACTATGTTTTTCCAAATGAGGAACTACTCCAGTTAAAGCCAGGTATTAAAAAAAGAAGGGTTATAAAAATGATGGAAAGCTTTTATAAAAAACAAATTTTGTTTGATGCTCCACTAAATAAAATTGCACAAATACCTTTTCATCTTATAATATCTTTTTTGCCTGATTCCCGACTAAAAACCATATTTACAAATAAAGGGTTAGATTATAGCTATAACTACTATCCAGCGGAAGAGGTGCCTGTTCAAATTTCTGAAGATAGCTACCCCTCTAAAAAGAAACCGCTTATATATAACTTAACGGGTGACTTTGAAAAAAATGAAGCTATAGTAACTTTTGATGACCTTTTTTGTTTTTTATCTGGCATTATGGGAGCAAGACCTTTACCTAAAAAGATACAGGAAAGCTTAAAATATGCAGATAGCTTTATATTTTTTGGAGTGCACTTTGAGAGATGGCATGTACAGCTTTTGTTAAAACAAATAACTTTAAACGGAGGTATAAATTACAGTGTTTTAAAAAATGGGAGTGCCAGCAGTAATGATGTTTGTCTTTTTGTGCGTCGTAGGTTAGAGGTAGACTTTTTAATGGATGACCCTTTGGATTTTCTAGATAATTTATATGATGGATGCCATGAAGAAAATATGTTAAAAAATGGTTCGCCAATAGCCAAAGTATTTATTTCTTACAGCCATAAAGATAAATTAGGGATGGAAATTTATAATCTATTAAAAAGTAAAAGAATAGAGGTTATGATAGATGAGGTCAGTATGCCTGGGGGCCAAAAGATTACTGATTTTGTTAACATAATACGTGAAGTTGATTTTTGCATTCCTGTCCTATCAAAAAACAGTCTGAGGTCTCCGTGGGTAATGAAAGAAATACAGGAATGCTTACAATACGGCAAACCCCTAATCCCTGTTTGTATAGATAATGAACTGTCGATAATAACATCTAAACAGGCTGAAATTGTTGCAAATGACAGAATTACAGAGATAAATCTAAAAATTATTGAGAGCGGAATGGCGGGTATTGACAATTTACTTGTTGAAAGGGAGCGTTGGTTAGAATATAACAGAAGTTTTAGTAAAATACTAAGCGAATTAAAGTCTATGAAATATTATAAAATAGATAATGATAATCCTAATGACTTTATAAATGGGGTGGTAAAAGATATAACGGGTTAAATAAAGAAATCATGACAAATATATCATCTCCTACACTAAAAAACAGATATCCCGGAGTGCGTCCGTTTTCTGAACATGAGAACAACCTTTTTTTTGGAAGATTAAAGGATATTGAACAGCTTAAAAGTTTAATATTTATTAATCAAACAATTGTTTTGCATGGCAAAAGCGGCTATGGTAAAAGTTCTATTATTAATGCCGGAATTATCCCACAATTGCGTAAGACCGAATCCTGGAATTATTTCCACATTAGATTTAATAATTATTCTGAAAAAAAAGAGGAGGAAACTTTAACCCCTTTTCAAACAGTAAAGCAACGGTTGCTGGAAAACATCGATATTTTAGACAATAATGAATTTAATAATGTTTTTGCTGATACTAATTCTTTTTGGCACTGCATAAAACAAAATCAGTTAAATAATAAGTCGGCTAAATATATTATTTTTTTTGATCAGTTTGAAGAATTGTTTACTTATCCTAAAAAACAAGTTTCCGAATTTTCCGAGCAATTATCTCAGTTACTGTATTCAACAATACCATCGCGTATAAAAAATATTATAGACGAGATGGATGAACAGGATTTGATTCCTGATGAGGTTCATGATATCTTATATCAAAAACCTGAAATTAAGGTTGTTTTTTCAATACGGTCAGACAGGTTATCATTAATAAGCATGTTAACAGACTGGCATCCTAATATTTTAAAAAACTGTTATGAGCTTGATGCATTGACATATTATGATGCTATAAATGCAATAACTGAACCTGCAAAATTAGAAGGCTCACATTTTAAAGCAGCAGCTTTTACTTACACTGATAGCGCTGTTGAAAAAATACTATTAAATATTGCAAATACCAGTGACAAAAAAATTGAAGCATCAACCCTTCAAATTGTTTGTAGATATATTGAAGAAACACTTGTAGTAAGTCAAAAGCACAGTGTTATTACAGATGACCTGCTTGGAAATATTGCAGATATTTTTCAGCAATATTATGAAGCAATACTAACGAAACTGAATACAGAAAACAAGCTTAAAGTTCAGAGGCTAATTGAAGACGAGCTAATTGATGATGGTAAACGCCACCCTCTGTCTAAAGACTATATTATAAACAGGTTTAAGTTACCGCAGGATTTATTATTTGAACTTGAGCAAAGTTCTTTATTAAGCAAGGAAAGAGATGCATCCGGGAGAATGTTGTATGAAATTAGCCATGACTCATTGGTAATTCCTATCAGCAAAGTGGCACTAAAAAGACGGGAACAAGAAGAGCGTGAAAAAAGGAAGCAAATTGAGTTTAAAGAAAGTGAAAAAAAGAAAAGACTGGAAAAACAGCTTGAAATAGAAAGTAAAAAATCGAGTGAATTATTAATACTGAATAAACGCCTAAAAAGAACAAATGCAATTACTAAATTATTTGCAGCCGCTTTTGCAATTGTATTGGTTTTTGCCTGCTATACCTGGAAAAAAGCTACTGAGGAAGAATACAGCGCAAAACAAGCAAAGAAAGAGTCAGATATATTACAGGCTAATTCACATAAAACTAAAGCTGATGATTTTTTTGCTGCCGAGGTTGAAGACCATGAGAATTTTCAGGATGCCATAAAAGAATATAATGTTGCTTTGAAATATGTGGATGAAAACGATTCTCTATACAAAACAATTAAAAATAAAATAGAAAAATGCAAAGAAAAATTACCCCAGCGCTGATTTTGCTTTTATTTGTCGGCATTTTTGCTAATGCCCAATCAGGTAATCAATCAAAATATCAGAACAGGCTTGCTATAGCCGAAAAAAAAATGAAGGCGTCTGATTTTAAAGGTGCGCATCAGGAATATACGTATGCAAAAACAATTGCAAGAGGTGCCGGTATGAATACTGACAGAGCTGAAAAGGGTATAAAGACAGCTTTGGATTCGCTCACTAAAACAAAACCTAAGCCTTATCGCTCATCTATCAATATTGCTGTTAAAAGAAAGATTACGAAAAAAGTTTCAAATAACGAGATTTTTCTACCTCCTTTGAATGATGATACAATAGATAATCCTCTACCAAGAATATCTGTATCGACTTCCGGTAAAACCATAGATTTATCGGGCCGGTTTGTAACTTATTCTCCTATTCTTGATAAAGTATTAGACGATATCAACTACCTGTTAATTAATGAGAGTCTTAAAAACAAAAAACAACTATCGGGCGATGATATACTTGTCAAAAATACTGAAGAACGGATTTTTAATTCTGATTATGAAAATGAAGCAATGCGACTATATGACTCAATCTGCAGCATTGCTCCGCTAAGTATAAGTGCTGAAAAAGACATATACATATATTTAACAGTGGCAAGCCACTACGGTAGAAATTTGTTAAATGTAAAGACTCAATTTAATAAGGCCGATTCTGTAGCCACGATAATTAACAAAGCTTTAAAAATAGCAGAACAGAAAGATTTTAATTCGGCTAAGAATAAATTTAGCGATGCAGCACTCGAAGATTTAATTTCAGGTTATTATTTCGAAATAAAAGATACTGCAAGTATGTATTCTCATGCTGTAAAAGCTGCAGATATGGCAAGACAGGCTTTAGCGCTTAGCCCTGCAAACACATATTATATAAAAGGATTAGTATATTACTTAAGAAAAATAAATAAAGTACCCGGAGCACGATTAAAAAATGATGAAAAGAAAAAAGTGCTTGATGTGATATCTTCTTTGATTAATTATTCAGATATATTTTTGGGTAATGATGCTTATATAGTTAATTTAAAGTTAGATGGTTTAAGCGGCAAGAGTAACAGCAGTAATAATTTTATTAATAAAATTAAAGACAATAAAAACCCAAATTATAAAAATATCCTGTTAACAAAACTATACAACAAAATAAATTCCGGCAAAAAACAGAACACAGACAAAGCATTGGAATACTTTATTAAAAGTTTTCAGGAAGAAATAAAGTCACAGGTTTTTTTAGAGGAGCTGCAAAATCAATATAATTCTCTTGTAAGCAATATGGGAAGTTATGACGTAAAAGAAAAATTTATTGCATATAGTACTATTGTTAAGGCCATAGAGGAAAGCGATAAAGATTTTATTAACCTGCATAATATTTCATATATATATGTTAACGCAAAATCAGCGTTGGCTAATTTACATTCATCAAAAAAAACTGAAACTGATGAGCTTACAGCAATAGCTCATTTAAAAGATGCTATAGAGGTTTTAGAAAGCACAGGGCTTTTAAACTATTATACCAGTTATTCTGATCATTACATTCAGTATTGCAAAATGTATTATAATTTACTAGAAATGAGTGTAAAAGCAAAGAAATATGTCGATGCAAAAAAATATTATGATGGAATGACAAAACAGTTCATTCCTTTACTTGAAGAATTTAAATTCGATTTCTATTTGCGGCAAACAATAGCTAAAGCTTCTGTTAGATATGGCGATTTTGCCTTTAACAAGAATTTGTACAGGGAAAGCCTTGGAGCATTAGAATTTGCCTCATTTGAAGGAAGTAAAAAAAGTACCGAATATTTGATAAGGGTTTATCAAAACAATGAGGATGGCTTGAGGGATACAATGAAATTAAAAGATTATTATCAAAGAATAGTATATCAATCTGATATTATAAAAAGATCTACAGTAAAAGCGGAATTTAACAATCGTATTGATGAAATAAATGTATATCTGATTTCACGCCATCCCGGTTACCTTTATAAGGGCATCGATGATCAGGTTGAGTGGCTAAGGGTTACTAAAGGCGGAATAGTAGATAAAGAAGACGTTGACTATTTTAATGAAATGCAGGTAACAGCCTGGGAAAATGAAATCTCTTTGCAACAGGTACTTGATGAAAACGAATCTGTACCTAAAAACCAGGAAATTACAACATCAAAATATAAAAAAGAATACGATAAAATTCAGGACAAAGTTAACAAAAAAGATTACGGCACTGCCTTTAACAGCTATAAAAGCCTTAATGATACATTTAAAAAAGACCTGAAAAATGCGATTAACAATACTCCTGCAATAGAAGATTACATTGTTTTCTTAACCAAGTATGGGGAATTTCTTAACTCTGACGAATTTAAAGGACAAAATGCAAAAAAGAGAGCAGCGGTTGAAATATATGGAAGTTTATTGACAATTGATCCAACCAATCAACAGGCTTTAATAAAAAAGACATCAATAAATTATGAATTAAACAAAGAAAAGCCAGAAAATTTAACAAAATACAACAAAAACATTTATGAGCTATTTTCTTACTTAGATTTATATCTGAGTGATGCTGATTTTAAAAATGCAAAAAAAATTAGAGAAAGGTTATTAACGGTTGAAAATACTCCATACACTAAATACCGCCTGGCACAGCATTATACCAAATATGGTAAATTAGATTTTAAAGAACTTTTAAAGACACGGAAACAGGCATTAGAATACAGAGAATATATTGTTATGCAATATATTCCTGACAACATAAAAAGCAGAAAAAATTTTTACGAACAGTTAGTATCGGTTGACGAATTACTTACTGACAAAGAAAAAACTAAAGAGGCAAAAAAAGAATTTTCAAAAGACTATTCTCAATTAGCTTGGTATTGTATGCTGAACGACAGCAACAACAAGACTTTAGAATATATTAATAAAAGCATAGAACTTGATCCGGAAAATAAAGATGCCCTTGCTTACAGACCCCATGCCTTGCTATTAATGGGTGAATTTGATAAAGCAAAAGATACCTATTTATATTATAAAGATATGCCATTTAATAAAAAAGGATTAACCACATTCAGGCAGGTGTTTTTATCCAATTTCAAAGAATTTGAAAAAGCGCATATCTTTAATAGCGACATTAAGAGTATAAAAGAGTTCCTCAACCAATAGTAATTTGCTTATAAAATCATATATCATGTCAATTTGGGGTCCGTTAGAAAATCGTTATTCCAGTACAAAACAACGTAAAATATTGTCTTTAGACGGTGGAGGTATACGTGGGGTTATTTCTTTGGAAATTTTACTGGAACTGGAAAAACAGTTAAAAAAAGAATTAAAGCAGGATGACAACTTTACACTTAGTAGCTACTATGATTATATTGGAGGTACAAGTACAGGGGCAATTATAGCCGCAGGCCTCTCATTGGGATTGAGTGTACAAAAATTACTGGATTTTTATATTCAAAATGGTAAGGCTATGTTTGATAAAGCCTTTTTTTTAAATAAAATAAACTTTCTCTATAATGAGCAACCACTTCTAAAAAAACTAAAGGAAACATTTGGAGAAGAAGAGATAGACTTAAGGTGCGGGAAGTTTAAAACATTATTAATGGTTGTTATTATGAACCGCACCACAGATTCGCCGTGGCCTATAAGCAATAACCCATTAGCAAAATATGCAGATACAGACAGGCCGGATTCTAATTTAAAAATACCGCTTTACCGTCTTGTACGTGCAAGTACTGCTGCTCCCGCTTATTTTAAATCAGAGACAGTAGAATGGGAACGCAATAACCCTCAAAAGAAATTCGGATTTGTTGATGGTGGGGTTACCCCATATAATAATCCTGCATTTCTTTTGTACAGAATGGCAACACAGGAAGCTTATAAATTAAATTGGAAAACCGGAGAGCGGACCCTTTTAATAACATCAATAGGCACAGGATCTGCATCCAGCCCCGGTGTGTACAATAATATCTTTAAAACATTGTTTAAACTCCCCGGCAATTTGATGCATGCTATGCAAGTGGATCAGGATATTAGCTGCAGAACGGTGGGAAGATGTATATATGGCAGCCCAATAGATAAAGAATTAGGTGATATGCTACCGCTGGATGAAGAAGGCAAACCATTAAACATGGATAGTGATGCCAACCGACATTTTAGTTATGTACGGTATAATGCTGACTTGAGCCCTTTAGGGCTACAGCACTTAAATCTTAGCCATATAAGCAGTAAAGAAATCTGTAAAATGGATTCTGTAAAAAACATACAACTATTACAACAGGTTGGGATAGCCGCAAGCAAACAGGTAAATGTAAAACAACATTTTAACCATTTTATTGATAATGGAGTTTAAAATACTGTTTACAGGGCATATGATTGATAAACAGGAAAGGGAGGTGCCCCGCTTTCCTCCTGATAAAGAAATCAGTGCGCGCAAAAAAATGCTAAAATGTTTAAAAAAAATAATCAAGGATAATCCCTCCAATTCCTATATAGGCATTGCCGGAGGTGCAAATGGGGGAGATATATTGTTTCATGAACTGTGTGATGAGTTAGGTATTAAAACTAAAATTTATATTGCCATGCCTGTAGAACAGTTTAAAGAAAACTCTGTAGTATTTGCAGGTAAGAATTGGGAGGAACGTTTTGATAAATTAATAGGTACCCGCCCCCCAATAATAAATTTAATTGATGAAAAAGACCTGATAAACCCATGGGAGCAAATCAATATAGTGATGCTGAATTCAGCACTTAAAGGAGGGCCAAAGAATGCTGCGATAATAGCATTATGGGATAAGAAAAAAGGAGACGGACGTGGAGGTACATACCATATTGTAAATAACAAAATAACTGAGGAAGTAAAAAAATATATTATTGATATAACAAAAATTTAATTATAAACGTTACTATATAATAGTGATTTAATTTAAATAAAACACTATTCCACACATCTCAAATAAATTACCTCCTAATAAATAACGAACAAAAATCCTTTTTTACAAAATTAGGCAACAGTGATAATGACTTTATAAAAATAAATCACTTGAACAATACACAAATACCCTTACACACCACACACTATGAATATTTTAATTGTCGATGACCATCCGGTAATGATTGAAGTGTACGAATATATCTTAAGTACATCAACCAAAATAAACTATAACTTAACCTGTGTTAGTAGCTGCGAAGAAGCTCATGATACACTCACCGAAAAAAAACTCACCAATACTTTTTCATTAGCAATTCTAGACTATAAACTTCCGGAATACAGCCACATGAACATTACCAATGGATGCGATATAGCAAGGCTTGTTAGAGCATACAATCCAAAATGTAAAATTGTGATGGTAACAGGCCAGAATAAAATTTTATTTATCTATGACCTTTTGCATAAAATATATCCTGAGGCATTAATCCTGAAAAATGACCTTGTAATAAATCATCTTCCTCAAATTATTGAAAGTGTATTAGATGGTAATCACTACTATAGTGCTACTGTTAAAAGTTATACCGCTAAAATGTGGAATGAAAACCTGACCTTAGACGAAGATGACCGAACAATCATTTTTAATCTTCAAAAAGGACATAAAGTTAAAGACCTTCCTAAAATTATTAATCTATCGGCAAGTACAATTCAAAGAAGAATTTTTAATATAAAAAAGATTTTCAAAGTTGATGACGATAGCAGCCTTATACTTGAACTGACATCGAGGGGTTTTTTGTAAGTATAATTACTTAATATTTTAACAAGAATGAGCATAAAACACCCATTCTTGTTAAATATCAATATACTAACACTTTACACATACTAATTGTGGGTATTTTTTTGTTATTTTATGAAAACCAATCCCACTTTTAATTATGGAAAATTTCGATTCAGTTTCGCATTTTTTCACCAATCCAAATCAAATAAGCCAAAGCTCGGCATCAGCACAGGGTTTTGGTCCTGTCTCTGCAACCCAGTATCGCATCAGCACCGTTTTTACAGCTACAAATACAGCTAAGGCTTATGCTATTTGTAAGGGCGTTGTTTTGATACAGTCAAATTCAAATTCTCCCAATAAAGTTAACCTTATATTAAAACCCTACAAGCAACCCATTAGCGGAGTTAATATTAAATATTTTATTTATCGCGGATTACAAAAAAGTGATTTTTTCACAGGTAATCTGGTTAATGAAAATGATACGGGAAGCTCTGATTTTATAGATAAAATACGTACAGATTTTAGTGAATTTCATGCTACCGAGCCAAACCCTAACCCTCCATTCCTCGCTAAGTATATAGGTTTTGATACGACATTTCCTGGTGAACGTTTAATAGACGATTTTTTCTTTAAACAATCCCAATATGTAGAGAGCAATGGTGAGTTTATTGAAGATGACGAGGGCTTTGGGGCATTCGAGTTACCTATCATAAACCAGGGAGCATCCTTAGGATATTTTACACCAGGCGACTGCGCTGTAGATGTAGTATTAGACTATGGTGATTACAAACCTTTAGGCGAAGTAGGCGAATTTAAATTTGACCTGGCCTACGCCCGTGCAAATGTTGCTGTAATAGAACTTCCCGGGACAAGTACTTATACAGATAAGGTTGTTAAAGAACAAATATTTCAGTTTCTGGATGTAGCAGCCTATTTTGGCTCTCATGCCCCAAATGGTAAAGTAATTATAGACAATAACGGCACAAAACAAAATCTAACCGGAGCCGATATTTACACCAATGTTCTTAATAATTTCATTACAAAAAACAACTTATACCTCTATATCCAAAGCGACAGGACACGGTCTTATAACTTTTATAACAACTACAATATAGGCCAAACAACCAACTCACTGAAATATGGGCTTACAGCAAGTTCACTCACAGATAGAAGTTACAGCACACAGGGCTGGCCTATAATTATAGAATCTCCATCATCAGCAAGTATATTTTTACAGTTTATAACAGACAATAATGTAAACACTGTACTTTATGGGCAAAAAGGAACTGTTGTAAATGCTGCAAAAAATAACTTTAGTAATGCTGATGATTTATTACTCCCTCCTGACGAAAATGGAAATTTAAGTGTACTGACCAAAGTTTTAGAACTTACAAATCCGGTTTCGGCAACTAATGCACCTATAATAAGTACGTTTAATATAATTATTTACCAGGGTATTGCATACAGCTATGTTGCTGACGAAACAGTTGATGAAAATAACAATCCGGTTACAGTATATGCACAACCCAATTTTTTTGATGATGTTTTTGACCTGATTAATGCTGAACCGATTTTTCAAAGTGATGGCACAGACTATTCTGTAATAAATTCGAAAAAACTTAAACTGATTAATGAGTATTACAACAATAAACAACAGGGTATCTCTGCTGTGCAAACACTCGTAGTGAAAGACAGTATAGCAACAGGCGATGAGGCAAGCCCTTATTTAAAGCGTGTAGCTTATATTACGGAAACGGTAGAGATGCTTAATAACCCAATATCATTATCCGTTAAAGTGGCATCAAATATAAATTCAACAACTGCTACAAACAAACATACGAATCCACAATCCAATTATATATTTCAAAGTCCTTATTATACAAGTGTTCAACTATTTACAGATAATTCTGTTATTGTAGGGTTGCAATTAAATATCATTGATGAAGGAACTCCTTCCAAAATTGCTTTAGGTATAACGCAAGCGGAAAATATTCCACTAAAAGCAATTATTAATACATTAAATCTTCAAAATCCAAAACTGTTCTTACAAGATTTACACAAATTAAAAAAAGATTTTATATCTCCGGAGGGAATTAAATTTCGAAAATATAAATTGGTGATTGTTGGTGATAACATTAATAGCGTAGGCAAAATTTATTTTCCCGATAATGATATTTATATATACTCATTAGACAGAAGATTTTATTTTTCTGCTGCATATAGCCAATATGTGACTGTTGATGAATATGATTTTAATAAATTAATCTTAAGCGTGGAATAATGGAACAAGTTGTTATTTTACATACCGGAGGAACACCTGTAAAACTAAATAATAAGTTTACAGGATTAATATTTGACGTTGATGGATGGCTTAATGAATTTAAATATAATAATGTTTCATATAAATTTTATAGTCATGAAAGTTTCAGACGTGCAGACCAAAACCGAAAAGGTTTATCAAATTACTTTAATGTTTCAAAATATCTATTATATATACAATATATAGGAAATGAAATACCTACAGCATATGACCTTGTAAATTTAGAAACATTTGACTTTAAACCTTTCATCGCAAGTGTTGGAGATAATGTGAGCGTCAATATAGTTAATTTTGAATATCCTTACAATTACTACTATAAAAATAAAAAATATTCTTTCAATGTTGAGATAGATCCTGTAACTAATAATGTACGGAGATATATTGACCTTGAAACGCAAAAATTAAATTTTCCTGCTAATGCAACAGCGGTGGATAATTACATTAACTTGAACATAGGACCCACGGGTTATTTTTTTAAAAAAAATGGTGGTGATCAAATAGAAATATGGCAAATAGACGATTTTAAAAAAGCTACGTTCTGCCGAATCTTAACTTTATCTGCATTTGTAATTTCTTATATAAACAAGGATATATTTAGTAAAATCATAGATTCTACTACCGAATTAGTACTTGATGCTGCGGCTAATAGTAGCACTCCTGATATTATTGGCCTAACAGATATTGAAATAATGATATTCTTACTTAAAAAGAGTTGGGGCTATTATTATATCCCTGGTAGCAACTTACCTCATCGAGAAGATTTTGATGCCGTATTATCCAATACACCAAATGAAGAAGAATATCTAACCTATCTAAATTCACTGGACAACTTTTACAATCAGGCGTATGTTTTGCAAGACTTGTTAGCTGCACAACCTGCAGAAAAAAAATTCAAACCTTTAATGGCACTATTACCCGTTCCTGCTTTAATATTAGTGCCATTGAGATTAAGAATAGAGGTGTTGAAGGATTTAATGAAAAATCCAATTAATCAACAGATAGAGCTTTTTGTTCTAAGAATTATTCACTCAATTAGTAATGATGATGCTAATATTTTTTTAGATTTCTTATTAAAAAAAGAAGATGGTCTTACAACTGTTTTTCAGGTTTTATATGAAAAAATGGATGATGAGCGGCTCACAAGACTGCCATTTCTTTCACTTGTAGTATATGAATTGCCTAATAGAATGCACTTTGTAACTGCATTGTTTAATTTATGGAAGGTCTCAAAATATAACTTTTATCGCCCTGACGGTTTTATAAATCAACAATGTTATTTTTTTACAGATGAGGGTAGACCATATGTAAAATACAGTAATGGTAAACTAAAAGAAATAATTTTAGAATATGGTCAAAGTGAGTTGGACATTTTTCCTGAATCAGATATTCCAACATTAAAACTTTTCGTTGCAACTTCAGTAAATTATAAATGTCTTAAAGCTTTAGAAGGAATATTTGTTACGATTGAAAAAGATGTAAATTACATAAGATATTATGAAACTCAAGGTGGTGGTCATATTACAGGAACTTCTGTACCCTCAAAAAAAACAGAAACACAATATCATCTTTATCAGCCTCTAACTATTACAGGGCATAAAACACAGGGAGTAGTAATACCTAATGAGACAAGTATACCCGCTTTTCTTTTTTATTATACTCAAGATTATGAAAAGCTTAAACAAATTGATGCAGCAATATCTTTGGCAATAGAAATTGGAATCGAAGCAATTGCATTTTTTTATTTAACCGGAGGGCTAACAACATTAAAGCATCTTGGTCATTTACGTGAATTACTAAATATTCAGGCAGCAATAGAGGGTGGAATAGCAGCAAATGAGACTGTCTTAATTTGGACAGGTTTAGAAGCAGGTACAGAAGTTTTTAGTGTCACAGCAAGTGTAATTTCTTCTTTATCTAATTACAACGCCACAATTCTACCGGAAGGACCTGAAAGAGATCAGCAAATTGAGGTTAGCAAAACCTTTATGTGGCTATCTATTATTTCTGCCGGAGGTGCAGCATTATTTAGATACAAAGCCGTAAAATCAGCAGAACAGGTTTTAAATTCAATTGCTGATGGCATAAACACTAATATCCCTTCGAATGTATTAGAGGTTTTAACACATTTAAAAGGACAGAAAACCGTTGCATTGGCACAATTTCAGGGTAGTTTAGCTAGTTATAATAATATAACAGCCAAATTGAATAGCTATACCGATGAATTAAAAGCAGCTTTTTGGACCGATTTCAATAGTGTACAAGATAGTACATTTTGGAATAGATTAAACTCAAATCAACAATATATTGATAATTGGAGAGACCTTTATTTAATGGGAGCTCCTGAACGAATGTCTATTAATTTTGTATCTGACACCCCATTAGTAAACGGAATGGTAACATATTATCAAGTATCAGGATTAAAAGAAATATTAATACCATTAGCATATAATGAAAAAGTTAACTTTTTTAGAAAGTATTCACAGCTTGATAACACCACTTTTCAAAAAATAACAAATCAACCTAATAGGTTAGAGTTAATTATAGAATATGAAAGAGGTTTTAAAACGGGGCCGGATAAATTCGATGATAATGATATAATGGATATTATAGCATCAGATTTAGAAGAATCACATATAAATTTGTTAAGAATTAAAAATACTACAATACTTAGAGAGGCATTACAGGAATATATTGATAGAATTAATAATCAAACAATTCCTGTAGATAGAATTATACAAATTCATGATGGAGAGCCATTTACATTTTTTAGCACACCGCCAAATCCAAATAGAAGGGCAGCGAGAATAAAAAGAACTAATACATTACTAGTAGAAATTCAAAAATATTCCGATGGTATTCCAAGTGGAGATATTATTAAAGAAAACTATTTGAGTGGTGACCAAATTTCAATACAAAAAATTCTAAATGAAGTCCCTCAAAGCCAATTAGATTCATCTTTTTTTAGAGATATAACAAATCATGATGAATTTAATATATTTAAAAGAAAAGCATTTGATTTAGGAGATAAAAATCCTGGCGGAATATCAAGGTCACGTGTTGATGATAGTGAGGTTAAATTTATATATAATTTTTTAAATGATCATTGGAATACAGCTGACCGTTTCGATATTGTATTTGAATCGAAATTGTACACCTGCCAAAGTTGTCAGGGATATTATACCTATTTATTAAAGATGGGAGATGAATTCGGAAAAACTTTAAACATTACTGTTAAGTCTAATCCAAAAATCGGTACAGCTAGTGATATAATAATAAATTAAAATTGATATGGAAATAAATTATTTACAAATGTTAAGGGATAATCCCACTAAATGGGGAACAGATAATATGACTATTCAGCCCTTATCAGAATCTGCTATTTCATCGTTGGAATATATTTATAATGGAGGACAACCTTTTCCAATAGCACTAAAAGAATTGCTGTTTCTTGCAGGTAATTATTGTTATGTGCTTGACTATGGAATTGAAGAAACACGAGAGGAACTTCAGGAATATATAAGGGAAAGCTTAGAAGAAAACAATAAACAAATGTTACATCCATTTTTTGCTATTGATGCATACAATGGTAACGATCAATTTTTATTTGTCTACTTAAATCAGGGTGAAGACCCAGCGGTTTATGAAGCTTTATTTTATAAAGATACAAATTGGTTTTATATGATATCCCCCAAGCTTTCTACATATATATCAAGCCTTATAGAAAGAACAAAACAAGGAAGAAACCCTTTTTGATAATTAATTATGCCAGCAATCACACCCACTATAGCAAGAAGATACTATCCCCGTCTGTCGGAGATAGTATCTGTAGAAGAACTGCCGGAATTCCTTTCTTTTCTACAGGAAGCCTCCAATGCCATTTTTAGCAAAATACATTATAAAAACCTGCAGTACTCTAAAAGCTATAGGGGCGATAGTGCATTTTACAGCCTCGATATAGTTACCAAAGAGCCTTTAGCCCTGCCTTTACCGGGAGGTTTAGAGCTGGTTTTAAACCCCGATGCTTCTAACACAAGCATATCATCGTTTCCGGTAGCTCTCGAATATCAGTGGGAGATACTGGCCTACCTGCACTCATTCAGCCTTGAAAATTTTTCTTTCTCGCTCGAAGCATTTTATACTATTGGCCTTCAGGTTTTCCGTTTAGATGAAAATCAGGTATTTGCGCAGGGGCTCAACTTTTTTACCAGTCCGGCATCAGATAACACCACAAAGTATGAGCAATTAGTTACCGATATTAATAACCGATATACAAATGCAGGCTTTCAATTGCCACAGGAACCAACAGTTGATTCTATTGTACAGGCAATAAGGGCAAACGAGTTTTTGTCGACCCCAAACGAGGTATTATTTAACATCTATATAGTAAACTCTGATACCAATTTAGCGGCAAAAAACTTGCAAAGGTTTTTCAATATTATGGTGCCTCAGGGCATTGAAGCTTACATAAAAAATATAATCACCCCAAAGGCAAAGGCCTCCCTTGGCCTTAGTGCAGGACTAACATTTCCTCGCGAGTATTTACAGCCTGTATATGGGCCTTTAGGTGAGAACCCATTTGGAGATCCGCAGCCGGAACATCCACTTGAAATTATTCCGGCAGAAGATGCCGAAGGCACCCCAAAAGTAACCCTAAAATTTGCCGAGGCCACTTTTTATGCAGATACACAACAGGGGTTAGGCTACGCACTCGACCTGAGTATAGATACAAATACATATGCACAAATAGGTAATACAGGGATTATTATATATATTAATAACTTAAAAATAGATCTCAGTAAAACAACCAATATTCCTGAGGCTGATGCCGATGGCCGCCCTGCAGATTTTACAGGTGTATATGCGCAGCAGCTGGATGTTTACCTCCCAAAAAAGTGGTTTAAAAGTATTCAGGAAGATACTACATTAGCCATTAAAGGCAAAACTATTTTAGTGGGCACTGGCGGGTTTTCGGGCACAATTGCACTGGAAACTTTTGACGGCGGCAACCCTCCCGGAGAAACTGATTATTTATGGTTTAACATAGGTAACGAAAACGGTTTTAAGATAGGCTTCAATGCCTTCGATATTACTTTTAAGCAAAGCAAAGTCATATCCTCCCGTATTAGAGCCGCTTTAGAAGTAAAAAAATTCAAATATCCTTCCACCCACCCTACCCTGGCAGGCCAACCTGTGGAAATTCTTGTTGAGGGCCAGATATTCGACGATGGCGATTTCAGGCTAACAGGTACTGTACAGGACTACCCTATTGTATTTCCGGAAGTATTTAGCTATAATTTAAAAACCGCCGAGCTTGGCCGTGAAGGTGACGATTTTTACCTGGGCACATCGGGTACTTTACAGTTTGAAGGATTTTTAAAAGACAACCTTAATCTTGGCCCTATAGAAATTCAGCGCCTACGCATATACAGCGATGGCTCTATGGAGTTTGCCGGAGGAAGCATCAGCCTGCTTAAGCCTGTTGTATTAGAGCTTGGTCCTGTAGACATAACAGTATCTGCAATACACTATGGTTCGCATCAAAAAGAAGTAAACGGCCACATGCGCAAGTTTAATTATTTTGGCTTTGATGGCGGCCTTAAAGTAGACCCACTTGGCGTCGAAATAAGGGGAGACGGCGTTAAGTTTTATTATTGCACAGATGATGTAGAAGGACAGCCCAAACCCAATTCATATCTGCACATACAAACCCTCTATCTTGACCTTACAATACCTGTAAGCTCTCCGGTAGCAGTAATCAACGGATGGCTTTCTATACCAGACCCCGGAGTATCTAAAGAATATGCAGGCGGGCTCAAATTGCAGTTGCCAAAGGTTGGCATTACCGGCAGTGTCAACATGAAACTAATGCCGAGATATCCAGCTTTTATTCTGGATGCCGAAATAGAATTTCCTGCCCCTATTCCGTTAGGAACTTTTGCAATATACGGTTTCCGTGGACTACTGGGTTACAGGTATGTGGCAGAGAAAGAGGCTATAGGGTTAGTTTCGGGTGTAGACACCTGGTATGACTATTACAAAAAACCGCCACGTGGCATACACGTGCTAAAATTTAGCGGCCCCAACCAAACCTCAAGATATAAAGACCCATTCTCTATTGGGGCGGGAGCTTCTTTGGGAACATCATTCGACAACGGCACCGTAATCAACCTTAAAGTAATGATATTGCTTTCCGTGCCATCATTATTTATGCTTGACGGCAGGGCATCCATACTTTCTGCAAGACTGGGGCTGGAAGATACTAAAGATCCTCCATTCTTTGCCATGGCAGCCATTGGAGACCACTCGCTCGAATTTGGTTTTGGCGCCGACTTTAAAATGCCAACAAGCAGTGGTGCAATACTGGAGCTGTATGCAGATTTGCAGGCCGCTTTCTTCTTTAACGATTCTTCTAAATGGTTTGTGAATCTTGGTACTAAAGAAAAACCTACTGTCGCCAGGATATTGAGCCTTATTACCCTGAAAAGTTACCTTATGCTCTCAGCAAAGGGTATTGAGGCAGGTACAAGAGGTGAATTTGATTTCCAAAGAAATTATGCAGGTATTATAAGGGTACATGCATGGGCTTACATTGAAATAGGCGGTAAAATTAGCTTTGAGAAGCCACAATTTGGCGCTTATCTTGATGCCGGTGTAGGCGCAGATATCAACGTTAAGATTGTACGTTTGTATGCATCAGTACAAATACTATTTTCTGTTGAAGCTGCGAGGCCGTTCCTTATCTATGGCAAATTTATGCTTGCCATAAGGATCAAATTCTTATTCTTTAAATTCAGGTTTAACCATGAGGTAGAGGTACTGTGGGAGAAAAGCAAACATGTTGACAGGGAGCCTATCAGCCCAATGATCAATGCATCAGGACAGGCAAATATTTCCCAGCTTGTAAAAGGAGTTAATATGCTCAGCAACGAGACATTTGAACTTGCCTACCTTGGAGCTGGAATACCAACAGGATTTGATGATAATATTACTAAAAAAATTATCCCGCTTGACACCTATATAGATATAAAAACAGAGAAAGGCTTTTTGCCAGCAGCTGTAGGCAACTTAATAGGAGGTGTTAACAACGCACCATCCCGTTACACAGATTTGGTGCCACCAGATAAAGTAGTGCGGGGCAAAGAATTGCGCCAGGTAAAACACCAATATGCCATAGAATCAATAACAATAAGATCGTGGAAACCGGCTCAAAACGGAAATGCCGGAGAGTGGGTTGATTATCATCCTTACAAGGCAATATATCCTAACCCAAATCCTTCAGATCCTGAACAGACAGCAGCCTATAATAATTTAAAAATCGGTCAGTTTCAAAAATCTGATGGACAATATAATACCATACGTATTTTAGCCACTACCCCTTTTTCTTATACAGAACAGGGAGCTCCCGGATGGTATATACCGGAACAGTACGGGCTTACTTCAGCCTCCCTTTTCTGTGAGACAGACAGATTGTTGCCCATATGTGCAGACTTTTTAAACAAAGATCTTGCACAAATGTATTTTTGTGATGATGCCAACAGTATGTTCTACTCGAACGAAGCAGCCTTTTTGCTTATAGATAAGAACGACGGTGATTTTGCAGAGGTTACAAACCATCCTAACATATTTAATTTTGCACAGTCGCTTGCGTTTAAAAACCAGAATAAGCTTCAGGTAATTGTGCCGCAGCCTTCGGTATACATAAAATTAAGATTGACAAGTGATAGTCAGGGAGTAAGGATAAAATATTATGCACCAATTATAAATGATTCTGCATTAGAAGTACAGCACGGCAATCCCGACCCATTTGCCGCAAACCCAAATGAGCCGTTTACAATAATAGTTGGTGCAAATGCCCTTAATGAACCTGTAATTTACGACCATCCTTCCTGGAATGCTGTAAGCAAGATAATCATTGAGCCTTTATACCCTAACCAGGGTTTAACCGATACTATTACTGAGCAAATAGCGGCTATATATAACCATAATGACCTGGTAAACTCCGGCCTGCTGAATGGGGAGCAGCAATCTGCAACTACGTTGGAAAATCAACTGCAACAAATAATTAATCAGGAGGGCTCTATACAGGTTAATAATTATTTGTATAACAGTACCACTAACCTTTATACCCCGGCTACAGACCCTCAGGATTGGCAAACGTCATGGGATACTGTAACAGGTCACATGCCGGAAGGAAATACAGTGGGCTTTTATTCAGTTGGCAATACCATTTACATAGAGAGCAATCACCAGATTATAGATGTAAACCTTTTACCGGATATTGGAGAAGATTATACGGTTATTAATAATGGCACTTCAGTTATAATTCACGTAGATAATATAAATAATTATTTGAATGCTTTGGGTGAACTGGAATTTGAAATAACACTTTTTGAGGATTGCAAAATAGATACGGCACTATGCGATTTATATGAATCTTTATTACAAATTAGCGAAGAATTTGCAGACCCATCAACAATCACAGCTCCTTTTGGAGATCAACAGCAACTGATGGAGCTGTTTCAAAATACTTTAGGTGAATTCAATAAAGATAATCCGGATTATTCTATAACTAAGGAATTTGGAAAAGAACTAAGCACTATAGATATTTTTGTAACAGTACCTGACAATGAAAGCTATATTGAGGCATATAGTGCTGCAATATCTATACTTTCGGGTATTTCTGCTCAAGGTAATTGTAACTGTAAAGCAACATGTTCAAAAGACAGTGCCATTTGTAATTTGCATAAAACACTTTTGAGCCAATTTGAAAGTTGTATGGCTGCGCCATTACTTATACAAAATAATGATGAATTAAAAGATATCAGAATTTGCGCCGAACAATTGATAGATATGCTAATAAATTTTGATACAGTATATCCTTCTTATAATCTGATTAAAATTTTTGAAAAACAAATATTTATTGTAAAATTATTTATAGAAAAAACAGATATAGTATCCTACGAGTCTGCCCATCCTGCATTGGATTCTCTTATAACACAGTTAGGTATTAAAGGCAATTGCAGCTGTAACGATTGTGACAAAGATGAGTACTTGTGCAGCTTACACGATTCTATAAAAATAATATTTGACAACTGTTTTATAAAACCAAATGAAATAAAAGATAATGTTGCTGACACGATTCCATGTGCAATAGAAATTGCACAAATTATAGACGATTTCATAAAAAAATATCCGCAATATGGCATCAATATAAAATATCCGGAGCTTAATCCAATTATAAAAGACTTCATAAATAACCCAACACTAAAATCTTATACTAGTATTTACAATACTCTTAGCAGCTTAGTTAACTCTCTTATGGAAGAAGGAAAATGTAATTGCGGTGATAGTGATTGTGAAAAAGACGAAACACTTTGCGCCCTTAATGATTATATTTTGCAGGAATTAAAAGACTGCATTACAGATCCTAAAGAAACAGACAAAGATAATTTACCTAAAATAGTTACGTGTACTAAAAACCTTGTTCAACAATTATTTATTTTTAATGAAAAGAACCCCGATTACAAAATATGGGAAAATCTTAGCAAAGAAATAGATGCAATTATCTTATTTAATGATAAACTTTCTGAAGAAACTTATGCAGATGCATATGCTGCTATAAATACTATCGTTGCCTATATTACAGCTGAAGGCCACTGCGATTGTAATGGTGATTGCAAAAAAGACGAAACGCTTTGCGGCCTGAAGGATACATTTGATGAATTACTGGAAAATTGCATTAAAGACCCTAAAGTTGTAAATGAGGGAGATCTTCCGTCAATACGAACCTGTGTAGATAAGCTCTTATCTGAAATAAAATTATTCCAAGAAAAATATCCTCAATATGAAATATATGAAACTTATTATGAAAGAATAAAGGATATAGAATATTTTATTGATAATTTAAAGATTGAGTACTATGTAACTGCATATAATGCAATACTAACTATTGTAGCTGGAATTACAACCCAAGGTGATTGTGATTGTAGTTCCGGCTGTAATTGTGGAGAACATTGCGAAAAAGATGATGAGCTATGCGACTTGCATAATCAGATAATCATGATCGTTAACAACCATATAAAAAATCCTGAAATAATTAAAAAAGAAGACTTTGACGATATTAAGTCTTTCATTTGGCAATTAAAAGAACTAATAGTGCTGTTCGACAAAAATAATCCGGAATACGATATAGCCGAAAGTTTTGAGTTGCAGATGCAAATTATAGCCTATTTTACTTCTTACCCGGAAATAAAGTCTTATGCGGAAGCATATCAAGCAATTCAATATATTTTGGCAGACTTAAGTTTACGTGGTAACTGTACCTGTGGCAATGAAAACAACCAGGACCTTCAGGACCTTTATAGTAATATTTCAGAAATATTAAGCCATTTGCCAACAGGCAGTACTATCACCGATTTTAGCGAACAGGTTAGTTATGTAAACACCATCATAACCCTGATAAACGAATTTAATCAGTCGAATCCGGGGTTTAGTATTACTGAATATATAGAGTGGTATCTTAGTGTGCTTACAGGATTTATAAATAACCCAAGTCAGGAAACTTATAACAATGCCGTAAGCGTTATACAGTACATTTTGGCTTATATTAATCAATTAGGAAATTATCAGTTTGATGTCCTTGAAAATAAAACAATGCTTCATTCTGTATGCTGGCTGTCATTAGAATCTTATGAATTTAATGCCAATATACCCGGGATTGATGCCATTAGAGAAGATACGCAGGCTACAATAGATGGAATTACAAATTATGTACAGCCTGTATGGAGGCCGGATACATCTTACATTATTAACTTTGTACTTACTGATACGGTCGATAACGGCACTATCCATCAGTTCTCTTTCACTTATGGTTTTACAACAGCAGGGCCTGTGGGTTATTTCCACACAAACCCGGCAGCTACTTATAGCGACAAGTCTGTAAAAGCTGGCGAAGCCATATTGATAGAGGGTGATAATGGCCCTGAAAATTACACCGTTACTGAAAATTCTATACTCAATGACGCAGCAGGAAAACTGCGGTATGCAGATGACGGAACCCTTTATCCTGATGAAATAAATAATGCAATAATAGCACATCCTGACAATTATGTACTGACATCTCTGAAACAATATATTGACTATGAAAGGTCTTACCCTAATGCCGACGGGAACCTTCTTATGGCCAAACCTTTGTTTTACAACGATGATACTACCCAGATATACCTGTTTTTTGATAAGGTGTATGCTACTCATTTCTTTAAGACCTGGGAAGCTTATAATGGTAAGCCAGCTATAAACGGCAGGTTAAAGGTGGTTATTAAAGACCCCGTGGAAGGAACTGAAATAATAAACCCACCCTATCTGGATTATAATGAAAACGACATTACAACGGTTCATATTCCGCAAACCATTGAAGAATGGGAAACAGATGAAAACCCGCAAATGCCTTTTGAATTAAACCAATGGATAAGCCTGTACAACTCAAATAACTGTATTATTGTAGGCGGAGACAGGATAATACCTGCTTCAGAATATATCAGTATAGCGTTAAAGCACCTAAAACCTTCTAAACTTTATGGGGCTATTGTAAATAACCTTTACAGTACCGTTGATAACCAGTTTGAAGAACTCTCAGAAACACGCGAAGTACATAGGTTTGTTTTCCGTACATCGAGGTATGCAAACTTTACAGAACAGGTAAACAGCTACTTACTGACAGAGGGGGAAGGCGATGAAACAGTTACCAAAAAAGCGGTCTTTACCATTAGTAAAGAGTTTACGCCACAGCAAATAGACATGGCCTATAAAACCATGACCGGGCAAAGCTACGATGCCGATGCATGGATTACCAACTACCAGCATGCCTACGACAGGATATTTGAAGGTATATTAGGCATAGAGCCCCTTGATGAAGCCATCTCTACCGAGTTTAATATTATTAGGAATTCTGCCGATAATGATAAAGTAATTGCCATTATTGTGCGAAACCCAGAGCCATTTAACAACCCAAGGATGCCGTTAAACAGTGTTGCAGATACATTGCTGGTAATGGCTGAGCAAGTACCAAATAATAGCTATAAAGTTGTTTTTTCTAAAGATTACTCGCAGGCTATAATCATGCATCAGGATTATGTTATCACAGCACCTGAACTTGACTTTAAGTTTACATTTAAAATTTGGGACGGTAACAGGTATGTAATACCTAACATTAACCCTGTTACAAACCAGATTATTGACCCAACCAAGAGGACGGGGATTGTGATGATTACTGATTTAAGTATTTAATTTTAAAAGAAGAAAGAATGTATTTTGCAAAACAGTATAGTGGAGGAGTAAATGGCAATTCAAAAAGAATTAAAGATTTTATTTATAGTGGTTCCTATGAAAGTTATAATAGTGGAATCTCTTATATTGTCATAACGAAACTCACATTAAATGGGGACGTTATATGGCAAAAAAAATATGAACTTGATATTGGGCGGTTAGAATTTCATGGATTTTTTGAGTACGACAATGATGATGTTTTGGTTAAAGCAGTATATGTTAGAGGAGGCTGGCATGCGGGATTATTTTTCATGAGGATAGATGGATCAGGTAATATCCTTTGGAAGAATTTTTTTAAGGCCCTTTGGTATTCTGCTGGTGATTTTAGGAGGGTAGAAGCTGAAACATATGTCATGTGTGGAATTCACATGCAAAGTGGACATGAAGATATTGATTACCCAAGTCAAATGTGTATATTTACTCTCTATGGATCAGGCAATTATACATGTAATGCCGTGGATGCTTTTAATGGCCTTTTTCTTGGCGAGATATTTCCGTTTAATAGTGGCTTTCTTATTTATGGTGTTTCACATTTAGTAGAGTTAGACAGTAATTTTACGGTTGTAAATAAAATTTCTTTCAATGATTGTCATATAACATATGTTGAATATATTGACGGTAAGATTTTTATATATGGACAAACTACAACTGAACCTTTTATTTTCAAATTCGACCAACAGACATACCCAAATTATCCGGTAAATTACCAAATTACAGCAAGAAATATTTTACTAGACAATTTTTGGCAAATCTCCTTTTTTTCCAATCCTTCAGTTAATAGTACTGGAATCATATTTCAGGGACCAGATGAACTATATGCAAAAACTCATATTATAAAATTTGATCATAATCTAAACTTTGTTTGGCATAAAATTTTTGATCTGACTACTTACATGACAATTGATTTGTTAGATGAAGAAGTTATTATAGATAGTAACAATGGTTTAGTATGCAGGCTTGATTTAGATTTTAATAGTTGTAGGACAATTCCTGGAGATTTAACTTTACCTTTAACTGACCTTGCTATAACATTAGACTCAGATTTTGAATTTTCTATTCAGGAACAGATAATCTTTGACGTTTTTAATTATCCTGTGTCTGTTACAGATTTAAATGTAACGGTTACAGAAATTTGTACTTTCGGCTTACCATTACAATTGGGTATAAGTTCAATGCTCCAATCCCCTCACCTCTACCTCCAGGCTGCGGGTTCAACAGGAGTAGACAGTACGAATGGTATCCATTTGAGATGGTTATTTAAAAACGGGCTATCAACCCATTTACCAAAGGCAAATTATGCCACAACTACTGCAAACTTTAATAAGCCAGACGATTATGTAACCATTTATCGCGCGCCCTATACTGAACGTAAAACTACATTGAACCTTGGTGTTACCCCCGCAATTATTAATGAAGCGGCACAGTCATGGCAATATACAGTAGATGGTAAACTGTTTTATGTAAATTTTAAAACTACGGCAGCTTACACACAGGTAAGTGCTTCGGTAAACCCTTACAGTAACCCACAATTATTCATACAAAATTATACTGCCCTAAACGGCGTGCTGGAAATAGAAAATAAAAATCAGCTTAGCCTGGCAGTAACGCCGCGTTTTTCATCAGTGACATCTACTTCGGTTAAAATAGAACTGCTTTCAGTAGAAGAAAATAAAATAACAGCCCCTAAAAGGGTAACCTACAGGAAGGCGTTAAATAACTCTTCTGACACCAAACTTTTTAGCGAAAATATAAGGAGCATCAGGATGCAATGCTCTAATACCTACCCGATATCTATAGATTTTGAATTGTATACCGACCTTATAGCTGGTGTAAATAATACCACGGGGTGGGTACTGCTTGGGGAGCATGCCCTGACATTAGATACACCTGAAGCTTTTGAAAGGCTGGAACCACAACCCGGCATGGTGCATGGCACCTGGAAAAGGTATAATGACGGTTCGTTTGTAAATACGGCTAACTATCAAAGCAAATGGAACGGCCTTGACGAAGAAGCTGAAGACAGCATACGGCTTGCAGTAGAAAAATATATCGCGCTTAGCGACAATGCTGATAATCCTGAAGCAATAGAAACCTATAGCTATGATGCGGTAGAGGGCACTGACCCACAACAGGAGGAGGCATCAGAATTTCAGGTGTCGAATTTGTCATTGTTAAACATTACTTCGCTGGATTATCATATAGCCCGTATGCTTGGCCTTGGTGTGCTGGATACTGAAAGCGATATAATGGGCGGCCGGCATGTGTATGTGGCAAAGTACACCACTTTTGGCGACCTTGATGATGGACTTGGCGCACGCGAAGTAGAACACCTTTACTGCTCTTTGCCTACCTCACGTCAGGACGAAAGGCTGCCCTTACCGGTAGACCTTAAGGTGCCCGTTCCGGGTATATTTACCAGTAATTTTATAGAATCATCAGCAAGTATTACAGACGCCGAAGGTTATTCTCCCGATGGTAAAACACGCTTTATTACCCTGTTTAATGAAAGTCTGCCTGATGAGTCAGATAATATTACCTTCTTTGCGAGTACAAGAGAATTTTCACTCGCATTAAATACCATGCCGGTATATGCCGGTATAGAATACAGAAAGATGTCAGATACAGAATGGAGGAAGCCCGAACTTTCCTATGATTATGTTTATGAGAATATTGATGCTACAGTTACTGACGGTTTTAAAAAGAAAGAAACATTATCAATAGTTATTCCTGAGCCGGGCAACCCATTATTTGTACACCGTGAAAAACAAACAGGATGGCATACTTACAGCTCTTATGGTATAAACTGGTTTAGCAGGGCCGTATCGAGTGCCACAACCCATAACATTGAAACCATTATAAAACCAAGTAATGAATTACTGCCGCCAAGCGGTTTAAATGTTGCGCTGATACAGGAGGAAGGGCCGTTGCTGCTTACCAGCGCTTCGGAACAGGGAATGCTAAGTGAACTAAATGAGAATGAAAACATTACCGACAAGACACTCGTACGGATTACATTTGAATACAACCATGCACAGGAATTAATTAGCTATCATAAAAAGATAGGTAACGAATATAATCCAGGCTTTGTAGAATTACCAAATGAAGATGAGCCCTTTGCCACAGAACTGCAAATATTTTTCAGGGACAGGGTTCCGGGGACTGTTTCCGGAATGACAGGAACAATAAGCTACAACAGTAACCCACTTTTAATAAATGTAGATACGCAGCCTTATATTTTAAACAGCACTGCAGACCCATACAATCCGGCAGAGCCTGCACAGTCGGTTATCCCTGTTATCCCTGCAGGTGCTGAGATAAATTATACAGGAAGTGTAATGCTTGTAGAGGGCAATGAATATATTATACATTCAATAGATAATACTTTAGCATATCCAAGGTTTACTGTGTTTAAAAGAACCAATGCAGGTACGGTAAATACTGAGGATGACAGTATATTGCCGGACAGCCCCCTTGTTCCTGAAGAGGGAAGCCTGTTTTTAATTGTAGAAAACATGCAATCGCTTAGCTCCTGGAACGGCACGGCAAACAATAAGCCTTTAGCCTTAAAGGTGGATATTGAGCATACTTTAATTCATAATGAAGATGTAATCATTACAAACATGGAAGGTGTACAGGAAACACACCTGCAAAAATTTAGGGGGGTGTACAGCCAGGCTGTAATAAATAAAGTTTTTGAAAATGTAGAAATTTATCCCACAGATAGTAATGAGCCTGTTATTGAGAGTAGGCATTTAGGGCTTTATGAAGTAACGTTCACTGATTTTTCAATGCCGCAACATGACCAGTACAGTGGTGCCATAGGAGATGATTCGGTAGAGTTTTACAATGGTGTGGTACGCATACATACCTACAGTAATCCGGAAGGGATAAGAAAAGAGTTTAAGGTAGTTAATACTGAGAATATCGGTTCGGAGACTTTAGACCTTAAACTTTATATTTCAGACCTAACCTTTAGTGAAAGTTCTGACTATAATGGCAGGCTTATGCCTGAAGAAATAAACAGTATAAGCCAGGAAATTAATTATTACCCCGGCTATAAGGTCTATTTACATTCAGATGCTTCGCATAACCTTACCGAACCCTATATTTTACCAGGCGAGGATGAAGACATGCACTATTCAGTCTTTAGTTTAAGGAGCCATAATAGTGATATTACTCCGTCTCATTTTTCGCAATTATCTATGCCTGCCCTAATGTTCGCCAGAAAATTTGAAGAGCCATTAGCCCCTCAAAAGCCACTTGGTGGGCTATATGCCACACGCCCTGATTTTTTTGGGAAGTCAACTTATACCTTCACAACAGATTACGACCATAAGCCATACTCTGTACAATTTAACAGGACCAGTGATGTACAAATCTTAATGTCTATCTATAACCATAACATAACAGGCGAAAATACCCTGTCTACGCTTGATACTGTTATGGACATCATTTTCATGAAAGGCGAAAGCCCTAATTATATGGAACGCTGGCAGGATTTTTTAAGTTTTGATTATCAGGATGATGTTTTTGCCGATTTTGACGGTATAAGCCTCCCTATGCCTGATAACCCTAAATTTTACAGGGCAATAAATGAGTTTATAGCAGACCATAACCGTTACTATAACAACCTGCCGCAGCCGGTACCGCTTCTTAATGAAAACCAACCAGTTAGCAATTTAGGGATTATTGTTATTCCACAAATTAATCTACCTGATGGAACTGTAAGGAATGGTGAACTTACTATAAAAGATTTTATTAAAGAAACTGTTTATAACACTTTTGTGCCGCTTACAGAGGTACCCATTATATACAACCATATTAAAGGCATTTCCTATATACCTGTACCAAAAAAACAGGTAGTGCGGGACAGAAATGGCAACCTTTTAAAACCGGAGCATGCAGACTTTGACATGGCGCCTATGATGAAAAGGTTGTCTGCAGCTGCTTATGAAACTCAGTTTACTGATTTTGCACTGGACGGGGCATCTAATTCAAAATATTTTTATGCTGCAAGGGAAATTAACCTGCAAATGAAAACCAGCCCCTATAGTGCAATACTTGGGCCGATAAGTCTTGTCAATACTAATCCCCCGCCATCGCCTGAAATTATTAAGGTTTTATCGGTTTTAGAAAACAGGGTATTAGGAATCAACCCTGCCATACAGTTTGAAATCAATGCATACCCTGAAGTACAGAATATACGCAAGATTACTATTTACAGGACAAAAAGCAAAGCAGATTCGTTATCAATTCGCAGTATGGAAGCTGTAAAGGTTATTGACCTTGAAACAGAGGGGATGCCTGCTTTAAATACCTGGGTATTTACAGATGATTTTGCCGACCTGCCTTTGGTGCCGTATGGTGATATACTGTATTACAGAGTAACGGTTTCAAGGATTACAAAATATAATGACAGTAGTGGGCAGTTGATTGTAGATTATGTGCCTTCAGAGGCTTCAAATGCTGTTATAACAAATATTGTAAACAATTACCTCCCTGAATCGCCTGTGGTTTCCTACTATTCTGAGCCTTTAAGCCAGCAGGAACTTAGGTTTGTTACTCTTTCATGGCCGCAAACTGTTTATAATGGTAAATACCATATTTACAGGATGAACAATCAGGGTAATTGGGAAAAAATATCAGAGATAGTTTCAAATCTCCCTTTACTTTATTACCCTTTAGGAAATTTAGCTGTTGTCGACAGTTTAGGAACGCCTATATATTATCATTATAAAGTACTTGCCGAAAATTTTTCGGGTATGTTAAGCACTAAAGAAAACATACTCTCAATTTATGATGAAGCCACTTGGCAGGATATAGGGGGCATTGGCACTATGATAATCGGGGGCACATTTACAATCAGATAAAAGATTTAAGGTTAATACATATAATCATGGAAAATAGAGAAACATTAAAAGGATATTTTAATACAGGCGACAGGCCAGGAGAACAGGAATTTGCAGACCTGATAGAAAAAACTGTAAACATTATCGACGATAAAGCAACAGTTTTAGAGGCAGAAGAAGGTACTAATGATATTAAATTTGTTACACCGTTAGGTGTAAAAGAGTCCATATTGCATAATGTGCCTTCAGCATCACAAACGGTAAAAGGGCTTATAGAAATCGCCACGATTGCCGAAATAGAAATCGGCACAGATACACTAAGGGCAGTCACATCGGCTGGTGCTAAAGCTTCAGTTATAAAATGGGCTCCGGTAAAAACTGTAAATGGGGTTATTCCTAATACAACTACAGGAGATGTTGCATTAGGTCTTGAAGATACCGGTTGGCAAACAATAAGTACTTTCTCAAATTCAACTTCGGCTCTTGACGCTGTTAACTCTGTGAGATACAGGAGAAAAAATGGAGTGGTTTTTTTAGATGGCAAAATAAAGGGTGGAACTGCTCAGGACGGCACAACCACAGGGCTTGCCTTATTTACACTGCCCTCGGGGTATAGGCCGGCACGCAAAACCTCATTTACAGTTATTAAAGCAGATAGCTCATCAATATTCAATGTAGGGCGTATTGACATTGACAGCACAGGCACTGTTTATGGCGTTTTGTATAGTACCGTATGGAACAATCTTTCAGACATTTCATTTTTAATTTAATATTATGATAGTTCTATTAGATAACGGTCATGGTGGATTAATTAATGGTACCTACCAAACTCCAGGTAAAAGAAGCCCTATATGGCAGGATGGAACCCAGTTATTTGAGGGTGAGTTTAACAGGGCTATAGTAAATGGTATCATAGAACAGCTAACCGCCCTTAAAATACCTTATGTAAATATAGCCCCTGAATATACAGATGTAACGTTGGAAGAACGTGTAAAGCGCGCAAATGCGTATGCAAACATGCCATCTGTTTATATCAGTATCCACTCAAATGCCGGGGGCGGTAAAGGCAGCGAAATTTTTACTACTAAAGGGCAAACAAAAAGCGACTTGGTGGCAACCATATTTGCACGGGTTTATAAAGAAGTTTTTCCGGACAGGGTATTCCGGGCAGACAACTCAGACGGAGATCCGGATAAAGAAAGTAATTTTTATGTACTGAAAAACACATCGATGCCAGCTGTATTAACAGAGAATTTTTTTATGGATAATGAGGAGGAATGCAAAAACCTGCTGATGACCAATATTGGCCGGAAACGCATTATAGACTATCATGTCAAAAGTATTATTGCTATAAAGGAAGAGCTATTTTAGATACTAATTTTATTGTAAAACAACTAAGTATTAAGTCTGTTAAAATAAAGATTATGATTGGAAAGTTTTTTATAAAAGTCCCACCTAGAGCTAAGTACCGTTTGTGTATTATATGATTACCTAAAAAAGTACATTTGTACCATACAAGTAAATTGACTGAAGCGGATTTTAGCGAAAAATACATATAGTCAAAAAGGTTTCATAAAAATGAGATCTTTTTGGCTACCTATTTTGCAATACGCATTTGTAACACATAGTTGATAAACGGTATAATGAAGTAGTGAATAATCCTGTCTACTTGGATAAAATCTCTCAACATCAATCAAAAACCCGCAAATAATTACTATTTGCGGGTTTTTTGTTTTTATTTCATGTCACTAAATACCAAAGAATATCAATCTGAATATGAGCAATTGCGTGAGCCCTTTTTGATTGCCAAAAAAACATTCACAAAAACAGGTTTAAAAATAGTTATAGTTTACACCCTAAATCAAGGTTGATCAGTACTTGGCTACCTTAACAATGAAAAATGCGACCTAAATTCGTGCTGAAGATCATTTTGGGTGTAAAGCAGCATAAACCAATAATCTGTAGCGGGGAGTTCATGCCCGTTGTATGTACCATCCCAGCCTTTTTCATAAGGCTTTACCGAGGTAATTAATTTACCATACCTGTCAAAAATATAAATTAACGCTGTCCTGTCTTTTCGCAGGTCATAAATATTCCAGTAGTCATTTATACCATCTTCATTAGGGGTAAAAAACTTAGGATAGTCAAATGGTAATGGCAGGGGCAGTACTTCAACCAAAATTTCGGTCAGGCTGCTTTCGCAGCCATTAATGGTTTGAGACACATAATATGCCACTTTGCCCACAGCATTGGTTTTAGGCACCGGGGTTAATGCTAAAACTACATTATTACTGCTGTACCATGTTAAACTGCTGCCCATAGCCGTTAAAGGCTGTGCTTCATCTCCCTGATTATAAACAACAGGCGAAACTACACCTGGTGGGGCTGGCTGGCCTGTAACGCTTACCTGTATGGCCGCCCTAATGCTTTCGCAACCATTAATGGTTTGGCTTACATAAAATGTTTTCATGCCCGGGAGAGTAATTTGCGGTATGGGCGCCACTGACGATGGTGTACCCCCTGTTTGCACTTCATACCATAACAAATTACTGCCCGTTGCTGTAAGGGGCAAAGTAGTGCTATACTGGCAGTAAGATAATCGCGACACTACTGTGGGTGCAGGTGGCATTGGACTAATGGTAATCTCTACAGGAATACGTTGGCTCTCGCATCCATTAATGGTTTGACTTACATAAAATACGGTTTCGCCTAAAACAGATGTATCGGGAACAGGCGCGACTGCACTGCCCGTGCCACCGGTTTGCATTGTATACCATAGCAGATTATCCCCAACTGCGGTTAAAGGTAAAGCAAAGGCGTTTTCACAGTAGCTTAAGGGTGATACCAAAGGCGGCGACGTAATTGTTGCTGCGTTTATTACAACTTCAACAACTTCAGATTCGCAACCTAAATTATTTTTTGTACTGACAAGGTACGTGCCTGGCAAAAGGTTATCTTTAAAACTTTGGGTGCTCCAGGTTGTGCCGCCGTCAAAACTATATAAAGCCGAGACAGTGGTTACAGTAATTATCCCAAAACGCACATTACACCCTGGTTGTAAAACATTTAGCTGAGGAATTTGTGGCATTCCGGGCGCAGTGTTTATCGTTACAACAGCATCTGGAGACTGGCAACCTGCCGCGTTTTTTATTTTTACCCTATAAATTCCCGGCGGTAGTGGCCCAGATGTATTGCCTGCCCCCCAGGTTAGTCCATTATCAAAGCTATACTGGGCTGCCGGGGTGACCATTGTTATAATGCCCGTTTGAGACAGGCAGGAAGAAGGCTGCTGCACCGATGCTATCGGTGCATTGGGTAATGTTTCGGCAGGGGCGATAAATTCAAATGATGGGTAGGAGGTGCATCCATTGGTATCTTTAACTACCATTTCATAATAACCTATTCCAAGATTTTCTAAGGTGGGGCTGTCCTGCCAGGTCCTGCCACCATCAAAACTGTACTGGGTTGCATGGGTTATTATGGTAAGGCTGCCATCGGTGGTGCAATTGGGCTGTACTGCTCTGTAATCGGGTGCCGGACTGAAAAAATTGTTTATATGCACAAAAACAGGAAGCGATATACAGCCATCCTGATTTTTTATCCTTAGATTAAAATAGCCTCCGGTAATTCCTGACAACATGGGGCCATCCTGCCAGGTAAACCCATTATCAAAGCTATATTGCTGTGCGGTAGTGGTAATTGTAATACTTCCTCCATTAGCACAATCCTGTGGCTGCCGAACCGCAAACGCAGGTGCCGCCAATGTAAATTCTGTAACTTCTACATAAGCCGGATATGAAACACAACCCTCTGCATTTTTTATCCTTACACTGTAAAATCCGGGCAGGAGATTATGCGCTGTATGGTTATCTGTCCATGTAATACCGTTGTCAAAACTGTAAAAGGGTGCGGGTGTATTTACTGTAATAGCCCCTGTGCCCGGAACACATACAGGAACTGTAAAGGCTTGGGGAGCATTTATATCAGAATTTATTTCGGCATAGGCAATATAACAACCAGCCCCATCTGTTATCCTTAGTGCATAAGTACCATAAGCACTGCTTCCCTGCCCTACCCTATAAGTATTTTGTGTAGCTCCAATAATGGCTACGCCGTTTTTATACCATTGGTATTGTGCTGTGCTGCTCAGGGGCTGAGATGGCTGCGCAAGCAACTCAAGGTCATTGCTGCATAGCGAGCCTGCCTTCACTATATCTAAGCCAAACTCCAGGTTTGAATTCAGTATAAGGTTGTCAAAGAAAAAATAAGGGTAGCAGCTTACCATGTCATCGGGATGCCAAACAGGGTAACCGTCAGGCAAAACTTCGGGGGCACCCAATATAATGGCCCCAATATCGGTTTCAGGCGTAAAGGTTAGGGTAACAAGCCCCCATTGCGATGCCGGGGTGTACAAAGCACTGCCGAGAACTTTCCAGTTTGGGTCGTCTGTAGGGGCATCAGTAGTATTTTGTGCCGGAAGAGCGTTGCAGTTTACGGTACCAAAAAGCGTTAAGGCCAAAGGCTGATAAATACTTACATCAGAATCACAGCCCGGAGGGCCAACTTTTACAGATGCCACATTAAACGTAAGCCTGTACTGTGTACCAGCGCGCAATGCCTCAGGCAGGCAGGTGCCAAAATATTCTTTATAGCCGTTTTCTACAATAATTCCCGCTATACCATTACCAGCGGGGAAAGGTACCACAGATGCCGATGCGCCTAAATACCCGCAGGTATTAAAATAATCTGTGGTGGCAGATGATGTGTTGCCTACAGTAGCCTGTACCCATGGAGCCGCAAGATGCATCTGGCTCAGGTAGTCCGGGCAGGCTGTGTATCCTTCAAAAGAATGGTTGGGCAGTAAAGAGGCCACCTGTGGCTGGTTGCAAATACAGTCAGGATCATTAAGGTCGGTGTAGCCATCGCCGTCGTCATCTATACCGTTGGTGCATATTTCGGCAGTGCTGCCTGCCTGTGCATAAACCTGCCCTGCAGGCAAACACAAAATGAATATGCCCCACAGCAAACAAAGTTTTTTCATTATTCCTGCCTGTTTATATAAACCCAGCCTGTTTTGGGGTTAGTTTCTTTAAAGTAAATTACATAATAGTAAGTGCCTGTTGGAAGCTCTTTGCCGCTGCTGTCCCGCCCGTCCCATTCTTTAACGTAGTTCGCCCTATCATAAACCTTCAGTCCGTAACGGTTAAAAATTTCTAATTTGTTAATGGCAGGCTGCCTGCTAAGATCAAAAAAGTTGTTGAATGCGTCGCCGTTTGGCGATATGCCTTTGGGTATTTTATCAAACAGGCATGTAGGGCAAATAACATCGGTATCGGTAGACTGGTTGTTTGCAGTTTCTGCATCGCTCGTAGCACTGCTTACGGTTGCTGTATTAACCAGGCTACTTTCGGAGCTTGCAGGGATGCTTACCATTACAGTATATGTTATGCTCTGCCCATTACGCAACAAGGGTATAATGTCATCTAATTCACCTAAAACCTCCGGCTCGTTGCCAATGGTCCAGCTCATAGTGGTTATTCCCTGCGGCATTAAATCCTGCACCTGCACCCGGCTTGCGTCAGATGGGCCATTGTTGGTAACTGTAATGGTGTACGTTGTTGTGCTGCCAGGGATGTATGTATCCTGATTATTGGTCTTGGTAATGCTAAGGTCGGCCCGGGAAACTATAGGTGTAACAGTCCTATCGTTAACTGCAGGTGTAGAAGGATCATCTGAATTTGCCCTTACAAATATCTGGTTATAGCTCTCGCCAATAACCGTAGCCTGGTTAACCACCCTACCTGCCGCAACATCTGCTGCCGTTATGGTGTGGGCAGCCGTTGCAGTTACACTTTGCCCTGGCAAGAGGCTTGCAACCTGAGAAGGAGATATACTGCCCGGATTTGCATTGCTGTCGGCAATAACTATATTGTAAACGGGTACATTGCCTGTATTGGTAAGGGTGAGGTTGTATTGTATTATGTCGCCCTCATTATAATAAACAGCGTTTTGTGCCAATTTGCTTAAATAAAGTTTGGCATTTGGCGTGACGGATGAGGTGTTATTGGTTAAATCCGTATCATTATTAGCTCCGGTAATTGTAGCGGTATTAGTATGGTTGCCCGTTGGGTTAACCACGGCCGTTATTTCTAAAGTTACAGGGGTGTTAACAGCAAGGCTGCCAATGTTCCATATACCTGTAGCTGAACTATAACTACCTGTTTGGGCAGTTGCAGATGTATAGGTGTAGCCCGATGGCAGAAGGTCGGTCACAGTGGCCTGCGCATCAGTATAAGGGCCAAGGTTTGTGGCTGTAATCCTAAAGGTTATCTGTCCGTTCGTAACCCCTGTAATTTCTTTAACCACCTGGAGGTTGCTGCACACGGTTACGGCAACCCGGGCAGAAGGGCTGGTAATGCCGCAGGGCAAAGTAGTTGTAACCGAATAATTTCCGCTGACTGCAGGTGTGTATTGTTGGGCGGTGGCACCCACTATGGCCACACCGTCTAAATACCATTGATAAGGTTCCAACCCCGGTGTGGCATTTATTACTGTATCGCAGCCTGCTGTATTTGTAATAACGGGCAATGGCGGAGGTAAATTAAAATGGGTAAATAAATTTATCATTGAATGGGATGCCCCGCTTTCTATAATTGCCGCATTGATTTTTGCATTAGATGTAAAAACATAGTCGGCCGCGTTATTCAGTATAGTTGTACTAAAGCGTATAAGATAGTAGCCCGTGTTGCCTATGCGCACCCTAAAGGCCGCTGTAGTAGTTTCTATATCGGTGCCATTAATTAAAACAGGTTCTGTAGGACTTTCTGTAATTATATAGCCAAAAGCTTCAAGTCCTGCATTATTATAATCAGTAAAACGATGAAGTGTAAACGAATTCGCACCTGTGCAATCTCCTACAGGTAAAGCCACATAAGTGTCTACTTCGCAACCGCTTGCAACCCCGGCATACACAATTACCGGCTTGTTAGAAATTATATGCGATGTTGAGTATTGCGTTGCATCGTCTCCGTTTTGAAAAGTAATATAATCGCCGCTGTTGGCAAGTGTGTGTGTGGTGGTACCCATAACCGTGCCATCGGCATTATTGTGCGTAAGCAGCACTGTTGTTCCTGCCTGCGATGCTATAATGGTACTTTGCTCTGGGCCGTTAGCAGCAGTGCCACCACCACCTGTACCCCTAACAATTATATATTGTTTCCCTAAGCTTTGCACAGGCAGTATTTGCGTGCCAACCCCATCTGAACACACTACCGGGCTGTCTGCATAAGCACCTGCATTTGCCACTATTGGGTTATTGGCCGTAAGGCTGCTGCCCATGGGCGCATTAAAAAGGTAGCTTTGCCCTGCATTAAGTGTAATCAGGGCAACGTTGTTTAACTGCACCTGTGTATTATTTTGTGTTGCCATAACACTGTACAGCGGCGCACCGCCTGATAATCCTCTAAAATCTGATCGGTAATACCCTAAAAAAAATGCTGTACCTAAGCCTTCATTACCATAGCTAAGCATGGCAGCGTTGCCTTTTATAAAGTCGCCACTATCGTTGCCGGTAGCACTATTGGCATCTGAGGCTACATTGCGCATGCTAACCGATACGCGTGCCGTAGCACTTACAATAAGCCCCCTGTCGTTATAAAGCGTGTTGGGCCAGTTTTTGGGCACTATGCCTGCAATTCCGCTAAACCTGTACACCGCAGGCTGTGTAGCCGTTAGGCTAAGTGTTGTAATCTCCGCGCCGTTGCTTTTGTACAAAACAGCCGTTACCGTACCCTGTTCCTGTGTTGTAACCACAATTTCGTTCGCATCGCTCCAGTACTGCCACGGAGAGGGTGCAATATGGTGCTGTACAGCATACTGTGCGTGTGTATTGATACAGCATAAAGTTACCAATACAACACATAATAGTTTTATAATTTTCATGGCAGGATAGATAGCGTTTGCATAAAGGAAAATGCCCTGATGTATCAAGGCACTTTCCGAATAGTAGAATATGTTATTTTTTAATTATTTTAAAGCTTTGCGTCTCTCCTGTGTTTAGGTGTACTTTTAAAATATAAATGCCGTTTTGCAACTGAGACAGGTTGAGCTGCTGTGTGGTTGTTTTTAAAACAGGCTGCCCAAGGGAGTTATATACTTCGGCAAATTTTATTTGTTGGCCTGAGTGTTGTAGGGTTATCAGGCCCTCGGTAGGGTTAGGGTAAATTGTAATGCCTGTATTTTTAAATCCGCCCACCGAAGCTATTTCACTGTTTACATTTATGCTGTAGTCTTCTGCCTGGCCGTAGCCCACGGTATTGCATGAAGGTGCCTCGGTATTAAACTTCTTAAGTATTCTTATTTTGGTAAGCCCAAGTGGGGCATCCTGTGGAACGGTTATGTTTCCGGCAACGGTTATTTCATCTTCTCCTGTAGAATCTTCAATTGTACCAATTGTGTATTGCTCGCCTTCGTCTTCAAAATTGTTGTTCCTATTCCAGTCTACATAGGCCGTAACGTGATGCACAAAATTGCCGTTTGTGTTTCCCTTTACGGTAATAGGATATTGCTGCCCCAAAGCCACCTGTGCAGTAATATTGTCGAAATTTTCATACTGCGGCGTTTCATCGCCAATTGTTGCAGCGGAGGCATTGTCTATACCTGCAAACTGTACAAGGGTTATAGGCTCTGCGCTGCCCGGAAAGCTTACATCGCATGGTCGTTGGTTTGTAATAGATATTGTAATTTCATCATACAGCTCACTATCGTCTGCGGCTATTGCCCTTACGGTTACTGTACCATTTGCAAAGGCCGAAAGCACGCCGTTTTGGCTCAGGGTGGCAAATTCTGCCCCCGAAACTATTTGCCATACCGTTGCCTGGCTTACGTATGCCGGAAGTATAGACGATGTTAACTGTAGCGCACCTTGATTTTCAGTAATTTCGGCAGCCGCATTGTTAGAGGTAGCCACATCAATTGCAGTTACAGCGTTAGGTACGTTGTAGAAAATTTTAATATTAGGGCGGTTTTTATAACTTGCGTGGCTCAGCACCAGGTTTTCGCTCATTGGCACCGTCAGGATAGGCCATGAACCTATTATATAATCACTATAACCGGATGTGTACTGCCATATTACATGCGTGTTAAACATTCTTTGGGCATTTTGATACATGGCTGTAGCCAGTTCCAAACCCTGGCCTGTATATTCAAACGGCTCATCAAAAGCAAAATCGATCCATCCAATGGTTGCAGGCAGATCATAAGCCGGGTTATCCATAACTTCTGTATGGCTTTCCAAAATATTTGCAAAAGTAGTCTGGGTGCTAAGTGGTGCCGTAGTTTCAGAGTTCCTTGCAAACATCCTTAACCTTAAGTCGGGAAATTCATCGCCTCCGTAGGCCGCATTGATTTTTTCGAAGGCAACACTTGTAATTACCGCCCCGGCAGGAATGTTTATTCCCTGCATTTCGGCAGCAGTAAACAAAATATTAGAAACGGAACCGCTCCTTTCGGCAATCCCTGCATACATTATAGGCGAATAGCAGGCATCAAACCAAATATTGGCACTGGCGCCCACTCCTATCTGTCCTTCACGGCTGGAAACAAGTGGTAATGTAGTTATGTTTTGCACAACCCAACCGCTATATAGCGTTTCAGAGCATAGTGCCCTTATTTCAACGTCATATTCTGTCTCGGGCTGTAGTTGTGTAACAAGCAATATTGCATTTGCTGCAGTACCGGTTTGCAGTACTTCCTGGCTGCCGGCAAGTTTAATTTGCCATTCGTAACCATTCGCAGGCAACCCTTCAGCATCCTGCCAAAGAATTTCGGCGTGGCTAACCCCAAGATTCGCTGTGGTTAGGTTTTGAGGGGCAGCACAATCCTGTGCGCTCACTTTTAAACCAATTGCAAAGAAGAGTCCAACGCACCATGTTTTTGCAATAATTCTTCTTTTTGTGTAATTTTTTTTCATCATAACCTATTTTAAAACATTAACTAACACTCCGGTATAATTTTGTTATTAAACCCTGGAAAATATTTTTATAACAATTATTAATAATTAGTCTAAATAACAATTAATTAGATTTGCGCAAATTTCTGTGACTAAAAACACTTAAAGTAGTGCCAAACGGATTTTAATATTATGCTAAACGGATTATTTTAATTTATGGAAATGTTCTACCTTTCAGAAGAAATAGTATGCCGTACCAATATTGATAACGATACTGAAAACACTGCCACCGTAAAGCAAAAGGAAATATTGTTTTCTTATGATTTTGGGGAGACGGCATTTAAAAAAATAAGCTTTAGCGGCGTAAGGCTGCTGTATGGAAAACTGCGATTTAAAAAGCCCATACCTGTTAAAATGCAAAGCAGCAACCCTTATATTGAAATGTATTTTTCGTTTAAAGGCAGCCGGCAGATGTTTTTTTCCCAAAGCAACAGGAGGTTTTGTATTCCGCACGGGCATCAAAACTTATTTTATATACCTGACCCTGAATTTTATATTGAGCCCGAGGCCAATGATGAGGAAAATATAAGCCTGCAAATACAGTTTAACGAAGGATATTTTAAACGGCTCATACCCATAAATGCACCTTTGTTCCACAATTTTGCAACCAACCTCAACAATCGGCGCTTTGCGGCTTTAAACCCCACACCTGCTGCTACAACACCAAAAATGCTTGGCATCCTTAATGACATTGTACATTGTGAAAGGACCGGCATTATAAAACAACTGCACCTTGAAGCAAATATTTTAAAGCTATTGCAGTATCAGTTTGAACAATATGAAGAATCTGTAGAAAGAAAGGAATATTCTTTTGTAAAGGATTATGATATAGACAAGCTTTTTCAGGCAAAAAAAATTATTGAACAAAATATCACACATCCCTACCCGCTATTAGAACTTGCCCATAAAACCGGGCTAAATGATTATAAGCTAAAAAAAGGGTTTAAAGAACTTTTTGGAAATACAGTATTTGGCTACCTGCACGAACTGCGCATGCAAAAAGCACGCGAAATGCTTTTTGACTCCCAAATGAGCATTGCAGAAATTGCCGAATATTGTGGTTATGCCTACATACCTTCATTTATTAAAGCCTACAAGCAAAAATATGGGTTAACCCCTAAAAAAATGAGGGAAAATTAGTAACTGTATAATAAGGAATTCATTTGTAAGTAACCGTGCAAAGAGTTTCATAAAAAATGAGATCCTTTCGGCTACCCTTTTGAAAAAACAAATCTGTAACAAACAGTTATTCAGTAATATAAAAAATAGATTGATAATCCTGCTACCCCCGATTAAAAGCCTTTATCTTTTACGTCATGAAGCAAGAAGCCACAAAGAAAGGCAACTTACGTAAACAATTAATTACTGAACTATCTAAAAAGCTGATTGTCCATTTAAGAAAAAGGCTTTTCGCAACGTAACCTTTAAAAAAAGAGGGAGCTTTTATTTGTAAAAATCAATTCCGCAGACAGTGTCTGCGGAATTCGAAAACGTTGATATAATCCATAATAGCTTTCAATTAAGCTGGTCACATTACTTACAGCTGATGCGGATTGATGATATTTTAACCACTCTCAGTTTATCAACTGTTAGAAACATAAGATTATAGATTAGTATTTTATACTTTGCCTACAAAAAGGGAAACATAGAACAAAATGATAAAATTACAAATCATACCATTCTTTTTTTATTGACTTTGAATTACTTCCTAAAATATTTTTAAGTGTGTACTTTTCAATCTCGGATGTTTTTAATTGATGTGTCCATGATGCCCTTTCTTTCGGCTTAAAACCCTCTCCATTACATTCGTATTCAGCAAAAAAAGTTGTTTTTTCATTTTCAGCATTGCCCCAGTTATCCCACGCTTCGGGAGCAATTTGTTTTGGAAGTTCACATTTTATAAATACTGATTTTGCCCATGCCCGCCACGGTCTTCCTAAATACATTTTATCAACTTCAGAAGTGACAAAAACTTTGCAATCAAGAAAAACAAATCCAAAATCTTTGTCTTTTGGAGTATTAGGGGCTGTTATATATGAATTGGCTTTACATAGAATCACACAGTTTTTAAATACTGCTGTAGCGGGCCCAAAAATAAAATCAGTAGTTCCCTCTATATAGCAATCTGTAAAAAGCTGCCTTGAATTTTCTCCGCCACAATAAACTGTATCCTGATTTCCTAAAAATTTGCAGTTCTTAAAAACAGCCTTATCTGCATCAACATATAATGCAACAGCCTGACCTACCCTACCCGCAGAATTTTCGAAAGTAATATTCTCTGCTCTGAATCTATTTCCTGAAATTCTTGCTGTAAAAGAATCAAAGGTTCCCATTTTTCCTCTGCCGGAATAATCATTATAGGTTATAATGGTCTTGTCTGCACTTTCTCCAATAAAAATAACATCGGTATTATTGGCAGATAATTCTATCTTTTCGTTATAAACCCCATTCTTAATATATAAACTAATAGGCTGCAACGGAAAAACACGCATGGCATTTATAGCATCCTGAATATATTTAAAATCGCCTGTACCGTCTTTGGCTACAACAAAATTATATTTGTATTTTTCTGGGTTAGATGTTTGGGCAATAAAGTTTTGCGTAAACAAAAACAGTATTAGAAGATATTGTAAAACAGTGAATTTTCTCATTTGGATATTTATTTTTTACGATTGAACGGTATATATCTTTTACAATACCGGAGTCCAGTCTTTAAAAATGGCTTTAAGCGTATAGTCTTTTGTAAATTGTTCCTGGGTAAGCTGACGCGACCAACTTACACGAGAGTCGGTATTTCTCCCCATACCTTCAGACAAATATTCAGCATAAAATGTAGTTGACTCGGCTTCCCGTTTATCCCAGTTGTGCCAGCCTTCTGGTTTTATATGTGCACCTATGTTGCATTTTATAAAAACTGTCTTGGCATAATTCCTCCAAGGCCTGCCTAAGTAATAGGAATTAGCAGCCGAATCAGTTGTTAGTTTACAGTTCAGAAACACAAACCCGTACTGATTTTTTTCCGGGGTACTGGCCGCAGTTAGATAACCTCCATCGGCTTTTGCAAAAATTTCACATTGGTCAAAAACGGCCGTTGATGCCCCAAAAATAAAATCGACAGTTCCTTCTATATAGCAATTTTTATAATATTGCCTGCTTGTAGCCTCGCGAGGATACAATGTATCCTGAAAACCTAAAAACCTGCAATTGTCAAAAACTACCTTATCGCCATCAATTCTTACCGCTACTGCCTGACCAACCGGGCCTGATGCGTTTTCGAACGTAATGCTTTTTGCAGTAAAATTATTTGCAGTAACAATAAAACTTGCCGACCCTGAAGTTCCTATATTTTGTCCTTCACTATTTTTTTTTGAAGCATAATCATCATAAGTCAGGATAACCTTTTCTGTATTTTCTCCTATTAAAGTAACATTATTTTTATCCTTCGGTATCTCTAATTTTTCTTTGTAAGTTCCACCTTTAATAAAAATTTTGGTCTCGGTCATTTTCAAAGAGGGTACTGAATTTACAGCTTCCTGAACGGTTTTGTAATTACCTGTTCCATCTTTTGCTACAACAATATCATACAATTTGGCTTCAGTATTTTGATTTTTAACTGATTTATCAGTAACAGAACAATTTGTTAAAAAAACGAAAACCGATAAAATCGCTACCTTAAGCAGTACTTTACTCAATATTTTATTCATCACTTCAGTGTATATATCTATTTTACTATTTCAATCTCTTTTAACCATTTCGTACAGATAATTTTCCACTCGTCTGTTAAAGAAGATTCATTATAAATACCAATACTATGCATCCCTTTAGGAAAAATATGCAGAGAACCTTTTACGCCATGCTTTATCATTTGCTCATAAAACAGTACACTATTCATAGGGCTTACAACTACATCATTTTGGGCATGAAACAAAATGGTTTGTGGTGTTTTATCGGTAACCTGAAATTCATTCGAATATTCTTTAATTTTATCAGGACTGGCATGGTTTCCCAGAAAATTCTCCAGACTTCCTTTGTGTGCGTATTCACCAAAACTAATTACAGGAGAAACCAAAACCATAAAATTGGGCAGGAACCAATTGGCATCAACAGTATCATTGATCTTTGACAGATCATTATTATGTGTTCCTATTACTGACGCCAAATGGCCACCGGCAGAAGAGCCAAATACTCCGACTTTATTACCATCTAAATTCCACTCAGCGGCATTGCTTCTAATTAATTTTAAAGCGCGTTGGGCATCCTGAATTGGGCCATTTTCACTAATTAACAAATCAGGAGAATTAGGCAGCCTGTAAATTAAAACAAATGCAGTTATACCCTGAGTATTAAACCATTTTGCCAGCTGAATTCCACCTAAATTGTAGGTTAATTTTTGATATCCCCCTCCGGGGATAATCAAAATACTACTGCCATTTTGTTCTTCCTTTGCAGGAAAAAAAGCAAGCATCCTGGGTGCTGAAACCTGGGTAATACGTTCGCGTTCTTCAATGTCAACAAGTTTCAGGCCTTTTGAATTTGGCATTTTCCCTTTTGGCCATAAAGGAATGCTGTTTTGAGCTGAAACAATAACCGAAATAAACAGGAGTAGTAGTGTTACTGTTTTTTTCATTTTACTTAATTTTTACAGAATTCTTTTCAACTTTTTTACTAATCAGAATATCATTTGCATTTGGGAAATCTCTCTTATTAAATTGAATATCTACACTTTTTGAGCCTAAAATTCTTATTGCAGATTTACTTTCATTAAACATTAAATCATTTGTTTTTACTTTTTTAGTATTGTAAAGAGTTAAAGCATAATCGTCTGAGGCAATTATTTTTACGTTTGATAAAGCAAGCCCTTCTGAATCTATTGTCGTAATACCCTTTTTTGTTTGAAAAACTGAGTTTTCAAGAGATACATTTTTTAAATTCATCTCAGGCAATCCCATAAAAAATGCTGCTATCCCTGACTCGCAGACCATAATATTTTTCATGAAAATATTTCTAAAAGAAGGGGTTTCTTCTGTAATAGCTACTAATGGTTCTTCCTGGTTATTAGTTTCATAAGTTCCTGAGTCATAAAAGGCGGGCCTTTTACTAAAATAATACATATTAAAGCTGATAGCATCTGCCGCAATTTGAATCATATCAATATTAGAAATATAAATATTTTCTACGATCCCTCCTCTACCTCTGGTGCTTTTAAACCGAAGGCCTATATCGGTACCTATAAACGTACAATTAGAAACATGAACATTATTAATACCTCCGGACATTTCACTTCCGATGACAAAACCTCCATGCCCTCGATAAACAACATTATTTTTTACAATAACATTTTTAGTTGGAATGCCACGATCTCTACCGTCTTTATCTTTACCCGATTTAATACAAATCGCGTCATCGCCAACATCAAATGTATTATTATATACTAAAGCATTGTTACAGGATTCTAAATCTAATCCGTCACCGTTTTGAGAATAGTACGTATTTCTAATCTTACAGTTCCTTATTATAACATCTTCACACATTAAAGGGTGAAGATTCCAGGCAGGGGAGTTTTGAAAAGTTGGACCATCTAAAAGTACTCGTTTGCTATTTACAATACTTACCATAACCGGACGTAAAAAATCCTTTATCGAATTCAATTCAGAATCATTAATCGTGGTTGTTGTAGTGTAATTTATTTTCTTCTCAAAACCTTTTTTAGCTTTTTCAGATGGAAGCCATGTCTTTCCATCTTCCGAAAGAACACCACCCTGACTTACCAGCTTTTCCCAATGGGCAGAGGTAATCTGATTTCTATTTATTGGACGCCATGCATCTCCACCTCCGTCAATTATACCATTACCTGTTATGCCTACATTTTCTACACCGTTAGCATTAATAGGCGAAATACATCTGTAAGCATTTAGTCCTTCATAACTCGTCTTTATAATTTTATAATCATCAAAATCTTTACTAAAAACAATTAGCGAACCTTCTTCTAAATGTAAATTTATATTGCTTTTTAATGTAATAGGTCCGGTAAGCCAGATACCTCTTGGTACAATAACTTTTCCACCTCCTTTAGAAGCCACAAAATTGATAGCTTTAGTAAAGGCATCCGTATTTTTAATTACACCTCCTTTTACAGCTCCAAAATCTGAAATACTTACTTCATAATCTAAAAAATTTGTTGTCTTTACTTTTGGCATACTGAATTCTATACCCTCATATATATTAGATTCGTTAAAAGCATCTGTTTTTTGAGCTATTGAATTGGTTGTCAAAAAACAAAGTAAAAGAGCTAAGCCTGATTTCAATAATAAATATTTCATATTTACTTTGTAATTTTAAAATAATCGACATCAGCATATCCGCCACGTTTAGATTCCTGGGTGCTCACACTAAACAAACCTACCTTTGCCCCTATCCACTTTCCAACTTCGGACTTAAATGATTTACCTATTTTTTTAAATTTTTTCCCATCTTCAGAGTATAGAAATTGGCACATTGCATCCGGACCAGTTACTTCTACTTTTAAATAGGCGGTATTTGTAGTCAAACGTTCCTCTGCATTAATTTTTTCTTTAGCGCCATCCATTGCCTTTATTGCTTCCGTTTGCTTTATAAAAAATCCTTTTTCATCATTAGCAATACTTAAAGTAGCATAATCCATACCCATAATAATAATTCCTGCGCTTTTACCACTTTTGGCTTCACCGGGATGTAATGTAATTTTTGTTGAAGCTGTAAAATCAGGTGCTGGAAATTTTTGAAGTAATAGATTTGGAACCATCCAGAGATTTTCCGAGTCTTTAACAGATTTAATAGAAAATAACCTTAAATAATCATTACCCGGTAATTTCGCATACCAAACTACATTTGAATTAGCATTCCATTGCCATTGCAGTCCTAAATTAAAACCTTCAAAATTATCGGTTTCAGCAGGCGTTTCAATCGGATAAGTTTTACCCACATTAGGTTTTTTATACGACATTACCGGTTCACCAATTCCATTTTTATCAAAATCCTGTCCTATTACCGGCCAGTCATTTTTCCAAAACATCGGCTGTAAGTGAATTATACGTCCGTAAGCATCAACATCCTGAAAATGGTAGAACCAGTGTTCATCACCTTTAGGATTATCTACCCATGCACCTTGGTGCGGGCCATTAATTTTTGTGCTTCCCTGCTCTAAAACAACTTTTCTTTCATAAGGCCCATAGATGTTTTTAGATCTTAAAACCACCTGCCAGCCTGTAGCAACACCACCTGCCGGTGCAAATATGTAATAATAACCATTGCGTTTATAGAGCTTAGGCCCTTCAATGGTATCGTCTTTATCATGTCCGTCATAGACATGTATTCCCTGGTCTGTTACTTTGGTACCTTCGGGATTCATTTTATTTACAGACAATAAGCTTTTTACTCCGGCACGACTTCCCGCATAGCCGTGAACTAAATAAGCATCACCGTTATCATCCCAAAACGGACAGGCATCAATAAGCCCTTTGCCTTCCATGATAAGTACAGGCATATCCCATTTAGAATAAGGATCTTTAGTTTTTACCATATAAACCCCAAAATCAGGATCTCCCCAATAAATATAAAATTCATTATTATGATAACGAATACTTGGTGCCCAAACACCATTTCCATGTTGAGGAATATTATATACCTCTAATGGGACTTGTTGTAACAAAGCGTAATTAATTATTTTCCAGTTTACCATATCGTTTGAATGTAAAATAGGTAAACCTGGCGCAGAATTAAAGCTGGAAGCCGTCATATAATAATCGTTACCAACTCTTATAACATCAGGATCTGAATAGTCTGAATATAAAATAGGATTTTTGTAAGTTCCGTTGCCATTATCTGCAACCCAAACTTCAGATACATAAGGTTTATTAGTTTGAGAAAAGACAAGGTTAGCAGTAAATAACAGGATAAATAAAGATGGATATAATTTCATATCTATATATTTTTTAGGATCGTTATAAGTTTATTACAACATTCCTTTTATTATTATTCTTTAAACTTGGTGGTAAATAGGTTGGTGTATTCTTTTGCTTATTTATTTAGTTCTAAACCTGCCATTATAAAAGCGCCTGTACCCTTAGGATCATTCGACCTAATCATTTCATTGACGTAATATTCGTAAGAACCATCTCTATAAGGATTACCTCCCAAACCGGCTACGGCACAACACTTATTTAAGCTTACCACCCCGTTTTCTTCGATAGTAATTAAATTATCAACCAAACCGTCAAATGCGGTGTTTGCATTACTTAAATATTTAGCGGGTAAATAGCCTTTATTAACTCCTTTAGCTAATGTATAGGCAAACATGGCTGTGCCTGTAGCTTCTAAATAATTTCCTTTTCTGTTTCCCTGATCTAAAACCTGCCACCATAAACCCGATGTATCCTGAACCTTAACAATAGCTTCGGCATACTGATTTAAGTATTGAATAAGTCTTTCTTTTCCCGGATGGTTTTTAGGTAAAAAATCCAGAACATCTACTAAAGCCATGCCGTACCATCCCATTCCTCTGGACCAAAAATGCTGTGAATTTCCGGTTTCCTTGTTAGCCCAGCGTTGTTCTTTGCTTTCATCCCATCCATGAAATAATAATCCTGATTTTTGGTCGCGGCTGTGTTTTTGAATTAAATCAAACTGAAGTGTTACATCGTCAAATATTTTCTCAGATTGAGCAGTGCTTTTTACGTATTCTGCTGCATAACGCGCATGAAATGGCTCAGCCATATACAAACCATCCAGCCACATTTGAAAAGGATAAACTTTTTTATGCCAATAACCACCATCTGAAGTTTTAGGTTGCGATTCTAACTGCTTATTTAAAGTTGTTATCGCCTTTAAAAAACGTTCTTCTTTTGTTTTTGGATATAGATAAAGCAAAACGTCTCCTGATTTTATCATATCCAGATTTTGGTCTGATAAATTGTATGTTTTTATTGCTCCGGTATTATCTATCATCGCATCTGCATAAGCATAGATATAGTCGTAAAACTTTTGATTTTTAGTTTTTTCATACACTTTAGCGCAGGCACTTAAAACTAATCCGTTAGTATAGCCCCATCGGGGTTCTGAAGTAAAATCTAATTTTGTTGCCTCCGGAAACCGATGAATTTCTGAAAGCATCATCCGTTCTGACCACTTTAAATTTTCAGCTACAATTTTTTCATCTGATTTTTTATTCTCTACTGTATTAATTCCACTTTTACATGCTGCAAGAAATAAACCTGCAACTATTAAATAAATAAAGGAAATTCTATTAATTTTAATTAATGCCATTTTAATTCTTTTTTGAGGTTTACTTCTTACTACTTTGATTATTAAAAACTTTGGTTAAAAAATTATGTACATAATTTACCGTTGGGTCAACCCAGGGATTAAACAACCAAAATGTATGGAGCTGTACATCAAACTTATAAGCTTCGGTATAAATTCCCCAATCTTTCATCATACCTATCAACTCATCCTGGCCGGCATGAAATCTTGGAAACCCACTATTCAAAAATAATATAGGGCATGATTTCTCATTGGCCCAGAAAATTCCCGAGGCATCTTTCCATATTTCCGGTTTTTCATAAAAACTGCCCCCCAGCCATGCAATATCCGGCGAATCAGGTTTGCGATCTAAATTAAGAGACAAAGGAGCCATGAAATCTACTGCACCATCCATATCTACAATGGCCTGTATATCACTCGAAAAGCCTAAATTCCCCTGATTGCCTTCTTTGCCCTCAACACCATTTGTAAGTCCCACCAATAAAGCTAATTGCCCTCCTGCCGAACAGCCCGAAATAGCTATCTTATCAGGATCAATTCCATATTTATCGGCATTAGCCCGCATCCATCGTATAGCCGATTTTATATTAAAAACAGCCGCCGGATATTTTGCTTCCATCGAAAGCTGGTATTCCACACATACCGTTACAAAACCTTTAGCTGCTAATTTTTGGGCCATAGGAACCTGCAATGATTTGTCTCCGGCCCTCCAGCCACCTCCATGAACCATTATTAAAGCCGGATATTTACCTTTCTTCTTGGGCGAAAAAACATCCACATGCAGATCTCTGTCTCCAAAAGGAGTATTTTTTAGTGTGGTATAAACCACATTTCTACTCTCTTTTACATTTGCGGGTAAAGAGTCTATAGCTGGTTTTATTTGAGGGTAATATTTACGGTATTTTTTAAACTCATTTTTTACCGTATAAGAAGTATCTTTTGGAATTTTAATTGCTTTTTCCTGAGCATTTATGCTGAAAGAAACAAAAAAAACAATTAGTAATATATTTTGAAAAATATGTTTCATTGTGTTGAAATTTTATTTGCTAAAAACTTTTTTTAAAAAGCTATCGATATATTGTATTGTTGGGTTAAACCATGGGGCATACAAACAAAATGAATGGGGTGCATCTTTAAATTCTTTTACTTCAGAATAGATTCCGTTTTCATCCAATACTTTAATGTAATCTTCCCGCCCGGCGTGCATCCACGGAACAGAACTATTTATAAAAAGTGTTGGGGGTGTTTTAGAACTTACGTAGCTTAATGGCGATGCTGCCTGCCATAACATTGGATTCTCTTTTTTAGAATATCCAAACCAGTATGTAGCTGCCGAAGTTGATTTAGAATCATCTCCTTCTCTGCCATCGGGATGTACAAAAGATAGCGTTCCGTCAATATCAACTACAGCATTTACCTTAGATTCCTTGTCTGTATTGCAAAGAGTACCTTCAAACAGAGGCATGTTTGCTGTGGTTCCCATAAAAGAAGCCATTTCTCCTCCTGCAGAAAAACCTAAAACAACTATTTTATTTTCATCTACATTATATTTTGAAGCATTACTCCTTACCCAGCGAATTGCCGATTTAATATCAAAAATGGCTGCAGGAAAAAGTGCTTCGGTAGAAAGCCGATACTCCGGTGTAAAACACACATAGCCTAAACTGGCTAATTTTTGTGCCATTGGGTAGTGCTGTTCTCTGCTGCCGGTACGCCAGCCACCACCGTGAATAATAATAACTGCCGTTTGTTTCGGGTTTGTTTTTGGGGTAGTATAAAAAACATCCAGGTTTAATTTGCGCTTGCCTATTTCACAATAACTAATATTACGCTGCTCCTTTACAGAGCTAAACTTAAATTCGGGAACAATTTTAATTTCAGGATGTGTTTTAACGTCATGTTTGTAAGCGCTATGTGTAGAATAAGAAGTATCCCTAACATTTGTTACCCCTTTGTATGACTGGGCATTTAAAGCACTGCTTATTAATAAAACCGGAGCAAAAATTACCTTGAATGTTCTACAGGTTAAAAATATTTTTTTCATTTTACATTCAGTTGCAATTAAAAAATACCCATGCCCAATAGAATTTCTACAAATGCATGGGTATTTTGCCTGTTATAACATTAGTTTGGATATCCCGGATTCTGACCTAAATTAGGATTAGCAGTGCGCTGTTCCTGCGGAATAGGGTAAATTCCCCTAAACCTTTCTGTCTGTGTTGTTTTAAACGTCCATGTACTTGTAAAATAAGACCCAAAACGAATCATGTCTCTCCTTCTGTGTCCTTCCCAAATAAATTCTCTTGCTCTTTCGTTTTCAATATCACCTAAAGTTACACTTGCCAAAGCAGAGGCATTACTCCTTGCCCTTACCTGATTAACTAAATTTAATGGTGTATCGGCTATTGTTGTAGTGCCGCCCCTTAATAAGGCTTCTGCCTTTATCAGTAAAATATCTGCATAGCGCGTTAGAACCAGGTCATTATCTCCATTAGCGCCAGACCACGAAGTACCTACCGGGGTATATTTTAGCACTTTATAGCCTTCGTTATCTTCTGCACTGATTAAATCATTTACTGCAATTAAATTTAACTGCGTTCCGTCAGGATAGGCTAAAGGGGTAACACCGTCTAAATAAAACTGTGGCCCGTATTGAATCAGAGATTTACGTACATCCTGGTCTTCATACCTGTCTAAAGCCTCCTGGTAGGTACTGTATCCGTTTGCAGGAGCAAAAGGTAAATTGTATCTTAATTGGTCTAAGCCATTTTGGGTGTAATTAATAAACTGGTTACCACCTGCATTATTTGAAGGGGATATTGAAAATGATGAAATAACTTCCCTGAAATTTTGCTTATTTGTAGCTTTAAAATTGTCAAGCACCGTAGGTTCTAATGCATAACTGCCGGTTGTTATAATCCTGTCGCACATGGCAACAGCTTCTGTCCATTTAGGGGTTCCTGTATACACTTCGGCATTTAAATACATAGTGGCTAAAAGTGCATATATAGATTCTTTTGTAAATCGGGGGTAATAGCTCGCTCTGCTTACAGTTGTAACCGATGGCATATCTTCTATAGCGGCTAACAATTCTGATTCAATAAATGCAAATACTTCAGCCCTTGGTGTTAATGTGGGTAAATTATTAGGGTCTATCCTTGCTACGGTAACTAACGGTACATTTCCCCAAAAGTCCATGGCATAGAAATAACCATAAGCCCTTAAAGCCCTTGTTTCGGCAATTAGCGCCGTTAAATTTGCACTGTTAGGAGATGCCTGCAAACTTTCTAAAACAGCATTAGCAATACCTATTTCCTGAAAAATATTCTGCCAGGCCCTGCCTGTAGTTGCATTTGTTGGGTCTACAACATGGTTCATTATGTCTATATTGTTTTGGTCAAACCAGCCACCACTTGCCCTGCCCGGTACCAAAAACTCGTCAGTGCCAAACTCGGCAACTCTCCACGGGTCGCCAATACTGGCTACCTGTGATAACGATTGATAAACTCCAACAACAGAAGAAAGTGCTTCGGCTTCGCTGTTATAATATGTTTCCGGAGATAAACTCCCAAAAGTTTCTTCCTCTAAATCGGTGCATCCCTGTAATAATAGCGATACAAAAAGTATAGACGTTATTAATTTAATAGTATATATTTTCATGATAGTAAACTTATTAATTGAAATTATTTTTAAAATGACATGCTTAATCCAATGCTTACAGTTTTAGCTTTAGGATAAGCTAAATAGTCTACGCCCACAGGAGCAATACCGGTTCCTGAAACGTCTGAATTAACTTCCGGGTCTAAACCGGAGTATTTTGTAAATAATAATAAATTTTGTCCTGTAATAAATAATCTTGCACTAGATATAGAAGGAATACTTTCGGTATTAAGGTCATACCCTAAAGTAGCATTATCCAGTCTTATAAAAGAACCGTCTTCTATCCATCTTGAAGAATATTGTTTGGGCTGCGTTCTTGAAACACCGCTTGTTACCGCTTCGCTTAAAACATTTCTACCCGGCAGATTGCTTAGGTAGGCTAAATTATTAGCCGTTAAATTATAAACATCATTACCTTGAGAACCCCTGAAATTAAATCCAAGAGAAAATCTTTTGTATGCTAATGAATTAGTAATGCCAAATGTAAAATCAGGCTGGGCACAACCAATAACTTTCATTTCCGGGTCTATAATTTCAACCCCATTCTCGATACCTTTAAATTCTCTGCCGTAAAAGGTTCCTACCGGCAGTCCCGGCTGTATAAGCTGCGCATAAATTCCCGCAGATAATCCTTGTCCCTGCAATGGGGCCACCTGAATATTATCTCCTTTGTACATACTGTTAGACAGGCTTAAAACTTTATTTCTGTTTCTTGTAAAGTTTATAGAAGTACTCCAGGTAAAGTCGGATTTTCTAATAATCTCGGCCGATATTTCAATTTCTATACCCTTGTTCTGTACACTTCCTACGTTTGCCAGTTGTGTACTAACCGCAGTAGGCGAAGGCACAGGAAGGCGTAATAAAAGGTCTGTTGTTTTTTTAACATAATAATCCACGTTACCACTAATACGCCCTTCAAACAATGTAAAGTCAACACCTGCATTGAATTGGGATGTTTGCTCCCATTTTAAATCAGGATTAGCATATTGTAATGGCAGTACGGTAGTAATTCTTTGCCCGCCCACAATATAACCAGTAGAGGCGGCACCAAGCCTGGTTGTAGAATTTAAATTCCCTATTTCCTGATTTCCGGTAACACCATAACTGGTTCTCAGTTTTAAATCTGAAATGGTATTTGATTTAAAAAATTCCATGTTAGAAACCCTCCAAGCTAAAGACCCCGAAGGAAAAACACCCCATTTATTTCCTGACCCAAACCTACTCGAACCATCCCTTCTTACTGTTGCCGTTGCAAGAATCTTATCATCAAAGTTATAGTTTAACCTTCCGTACATCGAAATTAACGTGTTACTCCCTTTAAAGGATGTTACACCCTGGTTTGTACTGGCTGCCTGCAAACTATACCATTTAAATTCGTCAGATAAAAATCCGGATACAGAATTGCGAATTCCTTCATCAACAAAATATTGATATGAGTATCCTGCAATCGCGTTTACACTGTGTTTACCAAACTGGTTATCATATTTTACAATTGTTTCTAATAACTTACTGTAATCTTCCAGTTTTTGCACACTTGCATAGCCACCCATTCCCTGTCCTAACGGGTTAGACTTTTTTATGTAAGAATTTCTGTTAATACCCTGGTTTGTATAACCTAAATTTACGTTTACACTTAAAGGTTTTAAAATTTTATAGGTAGTAGACAGATTACCCAAAAAACGATTATTAGTAACCTCATCTAAAACATCATTAGGAAACGAAACCGGATTAACCCTATAGGGTAATACGTGGTTGTAATTGCCGTTTTCATCATAAATGGGATACGTAGGGTTAAAAACATACGACTCGTAGTTAATACTTGTACCTGCTTCGCTTCCTACGGTATTTGATACCGGCGAATTGGTTGAAAAAGTTTGTCCGTAATTTACCCTTAAATCAAAAGTTAACTTATCATTTAGCGCCGTATGGCCTACATTGATCCTGGCATTGGCCCTTTCTAATCCCGAGCCAATTAAAACCCCTTCCTGATTGCCATACGCTAATGAAGCCCTATAGTTGGTCTTGTCTGTACCTCCGGAAAATGACAAATTATAATCCTGCGTTTTGGCAGTCCTGTAAATTTCATCCTGCCAGTTGGTATTTGCCCCTAAATCAGAAAAAGTTAGATCTAAATCATTGTTTATTCTTCTGTACTCATCGGCAGATAGTACATCTAATTTATTTGAAACGGTCGAAATTCCTCCTGTAACATCAAGGGTAACTTTTAAATTTCCTGTTTTTCCTTTCTTGGTTGTAATAACAATTACACCGTTTGCACCTCTGGAACCATAAATAGCTGTTGAAGATGCATCTTTTAAAACCGTTACCGATTCTATATCGTTAGGGTTAAGGGTCATTAAGGGATTGGTAGGTTCCTGGTCAAAAAAATTAGTGCCGCTTCCACTGATGTTAGCCGAACTAACACCTGCGCTGGTAGAAATAGGAACGCCGTCGATTACATATAATGGGTCGTTTGTACCTGTTAAAGAGGTGCCCCCACGGATTACTACCCTGTTAGACCCTCCCGGTTTTCCACTGTTTTGAGAAATAACTACACCTGCCATTTTTCCCTGAATGGCCTGCTGCGCACTTAACTGAGGGCCTTTATTAAAGTTTTCTGCTTTTACAGAAGATACAGCCCCCGTTAGATCTTTTTGTTTACTGGAACCGTAGCCAATAACTACAACCTCTTCCAGATTAGAAGCCGCCGGTAAAAGCTGAAAATTTATTTGAGACTGGACATTAACTTTCATTTCCTTTGTTTCATAACCTATATAAGAAACAACTATAATGCTCTCAGTTGTGGGTACTTTTATAGAATATTTACCATCTATATCGGTTTGAGTGGAAATCTGCGTGTCTTTCACAAAAATATTTGCACCGGGAATAGGAACACTATTTTCATCGGTTACTGTACCTGTCACTATGATTTCCTGAATCGCATTTTCTGTAATATTTTCTGCTATACCTGCAATCGGTATCTCTTTAATTATAATGTTTTTATCATTTGTTATCTCAAAATGCATACTGCTGGAGGTAACAATCTGATTCAATAGCTTAGAAATTTCAATAGTACCTTTCTGTAACTGAACCTTTGGTGCAACTTCAAAAAAGTCGTTAGGGTAAATAAAACTGTAATTGGTTTGCTTTTGTATTATTTTAAAAACCTGTTTAACGGATACCAATTGATTTTTTTCAATCGATATTTTTTCCTGTGAAAAAGTAGTTTCGGTCGTGAAACTAAATACGGTTGTACAGAATAGAATTAAGTATGCTCTCATCATAATCAGTAGCAGCCGTCTTTGAAGTACAAAACGGCAATTAATAAAATTAATTTTCATAATTTTGTTTAAGTTAATTGGACAATAGTTTAATTAATACACAGAGAGGTAAGTAGTTAGGACACCGCTAAATATCTATACTACGCCTCTCTTTTCTTTTACCTTAGTATCAGGGTTTTATTCTTAAATTCATATTTTTTTATAATACCATAGTTTTTTATAGACAATAAAATATCTTCGATATTTCTGTTTTTCATTAAAACGCCATTAAATTTTTCCTGCTTAATTGATTCATTTTCAAAAACCACTTCAATATCATACCATCTCGATAAAACTTTCATGATTTCGCTCAGGGATTTGTCTTCAAAACTAAAAACACCTTCTTTCCAGGATATGTCGTTACTAACATCTACCTCGGCAATTTTAATTTTGTTGGTTTCAACATTAATACTAACACGTTGGTTTGGAGTCAGGTTTTGCTTAATATTTTCAAACTGCATTTCAACTTTTCCTTCCACTAAAGTGGTAGAAATGCACGAATCATCTTTATATGCCTTTATATTAAACTGAGTACCTACGACATGAACCTCCTGTTTTTTTTGAAAAACTGTAAAACCGGCTCCATTGTGGGCAGTACTTGGAGAAACATCAAAATAAGCCTCTCCATAAACCAGTTCAACCCCTCTGGTTTTACCTTCTAAAAAATTTACCGGAAACTTAAGTTTCGTTTCAGAGTTTAGCCAAACTTTTGTACCATCAGAAAGGATAATAGAAAACTGCCCACCACGCGGAATGGTCAAATAATTATAAACTACCTCTTTTGATGCTGATTCAGATTGTATATAATGTACTTCTTTCCCGGTACTATTTATGTTTTTGTTTTTATATACTTTACCTTTCTCTAAAATAACACTGGTGCCGTCTTCTAACGTTAATGTTGCTTTATCTGAACCGGCTTCAATTTTGTTAGCAGCAACCTTAGTTGAAATTTCATGGTTTTTATTCTGAAAAACGACTGAAAGAGTTATCAATAAAGCTATTGATGCTGCTACGGTATATTTGAATAAAGACTTCCTGTAAAACGGAATCACCTTTGTTTCTTTAATACCAAAATCCAGCTCTGACCGAATTTTCTCATAAATTCTTTCTTCTACCGTTTCTTTATGCTCAAAGTAAACAGGCCAGTCTTTAATTTCCTGGTTATTTAAAAAGATATGGATAAGAGTATCCCTGTCTTCTTTGGTTATTGAACCGTCAAGAAGTTTAGTGACTAACTCTGAAAAATGCTTTTGGGACAGTTTGCTCATTATCGTTTTTTCTATGCTTATATATATAAGTCTTCAAAAAAGCGATTCACACCTGCTTGATTTGTAATTTTATTTACTTTTTTTTATGTATATAAAAATTTTAACTGTAAATAAATATGATAAACTCAATAGCAGCAGCGGCTCCAAGCGATTCTTTTAAAATTTTCAGGGCTTTAGAAATATGTCCCTCCACAGTGCGTTGCGATATATCCAGATGATCTGCAATCTCTTTATTAGATAACATATTCTCCCTGCTGAGTTTATAAACTTCTTTGCATTTAGCAGGCAAAGAATCAACAACAGTATCTAAATAATGAATTAACTCCTCATGCATTAATTTAGTTTCAGGATTAGCAGCTTCAATATTATTATCAAATAATTCCTGCTTAAGCAACTTTTTATTTTTCTTTAAATGGTCATACACCTTATAAATTGTACTGGTGTATAAATAACTTTTTATTGAAACTTTTATCTCTAATTTTGCTCTCCTTTGCCATAATGAAACAAAAACTTCCTGCACAATATCTTCACTAACCGACTTATCTTTTACAAGATTATAAGCCGCCAAATACATAATTTCCCAATTTTTTTTATAGATAACTGTAAATGCTCCCTCGTCATCATTTTTGATTTGTTCAATCAACTCTATATCGGTAAATCTGTCTACGAATGCCATTTAATTACATTTTGAAGCGTTGTATATCAACTTTTAGATACTATCTGTCTTTAAAATTATGGTTATAGAAGAAAACCATGTTTTATTTGAGTTGGGTGTATTTTACAGACAGGTTGTTTTGGGAAATACAAAAAAGGTGCATGTGCAGTTAATAGTAAAGTGATAAGAAGTAATACTTTTTCCATTCTAAAACGTTTTCGCAATAAATTTAAAATTTATTTAAAGAACTTGGCTATTGGTGCTTTAGTTTTTTTTGTAATCGATTACGAGAAGGTTAGAAATATCAATGACACCTTAAATATTAATATTTTTTGAGTCCTGTCTTTTCTCGTTAAAAGGAAAATTAGATTTCGAATACTGTAGCCAAACATTTGCAGCACAAGCTAAGGAGAAAATTCAATCTTACATTGATAAATTCAGATGAGATATTGAGATATAAAAATCTGATAAACAACTAAATAATTTTTATTCATTTTGAAATTGACAAACATCGATCGCATTACATATTATTGAATACAATGTGATTGATGTATAATATCATATTCAATATTTGTTGCAGAAGTTTACTATCTGTACCATTTTTTTATATTCTTTACTGATTCATCTTTGAAGTTTTTCACCTTAAGTTCGACATGTCAATAATCTAAATTAACTGGATAATATCAGTAGTGTAAGAAATCACATAATCCATTTAGACTATTATATACTAGTCTAAATGGATTATAGATCTCTGATAATTGAAACGTGAAATTTTGAAAAATTGTCAATCTAAACATTATTAATATCCAAAGATTAGGAAGTAAAAAATTATATTGCTTGTTTAATGGCCTATTTGGGTAACGTAATGTCTTTGATAAAACAGAATTGATTACAAGCGACTCCTCATTCTATGGTTTATATTTTTCAAAGAAGGTAAATCTTTGTTATCATTGACTAAATTATAACTTTACATCTATCTACTATGAAGGCTATTTTTTAAGAGTCAAAAACAGCAAAAAAATAATTAATTATTTTAAAACTATCTTTTGCATTCTGGAACCGCCGCTGTATATATAAACAATGTTATCAATTAGACAACTTGGACGTACATGATTCGACTCGTCTATTTCTTTGATATGCCATGTTTTACCTTTATCTAAACTATACAATAAATCATATTGAGTAAAGGCTCCTTTTATATTACCAAGAAATCCTATTATAAGTTTATTATTTGATTTTAAATCTTGAATAATAGAATAATTTTTAAACTTCTTCACTATCTTTTGTTGTTTAGTATCTATATCATAATTTACTATACAAATTTCATTCTGGTTGGTCTTAACATTTCCCGCAATAAGAATCTTGCTATCACCTTGCCTTACTATATTTTTTGGAACTATAGGTAATTCTATTTCTGTTTTAATATCATCAATTTTACCAAAATATGTTTTTTCACTATTGCTAAAAATTGCAAAGGATTTACCTCTGATATTTAATCCTGATAGTATATAATCTCGAACATTGATACTATCTATTATTTGATTATGCTGAAATGAATATAATTTTATTATATCTCTATTATTTGTAAAGTAAATTTTATTATTATCACACCAAATTGAAGATATATTTTTTACTTGTATTAAAGTATTTTTCATCTCTTCTTCTATTTTAAATTGAGTAATAAAAAAATTAAAATCTTCTCTAACATCACTTTGCACTATATAAATTGAGTTATCATAATAAGTTGAAATATCATAATAATGATAATTTGCATTTGAATCTATTTTCATCCAATTATTTCCACCATCAACAGTCTTATAGATATTTGCTTCATATGTTGATTTTGGTAATATATTAGGATCATTTAATTCATCTTCATTTAATTCTTTATAATCTGTTAATGTTCCAAATAAATATCCTTCATTTTCTGTTTTGAAAAACATGTAGGTAAAAGATTGATTTATAGCAGGTATACCTTTACAATTGTACATATAATTATTTTTCTCACTACAGCTAATTAATAAAAGTAAGATCATACTTAATATTAAAAATTTATTCATTAGTTTGTTTTTATTGTTGGTATTTTATCTAAAATTTTATCAATTATTGGGATTGCTTTGTCAGGATCGATACCTTCTCTTAAAGCTTTAGCTTTGACCATAGCTTCGATTTTTTTTCTATTCATTATTAATTCTCCTCCTCTTTTAAGTCCCTCGCCCGGATTGTCTAGCCAATATTCACTGAGTTTTCCCATCATTTCAGTTGCCTGTTCCAAACCTTCTTTACTAGTCAAATCTTTAAAATTTGGAGTAAGGACAACTGCTACTAAATCAACTGTATTCAGCTTATATAATCCTGCATTCCAATAAGCATCTACATGAGAATCGAAAGCAAACTCTTTAAAATCTTTTCCTCCGTTTCTTAATTCAATGGTCGGATCCACTTTTAATTTATCTTCGATTGCAACTTGTAGATTCTTACGTGCATTTTTCAGCCATTGTTTACCCTGTTTAGATAATTGATTGTTTGTTTCATTGGTAAAACGTTGAATATACTTATTACCATAGTTTAAATAATAATCAGGTGCTTTCTTTCCAGGGTTTTGTTTTATAAAATCACGATGTCTCCATTTATAGTAATCAACAGAACCCAATAATGCCTTTGGAAAAGGAGTTGGTTCCATCCCGTCAGGGTCAATCAAATTAATCGGATTCTGATTACAATACACATAAGGATTAACCCCCGGATACTTCTCCATCAACGGGTCAGTACTCAACCAAATACTAACCCTTGGGTTGTAGTACCTTGCGCCGTAGTAATAAAAGCCGGTTTCGGCATCAAGCTCCTTACCGTTAAACTTGTATGGCGTTTCATAATCTTCGGTCAGGCTGTGCTGCTCTGCCATGGTCTCGCCAAAAGGCAAGTTAATAAAAAACTGGTAGGGCTGGCCATTTGCATCTGTTAAATAAGTGCTGGTCCCCAAATGGTCGGGGTGGTAAAAATAAATATTGCCGGGCTCTGGGGCTCTTTGGGCAGTATTATCTTCTTTTACCGTGGCAGTGTTGGGTTCATCTGCGTCCTCATTTTCGGGTTTATACTTTTTAAAGCCGGGCACACCTTTATTGTCTTTAGCCAGCATAGCCGCAAGATCGGCAATTTGCAGTTGGCGCAACTGGTCGGCATTAAAACTATTACCCTCCTTTGGTGCAGGGTTAGCAGTTCTAGGCTCAACAGGCTGCTGTTCGTCTAAAAATATATCGGCCGTCATTTCGCCAATGGCACTCACTATGCGCTGGCTGCCTGCATAATAATGCTTAGAATATTTGCCCTGAGGGTCTACCACAATAAATGCGCTTGGATAGGTAGTGTAGGCATCAAAGGCAACAGTGTTATTTACCAAAGAGCCATTTTCATACAATGCTGCCGAAGCTGCCGATGCTTTTAGCACCCGCTCCCCCCCTGCATCATAAATGTAATGCTGCATATCGTTACCGGCCACCACACGCAGGCGGTTGCTTTCGTCCCAATATAAACTGCGCGGTTGCTGTAAATTATAATGGGTTACCATGTTACCATTTGCATCATACTTGAATTCGTCTGTAACAGTACCTCCGTTTTCAATTGAAAGTACTTTGTGGCTATTTTCTATATATTTATAGGCATTTTTATAAGTATTTTGATTAACAATGCTGCCTCCGTTTTTATGATGCTCCTGATTTTTAACTTCTATACCATGGGTAGTATTATACTCCATCCCTACCTCATAAGTAGAGTTGAAATCATTATTATTTTCATGTTGAGAAATATCTCCAGAAAAATGCCCTTCGGCATGTATAAGCCTGTTTAGGTTGTCGTAAGTATATATATTTTCAAAATCGCCTCCCATATTATTATAAGTAGTAGGACTCGCAGAATTGTATTGCCATGTTATATTACCTACTCTATCATAACTGTACTGATTTTTAATAATACTTTCGCCAGTGGCTGTTAATACATTAAGGTTTTTAAGTCTGCGCATTTCGGGAGTATATTCATAATACGTGTCTGTGCCATTACCATAAAGCAGATAGGTTCGCTGCTCATAATAATCATATTCCATGCGCTGCACATACAGGTAGTTATCGCTGTTTCTTGTTCCTTCTATAGTGTTTAAATTTCCTCCAAGGTCATAACTGTAACGCACCTTTTCTCTATCAGGATATATAATCATTTTAACCCTGTTCCAACTGTCATATTCAAACATAGTTTCAAAAGTACGCGTAGGTATGTTAGGACCTACAATTGTACGCTTATTATATATCATTTCGCCCATGTTTCCATATTCAAAATGCTGCTCTCCGGTGGCATCTTTTTGATAGATGAGCCTGCCGGTAGTATTTCCTGAACCGGGCACACCATATTCATAGACAACATTGGCTATGTTATCGTTTCCGTTAACAGGAGGATATTTAATTTTTTTAAGACGGTTAAAATCGTATTCGTATTTGATAAACCTGTCTTCGGGCAAAAGATTTAAATTTGCCGCAAGGTTTGCCGTTTGCAGCTTGACAAGGTTGCTTGCAAGATCATAATAGTAAGTTGTTCTACCATTATCCGGATGGTCTATACCTTTTTTACGACCAGCAAGATCATAAATATACTTAGTAACCAAGCCTTCATTATCTGTATAGGTTTTTATCTCGCCAATAGTAGTATAAGTAAATCTTGTCCAAATATTGGTAGTACCGGTACTGCTCTCCAATATATTTTTTGTAGAAGTAACTTTACCTGTAATATCTTTAAAAACTTCTGTAATTATTTTATTATTATTATTTTGTTCTACAACAGATCGAACCGAAGCAGCCAGATTACCATAAAAATCATTTTGTATTGTGTATATATTTTCAGAAATATTACCCTCCTGATCCATACTTGAAGTTGGCCTGTCTGCCACATCATATTGTGTTTTTGAAAAATGTTGCGTTTGATATTCATTAAACAGTATATTAACTTCGCAATTTTTTTCTTCATACCATGGGTTGCGCTGCTCTGAAGCACGACCAAACTCGTCATAGAATACTATACCAGACACAGACATTCGCTCCTGCATATCAGGTTTTTCAGGCAATCCGGCATTCATTTCAATATCTTTTTTAACCTGTACAGGTCTGGCAAGCCCATCAGAAAATGTTATGGTTTCTATATCGTTTCCGGGATGGTCCGGGTCATAATGTTTAGTTATGGCAAGTGGCATAAATCTATCATGATAAATACTATCAAAACATGCTAAATTGTATACCTCATTTAAAGTAGGATAATACTCAAACTTAATAGTATAAGGTATCGCCAGCTCTGACTCTTTGGGACCTATAATATATCTTAACCTTCCAAAGCTGTCATATTCATACTGAGAGATATTAGAAGCCATGTCTTTAGTTGATAGTATTTTGTCAAATCTGTAATCATATTCACTTATAGAGCTTTGTCCATACGCATCTGCTATTGCTTTAATATATTTATGTTCAACATCATCATATTTGTAATCGTAATACATGCTTTGACCTGATAAATTAGCAGGATAAGTTACTTTTTTGAGGTTACCATAAGAATCATATTCCATTGTAGTTATTAATTCATCTTGGCCGGCTCCCATGTAAACATTTATACTAAGAACATCACCTGTATATGTATCTACCGTAGTAGTCCTTTTTCTTAATATGGCAGACGAATTGAGTGGCGTTACCACAATACTTTTAGGCACATTGATAATATGGTTTTCATTTAATCCCGGTTCATCATGATACGTAATTTGGGTACTATAATCATCTTCTGTTATTTCGGCACCGAAATTGATATATTTAATTACCCTTCCATACGAATCGTAATCCATGAAAGATTGTGTAAACAAAGGATTAGTAGAGTCAAATTCATATAAATAAGTATCAGTGGCGGTAAGTACAACTGCTGCACCTTTTCTTCCTTCCTGCCCTCCTGTATCAAAATTTGAAGGAAGAAAACCCGTTTCCAACAATCCGGTACTTGTGTTTAAGGGTCTAAGCTTATAGGTATTTAACGTTTTAGAATAAAGTGCATCTTCATCACTGCCTTTCATCATATATGCCTCTTTAAGAAGACCATTCAAAAAGTAGCTTTCGTTATGGTAAAGACTAATATTCGTTCTGTAAACATCGCCTGGTTGACCATCTACTTCAAGCCTGTCAATAGTTTTTACAGTTTCAAAACCATAAAATTCTCTCTCCCTACGATCGTAGCGGGCGTTTATGTATTCGTATTTTTTACGATAAACATCTACACCATCTCCCTCCATATCATATCCGTCTTCTACTACAACATCGGTCATTACCCATTTTGCATGGGGATTATCATACGTAGGACGCACAACATCATAATTTACTGTAAACCTGCCTCCAAGCGGGTTGTATACTGCCTTGAGCATATCTGTTCTTCTTATTCTTGAAGGGTGTACTTTAACGCGCCCCGGAGAGATCTCTTCTAACAGATCGGGGTAGCCATCTCCATCAAAATCTGAAATAGTTTTTTGAGTATTGCTGGTAGAAGTACTTCTCGAAACAGATGCAGATGCAGAAACTATTTTAATAGGAATTACTGTAAAAAATAAATATAGCGGAAAAATATAAGAGTATGTAAATCCTACATTTATAGATGAAGTTGTAGTATTATTAGCCCTTTTGAGATTAAAATCAGACCATGTAACCTGTGGCTCAAAACTATTACCGTCATTCAGCCTTACATATAATCCGTTATTATCGCTTGTCACAATATCCGGCAATCCATCAGAATTTATATCTATGAGTGTATTTTCTGTGTGACTAAGGCTTTTTCCAAGAGTATAACCGCCCTGTATACTGGCATTATTAATACTGGTTCCTAATCCTAAACCTGCTCCGTAGGCAGTAGAACTTCCTTTATTAATTTCAAAACCTTGCCATAATGACTCCTGATTAGGCTGATCATATTCATTTGTATTAAACTGGTTATTATTACCATAACTCATTTTAACAAAGATATTATTACCTGATTTTTCCAGCCTGTCGGCAAGACCATCACCATTTATATCAGCCCACAATTTTGTACCTTCATCACGGCCACTGCTAAATTCTCCTGAAATACCCGCACTAACGCCGCCATTAAATAAATTAAATTTAGCTTTCTTTATATTTGTCCCTGCTGTTTCGGCTGGAGTACCCACAGGAGCAGTAGAACTTTGCTGGTCTGCCCCTTCAGAACCACCGTTTTTCTTACCCATGTAAAAACTGCCACTGGCCGATATACCCCAACTGCTGCTGCCTGTTTCGCCTATATTACCCTCAAACGGGCTTGTTATCTGGCTTGTATTATATAAACCACCCGTTCTTCTTGTAAACTGTACATTACTGTGAGAAATAAGATCGGGATAACGGTCTCCGTTTAGATCCACATAATCAGTAATAGAGATACTTTCTCCATCAAGAGATTTAGAGCCTGATACGTTTACCTGTCCAAAACCTCCACCTGCAGAGATATTTTTGCTTTGACCTCTTGAAAATCTTGATATAGCATAAGCCCCTGTTTGTAAAACATCCTGTGTAATTTCTGTTTCAGGTTCTTCAATTCCATCAAAAACCCTGTTAAGCAATTCTGCCCTGTATGAAGATGCCGAAGCATAGCTTTCAAAATGGCTACCCACCCAACGTTCTACCACCCCACCGTTTACATAATCGCGCTGTGGCCTTGCAGTAATAAACGGTACATTAATTACATCCGAATATTCATTTTGAAAATCAAGTAAGTCCTGTTCAACCGTATTAGAAGGATTGTCAAGGTCTGCCTGATCAAGGTTCATATCGTTAATTTCGTTTACAGCCTCGTTTATGCGTTCACCCCTTTGCTGGGTTATTTCAAGGGCTTCTTCTTTAATTAAACTTCCCTGAAGTCCACCTGACAATGGTGTTGTAGGGCCAGTAACATTTTCGGGAACATACATAAACTGACCCCACTGGCGATACATTGGTCCAAACTGGGGTGCTACCTTGTGGTACAGGTTTACATTTTGTTTATAAAGATCGTAAACCTGGTTATTGGACGTAAAAGTTACAGTAGCAACCTTTGCTGTTGCCTGGGCTATTTTGCCCAATAACGACTCTTGACCTATATTTAGTGCAGTATCATCAATATAGTATCCTATTTCTATTTTATTACCTGCTGTAATATTAGTAGTTATATCTCCGGTACCATAAGATACTGAGCCGTTAGTAACAGTAATTTGCTTTTTGCCAACAAGGTCCCCGTTTTTCTTAACTACAAAATACAGGCTGCCATTATCTGTACCGGAAAATATATTGCTCAAATAAGGCTGTATATTGCAACTGCCCGTCATGAGTGGTGTGTACCTGCTATAAGGTTGCGAACACGCATACATTTTATATATAGAATAATCAGGTATAGGATATTTATTTTCGTTAGTTTCTACACTTCCTTCAATAGTATTTCCATTTTCTGCAATAATGTTCTGATCTGTATTACAAACCATTACAGGCTTCCATTCACATTCTTTCCAGTTAACATTAGAAGTGGCACTTACCTTAAAATAAAATGTAGTATATCCGCCCGTACTGTTTGCCGTAGCCTCTATTTGGCCAAGGTCAATCCCCGAAATTTGGTTAGAGCCTTCGGTTACCAGTACATTTTGGTTAGCAGGGCACACTTTCCTGAATATTGGTGTCTCCGTATATGCCTGATGACTATTAGAATCGTTATCCGAACTTTGGTACACTCTTTTAAATATTTCGTAGGTAATTTCGTCGCTTGGATTGTGGCTTAGCTGTATATCGGGCCATGAAATAGATGCTGTTCCGGTACCCGGAAATACCACCTCTCCACTACTGTCTGCCAATATAAACCCATCAGAATAGGAGGTTTTATATAAATCTAAACCATTCTCGTCAGTCTCATTAACAATGGCTGCATTAGTATATTCCACTCTTGGGTTCCAGTTTACAGCAGGATTGCCATTGTCTATGCTATGCACCCTAAAGTATATTTTGTCACCTTTTTTTACATATAAAGAAGACTGGTGAGGATTGCATGAAGTACTATAATTTGTTATGGTGTTGTTAACGCTGGCATTGCCTGCATTTAACTGTGCACCAAACAACTGACAAAGCTCGCCGGGCTGTGGGCAGGTTGTAGGAGTTGACGGTTCAGGATTGGCGGTTCGTTGTTGTGCTTGTTCATGTTCTATTTGTTGTAGTTCTTTTATAGCTTTTTCTTTGTTTTGGAGCCTTATTTTCCTTTCTAATTCCTTAAGCCCTTTTTGATAAGCATTGTATTGAACTTCAATATCAAGAGGTAACATTTCATTTAGTTGTTCAATTTGTTTCTGGTCATTGATAATTTCATTCTTATTGTCATACCAAGTCGAATGGTCTTCATATTTTTTAAAAATATAAAGACTTTTAAGTGATCGGTAATTTTTGTTGTTGTTGTTGTTGTTGTTGTTGTTGTTGTTAAAATCAAATACCATTTCTAATGGGGATGAAATAAAAGAAGTATTCATAATTTCATCTGAAGCTTCCCACCTTTTTAAAGCTAATATCTCTGACTCTTTTGTAACTTTGGCATTCTGAAATGGATTTACATATTCATAATTAATTTCTCTGGGAAAGAGAGATTCACAATTTTGTGAAATAGTGAAATTATAAGTAGCGGATTGATTAGGATTACTTACAGATACAAAACTTATTGTATTTAGAACATCATTACTTAATATTTTCAACCTATATTCCTGATTACCTATTGGCTGAAGTACTTGTACAGTGGGGTAATTTAATTGCAATGCTTGTTGAAATGCACCAAAATTATTGATCAAGTTAAAAGGGCCACCTGGTAATAATATTCCATCAATGTAGCAGTTAACTGATACTCCAGCCAGACCAGTTGATAGCAATGTGCCAGACATCTCTGACTCTAACACAAAACCTGGGCTATCAGACCAATTTGTCCCATCAAAAGAAAATTCTCCTTTAAGAGTACCTGTCAGGTTTGCAGTTGAAATAAAATAAATTAATTGGTCCAATCTCTGTGTAAATTGCATTTCAAAATCAAAAGCCCCAGGATAAGGAGCTAAAAATGCTGCTGCTTTATTTTCATAACTTAAACCCGAATAAGGTATATTTGAAGTGTTTAAAATAGTTGATATCCATGCTGGTATATTTACAGAAGAGTTTAAACTTCGCATTGATGTATCAAACAAAGAGTCGTCATAGTAATTTGAATAATCGTAGGTATAGAAAGGTGGCAGTACTGTTAGATCACTTGGGCATTGATTTAATGCCCCGACAAATTCATTTCCATGTATTATAAATAATTTATTCGGAGAAGCGTTCATAATACTAGAGTCGTATATGGTATTATTCAAAATAAGGTGTTTAAACCTATTTGAGAAAAATGTACATTGACCTGATATATTGGGATAGACTGGATTTTGAGAATTAATATATAATCCTGGCGCAAAAAAAGTTCTTCCACCCATCATAAGATAACCAGTAATATTAATTGTAGTCGTTGGAGCAAAAAAACTGGTATAATAGCATGCCGGTGAATCATCATTTTTCATCTCCACCGTTACCATCGATTCCTTATTGGTATCAGTAAGTTCAATATCATTAATAATTTTAATATTACCATCAGCCGGGGCTTCCCAAACTTTTACCACATCCTGCTTTGGATATTCTATTTCTTCCTCGTCAACAATCTCAATTTCTTTTGGTGCTGCAGTAATTACCATATTTTCGGTTAGTTTACTGTCTGCTTCAAAAAAAGGTATGCCATTAGCATCAAGCCTGTTAAAATACACCCTGCCATAGCGCACTATATCGGGCAGGCCGTCGCCATTGCCGTCGGTAAAAAATATATCAGCCTCCGAGTTTGAACGCGCAGTGTTTAAGCCTGCAAAAGCACTCACTCCAAACAACCCTGCCGATATACTGAAATTTGTACTGCGCGATGTGCCTTCCTGTCGGTAAAATTTATCCATACCCTGTATAGTATGTACCGAACCAAAAGAGTGGTTTACCTGTACCCTGTTGTCTTGATCGTAGGTTACGTTAATAGCATGCTTTTTATAAAATATAGTGCTGCCATTGCTCCACACAATATCTTCAAGGCCATCGCCATCAAGATCTATAAGCTGTGTTAACGATTCTGATTTATCCCATCCAAAATCCATCCCTAAACCAAAAGTAGTCATGTTAGAAAATGTATTCCACCCTATACCAATACCTACCCGTGCCCCGGCATTATATGAGGTAGATTTTGCACTCCCCAACGCTGCCCCGGCACTTTGGTAAGATGGTATAGTACCCTGAATTAAAAAATCCTGGTTTCTGAATGTAGGACAATCAGGATTTCCTGAAGAGGAAGAACTTGTTAGCCCAATAGTAAAATCATTACCAACGGTTGAAAAATAATTATATGACAATGAATTGTTTGAAAATCTTGGTAATGACGATGATGGCGAGGCACAATGCACAAATGGATATGTTTGCCCACTTACGGCTATGGTACTCATTATTGTTTGGGCATTAGGTATTGTAATGGTAACATTATTGCCCGCTACAGATACCTGAGCTCCGGGATATGCATTTTGAAGTGCAGTTACAAATGCTGAATTTTGACCTGCTGTTAAATAATATCTCGCAGCATAGTTCCCTAATCGCTGGCCGTTTATGGAAACAGATAACTGGAGGGGCTGGCTACTGTTGCTCACATTTAAATTTTCATCAGCATAATCAGATGCCCATGCCGGAATATCAACTACATAAGTACCAGGGTCTGCATCAGTCTCTGAAATGTAAGTGTTAAGACTATAGTCAGGTCTTGAGGCGTAAAATACTATCGAAAAGAAATCTCTTTCGTACCAATTAGTGGTTGAACTTGTACCCGGTGGAGCATAAGATACATCCGTAAGTCCATGATACAAGTAAGATTGATTAGTAATTGTCTGTACTGTTATATCCTTCCCTGCAAATATATTGTTAAAAACACTGGTTGCCTTATTACCGAATAAAGGAGATTGCACAGCAAATGAATAACTGTCTATTGGAACAGTAGCAGGACATAAGTTTTGCATTACCACAGTATTATTAGGACCACTTACAGCATGTGTTAAACTAATACCAGCTGTGTTCGTTACCATGTTGCCTGAAGTACCAAACGTTACACTATATACTCCAGTTGGATGAAAAATACATTCTGTCGTAGCAGATGTGGGTAAGTAATGTTCCAAACTTTTACTTGTATAACTATATCTATACGTTTGCGGTATAGGAAATGTAACAGTATAGCACTGTCCCGGTGCCTCTGGGCAACCATGATACAATATTAATCCTGCAACCGTGGGGCAATTATCTTCAATATCGCAAATACCATCGCCATCACTATCTACACAGGGCTCATCTTCGGCACATATACTTACTTCCGTTTCCGGATCAAAATACGTAACAGTACCATTTTCTGTAAGATCATCATAATACTCAAAAGTATGTGTATAATGGTCTTCATCATTAGGGCTTGCTTCTGTAACACTAAGCAGCCTTGTTTTGCCAAGCCTGCTTAATTCCTGGTCATGGTTAAGAGTATATCTGCGTATAAGGTCTTCTTTATAGCTTACATCTATATACTTTAGAAGGTAGGGGTCTACCTGCTTAATACCAAGCCTGCCCGATACTGTAGCATCCTTTCTTATATTAGTATCTTTAATAAACTTAACACTATAGTGCCCTGATTCTCTCAGGTCTCCAGTATACCAAATCTCTTCAAGATAAAATACCTGCCCATTTTCAAGATTAGCGTTTGCACCTGTTGGTGTAGGTATCACTGTATTATCATATAAATAACGCATTGTATTGCCATATATATCCTGTACAGAGCACAACCCCCAATGCACTACCCTTCCCTGTGCATCTTTTATAACTGCATTGTCCATAAGACCGCTTCGGTCTCCGCCATACCAGCTTATGGTTCCATCTGTGTCCGTAACTTTCCAGTAATATTCTTCAGGTGCACCACCCAAACGCTCAATTTTTGCAAAACTTCCCTGTTTACGGGGTATAAATATTTTTGCATTACCGGTTAATTCATCAAAACGGTATTGCGGTTCTGTACTGTACACTCCACCGGTAACATCCTGATGGCGGTGTGGCATATAACCATTAGGATACATTAACTGTTCTCCATTCAGACTATACAATTCTGTCTCCTCTTCCGGGTCAAATATTGGCGTTCCCCATCGGGTGTCTATACTAATGGCAGGAGTATTTAGGCTCCAGCCATTGCCTACCCAGCTATTGCCTCCATTATTACTGTATTGCAACCCAATCTGTGGCTGCATACCACGACGTCCTGCTGGTATTTTTATTGGATAGGACACATTAGCATCTCCCTTTTGCGATGCCTCCGGCGGACTAATAAGTGTAATCTCTGCCGATGGATCGGCAGCTTTAACATCGCTCATCATTGTGGGCATAAAGGCATTGGTTTCCGGACTATCAGGTGCTTGTATTACTCCATTAATATAATCAGTAAAATGAGTTGTTTTAGAAAATATTACTTGCTTTTTCGCATCTACACTGTCTACTTCTATAGCTCTCCAGCTTTTAGAACTTGTATCAAAATAATAAGTTTTAATGTCTTTTGGAGAGTAACCTGTTGGTAAAAGTTTTGCATCATAACTTATACTTATATTTACAGCCTTATTAAAGCGAATGCCATCCGGAAGAAATCTATAAGCACTCGCGCCTTTGGTCACATTTATTACGCCCGAACCTAATGGTGCAATATCTATATGGCGCAGTTTAGTTACAGAAAGTATTTTATCTGTATTTAATGCGCTGTCATTGATTGTTAAAGATGCTCCTTCTAAACTTAATTCATTAGAAGTAAAAGATTTACATTCTATAGTTTTAGTAAAATCCTTTTCATCTATGGCAAACTTTTGATCTGCCTCCAAAATATTGTCAATAAACAAAAGCTCCTGCCCTAAAAAACCTTGCGTGCTTACTGCTTTAACAGGTATAAATTTGTTCTTTTTTATTTCTTCAGTAATACTTATAAATCCTTCAAATTCGGCATTTGTAATTTTAAGTTCTTCACTGCCTGCATATACTTTGGCACTTTTATCATTACTCCTTAAAAATCCTTTTATATATAATTTATTGTCTTTGACAAGTGTAGTAACATTGCCCGGTAAAACTAACTGCTGTTGTATTTCGTTAGTCTTTTCTATTTCTATAGTTAAATCCTTTATTTTATAATAATATCCGGCTTGTTTAGGAATTGTAAACAATATACTATTCTCGCCCTCTTTTAACCACTTACCGTCTATCTCCTCTTTTTGCTGGGACCAACCAAGTTGCTTTTTTATAATATGCCCCCCTAACGACTGCCTTTCGTTAATACTGCGGGCAACCGAAAGATGATCGGTAAGTCCATAAAGTTTATAGCTCAGATACACTTTTGTATTGGCTTCCGGTAACTGATCTATTTGTATTTTAAAAAGATTATCCTGAGGGCTGTCAACCGGGTTTTCTTTAGACATGCCAATTACACCCTCTTTTATATCAGCACTGAAAACCATACGGGAATTTACATTGCCCCCACTAACTTTCTTATGACCTGTATTAACTTTTTGAACAGAATTAGATAATGTTTTACTGCTTAATGAGTTTTGCAGAATGTTACTATTTATTTCTTCAGATTCTTCCCATTTGTAATATGAACCTTTATGAATATTTTTTTCCTTTTTATGAATATATGCATAAATGATGCCCTGCGCAGGTGCAACAAATGTACTGTGAAGCATAGCAAACAAAACAATATGGTGTAAAACGCCTACAACGCGTTTTTTATTTGCGTAGGTTTTATTGTGGCTCATAAATAAAGTGGTGATTTAGTTTGGTTATTGTTTTATTCGATGATTAATTTTACAGATTCTTCTTTACCATCTATTACCGCAGTAATTAAGTAAATACCCGCTGTTGATAAACTCTCGGTATACGTATAATCCTTAATTCTTCCCAAGTCTTTAACTAAGTAAGACTTGCCTTCCATAGAGTTTATCTTAAGGACTACAGAAGATTCTTTACTGAGTTTGAAGTCTACATTAAAGGGTAGTGAATTTTTAGATGGGTTGGAATAAACTGTCCAACCCGAATTTAAAGCAGTTTTCACAACTGTAAACGGCATTTTTTTTTCACAACCGTTAGCATTCACTACTTTCAGATAATATTCACCAGGCTGAGTAGCCGTAAAAATTTCTGATGTTGAAACAATTTGATCATGAGATAGCCATTGATAAGAAAAATCATTATTACTTATGGAGGCAGTAACTAATGTTTCTTTATCATTACCCATATACCATATAGGAGCAATTGAGATATCTTTATCAGTAAAAGGCTCTAAATCTATGTTTGTAGTTTTGGTATTTTTTTTTGCATCAGTAACCGTAAGTATATACTTACCATATTCCAATCCCGAAAATTCAAAACTACCGTCTTTAATTATTTGCTCTTTGTTTGTATTTTTAGACTTAAGAGTAATCTGATAAGGAGACTCTCCACCAGCTACAGATAATTTAATACTACCTGAAGATGTTTTGCTACAATCAGCAACATTCTCATTATTAAAAAAGAAATCCGGTCCTTTAATAAAGGTAAAAATATCAGAACCGCTATTATCCTTATCCCAATAAACTTTATCAAAATAAATATAATCGTTGTCTTCAAATGTTTGTTTGATATAACGCGCAGCTGTATAATCGAATGTTCTGCCATTAATATCATTAATAGCAAGCCAAAAACTTTCGGTATCACTCTCTTGGGTTAACCCTAATTCTTTTTTGCCTATACGCACTTGGGTTGAAATAGTATCAAATATATTTTGGTTAGTGCATTGCATCTTCCAAAGGCGTTTAATAATTTTTATATCATCGCTATTTTTATTCTTTTTAAAATTAATGTCGCCCAAATTATCACCCCAAACATAAAACAACTGATTTCTAACATCATATTTGTTTTTAGCATTTGTAGTGTCAATAGTTCCAAATCCGATGTAAAGTCCATCTTTTTCTGCATTCCCGGATTGTTTCTGATACAGGCTCATATCATTATCGCGCCCAATACCGGTAACACGGTTGCTAAATATTTTATTTTTTTTATAATTCCAGATTGTATCTTTCGCTGTACTTAAATAATTAAATTCTCCTAATACCGAAATACCATATTTTAAAGACAAATACGTTTCGATACTTTGTCGTTCATTAGCATTTAGAAGTCTTGGATAATAAATTACTTCCAAAAGCTGACGCTGGCCTAACTTATCATCAATGTAGAGGTCATCAATAGTAATGTGATTATTTTTTTTACCCTTTTTATTGAGAGCAGAGATATAACTGATAATTATGCCATTTTTAGCGTCAACTTTTTTATAAGCTATTTCTTCCTCATTTTTAAGTTGCTTATTACTTATAAAAGTTTCGCTTTTACCTTTAGTTATTGTAAAAGCAATTTCCTCCTGATCAATTTCAGATTTAAAAACACAAAAAAAAGAATATTTATCTTCAACAATATTTTTATAATTTGTTTTTTTTAAATCATTATGACTGAGTATTTTATTAAAGTTAAAATACTGTTTATCAATATTATCAAAGTTATTTTCAATACTTTTTTCTTGAGCAACCAAATCAGTAGCTTTTAACCAGATTGAATATCCGTCAATACCGCCCGGCGATTGGGCATTTACGCTACATAGAACAACAAATAGAAGAAGAACATAAAAATATTTCATAACGTGGTGTTTATGAAACAAATATATATTAAAATACAATTCAAAAACAAAAATTATGTTAAATTAACATAATGTTTTAAATTAAATTCAACACTAAATATAAATACTCAAATTATATTTAGGATTCAAAATAACAAAAAAGGTTCATTAATAATATTTAAAGAATTAATAAAAACACCTACAAATGAAATTTTGATGTTTAAAAAGTTGGATAATTTTAATAAATATTTACCGATTAATGGATTAATAAATGTAGATAATTAATAGTAAAAGAACTTAATGATAAGTTATCTCACCTATCTTATTATATCTGATGTAAACACCCTTAAATTAGTTTTGAACTTATATGAATCAAAACTAATTAAATGTTCGCTATTATTTAATTTTTCATTTACTTATATCCGGATGCCAAATCAAATGCTCTTACAGAACAATATCAAAATGAAAACATATAAAAAAACAGAAGCAACCCGAAAGCTACTTCTGTCAAAAAAATTAATTTTCACCATCATTAATCCTATATTGCTATTTTAGGATTAGTCAAAAAAACTACAACTTTAGTTAATTACTGTTTTAAAATCCTGATTGTTTTTACAGCTTGTCCTGCTGATACTTTTACAAAATAACTACCTGCGGGTAGGGCCCTTAGATCCATTTGCGCCTCAGTTGATCGAACATTAGCACTTAGTACTTTTTGTCCCAGCATGTTAACAATCGTAATATTAGATATTTCGTTACTAGATGAAAGCGTTAATACACTCTGTACAGGGTTAGGATATGCAGTTACTTCAATATTGTTAAAATCATCAACACCCATAGCATCACATGCCGCAGCTACAGCCTCTTCATTTATACACTCAGCCAGGTTGCCCGCAATAATCCTCGGGTGTGTATCGGAAGAGTTGGCAAGATAAGTACAAAAATTAGGCAGGTTACAAACTGCAAGAGCCGTATTGCCTGTTATGGTTAGCCCATATCCGTCATAAGGCCCAAATGTAGTATTTTGTAAAGCTGAAATATCTGACAGTGCGATATTGTCTACAATATAAATATCATGGGTTATACTCTCCAGGTTAGATAATCCATCCAGGTTAGTTAGGGCTGCATTGTTTTCAAAAAATAGATAGCTACCAAGACTCGTTAAACTGCTTAATCCATCAACATTGGTTAATGCGGCATTACCGCCTATAGATAGAAACCCACCAATGCCAGTTAGACTGCTTAATCCGTTAACATTGGTTAAGGCAGTATTATCGCCTATAGATAGAAACCCACCAATGCCAGTTAGACTACTTAATCCGTTAACATTGGTTAAGGCTATATTATTAGCAAAAACCACCGAGCCTACAATGTTTGTTAAACTGCTTAATCCATCAATATTAGTTAAGGGAGTATTAATAAACTGTACATCCTGTCCCACATTTGTTAAATTACTTAAGCCGTTTATGTTTACAAGAGCTGTGGCATTGCCCGCATCTATAGAGACAGTTATCTCAGTTATGTTACTTAAGCCATTGAGATTCTGAACCTGATTTCCAATTGCAACATAACCGTTAATCTGTGTGCAGTTAGGGTAATCAATAATAAACTGGTCTACCTGTGTTTGTGTTGTAAAGGTAACATTTCCGGGAGGGCATAGCGATATGCCACAAGCCTCGGCAACAGCTACTTCATTTATACATTCGGCCAGGTTGCCCGAAATATTTCTGGGAAATGAGCCTGCCGGGTTGCTAAGGTAAGTACAAAAGTTAGGCAGGTTACAAACTGCAAGGGCCGGGTTGTTTATTATGGTAAGGCCATAACCATCAAGAGGCATAAATGTTGTGTGTTGCAAGGCAGAAATATCGGTTAATACAGAGTTGTAACTTATATAAATATCTTCTGCAACACTTGCTAAACTGCTTAGCCCATTTAGATTTGTAAGTTGTAGATTTGTATTTATATTATCATCTCCGCCTATAAATAGCCACCCACCTACTGTTTCAATTTGTAAACCGTTGATATTTTGTAAACTACCGTTGTTTTGTATGTATAAGTTACCACTAACATTAGTAATATTTTCCAAAGGTGAGAGATCAATTATATTACTCGGGGTAAATTGAGTAGCCGGTCCTATTTGTAAATGTCCGGATACTGAGGTACAATTAGGATAATTAACCAAAAACTGATTTACTTCTGCCTGGGTAGTTAAAGTAACATTTCCGGGAGGACATTGGGCGAAAGCGTGAGCACAAGCAAAGATTAAAAATAAGGTTGTTAAAAATATATTTTTTTTCATTTTTATAAAAATTTACGGTTAGAGAATATGGTCAAAAGAGCACTACTTTTGACCATATTGCTATTATTACTTTTTAAGTTTAATTTTCCATGTGCCACTGCCTTTATCCCTGTTTTCAGAGATTGCAGTAGATACACAAAGATGATTACCTGTTTTCTCAAAATCTTTTTGATATCCTCTTGTATCTAAATATCCTCCATTAAATTTGTTCCATCCATTTTTTAAATAGACCTCAGAACTATCTTTAAGAGGAGTACCGTTATTTTTCCCGATAATTTTCCAGGTGCCACTGCCACTATCCCTGTTTTGGGAAGTTGCCGTAGATACGCAAAGATGATTACCTGTTTTTTCAAAATCTTTTTGATATCCCCTTGTATCTAAATATCCTCCGTTACCATTATTCCACTGATTTACTAAATAAACATCATCACCTATCAAAACATTAGTGCCTATAGCTTTTCCTGATGCCGACAGTACTTTCCAGCTACCACTGCCTTTATCTCTGTTTTCTGATAGCGCTGTAGATACACAAAGGTGATTACCAGTCTTCTCGAAATCTTTTTGATATCCTCTTGTATCTAAGAAACCACCTGCATAGTTGTTCCACCCGTTTTGAAGATATATAATATCTCCATATTTAATTCCTTGCGTTAAAGAAGCATCTTGTGCAACTACCTCAGGATTAACTTCTACTAAATACCAAAGCTGTCCGCTTACATTTTGCTGCTTTTCCATATAGGCATTTCCGCCTTTGCCGCCCTGAGCCTGGTTACCTTCAAGCGAAAAATTAGCTCCTTGAAATTTGGTCTTTAAACGGTAATAGCCATTCCCGGCATCTTCAATTTTCCACAGCTGCCCGGTAACATTTTTAGTATCGTCCATAAAAGCGGCTCCATTTTTAGCCTTTCCATTTATTTCATTGCCTTCAAGGCTCTTTTTACTGCCATGAAGCTTACTTTGCAGGCGGTACCATCCCTTGTTAACAGGATCCTCAACAAATTGCCATTGTTGCCCCACAGGATTACCTTTTTGAGCAGACATAAAAGCTGCGCCATTCATAGTTTTGCTTTCAGCCCCATTGCTTTCCAGCGCTTCTCCATCGCCCCTAAATTGGGTTTTCAGTAAATAATACCCTTTGTAAGAAGGGTTAAACTTTACCCCTTTTGTTTGTGCTGTAACGCTAACTGTAGCGAGAAATAGTACAGCAATTAAAAATTTAATTTTTTTCATGGTGTAATGATTATTTGTATATGCCTACTCTTGTGATGCATTTTCGGCTCCCTGCATTTTGACTGCAAATATTTTTAACATTTGTCTAACTATAAATTTTTAGGGATAGAATGGCTATTTTAGGGATATAATCTAAAAATCGACTATATTTTAATAAAAATTAAAAAGCAAGCGCTCCTATATCGATATAGGAGCGCTTGCTTTTGATTATTGAAGATGGGAGATGTTTAAAGAAACTGCTTTACTTCCTCCAGATAATTTTCTGAGATAGGAATACTGGCATTTCCAATGACAAGGCTTTTATTACTGAACTTTTCGATCTTGCTTTTGTTTACCACATATGCCCGATGTGTTTGTATAAACATCGAATCAGAAAGCTCATTTAGTATGTTTTTAATTGTAGAGCGTGTTTTATATACTTTTTCATCAGTATAAAAAAGCAGATAATTACCTTCAGATACTATATAGTTGATTTTTCCCTGTTCCAATTTCACATTAAGATCGCCTTCTTTTACATGGATGAACGGCTTTTGCTTTAGAAAATTGGCAGAATGCCTGATTGCAATTTCTATTGCCGCAATCAGGTCGCTGTTCTTGAATGGCTTTGTGAGATAAGAATAAGGTGAAGTAGAAACTGCCCTTTCTATTATTTCCTGATTTTCATAAGCGGTCAAATAGATAAATGGAATTGAGAATTTATCTTTTATTTGCTGACCCAGCGAAATACCATCCTGTTCATTTACCCCAAGATTGATATCCAAAACTATAAATACAACCGATTCTTTTTTTAATACTTCTAAAGCTTCTTTCGAGTTTTTAGCTTCTAAAACATTATACCCGTTTTCCAGCAACACTTTCTTTAAAAGCCGTCGGTTTAGAAAATCATCTTCTACTATTAAAATTGATCTTATTGGCATATTTTTTACTTGAAATAAATTATTAACTCGAAACCCCTATCCGTTTTAGCTTCAATAGTCCCGTCAATTTGGTCTATCAAACCTTTTGTAATTTCCAAACCTAATCCTTTATCAGTAGTTTTATTGAAGTCAAATCCATCACCATTGTCAGAATAATATATCTTATTTGCATTATGTGTTTTAGTAAGTTCAATGTTTATAATCCCAATACTTCTTTTTTTGAAAGCATGCTTTATACTGTTACTAATTAGTTCAACAAGTATTAGGCCTATAGGTAATGCCTTTTCTATTGATATTTTTTGTATCTCACAATTAATATTGATGTTGATTTTCTTTTTGTGATTATCATAAGATTCTATTACAACCTCAGACAGTTCAGTAATGTATTTTTTTAGATCAATATCCTTTACATTGTCCGTTAAATTCAATTTCTTATGAAGTAAAGCCATCGAGTGAATCCTGTTTTGATTTCCTCTTATCAATTCGTCAATGTTATTAAAATCCGCAGACTCCTTTTGTATTTCAAGGATACTGATAACATGTTGGAGGTTGTTTTTGACGCGATGTTGCAATTCAGACAAAAGCACCTGTTTTTGCTCCAAAAGCTTTGTCAACTCACCCAACTGTTGATTGATAATACGGTTTCTATGGTTTATCTGTTTGTTCTTTCCTAAAAGTAAAATAGATGCAAGTATAATAACCGCCAGTAAACTGGCAATCAGGATCATTTGTCTGTCCTTATCTTTTATAGTGGCTTCATTTTTATCACTTTCATACTGTTTCTCTATTCTTTTTATTTTTAGCTTCTCTTCATGAGCCAGCAGTAGCTGTAAGTTATCATGATATTGCTTGAAGTAATAATATGCTGAATCTGTATTGCCTAGACCTTCATATATCTGATACCTGATTTGGGGTAAATACTCTTCATTTTGAGAATTGAACTTTTTTTGAAAAATATAGGCCGAATCGTTGTATTTCAGAGCCTCGGTATAATTTTGCATTTTTAAATACTTAAAAGAGACATTATTGTACTGAAACATTATTTCATGATATTGATTTTGTTGTTTTTTGTACTTCAGTATCCTTAAACCATATTCTAATGATTTTTGATAATCTTTGCTTTTTGAAGCATACGCTCCTATCAATAAATAAGCATCTAATAAATCTCTTTCATTATTAAACCTTGTAGCATATTTTTCAGCCTGCAGGGCAAAATAGTTGAGAGAATCAAGTTTATTTATTATTCTGTAATATGAACTTCTTCTGATGCAATATGTACTGTAAAGTTCCTTTAAATTATGAACTTTATATTTTGAAAAAGCTTTGTTCAGGTATTTATCAGTGAGTTCAAGATGGTTAGATTTTTCATAAGCCAATGCAATCATTAAGTAAATCCTGCAACATAGCGAGTGTAGATTTTCTTTTTCTGCCTCGTCGATTATTTTCAATAATATTTTCAGAGGCTCAACTGAAGAATTTTCGTTCTCATCATATATCACGGCTTCTCTAAACTGTAATTCCAGTAATTCAGTTTTGTACTTTTCATTATCTGCTTTCTCAAGATTATTGTATAAAACCTTTGTTTTTAATAAAGCTTTTTCAAAATGGTCATATCGGATGAGACTATCTATTACTTTTATCTCTTTAGTAAAAGAAGTATGTTGACCCCACAGATTATAACCAGTGAGTAAAAACAAGCAACTAAAAAAATGATACAGCAATTTCATACAATTAATAACTAAAGTTTAAAATTAAACAATCTGTTACCTAACTAATGAATTTAGGGACACAAAAGCACTTTTGGGGATAGAATTACAATATCCAACCTTTAACCCAAAAAATCATCAAGAGATCTTTAAATTCACTATCACTATAAAGTAATTAAAGAATATAAAAAACAAAAGCCGGAATTTCTTCCGGCCTTTGTTTTATTAAAAAATTATAAACTGTTATCGCTTAAGAGCAAAGTGAGCTTTAAACTCCCGTACTGTATTTCCTTCAGGGAAGGTTACAGTAAACCAGTAATCATCAGATGGTAGCGGCACTCCATTGAAAGTACCATCCCATCCTTGGCCTTCGGCAGGATTACTCTTAGGGCTAAGCTGTTTGATGAGCTTGCCATAACGGTCAAAGATGAATATTTGAGAAGACGGGAAGTTGGCAAGACCAATAATGTTCCAGTAATCATTATAGCCATCGTTATTAGGCGTAAAGAACTTAGGATAATCTATAGTACTTACATTTTCGATCGTTACGACATCACATCTCAAATCTTCATTCTCTTCGGTAATGTCTCTTATGTATATTGTATGGTAACCTGTAGCTACATTAGTAAATACATTAGAGTTTTGCCAAGGTCCGTTAGGATACATACTATATTGATAGTTACCAAAACCTTCAACAAGCACCGTTATAGATTGGTTTTGAGAGAAAGCATTGCTAACTACATAACCATCGCCAATAAGGCTTGCAGGGCCAGATTTAACCACATCATATCCGGCAGACGGCTCAGATATACAACCTGTAGGACCTGTAGCTACTACCGTATATGTGCCGGTTTCTACAGCATCATAAGTAGAGGCTACTGCTCCAGGTATAGCTACCCCATCTACAAACCACTGGTATGTATGACCTGCACCGGCAGGTATACCACTATCTAAGCGTACTGAATTATAAACTAAAGTATTATCTATAAAGTCAACACAACTTGTATGAAGATCATCTCCATTTATACCAGTAGGCTCAGGAAGCTGTGTTACCACAAGATTGAAGCTTACATAAGCTGGACAACCGTAATCATACTGATTGTTTCTAACCTCTGCCCAAATAGTTTGGCTGTTAGCCGTTACATTAGTATAAGCTGTTGGGTTTGGTATTGGGTTAACACCTGCCAGGGCATCTGTTTCTGTCAAATAGAATGTAACATCATAGTTTGCAAGCGGACCTTGTGCACCAACAATATCATCATTGGCAAGGGTAAGATCAAACTCGAAGAAACCATCGTTAGTACCGTCATAATCACATTCAATAAATTCAGAAGCATCTACAGCATTAGCTATAGTTTGCGGTTCTACTGATAACAGTAAAGGCAGTACTATCTTACATTCCGTAGCAATATTCTCTGCCGAAACATATATTGTTGTTGTGGCAGTGTTATACAAAAATGGTAACGTAGGATTGTTAATTCCAGGAGCTACAACATTAGGATCATCAGCATAAAAACGAACAATATAATCTGTTTGAACAGCACCCGGTCCAAGTATTTCGTTACGATAGTTGCCAAGGTCAAAAGTAGCAGTTCCTGTATAAGGTTGCTGACAGATTGCATAGGTTTCTACCGATGTCATTGGCATTGGGTTTACTATAAGTTCTAACGGCACAACTTGTGCACAACTTGCATCGCCTGTTTCGCTTCCTGCAAGAGAAGCGCGTACATATATAATAGCACTTGCACTCTCATACTGCGTAGGATCTGGTATTTCAGTACCCGGAATACCCAGCTCAGCATCAGCAAGCTCAACATAGTAAGTAAGAACTGTATTAGCCGCATTTCTAAGTATGTTTCGTGCAGCCAGTGTAAGGTCAAACTCTTCAACAAGATCACCAGGATTAGTTTCATCACATAGTTCTAACGGATCCGGTGCCGGATTAGGCGTAGGCTGTGGTAATACCCTAATGGTTAGGTATGTCTGGCTAATACATCCCTCAGGAGTAGTAACCACAACACTCAATGTTTTAGGGTTCTCACCGGGAGGGTTGGTATAAGTCTCAGGATTTGTAATTGGATTGTTTGCTGCAACATCTGCATCGCTTTCATAGTAAGTAACTACATTAAGCTGGCCAAGACCTGTAGGGGCAAGTATCTCTTCGTCTTTAACTGTAAGGTCAAACTCTGCCTGCGGGAAAGGGTTAGATAACACCGGATCACATTTTACAAGCTGTGTAGGTTCTGTAACATCAACTGGCTTATTAACAATAAGCTCAAAGCTTGTAACACTAAAACACTCTGTAAGTGGGTCTTCTGTGCGCACCCAAATAAAGGTTCCGCCAGTACCAACGTAACGCGCCGGCCTTATAATTCTTGGCCCACCATTTCTGGCATCTGCCTCACTTGCATAATAGTATATTAAAGTAGAAGATGTAATGCCCGGAGCAACACGAATAATCGCATCCTGCTCTGTAAGGTCAAACTCTACCCTGTTATCCTGATCGTCATCGTCGTCATCACATTTTTCTAAAGGATCAAGATCCGGAACCTGTGGTGCAGGCGAAATAGTAAAGGTTAACATAACCGGAATAGACGAACAACCGGCAGCGTTTTCTGCAACCACCCAAACATTATGGCTGAACGGATTAAGGTTCATATATTGTGCAGGGTTCAGTATTGGACGAACACCATCAAGCGCATCTTCTTCTGTTTCATAGAAGTTAACTGTTACACTTGCTCCACCATGGTTCACCATATCGGCAACAAGGGCAGTAAGATCTATAATAGTATAACCGTCACCATCTGTATCACATAATGCAAGGTCATCGGCAGTTGGAAGTGTTAGTGTTGGCAATGCCTCTACACGAACATCTAAAAGAACAACGCGGTAGCATCCGGTATCTCTGTTAGTAACCCTCACAAATATAGTTTCAACACCAGGCGAACTATTAGTGTAGTTAAGGGTTTGAGCTTCTGTATAGGCATTTGTGCCGCCATCAGCATCCACAAACGTATCATGGAAAGTTACATCTACTCCATCAGCACCACCTGTAATTTCAGGTATTTTAGTTGTCAGGTCAAATACCTGGTTTTGGTCATTATCATCATCACATAATGAAATTGGTGTAGGCTGATTAGCAACCGGCAGCGGATTAACCGTTAGTTGCAGGTCTACTATATCATAACAGCCAGTTACACTATTTGTAACTTTTATATAAACAATTTCAGATGATGAAGAGCTTAAATAAGCAGCCGGGTTTGTAATAGCATTGCTATCGTCTGCCGCATCATCATAGCTATGGAAATAACTTAGAAGGAACTGCGCAGGGTTCATAGTGTTTAACACTGTAGCGCTGTAAGATGTAAGGTCGAATACCCCAAGGCCATCAGTATCTACTGCACCGTTATCACAAATCACATAATCCTGAAGTGGGTCTGTAGCTTCCGGCACAGGATTTACCACTATGGTAAGCTCTGCTACATTATAACATCCGGTAAGGTTATTTTCTACGCGAACATATAACGTTTGTGAACCATTTACGGTATATCTTGTAAGGTTAGTATAGTTAGATGGATCAGGAATTGGATTTCTTCCTCCAAAGTAGTAAGCATCCTCATGAGTTTCATAAACCGTTACCGTTACATTACTGTTGGCTGCAGAAATTGCATCAAGCGTTGGCTGTAGATTAAATACAGTTACATCATCGTTGTTAGGGTCACATGAGTTTACAATTGCAAGGCTCGCAATAACCGGCAACGGCTGTACCTCAAGTTGTACAGGCGTAACAGTATAACATAAAGTCCTGTAGTTTTCTACCCTTGCATATATAGTTGTAGATGCTGTTACATAGCTATCAGGAAGTTCGGTAGTTGTAGTAGGGTTCTCTGCATCCGCAAGTGTTGCATAGTAGGTAACAGTATATCCGGCTGCACCAAGTGTAATTTCGGTATCCATACCAGGCAGGTCGAATATACCTATGCCCGGAGAAGAAACCTCTTCACAAACATAAAACGGCTGTAAAGCTGGATTAGTAACAGGAAGTGGTGTAACCTTAAACAGGAATGAACCTACACCTACACAGCTAAACGGACTGGTTACACGTACCCATATACGTTGTTCCCAAGGAATGGTATTTCTAAAATGTGTTGGGTCAGCAATACGGTTCTGATCCAGTTGTGCATCAGTATTGCTAAGATAATATACTACAGTATTAGCAGGATCGCTGGTAACCTGAGAATCCCATACATGTAAGTCTGCTTCTTCTATACCATCAGGCGAGTTGTTTACATCACAAACGGTATAATCGGCAAGTAATCCCGGTATGGGGTTAGGATGCACTGTAAGTTGCAATGTTTCTATTGACGGACAGTTTGAAAGGGCTCCCTGTTCTACTACACGTATATATATAGTAGTAGTACCTGTTCTATAAGTAGCCGGACGCTGAATTGCGTTAGCCCCGATCTCTGCCTCGGCATAAATATTATGGTAAGTAACCACAAGGTTAGATTGTCCACCAACAACCTGCGCACCTGCAATAGTCAGGTCAAACTCTTCCAGACCATCTGCATTAAAGTCATCACAGGTTTCCATAGCGGTTGGAGCCGATATAGTTGGAGGTATTTCGATGGTTACATTGAACGAAACTTCATCTGTACAGATTCGTGTAGCAGCACTACCCGATTCATTATAAACATACAGTACGTTTAAGCCAGGAGTAGTTATAATACTTCCGGCAAAAAGTTCTGTACCACCACCTGTAGGGCCACCCGGTGCTGTAAAATAACGGTTACCGGGATCTAAAGGTAAAAGCTCATAACTGCTACAGGCAACTACAGGAGCCAACACCTGAGCCACCGGTTCAGGAATAATTGTTACAGTAAAGCTATCCTCATCAGTACAGTTATTAGGTGTAGTACCCGATTCTGCATATATATATATAGTACTGTCTGTAGATATAGCCTCTCCAACCGGCATCCTTCTACCCGCTCCACCCGGAAGTGTATAATATCCACCAACAGAAATTGCAGGCAGAAGATATGGATCATTAGTACAGCCATAACCCGGTGCCGGAGGCACGATTATAGGATATGGTGTTACTATAAGACGGAATGTAACAACATCATAACAAGTAAGGTTATTGGCATTACTCACACGTGCATATATGGTTTGACCACTACTTGACACACTTGTTTGTCGCGGTATGGAAACCCCTGCCACAAGATTAGCCATAGAACTGTGGAAAGACAAAAACACTTGTGTTTCATCCTGATCACCTAAAATATCATAATAACGAGATGTAATATCAAATATTTCTATGCCCGGGCCACCATTGGCTACGTCGTTAGCAGGATTATCACACACCTGTATATCGGCAGCAAAGTTTGCAACCGGAGACCAGTCTGCACTCAATGTAAAAGAACGAACTATATGACAGCCTGTAATAGCATCATCGATCCTTACAAAAATCTGTTCACCACCACCCGGAGATATATATGCCGTTGGTGCAGCAATTGCAGGCGTACCCGCGTTGGCTTCTGCCGAACTGTTATAAAATGAGGTGAGGTATCGCGTAGGATCCTGCGTATTGAGTATTACAGGATCGTTATCCCGCAGATTATAGGAATACGGAGGCTGGAGATTGGGTGTACAAAACGTGAGGTTTTGAGGGTTGGAAGTAGGAAAAGGTGCCTGCGCCGTGACCACAAAGGTTTCGCTAACACCGCTACTACCACAATAAGTATTATTTGCCGTAATTGTATATACACCCGGAGATGATATATTTAAGGTTGGCGTTACCGCTCCAGGAATATTAGTGCCCGGTGCACCTGCCAGAGTAGCCGACCTTGACCATTGATATGTAGTTTGAGCAGGATCGTATGTTGATATTGTTGAAGTTAACACCGCTGTTACAGGGTGAATTTCGCCATTACAAAGTGTAAAATCATCTATTTCCTCAAATTCACAACCAAAACAGTTCAATGTACCTGTACCTCCTGTTTGTTCAAAAGTAATAAGCCCCGGCCTGTTACTAAAGTTTGTCAATAAGAGTACATAATACTGTCCTGAAACAGCCGATGGTATAGTAAAGGTTTCTACCGCAATAGGAGAATAACTACACCCAACCTGTGTTCCTGCATTTAAGTTTGAAGGTCCACAAATTGGCGGCGGCCCGGTAAAAGGCCCCCAGGCAATAAAATCCACGTCGATACCATTACCGGCAGCATCTTCCTGAGAAATGGTAAAAGTTATACTTCCACTCTCATCAACCTGAGTATAAAACCAGGCAGGGTTAGGATAGGTAAATAAACAACCATAACCTGCAGCCTCGTTTAAAGAGGCAGAACCGGCATTGGTACTGTTAGGAAAAGGAGGCAGTGTAACGTCTCCGCAAAACTGCGTTTGCGCACCACAAGTGGGGCTCTGGGCAAATACGGAAACATTAAATGCAAGCAAAAGTAAGAGGAGGTACTTTTTCATCATTTTTTAAGATAATTTTAAAACGCGAAATTTACAATAAATTGGTATTAAGCCAATAAAAAAAACATATTTTTTTACTACAACAAATCAAATACAAATAACCCTACCGCAAAAGTTAAAAATAATTCAATAAATCTCTAAATTTCATAAACATAGCACATAATCAACTGCAAAGCAACATTTTACAAAACGTTAACATTAGCCTACGTATTAATACTTAATACTTTAAATTACTAAACACAATTTTAACACTCAAAATATCACGATAAAAACCTCAAATGTTATAAAATTTAGACCCAAAATGCGCTCACAAATTCCAATGACACCATCAGGCTTAAAATCAACTTTTATAATTATCTTTGCATTCTGATTTTTTACAGTAAAAACAATATAAATGATCCATAGCGACGATAACCGCGACGAAATTGGGGAAAACCATATTGCAACAAGCGCCCAGACGCCTTTAAGGCCGGATGCTTTTGATATGGGCGACGAAGACAAGATTGCCGCAATAAAAAAAGATGTTGAAAATATTTTGCTAACCCTTGGAATGGACCTTACTGACGACAGCCTGAAAGGAACCCCAAACCGTGTAGCAAAAATGTTCGTTAAAGAAATCTTCGGCGGGCTTAACCCAACTAAAAAACCGAGTTCTTCTACTTTCGAGAACAAATACAAATATGGCGAGATGCTTGTAGAAAAGAATATTACCGTATATTCTACCTGCGAGCACCACCTGCTGCCTATAGTAGGCCGTGCACATGTTGCTTATATTAGCAACGGCACTGTTGTGGGGCTTTCTAAAATGAACCGCATTGTAGACTATTATGCAAAACGCCCTCAGGTACAGGAACGCCTTACCATACAAATTGTTCAGGAACTTAAACGCGTTCTTGGCACAGAAGATGTTGCCTGCGTTATAGATGCCAAGCACCTTTGTGTAAACTCGCGCGGCATTCGCGATATTGAAAGCAGCACGGTAACCTCTGAATTTGGAGGTAAATTTAAAGACGAACACGTAAGGAGGGAGTTTTTAGATTATATTAAACTGGATACTCAGTTTTAATTTTCAACACCTATTATATATATGCAATTGTACCAGGACCAATCTTTAAAGATATACAACTCGCTTAGCGGCGAAAAGGAAATGTTTACCCCCCTGCACCCCGGCAACGTGGGCATGTATGTATGCGGTCCAACCGTATACAACAATGTGCATTTGGGCAACTGCCGCACCTTTATATCTTTTGACCTTGTGTACAGGTACTTAAAACATCTTGGCTATAAAGTGCGCTATGTGCGCAACATTACCGATGTGGGACATATAGTAGATGATGCTGACGAAGGTGAAGATAAAATTGCAAAAAAGGCAAGGCTCGAGAAGCTGGAACCAATGGAAATTGTTCAGCGGTATTCGGTAGATTTTCATCAGATACTGGAACTGTTTAACAACCTTCCTCCGGGGATAGAACCAACAGCAACCGGCCACATTATAGAGCAGATAGAAACTATTAAACAAATAATAGACAACGGTTTTGCTTATGTTAGCAACGGATCGGTGTATTTCGATGTAGTTAAATATAACGAAGGACACGACTATGGCATTTTGAGCGGACGTAATCTAGACGACATGCTGGCCAACTCGCGCGAGCTTGCCGGGCAGGAAGAGAAACGCAACCCTGCCGATTTTGCCCTTTGGAAAAAAGCCGAACCTGTACACATTATGCGCTGGCCTTCGCCATGGGGAGACGGTTTTCCGGGGTGGCACCTTGAGTGTACTGCCATGAGCACCAAATATCTTGGCAATAAATTTGACATTCACGGTGGTGGTATGGACCTTAAATTTCCACACCATGAGTGCGAAATTGCTCAAAATAAAGCTGCTACAGGCCACTCTCCTGTAAACTACTGGATGCATGCCAATATGCTTACGCTAAACGGCAAAAAAATGTCTAAGTCTACAGGCAATAATATTTTGCCTCGCGAAATATTCAGCGGTAACAATCAGGTGCTGAGCAAGGCTTTTAGCCCATCGGTTACCCGATTTTTTATACTGCAGGCACATTACCGCAGTGTGCTTGATTTTAGTAACGATGCCATTCTTGCAGCAGAAAAAGGCTATAACCGCCTTATGGAAGCGCTTGATAACGTTACAGAAATTAAGCCTGCCGCAGCCTCTACTATAGATATTGGTGTATGGAAACAGCATTGCTATGATGCCATGAACGACGACTTTAACAGCCCTATACTTATAGCACAATTGTTTGAAGCCGTTAAATACATCAACCTGCTTAAAGACGGCAGGGAAACCCTGAATGCCGTAGACCTTGAAACACTGACAAAACAATTAAATATGTTTGTGTTTGATGTTCTTGGCCTGAAAAATGAAGCTGGAAACGAAGCTGGAAATGATAAGCTTGAGGGTGTTGTAAACATGCTGATTGGCATGCGCAACGAAGCAAGGGCAAATAGAGACTTTGCCATGAGCGACCTTATAAGGAATAAACTTGGCGAATTGGGCATAGAACTGAAAGACAGCAAAGAAGGCACTACGTTTACCCTAAACTAAACTTTTATGAAGGCAGGCCGGATCATAACACTTCCGTTTGTTTGGCTGGTACGCCTTTATCAGGTTGCTATATCGCCGCTTCTGCCATCGGTTTGCAGGTACACTCCTACCTGTTCTCAATATTCAATAGAGGCTTTGCAAACACATGGGCTGTTAAAAGGCGGATGGCTTGGACTAAAGCGCATTGCAAGCTGTAACCCCTGGGGCGGCAAAGGATATGACCCTGTGCCGCAAAAAAGTTGCGCCCATAAACATTAACCAACTAAAATTGCTATAAAAAATGACACACAGTTTAAGCATGACCTGGAATTTTGAGGGAGCTTTTCATCTTGGTCCAATAACCCTGAGACTGTACAGCCTTATGTTTGTGGTTGCCTTTTGCCTTGGCTGGGTTATCATGAAAAAGGTATTTGACCGCGAAGGCGAATCGGCAGATAAGCTGGACAAACTTTTTATATATACCCTAATTGCTACACTTTTAGGCGCAAGGCTTGGACATGTATTTTTTTATGACTGGGAATATTTTAGCCAGCATCCTGCCGAAATACTGTTGCCTTTTAGATGGGACGACAAAGGCGAATTTGAATTTACAGGCTTTGCAGGTCTTGCCAGCCATGGTGCTGCCATTGCCATTATACTTGCCGTTATTTGGTACAGTAAAAAGATTATTCACCGCCCGGTGCTTTGGGTTTTAGACAGGATAGTTTTACCTGTTACAAGCGGTGGTATATTTGTGAGGCTTGGCAACTTTTTTAACAGCGAAATATTAGGCAGCGAAACTTCATCGGATACTCCTACTGCAATCAGGTTTATTCGTGGAGAAGACCATCTTGGCAAACGTGCCGTTTTGCAAATAACAAAGCAAACCGATGTTAACAAAGCATACGAAATGATAGAGTATGACCCAAAATTTGCCGATACACTGGCCACTATTCCGTTCAGGCATCCGGCACAATTGTATGAAGCCATTTGCTATGTATTTGTTTTTGCCATTATATTTTATATGTATTGGAAAACACCTGCACGCAAGTACCATGGGCTTATATTTGGTGTGTTTTTAGTATTGCTCTGGACAGTGCGCTTTGTAGTAGAATTTGTTAAGCAAAGCCAGGGTGGCTTTGAAGGTGAGAACCCGATATTGCTAACCGGACAGTGGTTGAGCATACCATTTATGCTGGCAGGGCTTTATTTAATATTTACAGCCAAAAACAGGACAGAAACACTATAATAGCAGACACATTATAAACAAAAACCGGACTAATGCCCGGTTTTTGCATTTATAATAAATACATTTGTAACAATAAGGTTAATCTTACTACTTATAGAACAAATACCCATTAATGACAAATTTTTTAAGCATTACCTGGAACTCAGATAAAGGCATTCCTCTTGGCCCGATAACCCTGCACTACTATAGCCTGATGTTTATGGCTGCCTTTTTATTAGGCTGGTTTTTAATGAAAAAAATATTTGACCACGAAGGTGAGAATATAGAAAAACTGGACAAACTTTTTATATACAGCCTTATAGGGATATTTCTTGGCGCTCGTTTAGGGCATGTATTTTTTTATGACTGGGCTTATTTTAAAGATCACCCGGCCGAGATTTTAATTCCTTTTCAATTTGAACCCGAGCTTACATTTACAGGCTTTACAGGCCTTGCCAGCCACGGGGCTGCAATAGCTACTATTATAATGGTAGTGTGGTACAGTAAAAAAATAATACACCGACCAGTGCTTTGGGTACTGGACAGGATTACCATTCCGGTTGCTATTGGCGGAGCATTTGTAAGGATCGGAAACTTTTTTAACAGCGAGATATTAGGTAGCGAAACCTCTCCTGCCCTACCCACAGCCGTGCGGTTTGTGAGAGGCGAAAACTGGCTTACAGATGAACAGGCCATGAGTATTACACGCCAGGCCGATGCAAATACTGCTTATAAAATGATTGCCGGCAACCCCAACTTTGCCGATACGCTTGCTAAAATACCTTTCAGGCATCCGGCACAATTGTATGAGGCATCTGGCTATATTATAGTATTTGCCGTCTTGTATTATATGTATTGGAAAACCGATTCGCGAAACAAACCGGGATTACTGTTTGGAGTTTTCCTTATACTGTTATGGAGCATAAGGTTTGCTGTAGAATTTGTAAAACAAAGTCAGGGTGGTTTTGAAGAACAACTCCATGTTTTCTCCACCGGTCAATGGCTAAGCATACCGTTTATATTAATTGGATTTTACCTTATATTTAAAGCAAAGGAACAACCCAAAATACTATAGTTTTAATTTTTCCAGCGTTTTAACTTTGGAATTCCTTTGGCAAACAACCCTGCAAGAAATCCCGGGAAACCCATTTCTTTCATTTTATGTTTTACAAAATCCTGCACTTGTACAGCAGTCATGTCTGGCTTTGTAAAACTGCCATTTTGGTAACAGTAAGAGCAATATATTGTGCTTTTGCTGCCATCGGCATTAGTACCGCCGCCATCGGGCGATTTTTTTAAAGGCATTCCACAACTTTGACAGTTTTTATACACTTTCTGTTCCATTTTGTTTAAAAATATTTTTATAAATTTATAAAATTAAGAGTCATGAGATATTCATCTCTAACATTATTTTAAATACAGTAATTAACATATAAGTCACAATTCGTTAATTAATCATAATTGTTAAAAACACCTTATTCGTGTTGCAGTTTTTTCAATAAATTAGCGCATTAAAACTTATACTTTACATTAAATGAAAAATACAGCGCTTACGCACATACATGAAGCACTTGGTGCAAAAATGGTTCCGTTTGCAGGCTATAATATGCCTGTACAGTATGAAGGTGTTAATGCAGAACATGAAACCGTGCGCAACGGTGTGGGTGTTTTTGATGTTTCGCACATGGGTGAATTCCTTATAAGCGGACCTAAAGCGCTGGATCTTATACAAAAAGTTACTACTAACGATGCTGCTACTCTAACTATAGGCAGGGCACAATACTCATGTTTGCCCAATCTTGACGGAGGTATTGTAGACGACCTTATTGTATATAAAATTAAAGATGAAGAGTATTTGCTGGTTGTAAACGCTTCTAATATAGAAAAGGACTGGGCATGGATATCATCTCATAACGATATGGGGGCAACTATGCGCAACCTGAGCGATGATTATTCGCTTTTGGCCATACAGGGTCCTATGGCAATGGAAGCTATGCAATCTTTAACAAGTGTAGACCTTGCTGCTATAAAATACTATCACTTTGAGGTAGCCGATTTTGCAGGTATAGAACATGTAATTATATCAGCAACAGGATATACCGGAAGCGGTGGCTTTGAAATTTATGCAAAGAACAGCGAGATCGAACAGATATGGAATAAAGTATTTGAAGCCGGCGCTGCTTATGATATTAAACCAATTGGCCTTGCTGCCCGTGATACACTTCGTTTAGAAATGGGCTTTTGCCTTTATGGCAACGACATAAACGACAGCACCTCCCCTCTTGAGGCAGGATTAGGATGGATTACCAAATTCAATAAAAATTTTGTAAATTCAGAGTCGCTAAAACTACAAAAAGAGACAGGTGTAACGCGTAAGCTTGTAGGTTTTGAACTGACCGAAAGAGGTATTCCGCGTCATGATTATGAAATTACCGATGCACAGGGAAATGTAATTGGTATTGTAACATCGGGTACTATGGCACCATCTTTAAATAAAGGTATCGGCCTTGGCTATGTTCCTGCCGAGTATGCTGCTCCCGGAAGTGAGATATTTATTCGCATCCGTAAAAACGATGTTCCTGCAACAGTAGTAAAACTGCCATTTTATAAAAAAGAAGAAACTGCATAAAATATGAAAAAAATAGCTGTATTGGCCTTATTATGTTCTCTTAACGCACTGGCACAGGGGCATGATAAGGCATGCAGCGTTTTTAGCAGTATCAACAACATAATGCAAACCAGGCATTATAAACCCAAACCTGTAAACGACAGTCTTTCGGGTTATGTTTTTAATACGGTTATGAGCCAACTCGACGATAACCGCATATTGTTTTTGCAAAGTGAAAGCGAAATACTTGAAACCCACAAGTATAAAATAGACGATTATATTAAAGACAGGAACTGCGCATTTTTTGAAGACTTTATAAGCAACTATAAAAAGGCGTTGGAGCGCAACAAAAAATTTGTTGAGGAAATAGCTAAAGAGCCACTTACTTACAACACTAAAGACACTATTTATTACAGCAAAAAAACGTTCCCTTTTCACTCAGATCCGGAGCGGATCAAGAAATTTTTGCGCAAAAAAATTACGTTTGATATACTCGAAGACATTTCGTTGTTAAGTAAAAATAAAGATTCTCTGCGAGGTAAGGTCCCAGCGTTGTTTGCAACGTCAAAAGCAAAAGTTATAGATACTTATTTATGCCGTGTAAACAGTTTGCTTACGCCGTCTGAAGGATTTGAAAACAGCATGTATAACCGTTTTTATTCGGTTTTCTGCTCTTATTTTGATCCGCATTCTACCTATTTCAATTATAATGAAAAGGCATCGTTTGTTTCTTCCATCTCAACCGAGAATTATTCGCTTGGCCTTTACGTTAGTCAAAACGAAAAAGAAGAAATAATAGTTGAAGAAGTTGTGCCGGGCGGCCCCGCTTTTGGAACAAAAAAAGTAGACAAAGGAGACAAAATAATTAAGCTTGCCGCTAATGATACAGAATATACCGTATCGTGTGCATCGATGGAAACTATAAATAACATTGTTTTTAGCGACAGCTATAAAAATGTGGAGATCACGCTTCGAAAAAAAGACGGTACACTTTATAGTGTAAATCTTAAGAAAGAAATAATGAAAGCTGATGACCACAGCGTTTACAGCTTTGTACTGGGAGAAGGCAATAATAAAACAGGCTACATAAAAATACCAAGTTTTTACAGCGCTTTCGATACTGGTGAGCAAAACGGCGTGGCTGAAGATGTAGCAAAAGAGGTTGAAAAACTTAAAAAAGACGGTATTAAGGGCCTTATAATAGACCTGCAATACAATGGTGGTGGCTCAATGGACGAAGTTATCCGCATGGCAGGGATGTTTATAAGCTTTGGCCCTATTGCAGTGGTAACGGATAAAAACATGGATTATAATGTAATTCGTGATTATAACCGCGGCATGCTATACAGCGGCCCAATGGTAGTTTTGGTTAATGGTTTTACGGCTTCGGCAAGCGAATTTTTTGCGGGCGTAATGCAGGATTATAACCGCGCACTTATTGTAGGCACAACAACAGTAGGCAAGGCAACAATGCAAACCATACAACCGCTTGACGATAGAAACCAGACTGATTTTGTTAAGGTTACTATTGATAAATTTTATAGGGTTAACGGACAAAGCAGCCAATATACAGGTATTGTTCCTGATGTGGAACTGCCTACATTTTTTAACGACATGCTTCCAAGGGAAAGCACAATGCCTACCGCTATAAAAAACGACAGCATAAACATTACCCTCCGCTACTCTAAAATGCCGGTCAATGCTTTAAAACAAGCTATCGAACTGAGCAGAAAAAGAATAAACGAGAACAAAACCCTCACTGATATTAAAGCAGCTAACGTAAAAATTAACAGTATATATAAATCTCAAAAACCACCTTTGCCCGTAACTTTTGAGAATGTGTATGATGAAGTACACATAACTGATGCGCTTTGGAAACAAATAACATCGGACATGGAAAAAGAGAACACCATAAACGTTAGCAACACTACTGCCTCTGTAAAAACAAACGACGATTTTTACAGATCGGTAAATGAATCTAAGATAAAACTGGTAAAAACAGACCCTTATATTTTTGAAGGGATGCAAATACTACAGGATATAAACAATTATAAACAATAACACACTAAATTGTTTTTGCAAAAACGGCTAATAATTATAAATTTGTGCCGCTAATTATTTAATTATGGGAAGAGCGTTTGAATTTAGGAAAGCCAGGAAAATGAAACGTTGGTCGGCAATGGCCAAAACGTTTACAAGGATTGGTAAAGATATAGTAATGGCCGTTAAAGAAGGCGGACCAAATGCAGAGACTAACTCAAGGCTAAGGGCTGTTATACAAAATGCCAAGGCAGCCAACATGCCTAAAGACAATGTAGAGCGCGCCATTAAAAAAGCATCAGACAAAGATACTGCCAACTTTAAAGAAGTATTGTTTGAGGGTTATGCACCACACGGAATTGCTATACTTATAGAAACTGCTACCGATAATAACAACCGTACTGTTGCAAACATTCGCAGTTATTTCAATAAATGCAACGGAGCCTTAGGCACTCAGGGATCGGTAGAGTTTATGTTTGATCATACCTGTAATTTCCGCATACCTGCCGAAGGGCGCGATGTTGAAGAGCTTGAACTTGAAATGATAGACTTTGGTGTAGAGGAGATATTTGCAGATGAGGATGGAGGTATTGTAATGTATGCTCCTTTTGAAAGCTTTGGCGCTATACAAAAAGAGCTTGAAAGCCGTAGTATTGAGATTCTTTCGTCCGGATTTGAAAGAATACCACAGGTTACTAAAGAACTTACAGAAGACCAGGTTGCCGACGTAGAGAAACTTCTTGAAAAGATCGAGGAAGATGACGACGTAATGAACGTATATCATACAATGCAGGAATAGTATTGTACTGCATAACACAATATTTAGAGGCTGCTTTTGCAGCCTTTTTTTATAACAGCGTACAAAACACTTTTGCAAACCATTTCTTAACACTATTGCTACATTAAAGTATTGTAGCTACATTTGCAGTCCTTATGCAAAAAACGGTTAACATATTAAATAAGCGCGCACGGTTTGATTATGAAATAATAGACCGCTACACTGCCGGCATTGTACTGGCAGGTTCTGAAATTAAATCCATCAGGTTGGGAAAGGCTTCTATTGCCGAAAGTTTTTGCGAGTTTCAGGAACATGAACTCTTTGCCATAAATACTAACATAGAAGAATATGCCTTTAGCCGCAGTTTTAGCCATAAGCCCAAAAGCGAACGTAAACTGCTACTGAATAAAAAAGAGCTGAAAAGCCTCCATAAAAGTGTTCAGAACCAAGGATTAACTATAATACCACTAAGGCTGTTTACCAACGAAAAAGGGTTAGCCAAACTGGAAATAGGTCTTTGCCGTGGACGTAAAAACTATGACAAACGCGAAAACCTTAAAGAACAGGACACTAAACGCGATATTGCCCGTATTAAAAAAGAATACAGATCATAACAAAAAAGAGGTTCAAAATTGAACCTCTTTTTTGTTATATTTTGATACTACTAATTTTTATTTTCTAACAAAGGCACAAACCTAAATTCGCCAAACTCGTGCCTCTCAAACTGGGTTTCGTTTTTACGCACCAGCATGGTCATTATCTGCGGTTCGCCATCGCCACCAACGGGTATAACCAACCTTCCGCCAATTTTTAGCTGCGCCATTAGCGGCTGGGGTATCATTGGTGCCCCTGCCGTAACAATTATACTGTCAAAAGGCGCATAGTTGGGCAGTCCTTTATAACCATCGCCAAAAGTCAATAATTTTGGACGTATGTTTAATTTGGGTAGCAACAGAGAGGTAGATTTAAAAAGTTCATGCTGGCGTTCTATGCTGTACACCTTTGCCCCCATTGCATATAATACAGCGGTTTGATAGCCCGACCCGGTACCTATTTCGAGTACCATATCGTCTTTCTTTACTTCAAGCAACTGGCTTTGGAAAGCCACTGTATAGGGTTGCGAAATGGTTTGTCCGGCGCCAATAGGGAAAGCCTTGTCCTGATAGGCATAATCTTCAAAACTGGAGTTTAAAAATAGGTGTCTTGGCACTTTTTTAATGGCATCAAGCACATTTTTATCAGTAATACCTTTTTGCTGTAAAACTGAGGCAAGCTGATTTCTAAGTCCTTGATGTTTGGCTGTATCTTTCAAAAGAGGGAAATTGATTTTTTGTAAATTTAAAAAACAATTTATATAAAAAGCAAGCGTTTGGGGGCACACAATAGTATTAGTAATTGTAAAATATGCCTACTTAATTTGATGGCAGAGTTTTGCAAAATCAAAGTAAATAATGTTATTTTTGATAAAAATTAATTATTATGCTAAAAGTTGGCGTTTTAGGCGCAGGTCATTTAGGCAAAATACACCTGCGTTTGCTCAACCAGTCTCAAAAATATGATCTTGTAGGTTTTTACGATCCTAATAGTGATAATGCAGAAAAAGTTGCTAAAGAATTTGGCTACCAAAAATTTGATACTATAGCCGATTTAATAGCTGCTGTAGATGTGGTAGACATTGTTACTCCTACCCTTTCGCATTTTGAATGTGCTAAAGAAGCTATAAAAGCAGGCAAGCACATATTTATAGAAAAACCCATCGCCAATACTATTGAGGAAGCAGAAGAGATCCTGCAACTTGCCAATCAATACAACGTTAAAGGTCAGGTTGGACATGTGGAGCGTTTTAATCCGGCCTTTACAGCTACTAAGGCTAAGATAGAAAACCCAATGTTTATAGAAACGCACCGTCTTGCCGAGTTTAACCCCCGGGGAACAGACGTTCCTGTGGTACTCGACCTGATGATACACGACATTGACGTAATATTGAGTGTGGTAAAAAGCAAAGTGAAAAATATTTACGCCAGTGGAGTATCTGTAATTAGTGATACCCCTGATATTGCCAATGCCCGTATCGAATTTGAGAACGGCTGTGTAGCCAATCTTACTTCAAGTCGCATTTCGATGAAAAACATGCGTAAGTCGCGATTTTTTCAAAAAGATGCATACATCTCAGTCGACTTTTTAGACAAGGTATGTGAAGTGGTGAAAATGAAAGATGCACCCGAAATTCCGGGCGATTTTGACATGATACTCCAAAATGCCGAGGGGATCAAAAAGCAGATCTATTTTGATAATCCCGATGTGGCTGCAAACAATGCCATACTTGATGAATTGGAAACTTTTGCCGAAGCCATAAACAACAATACAACACCAGTTGTAACTCTTGAAGATGGTACCGAAGCGCTTAGAGTAGCATACAAAATTATTGAGTGTTTTAAAAAGTAAACTAAAAACACTCTGCAACAACTCAAACAAACAACTTACTACATAATGAAAAATATAGCAGTAATAGGTGCAGGCACCATGGGCAATGGCATTGCGCACGTTTTTGCCCAAAATGGTTTTAGTGTTAAGCTTATCGATGTTTCTGAAAAATCGTTAGATAAGGGAATGAATACAATTGCTTCCAACTTAGACCGAATGGTAGCGAAAGGCACTATTACCCCTGAAGATAAAGCAAAAACCATAACCAACATTATTACCTATACCGATATTGAAGATGGCGTAGTTAATACTGACCTTGTTATTGAAGCTGCAACAGAGAATGTAGACCTTAAGCTTAAAATTTTTAAGGATCTCGACAAATATTGTGGCGAGCATACAATACTTGCTACTAATACATCATCTATATCCATTACGCAGATAGCGGCAGTGACCAACAGACCGGATAAGGTTATAGGCATGCACTTTATGAACCCTGTGCCTATTATGAAACTGGTAGAGGTAATCAGGGGGTACAGCACAACAGATGAAGTTACAAAAGCCATTATGGATCTTTCTGAAAAACTGGATAAAGTACCTGTGGAGGTAAATGACTATCCTGGTTTTGTAGCTAACCGTATTTTGATGCCTATGATTAATGAAGCTATTGAGACTCTTTATAATGGCGTAGCAGGTGTTTATGAAATAGATACTGTAATGAAACTGGGTATGGCGCACCCAATGGGACCATTGCAGTTGGCCGATTTTATTGGTCTTGATGTTTGCCTTTCGATACTGAATGTAATGTATGATGGATTTAAAAATCCAAAGTATGCCCCTTGCCCCTTATTAGTAAACATGGTTCGTGCAGGCAAGCTTGGCGTTAAATCAGGTGAAGGTTTTTATGATTACAGTGAAAGTAAAAAAGCAGATAAAGTGGCGTATAAGAAATAATCAAAGTATTGTATGCTCATAGCATTCTATATTTCATGAAATTTTTAAAAGAAACCCAAAACAAAATCTTTGGCAACAATAGTCCCTTTTAAAGCAGTAAGGCCAACACGCGATAAAGTGAGTTTGGTAACTTCGCGCTCTTATGATGAATACAGTCCAGCCGAACTGGCATCGCAACTGGATTATAATCCTTTCTCATTTTTGCATGTGCTCAACCCCGCCTATATTAATCAGCAAAAAGCGTCGGCAACAACACGCTTTAAGCAGGTTCATACTAAGTATGAAGAGTTTAAATCCGAAGAAGTATTAAAACAGGAAGATAAACCGGTTTTCTTTTTATACGAAATTCAAAGTAAAAATCAGATCTTTACAGGTATAATTGCCGGGACGTCTATAGAAGATTATAAAAACAACGTTATTAAAAAACACGAAGATACGCTTGAGTATCGTGTGGAGTATTTTAAAGATTATCTTCATTTAACAGGCTTTAATACAGAACCCGTACTTATTACTTATCCTGAAAATACTGAATTACAGGAGTGGATAGCACAGCGTAAACAAAGGCGCCCTTTATATCTATTTTCTTCGCTTAATCGGGACAAGCATACGCTTTGGCGTATTAAAGACGCCAATGAAATACTTTGGCTGCAACAGCAATTTAAAAATATTAAAAGCCTGTATATCGCTGATGGGCATCATCGTTCGGCATCGGCCGAAATGCTTTATGACCAGGATAAAGCGGCGGGCAATATTAATCTTGACTATTTTATGAGTTTCCTTATTTGCGAAACCAACCTTAAAATATACGAGTATAACCGCATTATTCGAGACCTCAACGGTTTAACCAAAAAACAGTTACTTACTGCACTATCTGCTGATTTTACAGTTGAGAACAAACATTTGGAGTTATGGAAACCTGAACAAAAATTTAGTTTCGGGATGTATTTGGATGGAGAATTTTATGCACTTGCTTTAAAAGATGCTGAATTTAACTCAATCAGCGATTCGCTGGATGCACAAATACTATATGATAAAGTGCTCAAACCGCTGCTTGGAATAGATGATTTACGTAATGACGAACGTATAGATTATATTCCCGGAAGCAAATCTATTACTGCTATTAAAGAGACAGTGGATAGTGGTGAATATGAAATTGGTTTTATGCTCTATCCTGCCAGTATAAACGAAATAAAACAACTTGCTGACAATAGTCTTATAATGCCACCAAAAAGCACTTATATAGAACCAAAATTCAGGAGTGGCTTAGTTATTTATGAACTGTAAGTATTTGGATTTTTGACACTATTATAGATGTAAAACTATCATAAAAATTACTGTAGCAGCTATTACACATTGATTATTTGTTACCAAATTTTAAAACATACTGAGTATTCTATTCACTTTTACTTTAATAGTTAAAAAATTACAAATAAACATAATATTTTGGTAACTTGCGTGTTTATAAATTGCTAAAAAAGATTGCGTTATCAAAAATAATTTTACCATCGGCTATATCGTTTTGCTATTGCTGTTTTGCGGTAGCATTGGCTATGCCCAAAATTTTACGTTACAGGCTACCCCAACTGAGGTAACGTGTAGTACTGCCGGTTCGCTTACTTTCTCTGTAGAAAATGCGATACCGGGCGTGCCTATAAACTATAATGTTTATATTTTACCGGACATTGCCAACCCTGTTGCACAAACTACAAACAACACTGTAACCGGTTTGAGTGCAGCAAACTATTATATTACGGCCACACAAAACAGTGGAGGCAATGAAGTTTCTGCTATAGCCCAAACAACCATAGAAGATAATTCTCAATTGGCATTTAGTATAATAAACACTACGCCTTTATGCCCCGCTGGGATAGGTTCATTTACTGTTAATGTAACCTCAGGAACACCTGCTACCTACGAAATTTTAGATTTACCCACATTGTTTCCTCCACAGGCATCGCCAGATTTTACAAATGTGCCACCCGGTTATTATGGGATAACTGTTACTGATATTTGTGGCAGTCAGGTTACCGAGTATCGTACAATTGCACAAGGTGATGTTTTTGGTGTTGGTGTTGCCAGAAAAATACCCGGCATGTATTTAAACTGCGAAGAAGAGGTTGAAACCAGCCTGCTTCTAATTGCCGACCCTGAAATGAATATGTCACCTATGCCTTATCCTCTTACAGTTGAATATACAGTACATCCTCCTGATGGCAGTGCTGATGTTGTGATAGAACAGGTTATAACATCGGGCGATATGTGGAGGGTAGAAGTAATCCAAACATTGCCTTATGCCATAAGAGGAGAGTATCTTGATGTAGACATTTGGGTAGAATATCCTTGTGGTAGAAGGCAACATACCGCTTTTGGATCACCACCGGGACAACCTAAAATTTATATTCCGGAAATGGAAGCTACAGGTAATAATATGCCTGCAGAATGTGCTCAAAAGTATTTAAATGTAGTAGTTGAAAATCTTACGCCACCATATACAATTACCTTTAATAGTTACCCTGAAAGCTTTGTACCTGAATTATACAACACTAACTATCCGGGGCCTTATACGGTAGACTCGATAGATTTTGGAAGCTACGATATGCCTGCCCCAAAAGGGTTTTACAGAGCCACTATTACCGATGCATGCGGAGCAACGAAAAATGTATTCTTTACATTAACGAGTGCACTTAACACAGAGTACTCATCGTATAACTACGACTGTGTAAACAACCTTGGAGGATTAAATGCTAATTTAATAGCTAATGATGGAGTAACAGAAGTTAACCTTACAACAGCTATTATGACAAGCGCACCTGAAAATTATGAATTTGAACCTAATTTACCTCTTGATGTAAGTGCTTTTATAAATAACGATAATGAACTTGAACTTACCGGACTTCCACCAGGAAACTATGGATTTAAACTTTCTGACCAATGTAATAATACTCTGACTCAAACCATACAGGTAAGACCATTTGTACCATCTGTTATGGTTGGAGATACCCGCCCCGATTGCACACCCGGATTTGGTACTGTAAAAATAGATACACATAATCCACCGCTTACAGGCGTACGTATTACAAGAGCTCCCGAAGGTTTTCCTTATGAACTGCCATACGATGTATCTTTTAATGTTACAGACGGCGTTTTTTACATGGATAATGTACCTGCAGGGTCGTATGCTTTTATGGGCATAGACGCATGTTATAATCCGGAGTTTCCGAGATACTATTCTGTAATAATTTCAGGTTATCAGGTTACAAGAAACAATCTTCAGGTTATACCGGGCTGCAACAGCTACGACATTATTCTGGATTATTTAAGTAATGCACCCGAAGAGAAGTTTTGGCTGCAAAAAAAAATAACACCGGGCAGTTGGGGACATCCCGTAACAGGAGAGCTTTATACAGAAGGTAGTGTACCCACCGCACAAAATGCAATGGCTGTAACGATCTCAGATACCATCTCAGCCAATGGATGGTCTGGCAATTATCGCATTTTAAGACATTATCAAACGTATGGTTCGGGAATTCCGGTAAAAGACTGTATGGCCCAATTACATACATTCGATTTATATCAGGGACTTCAGCTTTTAGAGACTAATATACTAAGCTGCCCGGACGACCCGGTAGACCTGGAGGTTGTAAGCAATGGAACTGCACCTGTTATATATACAATTACCCATAGGAATGGTATTCCGTACCTTATACAAAACGGCGAGAACAATATATTTACCGATCTTGAACCTGCTGTTTATACACTAAACATAACCGATTCGTGCGGTAGGTTTATAAACCCTAACATAGACATACAAGCCGCTACGCCGCTTATTGTGGTTAACGATCCCGGTGTTTTATTTGCGTGCGACGAGGCTAACGACGGTACAGATGTATTTAATCTGCCATCTCAAAATGCAGGAATATTAGGAACTCAGGATCCCAACGAATATACCGTTACATATCATATCACACAGGAAGATGCAGATGCAGGTACAGCAGCTTTACCTGACAGCTATACTACCGAGCCTAGAACTGTTTATGCCCGTGTAATTCGTAACGACACACCGGGTTGTTTTAAAACAATTGCTTTCGAACTGCAACTCTATGACACACCTGTATTAAATGTTGGCACTCCTGCAGCTTTTTGTCCGGGTCAAAGTGTTACTCTTAATGCACCAAGAGGATTTGTATCTTACAGATGGTCTAACGGCGTTACAACACCCGATAATACTGTGAGCGCAGAAGGTAACTATATATTGACTGTAACCAATGCCAATGGCTGCCAGGTATCTCAAACCATTGCTGTAATAGAGTCACCCGTACCGGAAATAGATAAAGTTGATATTGATGATTTTGGAGACAACAACAGTATTACCGTTACTATAAAACCAACAGCACAACCTATGTTTCCTGAATACTCGCTGGATGGGATTACTTTTCAGGAAAGCAATGTGTTTGAAAACCTTAGTACAGGCATATATACAGTCTATGTAAGAGATCAGTTTAGGTGTGGGTTTGACCATAAAACTGTTTACCTGCTCATGTATCCTAAATATTTCACTCCAAACGGAGACGGTGTTAACGATACATGGTTTATAAAATATTCTACCGCCGCAGAGCCTGGCTTAACAGTACAGATATATGACCGTTTTGGCAAACTTATAGAAGGGTTTAACTCAAACAGCCGTGGCTGGGATGGTACTCTCAATGGAACAAAACTTCCGGCGGATGATTACTGGTTTATGGTAAGAAGACAAAACGGAGAAGAATATCGCGGGCATTTCTCATTGATAAGATAGTGCACAGAAACTTTAAATTTTAGAGGGCGTATATAAAACTTAGGTTTATATACGCCCTCTAAAATTATTATTTAACCTTAATACTCCATTCAAAATCCATTTCAGATACTTTATCTCCCTGTTCATCTACCCCAATGCTCTTCATCCAGAAAGTTTGCCCCTCGCCCGTTGCAATAGCCTTTTCAATAGCGTTGGCAATAAGATGACCTTCATTGCAGGTAAAGGTTATTCTACCCTTAGCTTTTTTAGTAAAGCCTCCTTTATTATTAGCCACCAGCATCGATATTTTTTTACCGCTATTCTTTATATGATACATTACTAATGCACCAGTAGTAAGCTCTGCCGCCATAGCCTGCACTGCAAAGTACATAGAGCTAAAAGGGTTTTGATTTATCCAACGGTGCTTTACTGTAACTCTGCACTGTTGTGTAGATATTTGCTTTACCTTAACCCCCGTAAAATAGGCACTGGGCAGCTTTAGAAGCAAAAAAATGTTAAGTTTTAATGGCGTAAATTCCATAGAATTTGTTTTTAAAGCTAATATACAGCTTATTAAGCATATTTTAAAATGTTAAATTTTTGTTAAATATAAGTACTATGCGTTGCATACTACCATACAATAACCATATATTTGCATAGAATATTAATATAGATAAACACATACTATGGAAACCCCAGTAAATAAAACTACCGCAACTCTTTTACAGCTAAGTGCTTATGCGCAGTATTTTTTTCCGTTAGGCAATTTTATCTTTCCTGTATTGATATGGAGCGTAAAGAAAAACGACTCTAAATTTGTAGATTATAACGGCAAACAGGCCATCAACTTTCAGTTAAGCCTTCTAATTTATACGATAGTTTTATTTGCAATAGCAATTCCTGTTTTTGTATATAACCTGTTTAACATTGCCAAATTTAATTATGTAAACAGCTGTCATTGGGTTATTGAGCAATTCAATACAGGAAGTATTACAAATATGGCATTGGTAGGTATTATGGCAGCATTTTTATTTATAGTAATGAAAGTTGCCGAGTTCTTTCTGATATTATATGCCGCTGTTAAAAACACAAACGGAGAAAATTTTAATTATCCGCTAACTATAAAATTTATTAAATAACAAGTATATACAACCATTTACTAACACAATTCGTCTTTATTAATAAACCAAACAATCATCAATAATAAGCAGGCCTGTATCGGCACACAGGCGTAGAGTTCCTTCATCAATCAAATCAATCATCATCATCAATCCGCCGTCTGTTGTGCCGGCAGCAGGCAAAATCATCATCAATCATCAATTCATCAATCAAAAAACGAACAGTTATGAAACAATTTTTTATTGCAGCATTTGCAGGCCTCATCAGTCTGGGTGCACAGGCACAGATAACCGAAGCAAGAACTGCACAGGCAGTAACAGCCATAGAGGTTAAGAACGGCATTGAAGTAGTGTTTACACAAAGCGACACTTTAGGACTGAAAGTAACGACAGATAAAACTGTAAATTTGGCTAACATTGTAACAACATATAAAAACGGTACGCTTAAAATAACCCTGCGGGACAATGACGATCAGGCAATAACACAAACCGTAGCAAAAGTATTTGTATCTCAAAAAAATGTAACCCATTTTACAGCCTCTACAGGTGCAGCAATACGGGTTGCAGGCAAACTCAATTTGACAGAGGCAGATATTAATCTATCATCGGGTGCTACATTTAGTGCTATTTTATCTACAACCGGCAGGTGCAGTATAGAAGCACAATCGGGGGGTGGTTTTAGAGGCATTATTAACAGTAAAGATTTTCATGCCAAGATAGTTAATGGCGGATATATAAGAACAGGTGGCAGTACTGATACTGCAAAGATTACATGCAGCAGCGGATCATTAAATGCCGGGAAATTTATATGTCATGAAGCCACAATACAGGCACAAAAGGCATCGTCAGTAAGCATTTATGCAAACAGCTCTATTAAAACCGAGGTAGATGCCTCATCATCGGTTACCTATTATGGAGAACCAATTAAAACAGATTTTGGCAGCAATGCCTATGCTGTAAAAAGGGACAGCTATAAACTGAACCTAAATTAATTTTAAATTTTGAGAACCTATGAATATTGAGAACACCAAAGCCCAGATGCGTAAGGGCGTTTTGGAATTCTGTATCCTCTCTGTATTAAAAGAAAAGGACGCTTATACATCTGAAATACTCGACACGCTTAAAAATGCTAAGCTACTGGTAGTTGAGGGTACTGTTTACCCACTGCTGACACGCTTAAAGAACGATGGTTTTCTTACCTACAGATGGGAAGAATCTACATCGGGGCCACCAAGAAAATATTACGGGCTTACCGATGAAGGACATATATTTTTAAAAGAACTTAACAACACCTGGACAGAACTCTCTGACGCAGTAAACATAATAACCAGCCAAAAAGCATAGCCATGAACAAAACAGTAAGTATAAATTTAGGAGGTTTCTTTTTTCATATCGATGAAGATGCCTACCAAAAGCTTAATCGCTACTTTGATGCAATAAGGCAGTCGCTTACACCAGACGGACGCGATGAGATTATGGGCGATATTGAGTCCAGGATCGCAGAGCTTCTCAGCGAAAAGCTTAAGAACGAAAAACAGGTAGTAAGCCTTCGTGAGGTTGAAGATATTATTGCCGTAATGGGCCAGCCGGAAGACTATCGTATAGACGATGAAAAAAATGCTGAAAATACCGGAGCGAAAAGCAGTTCTAACTTTAATTATAATTATAACTACGGTTACACTAAAACCAGGAAATTTTTCAGGGATACCGACAATGGAATGGTTGGCGGTGTATGCGCAGGCCTTGGTCATTATTTTGGTATCGACCCATTATGGATAAGGATAATTGCAATACTATCTCTATTCCTGTCGTTTGGTACCAGCCTGCTTATTTACCTGTTGCTTATGGTGCTTATACCTAAGGCCATAACAACATCTGAAAAGCTTGAAATGACCGGCGAACCTATAAATATTTCTAACATTGAAAAAAAAGTTAAGGAAGAGTTTAGCAACCTTAGCGATAAAATAAACAGTGTAGATTATGATAAACTGGGCAATAATGTAAAAAACGGTGCCGAAAAAGTTGGCACGGGCATCAGCAAATTGGTTTTAGGCATTTTTAAAGTATTTGCAAAAATAATAGGAGCTATCATTACTGTGTTTAGCGCCCTTATACTGGGTGGTCTTTTAATAACTCTAATACTAATGCTGTTCTCCTCTACTATGGTTTCTCCTTCATGGTATCCATACGTACTGAGTTATAACTACACGAATGTTCCTATGTCTATATTGTGCCTCATAGGGTTCTTTTCGATCGGGATACCGTTATTTGTCTTGTTTCTTTTAGGTTTAAAAATACTGGTAGACAACCTAAAACCTATAGGCAATTTAACAAGGCTAACACTATTGGCATTATGGTTAATATCATTAGCCGCAGCAATTTATTTAATACTGCTTCAGTCATCTCAGTTTGGAGTTGAAGGCAAAATGGTTAACAAGCAGGAAATAAACCTGAAAGAAGGTGATGTACTGGAAATAAAGTTCAAAAATAACGAGTTCTTTTCTAAATCGTTGCGCCGTGATTATTCTGATTTCAAAATACAGCAGGACAGCTTTGGCAATGGGGTTATGTACAGCAACCGTATACATTTTCAGGTACTAAAGACAGATGAGGCAAAACCTTACGTACAAATTGAAAAAGTTGCTGAGGGAGCTTCAATCTCTGATGCAAGAAAAAGTGCCGAAAACATTAAGTACAACTTTAAAATTGAGGGAAATACACTAACATTAGACAATTACCTTATTATGGGTATTGTAGGTGCGAATGCCAAATATCATGCACAGCGTGTGGAAATATTTTTGTACCTTCCCGAAGAAACTTTGTTCAAACCTGATGGTAGCCTGAAAGACTATGACGACACTGACAATGAGTTTTTTGACCTGTGGTTTGACGGCGAAGACTATATATATAAAATGGGCAACACAAAGGTAGACTGCCTTAACTGTATAGAAATGGCTGAGGCAATGGATATACCGGAGCCACCGGAGCCGAACATGTCTGACGCTGAAATAGAAGCTATGGACAGGGAGCTTGAAGCCCAGGAAAAAGAGATAGAAGCCAAAAGCAGGGAGTTTGAACTAAAAATGAAGCGAAAAGCCAAAAAAGATCAGGAAAAGATATTACAAAAACTTGATGAGGCAACTAAGGAGTAATTAAATAAACTAAAGTCAACTACTATTATGATAAAACTTATTGTACAAATTTCGCAAATAATAATTACCATCATAGCAACACTGTTATTTGCTTCATGCGGTTTTAACACTAAAACCATAGATGGTAGCGGCAATGTTATAAAACAGGATCGAAAAATCGAAGGTGCTTTTACACAGGTTACTGCTGAGGGCGGCCTTGAGGTTTACATTGTTCAGGGCAGCACAAGCACTGTAGTTGTGGAGGCAGACGACAACCTGCAGCCGCACATTAAAACCGAGCTAAAAGGCAGCGAATTAAGAATATCTACCGATGTTAATATTGGTAATGCCGAAGCCCGTATGGTAACCGTAACTTTGCCCAAAATAGAAGCTCTTGTGGCAAATGGCGGCAGTACTTTAAAAAGCAAAACAATGCTAAAATCTGACGATATAGATCTTTCTTCGAGCAGTGGCAGCAATATTGAAGCTAGTGTAGATGCAAAAAATGTAAGCCTTGAAACCAGCAGTGGAGCATCTTTAAGGGTAAGCGGCAAAACCACCATGTTAAAAACCGAATCAAGTAGTGGCAGCTCTTTAAATGCCGAATCTTTATTAGCTAAAGATGTAAAAGCCGATGCCAGCAGCGGAAGCACAACAACGGTTAATGCATCTGAAAGCCTTAGTGCCGATGCCAGTAGCGGGAGTTCTATCAATTATGTAAACACACCTAAAAAACTTTCAGCAGAAGAAAATTCGGGAGGTAGTGTGAGCCAGGAATAAAATCAACGAACAAGGGCAGTCTAAAAAGACTGCCCTTGTTCGTTGATAAAGATAATTCAAAGTTTATTCTGCTGCCGGTGTTGAGGCACTTTTAGTAAACTCTACCTTTTTAGATTTTGGTATTTTGGCAATGCAGTAGGGCGTTGTTAAAACCATAATGGCCATATCTTGTGGCGCTGTAGTAATTATCTGTACAGTAGCAACATCATCTGTAAGATTAACAGCTCCTACATCAATACTGTATCCTCCTGTATTTTTTTGTCCCATAAAAAGAGCCACCACATTATTTGATTTAAAATCAATCTCAGGTACATCACTAAGATTAAGTTCAGAATAAAGTGCGTTCAATTGACTTTGAGAAGTAATTACATCATTGCCCTGCTTCTCTCTTCCTCCAATGCTTTCCTTTTTCAAAACATCAAAAGTTCCTTCTCCGCCAATTTGAGGAGCGGCCGTTTTGCATGCCGCAACAACTATGGCAAATAAACCTATTGCTAAAAATCGTTTCATACAAATTGCTGTTTTAAAGCCCTGCGGTAAATGTTTTCGTATAGCGGAATTATTTTTTGAATATCAAACTCCTGTGCTACCTTAAGGGCATTTTGTTTAAACTGTGCTAATTTTATATCGTCTGATAAAATTGAAACTGCCTTTTGCGCCATGCCTTCAACATCTCCTACATTGCCCATATAACCGGAATAACCATCACGGTTAACCTCCGGCAATCCTCCGGCATTTGTAGATATAACAGGCACACCCACAGCCATAGCTTCTAACGCTGCAAGACCAAAACTCTCGGTTTGCGACGGGAGTAAAAACAGATCAGAGAAACAAAGTATCTCATTAATTTCATGACTATTGCCAAAAAACACAACTTTATCAGTAATTCCAAGTTCATCAACGAGGCTTTCGGCGGCAGCTTTTTCTGGTCCATCCCCTACCATCATTAATCGGGATGGTACTGTTTTTTGTATCTCAAAAAATATCTTTATAACATCGGGTATGCGTTTTACAGGCCTGAAATTGCTTATATGCGTTATTATTTTTTGATTGTCTGTAGCCATCATGGAGCGCTTGCAGGGATTTCCGGCTAATTTATCCTGGCTAACCTCAATAAAATTAGGCACTACAAAAATTTCGCGTTTAATGTCGAACAAACGATAGGTATCATCTTTAAGATCTTGAGATACTGATGTCACTACGTCGCTATGGTTAATACTGAAACTTACAGCAGGCTTATAGAATGGGTGGTTACCCACAAGTGTAATATCTGTACCGTGAAGCGTAGTTACCATTGGTATGCGTATGCCCTGCTCTTTCAGCATTTTTTTGGCCATATAGCCTGCATAGGCGTGAGGTATTGCATAATGTACATGTAACAGTTCAATATTATGAAGCTTTACCATATCTACCAATTTGCTGCTCAACGCCAGCTCATAAGGCTGATAGTGAAACAACGGATATTCAGGAACGTGTACTTCGTGGTAATGTATATTTGGATTTAAGGTAGCTAAACGGACAGGCTGCCTGTAGGTTATAAAGTGTATTTCGTGTCCGCGGCGCGCCAGTTCTAAGCCTAATTCGGTAGCCACAACGCCGCTACCTCCAAAAGTGGGGTAACATACTAATGCAATTTTCATGATGTGTTGTAATAAAGTAACGAAATTAACGAAAAAAAACGGCCAAAACCGTTTTTAAAGTATAATTAACGTAATAATTGCCCCGTTAAATCAATGTCTTTTTAAGTTAGATTCATACAGCTCTACCCATTGCTGTACGGTCATTTTACTTACCAGTTGGGCTATTAATTCAAAAGGAATATTTTCAGGTTTTTTAAACCGGATACAGCTTTTACCCATATCAAGTTTTGTTTTTACATGATTAGGATATTCAGCCACAAACCAATCATGCAGTTTCTTATCGGCATATATGCCCATGTGGTAAAGGGCAATAAAATTCTTTTGGGAGGCAATCCCTAAAAAAGGCAATGGCTGTTCCGGGGTGCAATGGTAACCTGCCGGATAGGTTTCATGCGGAACAGACCATCCAAGCATACCATACCCCATACCTTCTTTGTAGCCTTGTGGCAAGTTAGCATTAATAATACTGCGAAGTTTTTGCATTGCCTCTCTTCTTTCGGCAGGCAACTCATCAAGGTATTTTTTGGGAGACAGAGCTGTAGATTGCATCACTATAATAATTTTACATCAAAAATAGGAAAAAGTAACACAAATCATTAAAGACAATAGAGTAACCAAACAAATGCATTGATAAATAATAATCTGCCTTGCAATCCATTATAATAGTTGAAAAAAAAATACCCTTTCCGTTTAGGAAAGGGTAAGTTTATTAATATTTGGTTTAAAAGAACCTTAGTAAACCACTTTTTTAGTTACTGTCTGGTTTGATTCTGTACCAACCTTTACAATAAGTACTTGCTGAGACATGCTGATACCTGATAAAGTAATTTCGTTATCATTGAATTTATCAGAAGTAAAAAGCAATCTGCCGTTAACATCAAATACGTTTACTGTTCGAACAGTTTCACCTAAAGATGATATAGTTAAAGCGCCATTTTGTTTATAAACCATTACCTCATTACCAGCAGCGTTTGGAGCGGCTGTTCTAAGGGCAAACCTTGCAGCTGCTGTAGTATTTGCTTCTATTGTATTAGAGTTTACGCTGGTATTACCTGCTACGGCTCTAACCCTGTAGTAGTATGTAGTGGCAGCGTTTAAGCCTGAAACTTCCTGAGAGGTGGCATTTACCAAAAGATCTTCATAGCCTGTTACAAATGATGGTGTCTGACCGGCATAGTTGTGTGCACCAAGAGATGTTACATCGTCCTGATCTAATACATCCCACTCTGTTTCAAGTGTAGGGAAGCCTGATACAGGGTTTACGGTTACACCTGCGTGTACTGTTGATTTTCTTACAAGAGTTTTATCTACTGTAGAGTGTGTAGCTGTAGACCATGCAGTACCCGGATCTTCGCCAATGTTTCCAAAAATGTCAACATTAGTTGCTGTAGATATTCTGTAAAGAACAATAGCATCGTCTCCGTTAAAGTTTACGGCAGCGTTAACAGTAGCAGTACCGGTATATATAGTAGCAGCACTGTTTCTTATTACAAGTACATCGTCGTTTTCTAATATACCGCTAAGCAATACATCATTTGTTGCAGTTGTATTTCCGTTAGCATATAGTCTTACCCTGTAGTCAGAAAGATCAACATCTGCACCTGTACCATTGTATATTTCAATGTATTTGTTAGATGCGCTTCCCTCAACATATTCAGAGAAGAAAAGATCTGTAGCAGCGGTAAGGTTACCAAACGTAGGCGACTCACTTACATCAAGCCTGTAGCTGTCGGCACCTGCAACAGCGTTCCAGTTTGCAGTAAAGCTAACAGAGTCTTCATCTGTAGCATCTATAGCAACAGGAGTACCTACAGACGGTGTAGTTATTGTAGTTTGTATACTGTATGAAATTCCGCCATCGTTAACAGAATAAGCCCTTACATAATAAACTGTACCAGATGAAAGGCCAGTTAAAGATATAGTGTAAGATCCTAAACCTGTTCCTGAAGTTTGGTTTAATACACCTGAGGCATTTAGTTGCGGGCTTGGAGTAAGGCCGTAAACTACACCTCTTTCTTCTACAGGGGTACATCCTTCTGTAGTAACTTCTGCAACAATTGAAGCAGTAGAAATGCTTAAGGCATCAGCCGAAGTAAGTGATACTGTAGAGCGTGTATTAACACCTGCACCTATAACATTTGCAGTAACATCGGCAGCGCCGCCACCCGCTACAGTCAAGGTATCGCTGTAAGTAATTGCATCTATTGGTTCAAAACGAACATATATATCTGCCAGAAGTGTTCCACCAGATTGTGCTAATGTTAGTGTAGGTGTATAAGTACCTTCTTCAGTTTCAGAGAATGTAAAACCGTCAACAGGGCCTACAGTAATATCGGCTGTTGTAAGATTATGTCCTGATATTGTTAGTAGAGCAGGAATACTTTCCTGATTGATACATATAGTGCCAAAACTTGCAAGTTCTGATAGTGTAAGTTCAGGAGCTGTACTGGCTAAAGTAGTTACAGATATTGTATTAGAATTATCTGAAACGCTGCTGCCAGCTGCTGCCCTAACCCTGTAATAGTAAGTAGTAGAATGGTTTAAACCATTTACAACCTGAAGTGTATCATTTACAGTAAGGTTTTCATAGCCTGAAAGATAAGATGAAGTAATACCTCCATAAGTATGGCTGCCTAAATGAGTTACATCGTCTATATTAAACACATCCCACTCTGTTTCCAGTGTAGGGAATCCGCTTGTTGGGTTAACGGTTACACCTGCAGATACACCCGGTTTTCTAACAAGGGTTTTATCAAGGGTCGTGTTAGAAGTACTTGTCCAGGCAACTCCCGGATCTTCGCCGATACGGCCAAAAATATCTACGTTAGAAGCCGTAGAAACTTTATAAAGTGCAATAGCATCGTCCCCGTTAAAGTTCACGGCAGCAACTACAGTAGCCGCACCTGTATAGGCAGAAGCAGTGTTGTTTTTAAGTACTATAGTGGCACCGTTAGCAATTGTTCCTGTAAGTGCCACATCGTTTGTAGGAGTGGCAGCACCATTAGCGTACAGTCTTACTTTATAATCTGTAAGGTTTATTGCAGCACCTGTGCCGTTATATATTTCAAGATATTTGTTTGTACCTGATCCTTCTACATATTCTGAAAAGAAAAGATCTGTTGTTGGAGATGAGTTAACAAATGTAGGCGACTCACTTACATCAAGCCTGTAGCTATCGGCACCTGCAACAGTTGTCCATCTCGCAGTAAAGCTATTGGTTGTAACAGCAGTAGCCAAAGCAGCCACAGGAGCAGTTAAAACAGTTGGAGCGCCCCATGACAGCGATACGTTATCAAGTGCAATACCGTCACGGCTGCCGGAACCGCCAAGCTCTGTATAGCTCCAACGTATCCATACTGTGCCTGCTGTATTATCTACCGAAGAAAGATCTATGTTTACATAAGGCGTAACCGTACCTTCTGCAATTGTACCCGATGCATAGGCTCCACCCACTACAGCTGTATAGCCCGTAGTAGCCGATGTAGTACTAACTTCAAGGTTAAAAGAGTTGCTTCTGCCCTGCTCTCTAATTTTAATAACATCATAAGACAGAGACAATCCTGCTTTACCTGTGGTGTTTGAAATAGCAAGAACGATAGATGATGTAGAAAAAGCACTGCCTGAGCCAAGAATACCTATTTTTGATCCATAATTGTAGTTAGCCCCGGCTGTAGATGTACCCGTACCTACGGTCATGGCATTATCTGCCGTAGTACCGTTGTAAGATACCCAACCTGCCGGATATGTTGTGCCTGCAGCACCCGGAGTGGTATCAAAATTTTCTGAAAAAGGAGAAGTTGCAGGTAACGAAACCTGTCCCCATGACGCTGTTGCAGCCATAAATAATGACATCGAAAAGGCATTACGTAACGCCTTGCGTAAGAATGTTTTCATAAGTAATAATTTGTTGGAATTTATTGTTATGCAATTGCTTAACAAACTTAGCCAACAAATTTTCCCCCTACACTTAAACAAGGTTGTGTTAATGTAAGTGTATAATTATACTTTCTTAAGCTAAAAGTTATGAATTTAAAACCTTCGTAAATTTACAGACAACAATCTGTAAATTAACCAAATACTAATTTTTATTAAGTATATAATAACTTATTTATTCAAATAAGGCATACTAATGTTAACAAAACTTTTTACAGTAAGGATTGGCACCGAAGACTTTTCTTTTAATTCTATATAGTTATAATAAATTGCTGTTCAATTATTTAAAATCATTGACATTATAGTTTTCCTTTAAAAAGCTCAATACGTCTTTAGGATTTCGAACCAAAAGGGCTTCCAGGTTTGTACTTTCCCCATTTAATTCTCCCTGAGCAACTGCGGCTGCAAAACCTGCAAGCATTAAAACCATTTTTCTTGGAGTACCATTGCCTACAGCACCATCAATATATCTGTCGTAATTGGCATTGGTATATTTTATTTCCCTATCTATAATTTTTGATAGAAAACCAGCTATTTCTGCAAATGTTACTCCATTGGCACACAAATCATAAGTTTTGTTTTTATGGCTGTCAGAAACCAGTATGGCAGCAGCGGCTTCGGCCAGGTCATTTCTTAATGTAAACGCTACCCTCCCCTCTCCGGCAGGTAAAAATATTCCTTTTGTAAGCACGTCAGTTCCTAAAAAGGTGGGTAACAGATCCATATACAAACCATTCCTTAAAATGGTATATCGCATTCCGCTCTTTTTAATAGCATTCTCAGTTTCCAAGTGCGAATTCACCACAAACTTAATAGGAGAATCCGGCCTGTCGGTTTTGTGCAACTGGCTTGTATATACAATATGGTTTACCCCTGCCTTTTTTGCCGCTTTTACCACCTGCTTATGTTGCCTTCCTCTGTTAGTGGTTGTAGTACCCGAAACAAACAGAAGTTTCTCTATTCCATCAAAAGCCGTAAAAAGCGAATCATAATCATCATAGTCTCCATAAACAGTTGTTATGCCAAGCCTTTCCAAATGATTAATTTTTGTGGTATCTCTTGCCATTGCACATATAAGGTTGGTTTTTACCCCCATTTTAATCATAGTATCAATAACTGCTTTGCCATATTCTCCGGTCGCGCCTGTAATAAGTATTTTTTCCATTTTAAATTAAAACAATTTGATAATTAAAAATGCCGACATGCTGATTGCACATGCCGGCATTCAACCCAAAAACAAATTATGAAACCCCTATTTATTGTATAACATAATCTCTTGTATCTACCTCGGCAAGCCTGAAATAGCCAAAAGCAAAATTGTTAAAGTTTGACTGGTTTACAATATTGCCACGAACTACTGAAGGTGTTGGAGGCCATGGCCCGGTATCTCCGCCCGAAGCAATAATAAGCTTGTTCATGTATTGATAATAACGTTCTGATATTCCGTAGAGCCTGATGTTTACAAGATCGCCGGGTTTCAAATCTTCGTGCGAATAGTATTCAGGAGTCATGTTGCCCTGGCTGTTCTCGTCATCTTCAATAGAAAGTTCCGGAAATGCCGAACGTGGCGAACTTATATTAAAAAGGTAATAGTTTGTGGCAGCCGGATCGTCCTGATAATAAAATGTAATTTCTATTTCATCGCCTCCCATACCACCTTCATTGTCCTGCTCAATAGTTTCTTCAATGTTTGGAGTGGCTGTTAGGGTTTCGGTTGCAGTGTATGTTTCTCCGTTTAAAATAATAACCATTTGATAGGTTTCACCAACTACCGGTATAAAGTTGGTACAAATATATTCTCCTGTTTCAGGGGTTTCAGTAAAAGTAAACACATTACCTGCACTGTTGGTTACGGTTATATTTGCACCCGATACTGTTGGAAAATCGGGGCTATAATAACCTGTAGTGGTTGACAGCACTATTTTTTGTTCGTTGCCTGGTGTGCCTTTAACCCAGTCTATAGAAGCATCTATAACCAGTCTTGGCGCGGCAGTATCCAGGTCTACGGTAATTACATCTTCGCACGAAATCATTGAAGATCCTATTATCAGCAGCAATATCATTTTATATATTTTCATATTTGATCTTTTTAATTTAAACAGTGGTTCTTTTAAAATTTAAAGTTGTAGGTTACGCTTGGCATAATGCCGAATATAGACATCCTCCTCGCCTCGTTTGCTCCGGTATCCTGATTTTGCCCAAAGGTGTATGAAGCGGCGTTGTTTCGTGCATAAGCATTGTAAATACTAAACACCCACTCTCCCTGCCAGCCTTTATCTTTGTCAGGCTTTGGAATGTATGTAGCCGAAAGGTCTAAATGGTGATAGGCCGAAAGGTTGTCGGCATTTCTGGTACCATAATTGGCAACCGTTATGCCCTGATACCTGTATTTTCCGTCAGGAAAGGTTGCTGCTTTGCCACTCTGGAATGTAAAAATGCCTCCGAAAGACCATTTTTTGTTGAACTGGTAAGCCCCTGTAACTGAAAGGTTGTGGGTTTTGTCGTAATTGGCACGATACCAATCTCCGTTATTAATTCCCGGGCCACCGGCTATACCTCCCGGTGTGCGCTGTTCTGCCCTCGATAACGTATAAGAAACCCATCCGGTAAGTTTGCCTGTGTTCTTTTTAAGCATTAGTTCAAGCCCGTAAGCACGCCCCTCTCCATTTAGCATTACCCTTTCAATAGCTTTATTGGCAATAAGATCGGCACCATCAATATAATCAGATTTATTTTTTAACTTCTTATAAAATACTTCCGCTTCAAGCGAATATTTGTCATCTTTAAAGTTCCTGAAATAACCTGCCGCCACCTGATCCAGTATTTGTGGTTTTAAATACTGGTCGCTTGGTGCCCATACATCGAGCGGTGTTGCCGATGCTGTATTCGATATAAGGTGTATGTACTGGCTCATACGGTTATAGCTTGCCTTTATCGATTGGTTATCGTCAAGGGCATACGAAACTCCAAATCTTGGTTCGAAGTTGTCGAATCCTACAATCTTTTTATTGGAACCGTATTTTTTCGTACCAATAATATCTGCCTCTTCATATACCTGGAACTCCTGATTAAAAACCACCGGCTGATTGTTGGCATATATATTTCTGGTTTCTTCACCAAGCCTTAAAAAATTGCTGTAACGCAGTCCATAGGTCATCGAAAGCTTATCGGTAAACTTATGTTCTGCACTTATATAAGCAGCATTTTCCCATGCATATTTTTTTTCAAGCTGCTCAGGGTTTACACTCGACGTTCCGGCAAATGGTGTAATGGTTCCGGGGTTAAAGTTGTAGTAAATGGAATTGATACCGTAGTTAAGCACAAAATTGTTAGATACATAGTGCTTAAAATCATATTTAAAGTTATAGTTTTTAATTTCGGTTATGCCGTTAAGCCCGGCAAACTTTATCCTGATGCCATAATCGTAATCGCTGTAAATGGCAGATGCATTAGAAAAAAGCTTATCTGAAAAAATATGGTTCCAACGCACATTTATAAACGTGTTGCTGTAATCGTTTATAAGCGCATCGTTAAAATTCATATAGTCATAACCATAATAACCGGAAATAAAGAGGCTATTATTTTGGTTGAGCTTATAGTTTAGCTTAGCATTAAAGTCGTAGAAGTAAACCGAGTTTGGTTCATCGGCCAGTTTCAGGAAAAGATGCATGTAAGAGCCGCGGCCTGCTACCACAAAAGAGCTTTTTTCTTTTTGTATAGGTCCCTCTACCAAAAGACGGCTCGATACAAGCCCAAGCCCTCCTGTAACATGATATTCTTTATTGTTACCCTCTTTTTGGTAAATATCCAGTACAGACGATACCCTTCCTCCAAAATTAGCAGGGATGCCGCCCTTATAGAGTTTAAGATCTTTTATAACATCTGAATTGAAAACAGAGAAAAACCCAAACAGGTGCGATGTGTTGTACACAACAGCCTCATCTAAAAGCACAAGGTTACCATCTACAGAGCCACCCCTAACGTTAAAACCCGATGCACCTTCCTGGGCTGTAGTTACTCCCGGCAGTTGCAATATCGATTTTAAAACATCTACTTCGCCCAAAACAGCCGGCATTTTTTTTATGGTGGCAATAGAGAGTTTGTTTACGCTCATTTCGGGCTTGCGAATGTTAGCTTTAGTAGCGTTAGATGTAATTACTACCTCTTCTAACTGCTTGCTGTTCTCGGCCATTGCAAAATCCCGCTTTGTATTTGCCTGTAAAGAGACCATTTCCTGCACATCAGTAAATCCCATATAGCTTATGATAATAGTATAATCACCTTTTGGAAGCGTAACCGAATAAAAACCATAAGAGTTGGTTGTGAGCGACACATTAGCCTCAGGAATATAAATGCTTACCCCAATAAGCGTTTCGTTGTTAGACTTGTCTGCAATGGTTCCGCTCAATGTAGCCTTTTCCTGAGAGAGGGCACTGAGGACTGCGCCAAAGACCATTAGTAATGCAAAAACGATTTTCTTCTCCATATTTAATAATTTGCGTTAAAAGTTAAATCCGGAGCTAAACTAAATTTTTACAAAAGCCTTATTTTATATAATATACCAAACAGACTATTTACTATATTAAAATGCATATTGTCACTACTAAATAAATTTGCTGCTTTGGTTTAGTCATAAACAATACAGGACTTAAATCACAGACTTTTATAATGTACATTTAGCAGCTAATTTGGTATATGCCATTGTGTGTTTGGTATAATATAAACTTACGTGCCTGTTTTTTTAAAATACATTTGTATTATATATTTATATACTTATGAGTGAAACTTTACACACCCAAACAGTAGACACCAACTGGATGCTTTTGGTAATCATTTCTAAAAAATACAGGCTGTACAGGCACCTAATACTTATTGTATTTAGCATTATAGTTTTATACTACAGTCCGCCGGAATATGCCGAACCCTATGAAACCTACAGCCGGGCGGTTACTTTTTTTCAGATACTGTTGCTTGCCTACAGCAATATGTATTTTTTTGTACCTAAATTTTTATTCAGGAAAAAGTATCTGAGCTATGGATTATCAGTAGTTGCGGGTATGGTTGTTTCGGGTTTTATACATCGATCAGCTTCATGCTACCTGAAACCTCATTTACTGCCTAATGAAGAAGACACTGTTAATTTTATTACCTTTTCCTTCATGGTATTGGTTCTTACGGTTGCATCTGCATCGGTAAAATTATTCCAGCAATGGGTAGCAGATGCGCAGCTGATACACAGCCTGGAGCAGGCAAAAACCAATGCCGAACTCGAACAGCTTAAAAACCAGATCAACCCGCATTTTTTGTTCAACATGCTCAATAATGCCAATGTACTTACTAAAAAAGACCCGGAAAAAGCCTCTGAAGTACTGGTAAAATTGAGTGACCTTTTGCGCTATCAGCTTTATGACAGCTCGAGGGATAAAGTACTGCTAACGTCCGATATTCATTTCCTGGAAGATTTCTTAAATTTGGAAAAAGTAAGAAGAGATAATTTTGATTTCATCATATCTAAAGAAGGCGGCCTCAGTGGCGTACAAATACCGCCCTTATTGTTTATTTCATTTGTAGAAAATGCTGTAAAACATAATAACGATGCTTCAAGGCAATCGTATGTTCACTTATTTTTTGATATAATAGATAATGAACTGTATTTTAAATGTGTAAATTCTAAACCTGTTATAAAAGCTGTAAAAAAATCGGGAGGGCTTGGCTTAGCTAATATAAAACGCAGGTTGGAACTGCTTTTCCCGTCGTCTCATATGCTCAGAATAGAAGACGAGCAGGAAAGCTATACCGTTACCTTAATTATAAAATTGCAACAATGACCTGTATTATTGTAGATGACGAACCACTGGCGCGTGAAGCCATACAAATGCTGACTGAGCAATTTAGCCAGTTAGAACTTATTGGTTCTTTTAATGGGCCGGAAGCTGCCGGAATTTTTCTCGCTGAAAATAAAACCGACCTTATTTTTCTTGATATACAAATGCCGGGGGTTAGTGGTATTGAATTTGCGCGTACTATACCTAAAAATACATTGGTGATCTTTACCACTGCTTTCTCTGAATTTGCCACAGAAAGTTATGAAGTAGATGCTATAGATTATCTTATAAAACCTGTAAAGACGGAACGTTTTGCCAAAGCTGTAGAAAAGGCACAATCGTATCTAAAATTGCTTAACGCAGATAATAGCGAAAACAATATTGAGAGCGTTACCGATGATTATTTTTTTGTGAAAGCCGACCGCAGGATGTTTAAAGTGTACTTTAAAAACATACAATATGTTGAGGGACTCAAAGATTATGTGGTTATGCACACCGAAGGTCAAAAAGTTATTACGGGTATGAATATTAAAACTATTTTCGACCAGTTGCCTAAGAGCATGTTTGTAAGAGTTAGTAAATCATACATTATTAATATTAATCATGTCGATTCTGTAGACAACAATACAGTATATATTGGCCGGGCCGAAATTCCTATCGGTAACATTTACCGTGATTTTTTTTTTAATGAGTATGTTACTAAAAAGCTGCTTAGCAAGTAATTTTTTTAATTGTTTAAAAAAGACACCTTATGCTTTAGTATATGGTTCACAGTATGAAAGGATATAGTAAAATAAATTATTTGAAGAAATAGGTACAGCTTTCAGGAGAAGAAAACGAATAAATAGTGGGCAGAAATATTAAAAAATATTTTAGGCTAAAAGTTGCAAAACCAAATATGGTCTACATTTTTTAGTATAATAACAACACAAAAATATAATAATAAAAACTGAGTCCGACTATTTTCATTCAGAGAAAATTGATCGGACTCAGTATTGTATAATAACTTAAAAAATTACTTTTTTGCTTACAGTTCCTTTATTGGTATTAATTTCAACAAGTATCATTTGCTGTTGTATTTGAAGCCCATTTAAAACTGTTTCAGTAGAATTGATTCCTTCTTTTGTGTAAAGTTTCCTACCTCGTGTATCATATATAGTCACATCATTAATCAGTGCAGTAGCTGTTTTTATAGAAATAGTATTACCATCTTTAAATACTATTACACTATCGGGTTCAAATTTAGTATTGTTGTTACCTAATACATTTGCTGCATATACTATTTCAAACCTGTCATTAAAAACACCAGCACCGCTTGTAAAAACATAAGCATTTTCAAGACTGGTCACCGTACCCAAAACATTATCTTTTATATAAATATCCTGCCCCTGCAAAAATAGGCCGCTTGAATGGTCTATAGCTATGCTAAACGTTCCCGAAATATTTGTCCTAAAACCTAATGGCGCAACATCATTAACCTGAAACTGAGACCTTGCCTGAATGGAAAGATTTGTTTCCTCGGCAATTGAATATATTGAAATACTGCTGTCATCATTAAACTGTTGCCCATCATAACCATAATCTAAACCTAAAGTAGTATTATCCATATACACAATGGCTGTTTGGCTAAAACCATCCTGTCCATTCGTTAGATTTAACCACACGCCCGATGCATTATTTTGAGCCGTCCTGAAAAATGGCTGGTTGCCAGTTGCTGCAGCCTGCCTGCGCATGTCGTTTTTAAATTTAATGTATACACCACTGGTGTCTATTCTTGTTCTTATAATAAAGCCCTGTCCCTGCACTATATGCCAGTTCTCGTTATTCCCTGTATAATAATCTCCCTGCCCCAGGTCTCCTCCACCTGCAACATTAGCAATATAACCTGCAAGCGTTAAAGCCGCATAAGAAGGTGCATCGGCATTATTGCGCTTTCTCCAAAAATAAAGAGCTGACGTAGGGTTTATCATACTGACATTTTCATTAAAAAAATCAACTACACTAATTGGCGAAGGGTAAGGATTACCTACTGCAACATATCTGTTTCCATAATAAAAAGGGTAGTTTACATCGCCATTATTTGGTACACCGTTAAAAGTCCCCGTAAAGGTTATAGGGGTTGTGCCTGCATTATAACCCGGTGTAGCATTTCCGTTTGGCATTCGAATAAGGTAGCCCGTTGCAGGTTCAAAATTTGTAGCAGCAGCATCTACCGTCCAGTATTGTTCTAAAAATGCACCAGCCTCTGCATCGTAATCATAGCCGTACCTATAAAAACGTCCAATAGTGGTTTGTGGAGAAAAAGCCAATAGGTTTTGTCCTGCTACAGGCGATGACCACATGGTATAATCTAGTCTGTAAAGCGAATTGCTGTCTTTATGAACCGTAATGCTACCCGTATTGGTCACATTATCTAACTGCACCAAGGCCGCATTGTTATTTACGGTTAACGATGAGCCTTCAAAAACATCGACTGCTCCTTTTATAGTAAATGTATGCCCGGTATTAATAACTGTATTACCGGCAATTACCTCTAAAGAGCAGGCAGTAATGTTTTGAGAAGAGTTTAAATCTCCTTCAATAATGGCTCTGTATGCGACAGATTGCGGTACACCATTGTCCCAATTGCTGCCGTTCCAAACCGTGGTTACTGTACATTCTGTATTTCCCTGATATTCAAAAGCTCCTAAATCGATGACTTGGTTGTTATAAATACGTGAGTTGACGGAAAGGTCGGTAATTACAGAACTTAAATCCGGTGTTAGCCCTGCAGCATAATATTCGTTGTTTCCTGCATTTATGGCCGGGCTTACAACTTGCAGATTATAGTTACCGTAGGCAACATCTGCAAACATTGGATTGATATCTAAAATATTGTCAGCAGTATTGGGTCCTGCAATATCATTAGTCCCTTGTTCGATTATACAATTTTGTATGTTTACTGATCCCCCTACAGATGAATATATTTGTGATCCTGTATCATAAGGCACCGTGTTGCCCCACAGTATGCAATTATAAAGTGAAGGTGCAGCATTTTGATAAGTATGTAAAGCGCCGCCATTGCCACCTGTATTATTGGCAAGAGTGCAGTTATAGAACTTTATGGACGAACCGACATCGGCAAATACAGCCCCACCACTACCCGAATTGCCTGAAAAAAGACAATTTATTACTAACGTGGGCTCTCCGGCACCTGCATCATACATACCACCTCCCCATTCATAAGAAACATTATTCCTAAAAATACAGTTTTTTATTACAGGATGAGCATTTGCATTATAAATGCCGGCTCCCTGCCCCACGTTTGCACCCCCCGTAATTGTAAAGCCGTCAAGCACTGAGGCGTTTGTTAAACCATTGTTGTAGTTAGTAATTACTCTCCACGAATTACCATATAATACAGTTGGATTAGATGCCCAATTCCTTTCGCCTATCGACGGATTTCCTGTGGCAGGAAAACCACCATATATCTTTACACCTTCTTTCATAGAGAACGCCTGGTCAACCGCAGGCAGATAGGTTCCTGCGGCAACCCAAACTTCGTTACCGACAACAGAGGCATTTATCATGGCCTGTAAATTTCCTGAGGCATTTTGCCAGGTGTAGCCGTTACCCATTCCCCCCTCTTTTACATACCTAATGTTTACCACAGGCGTTTCCTGCAATTCGTATGCTCCCATATCTATGGTACCATTATTATAAAATCGTGCATTACCGGAAATATCTGTAGTAACAGCATTTAGATCAGGGGTTAGTCCGGCAGCATAATAGTCATTACTTCCTGTATTAGCGGCAGGGCTGTATGGATGCAGGGCATAGTTGCCATTAGCAGCATCAGCAAACATCGGATCGAGGCTGCCATCAAGGTTGTGGTTATTAGCATCGGCAGATACGCCCTGCACAATGCTGTAAAATATACCGGCACTGGAACCACTAATATTATAAATCCCTGTATCGTTGCCGGAAATGATTGTATTACGAATTTGTGGTACTGAATTATTGTAATTATATATTGCCCTTCCAACATTATTAGAAAAAGTACAATTTGTGATATAAGGTGATGAGTTTCCGTTCAAAATCCCTCCCCCATTATATGTAGATGAATGATTACCAACTATACTTAGATTTGTAAAAACAAGAGAAGTACAATCATAGCTTACTATAGCTCCGCCATCACCAGCTGTATTTCCTGTCAGGACAGTGTTTCTTATAAATACAGAAACACAGCTATGATTCATTATACCTCCTCCGGCACCACCCGAATTATTACTTATTAATGCATTTGCAATTATTAAAGATTCGCTGCCTATATTATAAATTCCTCCTGCCGCTGTTGTTGCAACATTATTGCTGATATTGATATTATACATATGTGGAGAGGAAGAATAATTACATACACCTCCTCCATATACACCATTGTTGCTGTGTATGTAAAGATTATTTAAAGTAGGCGATACCTCCCAGTTAAATATTCCCCCTCCATGATACCCGTTACCTCCGGTAATTGTAAAGCCATCCAGTACAGAAGTTAAAGTTAGACCATTTCGTGAATTTGAGATAACAGGGCCTTCATTACCCAGCAAAGTCGATATATTATTGCTCCAATTTCTATCTCCCATAGACGGGCTTCCTGTATTTGGAAAACCACCGTATATCTTTACCCCTTCTTTCATTGAAAAAGACTGACCCGATGCAGGCTGATAGTTTCCTGATGCAACCCAAACTTCGTTACCTGATGCCGAAGCATTGATCATAGCCTGCAAATCGCCCGAAGGGTTTTCCCAACTGAATCCGCTACCTGTAGCGCCCTCTTTAACGTAACGAATATTAATCTCTGCCGGATCCATATATTCATAGGCGCCTATTTCAATATTATTTGCAATTAGCCTTGGGTTTAACGCAGCATCGCTAATGATGTGAGAAAGATCAGGAGATTGTCCGGCTAAAAAATAATTATTCCCGGCATTTATTAGTGGACTACCTGATTGCAGATTGTAATTACCCTCTTCACTCAAACCGGGTGATAAAGAATTTATAAACATAGGATTAGTAGTACCTGCAAAATTATTATTAGCAGTATTTTCTTCCATCTCCTGGATTAAACTGTATGATATTTCGGGTACCGAATTATTATTTTGTATGCCACTGGAATTATTATAAATGACCGAATTCCGAATTTTTGGCGAAGAATTTGTAAACATCAATATATTTTCCCGATCACCTCCAAGGTTTCCACTAATTGTGACGTTAGTTAATACAGGCGAATTATTTGAATAAGTTAAGGCCGAATAACCTGTTAAAGAACTATTTCCGGTAACTGCAGTATTTGTTACTGTATGTGTACCTGCATAATTATTAATAGCACTGACACCGTTGGCACTATTTCCTTTAATTGTAACATTTGTTAAAATGGTAGAGGTACTTATGTTATATAAGCCGCCTCCTGAACTCTCTGCAAAATTTCCTGAGATTTTGCTATTAGTCAAAGTAATAAATGATGATTGATTATCCATTGCACCGCCAAATGTTGCAACATTGTTGGTAATGCTAAGATTGTTCATTACCGGCGATGAATTTTGATTAAATATGCCTCCTCCGTAGTTGGCACTATTTTGAGTTATAATAAGGTTATTTAATATCGGCGAGGTATTATTGTTATAAATAGCACCTCCACGATGCGCACCACCCAAGTTTCCTCCTCCTGTCAATGTAAATCCATCCAATACAGCGGTATTAGTAACAAAATTGTTATCGTTTCGTATAATTGAGTTATTATTACCCCTTAATGTTGTAACATTATTTTGCCAGTTACGCTCTGCCATAGTAGGATTTCCCGAATCTGGAAATCCTCCATAAATTTTTACTCCGTCTTTCATAGTATAAAAACTTCCCGATGCAAGTTGGTAAGTTCCAGCTGCAACCCACACCTCCCTGCCATATCCCGCATCATTTATAATACGCTGCAAATCGCCCGAGGCATTTTGCCAACTGGTACCATTCCCTGTTCCTCCCTGTTTTACAAAACGCATTATTTTATCGGGATTAAATTCGTAGGCTCCCATGTCTATAAAACTTCCTGCAATCCTGCTGTTCCCTAAATAATCAGTAGTTATATAAGAAAGGTTCGGCGTTTGCGACTCATTATAAAAACTACTGTTACCCATATTTATAACCGGACTTACAGATGATACGCCATAATTCCCTGGCAATTCTCCAACCAAATTTGGATTAATAAATAATGGATCAATACTTCCGTCCAGGTTATTATTTGCCGGATCTGCTGCCATACCCTGCACAAGACTATAGCTTATTGACGGTTGTGAATTTTCGTTAACAATCCTCGAAGGGTTATTATAAATTATGCTGTTCCTAATTTCGGGATATGAATTTAAATTATAAATTAATGCCCCATTAGCATTTGGACTTCTATTTGCTGTAATAGTAATATTTGTTAAAATGGGGGATGAAGAGTTATTATATAAAGCATCACCTAATCCTGTGCTGTAATTAAATGTTATTATAGCATTGGTTAAATGAACATTTGAATTGGAGTTATATATTGCCGAACCATTTTGGCTTGCAATACTACCTATTATTAAAACATTATAAATAGAAGCTGTAGAATTCAAATTATAAATACCTCCTCCATAAGTAGCACTATTCCTGTCAAAAAGAATGTTAGTAATTACAGGAGATGAATTATTATTATATATACCCCCTCCATAAGTAGCTGAGCCAAATGCTATTTTAAACCCATCCAGTAGTGCTGTATTATTAAGATTATAATTTATTACAACACTTGCCTGATTACCCCGAAGAACAGTCATATTATTTTGCCAGTCCCGTTCTTCAAAACCAGGGGTACCTACAGCAGGAAATCCTCCGTATATTTTAACCCCGTTTCTCATAGAAAAAGATTGTCCGGAACTACGCTGGTAAGTACCCGCAGCCACCCAGACCTCACTCCCGGCTGAGGATTCATTTATCATAGCCTGTAAATCGCCCGAGGCATTAGCCCAACTGCTGCCACTGCCTGTTGCTCCTTGTTTTACATAGCGTATGGTTTGTGCAAAAAGTGTTGTACTAAATAGCAGAAAAACGTAAAGCAGTATGCTTTGCCGTTTTATAATAGTAAAGTTTACATCCATAAAAGTATTGTTTAGTTGTGTATATGTATTTGATAGTTATGCAGCAAAAAGTTTGCGCAAGCTATCAATCACTATCTAAACAGGCTATAACAGATGTTTCAAATACTATAAAAATCGTTTCAGCTAACCATTGGGTGTATTTATAAACTCCTTAGGTGTAAGGTTATAGTACTCTCTGAACGATTTTGTAAAATAAGAAGGGCTACTAAAACCACTTTTATATGCTGCCTCGGTGCTACTGTAGTTTTCCCTTAAAAACTGTGCTGCCCTTTTTAGTCGGTACACTTTAATAAGCTCTCCGGTACTCATACCTGTAATAGTTTTTATTTTGCGGTGCAGACTGGTGCGGCTCATATTAACCAGTGGCAATATCTCTTCAACACCCAACAATGCATTGTCAAGATTATCTTCTAAAATTTTGTAGAATTCCTGTAAAAAAATGTCGCCAGAACTTTCTTCCTGTGGCAGTGGTGCAGCGTTAAGATGCTTTAGTTTTTGCTGTATAAACTCCCTTTGTTTTTTCTGACGGTTTAAATGATTTTTTATTCGCAAAAGCAGTTCAGTAACACTAAATGGCTTTGTAAGATAATCGTCTGCTCCATAAGTTAAGCCTTCGATCTTACTCTCAAAATCGGCCTTCGCTGTAAGCAACATTATCGGTATGTGTGCCGTTCGAATATCTGTTTTTAATTCCTGCACCAATGTAAAACCATCCATAATAGGCATAAGCACATCGCTTATTATAAAATCGGGCATTAATTGTAAGGCTGTTTCCAATCCTTTTTTCCCATTTAATGCAACATAGGTTTTATAAAAAGGTTCAAGATTTTGTATCATAAAATCGCTTATCTGTTGATTGTCCTCAACAAGTAATACCAATGGCCTGTTTGTAGTAAATTCTTCTTCAAAATCGTCAGCAGTTAATAGTTTTTCAGTTTCTTTTTGAGCAGGTAACATCTCTATAATTTCCTCATAGGGCAGGGTAATCGTAAAAATAGTTCCTGTTGCATTATTTTCCTCATAATTTGCAGCCGTAACTGTTCCTCCCTGTACCTCTGTAAATTCTTTTACCAATGCTAAACCAATACCTGTGCCTGTATTATTGTCCTGATAACTATTATCAATATCAGCCTGATAAAAACGATTAAAAATATTTTGCAACTGACTTTGCTGAATACCCATACCCGTATCTTTTACAGTTATAGTAACAGTCCGGCCGTTCGTTACAAGAACTACCTTTACCCTGCCCTGTTGGGGTGTAAATTTAATGGCATTACCCACAAGGTTGTGCACTATCCTTTCGAGCATGTAGTGTGCAAATACATAATTAAAGTTTTTACCGTCCTTTATAAAAATCAGATCTATATTTTTTTTGTTAGCTTCTTCTCTAAAAAGGTCAATTACATTTTGTAAAGTCTCTGCAATATTCCCCTTCTTTAACTGCGGTTTCATAGCCCCGGCTTCCAGTTTGGCAAGATCTAAAAGCTGGTTGGTTAGCCCCAGTAATTGTTCGCCATTTTTATAAATAGTAGTAGCCATAGCAAGACTTTGAGGTAATGTGAGGGTTTGTTTAAGTTTTTCGGCAGGACCCAAAATTAAAGTCAAAGGTGTGCGCAGCTCGTGGGTAATGTTGCTAAAAAAACGGGTTTTCATTTCATCAAGCTCTCTTAACTGGGCTGATTCTTTTTCTTTAAGCAACATATTTTGCCTTACCATCACCTGCCTTATACGGTACTGAATGTATAGCCAGATCAAAAGTACCGCGAGGGCGGCATAAAAAACATATGCCCACCAGGTGGCCCACCATGGCGGATTTATTATTACCTGCAAGGTTTTTATATGACGGCTCCATTTTCTGCTGGTATTACTTGCATTTACCTTGAGCATGTAAGAACCGGGCGGAATTTTTGTGTAGAACGCCTCGTTATTGTTACCTGCAACAATCCAGTCTTTATCAAAACCTTCAAGCTGGTACCTGTACAGAATATCTTCCGGATGATTATACTGCAATCCGGCAAACTCAAAAGACAGCGTATTATCGTTATATGTTAGCGTTACATTTTGCAGAGTATTTATTGTGGCCGTATTATTAGAATATTTGGCTGCATTAAAAGCTTTGTTGTTTACTTTTAATCCTGTTAGTGCCACAGGCGTATTAAACATATCCTGCTGTACAGACTTAGGATCGAATAATGACCACCCTTCTAACCCTCCAAATATAAGTTTACCATTCGGGAGTTTGAGATGATGAAAACGGTTAAACTCATTGCCTTGCAAGCCATATTCAAATGTATAATTAAGGGTTTTAAAAGTGGTAGGATCAAACCTACAAAGTCCTTTATTAGTGGTTATCCATAAATATCCGTAATCATCTGAAAGTATAGAATAAATAGTATTATCGGGCAAACTTTCAGAAACTGAGAATACACGACTCCTAAAAGTTTTTTTATTAAAGCATATCAGCCCATGGTAACTGCCAATCCATAGCAGGTTTTTATCTACGCTGTGCTCAATTCCTAAAAGATGTGTTGTGGGCAGCCCTTTTTTTAGCTGATGTACTTTTTTAGTATCAAGATCTACATACAGTAATCCGTCTGCTTGAGTAGTCATCCAAAGCCTGTTGCCTTCTGCATAAATATCTTCTGTTAAAACAGGGCGATCATAAAGATCTCTTATGTAAAAAGCAGGTAATAATAAATCCCATTTATCTGAATTAGCATTATATTTAAAAATATTGCTATTATAATCAGCAACAATTGGAACGTCTCCTTTTATAAATGTTATACCCTTAATCAGCGGGCGGAATTTTTCAAGATCTTTACCATAGGCGGGCAACGGTGGCAAAACCTTTTTTTGTTTACTTTCAGGGTTATAACAAAAAACAGTTTGCTTAAGGGCTAACCAAAGTCTTCCTTTACTGTCATAATCAGAGCGTATGTGATATCCGGAAGACGATAAGCTTTCATTACCTTCCTGCCAGGAAAAATCATTTTGTGCCGATAAATCAAACTGGCTTTTCCATACATCTTCGGCAAAATTTTCTTTGTATGGATGGGTTTCAAAATATGCGGAAAAATCTAAAACATATATACCTGAAGCATTGGTTCCTATCCATAACAAACCCGAACGGTCTACTAAAAAACAGCCGGCAAAAGATTTGTCTTTGGCCTTAAGGGTAGTTATATAAGTTATGCCCTTTTTATTATAGTTATATATACTGCCATTAGCTTCAAAAAAGACATCTCCTTTGGGAGATAATGCCAACCATTTAACACCTATTGGAGAATTGGATGTTAGCCTAACCTTTTTAAGCAACATACTATCAGCATCTAACAAATAAAGATACCTTCGGTCTCCCCAAATAATAGTTCCGTCGGGTTGTTCAAGCATACCCAAAACTTCACTTGGAGTGGTTGTATCTTCAAGATCCAGATCCAGATTAAGCAATTTTTCAAATCGGTTTTTCCTGGCATTAAACCTGTAAAGGCTGTGCTGTGCTAAAACCCATATCTTTTTTTTACTGTCTTCAAAAATACTACGTATTATATCGCCTTCTAAACCACTGCTTTGAGTATAGCGTATAATCTTTTGGTTACTGTCTATTTTAGTAACCCCATTCTTTAAAGATATGCTCCAAAAATCTTTATTTTTTGTAACAATCCATCCCCTGCGCAAAAACCTGAATGAAGCATCTTTATAAATAGAAGGGGTAATAAAATGAGTGATCTCTTCGGTAGCAAGGTTCATTACATCTACCTCATTACTTTCATATTCTATCCATAAGTCGTTATCATGTCTTTTTATACCAATAACAATGTTAGATGCCAGTGATGTAGTGTCGTTAAATTTATTTTGAAAAAGTTTGAATTCCCTTCCGTCATAACGCGAAAGTCCATTACGGGTGCCTATCCAGATAAAACCATCTTGATCCTGAACTAATCCGGATACAAAAGATTGCGGCAAACCGTCGGCACTGGTAATTGTGCGTATGTTTTGTGCATACAGAGAACTGAAAAACACAGAAAGTATTACTATTAAGCAACCAATACTTCCATTTATTACAATGCAATTGAGAAAAGTACAAATCCTTATTACTTCTCTTTTCATTTAAGGGTTTTATTCAAAAATTTATTATTGATGGTATTCAACCACGTAAAAATAAGCAATTTGAAAGTTTTAGGGTAATTTTAATACACTTGTTTATGGTATAATATGTCAAAATGTGTTCAATATTTGAGCCCTATAATGCCATTCAATATTTCTATTTTACAACATACTTATCTACAATATATGGGGTTACTTTTTTTAATGTTTCCCCGGCTACAGGATGCAGCTTTGATATTTCAGGGTTTCATCATTTAAATGAACAATGGTGTTGCTCATAACTGCTACTGTTGACAGTACATATAGCAGAGTTTGAATTTACAGTCAGTAATACCATAAAATAAAAACATATCTGTCATAACAGGCATTCCCTGAACCGATAGTATAGTAATTAATGATAACAAAATACTTCTACCAAAATTTATATAATTCAGATTTGCTTCAAAATCTATTTGCTAAATTGCAGTTATGAAAGTGCTGATAATAGAAGATGAACCTGCAATAAGCCAAAGCATTAAAGAATACTTTAAGCCAAATGGCGTTCAGTGTGAAAGCGCAGCCACAACCCGTGATTCGCTTGATAAAATAAGCATGTATGAGTACGACTGCATACTGCTGGACCTGATGTTGCCCGATGGGGATGGCTTTGATATACTTAAAGAGCTAAAACTTCAAAACAAAACAGAAGGTGTTATTATTATCTCAGCAAAGGAAACGCTTGAAACACGGATTGAGGGCTTTAATTTAGGGGCTGACGATTATCTTACCAAACCTTTTCACTTGTCTGAATTGCTGGTTCGTATGCAGGCACTAATACGCCGTAAGAACTTTAATGGCAGTAACATTATTACTTTTAACGAAATTTCGGTCGATTTACTTGGTAAGAGCGTAACGGTAAATGACATTAAGCTGGACATAACCAAAAAAGAAATAGATTTGCTGCTGTATCTTATAGGCAATCAAAACAAGGTACTGAGTAAAAGCGCTATCGCCGAACACCTGAGTGGAGATATGGCCGATATGCTCGATAATCATGATTTTGTATATGCTCATATAAAAAACCTTAAAAAGAAACTTACCTCAGCAGGAGCCGGAGATTATATAAAAACCGTTTACGGCTTGGGGTACAAATGGCAGGATGAGTAAAACAAAGCTATTAAACAAAACCACACGCAGTTTCCTGCTCTATGCCATAATTATTTTACTGGCATCGGCACCTGTATTCTATTATATATGTCAATGGCTGTATGTGTACGAAACAGATGAGGTTTTACTTTTTCATAAAGGGGCATTTGAACAAAATGATAATAACCTAAGCCAAACAGACATTGCTAACTGGAACAAATACAACCGCAATGTAGAAATTGTTCCGGACAGAGGGGTTATAAAAGATTCTATTTTTGGCACTATGGAGCTTGACCCCGTTTCTAAAGAAATGGAGCCTTACAGGGTGTTGTGGGGACCAGTAAATATTAATGGGCAACGATATACGTATATAGAAAAAAGTAACCTTGTTGTTATGGAAGGCATGGTAGTTAGCATTGCGGCTATGTTCCTATTTATTATTGCAATACTGCTTACCGGCATTATTTATATATCCCGAGCTTCTGCCAGTAAAATATGGAAACCTTTTTATGATACCCTACGCAAAATACAGGATTTTGAAATTGACAAAAACCATCCTCCTCTTTTTACTTCAACAGATATTTCTGAATTTGATTCACTAAACAAGAGTATTGACAGGCTTATCGAAAAAAATACTGCGATATACAAAAGTCAGCGCGAATTTGTAGAAAATGCAGCGCACGAACTGCAAACTCCTTTAGCTCTCTTTCAAACTAAAGTAGATATATTGGCTCAATATGAGGGACTTTCACAACAACAATCTGAACTTATTGATTCGCTCAATGATGATATTTCAAGGCTTAACAGGCTGAATAAAAATTTGCTGCTGCTTTCTAAAATTGACAACGACACCTATCTGGACAAACAGCCGGTAATAATAAATGATATTGCAGAAAAACATCTTGATTTCTTTAAGGAACAAGGCGCGCCAAAAAATATTTCTTTTGAACTGGATACAAGTATTACGTTAAAAATAAATACAAACCCAGCCTTATCTGAAATATTAATAAACAACCTGTTCCTCAATGCTATAAGACATAATATTCAGGATGGGAAAATAATTATCAGAACAGCTGCCAACAAATTGTTTTTTTCTAATACAGGAACTGCAACTGCCTTAAATACAGATAAGTTATTTAACCGCTTTTCTAAAACAGATCCATCAGCACAGGGCAACGGGCTTGGCCTTGCCATCATCAAAAAAATTGCAGAACTAAACGGATGGGAAATAGACTATAGCTTTACTCAAAATATGCACAATTTTACAGTAAGATTCCCTTAATTCAGATTTGCTTCTAAATCAGTTCGCAACTTCGCCATATCAAAAAACGAAGTACCATGAAAAGAAGCATCATTATTTATTTAGCACTGTTAATGCTGTGTTTTTATCAAACAGCAACAGCACAGGTAAAGGCGGTAACTATTTCCGGCACAGTAACTGAAACAGATAGCTCAATACCTGTAGGTTATGCCAATGCTGTTATAAAATCGAAAACCAATACAGTTATAACAACTGCTATCACTAACGAAGAAGGAAGCTTTACACTGTCTCCTATTCCGCCCGGCAACTACCTGCTCGAAATAAGTTTTATGGGTTATAAAACATTTACAAAAGAGCTGTTTGTGGGTTCGCTTTCGGAATTTCTTAATATAGGTAAACTACAGCTTACAACAGATAGCCAACAGCTTGACGAAGTAGTTATAACGTCCCGGCAGGATGAAATAGGCAATAAACTGGACAAAAAAACATTTACACTTGCCGATAACATTGCCCAAAGCGGCGGTTCTGTATTACAAGCCATGCAAAACCTGCCGGGCGTTACCACCCAAGATGGTAAAGTACAGCTTCGAGGCAACGATAAGGTAATGGTGCTTATAGACGGAAAACAAACTGCATTAACAGGGTTTAACGGGCAGTCGGGACTGGAGAACCTGCCTGCATCGGCCATAGAAAAAATTGAGATTATTAATAACCCTTCTTCTAAATACGATGCCAATGGTAATGCGGGTATTATAAACATCATCCTGAAGAAAAATAAAGATGAGGGGTTAAACGGCAAAGTGGGATTAGCATCAGGCTTAGGGGCGCTATGGCAACGTAAAGGTAACCTCCCAACCATTCGTCCGCAATACCAGCTCACTCCAAAAATAAATCCTTCATTGTCGCTTAACTATCGTAAAGAAAAGGTCAACATCTACTTTCAGGGTGATTACCTGTATACCGAAACGCTGAATAAAAATGAATTTGTAACCCGTACTTATGATGACGGCACTATAATAAATCAGCAAACCAAACGCAACCGTAACACTCATTTTACCAACCTTAAAACGGGTATTGACTGGAATTATAATGATAACAACACTCTGGCTTTTTCGGCACTTTTTGGTAGTGAAAAGATAATTGATAATGGAGATGAACCCTTTTTTAATGCTGATTATTCCGAGCGCCTGAGGTTATGGCAATTTCTTGAAGATGAGTTGAAAACTAACTTAATGGCATCTGCTTCCTACCAACATAAATTTAAAGAGGCAGGGCATGTGCTCAATGCAGGTGTCAACTACACTTTCCATAGGGAAGATGAAAAATATTTTTTTGATAATATGCTCCCCGCATCTACAGGAAGGGATGCCTTTAAGCTATTGTCAGATGAAAACGTGCTCGATGTAAATCTCGACTACATAAAGCCTTTAGCTTCGGGCAGGTTTGAAACCGGATTTAAATTTCGCAATCGTGTAATTCCTACCAATATGCAATTCTTTCCCGGTCAAAACTCAGTAATAGATGCCAATGCAGGGGGAAAGGCAACCTATGAAGAATCGATACCAGCTGTCTATGGCAATTATATTTATGAAACTAACCGCATTGAAGCCGAAGCAGGTGTACGTGTAGAGTATCTTGATCTTGAATATGAAGTGAATCCTAATCACCCTGTTTACCGTACAGACGGCTACCATTATCTGGAGCCATTTCCATCACTGCGCTTCTCTTATAAATTAAACGATAGTCACAAGCTGTCATTATTTTATAACCGCAGGGTAGACCGCCCGAACGAGGTAGATATTCGCATATTTCCCAAGTATGATGATGCCGAGATTATAAAAGTGGGTAATCCCGGCCTGCGCCCTCAATTTACCAATACTGCCGAATTGGGTTACAAAGCCAATTTTGAAAAAGGATATTTCTTTGCCTCGGCATACTACAAACAGGTAGAGGGCACCATTACACGTATTGCCACAACCACTCCGGGCAGTACACTTATTTATAATGTTTTTGAAAATGCAGGTAAAAGCAACATGATAGGGTCTGAAGTTATGTTCTCTCACAAACCTGCGTCTTGGTATTCTTTTAACCTCAACGCAACACTATACCGCAACACCATTGATGCTTTTAGTGTCGAGATACTGTATCCTGAACCCACAAATTATTCGGCCACAAAACAACAAATAACATCAGGCAATGTTAAGTGGAACAATACTTTTACCTTCTCTCCTACCCTTACTGGACAACTTATGGCGGCATGGCTTGCACCGGATATTATTCCGCAGGGAAAAACTTTGGGGCGTTTTTCTACCGATATTGGCCTGAAGAAAATTATACAAAAAGGTAAAGGCGAATTGTTTTTAAATGCTACCGATTTGTTCAACACACTCGTTATCCGTAAAGAAGTCCAGGGCAATGGCTTTAGCTATACGAGCAAAGATTATTATGAAACGCAGGTAATACGTTTTGGTTACAGTTACAAATTTTAGGCAACATTAGAAATTCTAATTTAATTCAAAATTGGGTTAGAAACTTGCATCATAAATTTAGTCTGCAATGTTTCAGAAATTAAATAAATCGGGTAGATTTTCGGTTTTAGTGCATTTTGTTGGTTGGTTCCTTGTCGTTTGCCAGTTGCTGAGGGTTTGCTTCTTCATCTGGCAATATGATGAGGTTTCGTGGAATATATTAAATGTATTACAAACGTTGCTTACCGGCCTTTTTTTTGACTTAGGCACAGTAGCCTTTGTATGCATACCTGCGGTTATTTACTACACGCTAACGCCAAACCGTTTTGCAGGCAGTTGGGCAGATAAAACGTTGATCTGGTTCTTTACTTCACTTACTGTAATCATTATTGTATTTACTTTTTTTGCCGAGATTACTTTTTGGGATGAATTTAAAACACGTTTTAACTTTATAGCCGTTGATTATCTCATTTATACCCATGAGGTGGTTGCAAACATTAACCAATCCTATCCGTTGCCTTTACTTATAGGCGGAGTTTTATTAATAAGTGGTGGCATATTGTTTTTATTTTATAAAAGTGGTGCTTTTACTATTTCTTTTACAATAAAGGCGGCATTAAAGCAGCGTCTGTACACACTGGGATTAACTCTGGTTACAGCATTTATTTTCGGCTTTTTTATAAACAACAGCATGGCCGAATGGAGCAGCAACCGCTATAATTCTGAAATATCTAAATCCGGCATCTATTCATTTTTTGCTGCTTTCCGCAATAATCAAATGAAATATACCGAGTTTTATACACAAATAGACAACAATAAAGCATTCAGCTTTATACGTAAAAAACTTGGAGGAGATAATGCTATTTATATCAAGAAAAATTATTCAATACACCGCACAATAACAGACAACTTCCCCTCTGAAGAAAAGAAAAATATCGTGTTCATATTGGTTGAAAGCCTAAGCGGCAGTTTTATGAAAGAATTTGGCAATACCGAAAATATTACCCCATTTCTGGACAGCCTTGCGCAAAAAAGTTTTTTTTTCAATAACCTGTATGCCACCGGTACGCGAACTGTTCGAGGCATGGAAGCCGTAACTCTTTGTATTCCGCCTACACCGGGGCAAAGCATTGTAAAACGCCCGGATAACGCAAACCTTTATACTGTAAACAGCGTGTTTAAAGCTAAAGGATATGACAGCAACTTTTTTTATGGAGGAGATGGTTACTTTGATAATATGAACGCCTATTTTGGAGGTAACGGTTTTACTATTTACGACCGCGGGCACGGCAGCGTGCTTAGCGATAAAAATCAGGCCGTGCGCAATCACATTGAAGACAACGAGGTAACCTTTGAAAACGCATGGGGCATTTGCGACCAAGATATTTTTAATAAAATGCTTAAAGTGGCAGATAAACAATATGCTACGGGGCAACCGTTTTTCAATTTTGTAATGACCACCTCTAACCACAGACCCTATACTTATCCGTCCGGAAAAATTGATATTCCATCGGGCACAGGGCGTTCGGGCGCAGTTAAATATACTGATTTTGCATTGCGTGAGCTTTTCGCTAAAGCCAAAACAAAGCCCTGGTTTAAAAATACGGTATTTGTAATTATTGCAGACCACTGCGCCAGTAGTGCCGGTAAAGACGAAATAGATGTGGCTAACTATCACATACCAGCCCTCATTGTGAACCTGCCCGAAAGTGACAATCAAAAAGTTAATAAGCTTTGCTCACAGATAGACCTCTTTCCAACACTGTTTGGTTTACTGCACTGGAATTATGAGTCGGATTTCTTTGGAAAGAATGTGCTTAGAAATGAATTCGAGGAACGTTCGCTCATGGGTACATACCGTAAGCTGACATTAATGAAACAGAATAAAGTAATGATTTTGTCTGACCAGCGCAGGCAGGCTTTTTATTCCTGGAACAAAAATGACAACAGCCTGAACGCTTTGCCTATGGAACAATCATTTTTAGAGGAAACCATTGCCTGGTACCAAACAGCCGACTATCTTTTCAACCACAAGCTCCTGAAATAATATCACTGTTCAGGAAAAATTCAAAATCAGTACAGACTTTAGCTAAAAAACAACGCCACATTATGAAATAAAATTACGCTAACTCTTTAAATTCCCTTACCATGAGAAATGCCGTAATTTTATTCGCCTGCCTTCTAACCGCACAACTTTGCAATGCACAGGCTGACACTGTAAAAACTTATGCTGTACAAGACAGCGTAAAAGTTGATACCATACAAAAACTTAAGTTTAATTACAAACAGCTTATTATACCCTCTATACTTATAGGCTATGGCGTTATAGGCATAGAAAGTGATCAACTGAAAAGTTTTAACACACAGATAAGGGAAGAAGTAAAAGAAGACATAGATCAAAAAACGTCTATAGACGATTTTAGCCAGTGGGCACCTGCTGCATCAGTATTTGCCCTCGATGCTTTTGGCGTAAAGGCAAAGCACAGCCTTCGAGACAGAGGTGTTATGCTCGCCACCTCTTATGTTATTATGAGCAGTACTGTTTTTGCTTTAAAATCAATATCGCATATAGAACGCCCCGATGGTACATCTAAAAACTCTTTCCCTTCCGGGCATACTGCAACCGCCTTTGCCGGAGCAGAATTTTTATGGCAGGAATATAAAGATAAATCGGTTTGGTATGGTATTACCGGATATGCGGTTGCAACAGGCACAGGAATATTCAGGATATACAATAACCGCCACTGGCTTACCGATGTAGCAGCTGGAGCAGGTATTGGTATATTAAGCACTAAGATTGCCTATTGGGTAAATCCTTTCATCAGTAAAACTTTATTCGGCAAAAAAGAAGAAACACACCCCACATCCTTTATTATGCCATTTTATGATGGTAAAAATGCAGGAATAGGTTTTGTAAAAACATTTTAACAAGAAAAGCCATAGATTTTACATGGATTTTTTTAAGGTTGTCGGTTAGATTCCAATTTCAAATAAAACACATCTAAAAAGTGGTAAAAGAGTAAAATCCCTGTCGCAACAGGGGTTTTGTATCTTCCTGTAGCGAAGACGGGAGTCGAACCCGTAATCTAAGAGGTTGAATTATTACATACCCCAATTATTTTGAAATTCGTCAAATGTTGTTAAAGATCCTTCATACAGAGTTGCAACCTCTTTGCTTCTCACTGTTTCCTCAAAACCGATTGCCGAAGTTCCTGCTTGTATATGAATTGAGAATGCGAAACCTGGTGTCTCCATAAACTCTTTTTTATCCAATTTATTTAGAAGGTAGTTATTCATGTAAAGATTTGGTTCATTTTGTTCGACCGCTCGCCAATAATTCGAAAATTTATTATTCCCGTTTTGTGTCTTCGCAATGAATATCTCTAAATCGTGAATTGTAGCATCCAATTCTCCAATGAATTGATTTACATATATTCCGATTAGGATTTGATTGTTTAATCTATCGTAATATCTAATCTTATAAGCCTTTTCGAGTATGGATAAGAAACCCGGATCGAATCTCTCTGTGATGTCATAGATGTTTGCCAAAGCATTCTTTAGTTTTTGAAGATTGTCAAAATGATAATGATAATTTTTGTCCTCTATAGAATGAAATACTATTATAGATTTTAGATACTTTTCTACAGCTGTACTCGCTAGAGTAAGTCCTTGAACTACAAATTCATTATTTAGAAGAAACCGCGCTGCTATATAATCGCGATAAGCTAAATCATTGAGAGATGCGCTAACAGAGCATTTCTCGAAAAATGTAAGGGAATTTTTCATGATGTCAGAATGATGTTGGTATTAGTTAATACAGTGTTATGCTTGGTCAACTAATGTTCTACAATACTACACAAAAATAGAACTACGGTTGAATATTGTTGTAAAAAAAATTATTGTTGAACTTTTAAAATTAAGTTAATGAATAAATTAGCAGCTAAAAAAGTAAGTATTGGTGATTATCGCTGAGATTACGCATATCACAAAATGTTTTAGCATTGTTTTAGCAAGAAATACAAAGAGCTTTCAGATTTCTATGAAAGCCCTTATTTTACTCGTAACGATGCCCAAAAAATATCTAACTATTTTGAAAAGGATTTAAAAAAATTACTCAGGATAAAAGATTTTAGCAACTAAGATTTTGCATCTAAATTATAGTTTAACCACCCCATCATTAACAATTACATAGACCATATTATCCTCAGTAGGTTGCATCACATGAGTCCCTGTAAATTCTCCAAAAGCAGGTAATATCATTTGATTTTCGCTCATAAAAAAACAAGGCAGTTTGAGTACCTGCCTACCCATGCCCCGTAGCCTAACTGCCGGGTGAATATGCCCACAAAACGTGAAATAACCCTCGCGAGTTTCTGGGTGGTGGGTAAGCAGGAAACCGTCTTCGGTAGCCCATTCGCTAACGGTTTTAATGCCCAGTGCTTCATATTTTTTGGGATTAATGATGTCGTGGTTACCAGCAATCAGTACAATAGGCAGGTTGGTTTTGCTTACCCAATTGCTAAACAAATCCCATTCAAGGTTAAGCGAACTGTGAAAGAGGTCGCCTAAAAAGCAAATGCTCTCAGGATTAAAATAGGCTATTACTTCATCAAGCTTAAGAAAATTTTTATGAATAACACCACTTGGTATGGCCGCCCCGAACTTACGGAAATGGCTTACCTTGCCCAAATGTGCATCGCTGATAAGCAACAAACGCCGTTGTACCCAGTACACCGCACCGGAGCAATGCAGGATAAAGTTTTGGTCTTTTATATTTATTTCAAATGTCATTTAAATTATGATATCTATATTATTGCGAGAAATGATTATTACATTTTTGAATTACTTTATATTTTAGCGTAATAATATATTTAAGCCCAACCAATATGAGATATATAATTGCTTTCTTCTTCCCATGGTTATCATTATTTTTTCAGGGAAAAATAATAAGCGGTATTTGTTGCCTTATTCTGCAATTGACCCTTATAGGATGGATTCCGGCATTTATATGGGCTTTTACATCTCTTAACAGGATGTATGCAGACAGGAGGACAAGTAAAATAATAAGAGCAATGAATAGAAACAGATAATTCATTTCATATAACTCGCCGTCATCTTTTTTATCCTTTCTGCCAGCGTTTCGCTTGACAAACGTTCCCGTAACCTGTCAGTAATAATCGGGAAGCTGAACGGTGTAGGCTTTTCACATTGTTTCCAAACCACTTCCTGGTGTTGTATCCGTTCTAATGCAAGGAGCAAACGCCCTTCTTCAAGCTGGTGTTCAAAGGTTTCTCTATACGCCTGCTGAAACAAAAGGTTGTTTGGCTCATAGTCCCTAAATACCTCAAAAATAAGCTGGCTGCCACTTTGCAGGTGCTTGGCCTTAACCACCTTACCCGGATAGCCTGTAAAAACCAATCCTGCTATAACCGCAATATCCCTAAACTTGCGCCGTGCCATTTCGGTAGCATTAAGGCTGTGCTGTAAATCAGTGTGCAGGTGTGTGGGTGTAAAAAGGTCGTTATCCAAAACCTGTTGCATGTCTATTTCCTTGTCGCTGAGCAGTTCAAAACCATAGTCGTTGTATGCTAAAGAAAACGTGATGGGTGTAAGCAAACTAATGCGATACGCCATTAAGCTCGCAAGGGCTTCATGCACATAGCGGCCTTCAAACGGATAAAAAATGGCATGGTAGCCCTCCCGGGTTTTGAAGGTTTCTATAAGAAACTGGCTGTCGTTAGGCACAATACTCTCTTTGCGCTGCCGCGTAAAAACGGGTAACAACGCTTTCAGTTCAGGTGTTTGTGTATCGGTATTGGCAGAATACAATTCTTCCCGAAGCAGTTCGCTCATTTGTGCCGAAAGGGTAAGTCGCCCGCCCATCCAGCTGGCGTGTTTTGCCTTAGCCCCGGGGCTGGCAAGGCGCACCAGTACTTCCATATTTTTTACACGGTAAAGTTCCAGTTTTCGCCCGGCAAAAATAAACGTATCGCCGGGGTTCAGTTTTGATATAAACCATTCCTCTATAGAACCAATATAACCGCCTCCCATAAACTTCACATTCAAAACCCCATCGCTTACAATGGTGCCTATCTGCATACGGTGGCGCAGCGCAATGCCGCGATTGTTGACTTTAAACTTACCATCGGCCTCGATTTCAACTTTTTTATATTCATCATAGGCCTGCAGGCTCTGGCTACCGCGGGTTATAAAGTTCAGGCAAAACTGCCAGTCGGCATCGGTCATGGCCTGATAGCAGAACGTACCCTGCACTTCTTTAAAAATATCTTTAGGGTAAAAGCCATCGCTCACAGCAAGCGTTACAAGGTACTGCACCAACACATCCCAACTGTTAAGGTATGGCACGCGGTCTTCTACTACGGTATCTTTTACCGCACGCCGCAATGCCGAGGCTTCAACCAACTCAATAGCGTGCGTGGCTAAAAAGTGTACGTTGCTTTCCTGTCCCGGGCGGTGGCCGCTACGCCCGGCACGCTGTAAAAAACGTGCCACGCCTTTGGGGCCACCCACCTGTATAACCGTTTCTACCGGAGCGAAATCTACTCCCAAATCCAGGCTGCTGGTACATACTACGGCTTTAAGGCGCTCATCGCGAATGGCCTGTTCTACCCAAAGGCGGGTTTCTTTAGCAATGCTGCCATGGTGCATGGCAATTTCGCCTGCAAATTCAGGGTGCTTTTCCAGTAGCGCCTGATACCAAATTTCGCACGCACCGCGCACATTGGTAAACACCAGTGTGGTTTTGCTTTTTTTAATAATGCCTGCCACTTCATCCACAAGGTGCAGCCCCATGTGCCCGCGCCAGGGGTAGGCATCCATTTTTTCGGGGATGATGGAATGGACATTTATTTTTTTGTTGATGTGCGCCCGAATGAGCACACTGTTTTCCAATGCTTCCGATCGCGGTCCCAGCAGCACTTCCATGGCCTGCTGCAAATTACCTATGGTTGCCGAAATGCCCCAAATGCGCATTTTTGGAGCAACGGTTTTCAGCCGACTCAAAGCCAGTTCTACCTGAACGCCGCGCTTGGTGCCCAGCAGTTCGTGCCACTCGTCTATAATAATCGCGCCACAGGTTTTAAATACACCAGCATAGTCTTTAGAAGCCAGCATAAGCTGCATACTTTCGGGAGTGGTAATAAGCAGGTCAGGGATTGTCTTTTTTTGTTTCGCCCTGTCTGCTGCCGTTGTATCGCCTGTACGGATACCCACGGTGAGTTGCGTGCCAAGTTCATCAGCAACACGTTGTGCGGCCTGTTTTATTTCTACCGATAATGCGCGCAGCGGCGTAATCCAAATGGCTTTCAGGCCGGGTTTGTGTTTGGTTTTATAGTCGGGATTGTTTTTAATGTAGTTCAGCACCACCGGAAACCACAGTGCATAGGTTTTACCACTCCCCGTAGGAGCGTTAAGCAGGCCATTTTTGCCCTGCAAAAAAGCCGTCCACGTTTGCTGCTGAAATGGGAAAGGCCTCCAGCCACGGGCCGTAAACCAATTTTGCGCTATGTTGAAAAGTTGTTCCCTGTTCATTTTTTAGTTTAAGGTTTCAAGTTTGAAAGTTTCAGGTTTGTCAGGCCGCAAAAACTCAGTCGAGTGAAGCTAACTTTATAAACTTTCGACTTTCAAACTTTATGACTTATTTCGGTATCATCTCTTTCAAATCCTCTATGCTGTTTGCTTCTTCAATGGTTTTGTCATGGCGCCAGCGGAGGATACGTGGAAACCGAGTAGCCACACCGCTTTTATGCCTTCCGGAAAATGCTATGCCTTCAAACCCGATTTCAAAAACCAGCTTAGGGGTAACGCTGCGCACGGGTCCGAAACGCTCCAGTGTATTTTTCTTAATGTAATCGTCTACCATGCGAAACTCAGCATCGGTTAAACCGGAATAGGCTTTTGCGAAAGTTACAAGCTCGCGGGTGCCGTCTTCTTTATCTTCCCAAAGAGCAAAGGTATAATCGGTAAACAGGTTAGCACGGCGACCGCTGCCCCTCATGGCGTATGTAAGCACGGCATCGATACTAAAAGGGTCGAGTTTCCATTTCCACCAGTCGCCTTTTTTACGGCCTACACCATAAACCGAATCGTTCCGTTTAAACATAAGCCCCTCGCTGCGCAGTTCGCGTGCCTTTGCTTTTTCGTGCAAGGCGTGTTCCCAGTTATCAAGTTGTATTCTTTCAGATAGTTGCAATGGTAAAGCATAATCTTTTACGCTGTGGTACAGCTCTTCCAACAGTTCCCTACGTTCAATATACGGCAGGTTTCGGATGTCTCTCCCCTCCCACTCCAACAAATCATACGCGCGGATTATAACTGGAGTTTTTTTGAGCAATGCAGGAGTTACGGTCTTACGTCCAATGCGGGTTTGCAGGTCGTTAAACGAACCTATAGCATTATTAATCCAGGGCAGTATTTCTCCATCCATCACAGTACCATTTGGGATAACATTTAGAAAAGTGTTAAATTCCGGATACTTGTCCGTAACAAGTTCTTCGCCACGGCTCCATATAAACATTTCACCGTTGCGTATAATCGTTTGACTACGGATACCGTCCCATTTATGTTCGGCACTCCATTCGGTAACGTTGCCTAAATCCTGCGGTTCGCCCTCAACGGCATGTGCAAGATAAAACGGGTAAGGGCGGCTCAGATTATCCTCCTCTTTTTCATTGAGCACCAAATCTTCAAAGCTAACGGTTGAGGGATTCCATTCACCCATGAGCTTGTAGGCGAGTATATCTTCATTTACACCAGTAGCTTTGCCCAGTGCGCGGGTCATTAGATTTTGGCTTACGCCAATGCGGAAACTTCCGGTAATGAGCTTGGTAAATACAAAACGTTCGTAATAATTCAGGGTGAGCCAGTTAGTATGCAGGTAGGCTTTTTTCTCCTCATCGGTTTTCTTCTTCAGGGTAATCATTTCCTGTACAAACTCGGTAAGGGTTTTATCAGAATGATTTTTAGACGCAGGGATGACCAGGGCAATGGTTTCGGCAAGGTCGCCCACTATGTGGTAACTGTCTTCAAACAGCCATAACGGAATATGGGCGAGTTCGGCAGCCCAAAGCCGTAATAGGTTGGTATTAATCGGGCGCGGTGGCCTGCGGTGCGACAGTATGGCAATAGTCCATACCTTATCACTATTGCTTGCTGTGCGAAAGTATTGCGTAAGGGCATCGACCTTTACGTTTGTCTTGTTACTACTGTCTAACGTTTTTATAAGTTCGGCAAAGAGCTTCATACCACATCCCCTTCCTCCGAAACGGTTTCGGCTTCTTTATCGCTTTCGCCCTCATCGCCTTCATATTGGGTATGTTCGGTACGGGCGTCATAACCCAGCTCACGCAAATATGTACTGAAGATATCGCTGTAGCCGTGGGTACATATAATTTTTTCGGCACCGGTGGCTTGTATGCTTTCCAGCAGTCCTGCCCAGTCGCAATGGTCGCTCAGCACAAACCCCCGGTCTATGGCACGCCTGCGCCTTGCTCCGCGAAATGCCATCCATCCGCTGGCCGCCCCTGTAACATAAGGTGTCATTTTTCGTATCCACGGAGTGCCGTGCGCGCTGGGTGGTGCCAGTACAATGTTGCCCAGCAGGTCTTCTTTTTTAGTTTCGCGGGTTATAAGGGTGGTTTCGGGAAAATCCACCATTTGGCGGAGTATTTGCGTCATGTTCTCTACCGCGCCGTGGGTATATATTTTGCCTATAGATGGGTCGAGGTATTTAAGCAACCGTTGCGCTTTACCAAGGGTATAGCCAAAGAGTACCGATGTTTGCCCATCGGCTTTGTTTTGTGCCCACCAGTTATTTATGTCGTTCATTACCTCTGCCTGTGGCGTCCATTTAAAACAGGGCAGGCCAAAAGTATTTTCGGTAATAAAGGTGTGGCATTTTACCACTTCATATGCGGTAGAAATTCCGTCGTCTTCGGTTTTGTAATCGCCTGTAAATACCCACACTTCGCCTTTATATTCTACCCGAATTTGTGCGCTCCCTATAATATGCCCGGCAGGATGAAAACTGAACGTAACCCCATTTATGGTAAAAGTTTCGCCCCATGCCTTGCCGCTAACGTTAATGTTGCCCAAGCGGTGTAGTATAATGGGCACGTTCATGTGGTGGGTTATATAACTGCCATGCCCATAACGGGAGTGGTCGCTGTGCCCGTGGGTAATAATGGCTTTAGGCACTGCACGCCATGGGTCGAGGTACACATCGGCCTGTGCGCAGTAAATGCCTTTATCGTTAAATGCCAGCAGGGGCTGTTTCATAGCGTAGTTTTGAACTCTTAAAGTTACAAAGGGAGAATACTATGATGCATGGCGGTTGTAGAAATTTTAACGGTTGTTTTCCTTTTTAAAGTGTAGGCTGTAATATATAAGTAAAAAAACCTTTCAGTTTCCTGAAAGGGGTTTACTACATTTTGTAGCGTTAGCTAAACTGTATCGTAAATTGCTTTCAAAAATTGTACTTTAGTAGATGATTCACAGGTGAAAGCAGCTTACGATGTAAAGCTTACACCTGTGAATTGCTTTCAAAAATTGTACTTTAGTAGATGATTCACAGGGTTATGCAGGTGGTCAAAACATCGTTAATGTTGTGAATTGCTTTCAAAAATTGTACTTTAGTAGATGATTCACAGGTTCTGTTAGCCATTTTATTTTTTCCATTATGTTGTGAATTGCTTTCAAAAATTGTACTTTAGTAGATGATTCACAGGAAGCGGCCTCCGATTCTAAAAAAGCAATAGGTTGTGAATTGCTTTCAAAAATTGTACTTTAGTAGATGATTCACAGGTTCATTTTAGCCTTTTGATATTTTATGTATGTTGTGAATTGCTTTCAAAAATTGTACTTTAGTAGATGATTCACAGGACAGCCCACAGGAGTAGTTTTTCAGATGTTGTTGTGAATTGCTTTCAAAAATTGTACTTTAGTAGATGATTCACAGGATATATGTTTGTTTTAGTGTCATCAGCAGGGTTGTGAATTGCTTTCAAAAATTGTACTTTAGTAGATGATTCACAGGTGCTGCTAAAAACACAGCCTAACCATCGTTGTTGTGAATTGCTTTCAAAAATTGTACTTTAGTAGATGATTCACAGGACATTATAACTGAGGTGTTCCATAGAACGGGTTGTGAATTGCTTTCAAAAATTGTACTTTAGTAGATGATTCACAGGTCCTTGGCGGCCAATCGCTCCTGTTCAGCGGTTGTGAATTGCTTTCAAAAATTGTACTTTAGTAGATGATTCACAGGGTCGGGCTAAAAAAAGGAGCAAATACCTAAGTTGTGAATTGCTTTCAAAAATTGTACTTTAGTAGATGATTCACAGGCACAAAAAATACAATAACAAAATAAAATAAGTTGTGAATTGCTTTCAAAAATTGTACTTTAGTAGATGATTCACAGGAACGTACGTCAAATGTAGAGTTATTTTTTCGTTGTGAATTGCTTTCAAAAATTGTACTTTAGTAGATGATTCACAGGAAAAATCTAATCCTCTATCCCTAAGCTGTTGTTGTGAATTGCTTTCAAAAATTGTACTTTAGTAGATGATTCACAGGAGAGCGGGCAAAAAAGGAGCAAATCCTTAGGTTGTGAATTGCTTTCAAAAATTGTACTTTAGTAGATGATTCACAGGTCATTAACTGCTGTTTCATCGATTGATTGCGTTGTGAATTGCTTTCAAAAATTGTACTTTAGTAGATGATTCACAGGACATTTCACGACCCGTCCTGCGTTGAACTCGTTGTGAATTGCTTTCAAAAATTGTACTTTAGTAGATGATTCACAGGGTGCGGTGTTCTGTTTAAAATAAATACTAAGTTGTGAATTGCTTTCAAAAATTGTACTTTAGTAGATGATTCACAGGGATAAGTTTTACTCAACTCATGCGCTTAGTGTTGTGAATTGCTTTCAAAAATTGTACTTTAGTAGATGATTCACAGGACCGCCACACTACAATAAAAAAGTTTTTTTGTTGTGAATTGCTTTCAAAAATTGTACTTTAGTAGATGATTCACAGGGTGCTATACAGAACGGTACAGATGGTATTAGTTGTGAATTGCTTTCAAAAATTGTACTTTAGTAGATGATTCACAGGGCGCCCATGCGCGTCTTCTGCAAAATTTCGTTGTGAATTGCTTTCAAAAATTGTACTTTAGTAGATGATTCACAGGGACCGCCACACTACAATAAAAAAGTTTTTTGTTGTGAATTGCTTTCAAAAATTGTACTTTAGTAGATGATTCACAGGAGCATTCGACAATGCTCTGTATTCGTTGCTGTTGTGAATTGCTTTCAAAAATTGTACTTTAGTAGATGATTCACAGGAGGTATTATCTCAACCCCTTTAACTGTTATGTTGTGAATTGCTTTCAAAAATTGTACTTTAGTAGATGATTCACAGGCGGTGCCAACCGTTTGCAAAGCCTTTAACAGTTGTGAATTGCTTTCAAAAATTGTACTTTAGTAGATGATTCACAGGAGTTTAAAGGTTCGGTATAAACATGCTCTGGTTGTGAATTGCTTTCAAAAATTGTACTTTAGTAGATGATTCACAGGCAGACCAAGGCAGGTGTATCATGAATTTTGGTTGTGAATTGCTTTCAAAAATTGTACTTTAGTAGATGATTCACAGGGATGGCACAGTTCCCTTTGACATTGAACCCGTTGTGAATTGCTTTCAAAAATTGTACTTTAGTAGATGATTCACAGGAGTGCTATTCTGTCTCCGTTTCTAAGTCTGGTTGTGAATTGCTTTCAAAAATTGTACTTTAGTAGATGATTCACAGGGCATATTCCGTATTTCCATATATCTCTTAGTTGTGAATTGCTTTCAAAAATTGTACTTTAGTAGATGATTCACAGGGAGATATGATATTATAGGAAGCGAAGATGTGTTGTGAATTGCTTTCAAAAATTGTACTTTAGTAGATGATTCACAGGTATTGCCGGGGCTTATCACAAACCATCCTGTTGTGAATTGCTTTCAAAAATTGTACTTTAGTAGATGATTCACAGGCTACAGGAATTTGTGTAAGAAGGATGTTCAGTTGTGAATTGCTTTCAAAAATTGTACTTTAGTAGATGATTCACAGGTTCACTTCCTGAAACATCGTCACTAACTGCGTTGTGAATTGCTTTCAAAAATTGTACTTTAGTAGATGATTCACAGGCCGCCACACCACAATAAAAAAGTTTTTTTTGTTGTGAATTGCTTTCAAAAATTGTACTTTAGTAGATGATTCACAGGGGGATAAATCTGCAACCTCTAAGGAGGTTGGTTGTGAATTGCTTTCAAAAATTGTACTTTAGTAGATGATTCACAGGCTTTAATTTGGTCAATTTCAGTTGCTAGGTGTTGTGAATTGCTTTCAAAAATTGTACTTTAGTAGATGATTCACAGGAAGCGTTGACAGACGCTAACGGGGATATAGGTTGTGAATTGCTTTCAAAAATTGTACTTTAGTAGATGATTCACAGGTATTTTTTGCAACCCAATCAAATGACTTTTGTTGTGAATTGCTTTCAAAAATTGTACTTTAGTAGATGATTCACAGGGCAGCCATTACCAAGCCCCGAAAACGCGATGTTGTGAATTGCTTTCAAAAATTGTACTTTAGTAGATGATTCACAGGAGTAAATCCTCTGTTTTTGTCCTTGTGTCTGTTGTGAATTGCTTTCAAAAATTGTACTTTAGTAGATGATTCACAGGTTGATGCTGAGGCTAACGACGGAGAGACTAGTTGTGAATTGCTTTCAAAAATTGTACTTTAGTAGATGATTCACAGGCAAAGTACACCTCCTGTATTTTCAGCGCCAGTTGTGAATTGCTTTCAAAAATTGTACTTTAGTAGATGATTCACAGGATTCCTGATGGAAAAGAAAACGAGTTTGAGGTTGTGAATTGCTTTCAAAAATTGTACTTTAGTAGATGATTCACAGGCAAGTGAATGTTTACTATATTTACCTGTCTGTTGTGAATTGCTTTCAAAAATTGTACTTTAGTAGATGATTCACAGGGCAGTTGCTCAAATGGGTAGAAGCGTAGGTGTTGTGAATTGCTTTCAAAAATTGTACTTTAGTAGATGATTCACAGGTACTGCTTAATAATTCTATTTTTGAGGCTAGTTGTGAATTGCTTTCAAAAATTGTACTTTAGTAGATGATTCACAGGTATCATACTTCAAAAAGGTTAATTTGACTGGTTGTGAATTGCTTTCAAAAATTGTACTTTAGTAGATGATTCACAGGGGACATGAGGTGTATGACTTTAAGAACCCTGTTGTGAATTGCTTTCAAAAATTGTACTTTAGTAGATGATTCACAGGCCGCCCGACCTGTCTTTTGACGCCCTTTGGGTTGTGAATTGCTTTCAAAAATTGTACTTTAGTAGATGATTCACAGGGAAAGCCTTTAAAACAATCTAAAGCACTGCGTTGTGAATTGCTTTCAAAAATTGTACTTTAGTAGATGATTCACAGGTAATGCCGGCTATAGCAATGGCCGCTACTTGTTGTGAATTGCTTTCAAAAATTGTACTTTAGTAGATGATTCACAGGCCTTGTAGAAAAAAGGAATTAAGTGTTTTCGTTGTGAATTGCTTTCAAAAATTGTACTTTAGTAGATGATTCACAGGTACAACTGATACAACCACAGTCAGTGCAGGTTGTGAATTGCTTTCAAAAATTGTACTTTAGTAGATGATTCACAGGTGTCTTGTCGTCTAATATATTGAAATACAGTTGTGAATTGCTTTCAAAAATTGTACTTTAGTAGATGATTCACAGGTTTTTTCTTATCTCCAACACAGTTTGCGCTGTTGTGAATTGCTTTCAAAAATTGTACTTTAGTAGATGATTCACAGGTGTTCCCACTAATCATTTCTTGACCACTAGGTTGTGAATTGCTTTCAAAAATTGTACTTTAGTAGATGATTCACAGGCAGCGTTTGAGCTATATTTTTAATGCTGGTGTTGTGAATTGCTTTCAAAAATTGTACTTTAGTAGATGATTCACAGGGTTTATGACTACGATGATAACATTGACCTTGTTGTGAATTGCTTTCAAAAATTGTACTTTAGTAGATGATTCACAGGTACAACCCTGAGCACCTTGATAACTATGTCCGTTGTGAATTGCTTTCAAAAATTGTACTTTAGTAGATGATTCACAGGGCGTGCTGTTAATCCATGCAATAACCTCGGGTTGTGAATTGCTTTCAAAAATTGTACTTTAGTAGATGATTCACAGGTGCCAAAGCAATTAATTGATAACCCTTTTGGTTGTGAATTGCTTTCAAAAATTGTACTTTAGTAGATGATTCACAGGCTTAAATTCTGGATAACGCTCTTGTGAATGTTGTGAATTGCTTTCAAAAATTGTACTTTAGTAGATGATTCACAGGTATTTTAGCATTGTGTTTGCCGATTGCAATGTTGTGAATTGCTTTCAAAAATTGTACTTTAGTAGATGATTCACAGGTATCGCTGGTCGGCTGTCACTCAGCGGCAGTTGTGAATTGCTTTCAAAAATTGTACTTTAGTAGATGATTCACAGGGCCATGGTCTGAGGGATCAGGTACAGCAGAGTTGTGAATTGCTTTCAAAAATTGTACTTTAGTAGATGATTCACAGGTAACGCTTATCAAGAGCTTTGTAGGCTACTGTTGTGAATTGCTTTCAAAAATTGTACTTTAGTAGATGATTCACAGGTTTGTTTTTTTCGCAATTTCTAACCGGATGTTGTGAATTGCTTTCAAAAATTGTACTTTAGTAGATGATTCACAGGATACCCGACATAAAAAACTGGTATCCTGTCATTTACACTTTTAATTAGAATTAAAAAAAGCACTCTTTTTTGTTCTTCACTTTATATACAATCCCAAATTTTAAATCCTAAAACAATTCAAGTTGTTGACCAGGTGTATCTTTTGCCATTTCTTTTTGAGCATAAAATATTTCCATCATGCCAAACTGCTTATCCGTTATTTGCATAATACCCACTTTTCCCTGTTTGGGCAAAAAGCGTTTTACCCGTTTTGTATGCACATCGGCGTTTTCCCGGCTGGGGCAAAACCGCAGGTAAATCGAAAACTGAAACATTGTAAAACCATCGTCTAGCAGGTCTTTCCTAAACTTTCCAGCTGCTTTGCGTTCTGTTTTAGTTTCGGTAGGCAAATCAAAGAAAACGAGTACCCACATACTACGGTATTGGTTAAACCTTGAATAGTAATCGGCTTCCATAAGGCATCATACTGTAATTTCAAATACCGGATACAGTATTTTCCTGCTTATGCCTGCGTAACATTCATACAGGCTGTTTGTAGTGCGGCTCATGGCCACCATAAGTGGGCTGCGCTTTCCTTCTAAAACCACGTCCATAGCAGGTATGGTTAACAGTTCGGCCTTTAGCTGTTGCGTCAACTCTTCATAGCCCCCACCTCTATGCGTAATATCATATACTAGAGCATCTACATAAATACGGTAGGGTTCCATAATATCATCTGCAAGGCAAAAGGAGTTGTATTTATTGCTGTGAAAAATCCCCACCGATGGTAACAAACCCGTACTTATCAGTGCACGGGCAGTTACGGCCCTCAATATGGCATAACCATAATTTAGCAATCCGTTTGGGGCTATACCCTTTTGGTTACGGCTAAACCCTTCAACATGATTAAAAAGGCTCTGAAAATACAGCGCTGCAGCAATAGCCTCGTGGTTTTCGGTATCTCCACTTTTTACCTCATCAGCCCAGCGCATTAGTTTTCTTGAATCTTTATTCCTTGCTGATAGATGGAATGCCTGATTACTTATCTTCGCACTAATGGTTTGCTGCCAGAGGTTCTTTTTAAGCGGCACACTGGAGTTAAGCTGATGCCTGAATCGCTCGGTCTGTTCGCTATGCCCCGTTAAGGGTTGTAAGAGGGCATTAGGTAAATGTTGCTTATCACAAGTTATTATAGAGGTTTTATTTTCGATGAGCTTACAGATAAGCCCATTAGTAAGGGTAATCTGCGGATGTTCCAGCACAAGATAACCCAAATCTTCAATAGGGATCGTAACCGGTGGCTTATCTTCATCAGGAAAATTAACTACCAGTTGCTCATTCTTAGTATTTAGATAAGCCGGGTTGGCAAAAAAGAGCGTACGTTTTACCATAATTATCTTTATTAATATTCACCAACTTGCACTATATCCCCTAAGTGATTAATTCTGACTTTTACAATATCTTTAAACGGTGTAAGCCCCTTTATTGACTTGTAAGCAATACCTTGAAGTTCTTTAGTATCTATAACAGATGTTTCTAAATGATGCCTGAATACATATTCACGTACCACGGCGGTTCCATAAATTAATCTTGATAATTTCTGAACCCTAAAAAGATTAGGACTTATAAGATTTTTATTTTCATGACTTAGAAGATTCAATTCTGAAGGGTTAAAACCCGTTTCCTCATTTGGAAATACAAAATATTCATTCTGCTTCATTGTAAATAATAACCGCCATCCTAAATGAGAGTTGTAATTTTTATCAACTACAGAAATCTTCTGTTTAGCCCTGGTTACAGCTTCAAAAAAAGAAACTATTCTGTCCTGAAGTTTACCTGATTCATCAATATATATAGCCACATGGTGGTTACTGCCTGTGCTTATAAAATCTACAGGAATAGGATTGTTATTTTTGTCTAAAATATCAATACCCAAATGATCTTTCTTAGTATGCAACGCCCCGGCGTTCTTTATACCGCTTATCTTTACCCGTTTTATAGAAATGCCTTTTTCTTTATTAAGCCATATCGGATTTTTCTCTATATCAGTAAAGGCCTTCTTTGGATCATTACCAAACTCCTCAAGCCTCTGTAGCATGATCCGTTTTATACCTTCATCAAGTATTTTTTCAATGCTTTTAAGGTCCTTGAAATTTTCCGGAGTAATGTCTTTCCTTATAGAATAATCCTCCTCAAGCCATATTAGTTTTACCTTTTCAGGAACTCCCAGCGTTTTTTCACTACTAATATAAAGCGGGTTTTTAGACAAGGCATTTTTTCCGCCAAATGCTTTCTTAGGGTCGTTGTCGTTTTCTGCCAATCGTTGTAAAAGCAGTTTCTTATATTGGGGGTTACTTACCATTTTAATGGTTGCTTCATCAAACTTAGGGCCTATCTTCTCTTCCTTGCCGTTGTAATATCTATACTTTCCATATACAGTTTCATTATGCAACTGACCGCGTGGGGTAAGCTCCGGTTTTACCAGTTCACCTTTAGCGGTTTTTATATGGTTTCGGTTTATAGTTACCACTTTGTTCTTTGCCTTATGCGATATCAGTACGCTTTCAAGGTGCGCTTTAGCCTGTTCCCTGAATTTCGGCATGGGTAAGTTAAACACACGCTTACTGTTATCGCGGTCCTCTCTCACTCTGTGGGTTTCTTTTTGCTCAATGCCAATGATATGGGCATGGTCTTTATGTCCTTCACTCTTTGCATTAAGATGGTTAAGGTATTGTATAAAACTCTGTTTGGTAAAGGCTACAGTTAGGGCGTCCATGGCATGATGGCGGTGGTCGTTACGTTTAGTCCAGTCTTTAATTACTTCTTTAAGCGAACCGTCTTTCTTTTCTAAGAACTCCGTAAGGCCTTGGGCTTTGTACTTTTCAAAATTCAGTTCCTGCATTATGTTAATAAGCCCCCAGTCTTCGCGGAGCCTGTCGGTAATCTGGCCCGAAGTAGACACTACCACACGAGTGATATCATACAGCATATTCTTGGCCTTTTTGGCAATATACTGGCTTTCGCGCAGGTCACGGGCTATAAACCCATCCCTTATTTCGCTTTCTTTTTTTAACAATTTCTGGTATTTAGCTTTAGAAATACCCTCCTCTTTTTCTTTCCCTTTTACCCCGAAGTCAAAAAGCATTTTTACCCTCGCTTCATATTCTGCGAGACCTTCAGCGCCGTATTTACTGTCTATATAATCGTGAGCTGTACGGTTACCTTTTTCAAGATTATCTTTCTTGAATACAAGCGTTTTATTAGAAAAACTATCATCAAACAACCTCGATTGCGGCAGGATATGGTCTACATCGGTAAGGGAACTAAAAATCATTTCGGGTCTTATATATGTGTTTGTATACAAATCTTTATAGCCATTGTTTTTAAGTTCGCTATAAAGCTTGTAGCGTACAATATCATTACGCACAGGGTTTTTAATGCCAAATTTCGACTGCAGCACCTTAACTATCTTATCATGCTCTGCCTTGGCGCTGTTGATGTTGCTGCTAAGTTCTGCACGTTCCTTAGCATTCTTTTTCAGTTCGCGTGCCAGCTCTATACGCACCTCATCAAATTTAAAGTCGCGTGACTGCCCGGCGGATTCAAGCTTATCATTTTCGGTATCTATTAATGTATTTACCACGTTAACCATTTGGTTCAAAATCTTTTCTACCACAGGGTTACGCAGGCTGTTTTTTTTGAGTAATTCAAGTTTCCCTTTCAGCGGGCGGTTTGCAATCTCATCGCGCGTAAGCGAAGCCGCAGAATGATTGTAACCAGCATTGGCACATGCGGTGCTATAATTGTTATCTTTGATATATGGGTATATCTTCCGCATAGCCTTAGTACTCAGGCTGCCATAATCATCACTCAGCGGAATGTTTACCAATATCTTTGCGTGCTCCGGTTTAAAACCAAATTTTTCACACAATTGCTTTTTCAGGCCAATGTTATCGTTGCCGTAGGTAAAAATTTCGTCTTCAGAATACTTTTTGGTATCGTCTTCCGCCGAATACAATAAATGCCAAAGCCGGTACTGCGGTTGCTGCTCAAATGCCTTGCCGTCAAGCTCCGCATCAAAATTGAGGATACCTGTATCAATACCCAGTATTTCAAACATGGGTACTATGGCTTCCTTAATTTGTGCGGGGGGTAACGGTATATCTTCAGGCTTTATAACATCGGCATCAGGTTGTTTAAAGGTGCCGCGCACATCATACCCCTCTATGTCGAGTATTTTCATATATGCTTCATAAAATGAACGCGCTGTCCTGTTACCTTCAAGCATATCGTAATTAGCCTCCCACTGCTTTGGCTTATAGCCTAAAAACGCAATGGCAGCGGCAGCCGAAAGATTGCCTTTAAGGTTGAGTTCGTCAAACAGCTGCTGCTTGGCCGCTTCATCAGGTATATACTTTTCTTTGGTTTCCTTATTACGGAACTCCAAGTTTTGTAACACCTGCCATATTTTGAATTCCTGGAATAGCGGCGACGATTTTGGCGCTACCTTAAGCCCTATGGTTTGTTTTACGGTTTTGCCATCTTTAATTCGCTCTACCTCTTTACTCTCAAACTCACAAAAACTTACCAGCCCTTTTTGTGATTTTAGCTTACGCTGGTAAAAAATAACAATATCCCTTACCTCATCTTTCAATGCCTCTGTAAGTTCGGGGTGGTATTGTGCCTGTGTTTGCCAAATGATTTCAAACTCATCAAGATAGTCTTGGCGGTAAAACACCTGCCCCTTAAGGCGCGTATGTGGGTTATCGGCTAGTTGCTTATACAGGTACTGCCCAACCGTTTGTTTATTAAAGTACAGCTCTTTACTGCGGTCGCTTATAGCCCCAAGGTAACCGCTGGAACTGCTAAGGTTCGCATTTATTTCAGTCACCACATAAGCGGCCTCCTCTTTAGCCAGCTGCTTTTCTACTGCTTCGGCCCGCCATTTGTAGGCCTGCAGGCGCTTTTCTTCCCGGGTGCCTTTGTTTTCGGCTGTATTAAAATTATAGTTACCCCAAAACGCTGCCGATGTAACACGTTGCCCTTTGCCCTCTATATTTTTCCTGAAGGCATCGGTAAAAATCTCCGGGTAAAACTGCTTTTGGAATTCCCAAACCTTGTCAAACTCGGCCTGCAAATCCGACCGATAAAAGTCAGGCACCTGTTTTTTACCTTCTTTAAGCAATATATAAGTAAGCTGACCCGGCGTAAGCCCCTCGTCATACAGGCGTTTGGCTATTCCCATGCCGTCTACCAGTTGCCCTTCTTCTTCGTTTTTTGCACGGCGGCTGCTTTTATAACCACGCTTCTTGTTTATGGCAAGCAGCACACGGGCAAGTTCATCTTTTTCTACACGCTGTGTAGCAGCCTGGCTACGCAACATAAAGGTAGTATGTGTAGTATTCTTACCATCTTCGGCGAGCAAAGCATTATCATCTATAATATTTGCTTTCTGCAAAACATTTATAAGGTTATTGCGGCGGTCTTTAAAACGGCTAAGGTTGCGGCGGGCAGAACGTTTTAAGGTCCTGTCGGCATTTACCGATACCGGTCTGCCTTTTTCAAAATTCGTCTGTTCATCGGTAGTAAGCGGGTTTACCCTTACTCCAAGCTTTTGTATAGACGATTGCTCCGGCGTTTCGCCCTCTACAATATATGCGAAACCGATAGAAGTTGTGCCGAGGTCCAGACCTAAAATATTTTTCATGTATAATTACTTTGTTTATCAATATTAAAATAAATCAAAAAAGAATTACAAAAAATAAGGAAATCCTCATATTAAGCATTTTATTTTTCTCCGAAAGTTAAAAATTAAATACTTCTTTAACATCCCTATTAATGGGTATTTTACTACATGATTGTTGTATGTATAAAATATTTAATTACCTTGCAGTACAATTTGAAAGCAATTCACAATAAGGATTATTCCGTTGTGAGAACATTTAGTGCCTCGACTACCTTCGGGGCTTTTTTTATGCCCTAAATTTAAGGATACCAACCATTGAAACACAATAAACTGTGTACCGTTAAATCAAAAAAACATAATAAAAACAAAAAACCCTTTCAGTTTCCTGAAAGGGTTTTACTACATTTTGTAGCGAAGACGGGAGTTGAACCCGTGACCTCAGGGTTATGAATCCTGCGCTCTAACCGACTGAGCTACCTCGCCATTTTGTCAAGCATTCATTGCCTGAATGCGGGTGCAAATATAGAACTTTATTTAAAGGCTGCAAACATTTTTTTACAAAAAAAATTATTTTACTAAATGCTTTTTTTTGAAAGGTAATTATTATATATTTCCAAAAATTTTTACACCAATGGACGAAAAAATTAAATACGAACTTGAATTTCCGATAACTTCATCGCCACAACTTCTATATCAATATATTTCTACTCCATCGGGCTTATCTGAATGGTTTGCCGATAATGTTAATTCACGTGGAGAGTTCTTTACTTTTATATGGGATGATGCAGAGGAAAAAGCCAGGCTGTCTTCTAAAAAAAGTGGCGAAAAAGTTAAGTTCCGTTGGATTGATGAGCAGAACAATGATGGCGATTATTATTTTGAGTTACGTATCCTTGTAGACGAAATTACTAAAGACGTATCGTTAATGGTAGTTGATTTTGCTGAGGCAAAAGATCTGAGCGAATCAAAACAGTTATGGGAAAACCAGATATCTGATCTAAAGCATGTTTTAGGTTCTGTTTAAAACATTAATTTAATTACAGTATATTTGCCCTGAATTTTCAGGGCTTTTTTTATGATCAATTATAACGGCAGCATCGTTGCCGAATCTAACATATCCATCCACCAAAACAGGGCATTCTTATATGGAGATGCCATTTTTGAAACCTTAAAAGTTTTAGACAATAAGGTTCTTTTTCTTGAAGATCATTATTTTAGGTTAATGGCCTCGTTGCGCATTGTAAGGATGGAAATACCTATGAACTTTACAATGGAGTACATGGAAGAACAAATTTTAAGTTTGATTAGCGCTCTTCCGTCAGCCGCTTCTTTCAGAGCCAGAATCACATTTTTCAGGGAAAACGGAGGGCGTTATTTGCCTGCAACTAATGACACCGAGTATATAATTACTGCCGAAAATCTCGAAAACCCTTTATATAGCTTTACAAACACTGCTTATGAGGTCGAATTATTTAAAGATTATCATGTAACCAAACAACTCTTAAGCACGCTTAAAAGCACCAATAAGATGGTACAGATAACCGGAAGCATATTTGCCAGCGAAAATGGTTACAATAATTGTCTTATTATTAACGAAGACAAAAACGTGGTTGAAGCCCTGCAAGGCAATATATTTATGCTTACAGGTTCTAAACTGGTTACTCCCCCCCTTTCTGACGGTTGCCTTAACGGAATTATGAGAAAGCAGATCCTGGCTATTGCAGCTAAAGTTGAAGGCCTGGAAGTTGCAGAGGCATCAATATCTCCTTTTGACCTGCAAAAGGCCGACGAGCTTTTTATAACGAATGTTATTACCGGGATACAGCCTATAACCAAATACCGTAAAAAAGAATTTGGCAGCACCATTGCTACCGACTTATTAAAAAGACTTAATGCCAAAATAAGGTTTAGCTAAGCTTTACATACATAAAACACCAAACCCTGAATAATTGATATTCAGGGTTTGGTGTTTTAAAGAGCAATTACTTTATTAGAAATTGAACTTATAAGAGGCTCCAAGTAAAAACTGGAAGCCCTGCACAGGATAATTTAACCATTTTTGGTAGTCCTGACCGATAATATTGTTAAGCTTTAAAAAGCCCGTAAGACGATCGCTGTATTTATAGCCTGCATGTGCATTAAGATCAAAATAATTGTCAAGGGTTACAGTTTGCAAAGTGTACAATGTTGGGTCTGTAACATCAGTAACACCTATCCTGTCTTTCCTGTCGCCCACAAAAAATACGTTGACACCAGCATACCATTTTTGTGTAATATCTGCATCAAGGCTTGCGCCCACTTTTATTTCGGGCAGGTTCCACGCTTCTGCCTGATCTGTGCTGTAGCTGCTGTAGGTGCCGTTAATGCCAAAGGCTATTTTTTTAGACAGATTAGCTTTTAACTCTCCAAAAAAGCTAACTGTTTTTAGTTTATCATACACCAACCCGAAAGAGTTACCATAAGAATATCCTTTAAGATCCCTATCCGGCAGTATTTCCAAAGCGTTATTGTTTACAAAAAACGCCCTGTCATCTTCACTTTGGTAAGATCCGCGAATGTTGTAAGCTACACCCTCTGCTACTTTTCCTTTAAGACCCACATAAATATCATATTGCTGATTGGTAGGCATAACAGGCAGTGTTGGCGAAACAAATGGGTTTTGCGATACAAAATCGGCATACGAATTTTGCTTTAAACCACCTTCTGCCCCTCCATAGGCAACCAATAAGTCGCCCACAAGCTTGTATGAAGCCTTAATTTGGGGATATATGAAAAACTTGTTGTCTTTATTATCGTTAATCTTGCCCATGCTGTAAAACACCCCGGCTCCTAACTGAACTGATACATCTCCCTGTTGAAACAAAATAGATGGTTGTACACCTAAATTAAAATTACTGTAGGTCAGGTCGTCGTTAGTGTAATAGTTCTTCTCAAAATCGCCCCCTGCATAATCGGCAATAATATCTACCTTCACTTTCTCGCTGGCAACATCCACATCAAAAGAAGGCTTTATAAAAAAGCGGTTCTCGGCAGAACCAAACGCATCCCAAAAACGTTTGTACTGTGCACTTGCCTCATGAAAAAAGCTGTCTTTGGTAGTAACTTTTCCTCCTATATAAAAAGTATGATAAGTTTGCTGCTCATCTATACTGTTTACAGTAGCTTCATCAAACGTGCGGAACTCTAATGGCAGTCCGTACCAGTTGTACACCTGATGCTGATAACCAAGATCGGTATTCCAGTTGTAGTCCTGTTGCCTGCTGCCATAGGTAAGGTCTAAGCCGGTGTTATAATACTTGTCATCAAGCAAAACATCTTTTATGCCTCCCTGCGACGATAAATGACGTAGCATTCCGCCAACATATTGCCCATCATTAAGGTTTTGGGTAACAAAAAGCTCGGCGTTGATAGTACCGTAGTTTCCCAATCCTAAAGTCGCATAGTTATTAAACAGCTTTTCGCGTGCTTCTTTATCTACCGCGGCTGCCTTACCTTTTGCGGGCGCAAAGGTAGAAGCCACCGGAAACGAAAAAATATTATATTTTATCTCCTCTTTAGGGGCGTCTTTCTCATCCTCTATAACAGGGGTTTCCTTTATTTTAAATGCATCAGATATTGTTGGTGTGTAAGGTTTAACCACATTTACCACCTCTGTACCAATGTTCTCGTCTTTTTTTTGTGCATGTGCTCCCTGCAGGCCTGCAAATGCAACCAATACGGCTATTTTATACTGAAACTTTATCTTCATGGCTTTACTTAAATTAATTTTGGACAGATGAGTTGCGTTTTCCTTCTTCTCCTTTAATCCTGCTCAGCTCGGCCTGGGCTTCTTCAACCACATCCGGGTAGGCAGTAAAATTCTTGATAACGCTTTCCAGTATATAAGTAGCCTGGAAACTATCTTTTAATCCGTAAAAGTTTTTAGCCATTATTACAAGGCCTTTAGCTCCAAAATATTTGTAGCCGGAATAGTCTTTAGATAATTTTTGTACAACAGTGTTACTTGCATCAAATTTGCCTTCTTTATTTTTAAAATAAGCATCATAATACAATGCCTCGGCAGCAAGTTCTCCTTTAGCAATGGTTAACAATTTGGCATAGGCCGCTTTTGCCTTAACCTCATCGTTAGTTTTTATGGCAGATCGCGCCACGATGATCTGGGCATCGCTCTTCACACGGTCTTCGGTTTTATTGTTAGCCAAAACCTTATCGGCATACACCACTGCATTGGTATAATCTTTTTGTTCATAATAACCTTTCATAAGGTTAGACTGGGCAAAGGTTACGTTTTGCGGATAGTCTGCTTCTGCCTCAAGGCGTTTAAGAACCGGGATAGCCTTAGTGTAGTCGTTAGCCTTTAAATGAATTTGCGCTAACCTTGCCAGTGCCTGCTCTGTATATTCACTACGTGGTTTAGACACTACAAACTCATAGTTAGGTACTGCATTACTCTCCAATCCATCGGCATAATATGACTGCGCCAGATAAAAGTTAGCTTTAAGCGACGATATTCCGTTAGGGAATTGCGCCACATAACTGCTTAACGATGCAATGGCCTGCTTGGTGTTATTTTGCAGATATTGCTTTTCGGCAGCTTCAAATGCAGTGTTATCAAGGTCGGAATCGCTAACATCAACAAAATCGAGGGTTTTAACCCATGCAGCATATTCTTCGGTACGGCCACTGTCAACATAAATAAGTCGGGAGGTTTCTACAGCCTCCATAGCCTCCGGTGTATTAGGAAACTTTTGCACTACCTCTTTAAATTTGGCAAGCGCTTTGGCATCCTGTTCAGAGTTATAATATATAAGAGCCTGGCGCATTAGCGATTTACTTACATAAGAGCTCTCTTTATAATTCGCAATAAGTTTGTCATAGGTTTGTATGGCAACACTGTTTTGCTTTTCTGTTACATACGTGTTACCCAGTTCATACAAGGCGTCATCGGCATATTTAGACTTAGGGTAGTTTTGTATAAAGCGGTTAAGGTCGTCTATTTTCTTTTCATTACGGGCAACAAAACCGTAACTAATTGCCTTTTGGAACAATGCATAATCGCCGTCTATACCATTCATTTCTATAGCTTTGTTATATGCCTCCATGGCTGGCCAGTATTTACCTGCAACAAACTGGCTGTCGCCCAAACGCAGGTAAGCATCGTTCAGCCTTTGCTTATCATCTTTAGAAGTTGTCGCGGCAACATAATTGCCAAAATAAACAGCAGCCTGGCCATACTCTTTCTGTTTAAAATACGTGTAGGCAATATTATAATCTACATGCTTAAACTCCGGTGTTGTTTTAGCATCGGCATATCCGGCAAATTGCTTGTAACTAATAAGTGCTTCGCTGTATTGGTCCAGTATATACTCTGTTTCTGCTTTCCAAAATGTGGCGCGTGCGGTAATGCGCGGGTCTTTAGACTCGGCAACCGACTTTTTGAATAATGCCAGCGCCCCCTGAAAATCGCCATCGGTAAAAAGTTCCATACCACGGTAAAACGTTACCTTTTGATAGGCAGCCCTGTTTTCGGGACTTTTATTTTTATCTAAAAGCGTAAGTGCTTCTTTATAGTTCTTAGAGGTTATGTATGAATTGATAAGCAGTGTTTGTACCTCTGCCCTGAATGGCGAAGCAGGATATTTTTCTATAAATGCACCCAGCACTTCAGGCACACTTTGATAAGGGTTACCAATTTCATAGCTCAATTTAGCATAATTAAGGTAAGCATCTTCCTGAATTTTAGCCTCGAATGTCATTTCAGAGGCATTTTTAAAGGCATTGAGTGCCTGCTGCTTTTTATTGGTTTTAAGGTAGCTTTCGCCCAAATGATAGTAGGCATTTTGTGCAACAGCATCGTTACCTCCAATTATTTTATTGAACTCTGCTATAGCACTCTCAAAATCACCCTGCTTGTAATAGGCATAACCCAATTGATAGAAATCGGTGTTATTCCATTTGCCCTCTGTACCTTTATAATTTTTAAGGTATGGTATGGCTTTATCATACTGGCCAAGGTTAAAGTAGCTCTCCCCTATTATTTTGTTGAGCTGCGATTTTTCGGCAGCATCGCTTTTGGGTAATTGTGGTAAGCCTGAATCTATTGCCTTTTGAAAGTTGCCTTCTTTAAAGGCCATATCGGCCTGAAAGTAGGACATTTTTTCGCTATACTTTTCTTTTTCGCTACCCTGCTTAACCTGCTCAAAATATTGCGTGGCTTTTTTATAGTCGTCGCCCTCATAGGCAAGAAAACCTAAATAGTATTTTGCCTGAGTGCCATAAGTCTTAGAGTCTTTAACCTTACTGAGATATTTATCTGCCTCCTTTTTATCGCCGGCAGTAAAATAGCTGTATCCCTTTTGAAAATTATACCGATCGGTATCATCAGCAGTTAGTGTTCTTTCGTCTACTTTTTCATACCATTCTAAAGCCTGTTTATAGCTTCCCTGGCTAAAATGATAGCCTGCAACCTCGGCATAGGCCTGGTTGAGCCTTGTACTCGACGGATAATCTTCTACAAAATCCTGTACCAGCACATCGGCATTTTTCTGGTTTAGCTTTACTGCGCTAACGGCAATATAATAGGCACAGTCTGCCTGAACCTCTGTATCCTGGTTTCCTTCTTTTGTTTTTTCAAAAAGAATTTGGGCAGCCTGATACTGCCTGTCGTTATAAAGCATTACTGCCTTGTCATAATCTTTAAGCTGATGGGTGTAAATAGCCGATTGCTGTGCCGAAAGGCTTAACCCCATAAAAGGTATGGAGCAGAGCAAAAGCCTGTTAAGTTTACGCATAGGTTATAGTTGTTTTATGGTAAGCCAAATATAGCACTTCTTATTTTTATGAAACGGATGTTTTTGTGCTTTTAGTATTACTGCTCTAATGCAGTAAACAGCAACAAAACCTTATAAAACCTGACATATCATTAAATTAACATTAAAAAACAGCCCTAATTTTAACCAAAGATTAACCAATTTTAAAGTTATTTGGAACAATGCATCTTAAATAAAATTTTGATTACAGGCACATACTTACTACTTTTACCAAATACTAATAATTTTAAATATATGTCTCATCCGGTATTATCATTAAAAAATGTTACAATATATCAGGAAAACAATGTTGTATTCTCAGACATTAACCTTGAGGTAAGCCAGGGAGAGTTTATATATATTATTGGTAAAACAGGCAGTGGAAAAAGCAGCCTGATGAAAACGCTGTATGCCGACCTTAAACTAAAAGAAGGCGAAGGTGAATTTGTAGAATATAATCTTGCTACACTAAGAGAGCGCGACATACCTTACCTGCGCAGAAAAATTGGAATTGTATTTCAGGATTTTAAACTTCTGCCTGACAGAACGGTATATGAAAACCTTTTGTTTGTGCTAAAAGCCACAGGTTGGAGTGAAAAACGCGAAATGGATGTTAAAATAAACGAAGTTTTAGATAAAGTGGGTATGAAAAATGCCGCTCCTAAAATGCCGCATCAAATATCGGGTGGAGAGCAGCAGCGCATTGCAGTAGCCCGTGCACTGCTAAATGATCCCGAAGTGATACTTGCCGATGAACCCACAGGAAACCTTGACCCGCAAACCAGTGTAGAGGTAATGCAACTGCTGCTCGAAATTAACCAAAACGGCAAAACCATTATTATGGCCACACACGATTATGCCCTGATAATGAAGTTTCCTGCCAAAACCCTAAAATGCGAGAATAAAACCCTGTTTGAAGTTGTGCAAAGAACAGTATAATGCTCTCTATACTTATACCTACATATAATTATAATGTTTTTCCGCTGGCTCAGGAACTGCAAACACAGGCTAAACGGGAGCATATAGATTTTGAGATCATTGTAATAGACGATGCCTCTACAGATCAGGAAACTGTTAGCAAAAACCAAAATATTGCTCTTATTGATGATTGTACCTATATTTTACTGCAACAAAATATAGGCAGGAGTAAAATAAGAAACCTGTTGGCACAAAAAGCTAACTATCACTGGCTTCTTTTTCTTGATGCCGACACTCTCCCAATAAATAAACAACTTATAGCTAACTACCTGCAATACCTTAACAGCGAAGAAAAAGTGGTTTATGGCGGAATAGAATACACGTCGCACGTGCCACCGCGCGAAAAACTTTTGCGCTGGGTGTATGGCCGTGAGCGTGAGGCATTGCATGTAGTGCCCCGCCAGGATATGCCCTATCTTTCTTTGCTTACCCTTAACTTTGCTATTACAAAAAGCATTTTTAGTAAAGTATCGTTTAATGAGACAATCCCTAATTTGCGGTATGAAGACGTGCTTTTTTCTTACAATTTGAGCGAAAAGCATGTAAAGATACATCATGTGCACAACCCGGTATGCCATTTGGGACTGGATACCAGCGAAAAATTCATAAAAAAATCTGAAGAAGCCACCGTTGGATTCAAATACCTGATAGACAACCATCTGATACCCGTAAATTATATCAGGCTGGGTGCAGCTTACGATAAAATTAAAAAAACAGGCCTGACCGGAACTGTGGTTTTTATTTTTAACCTCTTTAAAAATAGCTGGAAAAAGAACCTTTTAAGCAAACGTCCGTCATTATTTATATTTGATGTTTACCGTTTAGGTTATCTTTGCTCTTTAAAGTAACACATAACAGATGTACGTATCTGCAAAAAAAATCCTTTCCCGTATTGTAAGCCCTAAGCAGCTCATGAAGCATGAGGTGTTTTTAAGAAACATATACTCTTTATTATACAGTGGCAGCAAGCACCAGTGCAGTGTTTGCAATAAAAAACTTAGCCGCTTTTTACAATTGCCTAATAACGATTTGCTTTGTGCACGTTGTGGCAGCCTTAGCCGCGACAGGCGCTTATGGACATTATTAAACTCCGGTTTTCTCTACAACGGGATTACTGTTTTAGATTTTTCCCCGTCGAGGGCACTGGCAAGAAAAATGAAGTCAATCGGGAATATTAACTATATAAGCACCGATCTGTCCGGTAATTTTATTGCCGATTTTCAGTATGATATTACCAGCCTTGATATTAAAGACAATACTGTAGACCTTATTATTTGCTATCATATCTTAGAACATATCCCTGATGATGCCAAGGCAATGGCAGAACTATATCGTGTACTGAAACCAAATGGCAAAGCAATTATCCAGACCCCTTTTAAAGACGGAGATATTTATGAGGATTTCAGTATAACAAGCCCGGCAGAACGCGAAATTCACTTTGGGCAGGACGACCATGTAAGGATATACTCTGTACAGGGACTGAAAGGCAGGTTAGAACAGGCCGGGTTTGTTGCAGATGCGCGCATTTTTGAAGGAGATGAATATCATGGACTAACGGCTAACGAAACTGTTTTTGTACTAACCAAACCATAGCTTTATGCCTTTTTTTTCGGTAGTAACACCATTATACAATAAGCAGGAATACATTAGCAACACTATAAAAAGTGCCCTTGCCCAAACGTTTACTGACTTTGAAATTATTATTGTAAACGATGGCAGTACCGATAGCAGCGAAGAGGTTGTAAAACAATTTACAGACAACCGTATAAAATATATAAAAACAATTAACCAAGGGGTTTCGGCTGCGCGCAATACAGGTATAGAAAATGCTTCCGGAAAAATTATTGCATTTTTAGATGCCGATGACATTTGGCTTCCGGAACATCTGGAGGTTATACATAAACTGCATACTGATTATCCTGATGCAGGAATGCTCGCCTCAAGATATACCATAAAAATTGCTAAGGGAAATATAATTACCCCACAGTTTATAGGGGTTGAAGAGAACTACAGGGGCATTGTGCCCGATCATTTTGGAGCCAGCCTTAACTACAGGCTTGCAGTAACATCGGCAGTGGCTGTACCCAAAAATGTTTTTAGTAATGTTGGGGGGTTTAATATAAATGTTACACATCCCGAAGATACCGAAATGTGGATTCGCATTGGAATTAAATATCCCGTCGCAGTGAGCAATGCATATACAATGATATATACTTTCGATCTTCCGCACAGTTGGTCGCGCCAAAAAATGAAAGGGCGAAAAATAATGGACTTCAATCAGTTTTTAAAAGAAGAAAAAAACAATCGAAGCCTTAAAAACTTTATAGACATTTACCGCTTAGAGTATGCTTTAAAATACAGGATTGAGGGCGACTATGAAAACTCGGATAAATTATACCGATCGGTATTGCCGCAAAATATAAATGCCAAAACAAAAATTCTTTTTAACGTTCCTCCGTTTATTCTAAGAAAGCTATTGCAATTTAAGCATTGGCTGCATGCACAGGGTATCGAGTTTAGTGTATATAATTAATACCTCCTTTAAACTTTCTTTGAAGATAAAAAATCATCATACTCTCTGATATAATCTTCTTCATCAAAAACATCCTGTGCTATAACAAGGCACACCGCCCCCGATGAAAAATTTTGCAATTCGCGCCATATACCGTCCGGTATATGTAGCCCCTTGCCCGGCCTGTTAAGCGTATACGTTTTCTTTTCGTTACCGTCGTCAAGAATAACATCAAAACTGCCGCTCAAGGCAATCAGTATTTCGTGCTGCACTTTGTGGGCATGCCCTCCTCTCTCTGCCCCACCTGGAACATCAAAAAGATAATAAACCCTTTTAAAGGCATACGGAATTATTCCCTCCTGTATATATGCAAGATTACCCCTGGCATCTTCCACAACCGGAAGGCTAATTATATTTATATTGTTTAGTGTAGTAGTCATTTTATGCTTTCAAGATATTGTTTCCTGCCCTGGGCAGCAGTTTTAATACAATTTTTAATATCGCCAAATTTAATAACCCCGTGCTTAATATGAAAAAACAATTGTATGCCCAGCCACAAATTATAACGGGATTTAAAAATGCGTTGAAAAATGGCCCCTTTAATACGGTAAAGTTCAGATAGGTTGATGTTACCACTGTCCATTACAGGTTTATGGGTTTCAATAACCTTTGGCACATATCCCATTTTATAGCCTTTATTATGCAGGTCGTTTACAAAAACAGGTTCTTCAGATAGCGGAAAAATACTGCCAAGTCCAAACCGTGTATCAAACAGCACTCCCGACTTCTTAATAAGCGCTGTGTTAACGGCTATCTCTATTGACATTATATTTAATCGGTCTATTGCATTGAGGCACTTTTTAATGCCTGATGCATATTTTTGAAAAGGCATGCCCTCAAAAGTTTCTGCTTTAAATTTTATAAGCGCTGCATCAGGCAAAATATTAAAAGCATTTGCTATTGCAGTATCAAAACCTTCTGTAAAAATAACATCGTCATCGGCCAGCATTGCAAGCCTGCCCACAGCATTTTGCAACGCAACATTGCGGCTTTTGCCCAACCCTCTTTCAAAAGAGTTGATGACACGTACAGAAGGATAAGGCGATGTAATTATATTTTGCGCTGTTGTTTGGTTGATAACCAAAATATTGTAGCTGTAAAAAGGTGCATAAGGAAACATAGGCACTAAAAAATCAAGGGTGTTGCGATGCATGGTAGCTACCAAAATTTCAACATCCGATTGTTTAAACGCTTCTGCCAATTGTTATATATTTACAAACACAAATATAAAACTTTAAGGCTCCGGAAATGAAAATACTTTTGGTTGGCGAATACAGCAGGTTGCACAACTCTTTAAAAGAGGGCCTTGAGGCACTTGGGCACATTGCTGTTATTGTTGGCACCGGAGACGACTTTAAAAACTACAGTACAGATTACAGCATTGCAGCAAAGCTTACAGAAAAGTATAAGCCTCTGTTAAAACTAACAAGGGCTTTAAAAAAAATTACAGGAATCGACCTGCAACGCACAGAAAAAGGTTTGCGTTTTTATGGTCTACTACCTAAACTTAAAGGTTTTGACCACATACAGCTCATTAACAGCGATGCCATAGAAACACATCCTGCTTTTGCAAAATGGCTTTTAAAAAAGTTGATAAAACAAAATAAAACCATGAGCCTGCTGGTTTGCGGAGACGAAACTCCTGTTATTGATTATTGCATTTCGGGCAGGCCAAGATATTCTATACTTACACCCTACCTAAAAGACAAAAGCCTGAAGAGCTATTACTCCTACCCCTTAAAATACCTGCAAAACAATCACAGACAGCTTTTTAAATGGGTACAGGCCAATGCTAACTGCATCATTACATCTGACTTGGATTATCAGATACCTATGAGAAGCATGGGTTACAATACGCAACTAATCCCTAATCCTGTAAACACATCAAAAATTAGTTTTATTGATCTGCAAATACCCAATAAAGTGGTTATTTTTTTAGGTATTAACAGGCTGAGCTATATAAAAAAAGGTATTGTTTTTTTTGAAGATGCCTTACAGCAAATACAGCAACAATATGCTGAAAAAGTTGAAATCATAGTCACAGAAAATGTACCTTATGCCCAATATATCGAAATGTATAACCGTGCGCATATAGTGCTCGACCAGGTTTATGCTTTCGACCAGGGATATAATGCCCTTGAAGCCATGGCTAAAGGCAAAGTTGTTTTTACCGGAGCAGAGGATGAATTTACTGACCACTACGATCTTACGGAAAGAGTTGCCGTTAATGCTTTGCCGGATGCCGGTGCAATAGCTGCCGAACTTAGCTATTTAATAGAAAATCCGGACGAAATAATTGCATTAGGCAAACGGGCAAGGGCATTTATAGAAAAAGAGCACGATTACATTAAGGTTGCCAACATATATTTGCAGGCATGGACTCAGTAATTTGTTATCTTTATGATTGAAAACAATCAGCTTAATCATAAAAAAATAAAATTATGGCTATACCGCAAAACTATCTGCCCATAATGCCGTACCTGATATTAGACAAGTCGGCAGATTTTTTAGAATATTCCAAGAAAGTTTTTGGAGCCACCGAGCAAATGATAGTACCCTCTGAAAATGGCACTGCTATTATGCATGGCGAAATAAAAATTGGCGATGCAGTAATTATGTTTGCAAACAGCACCGACGCCTGGAAAGAAAAACCGGCAGGAATGTTCCTGTATGTAACCGATGTTAACAGGGTTTATAATGCCGGTGTAGAACAGGGAGGCACTGCTTTACAAAAACCGGAACAAAAAGAATACGGATTCTCGGCAGGGTTTGAAGATCCATTTGGAAACCAATGGTGGATAACCCAGCTATAAAAAACAATAAATGATCAACATAACAAACATTCATCACACTGCTATTATTTGCACTGATTATGCAGTGTCTAAACATTTTTATACGCATATATTAGGTTGCACCATAATTGCGGAAAACTACCGCGAAGCACGCGATTCTTATAAACTCGACCTTGCGATAAACGGCACTTATGCCATAGAATTATTCTCTTTCCCTGCTCCGGCAAAACGCCCTTCTCGCCCTGAAGCTGCCGGACTGCGCCATCTTGCTTTTCAGGTTCCGGATATAGATGCAACCATAGCGTGGCTCACAAAAAACGGCATTGAAGCAGAGCCCGTGCGCACAGACGAATTTACCGGAAGCCGTTTTACATTTATTGCCGATCCTGATGACCTGCCCATTGAGTTTTATGAGATAAAACCCTGATATAATTTCCTGAAAACATGTTTAGAGATGGAAATAAAAACAGCAAACCAATATATAGCTTCTTTTCCTGAAAATGTGCAGCAAATGCTACAACAGCTTAGGGAAGCCATACTCCAAACTGCACCAAATGCCACGGAGGGTATTAGTTATGCCATGCCTGCCTACAAACTAAACGGCAAACCATTGGTATATTTTGCAGGTTACAAAAGCCATATTGGTTTTTATGCCACGCCAACAGGGCACGAAGCCTTTGCTCCTGAATTGGCGCAATACAAACAGGGAAAAGGTTCTGTGCAATTCCCTGTTAATGAGCCATTACCTTTAGATCTTATAAAACGCATTGTGTTGTTTAGGGTAAAAGAAAACGAAGCCAACACATCTAAAAGTAAAAAAGCAAAAGAAGAACATATTTTTGACGAACTGTCGGCTCCTGCACAACGTGCATTGGCAGAACATAATATTGTGGGAGTTACACAACTAAGCACGTTTACCGAAAAAGAAATACTCAGCATGCATGGCATAGGCAAGAGCAGCATACCAAAAATAATGGCTTTGCTAAACAGCCATGGTCTTAAATTTAAAGGCTAAACGGTAAAACAATACCATTTTTAAACTTTATATTTTTATAATGCAATTAGCATTAATAAATTTTCCGAATTTAATCTGATTGCAATATATTTGCTTTCTGCTAAAATTAGGCAGTTAAAAAACAAAGACCAACTATGAAATTTATAGTATCAAGTTCATATCTATTAAAGCAGCTGCAGGTGCTAAGCGGTGTTATAAACAGCAACAATACCCTGCCTATTTTAGACAACTTTTTATTTGAATTAAATAATACAGAACTTAAAGTTTCGGCCTCTGACCTGGAAACTACAATGTCTGCCGTACTTGAGATCGATTCTGAGAGCCAGGGCAGCGTAGCAGTTCCTGCAAAGCTGTTGCTTGAAACTTTAAAAACTTTCCCGGAGCAGCCGCTTACCTTTACTGTAGAAGATAATAATACTATAGAGATAAGCTCAAACTCGGGTAAATATGCACTGGCTTATGCCGCAGGAGACGAGTTTCCTAAAGCTGTGAGCCTTGAAGACCCGTCAGTAACGTTAGTTCCTGCCGAAGTACTTGCAACTGCTGTGAGCAAAACCATATTTGCAGCAGGTAACGACGATTTAAGGCCTGTAATGTCGGGTGTATTTTTCCAGTTCTCTCCGCAGGGGCTTACTTTTGTAGCTACCGATGCGCACAAGCTGGTAAAATATCAACGAACAGACGTTACAGCTTCTCAGGTAGCTGATTTTATCATGCCTAAAAAGCCGCTTAATATACTTAAAGGTATCCTTGGATCGAGCGATGCAGAAGTTAAAATAGAATATAACGATGCCAATGCAACGTTCTCTTTTGACAACTATGTGCTTACCTGTCGCCTTATAGACGGAAAATATCCTAACTATGAAGCAGTTATACCAAAAGAAAACCCTAATAAACTATTAATAAGCCGCACACAGTTTTTTAGTTCTGTGCGCCGTGTGGCAATCTTCTCTAACAAGACCACACACCAGATACGTCTTAAAATAGCGGGTACAGAATTAAACATTTCTGCCGAAGATATAGACTACAGCAACAAAGCAGAAGAGCGTTTAACCTGCGATTATCAGGGAGACGATATGCAAATAGGCTTTAATTCGCGTTTTCTTACAGAGATGCTGACCAACCTGCAAAGCGATGAAATAATGCTCGAAATGTCGTTACCTAACCGTGCGGGTATCCTTACTCCGGTAGACGGTCTTGACGAAGGCGAAACAGTAACTATGCTGGTAATGCCTGTAATGTTGAACAGCTAAAAGATTACTATAACCACAGCCAAAAGCTGTACTGAGAAAGTCCATTTTACAATTGTAAAGTGGACTTTTCTTTTTGTTCCAACTCAGTTGTTTAGTAAGATAAGAATTTACTGCTTAAAAATGTAAACTCCTAAATTACTGCATAATAAATATTTTGTTAATTTTATATGTAACATTTTAACAAGTTATTCTACTTATATAAAAACAATCACAATCACTTATATGGATTTAGTAATAAAAAACTTAGACAAGAAGTACAGCAACGGTGTACATGCCTTACACGATGTATCGTTAACCATTAACAAAGGAATGTTTGGCCTGCTTGGCCCTAACGGTGCCGGAAAATCATCGCTAATGCGCACGCTTGCAACCTTGCAGGATGCCGACAGCGGCAGTGTGACATTAGGCGATATAGACGTTTTAAACAACAAAGACGCTGTACGTAAAGTGTTAGGCTATTTACCGCAGGAGTTTGGCGTGTACCCACGCACATCGGCAGTAGACCTGTTAGACCACCTTGCACTGCTTAAAGGCTTTGACAATAAAACCGACCGTAAAGAAATTGTGGAGCAACTGCTTACTAAGGTAAACCTTTGGGACATGCGCAAAAAGGCTGTTAGCGGTTACAGTGGTGGTATGCGCCAGCGTTTTGGCATTGCTCAGTCGCTTATTGGTAATCCTAAATTGGTAATTGTAGATGAGCCTACGGCAGGTCTTGACCCGGGCGAGCGTAACCGCTTTTACAACATTCTTAGCGAAATTGGCGAGAATATAATTGTAATACTTTCTACCCACATAGTTCAGGATGTGCGCGAACTGTGTACGCAAATGGCCGTGATGAACAAAGGCCGTGTGCTTTTTAGCGGTAATACAGATGACGCACTTTTATTGGTAAAAGACAGGGTTTGGGAAAAAAGAGTACCAAAACCCGAATTATCAGACTATCAGGCTAAATATCAGGTAATATCGAACAAGCTTGTTGGCGGCCAGCCCATGATACATATTTTCTCTGACGATGAACCGCAAAACGGTTTCGTTAAGGCTGAGGAAAATCTTGAAGATGTGTTTTTTGCTAAGATTAACGAACTAATTTAATCAATATATACCATGTGGAAATTTATACGATATGAGTTAAGGTATTGGTTAAAAACACCAATGTTATGGATATTTTTATTTATCATAACGCTGATCACTTTTTTAAATATAGCATTTGATAACGGTAATTTTGGCGGTGCTATGGGAAGCATTAAAAAAAATGCGCCTTACATTCTTCAGGAATTTTACGCCCAGTTCTCTATTATAGCCCTATTAATGACCACAGCATTTATGAATGCCACGGCAAGTAGGGATTTTCAGCACGGCATGTACCAATTTGTGTTTTCGTCGCCTATAAAAAAGAGGGATTACTATTTTGGCAAATTTATTGGTGCGGCAATTATTTCATTAATTCCACTGCTTGGGGTGTCATTAGGCTTTCTCATTGCCCCAATACTTGCGCCTATATGGCCGGATAGTTTCGAAATGGCAGCACCAGACCGTTTTGGCAATGTAATATGGATGGCGCACCTGCAAAGCCTTATAGTATTTGGTATACCAAATATTATAATCACCGGTGTGTTAATGTATGGGCTTGCCATCATCTTCAGGAACAATATTGTGTCTTTTATTGGCGCCATGGTTATCATTGTATTTTATGCTGTATCTAATAGTTTTATAAGAGATGTACAAAAAGAGTGGATAGCTAACCTACTGGATCCTTTTGGCCTGAACCCGTTTGAGATTATTACCAAATACATGACGGTGGCAGAGAAAAACACACAGGCAATAGGGCTGCACGGTTATTTGTTAACAAACAGGATAATATGGGTTGCTGTAGGTATAGCACTACTTATAGGCATCTATTTTGTATTTTCATTCAATACTAAAAAAGAGAAGGTTAGTAAAAAGAAAAAAAGTGACGAAGCTGTATCTTCTAAAATTGTTATCACAGATAAAGTTTATGAACCAACAAGGGCAAACCGTTTTGCTATAGGTACTTTTTTAAACCTTGTAATTTTTGAAGCTAAGGCTATTATAAAGAACCCTACTTTTATAATTATCATTTCTATAGGGATGATAATACTTATTACCAACCTTACCAGCAGTACCGGTGGTTATGGTGTAGCACAGTACCCTGTTACTTATGAGGTTATAGGCACAATACAGGGCTCACTATCTATTTTTATGATAGCTTTTATTACTTTTTATACCGGTGTACTGGTATGGAAAGAGCGTGATGCAAAACTTAACGAGATACAGGATGCTACCCCTGTTAAAACAGGTGTAATCGTGGCATCTAAAATTGCGGCAATGATAATAGCAAGTGCTGCCGTGTTATGTATAGCAATACTTATAGGTATAATTGCACAAACTGCTTATGGCTACCACAGGTATGAACTGTTGTTATATATTAAATTCCTGCTGTTGTTAAGGCTTTCAGGCTTTGCATTTTTAATAGTACTTTCGCTGTTCCTGCACTACCTGTTTAACAACAGGTATATAGGCTATTTTGCTTTTGTAGCATTTGTAATTGTAGACCCTATTTTATGGAGCACGCTGGAAATAAGCAGTAGTATGGTATCTTTTGGCAGCAGGCCAAAAATTATATATTCAGATATGAATGGCTTTGGGCCGTACATACCATCTACATTATGGTTTACAGCCTATTGGATATTATTCTGTACAATACTATGCTTTATTATTACAGCACTCTATGTTCGTGGTAAAGAACCACAGTTTAAATACCGCTTAATAAGTGCAAAGCGCAGGCTCCGTAACAATGCTTTGGCATTAATCGTAAGCGTTATTGCCTTTATAACCTGTGCTGGTTTTGTGTACTACAATACGCAGGTGTTAAACAAGTACGACTCGGCAGATGATGTAGAGAAAATGCAGGTGGATTATGAAAAGAAATACAAAAAATATGAAAACATTGCTCAGCCACGATATACTGCATTTAACTATAACATAGATATTTATCCTGAAGACAGAAGCCTTACGGCAAAAATTGAAGCATGGGTCAAAAACAAAACGGATCAACCAATGAGCGAAATTCATTTCACATTGCCACAACTGACCGACAGCCTTAAAATTAATGTTCCGGGCGCAAAACTAAAAACAAACGACAAACGTCTTCATTACCGTATTTATAGGTTGTCCAGTCCCCTAGCCCCAAATGATTCTATTAAAATAAATATAGATCAATGGAGTATTACTAAAGGTTTTGAAAATGCCGTGAGCTTTACACAACTTACACAAAACGGTACATTTTTCAACAATATGGACTTATTGCCAATTATAGGTTATAACAGCAATTTTGAAATTGGCGATAAGAACAGACGTAAAAGGCTAAAATTGCCTAAACGCGACAGGATGCCTAAGCTTGATGAAAATAATCTGGTGGCGAGAGGCAATACATATTTGGGTAGTGATTCTGACTGGGTTACTGTAAACACAACAATAAGTACATCAGCAGATCAGACTGCTATAGCTCCGGGTTCTCTAGTAAAAAAATGGACAAAAGACGACAGGAATTATTTCAACTATAAACTGGACCAAAAAGCACTTAACTTTTATTCGTTTATCTCAGCACGCTATGAGGTAGCACGCCAAAAATGGAACGGTATAGACCTGGAAGTGTATTACGATAAAAATCATGCGTATAATGTACCCAACATGCTTAAAAGTATGGAAAAATCGTTGGAATATTATACTGCGAACTTTGGCCCGTATTACCAAAAGCAATGCCGTATAATTGAATTTCCGCGTTATCGAACATTTGCACAGGCTTTCCCGGGAACCATGCCGTTTAGCGAAGGCATCGGATTTATAATAGACCTTAGGGATGTTACTAAAGACGACATTGATCAGGTGTACTACGTAGTAGCACACGAAATGGCACACCAATACTGGGCGCACCAGGTATGTGGTGCCAATATGCAGGGCAGCGAAATGATGAGTGAGGGCTTTGCACAGTACTCGGCACTTATGGTAATGGAAAAAGAATACGGTAAGGACAAAATGAAAAAGTTCCTTAAGTATGAAATGGATGATTATCTTAATGGCAGAAGCAGTGAGAGTGAAGCCGAACAGCCGCTAATGAAAACCGAAAGCCAGCAGTATATACACTATAATAAAGCCAGTGTGGTTATGTATTACCTGAAAGAAATGATAGGTGAAAAGAATGTAAACCTTGCTCTTAAAAACCTTATAGACAAATATGCCTATAAAGAGCCTCCTTATCCTACTTCTATAGCTGCGGTTAATGAGTTTAAAAAAGTTACACCACCGGACATGCAGTATTTAATAGAAGATATGTTCGAGAACATTACCCTATTCTCAAACAGGATGCTGAGCGCCAAATATAAAAAGGTAGGTAACGAGTATGAGGTTACGCTTAAAACAACTTCAGAGAAATTCAGGGCTGATTCTTTAGGCACAGAGACTCCTAAACCTATTGCCGATCTGATTGACATTGGTGTATTTGCAAAACCTGCCGATGATGAAAATATGGGCAAACCATTGGTTTATAAAAGGGTTAAGATCACTAAAAAAGATAACACCTTTACCTTTAGAACCAAAGAGCTGCCTTATGAGGCGGGTATAGACCCTTATAACTATCTGATAGACCGTTTACCTGACGATAATGTAAAGAAAACTGAGGAGTGATTTATTTTTATCTGAAGGTTTTATACAGGGCTGCCATTACCGGCAGCCCTGTTTGTTTAATATAACACTGGCTTAATTTTTTTATGCCGAACTTTACAAACAAAACCATGAAATTTTTATTTGCAGTTGCTTTTATAGTTTTTGGTTATGCCCCTAACCTTTGGGCACAGCCTAAAACAGAAACTAAAATAGCTTTTCTTGCCGATGTACATTTACAGGACTTATACGGAACATTGCAGGAAACCGATTTTAAGGGAATTGTAAACCCAAAGAACGGTAAACATACATTATTGCGCACCATGGATGCACAATTGCATTCTACACGTATATTTAACGAAAACTATTTTGCCTTTATAGCTGCGCTTGAAGACATTGCCAAACGCAACATTCATATTGTTGCCCTGCCCGGTGATTACAGCGATGACGGTCAGCCAATACACATAAGAGGGCTGCAAAAACTGCTTGATGAGTATGAGAGAAAATATAATATACAGTTTTTTATTACTACCGGCAACCACGACCCCGTAGGGCCTTTTGCACAACCTGCCGGAAAAGACGATTTTCTAGGAGAAGGAGGCAAACGTCAGCCCATATTTAGTACAGCAGGAATTTACAAAGCCAATACCAAAGGAGAAAACCCTTTAGTTATATCTCCCGACATTTCAAAAATGGGATATGAAGGCATTACTGAACATCTACATAATTTTGGTTTCTTTCCTAAAAAAGAATATAAATACTGGGCTACGCCTTTTAGCTCTTATAACTCCGAAAATTATTCTTTGGAGAAAGCTATTAAAGAATCTGCACTTGCAAAAAGGGTCTATGACGTTGCCCCGGGATACACCGTTCCCGATGTGAGTTATCTTGTCGAACCTGTAGACGGGCTATGGCTGCTGGCAATAGACGGCAATGTATATTTACCCAAAGCTAATGCAAATGCTGCCAATCCTAAAGCTTATCGCGGTGCTGACCTTGGATATAACAATGTGCTTACAAATAAGAAACACCTGATAAACTGGGTACAAAAAGTTGCTGCCGATGCTAAAAGGCTGGGTAAAACCCTTATTGCGTTTAGCCACTATCCTATGGTAGAGTTTAATGATGATGCTTCCCCACAAATAGAGGCATTGATGGGTAAAGGCAAATGGCAGCTTGACCGCGTTCCTGTTGAAGATGTGGCACAAACCTTTGCCGATGCCGGGTTACAAATACATTTTGGCGGGCACATGCATATTAACGACACAGGCATCCGTACAACAATAAAAGGAAACACACTGGTAAACATACAAACACCCTCTTTAGCGGCATACATTCCCGGTTATAAATTGCTTACTGTTAAACCAAATAACATTTTTGAAATTGAAACCATCACTATTGATAATGTTCCGGATTTTGACAATCTGTTCCCTCTATATGAAGAGGAATATACGTACCTGAAAAGTGTAAACGCGAAAGACATTTGGAATCATGATATACTTAAAACTAAAAGCTACCATGAATTTACCGATTTCCATTTGAAAGAACTGGTGCGTCTGCGCTTCCTGCCGGACGACTGGCCGACAGCGTTTAAAGATTTTATTTTTAATGTATCAGGCTACGACCTGCTTGTGCTGGCAAATACAGAAAATAATATAACTGCCAAAGAATTACTTAGTAGCAAAAATTCAGGTTTATGGAAATCTACAGAAGCCAAAGCCCAAAAACAACTGACAGACTTTAATTTAAAAGCGAAGGATTTTAAAAACTGGACAGGTCTTGATATGTTGATCGATCTTTACCGCATTCGCAGCGCAGATGTACTTGCTTTGCAGGATATAACCCCGAAAAGGATAAAAGAATATCAGTTGCTGTCAAAATATTTTAAGCCAACAATAGATCAGAATAATAATGACAGCCTCAAAAAAAGTGTCGGTCTGTTCTTTAGTATTCTTGATAAATTTTTGAATGGTGCCCCAGCCGATCATTTCAGTATTGATCTTAATAACGGCAAAATAAAAGAGATCAAATAATTAAGAACTATTCTGTATAGATTAATTGTAATAAAATAAATTACAATAAAACCAACTTTGGCACGAAGCTTGCTTTACTATATATAAGATCTCAGGATTTGAGGTTTTAATAATTGGTTGGTTGGTTTGTAAAGTCCTGCTATCTTTTAAGGTGGCAGGGCTTTTTTGTTATGCACAATCCGACCTAATTATTAAAGCTCTTTGAGGAAATCTGCCAGTTGCCCGGTTAGGTTTTTACGCGAATACTGCTGCAACCCAATGGCATTCGACTTTAAATTTCGCTGCTTATACAAGATAAAATAGTCTGTCAATGCTTTTTTAAGCTTCTCCTTTTCAGAATAATTTACACTAATGCCTGTATTGGTAGCTTTGATAATATTGCTAAAGTCAGCTCCCTCCGGCCCTATTGCCACTATTGGGCGTTCCGAAACCATGTATTCAAAAAGCTTACCCGGAATAATACATTTCGTTTCTTCGCTGTCTATTTCAACCAAAAGCAACAACTGGCTTTTACGTTGCTGCACTACGGCTTCGCTATGAGAAACATATCCCAGATTATTTACAAATCCTGTAAGGCCATTGTCATCTATTGCATTGAGTACTTCGCGGCTCACGGCACCTATTAGTTTCAATTCGAAATTTGCCCCGAAATCTTCATTTTCTGCTACAAGCTCTGTAAGTGCCTGCCAAAGTATTTTAGGATTTCGCTCCGAAAGAAAAGACCCTATGTGCGCCAAAGTAAACTTTTCATCCAACGGCTGCTTTTCTACTTTCTCTACATCATAACCGTTAGTTATAACATGTATAGGCTTAGTTGTTAGCGCTTCAAATTCTGTTTTTGTAGTAGGGCTTGTAACCAAAACAGCATCGGCAGTATTGAGTACATTACTTTCTAGTTGTTTGTGCTTGTTGGCCGATGATACCGATAATTTTAGCTGTTTGTGATAGCCGATAGTAGTCCATGGATCGCGGAAATCGGCTACCCATTTTATACCTAACTTTTGTTTTAATCCAAGGCCAATTAAATGCAGGCTGTGTGGCGGCCCTGTTGTTATTATGGTCTCTATACCATTCTCTTTTATATAATCTGAAAGAAATGCAACAGATGGCTTTACCCACAATACCCTTGCATCAGGAATAAAAAGGTTGCCTCTAACCCACAACATGGCACGCTGCAAAAAAGATTGCTTTTTTTGTGCAGGTATAATGCCCGAACTTATTTTTTTAGTACTCCCCTTGCTAAACACCGATGCCCAGGCATAAGGCTCAACTATTTTGTGTTTAATAATAGTGGTTTCAGGTTTTACCTCCTTTAAAAGTCCATTATCCGATAAAGGATATGTAGGATTTTCCGGAATGTAAACTACAGGTTCGATACCATAATCGGGCAGGTATTTTACAAACTTTAACCACCGCTGCACTCCGGGTCCTCCGGCAGGAGGCCAGTAATACGTTATAATAAGAACCTTTTTCAAATGACTAACAATTATTAGATTTTAGGAGAAACCTGAGTTTTAACTCTTTTGTTTTCAAAATAAACTCCGGCCCCCAACAGGCCAAGCATAACAATAAAACTTATTAGAGCAATAGTGCTTCCGGTTTTTACAACCTCTGGCTCAAAAGCAAAAATAATGGTATGCTTTCCTGCCGGAACTTTTAGTGCCCTAAGCATATAATCAGCTTCATAGTGTGGCACCAATTTACCATCAATATATGCATTCCAGCCTTTAGCATAATATGCCTCAGAGAATACCGCAAAGCCATCGTTTTTATTTTGCGAAGTATAACTAAGTTTATTCGGCCTGTATTCATCAAGCTTAATGGTAGCTGTGCTGTCTACTGCAAAAGATGTTTTAGTAGCTGCCTCGGCAAATTTGGTTTTGTTAACCACTGCCTCGGTTTTAGTGTCAAGCTTATCAAGGGCTTTCATTTCCTCATCCGGAGTAGAAACAGCCTTGATAGTGCTCACAAACCAGGCATTTCCGTTAGCCGTATTATTTACAATAGGTATAACCTGTCCCTGCTCATTACGCTGTAATACATATTTAACGTTAAGCATGTCTAAAACCTTAATATTCATTGGGCTTTTGGCTATTTGATAGTCAAATATCTGCTGCATTTTTTGAGGCTTGGCAGCATGATATCCCCCAATAGAATTATGAAAATAAGATGCCTGAGCCCCATTCATGTGATTATCCATATCAAACACACGGTAATGAGCGTCGTCCTGCAGGATCTGTTCATCGGCAGGAGAAGCTGTAAAAGGAATGTCTGCCTCACGTGCACTTACAAAACTATCGGTATTTACATAGTTTTTATCAACTAAAAATAAGTCGGCAACCATAAGGAAACCAGCAAGTATTATAGTGGTAGTTTGTGCAAGCTTTTGTTTGGTATAAAGCCATAATACCGCGGCAACTGCTAGAATAAAAAATGCCGAACGGTATATATCAGACGAATACATGTCTCTTCTGTCTTCTTTAAGCGCATCAATAAAGCCCTGTCCTAATTGCTGGGCATACATTGCGTCACGAGGCCCTGCAAAATCAAACTGTGATTTTAATCCTAATACGACCAGCAATATACCTAAGCAAACGGCTGCTGACTGCCAAAGATATTTCCATTGTTTGTCTTTATCTGTTTTAAAAAATGCATAAAAGCCCATTATTGCCAGTACCGGAATGCAAAGTTCTAACACAACCTGTATAGATGCTACAGCCCTAAACTTATTATACATTGGTACATAGTCTATAAAAAGGTTTGTAAGCACCGGGAAATGCTTACCCCATGACAATAGCAATGACACTATAGCTCCTGCCAAAAAGGCATATTTAAGCTTTCTTTCTTCGGCAAACAAAGCCAGCACAAACAAAAAGAAAACAACAGCACCAATATATGCCGGAGCGGCCACAATGGTTTGGTCTCCCCAATAGGTAACAATGCCGTTTTGTGCAAACTCCATGGCCTGTTCCTGAGTAAGATATTGTCCTTCGCCTACCTGTAGCGTTTGAAGGTATTCAACCACATGGCTGTCTTTATCGAGCTTTTCACGACCCGACGAACCACCATAAAGGCGTGGCGCAATAAGGTTTAACGATTCGCCCAATCCATAGCTGTATTCAGTTATATATTCATAGCTCATGGCATTGGCACTTTCTTTACGGCTTCCATCCGGATTAAAAGTAAGCTGGCTGTCGCTACGGGTACTAAATTTAGCATATTCGGCAGTTGCCATAAGGTTAGTAGCATTCATCCCTACAGCAAGCAATGCAGCACCGGCAAAAACAGCAACAGATATGCCTAAATGCTTATATTCTTTGTTCTTTATTATTTCGACTATAAAATAAATGCCTATAATAAGTAACAATATAAACAGATAATAAGTCATTTGTATGTGGTTGGCGTTTATTTCTAACGCCGATGCCAATAGCGTAAGTAAACCTCCTGCAATATATCGCTTTCTAAATACCAAAAGCACTCCGGCAATTACCATAGGCATGTATGCAATGGCATGAGCTTTGGCGTTGTGGCCTGCTCCAAAAAGTATGATATAGTAAGTAGAGAACCCAAAGGCAAGCGACCCAAAAAAGGCCATTAGTGTATTTATTCTCAGTACTTTTAAGAGTACAAAAAAGCCAAAAAAGTATAAAAACAGGTAATCAGCCGGGCGAGGCAGGAAACGTATTGCCCCATCTATAGCTTTTATAAAGTTGTAAGGATAGTGGGCTCCCAACTGATAGGTAGGCATCCCTCCAAAAGCACTGTCTGTCCAGTAAGACTCTTCTCCGGCATTTTTCCTGAAATCATCTCTTTCTTTCGCCATGCCCGTATATTGGGCAATATCGCTTTGAGATATTTTTTTGCCCTGCAATACAGGATAAAAGTAAATAAGCGATACTATTGTAAAACCTATTATGGCAAGCAAATACGGATAGAACCTGTTAATGTTTTTCATTAAAAAAGTATTGTGAATAAAACGGCGTGAAGATACTTAATTTCTGTAAAACCCCACAAATTCAAATCACAATAAATAGTCAACGAATCAGATAAAACTATATGTATTAGTCTAAAACAGAAAAAACTTAACTTTTATTTTTTCTGCTGATCAACATTGGCCAGGTCATGAGCATACCAACAATGCTGTTACACAAAACAATGATTAACAAACTAATATAAACAGCATGATGAAAACTTAATGTATTTACAAAATCGTCAACTAAGAAATAGATAGCCCCTATAAAAGCCAATATCGATATAATAAATACAATTGCCCTCATCACAAATACTTGTTAAACAATTACAAAAATACTAAACATGTATCATTTAAATATTATAACATTGTGTAAAATATGTTATAGTTAGTTTATAACTAAACTATTAAAAAATAGATTTCGCACAAAATCAACGCTATTAAAAAAAGGTTAAAAAGTTATATCAAAAATTTAAATACTTAATTAAATGCCATACATTTGTTGTATATGCCCGTTTAGTATTATTTTAAATTTCTGGTCTTATGAAGAAGGATCTCACAATATTTTACACTGACGACGACCATGACGACCTTGAGTTTTTTGTTGAGATTGTTAACGAGATCAGCGAAAGCTATAATGTTATAACACAATCTAACGGAAATGAGCTTATACACGCTCTTGACAACCCTCCCCCTACCCCTTATGTAATTTTTCTTGACATTAACATGCCCGGCATTAATGGTCTTGAAGTTTTACAAAAAGTAAGAGAATCAAACAGCTCCAATGTTTTACCTATAATTATGTTCTCAACCTCAAATGACGAGGCAATTATAGAAAAAAGCCGAAACCTTGGCGCAAGTTACTACATGCCAAAATCAGGAATTTTTGACCAACTCAAAAAATCCATCGAACATGCACTTTCAATAAACTGGGATATTTTTAAACCTACCCAGCACAATTTTGTATATACCTATTAAATTTTAAAATGAGTACAACTTTTACAGCGCCTGCTTTTTTAGAAAACCTGCGCAATGCAACATCACAATCACACACTGCCCTTGAGGCTTTACCGGTTTCTGTTTCTATAACAAACCCTAGCGTATCTAATGAAGATTATGCTCTTTACCTTAGCCTTATGCTTGATGTGGTAAAGGATGCAGAAGAAAACATATTCCCTACGGCTCACAAAGCTATTGAAGGCCTTGACATACACCCGAAAGCCCACTTTATTGAGGCCGACCTTAAATATCTTAACTACACCAAGGAACAGTCCTTTAAACCACTTTCTTCTAAATTAGAAAATCTTACACCTGCTTTTGCATTGGGTGTATTGTATGTAATAGAAGGATCGTCTCTTGGTGGCCGCGTTATACTAAAAAACATTAACAATGCTCTTGGCCACGATGCTAATGGCGGTGCTACATATTTTGAAGGCTATGGCGGACAAACAGGCAGCCATTGGAAAGCGTTTTTAGGAAGCCTTATTGGTTATGAAACACAAAACAATGCCGGAGAAGAAATAATTGCAGGCGCAAACTTTGCCTTTGATGCTATTGCTGAACACCTAACAGCAAACGCTCAGTAATTTTTATGCAGATAAAAGATATTGTAAACCGCGATATTGTAAACCTAACCAACTGCGAGCAGGAACCAATACACATTCCGGGCAGCATACAGCCGCATGGATTTTTACTTGGCCTGAAAGAGCAGTCGCTGCTAATAGATTACTGCAGTGCAAACACGGCACAATATTTAAGCCTGTTCCATACACAACTGTTGGGACAAACTTTTAACGCGGTATTTGGCGAAGACCAAAAACAACTTCTTTTACAATATATAAGCGATGAGCTTATGCTCTCGTCATCCCTACTCCGGCTTACACTTGCCGGAGTAGATTTTTTATGCACACTGCATAACAGCAACGGCATTTACATACTTGAAGGCGAACCTGTAAACATACAGACTACACCAGCGCATGAGGCTTATGACCAAACGTCGCAGTTTTTAACCTACATGCACGACACTCATACACTAAAAGAGCTTTGCCAGCTAGTTGCTAATGGAACACGCCAAATTACGGGTTATGACAGGGTAATGATATACCGTTTTGATGCCGATTATAATGGCGAGGTTTTTGCCGAAAGATGCCGCGAAGATCTTGAACCTTTTTTGGGGCTTCATTATCCGCATACCGACATACCGCCGCAGGCAAGAGAGTTATATAAAAAAAATCTGCTGAGGCTTATAACTGACATAGACTACACTCCTGTACCCGTCTTTACTATTGATGATTCACAAAACAAGAACCTCGACCTAAGCCTTGCTATTTTGCGAAGCACATCGCCAATACATGTACAATACCTGCACAATATGGGTGTTGGAGCTACATTAACCATATCGTTAATGCACCAAAAAAAGCTATGGGGTCTTATTGCCTGCCATCATTATTCTCCGAAAAATTTAAGTCCGGAAATCAGGCTTGCAGCGCAACTACAGGGGCATTTTATAACCTCTCAAATCGATGTCCGCCAGGCCTCAGAAGAATATGAAGTTTCAAGAAAGGTAAACATTGCCTTAGAAAAACTGAACAGCAATGTTTTAGACAGTACCTGTGCATTACAAAAAATCGTAGAAAGCAACGACATACTAACGCTGTGCAATGCATCGGGAGTATCGGTTGTATTTAATGGTGAAGTATTTAAAAGCGGGCACACCCCTAATAACGATGACGTATTAAAACTTGCCTCGTGGCTGGCGCTATACAGCAACCACAGTAGTTTTAGTACTAATAAACTGGTAGATTATTTACCTGAATATAGGGAGATGTGCCAAAACACATCGGGAATTATATATCACTCATTAGAAATAGAGAGCGACAATTGTATTATTTGGTACAGGCCTGAAACAAAAACCGAAGTACACTGGGCAGGAGATCCTTCAAAATCTATTATCAAAGACCAAAAAGGATTATCACCCCGAAACTCATTTTCTCTTTGGAAAGAACTTGTAGAGTGCACAAGCAAGCCATGGCTGCAACCGGAACTCGACACTGCTGCATCTTATGCTTACAGCCTGCAAAGGCAAATAACCCTGCTTATTATTACACAGGAAGAGCTTAAATACAGAAAACTGAGTGAACTGCTTAAGCAAACCAACTCTGAACTTGAAAACATAAACTGGATAAGCACACACGACCTACAGGAACCCCTGCGTAAAATACAACTTATAGCTTCGAGGATATTAACCAAAGAAGAGCAAATGTCTATAAATGTACAGGATGCCATAAAACGCATGGATGCATCAGCAAACCGCATGCAAACTTTGCTCATAGACATACTTAAATACACACGAATTAAGCATAGTGCCGATGCCATAGTGCCTGTTGACCTTAATAAGCTGATACAGGAAGTTATTACAGAAATGGGTGAGGCAATACACGAAAAAACTGCTGAGATATTTACAGACAACCTACCGGAAATTCAGGGAATACCGTTCCTGCTAAAGCAACTATTTTCTAACCTCATTGCAAATTCACTAAAATATGCCAAGCCGGAAGTTAATCCGATAATAAAAATTACATCAAACCATCAGCCCGAAATTTTTAGGGCAGACGACAATACGCTTTACCGCATTATATATTTGGCCGATAACGGCATTGGTTTTGAGCAGCATTTTGCCGAATCTATATTCAATATTTTCACCCGTCTGCATTCTTCCCAGGTATACCGAGGATCGGGAGTAGGACTCGCCCTATGTAAAAAAATAATGCAAAACCATAACGGACATATCTCAGCATCAAGCGCGCCTGATGAAGGTACAGTAATAAGCCTATATTTTCCGGTAAACTAAATCAGAGTATGGACGTGCAGTCAATTTTATTAAACAGGATAGAACAGCACGGAAACCTTTGGCAGGAAGAAAAAATACACCTTAAACGGAACCAAACACTTATAAAGGCAGGCAGCATTTGCAGCAACATCTATTTTGTTACTGATGGAGCTTTACGCATTTTTTATCAAACCCCACAAGGAGACAATACCATACGTTTTGCCTATAAAGGATCGCTATTTACTCAACTGGATTCATTATTAACAGAGAAACCATCGGTATATAGTGTTGAAGCATTACGCAAAACTACTTTAATAGAAATGCCTAAAGAAGCCTTTACGGCCTTTATAGATAGTGATATTCAAAATTTGCAATTATGGAACGCCCTACTCTCCTACACTATTGTACAATTACTGGAGCGTGAAACCGATTTACTTGCTACTACCCCAAAAGAGCGTTATGAAAGGGTGTTTATGCGTTCCCCACAGCTTTTTCAGCATATACCACACAAGCACATTGCCGCTTATTTAAGAATGGCTCCCGAGACATTATCGCGCCTGAAAAAATCTTGATTCCAATCAATATTTTTAAAATGGTTAAATTGCAACTTTGCAGCTATTTAATCATTTATCATGAAAACCAACAGTACAATTTTATTAAAAGAGCTACTTTCCATTGCCCGAAAAGGCAACGAAAACATTAATGCATTAAAGCTGCTTAAGCATGATCAACTCAACATGAAGCCACATAGCGGTGGATGGAGCATATTAGAATGCCTTGAACATCTCAACCTTTACGCTGCTTTCTACCTTCCTGAAATCGAAAGCACCCTAAATACAGCCGCAACGCCCCAGCAAGCTTTTAAAAGCGGTTTTATTGGAAATATGCTTGTAAACATGGTAAAGCCAAAAGAGCAACTAAAAAAAATGAAGACTTTTAAAGCTATGGATCCAAAAGGTGAAGTATTAGGTAAAGATGTGGTTAACATCTTTTCAGCGAACCATTCGAAGCTTATTTATTTGCTGCAAAAGGCAGCCAATAATGATCTTAATAAAGCCGGAACAGCAGTTACCTTTACTAAGCTTATAAAACTAAAAACAGGCGATGCGCTCCGTTTTATGACATACCACCATCAAAGACATTTAATACAGGCAATGCGTATAATCAACACTTCCCAATAAAGAACTAATTACAGCATACTACAAATTATCTTTGAAAATGATAATCAATAAAAAAGCCCCTTTGCAGGGGCTTTTAACTTATATGTTATGAACTAATTGTAATTAGTTTTTAACGATTTTTCTTGTTGTAGTACCTTTATCTGAAGCGATAGTTAGCATGTAAACACCAGAAGCAAGATCTGAAACGTTTACAGTAGCTTCACTTACACCATCAAATTTAGCAGTTTTAACTGTACGCCCGTTAAGGTCAGCAACAGTAAGGCTGCTTACAAGAGCGTTAGCGTTTGCAACTGTTACAACATTTGTAGCAGGGTTAGGGAATACAGAGAACTCTTTAAGGTCTGCATTATCAAAGCCAGCAGTTGGAGAAGTAAGAGTAAAGTTGTCTATTGCTAAATACCCACGGTTAGTTTGTGTTTGAGCATCAGCCCTGTAACGGATAGAGAAATAATATACACCTGCATTAGCAAAGGTATAAGTATATGTAACTTGAGTCCAAGCTGTAGATGCAGCAGGAGGAACAATACCAACTGTCCTTATTGCTATAGTTTGTGCAGCAACCGTTTGAGCCGTACCTGCATAAACACCAAAATTAACATTGCCACCACCAGATCCTTCTAAAGCTATTTTTCTAACCCAAAACGACACTGTAACTACTTGGCCAGCCTCTACGTTTATACCTCTTGAAATTGCATAACAGTCTGAAGCTGCACCATAGTTTCCTGCTATAAGAGCAAGATCACCTTCCTGCGGTGTAAATGTTACAGCAGGAGTAGTAGTAGTAGTAAAACCTGCTGACTGAGCCCATAAAGCACCATTAGCACCTGCTGTAGACCTTAAAGGAGTAAAACCATTTAGGTTAGCTGTTTCAAAACCATAAGCATAGTTAAGGTTAGTAGGCTCAAATGGTGTAGTAAAGTTTATTGGACCAGCCCATTCGCTATAGTCACCATTACCACAATTAGTTCTTATGTAAAAATCATAGTCAGTACCTGAAGTAAGACCTTCTAACTGAGCAAGAGCTTCAGAAAGTTCAAGCGAAGTACCTGTACCCTGATCAAAACCATCAACACCATATTCTACCTCATAACCTTCAGGAATACCTGTAGCAGGGTCATCCCAAGTAAGGGATACAGTTGTAAAAGTAGGCGCGTCTGCATAAGTAAATCCTGTAGGAGAGAAACATGATGTTGGAGTTATAGTAACCTCAAAATCAAAACCATCAGCCTCCCAACGGTCATCAAAAGTAAAGTAATAAACTGTACCGGCAACAGCCTGTATAGTAAGATCGCTTAAATAGTTATTATCATCAACATCATCAATACCGTCAACACAGGTAAGAGCTGAACAGTCTCCTGTGTATACAGAAATCCTTGTATCACCACCGGCATTAACCTCCAGGTTAGAGTTAATTCTTATTAAAGCATTTTCAGTAGCTGGATAAATATACCAATTAGCTGCAGTTCCCATCGTTGCCCAGCAACCACCTGCTGTTGGCAAAGATCCTGAAATACCATCTACAGTATAAGTTGTTGTTCCTGTACCTGTTAATTCGATGGGTTCGTCACAGCTAAAACCTGTTTGCGCTTCCATCGTAAAGAAAGAGCCTAATAGCATAGCTCCCAAAAGTAATCGTCTTTTCATGATGATAGTTTTTAATTTTTCCCAAAAATAATAAAAAATATATTCGTTACAATTTATTTATAGTTAATTTAAGACAAAAAAGCTTATTAAAAGCAAAATAATCTTCATAAATAACTGATTTTTATCATCTTGAAACATGTAGTAATTCTCTTATTTAACACTTAGAAATATAATAATACCTTAACAATAAAGCTGGTACACTTTATTAAAGGTATTCAAGACTATATTTAAGCTAAAAAAAAGAGGAAAATTAAATACACTAATATAACTCCTCAATCAAATACTATTTTACTGTATCTGAACTTATCGGGATTACCTCAGCAGGAACATCTACAGTAAATCCATCTTCACTATAATCTCCTGTAATCTGCCCCTGTTGCACAGCCTCTGCTCCGGCAAACATGGTCTTACCATCTTTGCTTAATTTATATCCATTTTGCGCAAACAGCGACCAATGTGCATCTTTATAAGCACCATTTTTAGATTCTTTTTTTAACATTACCGATTTGGTACTATTTGGTAAAAAAAGTTCGGCACGATCGCCGTCTTCTTCAAAAATAACGTAGGCGCTTTTTAAGTCGCTTTCGCTTTCCAGTTGCTCAATACTGTTAAGACGGTAGCATTCCTCTACCGGGCGTATGCACTCCTCTTTAAGAACAGACCACCTGTATCCGGCCGATGTTACACAGCCATTTTCGTCTTTATCGTTGCCAAGCACCACATTTTTGTTACTGTTGGGTGCTTCGCTTCCTGTTTGCCTCTTTTTCATTATGTAATCGCACGAAGAAAACAGGCATAAACAGATTATAACTACTATGGCGGGCTTTTTCATTATCCGGAAATTAAACACAGTACTAAGATACAAAATTTATTAATATGGAGTAAACGGATGCAGGTTTGTAAGGCCGTTTTCGAAGGTTATACTGCCATCGCTTTCTACAAAATACTTTATAATCACCTCGCCCCATTGCATACCGTTCGTAAAATCAGCAATGATCCAGCGGTTATTCAGCACTTTAAATTTGTTTATGGTAAAAGCTCTCCCTTCTGCCGGCGGATATTGCGCCAACGGGTTGCCATTAGGGTTGCTGTTTTGCTTATAAACAGCATCTCTTATAGCTATGTTTAACTTTTTAATATCGGTTCCGGCAAAATACTGCACCGCATTACTGTTGTGTTCTAACGAAAAATAATCCGCCTCATCTATCAGCGCTGCGTTGGCCTTAAGGCTGTCCTGTACGGTTTTTACTTTATGCTGCATATCGGCAATGCGCTTGTCTTCATACTTTTGCTTGTTGGTAAAGTACATGTAAGTAAACACATTGATGATTAACGAAAATATAAACAGGTAAAGAAACAACTGCTTTTTCATGATCTATTTTTATATAGTTTATAAGGTTATTTGAAGATTATCATAAGCTAAAAATACATTTTCAGGCAATGTCGGTTCTACCTCCGCATGGAATCCCATGAGATGACTGATATGAGTAAGATAGGCGCGTTCGGGCTTTACCTGCTCAATAAAAAATAATGCCTCTTCTAAATTAAAATGCGAATGGTGTGGCTCGTGCCTCAACGCATTAACAACCAAAACTTTTAGCCCTTCAAGCTTTTTAATTTCGCTTTCTGCGATGGTTTTAACATCGGTCAGATAGGCAAAATCGCCAATGCGGTAACCAAAGATATCAAGGTTGCCATGCCCAATGGTTATGGGAACTGCTTTTTTATTACCAACAGCAAAAGGCTTATCATGTTCTACTTCATTTATGGTAACGGACGGAGCTCCCGGATACTTATTTTCTTCCTCAAAAATATAATCAAAACGCTTTTTAAGGTTTTCTATTACCCTGCGGTGTGCAAAAATTGGGATGTTACCTTGTTTAAAGAAAAATGGCCGGATGTCGTCGAGCCCAAGTGTATGATCAGAATGTTCGTGAGTGTACAAAATACCGTCTATTTTAGGGCAGGCACTCGTTAGCATCTGCTGCCTGAAATCAGGACCGCAGTCTATAACAAAACTGTAATCTTCCCAATACACCCATACCGACACCCTTAAACGCTTGTCGCGGGGGTCGTTGCTAAGGCATACAGGATGCGTGCTGCCTATTACGGGTATGCCCTGGGAGGTTCCGGTACCTAAAAACCAAACATTCAAAACTGTTTATTTTTTTACACAAAAATAGCATTATTGTTTTATTAAACGCAGTGTTTTCCTAACTTTGCAATATATCTTTCACAGCCATGAAATTAACTGACACTGATATTACCCTTAAAGGCGATAGAATTATTGCCCACGTACCTTCTATAAAGGATAAAGCCCTTCGCATAAACCTCAACGAACACATTTATGGCACTTTTGCCGAAATTGGTGCCGGACAGGAAACCGTTAGGCACTTTTTTAGATCGGGAGGCGCTTCTAACACCATAGCAAAAGCGATGTCTGCCTATGATAAAGATTTTAGTGATGCCATTTATGGTGGAGAAATCGATGGCAGGTATGTTACCGAAAGCAGACTAAAAAAAATGCTTGCGCACGAAGTTCGCATTATGGAGGAAAGGCTAAAACGCGACAAACACCCCAGCAAATTGTTTTTTAGTTATGCCAATACTGTTGCAACCATAGACTTTGCCAAACAATTTAAAGGCCACGGCTGGGTCGGGATAAAATATCAGGTAGAGCCGGACGAAGATTATAACGAAATAACACTGCACATTCGCTTTAAAGAAACCGATGCACGACTGCAACAGGAAACTTTGGGGATATTGGGTGTAAACCTTATATATGGGGCTTTTTATAAATATAACGACCCTAAAAAACTACTACGCTATCTTTATGACCACCTCGATAAAGACCAGCTTGAAATAGATACTATAAACTTTAGTGGCCCGCGCTTTGCCGATGTAGACAACAGGCTGATGAGCCTGCAACTGGTTAAGAACGGCATGACCGATGCTGTAATGTTTGACCCTACAGGGCACAATGTATTGCCTGCTGCTGTACTGTATAAAAAGAACATACTTGCGCTTAGGGGAAGTTTTAGGCCGGTTACGAAAGTAAACATGGACATGTATGAGAAATCATATAAAATGTTTCTTGAAGAGAATAAGGTAGATAAAGATAAAACCCTTGTGGTTTTCGAAATCACGTTGAGCAACCTTCGATCTGAAGGAGAGATCGACGAACGCGACTTTATGGACAGGGCTGAACTTTTGTGCTCGCTTGGACAAAACGTAATGATATCTAACTTTCAGGAATATTATAAGGTAGTAGAATATTTTTCGAGCTACACCAAAGCCCGTATGGGTCTTGCTATGGGGGTAAGTAACCTTATTGATATTTTTGACGAAAAATACTACCGTCACCTGAGCGGAGGCATACTTGAAGCTTTTGGTAAATTATTTTACCGCGACCTTAAAGTGTATCTGTACCCAATGAAAGACGAGCATGGCGAGGTTATAGATTCTCAAAACCTTAAGGTACACCCAAGGATGAAAGAACTTTACAAGTTCTTTAAATTTAACGGCAAGGTTGTAAACATACCAGACGTTAACCCTGACTACCTTGATATCTTCTCTCGCGAGGTGCTAAAAATGATAAGCAAAGGCAAACCGGGCTGGGAAAAAATGCTGCCGCCGGGTATTGCAGAAGTTATTAAACAAAACTACCTGTTTGGTTACGACCCTAAAAAGGTGCTGGTAGAACAGGAAAAATAAACTAAAATAGTATTCAAATACAAAAATCCTCTTTAATGGGGATTTTTTGTTTTTCATATTTTTCGATTATGACTAAACCAATCATAGGCATAATGGGTGCCATGCCGCAGGAAATATCAGGTGTTATTGAACTTTTAGACAATCCTGTAAGCACTACCATTGGCAGCCGCACTTACACTACCGGAACCATTAACAGCATAGATACAGTAGTTGTATTTTCGCGCTGGGGTAAAGTTTCCGCTACAGCTACGGTATCGGCTTTAATACATCATTTTAATATTACCGAACTTATTTTTACAGGTGTTGCTGGCGCTATAAATCATCAGCTAAATATTGGCGATATTGTTATAGGGCAAAAGCTAATACAACATGATATGGATGCCCGCCCGCTAATGAAGCAGTTTGAAATTCCGCTGTTAAGCAAAACATATATTGAAACAAACCCTGACCAACTTACTATCGCCCAAAAGGCTATTGAGCGCCTACTTCAAAACGATACTATTAGTAACGCAGTAGGTAGAGAGGTTTTGAACAGTTTTAATATTATTGCTCCAAAATTTTATACTGGAGAGATAGCCAGCGGCGACCGCTTTTTTGCCAATAACGATCAAAAGGACAATTTACTTGCAGCATTGCCAGATGTTTTGTGTGTAGAGATGGAAGGCGCCGCAGTAGCACAGGTGTGTTATGAATATGATATTCCGTTTACAGTTATAAGAACAATATCAGACAGTGCGAACGATACTTCGCATATCGATTTCCCTGTATTTATAAAAAAGGTTTCAAGCCAGTACTCGGTAGTAATAATACAGGCTATTTACAATATATATACTGATACCCAAGATTAGTTTTTGGGCAATTGATTGAGCAATATCTGATATTTGCGCCCCACCGGAAGGGTTACTCCATTTTTTAAAACAATCTCGCCAACTGTAAAACTTTGCACGTGAGCCGTATTTGCAATATAGGATTTATGAACCCGTATAAATCCTGCTGCATTTACCTGATCGTGTATTGCCAAAAGTGATGCATACACCACAACAGCCCTTGTATCTGATGTTAAATGTATTTTTACATAATTGCCAAGACTTTCAATATAGAGCACATCAGTAAGGGCAATTTCAGGGTCGGTCTTATTTATTTTAAGGTGTGTATTTACGTCCATCGGTGCGCTACGTTTGGCATCACAAAAAATAATAGCTTTTTGCACAGCTTTATTAAATGCCATTAGCGATATTGGCTTTATTAAATAATCTACCGCATCGTGGGTGTATGATTCTAAAGCGAAATCAGTATAGGCAGTAGTAACAATAGTAACAGGCCGCAAAGAGAGTTGCTCCATGAGCTCTACACCATTTAGCAATGGCATGTTTATATCCAGAAAAAGCATATCAAATTCCTGCTCTGCCATAAGTTTTAAGGCCTCGACACCATTGTGTGCACTGGCAGCATACTCAAGTCTTTCGTGTTTTTGTATGTGCGATCTTATTACGTTATGAGCCGGCTGTTCATCATCTACTATCAGGCAGCGGTATGTAGTTTGCATAGCTTAAGTTTATAATTATAAATACTGCCTGTTTTTGTATAAGTGCAGTCATAATCTAAAGACAGTAAATCAAGCCTCCGTTTAAGGTTTGCCAGTCCAAGCCCTGTACCAAAACTTTTAGATCCTTGTGGCAGGCAACTGTTCTGTATAGCAAACACAAGGCAATCGTCGTCCATTTCCCAATCTATTGCTATAAAAGGCTGAGGAGTTTCCATAGAAAACTTTACTGCGTTCTCAACCAATGGCATAAAAAGCAACGGCGGAACGCTAAGCTTTGTGTTTAACGGAATATTGCTATTGTTTGTAACCACTAATTTGGCATTTTTGTAAATACTATAATCCAAATATTTTTTCACAAAATCCATTTCGCTTTTTAAAGATACCGTTGTGGTTTTAGCAGCTTCTATCTGGTAGCGTAAAAGCTCAGATAGTTGCAATATCCTTTCAGGCATATCTTCAGGATGGCTAAGCGATTCGCCATATAAATTGTTCATTGCGTTTAGCAAAAAATGCGGATTTAACTGCTGCTTCAAAAAATCCAGCTCTGTTTGGGTCATTGCCAACTGGCGGTTGGTGGAAATAACATTTTGCGTTATCCATAAATGGATAAAATAAAAACCCGATCCAACAAATGCAGACAAAAATTGTTTCAGCCCTCTTGTAAAAGGAGTAATTTCCGGATTTCTGGAAAAGTCAAAATGATAAGCTATTACAATCATGAGCAACCAATATAAACTGAAGAAAATAACAAAACGTTTGTAATGGTTTGTTTGCAGCATACCTTTTATAAAAAGCAGGTTACTAACAATTATAGCAGCATAGAATGAGAACATGGAATACGTAAGCCTTAATATCCTCTCGTCATCAGGACCTTCAAAATAATTCACCAAAAGTATGGCGCCATAAATAAACCCTACTATAAACAGGTTCCTGAACCATATATTTTCGTACCGAAGGTAATTTTTCATAAAAACAAAATTAAAGCATTTAGGATGCAGCCAATTTTATATTCGGCTTTTTATACAAACGGCGTTAGTATAATAAATGTAACACATTATAATTTTGTAAGACTAATACAGTTTATACATTATAATTTTACCCAAAATCATCAATCAATAAAACATGAACAGGACTTTTTATCTGTATTTTTTAATGGCGCTTTTCTCGGCCATTTCAGGTTTTTCGCAGGAAAAATTTACCCTTAGCGGCACCATTGCCGACGGTGCCAACAAAGAAACCCTAATTGGAGCAAGTGTATATATTAAAGAAACCAAAACTGCAGTTTCTACCAATGCATCGGGCTTTTACACTATTACGCTTCCGGCAGGAACCTATACACTACAGGTTAGCTACGTTAGTTTTGGAACCATCGAGCAAACAGTTGTACTTAACAAAAACACTAAAAAGAACTTTAGCCTTACCAGCAGTACCGAAGAGCTAAACGAAGTTGTAATATCTCAAAACGCTAAACGGGCAAATATTAAAAGTCCCGAAATGAGTGTAAATAAGCTTACAGCACAGGATATTAAAAAGATCCCTGTTGTTATGGGAGAGGTAGATGTTATCCGGTCGTTAATGGCACTGCCCGGGGTTACCAACGGCGGCGAAGGCGCATCAGGATTTAATGTGCGTGGTGGTGCAGCCGATCAAAACCTTATACTTATGGACGATGCCACACTGTTTAATTCGTCGCACCTTTTTGGCTTTTTCTCTGTTTTTAATGCCGATGCTATAAAAGACCTTAACCTCTATAAAGGAGGTATTCCGGCACGCTATGGCGGCAGGGTATCATCTGTACTTGATATTAACCAGCGCGATGGCAGCACCGAAGACTATCATGCCATTGGTGGTATTGGGCTTATATCGAGCCGCCTTGTTGCCGAAGGCCCCATCAATAAAGGTAAAGGATCTTTTCTTGTTGGCGGGCGTACGTCTTATGCGCACCTTTTCCTTAAACTGGCAGACAACGATAATACTGCCTATTTTTATGACCTGAACATGAGGCTTAAATATAACTTTAACGAAAAGAACAAAATATACCTGTCCGGATATTTAGGCCGCGATATACTAAAAATAAACGAAAGCTTTAGCAATGTGTATGGCAATACGGTTTTAAACTTTGGCTGGAACCACAGCTTTAGCGACGCACTTAGCTCAAATATGGCTGTTATGTATAGTGATTATTTATATGGCATGCAGCTTGATTTTGTAGGTTTTGACTGGGACTCCGGCATTGAGAGTTTTACGTTTAAATATGATTTTAAACATAAGTTAAACGACAGGTTTAAGCTTACCTATGGTGCGAGTGGTATATACTACAACTTTAATCCGGGTACGATTACTCCAAGCACGGCAGATTCGGGTGTAAATGCCGACCAGCTTGACCGCAAATATGCGTTTGAAACAGCATTTTATCTTGATGCTACGAACGAAATTACCGATAAGCTTCAGGTAACCTATGGCCTGCGTTACAGCATGTTTAACCGTTTGGGCTCGCAAACATTAAATATTTATGAAAACAATCAGGCAGTGGTATTTAATGACGAGCTTAAAATTTACGAAAAAGCTACTCCTATAGGCACCCGCAGTTATGGACGCAACGAGACTATTGCCCATTTTGGAAATTTTGAACCGCGCGCAGCCATATCCTACCAACTGGCAGAAGAGCAATCTGTTAAGCTTAGCTATAACCGCATGGCACAATACCTGCACCTTATATCTAATACGGCCTCGGCTACACCACTTGATGTGTGGGCACCAAGCGATAATTTTATAAAACCCCAAATTTTAGACCAGGTGGCCATGGGGTATTTCAGGAACTTTAAAAATGATGCCTATGCACTCGAAACCGAAGTGTTTTATAAAACCCTTAAAAACCGCGTAGACTATATAGATGGTGCCGACCTTATTGCCAACGAAGCCATAGAGCAGGTTGTTTTGCCAGGCAAAGCAAGGGCTTATGGCCTTGAGATTTTGGTTAGAAAAAACACAGGCAAGCTTACAGGCTGGGTGGCCTATACCCTATCTCGGGCTGAACAGCAAACACCGGGACGCACCCCTAACGAAAGCGGCATAAACAATGGCAAGTGGTATCATACAGGCTATGACAAACTGCACAACCTGTCGGTAACAGGATCGTATGCCTATACTGATAAATGGTCTTTTTCGGGCATGTTTGCGTTGCAATCCGGTCAGCCTGTAACCTACCCTAACGGTCAATACCAATATGGCGATATCAACATTCCAAGTTATGGTCCGCGCAACGAAGACAGGCTTCCAGCATATCATCACCTTGATATTTCGGCCACCTACAACCCTAAGCCGGAAAAGAAAAAAGGCTGGCAAGGCGAATGGGTATTTAGCATTTACAACCTGTATAACAGGCAAAATGCGGCATCTATATCATTCCGTCAAAACGAAGATACAGGTAATAACGAGGCCGTGCGCCTGTCTATTTTTGGTATGATACCAAGTGTTACGTATAACTTTAAATTTTAAATGGCAATCATCATGAAAAACATACAATATATATCTTTACTTTTCATACTAATGCTTTTTGCATCGTGTGAAGAGGTGGTTAACGTAGACCTTGACACGGCCCCTCCCCGACTGGTTGTTGAAGCCTCTATAGACTGGGTTAAAGGCACAAGCGGCAGCGATCAAACCATTAAGCTTACAAAAACGAGAGGGTATTATGACACTGTTATACCGATTGTTGAGGGTGCTACGGTTTTTGTTACCAACAGCACAGGCGAGGTTTTTAATTTTACTGAAGAGGCCGGAACCGGGAGGTACAACTGCACAAACTTTAGGCCTGTTGTGAACGAAACGTATGTGCTTACTGTAGTTAGCGAAGGACAAACTTATACCGCTACCGAAAAAATGTATGCCGCACCCGATATTACAAGAACCATACAAAATAATGAAGGTGGTATTTTAGGAGAGAATATAGAAATTCGTTTTTTCTATAATGATTTTCCCGGGCAAGACAATTATTACCTTACCCGTTTTGAAGCTCCGGTAATTCCGTTTCCTGAATATGAACTTGCCGATGATGAGTTTTTTCAGGGGAATGAAATGTTTGACTGGTTCTCTGACGAAGACCTTGCACCCGGACATGTGGTTAGCATCAGGCTGCACGGCATATCGCAACGTTATTATGAATATATGAATGTGTTACTTGAAGCAGCGGGCGGTGGCGGCGGACCATTCTCGGCAGTTCCGGTTGCAGCAAGGGGCAATCTTGTAAACCAGGACAACACTGCAAATTATGCCTTGGGCTACTTTAGGCTTTGCGAGGTGTCTGCATTGCAGGTAACGGTTCAGTAAAAAAATCATTAGGTTTAAATAAAGTCCGTTATGGTGCTTAACAGTACTGTAACGGATTTTTTCATTCCCGTTATAAAGTGTCCTGATCTTTTATTTTAAATTATATTTGCGCAACAATAACAATACATGTCATCACACCATATAGTTAGAGACGATCAGGAGCCTGCATTAATAATTGCAAACGGGGCAGCATGCAGCCGGGAACTTTTGGGGCAATTGCTGGAATGGTCTCCTCTTGTAATTGTTTTAGACAGTGCCATGAGCCGTGTTATGGAACTGGGTATTAAAGTAGATGTGCTATTGGGCGACTTTGACCGTGGTTTTAATCCCGAATATTACAGGGAACAGCAATATCCACTGGAAATTGTATATACTCCGGATCAGGATAAAACAGATCTTGAAAAAGCATGCGACTATCTTGTTAGCCGAAACTTCACAGCTGTAAATGTAATATGGGCCACCGGACGCCGCGCCGACCACACTATTACAAACATTACAAATATTGTCCGTTTTAAGGATAAGCTAAAAATTGTAATACTTGATGACAACTCCAAAGTTTTTGTATTACCCCAAAAATATGAAAAGTGGTATCCTGCAGGGACACCAATATCTTTAATACCGGTTGGTATAGTGGAGGGCATTACGTCGACTAACCTTAAATATCAACTAAATAACGATACGCTAACTATAGGCCATCGCACAGGAAGCAGCAATGAAGCACTTACAGATGGCATTGTATCTATTGAATATACTACCGGTGATTTGCTCATGATGGAGTGTTTTGATTAAAAGTTGCTGCATAAAGAAGTTGTAAAATAGACGTATAAATACGGAATCTGTTTTAACAAAATTTTCATTATTATTGCAGCCTTATTAAAAGATCACCATGAAAAAATTTTTACTTACTATTATTTCAATCGGTCTGTTAGCAGCATGCAGTGGCGGCGATAGCGAAAGTGTACCAACATGCAGTGCAGTAACAGCTATAAATGTTGTACAACGTGCAGGAGATATTGATTTCAGCGTTACCACAACCGGAGGCATATATACTGAAATAAGTATAGTACCTGTTGTATCAGGCAATACTAATCCGGATTATGGTAATCTTATAACTCTTGAATCAGCAAGCAAATCTTTTAAAATTTTAGGAGACATCAATACATCCGGTCAGGTATTGTTGTACGCACGTTCAGTTTGCGACGGCAACGTTAAAGGCCCATGGTTTGGCCCTAAGCCTTTTACAATTGCAGATTATTGTGAAACACCAAGAGATCTTAACGTATCTTACGGGCAGTTTACATGGCGATACGATTCTCCTTTAAACAATATTGCAGCCTCAACCTATCAGGTAGAATATGGCATACAGGGTTTTACGGTAGGAACCGGAACTAAAATTACTGTTAACAACCCTATGTGCACAACATTTTCGTTGCTTGCAGGAAACAATTATGATTTTTATGTGAGGGCATATTGTGTAAACAATGTAGGATATGGCAATTATGCAGGTCCGTATACTTATTATGCCGAAAGTAGCTACAATGCATGCCAACCTCCCACAAATATTACATATACTTCTACGTCTAATGGTGCTACAACCCGTAATACACAACTTATATGGAGCGGCAACGGAGAAAGTAGGTTTGAGCATGTATGCGTTGTTCGTGGCAATAGTATTAGCAATGGCACTATACATTTATCTTATAATAATCAGGCTGCTTACAACCTTAGCATTTATAATGACTACGATTTTTATGTTAGGCCTGTATGTGGTAACGGCAATACAACAGCCTGGGTAAAAAGAGAGATCGATTTTTAATACAAAAACTAATTCTCATATCATAAACAAAAACATCCTGCAATTGCAGGATGTTTTTGTTTATGATAAATGCTGTAACGGATTTAACGCGCATTTTTGTAATTATAATATTGCCTTATCGTCATCATGTCTTTTTGGGAATGCTTCCTGCCATAAGATATAAAAGCCAATATGCCTCCAATAACAACACAGCACATAAGGAACACAAATATGCTGCTTATTAAAAAGTTGCTGAAACTTATGTTATCAAAAGAAAAGTTATTAAAAATAAGATAGCCTAAAAATAACAGAACTATCACGACTCCAAAAAAGTAAAGTATTTTCATAGACATTCTTATTAATATTTAAGACTATTGATTTTTAAACTGGCTCAAATTTCTTAAATATATATCTTACCTCCCACAACTTTAATACTATATAACTTTTGATTAAGAAATTTTTAGAAGAAAAAAGCCACAAATTAAGTTTTACAAAAAGCAACAGGTATTTTGATAGATACAAGTCGGTATAAATATTTTTTTTGGTAAGATGGTAATCAAAAAAAACGTTTACATCTTCTTGAATTTAACTTTACATTTAACAAACAAAACACTCTAATAAAACAACAAAAACATCGGTTTAAACATCTAAAAGAAACAAAACAGCAATAAATCATGGTTTAATACAGCTGTTTGTTATAAAAAAGTCAATTTCACCTAAAGGTAACATTAAATATTTCTTAAATATTTCATAAGTAAAAAAGGTAAAACCACAACACCGTTATCAAAAAATCACAAAACCATCACATAAACTGATTTTTATTTAATTAACCATATCCCTCATAATGCTTTTACTGATAATTTGTATTTTTAGAGCACATCAAAATTATTTGTAAAAAATGAAAAAAAACTACAACTTTTTATCACGGGGACACCACGACCAACAGTGGCCACCGGGTCATGACCGGTTCCCTAATGTTAAAAAAACAGTGATGCTTTTAGGAGCATTGCTTTTAATGTTAAATTGGGCACCTGCCTTTGCTCAGGTACCCGGAGATACTTGCGCTACTGCAATTGATCTTGCTACCCTAACAAGCCCTTTTAGTGGCACAACTGTGGGTGCTACTAATGATTTTTTACCAACATGTAATGGTACGAACACAGCACCCGACCTGTTTTATTCAATTGTTGTTCCTAACGGTTACAGGCTAAATATTGGCCAGACAGTAAACAACTACGACTCTGTTCACTCTGTATTTTACGGATCTTGTGGTACACAAACACAAATTCGTTGTACGGATGATCCGGACACACCAACAGATGGTACAACATCTCAGGTTGAATGGACAAACACTACCGGAACAACTCAAACCGTGTACTGGGTTCAGGACGGTTACAACACAAGTAACGGTACATTTACATTACAGTGGACGTTAACCGCTCCACCAGCATGTGTTGTCCCTAATACTTTAAGTGTAGTGTTAAATACAGATGGTACAGCGAATTTTAGCTGGGTAGCCCCTAATGCAGGCGGAACTCCAACAGGATATGAATATGCAGTTACATCATCGGCTACACCACCTGCAAGCGGCACAGGTGTTACTGCTACAAGTGTAACAGGATATACAGACATCCAACCTTCTACACTTTATTACCTGCATGTGCGCACAGCTTGTGGCACAGATGGATTTAGTGAATGGGTAACTTCAACTCCTTTCCAGAATCTTCCCGGAGATTCATGTATCAACGCAATAGATCTTGCTACTCTTACAAGTCCTTACAGTGGTACAACCGTAGGTGCGTTAAACGACAGCAACTATACATGTGCTGGGGGTAACACATCTCCTGATTTGTTCTTCTACATAGAAGTACCTAACGGATATACTTTAGTTATTGGTCAAACAGAAAATGGTTATGATTCTGAAAACTATGTGGCTTATGGCACAACCTGCCCAGGTACAACACAAATTGCCTGTTTTGATGATCCCGATGTACAAAACATCACATGGGTAAATACTACAGGAACTACACAAAATGTTTACTGGATACAGGATGGTTACAATAACAACGTACAGGTAGGAACATTTACCCTTGCATGGACGCTAACAGCACCTCCAACATGTGTTGTTCCGATGAACGTTACAGTAGTTCCCGATGTTGACAATACTGCTAATCTAAGCTGGGTTGCACCAACTGCAGGTGGAACACCTGTAGGGTACGAATATGCTGTTACAACATCTGCAACACCTCCTGCAAGCGGTACTGCAACTACTGCAACCAGTATTACAGATTATACCGGTATTGCGCCAACTACAATATACTACCTTCATGTTCGCACAAACTGTGGCGCAACAGACGGATACAGTGAGTGGGTAACTTCTGCTCCTTTCCAGAGCCTTGTGGGTGATAACTGCCAAAGCGCAATAAACCTTGGTACTCTTACAAGCCCTATAACTGCAAGCACTGTAGGATTTAACAACGACAGCACTTATACATGTGCCGGCGGAAATACATCTCCTGATATATTTTATTACATAGAAGTACCAAACGGATATACTTTAGTAATAGGACAAACAGAAAATGGCTACGATTCAGAAAACTATGTGGCTTATGGTACTACCTGCCCGGGCACTACGCAAATTGCATGTTTTGACGACCCTGATACAACAACCGTTACATGGGTTAACACTACAGGAGAAACTCAAAATGTGTACTGGATTCAGGATGGTTATAATAACAATGCACAGGTAGGAACATTTACACTTGCATGGACACTTACACCTCCACCTACATGTGTTGTGCCTACACAGGTTACAGCAGTAGCAGACCTTAACGGTACTGCCGATCTTAGCTGGGTAGCTCCAACAGCAGGCGGAACTCCAACAGGATATGAATATGCTGTTACGACATCGGCTACACCTCCTGCAACAGGTACTGCAATTACAGAAACATCTGTTACAGATTATCCTGGTATTGCTGCTTCTACAACCTATTACCTGCACGTTCGTACAAACTGTGGTAATGATGGTTACAGCGAATGGGTAACTTCTACCGCTTTCCAAAGCCTTGTGGGCGATACTTGCGAAAGTGCTATAAACCTTGCTACACTTACAAGCCCTATAACAGCAAGTACTGTAGGATTTAATAATGACAGCACTTATACATGTGCCGGAGGTAATACATCTCCAGATATATTCTATTATATAGAAGTACCTGTAGGATATACATTAGTAATAGGTCAGACTTCTAACAACTATGACTCTGAAAACTATGTAGCTTATGGCACTACCTGTCCGGGTACAACACAAATTGCATGTTTTGATGACCCGGATGTACAAAACATTACATGGGAGAACACAACAGGCAGCACACAAAATGTATACTGGATACAGGACGGATACAATGTGATTACACAGGCAGGTACTTTTACACTTGCGTGGACACTTACAGCTCCTCCTGCATGTAACATTCCTACTGTACTTACAGCAAACTTAACATCTACTACTACTGTAAACCTTGCCTGGGGTGCACCTGTAACAGGAACTCCTACAGGATACGAATATGCTGTAACAACATCTAATACACCTCCTGCAAGTGGTACTGCTACTACAGAACTTTCTGTAACAGGTGCTACAGCAACGGCATTTGCAACAAACTATGTATATGTTCGTACTAATTGTGGTAATGACGGATACAGCGAGTGGGTAAGAACTTCATTCTATGCAGGTCACTGTGTACCTGCCCCTACAAGTGTAGACGGCACAGGTATTACAAACTTCTCTTTAGGCACTATCAACAACACTACTGGTACTGAAACTAACAACTATGGCGATTATACTGCTCAGGTTGCTAACGCTGGCCAGGGTACTATACAAACTTTCAGTGTTACTTTTACTACAGGAGCCGCTACTTACGACTCTAAAGTTTGGGTTGACTGGAATAATGACCTTGACTTTACTGATGAGGGTGAAGAAGTATTTGTTGGCACAACCGGCGGAGCAACAAACAACACACTTACAGGTACATTTACTGTTCCTTTAACTGCTGCTTTAGGACCACACCGTTTAAGGGTTGGTGGTGTTGATTTTGGCCCGGCTACACCGTGCTGGACAGCAACATGGGGTAGCTTTGAAGATTATACTTTAAATGTTACAGACCCACCTTCATGTTTTACTCCTCAAACTCCAAGGGGCGAGGGTGTAGCAAGCAATACGGCTAACCTTAGCTGGTCTGCACCTCTTTCAGGTACACCGGAAGGTTATGAATATTATGTATCTACATCTTCAGGTACACCACCGGCATCAGGAACTCCAACAACAGGAACTTCTGTAACAGGCTATACAGGTATAATAGATAATACATTATATTATCTTTATGTAAGAACAAACTGTGGCAATGGCGATTACAGCGAATGGATCGTTTCTCCAGGCTTCAGGTTCTTAATGGGAGATATATGTGCAAGCGCTATAAACCTTGGTGCTCAAAGCAACCCGTATTCTTATACAACTGTTGGTGCCAACCACGACAGCACTTATACATGTGCTAACGGTAACACAGCTCCAGACCTTTATTACTATATTGAAGTTCCAAACGGTTATACTTTAACAATAGGCCAGACTGAGAACGGTTATGATTCAGAAAACTATGTATCGTATGGTACATCTTGTGCATCGACAACACAAATAGCTTGTTTTGACGATCCGGATATCCAAAACATTACATGGGAGAACTTAACAGGAAGCACACAAAATGTTTACTGGATACAGGACGGTTACCTAAACAACACTAATGCAGGTACGTTTACACTTGCCTGGGAATTAGTTGGTCCTGTAACTTGCGACGTTCCTCGCGAGCCAGTTGTATCTTTAACTTCTCCTTCTACTGCTAACATTAGCTGGACAGCTCCTAACACAGGATCTCCTGCAGGCTATGAGTATGCCGTAACAACATCTCAGGCTCCGCCTGCAAGCGGCTATACATTTACTGCCGACCTTGCCGTAACAGGTGTAGCTGTAACTCCAAACGCTACTAACTACCTACATGTAAGGTCTAACTGTGGCGATGTAGACGGCAACAGCCTTTGGGTAAGCACAAGCTTCTTTGGCGGCTACTGTATCCCTACAAACAACGGCAGTACAGCTAACTACATTAGCGGTGTGTCTACAACTACTGCCTTGGTAGATTTCTCTAACACAGGTACTGGTTTTAGCGGATATACAGATTATTCTGCTCAATATTCTGTTACTACGTATGCAGCAGGATCATTTGGTATCGTAGCAACGCACCCAACGGGTACAGCTACTTATTCTGTATGGGTAGACTGGAATAATGACTTTGATTTTGACGATCCGGGAGAAACTGAAATTGTTTCTAACTTCCTTGTATCTCCTGCAGCAATTGGTAACGTAACTGTTCCTGCTAATGCAGCTCAGGGTAGCTACAGGATGAGGATAAGAAATGCAAACCTTGGTACTCCAACTCCTGTTTGTGGTAACTTTACATTTGGTGAGGCTGAAGATTATACTCTGATTGTAGGTCCAACTCCAACATGTTTTGAGCCTTATGGTCTTGAGATTACAACTATTGATGCTACAACAGTAGATCTAAGCTGGGGTGTTCCTGTATTAGGTAACCCACCTGCCGGATATCAGTATGTATTTGGTCCGTCGGCTACTCCACCGGCAGAAGGAAGTAACTACGATTACAGCACAATATCATATGTTGGTGGCGTTACTTATAACCCTGCAGTTTCTAACTACCTATACGTACGTAGCGTATGTGGCGAAGGAGACTACAGCCAATGGGTAAACACTGCAATACTTGATATAGATGCTCCTGAAACTATTGCTAACAGCATTATAGTGTATAAAGAAGGTAATAACATAAACATTACTTCTGCTAATAATACACTAATAACCGGTGTTACTCTTTTTGATACACGCGGCAGAAAACTGCACACAGAAAACGGTATCAATTCAATACAGGCTGTTATAAACGGTATGCAGATACAACAACAGGTAATTATCGTACAGATAAATACTGAAAAAGGTAAAGTAAGCAAAAGGATAGTATTCTAATTCTTTTCTAAACCGAACCAAAATAAAGATCCCCATGCAATTTTTGCATGGGGATTTTCTTTTTAAGGCTAAATCTTATTTTATTTTAAGCTTACCTGTTCCTGAAATAGCCAACTCTTACACCATTGCTATTTACAAGATACCCTCCGTTTGCTACATATACTTTATAAGAATCATGATCAGAAAGCATCATGTTGTATCCCCTTTTATCCGATTTATAAAGGCTTGCCACCAAATATACTTTATCGTTCTCTACCTGGATAAGATTACCCTTATTGGTAAGATAATATTTATTATTGGGATCGGCATTAAAATGCGCCTCGCTAACCACATTGCCTGATTGTATACTTTGTTGTATTTTTTTTGTGCGTGAAGTTGTCGATGCTGTAATTGGTCTTGCCGTTGCTTTTTGCTCAGGACTAACAGTAGCCGGGCTTACCGTTTTTTGTTTTGGAGCAGTATAAGCAATCGCAGCTTTAGACTCGGCAACAACTTGCGTTGGAGGTGCTTTTACTGCAGTGCTCTCAGTTACTGTTGCAGCTACTCCTTTTGCAGGTGCCGCATTGTTCCATCCGGTTGCAATAAACGCCAGCCTGTCCTTTTTGGGAGGATGTGTATGTGACCCTTTAATAGACGATATTAATGCCATAACCGCTTGGGCATCTTTTAACGGGGCACCCATTTTTTGCAGTACAAAACCGCTAAACTCATCGGCATCCAGTTCGGTTTGGGGGCGACTACCCACATTATCAAGCGTATGCCCGTTAAGGTGGTGACCAATTTCGTGGGCAAAAATGCTAATAGCAGCCCAGTTGCTTCCGGTAGCGCCGTTTATTTTATTCATGTAATCCGGGTTATACAATATAAAACGCTTGCCCTGCAACATTACGGCAGCCGCATTGGGCACATTTGCAGCACGCAACTCAAAATTGGCTTTAAGCCCTATAACCGACATGATCTTTTTAACCACCTTTTGAGCAGCACCATCAGCCTCAAAGGCCACGATATCACCCGAAATATCCTCACCAAAATAACTGCACATGTGCGTATATTTTGCCGAACCAAATTGTTTTTGTGCCACAGCAGGCAGCATGCAGCACAAAGCTGCAATAACAGTGCAGAGTTTAATGCTTCTCATTTCATTGACAGGATAAAATGTATTGACTTATAACCCATTAACGCAAAAGAGAGGCCAAAAAGTATTGCGAATTGAAATTTTAGGAAATCTGCTATTCAACAATTCTTAAAACGATGCTTATAGCGAGTACAGCAATGCCTAAGATCAGGATAATCCTGCCGTGTGCCCTGTCAGCCGCAGCATAAGTGTAAACACGTTCTCCATTAGGTAAAGTTTTCTTTACGGTTAAAAGTACATATCCCGTTATAATCCCTAAAAATCCACCTAATAGTGCTGAAATATATCCAAAAACAACCCAAGCCTTTTGATCTTTTTCAGGTTGGGCAAGGTCAGAAATACGTTGTTTACGTAAACTTTTAATAAGGCTGTCATCTATGGCTTTACCCCGTTCGGCTAAAAGTTTACGCGCCAGTACATAATCAAACTCACTCCACTCGTCATGTTTCAATACAACATCATACAACTCATCATTTGTAAATGTCAGCATATAATAATCTTCAGGAAGGTCTTTAATCATATTTTCTGCCTGTTGCTCTAAAAGGATTTCAGCCTTTTCAAAATCCTGCTTTTTAAGCTGTATCTCATATTCTTTGAGTAATTCTCCTGAAAAACTACTTCCCAATCTGGGCGAATTATCTATAAATAAACATTCTATGCCATTCTCTAATAAATACTTTTGTAGGTTTTTAGCCTCTGCAACATCAGTATATTTTTTAAATGTAGTGTAATTAGCCATCATATAGCAACAATGTTAAGTATCAAATATATAAAAACAATGGTAATCTCACTATTTTTGTAAATACAACAGTCATAATACATGTCTAAAATAGTTTTTCATTTTTTGCTGATAACAAACCTTTGCGTAGCCCAGCAAACCATCCTTCCAAAAATAAACTTTACGCAAAATTCAATAACCGCCAATCCTTACATTGGGCTATTAAAACTTACCGATAACAATGCATTAATTGTGAGATCTTACAACAGCGAATTTGCCGTTAGCTATTTGGTGCTGTCATCTGACGGAGCTATGCATCGATATGGGCTGTACAATATTGACGGCAAAAATCTCATACGAAAACTCAACGTAACAGAGAACGAAAAAGCCCGGTTCCTTAAACTAATTTCAGACATCAATACTCTCGATGCAACCCAGCTCAACCTTAAAGAAGTTACCCTTTCAAATGGCACAAAATCAGAAGTAAATTTTAATAATTATCCTGATTATTTTATTGAAATGTATCAGGGCATTAAGTCGGTTACGTTCAATTCACTTCAGGCAGACGGTTTCATTGAAGCAGAGGTATCTGGTTATCGAATGCGCCAAAAACTGGTTTCAATTTTCAAAGACCTTGATTTTTCCGAAACAATTGCAACTCACGCTTATGACGCAGTAAAAGCCAAAGACACCGTCTATATCCGTTTTAAAAAAAGCAATTTTGAACAGAAGCAAACAATAGCGGGAGGCGATAAACTGTATGATATTGCTTTTGGAGGAAAAAACCATGCTTATCTACTTACAAAAAACAACAGTCCGGCATTTGTTGCCGATACGGCTTTTTTAGAAAAACATCAGAGTGAAACCGTAGATTATGATTTCTTTTTAAAATATAATACCCGTATCAGTTTCTTTCATTTCAGGGTACTCTATATAATAGATGAAACCGATGCATCAGGTAAAAAAATAGTAGTTCCCGTAAGCGATTTCTCGGTTATATAGAAACACTATAGATAATGACCGTTGCACGTATAGCCTAAAAATTTTTATTTATTTTTACGGTTATCAAATTTCCTTACAATGCCCGATACCCTTATTTTACTGCTTGCTTTTGTAATTGCCCTTGCCATAGGCATTTTTGTTGGCAAGTCTATATTTTCCGCAAAGGCGTCGGCCGACTCAAAAGTGCTTGAAGAACGCCAAAACAGCCTTCAGCAAACCATAGAGCAGTTAAAACAGCAGTCCATAACAGAACGCAGCACCATAGAAAAACAAATTGTGCTGCTGCAACAGGAACGCAACGACTTGCGCACAACTAAAGACGCCCTTAATGTGCAGCTTACAAAAAAAGAGGCTGATTTTGACAACCTTTTAGAGCGTATGCGCGAACAGCGTGCTGAGACCGAAGAACTTCGCGAAAAATTCACCAAAGAGTTTGAAAATCTGGCGAATAAGATACTTGAAGAAAAATCGAATAAGTTTACAGAACAAAACCGTGAGAACTTAAAGAACATACTTACACCGCTACAGGAAAAAATATATCTTTTTGAAAAAAAGGTAGAAGACACCCATAAAGAAAGTATTGATTATCATGCTGCACTGCGCCAACAAATACTGGGGCTTAGGGAAATGAACGAAAATATGAGCAGGGAAACCCTTAACCTTACCCGTGCTCTTAAAGGCGATACTAAAATGCAGGGCAACTGGGGTGAGTTGGTGCTTGAACGTGTGCTCGAAAAATCAGGTCTTGAAAAAGGGAGAGAATATTACGTTCAGCAAAGCCATGTACTCGAAGATGGTGCCCGTGTGCTGCCCGATGTTGTAATAAACCTGCCCGATGGTAAGAAAATGATTGTGGACAGCAAGGTATCACTTGTAGCTTATGAACGCTATGTTAATGCAGATGATGACCCGCTTAAAATGGTGCATTTAAAAGAGCATGTAAATGCAATAAAGCGCCACGTAGACCAGTTGGGTGATAAAAACTACCATGACCTCTATAAAATAGAAAGTCCGGATTTTGTACTGCTTTTTATTCCTATGGAACCTGCATTTGCACTTGCCCTTAGTGAAGATGCATCGCTTTACAGCAAAGCGTTTGAACGTAATATTGTTATTGTTACCCCTTCTACCCTACTGGCTACCCTTCGCACCATAGACAGTATGTGGACAAACCAAAAACAGCAGGAAAATGCTTATGAAATTGCACGCCAGGCAGGTGCACTGTATGATAAATTTGAAGGACTTATTAGCGACCTTACCAAAGTGGGCAATAAAATGAAAGATGCGCAAAGCGAATATCAAAACGCTATGGGCAAATTGTTCGACGGCCGTGGTAACATTATAGTTTCTATCGAAAAACTTAAAAAGATGGGGGCTAAAGCTAAAAAGTCACTACCGGAAAGCATCGTTAACCGTGCCCTTCAACAAGAGGAAGATGCACTTTTAGAGCAAAACAACGACGAAGGACTATTTAAAGAATAAAAGTATTATGGAAGAAATCTACAGAAGTGTAAACGACTCTAAAGTAACCATATCTGAACTCATGTTGCCGTCTCACACCAATTTTAGCGGCAAAATCCATGGAGGATATATTCTTATGCTTATGGACCAGATAGCTTTTGCCTGTGCAGCAAAATATAGCGGAAGCTATTGTGTAACAGCATCTGTAGACACTGTAGATTTTTTGAACCCTATAGAGGTTGGCGAGCTTGTTACCATGAAAGCATCGGTTAACTATGTGGGCAACAGCTCAATGGTTGTGGGCATACGTGTAACGTCTGAAAACATCCGCACCGGCATAGAAAAACACTGTAACTCTTCTTACTTTACTATGGTTGCAAAAGACAGCAACGGCAAAAATGTAACTGTACCGAAACTCTTACTTACAAGTCCTAAAGAAGTACGCAGGTTTTATAATTCGGTAAAGCGTATAAGCCTTAAAAACGAACGCAACCGCCATGAAGAAACATTTGACCACACCACTCCCGAAGCATTAGACGGATTAAAACATTACAGGGTAAAGCTGGAGTTGTAGTGTTTTGTATATATTTGTCTTTAAACACACAAAGACTAATGATAAAACAATACACAGCTTATTTACTACTCATTTTTACATTTCTATCGTTAATTTCATGTGGTAATGATGATGAGTCTGATTACAGTATCATACCGCAATCGCCTGTAACGCTTAATCTGGAAGAGGCTCCCTACAGCAACCTTTCTGAATATCATTTTTTTGAGGGCGATATTAAAAACCTTCAACCCGTATATGGCGTGTTGCCTTATGATCTTAACAGCAGCCTGTTTACAGATTATGCCCTGAAAAAGAGATTTGTTTACATGCCTTCAGGAACCAGGGCTACTTATACTGCCGATGGCGAAGTGCTGGACTTTCCTGTGGGCACAGCACTCATAAAAAACTTTTATTATGATAATGCGGGTACTGAACGCGCCACAGTTATTATAGAAACCCGCATTATGATACAAAAGGCAGATGGATGGGTATTTGCCAATTATGTTTGGAATAATGATATGACCGAGGCTGTACTGACACCTGCCGCCAGCACAAAACAGATAGGCTGGTATCAGGGGAATATTTACCGCACAATAAACTACAGAATACCGTCAGAAATGCAATGTGCATCATGCCATACACTTAACGATACCCCAAAACCTATTGGCACTAAGCCTCAAAACCTCAACAAAAATTATGTTTACAGCAACGGAGAACAAAACCAGTTGCAAAAATGGATAGAATTTGGCTATCTTAACACGGCACCTTCTTCTATACAAAGTACTGTAAATTGGGAAGACACATCGCAATCTTTAAATTTAAGGGCACGTTCTTATCTCGACATTAATTGTGCACACTGCCATACACCTGGAGGATCCTGCGGTTATACTCCTATGAATCTTGCCTTCAACCAAACACACATAGATACCAATTTAGGAATATGTGTGCCTCCACAGGATTTTGTGACCGGAGATGAGCAGTATATAATTGCTAAACAGGATGCCTTAGGCTCTCTACTTGCCTTTAGAATGAGAACCAGCGACCCAGCCGAAATGATGCCTTTAATTGGCCGTACAATTGCCCATAGGGAGGGCGTGGCTTTAATAGACCAATGGATAAACGGTATGAACGAACCTTGCCCTTAACTAAATTATAATAAAATAGTTACAAAATAAATAGCCTTAACTCACGGGGCTATTTTTTTTTACACTTAATTCACATCGATAACAGTTTTATATTATATTTGTTAATTATTCTTTAAAATTGCTACGATTACCACATGAAAAACCTTTACAAATTACAAACTACATTTTTTCTGTTTACCCTTATTTTATTGACATCCTGCGGCTCTGACAACTCTGATGATTACAAAGAAATCTCACCTGTACATGTAGATCTTTCTACAGTACCCTACCCTACACTTTCGCAGTATAAATTCTTTAAAGGAGACATGAAAAACCTTGAACCGGAACTAAAAGTTATACCTTATGACCTTAGCAGCACGCTGTTTACCGATTATGCCCACAAAAAGAGGTTTGTGTGGATGCCGGAGGGAACAAAAGCGACTTATGACGGTGATGGTAAAGTACTTAAATTTCCGAAAGGGACAGTACTGATAAAAAACTTTTACTATGACAATGTGTTGCCCAACAACACTACCCGCATTCTTGAAACCCGATTGATGATTAAAACGTCCGATGCCAATGGCTGGATCTTTGCCGATTATATATGGAATGACGAGCAAACCGAAGCTACTCTTGATTTGGCTGGCAGGGATGTGCCTATATCCTGGTTGGAAAATGGCGAAACAAAATCCATCAACTACAGGATACCTTCTGAAAACGAATGTTTTACATGTCATAAATCAGGCAATCCGGCTATGGCTATACCTATAGGGCCAAAACCTCAAAACCTCAACAAGAATTATACGTATGCCGATGGCACTCAAAACCAGCTTTCGCGCTGGATAAGCGAAGGATATCTTGAATCTGCACCTCAAAACATTACCTCTGTAATAGACTGGACTGACACCTCCAAACCATTGGAACTAAGGGTTCGTTCATATCTCGACATTAACTGTGCACATTGCCATAGTGAAGGTGCGCACTGCTCCTACCGTTCTATGCGCTTTGCCTTTAGCGAAACCACCACTCCTCAAAATCTTGGCATTTGCATGCGTACAGAAGAGAACATAAACCCTTCTCTAATTTATATCGTTACAAAAGGAGTGCCTATGCGCTCTGCACTTTATTATCGCATGAACAGTGTTTTAGAATCTGAAAGGATGCCGCTTATGGGGCGCACGATTGTTCATACCGAAGCTGTTGCCATGATAAATGAATGGATTACCAACATGGACGGACCCTGCCAATAAAAAACCTAATACAACACAATAAAAAACATGAAAAAGATCTTTACACTTGCCCTATTCTGTTTGGCACCGCTATGCCTTACAGCACAAACAAACTGCGGTAATGCCCCCGCATTGATTCCCGGGTTACACAATGCTACATTTGCCCAGGGAAGCACACCGCCTTCCACTATATGCGTTAATGGAATTAGCAACAACCCTACTATGGGAATTTGGTACAGCTATACTCCTATTGCCAATTATACTGCAACTATCAGTACAAGCGTTCAGGGATACCCTAACAGAGATACCCGTGTTCATGTATATTCAGGAAGCTGCGATAACCTTGTATGCGTAGGCGGAGATGATGACAGCGGCCCCAACCAATCATCTATAGTAAGTTTTACCGCAATCAGGGGAGTAAACTATCATATAGCTTTTGACAATAACTGGGACAGCAATGCATTTGCTTTCAGGCTTAGTGAGGATGCTCTTGTAATTCCGCCCTTTACAGCCCAAAACTTTAGTCTGTTAGGCGATAAAATGTGTGTGGTAGACCTTAACGGCGATTATCTGGACGACATTGTTGCCCCAGGGGGTGCCCAGCAAAATTTCCAGAATGTGTATGTAATGTATCAAAATTACAATGGGGGTTTTACCTCAGCCACCCTTACTACCCCTCCTTTTAACTTCGACCCAAGCTGGAGTATGGCTGCAGGCGATTTTGATAAAAACGGCTATAACGACCTATTGTATGGCGACTATGGCGGAGCCTCTTTACTGCTTGCAAACAATACCGGTACAGGCTTTTCTTCGGTATTGCAGTCAACACAATTCATCTTTTCGCAACGCACTAATTTTGTAGATATCAATAACGACGGTAACCTTGATGCCTTTATATGTCATGACACTGCCCCTAACTGTTATTTTTTAAATAATGGTGCAGGAGGGTTTACTTATCATCAGGGTGGTATAGGCGATTATCCGTCAGGCGGAAATTATGGTTCTATATGGATCGACTATGATAATGATGGTGATATGGATATGTTTATTGCCAAATGCCGTGGTGGTGGAGACAGTGCCTCTATAGACGAGCTGCACCGCAACAATGGCGACGGAACATTTACAAACGTAGCACAGGAAGCTGGTTTTGCCGATTTTCACCAGTCATGGTCGGCTGCATGGGCAGATTTTGATAACGATGGCGACATGGATGTTCTTGTAGGCGGTAGCGCAAGTCCACACAAACTAATGCGCAATAACGGCGATGGTACATTTACAGATATAAGTGCCAACTCAGGCTTTGATGTTGATGCATCTTTAAGCTATGAGCATGTGGCACACGATTTTGACAACGATGGCTTTGTAGATGTATTGGGCGGTGGCAATAAAATAATGCACAACAATGGCGATATGACGTTTAGGGCCATACCCATTAGCGCAGGCAGCGGCCCTATTGGCGATTTAAATAACGATGGCTTTTTAGATATTGTAAACGGCAACTTTATCCATATGGCAAACCCTAACGGCAACAACTGGATAAAAATACTTTTACAAGGGCTTACCAGCAACCGCAACGGTATTGGCGCAAGGATAGAAATTATTGGCGAAGGCAATGGTTGGACAAAACAGATAAGGGATGTGCGCAGTGGCGATGGTTTTGAATATATGAGCTCATTAAACACCCATTTTGGCCTTGGCCTTACCGATGCTCTTGATATGGTTGTTGTAAAATGGCCATCGGGTACTATAGATTATATTACAAACCCAACAATTAACCAGGCACTTGCTGTTGTAGAAGGATCTTTTCCGCTTAGCAGGCTTGATGTAAATGCTGATAAGTTTACATTATATCCTAATCCGGCAAAAGAAACACTTAACATTAAAAGCATAAATAATTTTAGTGCACAGAAAGCCAGCATATACAGCCTTGACGGAAAGTTGGTAAAAACAGAGAATATAAAAGACTCATCTGTATCGGTGCAGCAACTTGCAAAAGGAACCTATCTTATTATACTTCAGGGTAAAGACGGAAAACAATATACGTCTAAGTTTATAAAAGGATAGTTTTATGAAACTTAAAATTGCCATAGTATTATTAACCGTTTGCATTGGGACAAAAGCACAAACAAATTGCGAAAATGCTGTTGCCATACAAGCTGGTTTGCATAATGCGGTTTTTGTAAACGGGAGCACACCACCTGTTATTATTTGTACAAATGGTGTAAATAACATGCTTACAAAAGGTATTTGGTATAGCTACACACCTACTTCTACATACACAACGTCAATACGGTCATCAGTAACCGGATATCCTGATACAGATACCAGACTACATGTATACAGCGGCGTTTGTAATAATCTTGTATGTGTAACAGGAGATGATGACAGCGGCAACGGAACTACCGCTTTAGCAACTTTTACAGCTGTGGAGAACACTACCTATTTCATTGTTTTTGACGATAACTGGAGTAACGAGAATTTTGTATTTAATTTACAGGAAAACACTTATGTACCGCAGCCTTTTACTCCACAATATTTTGAACTTGAAGGTAGCAAATGTGCCATTGCAGACCTTAACGGCGATTATTTAGACGATATAATTTCGCCTACAATCGTAAATTCGGTAAATGTTCTCTATCAGAATCCTGATGGTGGAGCTTTCATACCTCAAACTTTAAGTACTCCCACAATCCGGTACAGACCCTCATGGAGCATTGCAGTGGGAGATTATGATAATAACGGTTATAATGATTTGTTGTATGGAGATAGCGCAGGAGCCTCTTTAGTACTTGCAAACAGTAATGGTACTGCTTTTAATACCTTACTCGAATCTTCACAATATATTTTTTCACAACGCACAAACTTTGTCGACATTAACAACGATGGCCATTTGGATGCGTTTGTTTGTCATGACTTCGAGCCTAACTGTTATTTTTTGAATGATGGCAATAGCGGATTTACTTTTCATCAGGGAGGATTAGGAGATTATCCAACGGGGGGTAATTATGGCTCAATCTGGGTAGATTATGACAATGACGGCGATGTCGATTTATTTATAGCCAAATGTCGGGGAGGATCTAATCAGGCAGCATTAGACGAGCTGTTGAGAAATAACGGAGACGGCACTTTTACCAATGTGGCTCAGCAAGCAGGCTTTGCCGACTTACATCAATCATGGTCTGCGGCATGGGCAGATTTTGACAACGACGGTGATATGGATGTAATGATAGGTGCATATGGCGGATACAATAAATTAATGCGTAATGACGGAAATACCGTATTTACTGATGTATCTTCAGGATCGGGTCTCGGGACGTCTACAAGCAATGAACATATAAGCCATGATTTTGATAACGACGGCTTTGTAGACCTATCCAGCGGTAGCGGCCTAATGCATAACAATGGAGATATGACCTTTAGTCCTGTTAATGTTAGTTTCTATGCAGCAGCTGTAGGCGATCTAAACAATGATGGATTTCTTGACATATTAAATTATAATGCTATATATTATGGAAATCCTAACGGAAACAATTGGATAAAGATACTACTGCAGGGTACTACAAGCAACCGCAACGGCATAGGTGCAAGGGTAGAAATATTGGGTAATGGAGATGGCTGGACAAAACAAATAAGAGATGTGCGCAGCGGCGAAGGATTTAAATATATGAGTTCGTTAAATACACATTTCGGTTTGGGTCAAACAGATGCCTTAGATATGGTTGTTGTAAAATGGCCATCGGGTACAGTAGATTATATCCCCAACCCTACCATAAACCAATCGCTAATGGTAGTAGAGGGTTCTTTTCCGCTAAGCAGGCTTGATGCAAATGCCGACAAATTTACATTATATCCTAACCCGGCAAAAGAAACCCTAAACATAAAAAGCAGCAATAATTTTAGTGCGATAAAAGCAAGTATATATAGCCTTGACGGGAAATTAGCAGCGCAAGAAGATATCTCCAATTCTGCAATATCTGTAAGACATTTAACTAAAGGCACCTATGTTATTGTGCTTCATGATAAAAATCAAAAATCCATTACAACCAAATTTATAAAAGAGTAAAACTATGAAACTAAAAATTACTTTACTTGCTTTACTTGGGTGGCATTTTGCAGGCGCACAGGGCACATGCGCTACCGCCACACCTATTACACCTGGCACTTATAATGCAGTGTTTACGGCCGGAAGCCAGGTACCATCATTAATTTGTACAGGAGAGATAAACAATCCGACTACTTTAGGTATTTGGTTTTCTTTTACCCCCACAGCAACAATCACAGCCACTGTTAACACCAATGTGAGCGGTTATCCCAACAGAGACACACGCGTGCATGTATATAGTGGCAACTGCGAAACATTGATCTGCGTTGCAGGAAATGACGATGCAGGCAACGGGCAACTAACATCTTTGGCAAATTTTACCGCAACTGCCGGAGTTACCTATTATATAGCATTTGATAATAACTGGGACAGTAACTCTTTTCATTTCACCCTTTCGGAGTCAGTACCAAGCTCTACCTCTTTCTCACAACAAAGTATATCCATGACCGGGACACAGTATTGCATTGTAGACCTCAATGGAGACTATCTTGACGATATTGTGGCACCTGTAAACAATGGTGTGAATGTGTTATATCAAAGTGCTAACGGTTCAGGTTTTACCCAAGCGTCACTTACAGCGCCTTCAACTGTATATATGCCAAGCTGGAGTATGGCAGCAGGCGATTTTGACAAGAACGGTTTTAACGACCTGTTATATGGCAGCGGCAGCGGTGCTACAGTAATGCTTGCAAATGCTACCGGAACTGCTTTTGAAACGGCATTTATATCTACACAGTATCTTTTCTCGCAGCGCACCAATTTTGTCGATATTAATAACGATGGTAATCTGGATGCTTTTGTATGCCACGATGTTCAGCCTAATTGCTACTTCCTAAATGACGGTGCAGGTGGGTTTACTTTTCATCAGGGAGGTTTAGGCGATTTTGCATCCGGAGGAAACTACGGGTCTATATGGATAGATTATGACAATGATGGCGACAGCGACCTTTTTATTGCCAAATGCCGTGGCGGAAGTGATGCCGCTATAGACGAGTTGCATCGCAACAATGGCGACGGAACCTTTACAAACGTAGCACAGCAAGCCGGATTTGCAGATTTGCATCAATCTTGGTCGAGCGCATGGGGCGATTTTGATAATGACGGCGATATGGATGTACTGGTGGGTGGCAGCAGCAGTCCGCATAAACTTATGCGTAACAACGGCAACGGCACTTTTACAAATGTAACAGTAGGATCAGGATTTGAAAGTTATACTACCAATATAGAGCATACTGCACACGATTTTGACAATGACGGTTATGTGGATATTTTTGGCGGTGGAAATATCATTATGCACAACAATGGCGACATGACATTTAGTCCAATATCCGTTTCGGCAAGTAACGGTCCCATTGGCGATCTTAATAACGATGGTTTCCTGGATATACAAAACGGCAATACCCTGCACATTAATAACGGTAATGACAATCATTATCTTAAAGTGCATTTACAGGGTGTAGAAAGCAACCGTAACGGTATTGGTGCACGTGTAGTTATTTATGCCAACGGTGCCCCTTGGTCTCAGCAAATAAGAGATGTAAAAAGCGGCGACGGCTTTAGATACATGAGTTCTTTAAATACTCATTTTGGCTTAGGAAGTGTTACAGAGCTTGTTAAACTGGTAGTTATATGGCCATCTGGCACAATAGACATGATAGACTATCCTACAATAGACAGTGCTATACTGGTTGTAGAAGGTTCTACACTTAGTGTGCAGGATAATGTAAACAAGATGTTCACATTGTATCCTAACCCGGCAAAAGAAGTATTGAACATACAGGGAAGTGCATCGTTTGAGCCTGTAAGGGCCACTATTTACAACCTCGAAGGCAAGCTTGTAAAAAAACAGGATATAAAAAATACATCAATCCCGGTACAGCAACTTGCAAAAGGTACTTATATAATTAACCTACAGGATAAAGAAGGTAAAAATTATTCTGCAAAATTTATAAAAGAGTAATAATTCTTATTGAAGTGGTTTAAACTTTTTTAAAATTAAAAAGGGTTGTAAATATTTGTGCCACTAAACATATAACATTAAGACTAGTATATGCTTAAATGTACAGATGCATGTTAGATGGTTTTAGGTCTCTTCTAAATAGATATGACACAACCATAGCTCTTGGAAAGGACGGAATTACTTAGCATTTATAGTGATAGCCTCAAAAAAATAAAAAAGTTTAAATCACTTGAATAAAAAACATCCATTTTTGGCTTACCAAAAATGGATGTTTTTGTAAAGTTATTTAACAATAAACTGATGACTTTCTAACACACCATTATTGTTGATTTTTATAAAATAAACACCTTTGTCGTAGTTGCTTACATCTATGGTTGTACTTTTATCAGTTACTTTCAATTTCTTGACAACCTGCCCTATCATATTATAAATTGATAATTCTACATTTGATGAAATAGAGTCGGAAACTAATTCAATGTTTAAATATGAATCTGATGGAATTGGATACACTTTAAAATTTTTGATACTCACATTTATATCGCTACCTGGATTTGCCATTCTTGGTAGCTGAAGGCAACCTGAACCAATTCCACATTGGCATAATGTTGGCCTGTACAATGTAAACGTTTGTTGATTTACTGCAACACCACAACTATTTACAACTTTTGCGGTTACTACGAAACTATTACCTTGAGGAATATTAAAATCTGAAGCATACAAATGGAATTGATAGTTTGCTACCGGCAGTTTAGTAACAGTAATTCCATTACATGTAAACTGCATTTTTTTAGTTGAGTTGTAGAGGTTTGTATTTTCACTGGAGGTTTTAAATACATAGAATGCATCTGCACAGCCTTCAGGAGCATTAGTATAGGGATAAGAATATGGATATCCAGATGGTGTAGTCAATACAGCAAATAAGCCGTTAACACCGATTGTTAAGTTTTTCACAATAGTGAAGGTTTCTCCACAAGCGTTAGTAATTGTAGCAATAAGATTTATATCTCCATTTCTGTTACCAACCCCCGTAACGGTTGTTGATGTTCCAGTTGTTGAACTTAAAACCCCATTAAGACCAGATAAACTCCAGGTGACTGTTTGATTCGGCAAAAGCCCGTTCAAAGTATAGCTGCTTGATGTACAAAATGTTGAAGCACCTGTTATTGTGGCAGCACTTGTAAATGGTAGCCTTGTTACAGTTTTTGTACTACTTTTAGAATAATTTGGGTTAGCACCAGACCTTTTTACCGTACAGCTAATATTGAAATTTCCCATTAAGTTTGGTTGTACCAAAACAGAATTCCCTGTTGCTGAACCTATTATTGTAGCTCCCGTAACAGACCAAAGTCTTATATCGCTATTGGAACCATTAGCAATAGTATAGGTTTGGTTTGTTTGGCTACAACTTGCTATAGCCGATGGCCCTTGAATTACCGGATTTTCAATTCTTTGAACTGTTACCTGTTTTACAGCTTGTGGTTGAAAAGTGAAATAACCAATATTTTCTCCTGTACTGGCTTTACGATATATCCCACTTATTTTAACCGTTACGTTGTCAGAAGAGCTACTTGATCCATTTCCCCATTGTATTGAAACTGTTTTCGGGTTGGAACCCTCATAAGTTGGGTCACTATAATAATTTTCTTGATTTGCTGTTGACCCAATGTACCCAGGAATGGTGCCATTTGAGCCACCATTCGAATCTGTCGTTACAATCCACTGGGTAATTATATACATGTCTGCCTGAACTCCATTATTAGATGGATATACAGGATTAAAAGTAAAAGTATAATTTTGTGGAACTCCAACTTCAACAGTGGAGGGGCCGGAAATAGAAATTGATTGTTGTGCAAATACTGATGCATTATAAAATAAGCATAGACTAAGCCATAAAAATAATTTTTTCTTCATAATAAATTGTTGATTAATTTGTCTTTTCTGTTTGCACTTTGCCAGGCTGAAAAGTTGACCTGTTTTAAAAATTAGACTATTATACTGTTTTTTTTAAACTTTTCTTTTATGCATAATTTTAAATAAAGGCTTAATACGACCTATTTTCTAAGTGGTGACTTCTGCATTTAAGTTTAGGTAATAATACAATTTTTTTTTACACTTTTAACAAAAATGTTCTTATTTACACATTGAAGTGATGTGAAATTTTTTATAAAATCCAAAAGGGTTTAGAAATAATTCGCTACATACCCAAACCCCGTCGTGGATTTGCCATCAGTGTTGAGTTATCAGATATAATAAACGCTATCAAAGACAATAAAAAAAGGGAGACAAATTAATGTCTCCCTTTTTTTTATTTTAAACTTCTGCTGTTATTATTCAGCAACAGCATCAAGATCAACAGTTGTCCTGCTTGCTATCTCTTTATACGTTCCGTTTTGAAGTTTTTCACGAATAGCCTCATAAGCACTAAGTGTTTCGTTTATATCTTCCAACGTGTGTGTAGCCGTAGGGATCATCCTTAGCAAAATTATGCCTTTCGGTATTACAGGATATACTACTATAGAAAGGAAAATACTGTAATTTTCGCGCAGGTCGTTTACCATTACCATAGCTTCAGGAATACTGCCTTCAAGATATACAGGCGTAACACATGTATTGGTGTCGCCAATATTAAATCCTCTTTCTTTAAGGCCGTTTTGCAGTGCATTTACGTTTTCCCAAAGTTTGTCTTTAAGCTGCGGAGTGGTTTTTAGAAGCTCAAGACGTTTAAGCGCACCTTTAACCAACACCATTGGCAAAGACTTAGCAAACATCTGCGAACGCAGGTTGTATTTAAGGAAGTCTATAATATCTTTATCAGCAGCAATAAATGCACCAATACTTGCCATAGACTTAGCAAATGTACTGAAATAAACATCTATACCATCCTGGCAGCCCTGCTCCTCGCCTGCCCCTGCTCCGGTAGCACCAAGGGTACCAAAACCATGAGCATCGTCTACAAGCAGCCTGAAATTATATTTTTCTTTAAGGGCAACTATTTCTTTTAGTTTACCCTGTTGGCCACGCATACCAAAAACACCTTCGGTAATAAGCAGTATGCCCCCACCAGTTGTTTCGGCCATTTTAGTGGCGCGGTCAAGATTTTTTTCTATACTCTCAACATCATTGTGCTTGTATGTAAAGCGCTTGCCCATGTGCAGGCGAACACCATCTATAATACAGGCATGAGAGTCTACATCATATACAATAACATCGTTTTTAGACACAAGGGCATCTATGGTAGACACCATACCCTGATAGCCAAAGTTTAAAAGATAGGCCGACTCTTTATGAACAAACGAAGCCAGTTCCTGCTCCAATTTTTCGTGCCAGTCTGTGTGCCCGCTCATCATCCTTGCTCCCATTGGGTAAGCAGCTCCATATTCGGCAGCAGCCTCGGCATCTACCTTGCGCACCTCCGGATGATTTGCAAGACCCAGATAATCGTTTATACTCCAGTTTATTACTTCTTTGCCGTGAAACATCATTCGGTTAGAAAGCGGCCCCTCAAGTTTAGGGAACACATAATATCCTTCGGCCTGGCTGGCCCATTTGCCTAATGGCCCTTTATTTTTTTGAATCCTTTCAAACAGATCTTTTACCATAATCCAAGTTTTCTTTTGTTTAAAAACGCACCAAAAGTAACTATTAAATTGCTTTTGTCATAATATTTTTGAATAAAGCCTGTAACAAAAAACACAAAATCATTACTTATATGATATACAATTTAAACAATATAAGATATAACACCTATTAAAGTTTAACCAAAACTTGCACAGCAAAAAATATTTTATAGTTTTACGTAATTATTAACCAATCTTTAACAAAACACCAACCAACGATGGATTCACAAAAAGTAGACATGTACCTGATGAGCAATGCAAAATATTTTCAGGGACAACACCTAAACTACATTCGCGAAAGATTAGCACAGGCAGATGATTCTAAATGGGCAATGATACAGGCTGTAGAACTTAAAGAACCTACAACCATATTAATAGTATCGATACTTGCAGGAAGCCTTGGTATTGACCGTTTTTTAATTGGCGATACTGGCCTTGGAGTAGGCAAACTGTTAACATGTGGCGGCTTTGGTATATGGGCACTGGTAGACTGGTTTCTTATATCTGATGCTACACGTCAAAAAAACATGGAAAAACTACAGGTATTCCTATAATAAACCATGAGCAGGAACAGGCTATATCTTGTACTGTTTTTAGCATTGCTGCTGGGTTATGTTTATATACTCATATCTTATTTAGATTTGATACACAACCAACACACCCTGTGCATGTTTAAAAACGTTACCGGAATAGCCTGCCCGTCCTGTGGCAGCACACGATCGGTATTACTAATTGCAAACGGCGATATTAAAAGTGCCTTATTAATTAATCCGCTTGGCTTTTTAATCAGCATTATAATGATAGCAATGCCACTTTGGCTTTTGCACGACATTATATATAAAAAAGCCTCTTTATACAGCAGTTATAAAAAAGCTGAGACATTTATAAGAATAAAATGGGTAGCTATACCATTAGTGGTTTTAGTATTGGCAAACTGGGGCTGGAATATTTATAAAGAATTATGACACAATACATAGACAAAACAGAACAGCTCTATCCTCACGAAATCGAGCAGGCATCCAACAGCTATTTAATGGCCGTGGTAGCCGTTATTGCCGGAGTTCCGCTACCTATTGTAAATGTTATAGCTTCGTTTTTATTTTATCTTGGGCAGCGAAAATCATCCTACTTTGTACGGTGGCATTGCATACAGGCCATATTGGCTCAAGCTATTATGGTGCCATTTAACAGTATAGCCATAGGATGGACCATAAGGCTTCTGATAGACGAAAACACTCCCGACATGTATTACATAATGTATATATCATTTGTGCTGGTTTTTAATATTGTAGAATTTTTTACGGTTATAATAACTGCTGCCGAAGTAAGAAAAGGCAAAAATGTGCGTTGGTTTTTAATAGCTAACTTAACCGATGCCATTACCAGTAAAGAAAACCGCGATCCTTATAAAATATGAAACTCGTTTTTGCCTCGAACAACAAAAATAAATTACAGGAAATAAGACACCAGTTACCCGAGAGTATTGAACTTTTAAGCCTTGAAGACATTGGCTGTTTTGAAGATATACCCGAAACTGCCGATACAATAGAAGGAAACGCTATACTTAAAGCCGATTATGTTACCAAAAGGTTTGGTTACGATTGCTTTGCTGATGATACCGGACTTGAAGTAGATGCCCTTAATGGTGCCCCCGGAGTATATTCGGCACGCTATGCCGGCGAAGAAAAAAGCGCAGAAGCCAATATGGAGAAACTGCTTACAGAACTTGACGGTAATCCCAACCGCAATGCTAACTTTAAAACTGTTATAGCCCTCAACCTTAAAGGCGGGCAGCATTTGTTTACAGGTATTGTAAACGGCACTATAACTTCAGAGAAGGCAGGAACAGCTGGTTTTGGCTATGACCCTGTGTTTAAACCGGAAGGTTTAGACCTTACATTTGCGCAGCTTTCGCTTGACGAAAAAGCACAACTTAGCCATCGTGGCAGGGCTGTTAAACAACTCATAGACTTCTTAAAAATATAACTAATTGATTTTCAAAATGATTAATTAAAATAAAACTGCAACACCAATTAGTTTATATCGCTAATTAACAGTACCTTTGCAGCTATTTTAAAATCATATATGAATAAATTTGAACAATTAGGATTGAATGAATCGCTTCTGAAGGCGATAACCGATCTAGGATTTGAAAATCCGTCAGAAGTACAGGAAAAAGCGATTCCCCTATTATTGGAAAAAGATACAGATATTGTGGCTCTTGCACAAACTGGTACAGGGAAAACCGCTGCGTTTGGTTTCCCCCTAATCCAGAAGATAGATGCCGACAACAGATATACACAGGCTCTTATATTATCTCCTACCCGTGAGCTTTGCTTACAGATTACAAACGAAATTAAACTTTACTCTAAATACATAAAAGGCGTTAATACCGTTGCCGTTTATGGAGGTGCCAGCATTACAGAACAGGCAAGGGAAATTAAACGTGGTGCACAAATAATCGTGGCTACACCGGGCCGTATGCAGGACATGATCAACCGTGGGCTTGTAGACATCTCTAAAATAGATTTCTGTATACTTGACGAGGCTGATGAAATGCTTAATATGGGCTTTTATGACGATATCGTTAACATCCTGTCTACATCGCCGGATGATAAAAGCACCTGGTTATTCAGCGCAACAATGCCGCAGGAAGTTGCACGCATTGCAAAAGAGTTTATGCGCAAACCGTTAGAAATAACCGTAGGTCATAAAAACTCCGGTTCATCTACCGTATCGCACGAGTTCTATGTAGTGAATGCACGCGACCGTTATGAGGCTTTAAAACGCCTTGCCGACGCTAACCCTGATATTTTTTCGGTAGTATTTTGCCGCACCAAAAGGGACACTCAGGCAGTTGCCGAAAAGCTTATTGAAGACGGATACAGCGCGGCTGCATTGCACGGCGATCTTTCTCAGGCACAACGTGACGGGGTAATGAAGTCATTCCGTGGCAGGCAGATACAAATGCTTGTTGCTACCGATGTTGCTGCAAGGGGTATTGACGTAGATAATGTTACACACGTTGTTAACTACCAGCTTCCGGATGAAATAGAAACCTACAACCACCGCAGTGGCCGTACAGGCCGTGCCGGCAAACTGGGTACATCTATAGTTATTGTAACTAAGAGCGAGATACGCAAAATATCGGCTATTGAAAGAATCATCAAACAAAAGTTTGAAGAGAAAACAATTCCTTCAGGAATTGAAATATGCGAGATACAGCTTTTCCACCTTGCAAATAAGATCAAGGATGTAGAGGTTGACCACGAAATAGACTCTTACCTTCCTGCTATTTATGAGGTTATGAAAGACCTTACTAAAGAGGAACTTATCAAGAAAATGGTATCGGTTGAGTTTAACAGGTTTATAAGCTACTATAAAAAGAACAGGGATCTTTCTGCACAATCTGCAGGAGACAGACGCGATGGTGCAACACGCGGCGGTAACAGCGATGGCGGTGCAACACGTTACTTTGTAAACATAGGAAGCCGTGACAACTTTGACTGGATGAGCCTTAAAGATTTTCTTCGTGACACGCTTGGACTTGGCCGCGATGACATCTTTAAAGTTGATGTTAAAGAAGGTTTCTCTTTCTTTAATACTAATGCAGAACACACTGATGCGGTTCTTGACACGCTTAATGCAATGCACCTTGAAGGCCGTCGCATAAACGTGGAGGTTTCTAAAAATGACGGAGGTTCTAACAGCCGACGCAGAGACCATAACGGACGTGGAGGTAACAGCTACGGCGGACGCAACGAATCGTTTGGCGGACGTGCACCACGAGGTGAAAACAGAGGCGAAGGCGCGCCAAGAAGAGATTCAGGCAGAGACTCAGGCAGGCCACCACGCAGGTCTGATTCTTCTCAGTCAAGAGAAAGAAGGCCAAGAAGAAGCTAAGACTAAAAAAATATTTTAGCATACTTATATACTAACTACAAAATATCGCGTTTGTTTACTACCTTTACAAGCATATAAACAATCGATGAGATATTTTGTAGTTTTTTTATTTTCAATACTTTCCTTTTCAGTTGCTTTTGGACAAACTAAAGAAACCAAGAAGAAAGAAACTGTATCGGGCACAATTGTGTCTGATATTACTTTACTGCCTGTACCCGGCGTAAACATTATTAACATCAATAAAGTAAAAGGTACTACTACCGACGAAAAAGGTAACTTTACTATAGAAGCCAGTACCAACGACACGCTTCACGTTTCGTTTATTGGCTATCAGGCCATTAAAGTTCGCGTTACTAACGACTGGATAAACAACGCTACGAACACTAAAATTCCGCTTACCGAAAGATCTCAAACCCTTGAAGAAGTTGTAATTAACAAATACAGCCTTACAGGATATTTACAAATAGACAGTAAACTTGCACCTGTGCGAGAAAACTATCGTTACAGCATAGCAGGATTGCCACAGGGATATGAAGGCGGTGAGAATTCGCCTAATGCGTTTAAAAAGATCGTGAGTTCGGTATTTAACCCGGCCGACTTTTTACACAATACTTTTGGTAAAAAACCTACTGAAATGCGCAGGCTTCGCGACATGAAAAAAGATGATACTGTGCGTAATTTGCTTGCCAACAAATTTGACCGCGAAACACTTTCGGCTTTATTAGGCATTAGCAAAGATGAAATAGCCGATATACTTGAGCGTTGCAATTACAGCGAGCAATTTATTACAACTGCCAACGACTTACAGATAATGGATGCTATTAGCGGCTGTTATGAAGAATATAAAGCCCTGAACAGGAAATAGCTTTATTTTGGCACTAATAATCTCAGGCAATGAGATAAAACTTAAGGTTTTAAGACTCTTTTTCGTCAAGGTATCTCTCAGTGATAAAATCGATGTCTTTTATTGATTTTCGTGACCAGTCTATACGCTTTTCCAAAACCTCTTCTTCCGTTAACTGCCACTCAATATCTGATTTTTGTAAACGGCTGCTTAGATTTTGTATTACAATAGCCGCTGATGACGATATATTTAAACTCTCAGTAAAGCCAAGCATTGGTATTTTTATAAAGCCGTCAGCCTCTTTGAGCACCTCTTCGGTAAGGCCCAATTTTTCAGTACCAAAAAATATAGCTGCCGGTTGCGATATATCGAAATCGTCCAGAAAACATGACTCGGCATGTGGAGACGTTGCTATAATTTTATAGCCTTTGGCACGTAATGCATCAATGCAGGATACAGTATTGTCATATCGCGTAACGTCTACCCATTTTTGAGCACCCAGTGCAATTTCCTTATCGATCTTTTTTCCATATTTTTCTTCGATAACACTCAGCTCCTGTATCCCAAAAACCTCGCAGGTACGCATTACAGCGCTGGTATTATGCAACTGATACACATCTTCTATTGCTACTGTAAAATGTTTGGTGCGGTGTTTGAGTATCTCCATAAACTTTGCGCAACGTTCCGGAGTAAGAAAAGTTTCAAGGTAGTCTAGGTAATCTGTATCGTGAATGTTTTTCATTTTAAGGCGTCGGTTCATTTTAGCGTGGGCGCAAATTTACAAAAAACTATAGATTTCAATATAAAAGTATAACTGCTACTGTAAAGTATAAGCTTATCGTAAAAGTTAATATATTTACAAAATGGCCGCTACAAAGCCTAAGTGTTAAGGATGAAAGATTATTACAAAATATTAAAAGTTCCGGCAAATGCTCCGCAGGAAGAAATTAAAAAGGCATACCGCCTGCTGGCATTAGAGCATCATCCTGACAAGAACAATGGCAACGAAGCAAGCGAAGAGCGTTTTAAAGAAATTGCCGAAGCTTACGTTATATTAGGCGATCATGCCAAACGAAATGCTTATGACTACACCAAAAGCCTTAACAAAAACTATCGTAGCCAGCACACCGGGGCAAAGCAAACACCTGTTACCTACCTTATACTTTTTAAAAGAATTAAAGACAAGGTTTTAAATGCAAACTGTAGGGTAAACGAAGGTTCTTTATTTAAGATTATTGACGATTTACTGAGCGAGGAGAACATTATTTTTTTAATAACCTTTGGAGATAATACTACAAATAATCTTATTACTGACGAGATACTGACGTGTAGTATATTTCTTGACAGCACAATGAAATCACACCTGTACAACAAACTTGAAAAACTTGCCAACGGCGACCCCCGTTTTGCAGAAAAGATAATTTTAATGGAGAAAAAAATAAGTTCCCTCTCTCCTATCGAACCCGATGCAGAAAGCGAACCTCTGAGCAAAGCTTCTATACTACTGTTTGCGTTGTTCCTTATCTTTTTTATAGCACTATGGTTTGTAGCAAATAAAAATTAAGATAAAACAAAAGGCAGTTTTGCGAATTTGCAATCTTTTACACACAAATTTCAATTATTAAGCAATTGTTTGGACTTACTTAAACCATTAATAGCTATGGGAGTCATAGAATATAATTAAAATATTTTCTATGGCATCATCAAACCAACTGTGGCACCGCCGCAAATTTGTGTCTACTTTAGCAGGTGTAGGTTCTTTAATAGCATTAAATCCGTCGTTAGGCTGGTTAGCCGAAAATTTTGACCCAAGAACTGCAGCACTCGCGGCTAAAATTATGGGCATAGACACACATAACCATATCGATGTGCCTCTTATTGCTTCAGAACTTCCAGGGCCTGATTTAAGCCTTTCGGATGACCTTAAAAAATCCGGACTATCAGCCATCTGTATGACCTTCGCGGTAGATTATAAACAACCGCTTGCACCGGGGGAATCGTACACCCGATTTATTACAGGACTTGACTCAATGGACACGGTACTTAAAAAGAATAGTATTGAACGTGCCCTAAACCTGACCGACCTTACAAAAGCTTATAAAGCGCAAAAGCCAATAGTAATACAATCTGTAGAGGGATGCCACTTTCTTGAAGGCGACGCAAAACGAATGGAAGAGGCCTATAAACGCGGACTGAGGGTTATTGGGCTGCTGCATGATAATGATGCGTTAGTGCCCTTAGGAGATGTATATACAAACACACCACAGTTTGGCGGACTGACACAACTGGGTATTGATGCCATAAAAGAATGCGAACGTTTGGGCATTTTAATAGACTTAGCACACGGAAGCAACGAAATGGTTAACAAGGCTCTTAAAATCACATCTAAGCCTGTAATTATTTCGCACACGGGACTTGACACCCAGTTAGGTCAAAACCCAACAATGGCAAAGATGATGAGACCAAGACTCATTAGCAAAGAGCAGGCAAAAATAGTAGCCGATGCTGGCGGAATAATAGGCGTTTGGACACATTTAGCAAACTCTCCCGGTGAATACGCACAAAACGTCCGTGCAATGGTTGATGTTGTTGGCATAGACCATGTGTGCATTGGTACAGATACTAAGCTTACACCTGCATACCGTTCGCCAGGCCAACAATGGGGCAAGCCAAAAGACAAGGAAGGTAATGAACCTAAAGACAGTAATAAAAAAAGTACAAACCGTCCGGGCGAGCGTACTAATTATGCCTGGGAAGATCAAAAAACAGGATTTTACTATGCTGTAACGGATGCTATGTTAAAAAATGGATTTACGGAAAATGAAATATCTAAAATAGGTGCAGAAAACTTTTGCCGCGTATTTGATGCCGCAACAAAGCACGGATAGATTTGCCTCTCCATTAACTTAAATTCAAGTGTTATTTCTGAGAATATATAATCAGAAATAACACTTTCTGTTTTTACAACTTATATTCCTCAAAACAGATACTAGAGAAGGCAATTGCAAAGTTTACTTTTCAACACAGTACTTTGATTTGCAACTGTTAAAACAATAAAAAAGACATTGTGCTGTTATATGCTTTAACAGAGTTAACAGCTTATTAACGCTTCATTTAAAAGGATTAACAGCATGAAATTAAAATTTTTAACGCCTTTGGTATAAATTACGTTGTGTTTATTTAGTACTATTGTGTAACAAAAGTTTCATTAAAAAGTCTTATTTATAAAATGAGAGACTAAAAACGGTATGAACAACACTACTATCTGGAAAAAAAGCTATACACTCGTGCTGTTGCTTAACATTATATACATAGCATTGTTTTATTTTATAATGCAAATTTACGCATAGCATGCAGTTAATAGACTGGATAATACTTTGCTCTACACTTATATTTATTGTTGCCTATGGCGCACTGAAAACCCGTGGCAGCAAAAATGTTGAAGAATACATACTGGGCAGTAACGAAACACCATGGTGGACAGTCGGCCTATCTGTAATGGCCACACAGGCAAGTGCCATTACTTTTTTATCTACACCGGGACAGGCCTATCATGACGGTATGGGGTTTGTGCAGTTTTATTTTGGGTTGCCACTGGCCATGATCGTCATCTGCATAACTTTTATACCTATCTATCATAAATTAAAGGTTTTTACTGCATACGAATTTTTAGAACAGCGTTTTGATGTTAAAACCAGAACTCTTGCTTCTATAATATTTATGATACAGCGCGGCCTGGGCACAGGCCTTACGATCTATGCACCTGCAATTATACTATCGTCTCTATTAGGCTGGAACCTGAACATAATGAACCTTGTGATAGGTTTAATGGTTATTATATATACAGTATCGGGTGGTACGCGTGCCGTAAATGTTACACATAAACAGCAAATGTTTGTGATAATGGCCGGAATGATCATTACCTTTTTTATCATTTTAAATTACCTGCCGGAAGAGCTTAACCTTAACAACGCCCTCCATATTGCCGGTGCAAACGATAAACTTAATGTGCTTGATTTTTCATTTAATCCGGATGAAAGATATACGGTATGGTCAGGAATTGCAGGAGGTTTCTTTTTAGCATTAGCTTATTTTGGTACCGATCAAAGCCAGGTTCAACGATATCTATCGGGCAAATCAGTTCGCGAGAGCCAAATGGGTTTAATAATGAACGGGCTTTTAAAAGTACCCATGCAGTTCTTTATACTGCTTATTGGAGTAATGGTGTTTGTATTTTTCCAGTTTCACCATGCGCCATTGCACTTCAATCCAAACAATACACAAATAGTTAATAACTCAAAATATAAAGACGAGTATAAAAATCTTGAAAAACAACTGCATGAGCTTGCTGCCGATAAACAGGAAATAAGCATGTTGTATGTAAGCCAGCTCAATCAGGATTATGATAATAAAGAGCTTCATAACCGCATGATAGCCCTTAACAACAGAGAAAAAGACCTAAGAGACCAGGCGAAGGACATTATTAATACTATTGATAAGAGTGCTGAGACAAATGATAAAGACTATGTATTTTTATACTTTATACTCAACTTTTTACCTAAGGGAATGATAGGCCTGCTGCTTGCGGTCATAATTTCAGCAGCCATGTCTTCGTCGGCATCAGGGTTAAATGCACTTGCTTCGACAACCGCAATAGATATTTATAAACGTTTTGTAAAAGGAGAGAAATCAGAAAAACACTTTGTTAATGTTACCCAGATCTTTACATTGTTTTGGGGCGTTGTAGCAATACTCTTTGCATGCGTAGGTACATTGTTTGAAAACCTTATACAATTGGTAAACATTGTTGGCTCTATCTTCTATGGTACTGTTTTAGGTATATTTTTAGTGGCATTTTATATAAAATACATAAAGGCCGAAGCAATATTTTGGGGAGCCCTTATATGCCAAATAGCTGTTATATATATATGGTATATAGAAGCCGTAAGCTTTTTATGGCTAAATGTTATTGGTGCATCTTTAGCAATTGTACTTTCTTATCTGCTTCAATTATTGTTCTTTAACAATAAAAAAATGCCCGATATAGAGGAAGCATAAAGTTACAATCACTTAAATAAGTAACTATATTTTTTGTTAAATACAAAACATACATAGATGTGTTTTGTGATATTTTTGTAGATTAATTTTAACACTTTAGTGGTTTAAATCATTTTTTAACAAAAAATTAATCTAAAAAACGGCTTTTTCATACAAATCAGCAATAAAAAAACAATATAGAATCAGTGGGATAAACGAGTTTTAGTAAAAAATTGGTAGTATCTTACCTATATCTTCCCCTCTGAATAGAAGATACCTTAATAAAATCTTCTATAAATCAATTTTTGCTAAATATTTAAGCATAATACAATTCAGTAATTAATATTTGTACCTTAGGAAAACAAATATTAATTCTTTTTATGAAAAAAAACTACAACTTGTCATTAAAAAGGTCTTTAAGCTTTTTAAGGCCACCGGAAGGCAATAGCTGGGCTATTGATTTTCCAGATGTTTTGAAAATGAGCTGTATGCTCTTTACTACCATCATGTGTTTGTTTACTACAACTAAAACATTCGCCCAAGATGGAGACACTTGCGAAACTGCCATAAATTTGGCAACACTTACAAGCCCTTACAGTAGCACTACTGTTGGAGCTAACGACGATTACAGCATATTATGTGCTAACGGCAATACCTCTCCTGATTTGTTCTTTTACATTGAAGTACCGAATGGCTATACCTTAGTTATTGGACAAACAGAAAATGGTTACGACTCTGAAAACTATGTTGGCTATGGCACTGCGTGTCCGGGTCAAAACCAAATTGCCTGTTATGACGACCCGGATGTACAAAACGTAACCTGGGAAAACACTACAGGAAGCACTCAAACAGTATATTGGGTACAGGACGGATGGAATACTGCAGCAAATGAAGGTACTTTTACACTTGCCTGGACTCTTACTGCACCACCTCCATGTAATATCCCACGTTCAGTGACTGCTGCATTTACAACATTAACATCGGCAAATATTAGCTGGGAAGTGCCAGTAACAGGTACACCTACCGGATATGAGTATGCTCTTACAACATCTCCAACACCACCTGAAAGCGGTACTACTACTACAGCATTATCAGTAACGGGTGTTGCTACAACTGCCAATGCTTACAACTATGTGCATGTGCGCACAAACTGTGGGCCTGACGGATATAGCGAATGGGTAACTTACAGGTTCTACTCGGGACATTGTATACCTAACTCTCTTTACACTGGCTATAATATACTTAGCTTTATTACTACAGTAGGTTTTTCTAACATAGCAAATACTACAGCTCAAACGGCTTTTTATGCTAACAATTATGACGGAATGACTGTTAGCCAGGCATCAGGCGGAAGCTTTGACTTCTCTGCTGTTGTACCCGGTTATACAGGCATTGATATTTGGGTAGACTGGAATAACGACCTTGATTTTGACGATGAAGGCGAGCATGTAATTGACAACAACAATTATGGTTTTGCTAACACTACATACACAGGAACAATAAACGTACCCCAAGGCATTGCATTGGGCAGTTACAGAATGAGGGTTCGCTCACACTACTATTACTATGCTGATAACGGCCCTTGTATGGAATACACTTATGGTGCCGCTCAGGATTACAGAATTTTAATTACTACACCTCCTAGCTGTTATACACCTATAAACTTATTAGGTGTAGGCGTAGCATCTGGCGTTGCAAACCTTAGCTGGGCTGCACAGGATCTTGGTACAACACCTGTAGGATATGAATATTTTGTATCTACATCTACAACTTCTCCTGAATCAGGAACACCTACAACAGAAACTTCTATAGAAGGATATACTCCTATTGTAGACAACGAATGGTATTACCTGCATGTAAGGGCAAACTGCGGCAGTGGCAGCTATAGCGAATGGGTGGTTTCTCAGCCGTTCAGATACCTTCAGGGAGATACCTGCGAAAGTGCAATAGACCTTGCAACACTTACAAGCCCATACAGCTATACTACTGTAGGAGCAACGGCCGATTACAGCATTGCCTGTGCAAATGGCAACACCGCACCGGATCTTTTCTATTATATTGAGGTACCACACGGCTACACCTTAACCATAGGCCAAACAGATAACGATTATGACTCTGAAACGTATGTAGCTTATGGTGGTGCATGTCCTGGTGAAACAGTAATTGCATGTTATGACGACCCGGATATACAAACACATGTTTGGGAAAACACTACAGGAAGTACACAAACCGTTTATTGGGTACAGGACGGATGGAACACAGAAGCAAACGTTGGTAACTTTACTTTAGAGTGGAGCTTGATTGCGCCTCCTGCATGTAATATTCCAAGGGATGTTGTAGGTACTATGACTTCTCTTACAACTGCAGACATTAGCTGGGCTGTGCCAAACACAGGTACACCAACAGGTTATGAATATGCCGTTACATCATCTGAAACACCACCGGCAACTGGTACAGCTACAACTGAATTATCTGCAAGTGGCGTTACAACAGTTGCAAACGCTTACAACTATGTACACGTTCGTACTAACTGTGGCCCTGACGGGTACAGCGAATGGGTAACTTACAGATTCTACTCTGGCCACTGTATACCAAATTCAAACTGGACAGGCTACAACATTCAAAGTTTTAGCACTACAGTAGGTTTCTCTAATATTTCAAACACAACAGCACAAACTGCTTTCTACACAAACAACTACGACTCTATGACCGTAAGCCAGGAGCCGGGAGGTAGTTTTACCTACTCTGTTGCTGTACCGGGATGGACAAATCTTGAAATATGGGTAGACTGGAATAACGACCTTGATTTTGACGATGAGGGCGAACTTATGGCAAGCCACACTGCATATGGTTTTGGTAATACTGTTTATACAGGTAACCTTACTATACCTGGAGCAACAGCCGAAGGTGACTACAGAATGAGGGTTCGTTCACGCTACTATTACTATGCTGCAAGCCCTTGTAACGTTTACGAATATGGAGCAGCACAGGATTATAAATTATCTGTTACTGCACCGCCATCATGTTATACTCCAATAAACCTTTTAGGTGTAGCCGTAGCATCTGGCACAGCTAACCTTAGCTGGGAATCACAAGCGCTTGGCACTACTCCTGTAGGATATGAATATTTTGTATCTACATCTACAACTTCTCCTGAATCAGGAACTCCTATTACAGGAACATCTGTAGAAGGATATACTCCAATTACAGATAACACATGGTATTACCTTCATGTAAGGGTTAATTGTGGTGATGGAGACTACAGCCAATGGGCTATATCTGCTCCATTCAGATATTTACAGGGAGATACTTGCGACAGCGCTATAGACCTTGCAACGCTTACAAGCCCATATACTTACAGCACTGTAGGAGCAAGTAACGATACAAACCTACCTTGTAACACTAATACTGCCCCTGATTTGTTCTATTACATAGAAGTACCTAATGGTTATACATTAACTATCGGGCAAACTACTAATAACTATGACTCTACAAACTATATAGGTTATGGTGGAGCGTGTCCGGGAGAAACATCAATAGCATGTTGGGATGATGTTGACGAACAAACACACTCTTGGGAAAACCTTACCGGAAGCACACAAATTGTACACTGGGTTCAGGATGGTTTTGGAACAAGCACTGGTGGCAGCTTTACTTTAGAGTGGACATTAATTCCACCTGTAACATGTGATGTTCCAAGAGAACTTGATGTAAACCTTACATCGCTTACAAGTGCAGATATTAGCTGGATAGTGCCTAACACAGGATCTCCTGTTGGATATGAATATGCTATTACAACATCGGCAACTGCTCCTGCAAGCGGAACTTATACTACAGGTTTAAGTGCTACAGGTGTAGAAGTAACTCCAAACGTTGCAAGCTACCTTCATGTACGTTCTATTTGTAGCGAGGAAGACGGCAACAGTGTTTGGGTTACTTATGAGTTCTTTAGCGGCTACTGCCCTGCCGGCAATACAAACGCTACGAACCGCTACATAAGCAGTGTTACATCAACTTTGGGTGAAACCAACTTTGCCAGCACTTCTACATTTACTGCCGGTGGATATGCTGATTACACATCAGAATATGCAGTATCTACTTATGCCGGTGGTTCATTTGCCCTTACTGCAACACACCCTTCGGGAACCTATGCATACTGCGTATGGATCGATTGGAATGGTAACTTTGACTTTACCGATGCAGGTGAAAGACCTATTGCAACTCAATATGTTAACTCTCCGGCAGAATTAGGAACTATAACAGTGCCACTTGGAACTCCTGTAGGCACTTACAGAATGAGGATTAGAAACTCATTTAATACAGCACCAATACCGGTATGTGGTAACTTAGGTGATGGCGAAACAGAAGATTACATTATCAATGTAGTTGAAACACCTACTTGTTTTGCTCCTTATGGTGTAGAAATACTACCTCAGGATGAAACTATTGCAAACCTTAGCTGGGGTGCACCTATGTTAGGAAATCCACCTACTGGATATGAGTATGTGCTTTCATCATCTGCTACGCTTCCAACAGAGCCGGGTACAATAACATCATCTACCTATATTTTTGATGTACCTTTTAACCCTGCTACAGACACTTACCTATTTGTTCGCAGTATATGTGGTGAAAACGAATACAGCAACTGGGCAAGTAACGTTGTGATGGGTAATGGTAATAACGAGTTTAACGCCAACAACGTTATGGTATATCAGGAAGGTAAATCTATCAGTATTACAGCAGGTACAACACTTATAAAAGATGTAACTGTATTTGATATTCGTGGAAGAAAACTTTACTCTGAGAAAGATATTAACGCAACTCAGGCTGACATTAGCAACCTGCAGGTACAGCAACAGGTACTTATACTTGAAATTAATACCGAAAAAGGTAAAGTAAGTAAAAGGATAGTTTACTAAACCGTAAACTGTTCTATAATTTTAGAATCCTCACGCCAAAAGCGTGAGGATTTTTTTATAGCTTCTAATACAACTGTAGCTTTAAGATTACTAAATAGAATTAAAACTATTCTGAAAACATCTTAAAAAGAGGATTATAGCAATTAAATTATTTTTTTAACTAAAATAAATAATATCGTAAATAGCTGTTTATGATGAGAATAAAATTAAAAACAAGCTCAAAACTTGGTGATTTTATTAATTTAACAAACAATTAACTCAATTTTAGCAACGCAAAAGAAAGTACCTCAAAATTAACAATTTAAAAACATGCAGTTTATCGGCAAAATACATACTTTTGTCGGATATTTTAATTCCCCCTATAAAATACACTAAATTAAACATGCAAAAACTATTACACACACAGTTTTCTAAGCTACTGGTACTGTTAGTACTACTGTTTGGAGTTAATGCCTGGGCACAGACAACCAATTACGTTAGATGGAATTTTACATCTGCATCGGGTAATCACGTTACCGACTACACCTTACAGGATTCAGAAAGATCATCTGAACTTACAAGCCCTACCCTTACTTCATTTGTTAGGTCAAATACTACAATTGGCTTCGTGACCAGCGTTAGTTATCATGCAACTAATGGTTATACTGCAGCGTTGTCTGAAACTAAGTATCTTGAATTTTCAATAACTTTAGGCTCCGGACAAACTTTTAGAAGCGAAGCATTAACATTAGCATTAGCAGCAGCGGTTAATAGTACAAGCACGGCAGCAAGAAATTATCAGGTAAGATATGCTTATGTAACAGGAACTGCCACACCAACTTTTGCAACGGCAGGAACTGTTACCAATTTAACTACAACACAAACATCTTATCCTACTACTATACCGGCACCGTCAACCACTACCACAAATAAATTAACAATAAGAATTTACATGTATGGTAATGATGGAGGAAACACGCGTATTTACACAATGGGATTAACAGGTAGTAACCCACCTTTATCTACAACTCCTGCGTTTACTACTACTCCTTCATCATTAACGGGGTTTAGTTATAACCAGGGTTCAGGACCTTCAACAGCACAACCATTTACCTTAAGCGGGGCTAACCTAGCTAACCCTTCTGCGAATAGTAATGTAACAATTACTGGTAGTGACCATTATGAAGTATCGAAAACAAGTGCTACAGCAGGTTTTGCATCTTCAATAACAGTTCCTTATACAACCGCTACTTTAGCAAATACAACTATATATGTAAGACTTAAAGCTGGTGTTACGGGAGGAATTTATAATTCAGAATCAATCACTATCTCAGGAGGTACAGCAACGGCAACTGTTACCGCAAGCGGTAGTGTAATAGCACCTCCACCAGTAAACGACAATTGTTCGGGAGCCATTTCATTAACTGTAGATGCTGCAACTCCAACTTCAGGTACGTTTGTAGGAGCAACTCCAATGACCGGTGCTACACGCAATGATGTGTATTTTGAATTTACACCTACAGTATCCGGTGCGCATACAATTACAGTAAATAATTTTAGTGTAGCCACTGATAAAGATTTCAGAGTATATAACACCTGTATTCCTACTTATGTTACATCTGGAAGTACTTTTGTATTATCCGCCACAACTTCTTCAACTACTGAAGAGGTAGGAACATCTACAAATTTCACTGCCGGTACTTCTTATAAAATTTTGGTACAGGATTTTGGCGAAGGCGGAGGTACATTTGATATTCGTGTTGCAGGCCCTCCAGCTACATTAACAACAAGTACTGCTTCAATAACTTTTCCTGAACAAAATATTAGTACCATATCAGCATCACAAACATTTACAGTTTCAGGATCATCATTAACGGGAGTTCCTGGGAATATAACTGTTCAATCTTCTAACAGCAATATTTTTCAGGTATCATTAAATGGCACTGACTGGGCAGCGAACGCTACTATACCATATTCAACACGCACATTAACCGCTACAAACGTATATGTTCGCTTTACTCCATCAACTGTTACACCATACAATGCCAGCCTCACCATTAGTGGTGGTGGCGCAGCTACTTCACAAACAGTTACAATATCAGGAGCGGGTATAATATCTGCTCCAGAGACCATAGCGGCTACGGGAACGTCCTCAACATATTTTGACGCACACTGGAATGCCGTAGTTGGTGCTGACAGCTACAGACTGGATGTTAGCAGCACGCCTTTTGGTACAGGAGGTTCAGATATTGTAGCATGGAATTTCCCGGCTGAAGATCTAATTGCAGACGGAGGAATATCTGCTAATAGCTCAAAGACAATAAGTACAAACACAGGAGGAACAGTATCATACTTAACCGTTACCAACGCGACATATGCTGTAAACAGTACTGGTTGGGATGGAGGCATGAATACCAAATACTGGGAGGTAGAGTTTAGCACTACTGGATATTCTTCTTTGACACTATCTTCTGCGCAAAGATCATCAGCAACAGGACCAAGAGATTTTAAAGCCCAATATAAAGTAGGAAGCACTGGCACATGGACCGATATTGCCGGTGCTACAGTAGTTTGTGGAAATGCAGCGTGGGTTGCATCTGGAGTTCTTACAAACGTAGCACTCCCTGCAGAATGCGAGAACAAACCCTCAGTATATATTAGATGGGTTATGACATCGAACACCAGAGCCAATGGGGCGGCAGATGTTCCTTCAACTGGTACAAGTGCAATTGACAACATATCTATAAAAGGGTCAAGTGGAACTTTTGTTGGTTTATTTAATGATCTTAATGTAGGCAATGTGACAACTTATCCAGTTACAGGCTTAACACCAGGCACTAGCTACTACTATAGAGTAAGAGCCATAGCGGGACCAGCTACATCTGCAAATTCAAATGTTACATTGGTAACAACAGGACTATCAAAAAGATGGACGAGTGATGGATGGGTTCCAAGTACTCCAAGTATAATTGATGATGCAGTTATTGAATACCCGTATGCAACAAATCTGAATGGTGGTAGTTTTTCTTCTTCAAACCTAACCGTAGCCCCAACCGGATCTGTAAACGTAGCTACAGGTACTACAATTACAGTAGCAAACGGTATTACAAATAATTCTACTTTATTAGAAGAAGGCTTTAAAGTGCAAAACAATGGTGCTGTTGTGCAAACTAATGCAACTGCAAATAGCGGATCATTTAAAGTTATTAAAAACAGTAATCCTTTATTCAGGCTTGATTATACCATGTGGTCTTCTCCGGTTAGCGGTCAAACGCTTGGCAGTTTCTCGCCTCAAACAACCACAGGCCGTTTTTATGAATACAAATATGATTATGATGCCACTTTAGGCACAAACGTAGAGCAATACTTTATTGTTGACCCTGCTACAAGTTTTACCACTGCAAAAGGCTACCTTATCCGTATGCCAAACTCAGACAGCACCCCTAACTACAACAGTGGCGGCGCAACTCTTAGCTATGAAGGCAAGTTTACCGGTGAACTGAACAATGGTACTAAAACCGTAACAGCATCTGTTCAGGGTAACCGCTATACAGCTGTGGGTAACCCTTATGCATCTCCAATAAGTGTGGTAGATTTCTTTGCGGCAAACACTAACGTAATAGATGCTACATCGGGTATTTATTTCTGGAGAAAAAAGAACAGTTCAACAACATCTTCATATGCTACATTAACACTTGCTGCTTATACGGCTAATGGAGCTTCTTCAGGCTTTACTCCTAACCCTGTAACAGGAGGCGGATCAGAGCAGGGGGTATATTTCCAGGGTTCTGAAACCAACTGGCTTATCTCTCAGGGACAAGGTTTTATTGTTAAAACAAAAGCTGCCCCAACAGAAACCGATATTAAATTTACCAACAGCATGAGACGCAGTGCTCCTACCAATGGTAATCAGGCATTTTTACGCACATCGGCACATGCACAGCCTTCACGCCTTTGGTTAAACCTTAGTAACAACAACAGCTTTAGTCAGGCTGCAGTTGCCTACTTAGAAAACGGCACAATAGGTATAGACTATGGTTATGATGGCCGTCAATTGACAGATAATAACAATGTAGTATTGTACACGCTTAGCGATAATATTAACCTGGCAGTACAGGCAAGGCCTTTGTTTACAGATACAGATGTTGTTCCTGTGGGCTTTACAGTAGCGGTGGCAGGCGAATATAAACTTGCGCTTGATCATTCAGAAGGTGTGTTTGATAATGGCCAAACTGTTTATATTAAAGACAATACAACCGGACTAACGCACAACCTTACTGATGCTGATTACACATTTACTGCTGAGGCCGGTACTTTTAATGGAAGATTCCAAATTGTTTATACAACACAGGCTTTGGGCAATCAAGATCCTGTATTAAACCCTGCCAGTGTAATTGTTTATAAGAGCGAAAATGTACTTAACATCAACTCTGCGACAGCACAAATTAATGCTGTAGCGGTTTATGACGTTCATGGCAGAAAACTTTACAGCAGTACAAACATCAATAAAAATGATGTTGCTATTTTGGGCTTACAGGTTTCAAATCAGGTAATTATTATTGAAATATCTACCGAAAAAGGCACTGTAAATAAGAAAATAGTTTACTAAAAAACAGTTAATTTTCATTAAAATTCCCTGGTAACTTTTTTATCAGGGAATTTTTGTTTTGTTAAAGGATTGCACTTGACCGATAAATCGTTCGTTTTGACCGATAAAAAATTTTATTAGCTTATAACAGTCTGTAAGTCAAGGTTACTTTGTTTCATAAAATGGAGAAATTATGAATACAAAACGACTCTTTAGTGTATTAAACACACTATTAATTACAGGAATTTTGTTTGTTGCAAACTATTCAACTGCACAAACAAGGCAGTATGCTACAACGGTATCGTCATCTGCAACATCTGTGACCAGTACCACGTACCCAATTAGCAGAGCTGTAGACGGAACAGGAAGCAGTGATTTAACAACAGCTGCACGAATTACCACAACAACAATATTAGGTGTAGGAAGTTTAATTATTGAATCTCCCAGCCATATTGAATTACAGTTTCCTACTTTAAACGGAAACGTAAATGTCGCTGCCAACACTACCGTATATGTAAAAATAAATATGGAGCAGGCCAATGCACTACAAGCTCTTGTAGGTGGCGCACTTGGAAGCCTGCTTAACAACTTACTAGGGCAACAATATCTTCAGGTAAGTGCAAGGAACTCAACAGGAACTACAGTTTTCAACAGTGCTACCTTTACTGATTTTGCTCAGGAGCGTTTAAGGATTGTTAGGGATAATGTTGGAAATTATTATATAAAAGTAACTCCAAATGCTGCTTTTAACCGTATTCGTATTGATAACAGAATGAACGGCATTGTATCTACACGCTGGTTAGACGTTTATGGTGCGTTTTATGTACAGGGAAATACAGGCTGTGCTTTAGGTTCTTATACCTCTTACACTGCAAGCGGAGTAGCTTCTATAAGCCTAACAACACCCGAAGGTGTTACCAACCCTCAATATGCAATAGATGGCAATGCCACAACCTATTCAAACATTAGCTTAGGCACTTTGGGTGTAGCATCTTACATTGAACAAACTGTTTATTTTGAAGGGGTGCCACCCGTAGCTACAGATGAATATACAATTAAACTAGGTATAAACAGTTCCTTGCTCTCGTTAGGAATATTAAATGGTGTCCAGATATTTGCTTACAATGGCGGAAATTCTACCCCGGTTTACAGCAGGCGACTGGATGACAATGCTTTTATTAATCTGAACTTAAATACAGCAATAACCAATGGGCAGCCAATTTCGATACCTATATTGCCAGGGCAGGTTATAGACCGAATAACGATCAGGCTAAACGGTCTTGCAAACTTAAATGCACTTACAAACAGCATACGTTTGTATGAAGTAACTAAAGGCAGTTTTGCGGTTAACGTTACAGGTGGCGGCAGTTTCCATCAGGGAGTAGCAACCACACTTACTGCCACAGTAACCGGATGTAATGGTCCTTTTACCTATTCATGGAGTGGCAATGGCCTTTCAGGAACAGGAACTACACTAAACGTTCCTAACACATCGGCTCCAGGCACATATACTTATACTGTTACAGTAACCGATAGTTATGGTGTTGTAAAAACAGGCACGGCAACGGTAATTATAGAACAGCCTCCAATTCCCGGTTCTATTACAGGTGCTACCACAGTTTGTACAGGCGATACTCCCCCTACCCTGACCCTTACAGGTTATATAGGAAGCATTGTGCGTTGGGAACGAGCTTCTACCTATGGCTTTGCGAGCCCAACTACCATTGCCAACACTACAGCGACACTTCCGGGCTCTTCTATTGGAGCAATAACTTCTACCGTTTATGTTAGGGCATTAGTACACAGCGCTACTTATGCAGATGAATATACAACCCCTGTAGCACTGATGGTAAAAAGTACTACCTGGGATGGTACAGCATGGAGCAATGGTGTACCTGATATTGCAACAACAATATACATTAACGGCCCATATAGCGAAAATGTTGACTTATACGGATGTAGCCTTGAGGTTAATAACAATGCTGTGGTAAGCATACCAACAGGCAGAACCGTAACACTTAATAAATTTATAAGGGTAAACGCAGGAAGCAGCGTTACTTTCCAGAATAATGCACACCTTATTCAGCAAACTAATGCTGTAAACATAGGAAACATTACATTAAAACGTAACAGTTCATCACTTTTCAGGTTAGATTATACATTATGGTCTTCTCCGGTAGTAGGCCAGCAACTTTTGGCTTTCTCTCCTAATACAACCCTTGGAAGGTTCTATGAATATAAATATGGATATGACGCTACCTTAAATGCAAACGTAGAGCAGTATTTTATAATAGACCCTAATACAAACTTTGAAACTGCAAAAAGTTACCTTATACGTATGCCAAACTCAGATGTTACCCCTGGTTATAATGCCGGTAGCACTGCAATAACATATCCTGGTAGTTTTACAGGTGTTCCTGTAAACGGAATAGTTACAAAAGCACTTTCAACCCAGGGAGACCGTTATACGGCAATTGGTAACCCATATCCTTCTCCAATAAATGTGCATGCATTTTTTGATACAAATCAAACAATACTTGATCCTACGGCAGCATTGTATTTCTGGAGAAAGAAAAATAATACCCAGGCTTCATCTTATGCTACCCTGACCCGAGATGCCTATGCATACAATCATGCAACAGGAGGCCATACAGGCGAAGATCAATATGGTGGTGCGCAATGGGCTACGTTCTTTAGCACAACCCCAAGCAATCAATGGGTTATTAATCCGGGGCAGGGCTTTATTGTAAGAACAGCATCGGGCGCAACAACCCCTGTGGTTACTTTTAATAATGCAATGCGAAGGGGCGATGTACACAACCCTCAGTTTTTCAGGACTGCAACCCCAGATCTTATTTCGCGTCTTTGGGTAGATATGAGCAATGAAAACACCTACAGCCAGGCTGTTCTTGTATACAGCAACACTGCTACTTTAGGTATGGATACCGGAAGGGAAGGTTTAGCCCTTAATAATGGCGGACTGATTTCTTTCTACAGTGTGGCCGAAGACAACAACCTTACCATACAGGCAAGGCCGGAGTTTAGCACAGCCGATATTGTTAGAATGGGATATACCGGAACAGCAGCAGGACAATATACTATAGCGGTTCGTAATAAAGATGGTGTATTTGAAAGTGGTCAGAACATATATCTGAACGACAGGCTGCTTAATCAGATTACCGATATTACTGTTAACGGATATACTTTTACCACAGATGCCGGAACATTTAACGACAGGTTTGAGATTATTTACAGCACTCAGGCACTTGGCACAACATCTAATATATTCGATGCAAACAGCCTCATAGTTTATAGAGAAAACAACGAAATAAACATATCTGCTGGCAATACATTGATTAATGAGATAAATGTTTATGACATTAGAGGCAGCAAACTGTATAGTAAAAATGGTATCAACGCCACTACTGAAAAAATTACAGACCTGCAATCATCTCAGCAAATGCTGATCATAGAAGTTAACACCGAAAAAGGTAAAGCATCTAAGAAAATCATTTTCTAAAAAGATATTTAAACCCCTCCATGTTGAAGTCTCCGTTGCAATGCAGCGGGGATTTCTTTTTTTAAATAAAACCCCCACTTACAAGCAGTCAGTTACTTTTATATCATTATTCAGAGTATATAATAGAAATAACTATCCTATATATACTGTTTTTACATTTACAAACTCTTTAATGCCATTCTCTGCAAGTTCGCGCCCATAACCAGAACGTTTAATACCACCAAACGGAAGTGCCGGATCAGATTTTACCATAGCATTTATAAACACGGCACCTTCCTCAAACAAATGCAGCTTACTTTTAATGCCGTCAACATTTTTAGTAAATATAGAGACCCCAAGACCAAACTGGGTTTTATTACTTAGACTGACAGCTTCATCAAAAGTTTCAAAGGACATTACAGGAACAGCCGGGCCAAAAGTCTCTTCGGTAAAAACAGGCATATCTGTAGTAATATCTGTCAAAATGGTAGGCTCATAAAAAGCCTCACTCCTATTTCCTCCGTAAACTATCTTTGCCCCCATGGCTACCGATCTGTTTACCTGATCTTCGATATCTTTTGCCAGATCTGTACGGGCCAATGGTCCCAAATAGGTATCTTCATTAAGCGGATCCCCAACTTTCAGTTCTTTTACTGCCTCTGTAAACTTTTCTATAAAGGCCTTAAAAAGGCTGCTGTGTACAAAAAAACGTTTGGCAGCTATACAACTCTGTCCCGCATTTTGAAAACGTGCATTAACCGCAATAGGAATAACCTCATCAAGATCAGCATCACTGCAAACAATAAGGGCATTACTGCCGCCAAGCTCCAATACTGCCTTTTTTATTTGCGCGGCTGCAATAGAAGCTACAGAGGCTCCGGCTTTTTCGCTACCTGTTAATGATACGGCTTTAACATCCGGATTCTCGATTACCTTTTTAACCCTATCGCCACTTATAAGAAGGTTTTTGTAAATCCCATCCGGGAAACCAGCCTCGGCAAATATATCTTCAATTAACAATGCGCAGCCGGCCACGTTACTGGCATGTTTAACCAATACTGTATTACCGGCAATAATAGCAGGAATCGCAAACCTGAATACCTGCCAATAAGGAAAATTCCATGGCATAACACCTAAAATTACACCTAATGGTTCATAAACAACAAAACTTTCAGATCCATCAGTATCGATTTTTACCGGTGTCAAAAAAATTTCTGCGCTATTAATATAATATTCGCATAATTTTTTGCATTTTTGTACTTCAGCTAATGACTGAGAAATGGGTTTCCCCATCTCTAAAGTACATTGTTTTGCCAGTAAATGTTGTTTATTTGTTAACACATTTACTAATCTTTTTATAAAATTTAGCCTGTCAGACATTGGTTTAGCCCTCCATGCTGCATAGGAATTAGCGCTTATTTTTGCTATATCAGCAGCCTCCTCATCCGTAATATACTGATGTTGAGACAAAAAAGAAGAATCATAAGGATTATTTATAAAAAACATTTTTTATTTTTGTTTAAATTATTTATAAAAATAACACATATTTTCTTAACTTTATTTTACTATTTTTACAGAAAAATTTCAACGTACTGATAAACAAAACAATTATTTATGAAGAAAGCTGTACTCCCCCTATTACTGCTTTGCCTATGCTCGGCAAATTTGAGCGCCCAAAAAGCAAAGGCTGCCAAGAAAGCCAAAAAACAAACTACAAAAGAAGTTACTAAAGCAGCTTCAGACTATGACAAATGGTCTATAGACTTTGGTGGTGGTTTTGTAAAAGCATCTAACCCGATGTCTCCTGGCTATAACACAGACGCTACTAATTTGTTTAATGCAAATTTAGGTGCAAGATATATGTTCAACACTAAATTTGGTTTAAAAGTAGAAGCATACTACGATGTACTAAACAATGGTGATAACAGTCAGGAATTCGAAAGCCAGGTATATGGCGCATCACTACAGGGTGTTGTAAACCTTGGGCGCGTTCTTGAGTTCGAATCATGGACTAAAAGAATCGGTTTGTTCGGTCATGCTGGTGTTGGTATATCTCAATTGGCAAATGATCAAATAAAGGATAACGACCAACTTGGAAATTTCCTTATTGGACTTGGTGGACAAATACGTTTGTCTAACAGTGTGGCATTAACTGCTGATTTCACTATGATTAACAGTTTCTCTCAACAGAGAACCTGGGATGGTGGCGATTATTTAGATACTGAACTAAGAAGAAAACAAGGTTTTGACAGTACTCTTTATCATGCTACAATAGGTCTTTCGATCTATCTTGGTAAACACGAAGAGCATGCTGACTGGTATGTGTACAATGCTGACGATAAAATCGACAACCTTGACAGCCGTATAGGTGATCTTGAGACTATGATGAACGACTCTGATAAAGACGGTGTGCCGGATTACTTAGATACAGAGCCTAACACTATTGCTGGTGTTGCTGTAGACAGTAAAGGTAGAAATATCGACAAAAACGGTAACGGTGTTCCAGATGAGCTTGAGTCTTACATAGACACTAAAGAGAAAGAAGTTAAACAAACAATGAGTGCAGAGATTGGCGACCTAATCAACGGTGGTTATGTTAATGCTTACTTTGATTTTGGTAAAGATCAGCCTAACGCACAATCTGTAGGCGGTATTAACTTCCTTATCAAATACCTGAAAGAAAACCCATCTGCTTCTGCTGATGTTGTTGGTTATGCTGACGAAGTTGGTGATACTGAATACAACAAACTGCTTTCTGCCAGAAGGGCCGAAAATGTTAAGAAAATATTGATTGATGCTGGTATAGATGGTTCTAGACTTACTATTAAAGGTAATGGCGAAGATTCATCTGTAAATAAAGAGTCTGCTTTTGCCCGTCAAACGGTTAGAAGGGTAACCTTTATCATCAAATAATAAAAAATCATAAAGTTTTTAAAACCTCTGCAAATGCAGAGGTTTTTTTTTATCTTTAAGAGAAACAAACATACTAATGGACCATCGCGACTCAGGCATACTTTCGTTGAGAGAAGAAAGTATTGGAGCTATCCACCCGCAATCTTCTAAAGAGGAAATTTTTCAAAACAAAACCTTACGACCGGTAATTAAATTGCAAAGCAATTTGTTAGCCGAGGCTTTTGTAAATTATGCTAATAAACAAAAGAATTATTTTTACACGCTGTCTGTGGAAAAAAAATTACTCTACATAGAAAACGCTATACATAAGGATATAAAATTTAGAAACGCCTTAAAAGGAATGATAATAGGAATGTTTACTGTTGATGAGTTTAAAGAATATACACTTAACTCTTCAAACCTAAACAAACGTATGATGAATTTGGTTATAGATAGGCTAAAAGACCAGGTTCAGGTATTGGTACCGGAAACACTTTAACAGCTATATCGATATAAAACTACTATTATATCGATATAGGTTAAACCTGATTGAGGTATTATTATTTTTAACGATTTATTTTGCTAATTCGTTAAATAGCAGTACCTTTATATATATAAATCAAACAATTATGGCAACTGTTACCAATTACCACACCGGTTCGATGAACATGGGTGGACATCAGGAAACGAGCCATCCATACGGCTACCTGCCTTATGATGACCCGGCGATTACGAACCCTCAAGAGCTTGCCACTTTTCCTAAAAAGACAAAAGCTCAGGACGACTACCATCATCACGATCATGAAAGCCACCTTGTAAACAGGCGGACCCCGGTTAGAAACGGTGTGAACATTACGCGAACAGATGGACAACCATAACTAAAAAATTATATCTAAAAAAACTAAGGGCTGCCATATGGCAGCCCTTAGTTTTTTATACTGTACCTTATTGCTATTGCTTAGGCTTAAAGACCAAAACTTCATCCACTCCATTAAGCAATACAAGTTTATCTTTATCTACCATAGCAGCATTTGCGGTTTCTAAAGCTTTCATGTACTCACCCTCACCATCGCCCGGGCAAAACATCTTCGTAGCAATAACCTGGCTTATATTTATGCCTCCCTCTTCGTTAAGGTTATAAGAGCCGCTGTAACGGTTGCATCCGCCATTGCCTGATATTTTGTTGTCTTTAGAAAAATTAGCCACAGGAACGCCGCTATTGTATTTAGAGGCATCTACAGGCTGGCCATTAATAGTAGTTAACTCCCAATCTTTAGTGGTCAGGACATCTAAAGACGACACTGCCTTTGTACTGTTGCATGACTGTAAAAAAGTTATTAAAACTAATGTAGTTACAAAAGATAATATTGTTTTCATGATAATCTTTAATTTGTTATTCGTTCAAATGTAAAGATTAAATGAGGGTGGGCAATGTTATTTATAATTCCTTTAAGTAAATAAAGACTTACAGCAAACCATTATATTTTCTTATAAACCATTCGGCACTTAAAGCCACCGCAAGTATCACTAACAGCCATATCCAGTCTATGAGTGGCGATTGTTTGCTTATCTCTTTTTGTACTGCCTTATACATTTCATTATCTGAAAGGGCTTTAATAAGTGCATCGGCATTATCAGGATAATATACCTTGCCATTTGTATTTGCCGCCACCTGTTGCAAACGTGCAAGATCCGGGTTTACAAACTGTTTTTCTATCTCAAAATCCAGCACTTCAAACCTGCCGGAATAGGAGGTGTTAGAACCTGCTTCCTTAACCGTAAAGCTATATTGTCCGGCTTCAAGCCCGTCAAGGTTTACTTTATACTCATTGGTTCCCTTAAGAAAATCATAGTTTTTAGAAGCATTGGTTTGCTTATTTTTTAGCTGAATGGTTAAACGGGCATTATCGTCAAACTCGTAGTTTTTATTAAAATACTGAGCCGTTATAGTTATTAACTCACCGGAATTATAAAAACTTTCATGGTTTACCACCAACGATTTACGTTTAGAATTAGAACTAAGGAACTGAATCGTCTTATCTAAAAAAACATCAAAATCAACAAAAGACTTTGTATTTATATGGCTTTCCATCCTCCATTTCCAAATGTTCTCACCTAACAAAAACGCACTGCGGGATGCTCCGTTTTCAGAAAACGCCATGATAGGATTTTCAGTCTCAACATTACGAATACGTGCTTTTAGCAATACATTTACATTGCTTTTAGCCGTTATTGTACCAAACGGGTGCTGTAATGGCGGAAACTGCCCAAAACCAATATCTGTAAGGGCAAATAAATTAAACTGGCTATTAAAATCGGCTAGATAATCTTCGCGCTGTGTGGTCATCCTAAAATTTAGCTGGCTTTGATACTGGTTTAGAAGATTGAAATCCGTATTCAATCCGGTAACGATAAAAGTATTTAATCCTGCATTTTTATTTATATCCAACAACTGTTTAAACGATGTATCAGGCTGATACAGGATCAACACATTATAATCCTGCAACGATTTTACTTCAGTAGGCTTGAGTATGGTAACCTTGCGCTGCTGGTTGGTTTCTATAGAACGTTTTATAGCACCCAGATCCGGATGGTTTATGGCAGATACCAAAGCGATTTCAGAGCGCTGGTCTATAACCTCAACAGCAAAATTCTTAGTATTGTTGTATTTGTTTTTTTCGGCTTCGCCAGATGTTATAACTGCCTTATAGGTTTGCACTCCCACTTTATCAGCATCAAGTAATACTGATAATGATTGCGCTTTCTTGTCTTTAGAAAATGTTATGTTTTGTTTATACACCACACTGCTGCCGCGCATAATATTAAAAATAGCATTCACTGTTTTATTACCGCTGTACTGAACAAATACCTCTGCAGGAAATTTATTCTTTAAAAAAGCATATTTGTTGACATTAACCTGTGTTACCCTAAGATCGGTAAACGTGGTTGTATCGCCCAAAACCAAAGGATAAACCGATGTGTTTTCGCTAAAACTGTACACATAGTCGTTACCAATGGTTTGATTGCCGTCAGTAATCAATACCACCGGATAAGTGGTGTTCCTGTATAACTGTTTAAGGTTTTGCGCTGCCTGGTCTATATGGGTTTGCTTACCTTTAAAATCGGGCGTGGCACTGCCTTCAAAACCCTCGGCAAAAGTGTAAGGCTGCACATCATACTTATCTTTTAGTGCAGCATTACCCAATATTTTTTCAACAAGCTGCTTAGCTGTATTGTCCTGCCCCAGTTCTTTTACAGATATAGAATTATCAATAAGTACCGGAAGCGGCGTCTTTACTGTTTCGAGTTGCCTGCGCGTAATTACAGGATTTATAAGCAGTACAAATATTGAAAACAACGTAATAAAACGCAAAAAAGCCAAAACAAAGTAAATCTTTCCCTTTGTTTTGGCCTTAAAAAGATATTGGTAAAACGACAAACCGAAAGCTGCAAGTGCAGAAAGTACTAATAATAAAACCGTAGATGCAGTCATTTGTAAGCCGTTAATCCGAAAAATTAATAATTAGGTTAGCATACCACCGTCTACATTAAGGGTTTGCCCTGTAACGTAAGCCGATAGGTTAGATGCTAAGAACACACAGGCATTGGCCACATCTTCCGGGCTGCCACCTCTTTTTAATGGAATACCCTCTCTCCAGCCCTTAACCACCTCTTCAGATAGTTTGGCCGTCATTTCGGTCTCAATAAAGCCCGGCGCAATAACGTTGCAACGAATGTTGCGCGATCCAAGCTCCAACGCTATAGATTTAGAGAAACCAATAATACCTGCCTTAGAAGCAGCATAGTTAGACTGCCCTGCATTGCCGCTCACACCAACTACAGAGCTCATGTTAATAATAGAGCCACTGCGTTGTTTAAGCATTGTTTTTTGTACTGCTTTTGTCATGTTGAAAACCGATTTAAGGTTTACCTCAATAACGGTATCAAAATCAGCTTCAGATATTCTCATTAGCAGGTTGTCTTTAGTTATACCTGCATTGTTTATAAGTATGTCGATTGTACCAAATTCTGCAACAACATCATCTGCCAGTTTTTGAGCCTCATTAAAATCGGCTGCATTGCTCTGATATCCTTTAGCTTTTATACCAAAAGCATTAAGCTCCTCTTCGAGTGTTTTAGCTGCCTCTGCCGATGCGCTGTAAGTAAAAGCAACATTAGCACCATGCTGTGCAAATACAAGGGCTATGCCACGGCCTATACCCCTGCTTGCGCCGGTAATTATTGCCGTTTTTCCTTCTAATAATTTCATCTTTTTGTTTGTTTAGGTAAAGAACGCCACAAATATATAAAAATGTTTGTGGTTTACCTTGTTGTAAATGGATGCCTAACAGCCGAGCAATTAAATTATAGCCATGAATTATACAAATTAAACGAATTTCTATTGAATGCTGTTAAATTTAGGTTTCAATATATACTATTGTTCCTGATTTGTGAAATTAGCAGCTAATATCTCTAATTATACTTATTCAAAAAGTCCTGTAAGCCCCCTTTAAGCCCGGAGCCTACAGCTTCGAATTTCCATTCACCATTACGTTTGTACAGCCTGCCAAATTCTACGGCCGTTTCTATAGAAAAGTCTTCGTCAAGTTCATATTTAACCAACTCTGTATTGGCAGTGTCTACTATACGGATAAATGAATTGCGGATCTGCCCGAAGTTTTGCCTGCGTTCAGCGGCCTGATGTATGGTTACCACAAAGCATATCTCGGCTACATCCTGCGATATCCTGGCAAGGTCTACTGTTATTTTTTCGTCGTCGCCATCTCCGGCACCTGTAAGGTTGTCTCCTGTATGTTCTACAGCACCGTCAGGAGATGTCAGGTTGTTGTAAAACACAAAATGGCTGTCGCTTATCAGTTTGCCGTTTGCCCCTAAAATAAATATCGATGCATCCAGGTCGAACGCCTGACCTGTAGCACTTGTGTTTGTATCCCACCCAAGGCCTACAGTAAACTTAGGTGCTGCTATATTTTGTCTCTGACCTTTTTCTAAATTAATTGCCATTACTTATTTTGAATTGATGTTAATATTTAGCATCGCCCTTAAAATATTGGTTTGCTCGTCTACATTTTGCAGTTCTTCGAGAAAATCTACCCCCGAAATTTTTTCGAGGTATGTCGCGAGTACAGCCTCAACATCCTGAGGCAATGCTGTTTTTAATGCTGCCTGCCTGTCGCGGAGCATATCATTTTTATGTTGCAGGCCAGTAATAATATCAGCCTTGTTTGATGTGTTTTTAGAAAGATCAATACCTTTGGCGACTTCTTCATTTAAAAAACAAAACGATTTACTGCCATTTATAAACACAAACCTGTCGTTACTGTCTATAAAGTCAAAAACCTCTGCATATTGATTATTATGACTTAATCCGCAAACAAATTTAACCCTGAAATTAAGTATATTTAGCCTGCCTAAAAGCTTTCGCTCTATAGCCACATAATTATTTTGGTAGACATTTTTATCCGTCACAGCAGTAAGTTCAGCAAAGTCTGCTTCGGGAATTTCGCGATAATACTCAGACGCAAACTTTACCGAAAATTGTGTAATATCGTTCCAGCTAAACATGGCTTGGCTGTTCTCAGCAAGCATGGTGTACAATTGTTTTAATGCTACGCCCATTTGCCGTCCATGACTGCGGCATTCTCCAATAAAATTGCGTTGTTCACTTTCTTTTTGGAGCTTGTCTATCAGATCAGTGTTTATATGCACTTCATCTTCCATTAGCAGATATTGCTGCTCTTTGGCTTTTTTAAGCTTTTGAAACAGGTCGGTAAGACTGCTGGTGTACTGAACATGAAAGAGTTCCAGTTTATGCACATCAAGATCTTTATTAGCCTCAAAAAGGTTGTGGATTACTTTAGTGCGCACATAAACGGCAAAAAGGTCTTTGTGGTTAAAAAAGTTAGACAACATTTTTACCATCAATAACCTTTTTTGGCTCTCTTTTATAATCTGAGCATATATATCTTCCAGCTCATCCATGCGCATTACTTCCTCCCCTGCTATTCCTAATACTCTCTATTCCTTTTTTATTTATTAAATGCTCCAAAATGCCACAGCACCCCTGATGGATCGTGCACAAAGCACTCTCTGCCCCACTCCAGGTTTTTTATAGGCACTAACCTTACATCTTTATATTTATCTGTAAGATTTAAAGCCAGGAGCTGCCCCCAAAACTCTTCAACATTTTCTACCTCCATAAAAACCATGGTATTGTCTACCCAGTCTTTATTGTAATAGTTTTGCAGATAGAATGCATTAGACCCCGTTTCGAAAACAGAGAGGTCTTTTCCTAATACCGTTTCAGTAAACCCAAGGTCGCGATAAAAGCTTCTCGAAACCTCAAAATCTTTTGAACCTATAAATGGCCTGATCGACCTGGCTTTGTGCTCCATACTTTTGTATTAGCTAATAACTCCTTTTTTAAGTTCGGCTTCAAGGTTTTGAAGTCCGGCATCAAGCTCGCGCCTTGTTTTGGCTCCCTGCTCATGTATCTGCTTCACTTCGGTAAGTGTGTCAATAAGCGATTGCGTAGTGGTTTTAAGCGTATCTAAAGAAACTATGGTATTCTCATTCTCTCTTGCCACCTCTATACTGTTTTGCTTAAGCATTTCGGCATTCTTTTTCAGAATTGTATTGGTGGTTTCCGATACTTTCTTCTGAACCTCAATATTTTGTTTTTGCCTTTGCAGGGCTACAGCAAGCGTTAGCTGATTTTTCCATACCGGCATGGTAGTAGTCAGTATGCTTTGTGCTTTTTCGGCAATAGAGGTGTTATTGTTTTGCACCACCCTTATTTGTGCCAGCGACTGTAGCAAAATAAACCTAACCACCTTCATATCGGCAAGGCGCTTATCGAGCCTGCTTATAAACGTACGTTTATCGGATATTTCATAATCCTGATAATTGGCAGGGTTAGCTTCCATAACGGCAAGCTCCTCATTAAGTTCTTTAAACTTAAGCTGTCCTGCAATTATATATTTTTCGAGCTCTTTGATAAGACTAACATTACTGTCGAACATGGTTTGGAGCGCAGTATTGTCTTTAACCGAATTGATCATACCAGCTTTAACCTTATTGCTGATACGGTCTACGTTTGCCGTTATCTTATCATATTTCTGGAATAGTTGTTTTACATCTACAACAAGCTTTTTAAGCAAAGGTATTCCTGAAAGAAACCTCTGAAAGCCGCTTTTGTTAAGCTCATCTACATCAATATAGTTAAGCTCTGTAAGCAACTCATTTATAAGCACACCTACTTCGCCACCCTGCTGTACCCTCACGTTATTCAGGAACGTGTCACTCTGCTTGGCGATAGAGTTTTGTATCTCTGCACCAAAGTTTAATATAGAATTGGCATCAGTTTCTGTGAGTTGGCCAGATATGGCTTTATACTGAGGCAGGTCGGCTTCCTGAATGTTAGCCAGCGTTACATTGCCCTCTTTATCTATAGGGGCAAGCGACGCACCTGCCGGAATATTTTCTAAATTTTCCATATATTACAGATAACTGTTTTGAATAGTAATAACGGTCTCTTCTATCTTCCTGTCAGGTGTTGGAGCACCAATAGCATTAAACTTCCACTCACCGTTCTTTTTATAGAACACGCCAAGCACCATAGTAACACTTCCGGAAAAAGCACTGTCGTTAGCAATATCATATTTTGCAAACACTTCGTTTACACGCGTAGGTGTACCTTCGTATATTCTTATCGATGCAAACGGAATATCTTTAAAATCCTGGCCTCTAAAGCTGTTTATATAAAAAGCCACATAGCTTGCTGCAGGGTTAAGCCTTGAAAAGTCTACAGTGATCACTTCGTTGTCAAGACCGTCATCGCCGCTCATGTCGCCTGTAAGGTCGTCGCCGCTGTGCCTTATAGCCTGATCGTTACTTTTTAACTGCCTAAAGCTTACCGTGTCTATAACTCTTTTATTTTCGTCATATACAGAGCAGCTTGCATCAAGGTCTACTGCAATTTTGCTGGTACTAAAAAAACCTTTTTTTACTATCGCACCCCAGTTAACACCCACACATATATTAAGTAGTTTGGTACCATTACTTTTTTCAAGGCTAATGCGCTGCCCTTTTTCTAAATTTATTGCCATGATATTTTTAGTTGTATTTGTTTAAATAATCCTGTAAACCACCGCGCTGGCCCATGCCTACAGCTTCAAATTTCCACTCGTTGTTTCTTTTATAAATCCTGCCAAACTCTACAGCAGTTTCTATAGAAAAATCTTCTTCAAGTTCATATTTTACAATCTCAGTGTTATTTGACGCATCTACTATGCGAACAAAAGAGTTACGAACCTGTCCAAAATTTTGCTTTCGTGCATCGGCATCGTGTATGGTAACCACAATGCAAAGCTCGCTTACACGTGGGTCTATCTTGCTAAGATCGACAAGTATTTGCTCATCGTCTCCATCTCCGGCTCCGGTAAGGTTATCACCTGTGTGCTGTACAGCCTCATCGGGTGAAGTAAGGTTATTGTAAAATACAAAAAATTCGTCAGCAATTAGCTTTTTATTCTCACCCATAATAAATACAGATGCATCAAGGTCAAACTGCGCGCCTGTAACAGATGAGTTCGTATCCCATCCCAGGCCTATTGTAAATTTAGGTGCATTAAGCGTTTCGCGCTGGCCCTTCTGTAAGTTGATAGCCATAATCTATTGTTTTATTGTTGATTAAAATTTTATTGATATAGTTAAGATTCTCTTTATAGTCGTTTATTGTATGGTAGTTGTTACTTACGGCAAGATTAAAAAGTTCCTGCAGCAAATTAGTCGCAACCTGTGCCAGCAATGTTACAAGTTCGCTGTGGTTTAATTTTAAAATATACTTTACAGTGCGGGTATTAAACACAAACTGAGGACTGTTTATTACGGTTGCAAGGCTTCCGGCATCTTTTACATAAAAGTAATTATAATAGTTTTCTATGTTAGGATGGATATCCTTATTTATAAGCTCGGCAAAATACACAAATACAAATTCGCCCTGTGCCTCATGTTCATTCAGTATTTTTTTTACAATATGTTCATGGCTTCCTGTAATTTTAATATCGTCCATAAACAGGCATAGCTTGCCCTGTATATAATAACGGTCTATGTAATATGTATCGTTCGCAATCAGTTTTACACGGTCGTTAAAATCAAGGTTACCATAATCAGTAGTATAAGTTTGGTTTCGGTAAATTTTGCTTTCGGCTAAGGCCTTTTTGCCATGAGAATACAAAAATTGGTTCATCCTTGTCTTAAAATGAAAACTCAAATAATTACTTGCTGTGGGTATGGCAAGGTATGGACTTGGCAGTATAACCACTTCGTCATGCGCCAATATAAGGTCTTTATGTGCTGCAATGAAACCTTCAAAAAGTTCATCGGCAAATTTTTGTGCCAGTGCATTATCGCCAAATTTAAACTTACTGTATTCTACCTCAGAAAAAGGGCAGCAGTTTTTATCGTATATTTTATGCAGGCTGTAACTTAGATTCATTTGTTGTGGTGTTTATAATTAAGTGCGCATTAAAACCAAAATTCATGGCTCCGTAATAGTCACTAAGACGGTTATCGCCCACGTGCAGCACTTCGTTTTTTGCTATGGTATTAATTTTTTGTATCTCGTTGTAAGCATATCCATACATTTCGGGCGCCGGTTTAGAATATCCTGTCTCGTCAGAATATAACTGAAAGGCAAAATACTCATCCAGGCCATAATGAGATATAATATTCCTGAGTGAATTCCCTTTTATAAAAGCCGTATTACTGAGAATATTCAGCGACTTACCATTATCATAAATCTCTTTTAAAAAAGCAGGAATAGTATCATGAAGCAATACAGGTTTATACTGCATTAAAATTTCGTCGTTCAGGTTATAAAATTCCTGAAGCTCTTTCTGTCCGTAATTGGAAATATTTACCGAGAGTCCATCAAGTATAAGATAAAATATTTCGAACGTATCAAAATTGCGGCCTACCTTTTCGTTAATACTATTGGTTAACAGATCGAATTTCCTGATAACAGAAGCCACCTCTTCTATAGGCTTATCTATTTTAAAATAATCTTTATAAAGTTGATTTCGTTTAGGCTTAAATTCAGGATGTGATTTAATAAGCGTAAGCCATAGATCAAATGATATATGCCTGTATTTATCAAATTCCGGTATCCAGTCCGCAGCGTTTTTATACATCATGAAAACATAAGGATGGTAAATATAAAATTTAATATTTCTCTAAGCAATTTATTTTTATGGTAACATGTATCTTTAACCTACACTTTAAATTTGATTAACCAATAAACAGCTGATTATTATGAGCACCACCCTACTTGGCCTTCGCACTACTATTTATAAAGTTGGCGATATTACCGCTGCAACAAAATGGTATGCAGAAGCTTTTGCAACCGAACCCTATTTTAACGAACCTTTTTATGTAGGCTTCAACATTGCCGGATATGAGCTTGGCCTGCAACCCGATGACACACCTGCTAACAGCAAGACTGAAAACGTAGCCACCTACTGGGGTGTTAATGATATTGATGCAGAGTTTAAGCGTTTTCTCAGCCTTGGAGCCACAGCCTTTGAAGAACCGGAAAATGTAGGCGGAGAAATAATGACCGCTACCGTAAAAGACCTTTGGGGCAATTTGATAGGGTTGATTTTTAATCCTGAATTCTCGCTTCCAAAAAAGGATGCATAAATTATATGCACGCATTGCAGTTAAAACATTAGGCATTTATAAATTTCGTTACACGAAACACCCTTTTCATTGCATATTCGCAATTTTGATATTAAAATTTTCCTAAAAAATTTTACCAAAAACTATTTATTTGTAATTTCAACTCATAATAATAAAGAAAAGTACAAAATAACAACATGAAACCAATAATTAACCCAAAAAACGTAAACGACATGAAACTGCTAAAATTTTGCCTCGCAGCTCTTGCCGGATTTGGGCTTGTAAAAATGTTCGGTTACTTTACCGAGGAGGATGAGCTTAATGAAGAAATGGAGAATGACACTTATGATGGAGAAGAATTCCCTCTTTTTGTTTAAAACTTGCCAGAATACCCACACACATAGAGCTTAGCACCCATAACGGGTGCTATGCCGCTTTGTAGTTGTATCAACTTTTCTTTTAATCGGTTATTACGATTTTTCGAGTATTTTACCTGCCACTTTACCAATAGTCAATCCCTGCACTATTATAGAGAACACCACCACAAAATAAGTAATGGCAATAATAGTATCTTTATAAGGCCCGTCGTTTATAGAGAGCGCCAATGCAATAGACACACCGCCCCTTAAACCACCCCACACGAGTATTTTTATAGTTCCGCGGCTAAACCTTTCTTTAAAAGGTATAAACGTGGTAGGGATCCATATGGATATAAATCTTGCAAATAATACCAGCACAATACAGGCAAGGCCCGGAAACCAATATTCGTTAAGGTTTTTAATCACTAAAAGATAAAAACCAATGAATAAAAATAGTATGGCATTTAAGATTTCGTCGTTCAGTTCCCAAAATTTATCCAGATAATCTTTTGTAACCGTAGACATTATAAACCTGCGTTTAAAGTTGCCTATAATAATACCAGCAATAACCATGGTTAACGGACCCGAGATGTGCAGGGCACGTGCAATAAGATAACCTCCCATAACTACCGATAGCGTTATCAGTACCGATACTTTATAATCGTCTATTTTGCGCAATGCACGCGATGCTGTTACACCCAGTATAATACCCAGTAAGAAACCTCCTCCGGCCTCTTTGATAAACAACCAAACTACATTTAACGGAGTAAGATCGGCAGATGCCCCCTGGGCAAGCTGTAGTAATACTGCAAACACCACAACGGCAACACCGTCGTTAAACAACGACTCACCTGCAATTTTGGTTTCGAGTGATTTGCGCACTTTTGCCTCTTTAAGGATGCTGAGTACCGCAACAGGATCTGTAGGCGAAATAAGTGCCCCAAACAACAGACAGTATATGTACGGAATATTAAGATCGGCAATAGGGATAAAATAAACCAGTGTACCCACCACAAACGTAGAAATAACAACACTAACAGATGAGAAAACCATAACCGGTGCCCGCTGCTCCCTTAGGTCTTTCAGGTTGATATGGATAGCACCTGCAAATAGCAGAAAATTAAGCATTGCTCCCATGAGCAGTTCTGTAAAATCAAAACCGTGTATAAGGTTAGAAATACGATGCAGTGTATTAGGCAAAAATTTACTGAATACTACCAAAAAAATAGATACTGCCATAGCAATAACCATTACACCAATGGTAGATGGTAATTTTAAAAAACGAACATTTAAATAGGCAAAAAATGATGCCAAAACTATGAGTACAGATAGTGAATAGTATAACTCCATAGGCTTATATTAAGGGAATTTGAAAAAAAAGCGGATATTTACAAACATAGCAAAAAACAGCCTTAAAACCTAATATTAACATTGTTAAACACAAAAAAACTCCTACAAATGCAGGAGTTTTATTAGTTTCAAATTGTATTTTATAGAAGCATTAAAGCCCGTATTCTTTAACCACTTTTTCATCAAAAACCTTTACCATAAGCCCATGCCCTGCCCTGTTCATATACTTCCACTTGTTTGCAGTTAACTTGTTGGAAACAAAAATCACATCGGCTCTTTTATTAATAAGGAACGAATTAGACTTTGCCTCAAAAGTAACCTCATTGGTTTGCATGGCTTTTTTAAAATTCTCTATCATGGCTTTGCTCTCAGCATCACCTACAGGCTCTTTAAAAGTCATTTTTGTAAGCATGTCATATTTTACAAGACAATAATTGCCATCATTTATTTTCTTAACAGGACCAAATTCAAAAGCCGGGTCTCCCTTAAGCAGTTTTATGCTGTAGCCATCACCGTTGAGCATGCCTTTTAGCATTTCCATCATTTTTTCTTTGGGTATAAACTCAAAAACCTTCGGATACGTTCCTGCTGCAACTGCCTCATAATTTCCGGCAACGGTGTTTTCATACATTTGCAGGGCAACACTTTCTAAAGACTGTATGTCCTGGGCAGTTGCATTTAATAAGACAGCAAAGAAAACTACTGCTGCTAAAAAATATTTTTTCATAATTAAAATTGCTTAAGAGCATGTTTAAATTTAATAGCTAATTTACCTTGTTTGACAAAAACGTAAGCTTTGTCAATTATTAAGCTAAATATTTTATCACGCAAAGGCGCAGAGGCGCAAAGCTGAATTCTGATTAACCCTTATTTTAAGCGACTGTAAGTCGCAAAGCTTTGCGACTTACAGTCGCTTGTATAATTTAATAGGTTTCCAGCTTTGCGCCTCTGCGCCTTTGCGAGAAATCCAATCAAACTAAGATTTAGCAAAAAAGTATATACATTCTCAAAAATAAAATTTAAATAGGCTCCGAGAATAAAAATACAAAATCCCCGAGATTTACTTCGGGGATCCTGCTTTATAACTTTTCGGATTACTCGTTAACAATTATCCATTCGCCGGTAGCTAAAAGGCCCTCGGCTTTTTTAAACTTCATTGTTTCAGTTTTGCCACTCATTACATGTTTAAGCGTAACGTTGTCATTACGGTTAATTTTTGGAGCATCCCTAACAATAGTTTCAGTTACTGACGGCTGTTGCTGGCTTTGCTGAGACACCTCACGGGCTTTGGCTGCCATTTCGTCGGTATTTAAAACTTCGTCCTTAGTCTCAACATATTGCTCCCTTTGTCTTATCTGCTCTCTCGCCTCATGTATTTCCTGAGCATTTTGCGATGGCAATGCCGCTTTGAACAAGAACGAAACCACATCTTTGTTTATACCGCCAAGTGTACGTTTAAACAATTTATAAGCTTCTTCTTTATAAATAAGCAACGGGTCTTTTTGTTCGTGCACGGCAAGCTGTACCGATTGCTTTAGCTCGTCCATTTTTCTAAGGTGTTTTTTCCAGGCCTCATCTACAATGGCAAGCATGATATTCTTTTCAAAATCATCTACTAATGATGCACCTTCTGTAGTGTAAGCCTTTTCAAGATTAGTAACTACATTAAGTGTTTTAATACCGTCAGTAAACGGAACCACTATGCGCTCATACTGGCCGTTGTTGTTTTCAAACACACCCTTGATTACCGGGAAAGCCTCTGCTGCATTGTGCTTATTCTTTTCAGTGTATGCCTCATAAGCGGCTTTATATATTTTTCCGGCAAGCTCATTTTCGCCAAGCCTCTTAAAGTCGGCCTCGCTAATTGGAGAGCTTATAGAAAATATCCTTATCAGGTCGAACTCAAAGTTCTTAAAGTCCTGTGTAAACTTATTGTTGCTTACAACCGTCTCAGACATTTCATAGATCATATCGGCAATATCCACTTTTAGCCTGTCGCCAAAAAGGGCATGCTTTCTCTTTTTATATACGTTTTCACGCTGCTTGTTCATAACGTCATCATATTCAAGCAAACGCTTACGCTGACCAAAGTTGTTCTCTTCAACCTTTTTCTGAGCACGCTCAATAGATTTTGTCATCATAGAGTGCTGTATAACCTCACCCTCTTTAAGCCCCATGCGGTCCATAACTTTGGCTACCCTTTCAGAACCAAACAAACGCATAAGGTTATCTTCCAAAGACACATAAAACTGTGAGCTACCCGGATCTCCCTGACGTCCTGCACGACCTCTAAGCTGGCGGTCTACACGGCGGGAATCATGGCGCTCTGTACCAATAATAGCAAGACCACCGGCTTCTTTAACTTCTTTAGTAAGCTTAATATCGGTACCACGGCCTGCCATGTTGGTAGCAATGGTTACCACTCCCGGCTTACCTGCTTCGGCTACAATGTCAGCCTCTTTTTTATGAAGCTTGGCATTAAGCACGTTGTGCGGAATGTTCCTCATTTTAAGCATACGGCTTAAAAGCTCAGATATTTCAACTGATGTAGTACCAATAAGCACCGGACGCCCTGCTGCCGAAAGAACCGTTACATCTTCAATAACCGCGTTGAATTTTTCGCGCATAGTTTTATAGATAAGATCTTCGTGGTCTTTACGGGCAATGCCCCTGTTGGTTGGTATCTCTACCACATCAAGCTTATATATTTCCCAAAACTCTCCTGCTTCAGTAACCGCAGTACCGGTCATACCGGCAAGCTTGCTGTACATCCTGAAATAGTTTTGCAGTGTAATGGTAGCAAATGTTTGTGTAGCGGCTTCAATCTTAACGTTCTCCTTAGCCTCTATTGCCTGGTGTAAACCATCACTGTAACGGCGCCCGTCCATAATACGGCCGGTTTGCTCGTCTACGATCATGATCTTGTTTTCCATAATAACATACTCCACATCTTTTTCAAAAAGCGTGTAGGCTTTTAAAAGCTGTGTAAGTGTGTGTATACGCTCGCTCTTAATAGAGAAATCCTGGAACAACGATTCTTTTGCTTCGGTTTCCTGCTCCTTGTCAAGCTTTTTCTTTTCGATGTTGGCAATTTCAGTACCAATATCCGGAAGAACAAAAAAGTCGCTGTCAGTATCCTGTGAAAGGAATTTTATACCATTATCAGTAAGTTCAACCTGATTGTTCTTTTCTTCGATAACAAAATACAGAGCCTCGTCTATTTTGTGCATGTCACGATTGTTGTCGGCCATGTACTGGTTCTCTGTTTTTTGAAGCAGCTGCTTAACACCTTCCTCACTAAGGAATTTAATAAGCGCCTTATTTTTAGGCAAACCGCGGTGCGCTCTTAAAAGCATAACACCACCATCTTTAGTATTGCCTTCTTTTATAAGCTTTTTAGCTTCGGCAAGCACACCGTTTATAAGTGTACGCTGAAGCCCTACAAGATGGTCTACTTTTGGTTTAAGCTCGTTAAACTCGTGGCGGTCGCCCTGTGGCACCGGACCCGATATGATAAGCGGTGTACGGGCATCATCTACCAATACAGAGTCTACCTCATCCACAATAGCATAGTTGTGTTTGCGCTGTACCAGGTCTTCCGGCGAATGCGCCATATTATCTCTAAGGTAGTCAAAACCAAACTCATTGTTCGTGCCATAAGTAATATCAGCAGCATAGGCTTTGCGTCTTGCATCGCTGTTTGGCTGATGGTTGTCTATACAGTCTACAGTCATGCCATGGAACTCAAACAGAGGAGCTTTCCACGTGCTGTCCCTTTTGGCAAGATAGTCGTTCACGGTTACAAGGTGTACACCGTTGCCAGTTAGTGCATTTAAGTAAAGCGGCAACGTAGCCACAAGGGTTTTACCCTCACCCGTTTGCATCTCAGATATTTTACCCTGGTGCAATACAATACCGCCTATAAGCTGAACATCATAATGTATCATGTCCCAGGTAATTTCATTACCTGCTGCATTCCACTTATTCGCCCATACGGCATTATCTCCCTGTATGCTAATGTAAGGTTTTGCAGCACTCAACTCAAGGTCTTTAGGTGTTGCCTTTACAGTAATTGAAGTATTTTCTTTAAAGCGGCGTGCGGTTTCTTTAACCACTGCAAAAGCCTCCGGAAGGATCTCAAGCAATGTTTTTTCAGAAATCTCATAAGCCTCTTTTTCAAGCGCATCTATAGAAGCATAGATATCCTCACGGGCATCTATATCGGCAGTTTTTTCTACCTCTTCAAGATATGAAGCTATTTTGGCGTCTTTATCTGCGCGTGCTTTTTTGATAGTTTCTTTAAAATACACGGTCTTTTCCCTAAGCTCATCGTGCGATAGCTGTGCCAAAGCACCTTCAAAAGACTTTATCTTGTTTACAAGCGGCTGGATGGCCTTTACGTCTTTTTGCGACTTATCGCCCACAAAGGCTTTAAGAATGCTGTTTATTAAACTCATTATATTTGTAATTACTTAATTTCTACAATTTAGCTGTAAATTTAACCAAAAAAAAAGCCTCCAGAAAGAGACTTTTCAATTGATCTTTATCTTTACTTAGTATTCATCCTCGTTCCAAAGATAGTCTTCGTCCGTAGGATAATCCGGCCAGATCTCTTCCATCGACTCATAGATCTCGCCTTCATCCTCTATAGACTGAAGGTTTTCTACTACCTCGAGTGGAGCCCCGGTCCTGATGGCATAATCTATAAGCTCATCTTTTGTTGCCGGCCACGGTGCATCACTTAAATAAGATGCTAATTCTAATGTCCAATACATCTTTTAAACGATTAAAGTTTATGCAAAAATAAATTTTCTACTGAAATAGTCAAGTAAAAAGTTGTTTATTTTATATTAAAAGTTAAGAACGTGTCTCAGTTTTTAGTCATAGCCGCAGTATATAGTCCTATAAGCCAGTTTCAAAACTGCTCATTGAGACTAAAAACAGTAACTAAAGCTTTTCAGGCATCCATTTTACCTCATCGGCCTGCAAATCATGAGACAACTTTCGTGCCAGTACAAAAAGATAGTCAGAAAGTCGGTTCAGGTAGGTCAATACCATAGCATCTGTGGGTTCCAACTCATGCAAATGCACTGCTAAACGCTCTGCACGACGGCAAACACAACGTGCAATATGACAGTATGACACTGTAGTATGCCCTCCCGGAAGCACAAAATGTGTCATGGGTTCCAACTCAGTTTCCATAGCGTCTATCTCGTTTTCAAGGAGTTCAACATCCGCATCGCTAATTTTAGGAATATTAAGCCTCTCCTTACCGTTCTTTAAAACACTCTTTTCCGGGTCGGTTGCCAATATGGCACCTGCCGTAAACAGCCTGTCCTGTATTCTTTCCAATATTTTTTTATAATTTGGGTTAATTTGCTGGTCGCGTATAAGCCCAATATGCGAGTTAAGCTCGTCTACGGTGCCATAACTATCTATACGGATATGGTGTTTTGGCACACGCGTGCCGCCAAAAAGTGCAGTCGTGCCACTATCGCCTGTTTTTGTGTAAACTTTCATTTTGTAGTTTTTGATTGTAGAGTCTATATTTTTGATCAAACTTCACTCATACTCTATCTATAAGTTATTTAAATTAATTATCCCATAAAGATAGCTGATCGATTAGAATCCATTTTTCACTTTTCTTTTCAAATATCAATGCTATTCCGAAACCACAGCCTAAACAGCTGTATCTTACCTGGATGATTGCTTTAGTATGATCTGCAGAAATTAAAGGTTTAGAAAACTTATAATAGTTAAAATCAAAGGCACTGTCTTTAAAGGCTGCTTGTTTTACCTCCATTAATTTATCATCAAATAACACTACTCTTTTCTCTTTAAGTTGTTTATCAGTAATATTAAGATGCTGTAAATTCTTTTTTTGCTCATTGAAATAGAGACTGTCAGTTTTAGAGAAAAATGCCTGTTTATAATTAATCTTCATTAATACTAAGTCAAGATCCGACTCATTAGTCAATTCCTGACTCACGTAAACAGTATCCTGATACTGTCTAAAATTAAATTCTTCCCTAACTTCTGGAGAGGTAATAACATCATTAAAAACCGCAAGAGTTAATGAATCTGACGGGATTTCAGGCACCTCTAAACTTTCAACACTATTATTTTTACAAGAACAAAATACAATAAATAAAAACAGAAAAATATACTTCATAGTTATAACATTTCTATTTTATAAATCAGATCATAATTAATTTAAAAATTAGAGTGAAGCTCAATCTTAAATCTAATCCCTTAAATCTGAAATTACTTCTTAGGTTTGGGATTTATATTATCGGTCTCTATTACGCCATCGCGAAGGCGTATAACACGGTGGGCATATTCGGCAATATCCTCTTCGTGGGTTACCAGTATAACAGTATTACCATTGGCATGTATCTCATTAAAAAGCCCCATAATTTCTACCGATGTTTTACTGTCAAGGTTACCCGTAGGTTCATCGGCCAAAATTATAGACGGGTGGTTTACCAGCGCCCTTGCAACTGCCACCCTTTGCCTTTGGCCGCCCGAAAGCTGGTTAGGCTTGTGGTCCATCCTGTCCTGCAGGCCTACCTGGGTAAGCACCTTGGTAGCGCGGTTGTTGCGTTCCTGTTTTTTGTAGCCCGCATATACCATGGGCAGGGCAACATTATCTAAAGCTGTGGTACGCGGCAAAAGGTTGAACGTCTGGAAAACAAAACCTATCTCTTTATTGCGAATGGTTGCCAATTCATCATCCTTCATAATACTCACGTCTTTTCCGTTAAGTACATAAGAGCCCGATGTTGGCGTGTCAAGACAGCCCAAAAGGTTCATGAGCGTACTTTTGCCCGAACCCGACGGCCCCATAAGTGCCACATATTCGCCTTTGTATATGGTGAGATCTATGCCTTTTAGCACTTTTACCACTTCGCTGCCCAACGGAAAATCGCGGGTAATGCCTTTAATTTCTATTATGGGTTTTACCATGGTTTTATTTTACAAAGTATAAAAGTAATGTTTAGCCACGAATTTCACTAATTGAACTGATTTAAACTTTTTCGCTTCAATCAAAAAAGTTTAAATCAGTTCATTCATACAAATTAATTAATCGCGAATTAAAATTAATAAAATTCACAGCTAAATCTTCAATCATCATTTAAGTATATTTACCACTACAAACCAAACCTTTATGGAAACCGTTACTAGACGCATACAAAGCATAGATGTGCTGAGGGGTATAATTATGGCCATTATGGCATTAGACCATACCCGCGATTACTTTCATATCAATGCTATGAGCCAGGACCCTACCGATCTTGAAACTACTACTCCCCTGCTGTTCTTTACACGATGGATAACGCATTTTTGTGCGCCAACATTTGTGTTCCTGTCCGGCACTTCCATATACCTGCAAAGCCTGCGCAAAACAAAAAAAGAGCTGGGGTGGTTTTTACTTACGCGCGGTTTGTGGCTGGTAGTGGCCGAGTTTACCATAGTAGGGTTTGGGTGGAGTTTTGACCCGTTTTTCAGCTTTCAGTTCCTGCAGGTAATGTGGGCCATTGGGTGCAGCATGATAATCATGTCAGGGCTTGTGTTTTTCAGTTACAGGACTTTGGCCGTATTAGGCATATTGATCACCCTATTGCATAACCTGATGGATTTTATTGTAGTGACCGATCCTGAAATTAACAGCACGCTAAATGTATTTTTAATAACCGAATTTAAGGTGTACAGCCTTTTAGGATTGAAAGTAATGTTTGCCTATGCCATACTGCCCTGGACAGGTATTATGCTGCTGGGATATGCCGCCGGAAAATGGTACAATACCAAAAAAGTTACTTTTGAACAAAGGCGCAAATTTTTGCTTACTTCCGGATTTGGGCTTATTGGACTATTTGCAGCACTTAGACTTATAAACCTTTATGGCGATTTGCAGCCGTGGTCAAACCAACCTACAATAACATACACAGTGCTTTCTTTTTTTAATGTAACCAAATATCCTCCATCATTGCAATATGCCTGCATGACCCTTGGGGTGGCACTTTTGGCACTGGCTTTTATAGAGAACATTAACAACCGGTTTACTGCCATTATGAACGTATTTGGGCGCGTACCTTTCTTTTACTACCTGCTGCACATTTACATAATTCATTTATTGTGCGTAGGCTTGTATTTTATAGAAGGATATACCATAGCCGACCTTTTTACTAAACCTATGGCATTTGGTTTTCGCCCACGACAAGATTTTGGGCTTGAACTTGGGTATGTATATTTAGTATGGCTGCTGGTTTTGGTACTGTGTTATTACCCAAGCCGTTGGTACAACAACTATAAAAGCACCCACACCCAGTGGTGGCTGGGGTATATTTAGCATGTTATTAAATAGTATTCATCATTTCTTACTATTATACCATTAATTGATATAAAACAGTCCGATTAAATTGTCTCGCAAAGGCGCAGAGTCGCAAAGTTCAATGGTAATATCCTCATTCCGAGCTGCTGTTAAGCCGCTAAGCTTTGCGACTTACAGTCGCTGAAGAAAATTGCTAATTAAGACACTTCTTTGCGCTTTCGCGCGAAAAAAACAGAGCCGTTCAGGCCACTATTTAGATTAGCAGATAGCTCTTGGAGAAAAAATTACGATTTAAACAGAAAACCCAAACCAAGAGACCTAAGCATTTTTTTTTCGAAAGCCCAAAAGAATTTTCCCTGCCCGGATATAAACCCAAAGGAAACAAGCAATACCTGGTAGATAGGAAAAATAAGAATGATGTATAGCGGATAGTACAACCATAAAGAAATATCGTCTTTACTAAGACCCAGCCATGCCAGCACAGGTTTAGATAAATATGCCGATGTAGAACCGGTTATGGCAAAAACAATAAAAATAACCACCAATTGGTAATTATGCTGTATGCCCCATCGTTGTTTGAACTTCTCCATTGCTTTGTGTGAGCCACAAATATACCTGATTTACTTTTGCCACACAACACAGCCTGTACGTTAATACTGCAGTTTTAACCTATTAATTACAAAGAAATTTGGCACAGCGATAGAGAAAAATTTACTGCGGAATTATACCTCCAAGCCTTTGGCGGTTAGTTACCTGAAAATAAACAAGGTAGTTAAAAAGCAAATAATTTACTTCATAACCATAATCAATATCAGGATGATAGTCTATACTCATTTGATACATGTCGCCATAGCGTTGCGGCTGGTTTACCCTTATGTTCCATTCGGTTACCCAAAACCTGTTCTTATTTTCAAGATATACCTGCCCGTAATAATTGCGCGGCATGGCCCTTGACTGAAGCCAGGAATTAAAACCGGGGTCTATAATTATAATTTCATATTCAAGTGAGTCGTTAGCAATGCGCACCGTATCGTTTGCCGTAGCTGCAGCAACTTCATTTTCGGTTTTGCCATGAATGGTGTTTGCCATATTAGTATCCTGACCTGTTTTACAGCCCAATATAAAAGCGAACACAATGCACAAAGTGAATAGATAACTTTTCATTGCTTTTGTTATTTATATAAAAATAAACAATAAAAGGCACCCTATAGCAATAAGGTACCTTTTATTATGCTTTAAAATTAAAGCTTTTAAGCTGTTGGCTGATTGGCCGTAGCATTATTTATGGCCGCAGATGTACTTTCGCCCGATTTTATCCTGTCGGCGATCTCTGTACCTTTTTGGATAGCCTCATCAAACTTTTGACGGGCAGTCTCTTTCACCGATTTGTATTTCTCGGCTATCTCTTCGCCATAGCCTTCTGCTTTTTCGATAATTCCGTCAAGATATCCTTTTCTTTTCAAAATAATTCCTACTACTGCAAGGGTTGCAACTCCCGCCGCAACACCTATAATTAACTTTTTGTTACTCATAACTTTTTAATTTAGTGATTATTTTATTCGATGTTGTTTATTACTTATCAATATTTCTTTGCGGATTTTTTCTGTCCGGCCTCTGTTCCTGATTAGGATTCAGCTCATTTCGTTGATGAGGCACTGCCTTTTTTTGAAGATTGGCACTCGTATGATATTTTTCGTTAGACTGACTGCTTTGATATCCTTCCGGCACCGGAGAATGCTGATTGAATTCATCTTTTACAATAGCAATATCCTCTTGTCTGCTGTTATTTTCTGATGTTGTCATAGCTTATATTTTTTAATTATTTTCTCCCCTGTCAGGGTTTATCATTCTTTCGTGAGATGAAGTATGGTTATCAGGCTTTTTGCGGCCTTCGTCTTTTTTTAATGTACCTGCCGAATTAGCATAACGATTAGGACTGGTTCCAGAAAGATCCGGTTTTGGCAACGATGCCGGCATGCTCAGCGGGCTATCGTTAATGGGTTTGCTTATTGTTTTCATGGCACTCTCGTTTAATAAATAAAGTAGTAAGCCTTATTTGTTTACACTAAGTTAGCCAATGTAAAAAGGGCGGTATATTAAGGTTGTCTTAAAATTGAGGTGTACTGCGATGGTTTAACTTTTTATTAATGAACCATCTAAATTTTAAGCACTTAACGTTAAAGTTATTATGATAATTAAATCATAAGAAGAAAAAAGAGAGGTCGTCTAAGAACTAAAAAATCGAAAAATTAGATGTGAATTCTGCAAAAGGATTTAGTATGATAGCCAAATTATAAAAGAAAATGAATGATTCATTGACGGTTTTCTGTTAAATAATAAATCAAAGGAAAGAATCTCATAGATTTGAGACTCCCTCTTTTTATTAGTATTAAAGCCTGCTATACTTGTTTTAATTAAAATACGTTAGTAGTAAACCAATTCACTTTATAATTTATGAAGAGTATACTTACTACTGTTTTATTTTGTTTTGCATTAATTTCAAGTGCGCAGACTATAATTCGAGGTGCAATTAAAGACGGAATAACTGATAGTCCATTGCCGTATGTTAACATAGGAATAAAAGACACACGGATAGGGACAGTCTCTGATAGTAAGGGTCTTTTTACGCTTACTATTCCCGAAAACCTTAATGAAAATACTTTGATTGTATTTTCGTACGTGGGTTATAATACACGACAGTGCAGTGTTGGAGAACTCATGAAAATAAATAACATTGAAATGAAACCATCGATACAATCTTTAGAAACGATTGTTTTAAATTTAAAAGCTCCAAAGTTTAAAAAAGTTGGGCGTACATTTAAGGGGTTTGGTTTAACCCATGTTAATTTTTATACCGCTCAAGAAGCTGAAGTAGATGATAGGCTAAGTAAGGAGTTGGGAATGAAATTCAATATTAAAAAAGACTGTAGAATCACCGGGTTGAACTTTAATATTACTTCTAACGACTTTAAGTCGGTTAAATTCAGAGTCAACTTTTATTCGATTAAAGATGGTTTGCCAAATGTACTCTTAATTGAAGAAAATATTATTTGTGAGGTCAATGATCGGCAGCTTGGTTGGTTTAATATAGATTTGAAGCCTTATGAGGTGTATTTAAGTAAAGATGTTGGTGATATAGCTGTAACACTGCAATGGATCGAAAGTAAAAAAGCGCGCGAAAACAGTAAATATTTTTCATTATCTGCCGCCAAAGCGCCTTTTAGCAACTTGTACTATAAAGAAAAGGCAATGAGTGCTTGGGTTAGTAGTGGCAACAACCTTAGTTTTTATCTTGATGTACTGGAAGCGCAGTAGTGTTTATGTAACCAATTACCAAAAATGAAAAAACCGCCTCAATTGAATATTGAGACGGCTTCTCTAAAATATTGACCATAGAAATTCTTTAATCTGCTAAAATTCAAAAACTTTACCGTCGTCGGCAATGTCTGTGTTCTCAAAAACGGTTTTGGCCTCTTCTTTAAAAGGCTCAATGCTTCCATAGCGTGTAGAAAAATGCCCGAGGATCAGGCGGCCTGCGTTCGCCTTTTTAGCAATGGTGGCGGCTTGTATGGCAGTACAGTGCATTGTTTTTTCGCAATACTGTAACTCGCTTTCTAAAAAAGTACTTTCATGATACAGTACACTAACATTGTTTATAATAGGCAAAATACTTTCGGTATAAACGGTGTCGCTGCAAAAGGCATAACTTTTTGGCGGAAGCGGGTCAAAAGTAAGCTCGCTGTTAGGTATTACCCGCCCATCATCGAGAGTAATATCTCCGCCACCTTTTATCTTGCGATAATATACCTCATCAATATCATAGCCTTCTACGGCTTCGATATTCAGCTTGCGTTCATCCGTTTTCTCTTCAAATAAATAGCCATTGGTGTACACCCTGTGCTTTAGCGGAATGGTGCTTACCTTAACCTTATCGTCTTCATACACCACTACAGATTCATCCGATTCCAGTTCATGAAAAAACAGGTTATAGGTTGTCCACGAATTAGACAACCTTAGCTGCAACACTATAATTTCTTTAATGCCTTTAGGGCCATAAATGTGCAAATCTGTCTTGCGCCCAAGTAATGCAAAAGTAGATATAAGGCCAATGAGCCCAAAAAAATGGTCGCCATGCAGGTGCGATATAAACACATGGTTTATACGGCTAAATTTTAGTTTATGCTTCCTGAGCTGTACCTGTGTACCCTCGCCGCAGTCTATTAAAAACATCCTGCCTTTCATTTCCAGTAACTGAGAGGTAGGATTAGTTAATGTTCGGGGAGTGGCGGCATAACAGCCAAGTATTGTTAATGTCATTATTTACAGATAATAGATTTGGGACATTAGAGAACAGATGAAAGACATAAGATAACAGACTTTATGACTTTACGACATTTAGTTTAAAAACCTAAATCACGCTCTATTTCTTCCATTTCTATAATGTCATGGGCCTCTAACAGGGTGGGCACAATTACCATTTCGTCAGGGGCATCGTCATAGTCAAAACCCGGGGCTACCAATACAAACGATTTTTTAGCTTTGCGGTGTTTATTGCTTAGCGGCAAAAAAGCAAGCATACCTTCAAGGCTGAGGCTGCCATCCTGGCTAAGGTCTAATATAAGGTTTTTACCTTTAAAGCTGTTATACTCTGTTGTAACTTTTTCAAGAAAAGCACTGCTGCTGCCCTGCGTATCTTTTATGGTAATGGTATGTCCTTTTTCTTCTACTTTCATTTTTTTAAGGTTCTTAGGCACTTAAATGCTTAGGTGCTTAGAGAGTAACTAAGTTACATTTTTTTTCTTAGGTTTTTAGGCATTTAGCTTCTAAGAGTCTAAGAACCTAAGTCTCTAAGCTCCTAATTATTGTTTAATTTTTGAAGCAAGTAAATAAATAACCGCCATACGGATGGCAACGCCATTTTCTACCTGGTCTAATATTACAGATTGCTGAGAGTCGGCCACATCGCTGGTAATTTCTACACCGCGGTTTATAGGTCCCGGGTGCATAATAACGATTTCTTTATTGAGCGAGTCTAACAACTCTTTATCAAGACCATATTGCTGTGCATACTCGCGCGTAGACGGAAAATAGTTTACATCGAGTCTCTCGTTTTGCACACGAAGCATATTGGCAACATCTGCCCACTCCAAGGCCTTGCGAAGGTTAGGCTCTACCTTAACCCCAAGCGAGTCTATATAGCGCGGTATAAGCGTTTTTGGTCCGCATACCCTAACTTCCGCACCCTGCATTTGCAGCGCAAAAATGTTAGACAGTGCCACGCGAGAATGCAATATATCGCCTACAATAACCACTTTTTTGCCTCCCACTTCACCAAGCCTTTCCCTAATGGTATAGGAGTCTAAAAGCCCCTGTGTAGGATGCTCGTGCGCGCCATCGCCCGCGTTCACTATACTGGCCTTTACATTTTTAGATAAAAAGTGGGCTGCCCCCGGCCTTTCGTGCCTCATTACAACCATATCTACCTTCATGGCAAGTATGTTGTTTACAGTGTCTATAAGGGTCTCCCCTTTTTTAACAGACGACTGTGCTGCCGAAAAACTGATAACATCGGCACTAAGCCTTTTTTGTGCCAGCTCGAACGACAGCCTTGTTCGGGTGCTGTTCTCAAAAAATATATTGGCTATGGTAATATCCCTTAGCGACGGGACTTTTTTAATAGGACGGTTTATAACTTCCTTAAACTGGTCTGCGGTTTCAAAAATAAGGTCGATATCGTTTTTATTGATATACTTTATGCCTAATAAATGATCAACGCTTAATTCTTTCATCGGTTTGTTGTGTGTTGCAGTTACCCCTTAAATTATATATACAGTATCTTCCCCTTCATTCTCTGTCCAGGATACCTTTACTTTTTCGCCGTTAATAGCATCTACCTGACGCCCCCTGTAATCAGGTTGTATGGGCAAATGGCGGCTAAAACGACGGTCTATGAGCACCATTAGCTCTATTTCGGCCGGACGCCCGAACGATTGTATGGCAGTAAGCGCGGCACGAATGCTGCGGCCGGTGTAAAGCACATCGTCTATAAACACCACTTTTTTATTCTCTACTATAAAATCGATCTCGGTTTTGTTGGCTTCGATTATCTTTTCAGTACGGCGAAAATCGTCCCTGAAAAACGTAATATCAAGGTTGCCCAACTGTATGCCGGGCACGTTATACTCTTTTTCCAGTATGGCCTTAATGCGCTGTGCCACAAAGCCGCCGCGGGGCTGAATGCCAATAAGCACGGTGTTTGAAAAATCGAGGTGTTTTTCTATTAACTGGCAGGCCAAACGGTGCAGGATGATATTGACCTCACGCGAGGTTAGCAATATTTTATGGCTCATAAATGCATTGTTGTGTTTGGATTGTAAAAGTAAGGCATAATGTTTAAAAAATAAAAAATCTTTTAATAAATAGACCCACCATTACTTTAACATTATTTTAATAAGATTATATTTGCTTGAAATCACCACACCAACATGAAAATAAAACTGTTATGTTTTTTATTGCTGCTATCGACAGCATGTTTTGCACAGGAAATTTGCGACAATGGCATTGACGACGATGGCGACGGATTGATCGATTTGAATGATAGCGATTGCCGTTGCGGAAACCAAACACCTGTACCGTCTATTATACCCAACGCCTCTTTGAAGACCATAGCGACTGCCCTTCGAGTTTTTCGCAACTGAATTTATGCAACGGATGGGTACAGGCCACAGAAGCAACTACCCACTTTAGCCTCATCCGGTAATTACTTAATATTTACCCAATTAATTTATTTTTAAGAAAATAGCCCATCACATAGTTTTAACTTTAGGGTATAGATTAACCTAAACACAAAAAATTATGCAAAACAGGGTCATAAAATTAGGGGCATTAGCCATGATGATGATGCTCTTAACCGGCTGCGAAGCTATTGGCGATATATTTAAAGCCGGAATGGGATTTGGTATTTTTTTAGTAATAGCCGTAGTAGTATTAATAATATGGCTGTTGAGTAAATTTAGGAAATAACCAACAATATATGCATGTTGAGAAGCTGTCCAAAAAGTATTTTGAACAGCTTCTTTTTTTTGAATATAACTTAGTCAATTCAGATGATACTCACACTAAAACCGAAAACTGAGACTGAAACTACCCCTCATACATATCCATGCTCAGTCTTGTTTCTTCAAGGTCGAGTTCACGCTCTATTTTGCGCAACACCTCTTCGCTGGCAAGGCCTTTGCGGTGCATTTCGTCTACCTTACTGCGCTCCACATTAAGCAGGTCTATTTGCAGTTGCGTAAATTCATTAAATATATTAGCCGAAAGTGTTTCGCCATTTCCAAAAAAATTAGCAGGTAAGTCGGTGCGTTGCAAACGGTTATATTTTACTTCATATTTACTTTTAATGTTATTTAAAAGTTCATCCTGTAATAGCGATAAGTTATCTTCTATATGGGTTATAGCTCCCGACACCACTATATTTCGCACCTCATATTCTTCGGCATAAATAGAATAGGGCTTAATTTTCAATACTTTTATAAGCAGTGGCAGCGTTAACCCCAATCCTATTAACGATGTTAGTATTACACAAAAAGTAAGGTATATAATAAGGTTGCGGTGCGGAAAAGCACTCCCATCCGGCAAGGCAAGCGGCAATGCCAGCGCTGCCGCCATAGATACTACCCCACGCATGCCTGCCCAGCCAAATACGGCCAGGTTTCTTGGATCGAAAGCTTCTTTGTCTCTTATTTTTCTACTCAAAATACGTGGCAGCATAGCCGCAGGAATTACCCAAACAAAACGCACTATTATTACAACTGCACTTATGGCAAGCCCCCACAAGGCAAGCTCTCCTGTTGTATAATCGTCCAGTCCTTCCTGTATTTGCCTTAGCTGTAAGCCAATAAGTATAAAAACCAAACCGTTGAGAATATAAGCCACAACATCCCACACGGTAGTTGCCATAACGCGGCTTTGATGCGTAAATATAGTTCCCGATCTAAAGGACAAATACAAACCTGTGGTAACCACCGCTATTACACCCGAAAAATGAAAATGCTCTGCCAGTAGATACCCGGCAAAAGGTGTAAGAAAAGTAAGGGTAACCTCTACTATAGGGTCGCACACAAAATTTTTATGTATTAAATACATTATATACCCCATGCCCAAACCTATGGCAACCCCCGCACCAACCACTACAAAAAAATTGAGACCGGCCTGCCACAATACAAAATTGCCTGCCGTTATTGCGGTTAATGCATACTTATAGGTCACCAGGCCGCTGGCATCATTTACAAGGCTTTCGCCTTCCAGTATAGTAATAAGCCGCGGATGCAAACCAAGCCCCCTGGTAATAGAGGTTGCAGCAACAGCATCCGGCGGAGACACGATGGCGCCAATTAAAAAAGCCAATGGCCAGCTAATATCGTTTATTAAATAGTGTGCAGCCACAGCTACGGCAAGTGTTGTAAAAAGCACCAATCCAACCGCGGCAAGGCTAATGGGGCGTATGGATCCTTTAAAATCGTGCCAGCTCGTGTTCCATGCGGCATGATAAAGCAACGGTGGCAGGAATATAATAAAAATCACCTCGGGGCTAAGAGATATTACCGGAAGACCGGGTATAACGCTTATAATTAACCCACACAGTACTAAAACTATAGGAAATGGGAAGTTATATTTATTGCTCAACGTGCCCAAAAAAGCCACACCAAAAAGCATGAGAATTATTATGCCAATGTTTTCCATTTGGAAAGAATTTAAAATAAGGATTAAAGAAGGGTAAATATAACAGAAAAACACTACAACAAAAAACCCGCTGCAGCTGCCACTGTAGCGGGTAATATTTTGGTGCCAATAAAAGATTTGTTAAGTATATTTTTACTGCTATTTAAAAATTTACTGAACAAACGGCAGCAGCCGGTGGCAAATTAAATGAGGGTTCGAAGCTAATTTAACGTTAGCCACACTAACTACTGCTTTATTATAATATCAACAAATATGCGGCTAATATATTACATTGTTTTATATTTTAGTACGAAAAGATTATAAATTTTAATCACATTTCGAAAAAAAATCCTTATTTCAAATGCTTGGTAATGAAGCTTAAAGTTATCTTATTATCAATAAATAATCAAACATGCAAAAAGCCTGAATATTATGCAAGCATAGTTAAATATAAATTCTTAAAATTGCCAAAGCACTGAAAATAATACAAAACACACTTAAAACAATATTTTGCCCGTTATAGTCATCGTATATTTGTTAAAACAAGCCTGTAAAAATGGAACATTCAATTAAAATACTTTCCAGAAAGCTACTATCAGATAATTGGGCAACACTGCATAAAGTAGAATATGTGCATACACTTCCCTCCGGTAAATCACAAAATGAAGTACGGGAGGTATATGACCGCGGCAACGGTGCTGCCATTTTGCTCTATAATATTGCTAAAGGCACGGTTATACTTACGCGTCAGTTGCGCATTGCCACCTGGTACAACGGAAATACAGAAGGACTCATGATAGAAGCCTGTGCTGGATTGCTGGATGAAGCCGATCCTGAAGATTGTATTCGCCGTGAAACAGAGGAAGAGACCGGTTATACACTAACCGAGGTTACAAAAGTTATGGAAGCCTACATGTCACCCGGATCGGTTTCGGAGATATTGTACTTTTTTATTGCCGCTTACAGCGATGCCATGAAAACCGGCGAAGGCGGTGGGCTTGATAGTGAACAGGAAAATATAGAGGTACTCGAAATCTCATTTAACGAGGCGCTTGCCATGATAAAAACCAAACAAATAAAAGATGCCAAAACCATAATGCTGTTGCAGTATTTGAGGTTGGAAGGAATTCTTTAAGAGATTGTTGGATTTTTAGATATAGGATTGTTGGATGTAAGATTGTTGGAACTAATATCTAATAATCTTACATCCAACAATCCTTTTAACACTTATTTAAACCCATTGCTGTAAGTAATTGCTTATTTTTAAAGGATAAAATATTACCATAATGGACATTACTTTTAGTACCGACCCTAAACTTTATATAGCACTGCCGTTTATTTATTATGCCTGGCACGACGAAATAATTACTAAAACAGAGTTTGACGCAATTTCAGATTTTATAGACACTCAGAACTGGCTTACAAAAGCAGAGAAAAGTTTTCTGGAATCTAAAATAGTATATGACGCCCCCCCTACCCGTTCGGAACTTTTTCAGTGGAAAGAAATTATAAACAAAACATTAGACGCTAACACAAATGTTAGCAGCTTTACAGAGTTAGGCATCCTGATTGCTAATACTGACCGTGATACATTTACTGAAGAAGACATCAAAACCATTGCCCCGGCAGTGGCACTGCTTGAAGCTAATTTAGGTATATCTGCCGCCGAAGCCATTGCGGGGTTTAGCAAAAACGAAAAAACCGTTACTCAGGAACACAACACCATTCAGAGTTTTGACGTGGCAAAAATGACCGCGCTGCTCGATGGCAATCAGGCAGAAATTATCAATAAAGTAAAAGATATTATTAGTAGCGAGGCCTTTAAACTGGACATCCCTACCGATGTGAATGATTTTAGGGAAAAAGTACTACAATGGTGTAAAATACTGGCCGAAAACGGATTGGGGTCTTATGCCTATCCTATAGCACAGGGTGGAAAAAACGACATTGAAGGCTATTTTGCTATCATGGAAACACTTAGCTATCATGATCTTAGCCTTGTTATAAAATTTGGGGTTCAGTTTGGACTTTGGGGTATGAGTATATTGTCTTTAGGTACTGAAAAACATTATAAAAAATACCTGAAAGATGTTGGCACTTTAGAGCTTCCGGGCTGTTTTGCCATGACCGAAACACACCATGGCAGCAATGTAAAGGGCATACACACAACAGCTACTTATAATCATACCGACCGTACTTTTAATATACATACCCCCGAAAAATATGACCGTAAAGAATATATAGGCAATGCAGCCAACCATGGCGAAATGGCTACCGTTTTTGCAAAGCTTATCATAGACGGAAAAGACTATGGAGTTAATGCCTTTGTAACGCCAATTCGCAATAAAGACAAAAGTCCTTATCCGGGAGTAACAATAGAAGACTGTGGTCATAAAATGGGGCTAAACGGTGTAGACAACGGCATCATTACCTTTAATAATGTAGTTATTCCGTATGAAAATATGCTCGACAAATTTGCATCGGTAAACGAAAACGGAGAGTTCGAAAGCCCCATACCGAGTGATAACCGAAGATTCTTTACCATGCTGGGCACACTCGTTGGCGGCAGGATAGGTATACCACGATCGGCACTTGCGGCATCAAAAACCGGGCTTACCACAGCAATTAAATATGGCGATAAACGCAGGCAGTTTGGCCCAGAAGGCGGACAGGAAGTGCCCATACTCAATTATCGCATGCACCAACGCAGGCTAATGCCCTACCTTGCAAACGCCTATGCACTAACCTTTGCTTTACAGCACCTTACTAAACGTTTTGTAAACCGTAAGGAAGAAGAAATGCAGGAAATAGAAGCTTTGGCAGCCGGGCTAAAAGCTTACACCACCTGGAACGCCCGCAATACATTGCAGGAATGTCGCGAAGCCTGTGGCGGTAAAGGCTACCTGAGCGAGAACCGCATAGACGACCTTAAAAATGACACCGAAATATATACCACTTTTGAAGGCGATAATACTGTATTAATGCAGCTTACTGCCAAGAACAGGCTGGGCGAATATCGCAAGCAGTTTGGCGAAATGAATGTTTCTACCATATTTAATTATGTCGTTGGGCAGGCAAAAACCGCAGTTACAGAAAAGAACCCGTTTGCCACACGCAACACCGACGAAAGCCATCTTAAAGACCCTGCCTTTCATTTAAACGCCTTTACCTATCGCGAAAAAGAAATTGTTAGCAGTGCAGCACGCCGTTTTAAAAAACTGGTTGATGACGGCCTCGAAGCTTTTGATGCTGCCAATATTATGCACCCGCACATGCTTCAAATAGCCGATGCCTATTTAGACAGGGTGGTACTGGAGCAGTTCCAGGCTAAATTACAGGAAGTTACAGATGAGTCGCTTAAAGAAGTTTTAACACGCCTGTACACGCTTTTTGCCCTTAATAAATTAGAAGAACATAAAGGCTGGTATTTAGAGCAGGGTTATATGGAAGGCGTTAAAACTAAAGCTATCCGCAAGTATGTTAGCCAGTTATGCTGGGAAATACGCCAGGATGCCGTGCCGTTAGCCGATGCCTTCAATATACCGGAAAGCTGTCTGGGGCTTATTGCTACCACCAAGGCAGATGAGGCGTAAAGGATGTACAGGTTACAGCTTTTATCTGTAACTTTGTATATTACATTTTTGAATTCACACAATGAAAAACATAAAAATAAGCGTTCTCGACCAGTCTCAGGTAAACCGTAACAGTAGTGCCCATGAAGCGTTAATGGAATCGGGTAAATTGGTGCAACTTGCAGACCAACTGGGGTTTGAACGTTATTGGGTGAGCGAACACCACAACTTTAAGCTTGTAGCAGGCACCACTCCAGAGGTGCTTATACCTTATTTGGCAGCAAGGTCTGAAAGGATAAAAGTAGGTTCGGGTGGTATCATGCTGCCCAATCACACCTCCTTAAAAGTAAGCGAGAATTTCGGCATGCTTGCCACGCTCTTTCCGGGCAGGATAGATCTTGGCATAGGACGCGCACCGGGCGGCGACAGGCTTTCTGCACATCTTCTAAACCCTGCAAATACATTTAGCGAGAAAGATTTCTACCAACAAATAGTTGATGTTCAGGCATTTTTGCGCAATGCAGAAATCCCTGATACGGTACACACAAAGGTCAAGGCCTACCCTATCCCTGATGTTTTGCCGGAATTCTGGATACTGACATCGAGCGGTGGCAGCGCACAGTTTGCAGCACATTTTGGCATGGCACTCTCTTTTGCACATTTTATAAATCCGCAGGGAGGACCAGAGGTTGTAGCCATATACCGCGATAGCTTTAAGGCAAGCCCCGAACTAAAGGAACCTAAAGTAAACGTGGGTATTTTTGCCTTTTGCTCTGAAAATGAAGACAAAGTAAAGGACTGGATCACAGAGTTTGACTACCGCATGCTGCATATAGAAATGGGTGCCACAGGCGATTTGCCGTCGCTTGAGGAAATAAAAAACAAAGAATACACCATGCACGAACGCGCACGCATTGCATGGAACCGCAACCGCTTTATTGCCGGAACACCCGATGTGGTAAAACAGCAGCTTGATGACCTTGCGCACGATTATAATGTAGACGAAATTATGATAGCCACCTGGTCGGATAATTTTGAAGACCGAAAAAGATCGTATGAATTGATAGCAGAAATGTATCCGGTTGAGAAAACTGAAACAGTTTAATAATGCTCTATGTATATTTATTTACCACTAAAAATCAGTGTACAAAAAGTGTTGTTTAAGAGTAAAACCGAATAGGCTTTGAACGGTTTTGAACAACTTTGAAACTGTTTGACCTGAAAAAATACAGATGATGAGCATTTTCAGCCAAAAAGGGTATATATAGCTATTTACGGTGTATTTTCTTACATAAATTAACTTTCACACAGAAGAGATTTTAGTCAGTTTTTGATGCTGAAGCAATTTTTATAAATCCGTCTGAAAATTTTTCAGGCGGATTTTTTGAAAGCGTCAAGATTTAACCAACTAATATTTTACTTCAAAAAAATTAGCGTATCTTTGCATATCGATTTACAGACTATGGAAAATAATAAAAACCAGGATATTGTAAAAAATGTCTTCACGAAATTCCTGGAAGACAAAGGCCACAGGAAAACACCCGAGCGTTATGCTATACTTCAGGAAATATACAACAGCCTGGAGCATTTTGATATAGAGTCGCTTTACATCAAAATGAAGAACAAAAACTACCGTGTTAGCCGTGCCACTTTATACAATACCATAGAGTTACTGCTGGAGTGCGGGCTTGTGCGCAGGCATCAGTTTGGGCAAAACCAAAGCCATTACGAAAAATCGTATTTTGACAAGCAGCACGACCATATTATAATGACCGATACCGGTGAAGTTATAGAGTTTTGCGACCCAAGGATACAAAGCATTAAAAAGACCATAGAAGAAATTTTTGGTATTGAGATCCATAACCATTCTTTATACCTTTACGGCAACAAAAAAACTACTGCCGCAGAAGCAGAGAATGCCGAAAGCTAATAACGGCTGATGGTAAAGCAACAGCAAACCAACCCTGCATAAGGATTGGTTTTTGTTTTTAATAACTATTGCGACTTATTTAAACACAACATAAACAACTAACTAAATAAAAGGAATGACCGTAGATCTACTACTCGGATTACAATGGGGCGACGAAGGCAAAGGTAAAATTGTTGACGTGCTTACCGCCGGATATGATATTATAGCACGTTTTCAGGGCGGGCCAAATGCAGGGCACACGCTTGAGTTTGACGGTATTAAACACGTATTGAGAACCATACCGTCGGGTATATTCCATAAAAACTCTGTAAACATAATAGGCAACGGTGTGGTAATGGATCCGGTTGTTTTTCAGAAAGAGCTGGAAGGCCTTGAAAAATTTAATATTGATATTAAATCACGCCTGCTTATTTCGCGCAAGGCACACCTTATATTGCCAACACACCGCCTGCTTGATGCTGCCAGCGAGGCCAGCAAAGGCAAGGCAAAAATTGGCTCTACGCTTAAAGGAATCGGCCCTACTTATATGGACAAAACAGGCAGGAACGGCCTTCGCATTGGCGATTTAGAGCTTGATAATTTTAAAGAGCTTTATCGTGCGCTTGCTGACAAGCACCAGGCTATGATAGACTTTTACAATGTAGACCTGCAATATGACCTTGAAGAACTTGAAACCGAGTTCTTTGAAGCGGTAGAGGTACTTAAAACCCTTACTTTTATTGACAGCGAAGAATATTTAAACCAAGCCATGAAAGCCGGAAAAAGCATTCTTGCCGAAGGTGCACAGGGCTCGTTGCTTGATATAGATTTTGGAACTTACCCATTTGTAACATCGTCTAATACAACTGCTGCCGGAGCCTGTACAGGGTTGGGCATTGCCCCAAACAAGGTTAAAGAAGTATTTGGTATTTTTAAGGCATATACTACCCGCGTGGGCAGCGGTCCTTTCCCTACCGAACTGTTTGATGAAGACGGCGCTACCATGGCACGTGTAGGTAATGAGTTTGGATCGGTAACAGGGCGTGCAAGACGCTGCGGATGGTTAGACCTTGTGGCACTAAAATATGCCGTACAGGTAAACGGTGTAACACAACTTTACATGATGAAAGGCGATGTACTGTCGGGCTTTGAAACCCTTAAAGTTTGCACTGCCTACAAATATAAAGGAGAAGAAACCAAGCATTTCCCTTATAACATCGAACCGGAAAATGTTGAACCCGTTTTTGTTGAGAAAAAAGGTTGGGCTGCCGATCTTACCGGAATTAAGGAATACGACCAGCTTCCGGCTGAGTTTAAAGACTATGTAGCGTTTATTGAGCAGGAACTTGAAGTGCCTGTTAAAGTAGTATCTGTAGGACCGGACAGAACACAGACTATTTACAAATAATCTTTATTATATTATATACAGAACAGGCAACCATAAAGGTTGCCTATTTTTTTGTTAGCATACTGATTAGCAGGAAGAGCACATATATAGTTAAATCTATAAAAAATGTCATAGTTTAAAAGACACACCCCTAACCCCTCTCAAGAGGGGAATAGCTTCACTCTTACTGATAAAAGCAACTATCTTTAAAGGTCTGAGTAAGCACATCTGAGTGTTCCCCTCTTGAGACTATCGTGTGGACACAAATATTAAGTTGATTAATTCTGCCAAAAGTCCTCTCCCCCAACCCCTCTACGAAGGAGAGGGGAGCCAACGGACGGGTACAGTACGGCAAAAAAAACACTGTCATATTATTGCTGAATCGTTATCAACATGTATGAGTGAAGCTCCTCCCTCCCCTTCGGGGAGGGTTGGGGTGGGGACAAAAAAGATGTGTCCACACGATAGCTCTTGAGAGGGGTTAGGGGTGTGTTGTGTAGAATAATTATCACCAATAGAGATTCATTATAAAATTCAACATACCTCCCCTCCGGAGCTTATTATCAAAACCCAGTTATCTACAACCCAAATAAAAACCTGCAAGGTTTTGAAAACCTTGCAGGTTAGTGGTGCGTGATCATTATCGCTCTCACACATGATATAGAAGACCCTGCATGTATGGCAAAAACTTCTTATATCATATTTAAATTATTTGATATTTTAAAATACACTCCTTAACAACTACTTAGGCGTTGCCCAGAGTTCTTTTTCATTCGTAAACTTATATTCGGTCTTTGGCTGAGGGGTTAAGGAAATTTCCTTGCCATTTTTAAGCTTTAAAATAAGCTTCTTTTGATCTTTCAATAAATTTTGCTGATACATCCTTAAGGTATAATTATCTCCAAAATCTGCCGGAACTTTACCGTTAATGCTCACCACCTCGTCCATCAGTTTAATATCGCTGTTTACAGTATTAGCATTAGCATCTATAGACATGATTTTAAGCTTACCTTCTATATAATGCACACGGTAGCCATATACCTCGTTTCCAATTGCCGGAGCCGGCTTTTTCCTTGACGAAAGCGCATATACTGTATTGCCAGAAGTATTTATTATTACATTATAATTATCCCTAAAAATTTTATTGCCAATAATTATATTGTTTACAGCTTTTGTAAACGAAATTTTGGGTTGGACGGCAAGTTTTTTTCCCGAAAGCTCGAAGCTAAACCCATCTTTAATAGTATAAATAGTGTCAACAGGCGCCAAACCACCTACGCTGATAGAGCTGGGTCCAAAGGCTTTAGTAGCGTCAGACTTAGCAAAGAAATGTGCATTTGAAGTATTTACCTCAATAATATCGTTGTTAAATCCAAAATCAACCAAGGTTTCAATCTTGTTGCCATTAAGCGCAATGGGCATATAATGGTTTGCATTGGTTTCAATAATGCGATAGGGCAAAACCAAATCGTTATTGTTTACCATAAATGGTTTTTCAGATATTTCTACAAAATTGTTATCGAAATCAAATTTCCAATTTAGTTTATTGATAACCGCAGCTCCTAAAATACCCTGGAACATTAGCTCTTTGGTCTGGCTTATCGATTTAAAATCTACCTTAAGAAACGGGGAGTTCAGAACCGAAATTCCACCAATCTCCATCTTAGGACAAATTATAAAATTTAAATTTACCTGAACGTTATTTCCATCGGTCGCAGTAACGCTCTCGGCATTACCACCATAGGGCACAAATTTAAATTGGTCTACAAGAGAATTATCAATACCCGAAAACGAGAAACCGTTATCCCACATAAAAGTGGCATTTTTTCCGTTAACTTTTATTTTTAATAATATAAGGTCATTTTTTATTTCAATCGGAATTTTAACCGTTTTGTTGTCGGTTTTCAGCGTTGCTGAATGCAAAAAATCAACTATCTCTTTTTCTGTTTGTGCCTGCGCTTTAGGCAATGAAAGAGATAATGTAATCAGGAAAAATAAGATCGTGTGGTGTAGTTTCATTTTGGCTTATGTAAATAATTAAAGGGCAATTATAGTCAATATTTTTTACACACCACTTTTAAACTTCAACCTCTACACCCTGACTTTACCTGTAAACACGTACACTTTGTGCTATCTAAAAAGCAAAAAACCTGCAAAAACTGTTCTTATTCAGTTGTTTGCAGGCTTAATGATTATTTTATGATGTACCTAAAAAAAATCGGTATTAGTCGTTCATCGAAATAAGGAATTCGGCGTTGTTACGGGTCTTTTTAAAACGGTCGTTAATAAAATCCATAGCCTCAACCGGATTCATATCGGCAAGATATTTCCTCATTATCCACATGTGCTGTATGGTTTTTTCGTCAAGCAGCAAATCGTCTCTCCTTGTGCTCGACGATGTAAGGTCTACCGCCGGGAAAATACGCCTGTTGGCAATTTTCCTGTCTAACTGTAGTTCCATGTTTCCGGTACCTTTAAATTCCTCAAAAATAACCTCGTCCATTTTAGATCCGGTTTCCGTTAGTGCCGTAGCAATAATACTTAAAGATCCGCCACCTTCTATATTACGGGCTGCACCAAAAAAGCGTTTTGGCTTTTGCAGGGCGTTGGCATCTACACCACCGCTCAATACTTTTCCGCTTGCAGGCTGCACCGTGTTGTAAGCCCTGGCAAGACGCGTAATAGAGTCCAAAAGCACCACTACATCGTGGCCACACTCTACAAGACGTTTGGCTTTCTCTAAAACAATATTGGCTATTTTTACGTGTTCCTGCGGCTCTTTGTCAAAGGTAGAGGCAATAACCTCTCCCCTAACGCTGCGTTGCATATCTGTAACCTCTTCAGGACGTTCGTCAATAAGCAGTACAAGTAAATAAACTTCAGGATGATTTGCCGCAATAGCGTTCGCTATATCTTTAAGCAACATGGTTTTACCAGTTTTTGGCTGTGCCACGATCATGCCGCGTTGTCCTTTCCCTATAGGCGAAAACAGGTCTATAATACGGGTAGATATAGTGCTTTGCTTTTCAGCAATATTAAATTTCTCTGACGGGAAAACCGGGGTTAAGTGCTCAAAAGCAATCCTGTCGCGCACCACCTGTGGGTCATGACCGTTAATTTTGTTTACCTTAACTAACGGGAAATATTTTTCGCCCTCTTTTGGCGGACGTACCACACCTTTTACAGTGTCGCCCGTTTTTAAGCCAAACAGGCGTATTTGCGAATTAGACAAATAAATATCATCCGGAGATGCAAGATAGTTGTAGTCAGATGAACGCAGGAAACCGTAGCCATCAGGCATCATTTCGAGCACACCTTCGCTCTCAATAATACCGTCAAACTCATAATCCGGTTCGCGGTAGTTTTGTTTCTTGTTTTGTGTTGCCTGTGGCTGTGGTGCTGTGGCTGTGCTATTATTGTTGCTTGCCGCCTGGGGCTGTGCCGGCACAATAGCAGGGCCATCTGCCTGGGGCGCACCACCATCTGCAAGAGCCTGCATTCTTTTTTTATAGCTTGGGTGATTAGGATTGTTGGCATTAGCCCTCTCAATTTGTGCCCTTCGCTCTTCTTCGGTCAGTTGTGGCCTTTGCTTTGCAGGCGCATCACCTTTTGGTTGGTTAGCGTCTCTCGCCTGTATTTTTTTCCTTTTGTCTTTCTCACCTGCCGGATTTTGACTGTTAGCAGCAGATAAATCTGTCGGCTCTTCAGTCTTAACTTCCTGTGCAGCATCTTCTGTCTGTGCGGTTTGCGCCACAGGAGTATCTTCGGCTGTTTCAGTTTGTTTTAAAGGAGTATTTTTCTTTTTAAAAACCTTATCGGTTTTGGGTTCAGCTGTCGGTGTGTTTTCGGCAGTTGGAGCTGTTTCTGCCGCAGGGGCTTCATCAGCAAGGGTTTGTGTTTTAGTTTTAGCATCGTCTGCCTTAGCTATCCTGGCACGCTTTGGTTTAGCTTCGCTTTCAGACGTGGGCGCAGCGGCAGCCGTTTCTTCAAATAGTGGCAATACCTGTGCAGGGTTTGCCGCCTGATGGTCTAAGATCTGGTAAATAAGTTCGTCTTTTTTTAGTCCGCGATATTTATTGATCTTAGCTTTCTTAGCAATTTCCTGAAGTTCAGGCAGCTTCATTTCTTTCAATTCAGAAATATCAAACATGTATTATTTCGGGTTAGTTTTTGAAATTTTAAAAAACGCAGAAAGTAATAAGGAATTTTTGGAGAAACCATACTTCTGCAGAGAGGAAGTACTTGTAGTTTAGTATTGCAATATTACAAATTATTTTTTACTGTGCAATAGTATTTTTATAAAAAGAAAACATATTTTTGTGCAGCAATTAAAAACAGCGATGTTACAAAGAATACAAAGCATATATTTATTTATAGCCGTTATTAGCAGTGGGGTGCTGCCTTTATTTTTGCCCCTGTACACTCTTGATAATGGCGAAGAAGTATCGTTTATGCAAAATATAGCCTATGTATTGTTATTTGTTTTTAGTGCCACGCTTTCTATAATAGGCATATTTACTTATAAGAGAAGAAAAAATCAGTTTGTTATTGGCAGGCTGAACATAATATTAAATTTAGTTTTATTAGGATTATTTATTTACAGGGTGCTAAATTTATCCGGAGATACAAAAGTATCAGAGAAGGGTATTGGGATGTTCCTCCCTATTGTTTCTATCGTTTTTATAAGCCTTGCCAATAAGGCTATCAAGAAGGATGAGGATCTCGTAAAATCAGCAGACCGTTTAAGATAAACCTTTAATCTTAGTTTATTAGTGCGTAAAAGATCCGGAGCTTGCCAGCTACCGGATTTTTTTGTTTAATACAGCAACTGCACCTCTTTTATAGCATATTGCGCAATGGAAGTATCTTCAAGAGCAACCTCTAACATGCCGTTGCGGTTAACGCCCTGGATAATGCCCACAAACCTTTTCCCGTTACTTTCAAAGGTCATAGGTACTCCTTTTTTGAACAGCCTGTCGTGATAGGCCTGCCACAATGCATCTTCCCCATTATTCAGTAATTTTACGGCAGTAAGTTTTATTTGCTGTATTATCCTGTGCATTATCTCCTCTTTATCAAAATCATGGCCTGTCACCAAGGCTAATGACGATGCCCTGGCCAATCCATCAAAATTTTGCTGGTTCACATTAAGCCCTATTCCTATAACAGATGATATAGCCCCACCCGACTTAAAACTATTCTCTATAAGCACACCGCCAATTTTTTTACTGCCTGCCAAAATGTCGTTAGGCCATTTAACACTAAGCTGCGGAATATTATATACTTCTAAAGCTTGGGCAATGCTTACTGCCACCCCTACATTAAGGTTAAAAACGGCATTAGCTTCAAACAGTAAATTTTTAACCAAAACACTAAAAGTTAAGTTTTTACCCGACTCTACACTCCACTGCGCACCCATTTGCCCACGCCCGGCTGTTTGGTTTTGGACAGTAACAACAGTAAAATTTTCTATGTCCTGAGAAGCCACCAGTTGTTTAAGGTAATCGTTGGTAGAGTTTGTGGCATTGAGTTTGATTATATTCATTTTAAAATAAGTGTACTTACCCTTTTTTAATATAAATTTAGGGTCAAAAGTAAACACAAAAGTGATAACTTTGCGTAATATATAAATTTTTAGATGGCGAAAAAAAATGTAAACAATGATGATCTGTTAGCTAATATCATCAAAGGAATAGAAGAAGTAAAAGGCAATGATATAGATATCCTCGATTTAAGGGCAATCGATAATACCGTGTGCGATTATTTTGTAATATGCAACGGTACCTCTAATACACAGGTAAACGCTATTGTTCACTCAATTCAAAAAATAGTTTCCAAAGAATTAAAAGATAAACCTTGGCATGTTGAAGGTACAGAGAATGGTGAATGGGTACTTATGGACTATGTAAACATAGTGGTACACGTTTTCCAGAAACACATTCGCGAGTACTACAACATAGAAAGCCTGTGGGGCGATGCCAGGATAACTTCTATTGGTAACAACTACTAACAAAGAACCAAAAATTCATGTCAAAAGATAATAAGCCTACAAAATTTAAAATAAGCCCGTACTTTATATATGGCGGAATTTTATTGCTGCTTATAGCTGCAAACTATTTTAGCGGAGCTTCTAACTGGAGCAGCCCTAAACCTACATCGCTTTCTACTTTTTACAAGTACTTAGACCAAAATGAGGTACAAAAGGTAGTTTACAACAAAACTACCGCCGAGGTGTATTTAAAACCCGAAGCCCTTAAAAGCAAAGAGCACGAAAAAGTACAAAAAGACATGTTTGACCACGCCAACAAAGGCCCTCACTACAGTGTGGTTATTGGCGACAAGAACGAACTGTTTGTAAAAAAACTTGACGAAGCCTCTAAAGCCGGTAAGCTTACAGACTATTCTGCTGAGCCGGAGAGTGCCTGGGGCGAATGGCTGATAACGCTTTTCCCTCTAATCATCATTATTGGTCTTTGGGTGTTTATGATGCGAAGAATGTCTGGCGGTGGCGCAGCCGGAGGCGGCGGACAGATATTTAATATCGGCAAATCTAAAGCTAAACTTTTTGACGAAAAAAACGATATTAAAGTAACTTTTAAAGACGTTGCAGGCCTTGAAGGTGCCAAAGAAGAAATACAGGAAATTGTAGAGTTCTTAAAAACCCCTGAAAAATACACCAGCATTGGCGGTAAAATACCAAAAGGAGCATTGCTTGTAGGCCCTCCGGGAACAGGTAAAACCCTGTTAGCCAAAGCTGTTGCAGGCGAAGCTAAAGTTCCTTTCTTTTCGCTTTCGGGTTCAGACTTTGTTGAGATGTTCGTAGGTGTGGGCGCAAGCCGCGTGCGCGACCTGTTTAAACAGGCCAAAGAAAAATCACCTGCCATTATATTTATAGATGAGATCGATGCTGTGGGCCGTGCCCGTGGCAAAAATAACTTCTCAGGCTCTAACGACGAGAGAGAAAACACCCTGAACCAACTACTTACAGAAATGGATGGTTTTGGTACTAACACCAATGTTATTGTGCTTGCCGCAACCAACCGCGCCGATGTTCTTGACAAAGCTCTTATGCGTGCCGGACGTTTTGACAGGCAAATTTATGTAGACCTTCCGGACATCAGGGAGCGTCGCGAGATATTTGAAGTACACCTTAAGCCGATAAAAAAATCGGAAGACTTAGATACTGAGTTCCTTGCAAAGCAAACCCCGGGCTTCTCCGGTGCTGATATTGCAAATGTTTGTAACGAAGCTGCCCTTATTGCTGCCCGTAACAACAAAACCGCAGTAGACAAACAGGATTTTCTTGATGCTGTAGACCGTATTGTGGGTGGTCTTGAAAAGAAAAACAAAATCATCTCTGCTGAAGAAAAACGTGCTATTGCCATTCACGAAGCAGGCCACGCAACCGTAAGCTGGATGCTTGAGCATGCTGCCCCACTGGTAAAAGTAACCATCGTGCCAAGAGGTCAAAGCCTTGGTGCTGCTTGGTACCTGCCGGAAGAAAGGCTTATTGTTAGACCGGACCAAATGAAAGATGAAATGTGTGCCACCATGGGAGGCCGCGCTGCTGAAAAGGTTATTTTTAATACCATATCTACAGGTGCTTTAAGCGACCTTGAAAAAGTGACCAAACAGGCACGTGCTATGGTTACCATTTATGGGCTAAACGACAAACTGGGCAATATTACATATTATGACTCTACCGGGCAAAGCGAATATAACTTTGGAAAACCTTATAGTGAAGACACAGCACAGGTTATTGACAAAGAAATTTCAGACCTTATAGAAGAGCAATACCAGCGCGCTATTAACATTCTTGATGAGAACAGGGACAAGCTACTTAAACTTGCCGATATACTTATTGAAAAAGAAGTGATCTTTAAAGACGACCTTGAAGCAATTTTTGGCAACAGGCCGTTTGAAAAAACAGGGCATGAGGTAATTAGTGAAGCTTAGATAAAAAATCATAAATAAAAATTAAAAATCTTAACCCAATCGCAGGATTGAGTTAAGATTTTTTTATCTTTGGTCATTAAGCAAATCATTTGGGGATATAACGAGTATGAGCCTTTTTAAGAAGATTTTTGGTGCAGGAGAAGTTTCCGGAGAAGAGAAAAACGCAGACAACAGTCCTTTTCTCCCGGAAGATCAATTGCCTATTGACGAGCTTTTTACTACAAATTTTAAAAAAAACGGGGGTAAATTTATTTACTGCGACAGCGTTAACGAGGTGCACGAACAGTTTTTAAACGTGCTTGAAGAAAACGACTGGTTTGAATGCGAAGCTTTGTGTTTTGAACCCAAATTACAGCACCTGCTCGACGAAAACAGGCTTGAATACAATAATGTTAAAAACCCTAAGTTTTTACTGGCAACCTGCGAAAGCCTTGTGGCCGATGAGGGTGCAATACTTTTTTCGTCTAAACAAATAAAACAATTTAAACCCGGCGAACTGCCCGACAACATTGTAATATTTGCCACAACCAGCCAAATGCTGGCCAGTAAAACAGACTGCCTTAGACATATTAAGAAAAAATATGATAAGGACTACCCCACTAACATAACAGCCATTAAATATTTTGAAAAAGCTAAAGACGAAGATTTTTTGCATTATGGCAGCGTAGCTAAAAACCTTTACTTATTGCTTTTAGAAGACCTTTAATATGAACGAGAGCATCATAAGGACATTATCGGGCTTGGTTTATATTATTTTGCTTGTATCAGCAACCCTTTACTCCCCCTTTACCTTTGCAATTTTATTTGGCATTTTCCTTATACTATCTGTAGTAGAGTTTTGCCGCCTTGCTAATCTTGACAAAGCTGTTCCTATTGTTATGGCCTTAGCAGGTTTAATGCTGTTTGGCTACAACGTTAACAACAATCCGGCATCTAACCTCATGCTCAACCTGGCAGCACTATTTATATCGGTTAGCCTCCTTATGGATCTTTTTAAAACCGGGCCGTTGGTGCCACGCGACAAAACCGCAAAACTGGCGCGTTTAACCGGATATGTTATTATACCGTTTATACTTATCATTAAAATGGCGTTTTTAACAAACGCCTTTAATCCGTATATAATTATAGGCATGTTCATACTAATATGGGCTAATGATACCTTTGCGTATATTGTGGGCAAGCTTATAGGCAGGCATAAACTGCTTGAACGTATATCTCCCAAAAAAACCATAGAAGGTTTTGTGGGGGGCATGCTGTTTGCTGTTGTAGGAGCCTATATTTTAGGACAAAGCAGCTATTTTAATACAGCCCTAAGCCCCTGGCAGTGGATGGCCTTTGCGGCAGTCCTTGTAATTTTTGGCACATTGGGCGACCTTGTAGAATCTCAACTTAAACGAAATGCCGGTGTAAAAGACAGCGGTAAGATAATGCCCGGACATGGCGGCATACTTGACAGGCTGGATAGCGTATTATTTGCGACACCTTTCTTATTTTTGTATTATCAAATCTTAAACTATGTTTCATAAAGAAGGAGCTAAAATTATTTTTATTGCCTTAGTGGTAAGTGTGGGCATTGTATTGCTGGCAGAAGAATTTATACAGGTATTTTGGCTTTTAAAAGCCATTCAGGTATTTACGTTGGTTTTCCTGATCCTGATATTGCAGTTTTTCAGGAACCCGAAACGCCACGTTACCGCTTCAGACCATAATGTAATTGCCCCTGTAGACGGCAAAATTGTGGTTATAGAAGAAGTGTATGAAGAGGAATATTTTAAAGAAAAACGCCTTCAGGTATCTATCTTTATGTCGCCCATAAACGTACACGTAACACGCTATGCAGTAAACGGTTTGGTAAAATTCAGCAAATACCACCCTGGCAAATATCTTGTAGCCTGGCATCCTAAGGCCAGCACCGAGAACGAACGTACGACTGTGGTTATAGAGAATAATTATTTTGGAGAAATATTGTATCGCCAAATTGCAGGTGCATTGGCAAGACGAATTGTAAACTATGCACAACAAGGCATGCAGGTAGTACAGGGCACTGATGCAGGCTTTATAAAATTTGGCTCAAGGGTAGATATTTTTTTACCTTTAGGTACAAAAGTAAATGTGCAGCTTAACCAAAAAGCCATAGGCGGAAAAACCATTATTGCAACTAAAGAGTAATAAATGCAGGAAAAAGACCTTGATACCCTTTTTCAGGAAGCTTATGAAAAAGCTTCTTTAATGACCGAGGCCCTGCCGCAGGATGTAATGCTACGCATATATGCCTACTATAAACAAGCTACTTATGGCCAGTTTAATGTAGGGCAGCACGCCGGGTCTAACTTAAGGGATGCTTTTAAAACAAATGCCTGGATGCAGGTAAGCCACATCTCGCCCGATGAGGCCAAGAAATTGTATATTGAAACGATAAACTCGTTAACTAAATAATTACTATTATGAAAAAAGTAAAAATTTTCTTTTCAGCATTAGCCGTTGTAGCTGCGCTACAATCTTGTAAAGATAAAGATAACCTTGAAGAGGTAGTAACTGTTCCTGAGCCGCAAAAAGAGGCCGCTGCGCCTGTTGGCAACCCCGACGATGTTAAGGCAGAAGACGCTTCGGGCAAATTCCAGATAGCCAAGCTTGGCTATAAGTATGATGCGCTCGCTCCAAACATCGACGCAAGAACAATGGAACTACACTACTCTAAGCATTATAAAAAATATACAGACGAGCTTAACAAAGCAGTTAAGGGCACTCCGCTTGAAGGCAAGACCATAGAAGAGATATTTGCAACACTTGATCCTGAAAACAAGGCAGTTCGTAACAATGGTGGCGGTTTTTACAACCACTCACTATTTTGGGAAGTAATGGCTCCTAATGCAGGAGGCAAACCAACAGGCGCACTTGCCGATGCTATTACTAAAGATTTTGGATCGTTTGAAGCATTTCAGGAGAAATTTACTGAGGCTGCCACTAAGCAGTTCGGTTCGGGCTGGGCATGGCTTGTAGTTACTGCCGATGGAAAACTTGCCGTGGGCAGCACTGCCAACCAGGACAACCCATTAATGCCGGGACAGTCTGTTACAGGTAAACCAATTTTAGGCCTTGATGTTTGGGAACACGCATATTACCTAAACTACCAAAACAAAAGACCTGACTATATTACTGCTTTTTACAACGTAGTAAACTGGCCTGTAGTAGCTAAAAAATATGAAGCTGCCATAGCCAAATAATATCTTTCTTATATTATTTTGGTCAGATTAGTTGTATATTTTTGTCACGCAAAGACGCGAAGACGCAAAGTTGATGACAAAAACCGATATTTCTGAGCGACGTAAGTCGCAAAGCTTTGCGACTTACGTCGCTCAGAAGAATTGCTAATCCAAAAAACAGCTTTGCGTCTCTGCGCCTTTGCGTGACAAGACTTTTAAGCTGAAATATTAAATAATCAAGCCGCATGAAACTAACATCATGCGGCTTTTTTTATAGTATAAATTCGGTAAAGGTTTAAAACCTAGAACTGTTACTGTAAGCTCCCCCTACTCTTTTTCGTAACGATCCATTTCGCGGTCATAAAAATTGTTGGCCTCTTCAATAAGGCCTTCCATTTCGGCATTAAGTTCATTTTCGTCAAGATCTTCCGGCTCTTCCAAAAATTCTACCTCATCATCTTTAAGGTTTATTATAAAGCGTGGGTAATCAAGATGAATAATAAATATATCATCCGGATGATCTGTATTATCTGCAAGTACAAATTTAGGTAATTCCATTACTTAGTTTCAGGTTTAAGGTTTAAAGTTTCAGGTTGCCCGTCTTCTTCAATAAATTTATGGGTTAAATAATTAAAGCGAAGATACAAAAATATTGCTGCTGCGGTCAGTCCTGCCAGCAAACCAATCCATATTCCTGTTGCTTTTAGCGGTGTGTACAGCCCTAAATAGAACGATACCGGAAAGCCAATAACCCAGTAGGCTATAAACGTAATTATAGTAGGCACTTTAACGTCCTGCAAACCACGCAGTGCACCAAGTACCACCACCTGCACCCCATCGGATATCTGGAAAACAGCAGCTACTAAAAGTAATGTAGACGCTATTTTTATTACTTCGGTATTATCAGTCAACTGTATAACATCTTCAGCATTTACAAACCAATGTGGCAAATAATTGTGCAGCAGCACGAAAAGCAGCGCAAAAACAATTTCTATAATAATTGCCAGCAAAAATATAGAACGGGCTACTATTCTTAAATTAGCATAATCTCTTAATCCTTTTTGATTGCCTACACGCACCATGGCTGCCACACTTAGCCCCATAGCAAACATAAACGTCATAGAAGCCAGACTAAGCGCAATTTGGTTTGCCGCCTGATTGGTCTTGCCCAAAAAACCTGAGAGCCACACAGCGGCCGTAAAAAGGGCTACCTCAAACAGCATTTGCATAGACGAAGGCAAACCCAGTGAGGTTATTTTTTTAAGCATACTCTTTTTAATTTCGCCAAAGCTGAAATTGCTGAAATACTTTTTAAGTTTTGCATTGCGCGATAGCGATATGTGCATGAAAATGAGCATGGCAACGCGCGAGGTTACTGTACCAATGGCAGCCCCCATCATTCCCATTTCAGGGAAAAACCACACGCCATATATCAGTACATAGTTAATACCTACGTGTATAACATTACTGAATATAACTGCATACATAGCATATTTGGTTAACGACATACCGTCGGCAAACTGTTTATATCCCTGAAACATAACCATGGGCAGCAACGAGAACCCCACCCAGCCCACAAAGGGTTTGGCAAGGGCAATTACCTCTTCGGGTTGATGCATAAGCTTCATTAACGGTGTTGCAAAAGATACAATGGTAAACAAAATTATGCCCAGCATGGTGCATAACAGCAACCCATGATGAAAAGCAGAACGCACGGTTTGCTCGTCTTTCCGGGCATCGCCCTGTGCTACTATTGGCGTTATGGCAGTAGAAAAGCCTATGCCTGCCGACATAGCTATAAACACAAAACTGTTAGCAAGAGATACAGCGGCAAGCTGTGTAGCTCCAAGCCTGCCTACCATGATATTATCTATAACACCTATAAGGGTATGACCAAGCATACCCAGGATTACCGGATAAGCAAGCCGGATATTAGACGAAAACTCTTTTGTGTAAAGCGATAGACCCACTATGAAATTGTAATTTTTTACAAAGGTACGCCGTAGTTTCCGATTGAAAACCTAAATGCGCTAAAACATTATAAATCATTATTTTATGTAAGACATATCTTAATTTTATTATTTCTTTGGTAATATATTAACTAAATATTACAAATGATGATAAGCAGCTTACTGTAATTTTGGCTTACTAACATAAACTTGATGAAGCCATGAAAACGAAAATGAATTTTAAAGCTTTACTGCTGGGAACATTGCTTTTACTTGGGGCAAATGGTTTTGCACAAAAAATTACGGGTACAGAAAATCCTGCCATTGATAACTATGACCAAAATTTCAGGCTGGGCTTTGGTATAAATGCCGGGCTGCCTACCGACAGCGATTTTAACTTTGCACTGGGCGGCGATATAAGGTTTCAGTATGACCTTACCATGAAAACATCGTTGACACTAACTACAGGCTACACACACCTGTTTGCCGATGAAAACATTCCTGATCTTGGTTTTATACCCGCAAAAGCAGGCTTTAAAGCCTTTGTTTGGGAAGACCAGTTTTATGTATTGGGCGAAGTGGGTGCCGGTTTTGCTGTGACTAATAACTATGACCAAACCACGTTTTTATGGTCGCCTGGCATAGGCTATGCCAATAAATACATAGACATAAGCGCACGCTACGAAGGCCTTAATGATTTTGGTACCGACCAAATTGCACTGCGCATTGCGTATGGCTTTAAACTTTAAATTGCCCCCTTTTATAAACATAACCTAAGTTACCAAAACTACCCGGCAGCATTAATTTGACTGCCGGGTTTTTTATTCGTTTTCAAGCTGCTTTCTGTATTTGGCAATATTATCTGCAACTTCTTCATCAACTTCGGGTTCTTTAATATCATATTTTTTAAGCTCCTCTAAAATAGTTTTAGCTACAAAAAGCCTAGCCTTCTTTTTATCATCGGCAGGAATAGCAAACCATGGTGCTTCATGTGTAGCAGTATTATTAATAGTTTCTTCATAATACTGTTGATAATCGTCCCATCGCTCACGGTCTTCCAGATCGCCCGGAGAAAATTTCCAGTTGTGTCCTTTCAGGTTTAAACGACGCAAGAGGCGTTGTCGTTGTTCTTCTTTACTGATATGAAGAAAAAACTTAAGTATAATAGTTCCGTTTTGCGAAAGATGTTTTTCAAAATTGTTCATTTGGTCGTAACGGTCATTCCATATAGTCGATGGTATATCTTCAACCTGCTCAATACCCGGCAAATTTTCAGCTAATATGTTTTGAGGATGCACCCGGCTAACCAAAACATTTTCGTAATGCGAACGATTAAACACTGCAAACTTGCCTTTTTCCGGCAGGGCAATATAATGACGCCAAAGATAATCATGCTCCAACTCTGCCGAAGTTGGCTTTTTAAAACTATACACATTTACCCCACGTGCATTAAAGTTTTTAAAAACTTCACGAATAAGGCTGTCTTTACCACTGGTATCCATTCCCTGAAGACATATCAGTACGCTATATCGGTTGTTAGCATACATTTTATCCTGTAGTTTACTCAGGTCTTTGCTTATCTTTTTAAGTTCACTTTTTAGCATATCTCCGGTCACACCCAGGTCTATATCAGTTAGAGCGTCATTAATGCTAAAAGCTCCGTTAACTTTAAAATCGTTAGTATTTATATTCTTCATCTACAAAATAAATTATCTTTATATAAATATAACAATTAAAATACCGCTGCGTTTTTAGTAAAACATAAGATTATGCAAAAGTTTACGCTTCAGTTGCTGTTTAAAATTATAGGCATTGGGTCGGCTTCAGGGCTCATATACAATAACAATTCGCTCTACCTTATTGCCGACAACAGCCATTTGCTGTATGAATACAACTTAGACAACAAAGTCCTTGATAAAACACCGTTGGTGTCTAAAGACTATGCGGGTGCATTAGAAAATGTGCCTAAAAAAGATAAAACAGATTATGAAGCCATTGCCGCAAAAGGCGATGACCTTTACCTGTTTGGCTCCGGCTCTACAGAAAACCGCAACCTGATAGGCCACATTAACGGCAAAACAAAGGAGGTATATCCGCACATTGATGCCACCGACCTTTATCTTGCCATGCAACAGTTTGGCGAAATATCTCCCGAAAATTTTAACATAGAAGCTGCTGTAAATGATGGTGGCGAAGTGTGGTATTTGTTTAACCGCGGTAATGGCCCGGCTGCACAAAATGGCATCTTTACACTTACAGGGACAATAGACGACACTGCTTTCCAGATAGTATATAACAAAATTAAACTACCAAAAATTAAAGGGGCTCAGGCCAGCTTTACCGATGCTGTTATGGTAGACAACAAACTCTATTTTATTGCAGCAGCCGAAGGCGGCAACAGCACCTATGCCGATGGCGAGGTTTCGGGCACGCTTATTGGCCGCATCAACATAGACAAAATGAAAGTGGAGTTTACTGAGGTTATTTCGACTAAAAATAAATTTGAGGGAATAACACTCTATAAAAAGGAAGGCAAAACCCTTGAATTTTTGCTATGTGAAGATACCGACAGCGATGCTGCTGAATCGGATATTTATAAAATAACCGTTAAACCGTAGAGACGTTGCAGTGCAACGTCTAACATCCATAAAAATATTGGGCGATATTATTGCAGACGTTGCAATGCAACGTTTCTACAAAATATGTTTTTGCGAGGTGTTAGACGTTGCAGTGCAACGTCTCTACAAAATCTTTTTTCACCCCCTCCCAACCTTTTTATCTTTTTCGTGCTCTATGTATAAAAGAGACTAATTGTGATAGACGAAAAACTCATAACAGCTTGCAGAAAAATGCACCGCGACTCTCAGAGGCAGGTGTATGAGCTTTTGGCTCCTAAACTGTACCACACCTGCAAACGGTACCTTAAAAGCGAAGAGGCCATAGAAGAGGCTATGGCTGATGCCTTTTACACCATATTTACTAAACTCGACCAGCTAAAAGAAACCAAAGCTTTTGAGGCCTGGGCGCGCAAAATTGCCGTAAACCAGTGCCTGCTGAGCCTTAAACGCAATATAAACTTCAACATTTATATTGAAGATATGGCCCGTGCCGAAGAACCGTCGGTAGGGCAAACGGCAACACTGGAAGAGGAAGACCTGCTACACCTGCTTACTTATTTGCCAGAGGGCTGCCGCACCGTGTTTAACCTGTATGCCATAGAGGGATTTTCGCATAAAGAAATTGCCGCTATGCTGGGTATTAGCGAGGGAACATCTAAGTCGCAATTAAACGTCTCCCGTACCAAACTTAAGGAAATGGTAAACAATGTTTATTACAAAAACACGAGCAGCAATGGAAAATAAAGATAAAATATACGACCAGTTTAAAGAGGCCGCCACTAAGGCCGAAGATAAAGGCTTTGCACGCATGGATGCCGTATGGAACCGTGTGGAAGAAAAGCTTGACCAGAAAAAAGAACGCCGTGCCGCCATTTGGTGGAAGTATACCGGCATTGCCGCCCTGTTACTGCTGTTTACAGGCATAGGAGCTTATTTGATGAATAATAACGATGCGGTTATAACACCACAGGCATTGCCACAACATAACGTTACGGTTACAGATACGATAAAAGTAAAAGAAACCGTTGCCCCGATTACAAAACAAACGGTTACTAAAAAACCGGAACAGGTTATTGTTTCTGCAGAAAAACCGAAAGCCAAAAATGCCCCGGTTATTGACAAGACCAAACCTGTTATTGAAAGCAGTGCAGATGCAGCAATAGTTGCTGCTCCAAGTGTAAACAACACCAGTGCTTACAACACGGCAAGCAGTGAGGTTATGGAAGCAATGGCAAAGGAAAAATATCCTGTAGCCGAAACACCACAGACCGAAATAGTGCTTACCCCAGCTGTAGCTACTATAAATGCAGAGGGTAAAATGGTGTACAGCGGTATTGTTTATGACAGCAGCAAAATGCCGATTCCGGGGGTTAATGTAACCTTAAAAGGCCTGACAACAAAAGGAGTACAAACTGATTATGACGGTAAATATCAAATTGATGCCAACCCCGGCGATATTCTGCAATTTTCTTTTATAGGTATGGAAAGCCAGGAAATAAGGATAAGCAGGAACACTACGATCGATATTGCCATGGCTGATGACAGTAATACACTTGAAGAAGTGGTAGTAGTGGGGTATGGTACTTTGAAAAAATCAGATGTAACCGGTGCTGTTACTACTGTAAACCGAGAGCTTTCCCGAAAAGAAAGACGGAAACAGGAAAAAGAGGCTAAGGCCGCTATGCAGCAGGGTGTAGCTGCAGCATCTATGGGAGATATTAATACTGGCTATGGATACTCAGCCCCATCAACTGAACTTAAATCGTATAAAGGGAAAAATGAAAACCTAGCTAAAAGCAATACTTCCGTTAATAATTCCTTGGCAGTTGGTGTAGATGCCAAAGCAATACAAGATACAAATATTACACAGGCTTTACAAGGGCAGGTTGCCGGGCTGCAAATAACTCCCAACAACGGTGCGTCGGAATATTATAATACAGTATCAATAAGAGGGGTTGGATCTATACAAACTGGTAACAAGCCTTTGTATGTAATTGATGGAAAAATAGCCAGCGAAGATGCATTAAGGAACATTGACCCTAATAAAATTGAGCATATAGAAGTGCTTAAAGATAACGCTGCAACTTCACTTTATGGCAGCAGGGCTTCAAACGGAGTAATAATCATTAAAACCAAAAACCTGTCGCGCAAAGAAAAAAGAGCTATTAAAAAGGCTGCTAAAGAAGCACTAAAAACAGGGTATATAGATACAACATCGGGAAAAAGTTTGACACCTGAAAAAATACAGGTTGATAGCGAAGAATATGAAGCCTTTGAAGAAAATAAATTTGAAAACCCTGCCACTACTCCACTGTCCACCTTTTCGATAGATGTAGACAATGCATCCTATACCAATGTACGAAGGTTTTTGAACGGTGGGCAAACCGTGCCTAAAGATGCGGTTAGGGTTGAGGAGATGATAAACTTTTTTAAATACAGCTATCCGCAGCCAAAGGGCAACGATCCGTTTTCTGTCAACACCGAATACAGCGATGCCCCATGGAACCCTAAGCATAAGCTGCTAAAAATAGGGCTTCAGGGCAAAGAAATAGCCTCTAAAGACCTGCCCGCCTCTAACTTTGTATTTCTTATAGATGTTTCGGGTTCTATGAGTGACAGCAACAAACTGCCCCTACTCAAGCAGTCTATGAAAATATTGGTTAGCCAAATGCGAAAGCAGGACAGGATTGCCATTGTGGTATATGCCGGGGCCGCAGGTTTGGTACTGCCTTCTACAAGTGGTGATGAAAAAGAAACCATAATTGCGGCCTTAGACAAACTGAATGCAGGCGGTAGCACGGCAGGCGGTGCCGGTATAGAACTGGCTTATAAAACAGCTCAGGAAAACTTTGTAAAAGGCGGCAACAACCGTATTATACTGGCTACCGATGGCGATTTTAACGTAGGGGCATCATCTAACACCGATATGCAAACGCTGATTGAAGAAAAGCGCAAAAGCGGCGTGTTCTTAACCTGTCTTGGCTATGGCATGGGCAATTATAAAGACAGTAAACTGGAAACCCTGGCCGATAAAGGTAATGGTAATTATGCCTACATAGACAACATGCAGGAAGCCGACCGCTTTTTGGATAAAGAGTTTAAAGGCTCTATGTATGCCCTTGCAAAAGACGTTAAGATACAAATTGAGTTTAATCCTAAACACGTGCAGTCGTACCGATTGATAGGCTATGAAAACCGCAAACTGCGAGACGAAGATTTTGCAAATGATGCCATTGATGCCGGAGAACTTGGTAGTGGTCACACGGTTACAGCGCTGTATGAAATTATACCCACAGGGGTGCAAAGCGATTATTTTGCGCCAACATCTGAACTAAAATACAGCCAGCCCAATGCTGCTACGGGTACATATAACAACGAACTTGCCACTATAAAACTGAGGCATAAAAAACCTGAAGGCGATAAAAGTACCGAAACAGTTACCGTAGTCCCTAATAGTGCCGTGAGCCTGGAGCAGGCATCAGCCGATTTTAAATTTGCAGCTTCGGTAGCGTGGTTTGGGTTAAAGCTAAGAGACAGCAAACTGCTACCTAACAAACAAACCAAAGATATTTATGAACTGGCCAAACCTTGCCTGTTGTATGACCCCGAAGGTTATCGCGCAGAATTTTTAAGGCTTATACAAATGGTGGAATAAAAAAAAGGGGCTGTCTAAAAAGTTAGGCAGCCCCTTTTTTATTCTTAAAGCCCTATTTGAGTCCTGCTGTTTATAGAATGATACCCTAATTTCCTGTAGCTTTCAAACTGGGCTTCATCAAAAAACTGGTCGGCGGTAGATTGCTGCGGAAAATCAGGGTTTGCCATTTTGTATTCCCGTATATCCACCGGCTCGTCTTTGGTTAAGCTTGCTTTTACATAAACCAGTGTGCCTTGTTTTTGCGTAGTGCCCGGATAAATGATATCTCCTTTTACCACGTGAGCAGACGAATTTTCTATGGCAGAAATAGATATAACTATCTCAACCCCAAAGTCTATCCTACAGCGCCTAATGGCATTGGCAAGACCTTCGCACGCTGTTTCCTGATCCTGTTCTGCATCGCCAAGAAGTATATAGCTGCATTTTCGCCTTACCAGTTCATACAACCCCATGTTATCAAAATGGCCTCCATCAGAAAGGCACACATAATTCATATCAATGTCTGATTTTCCCATAAGGTCTCTTATTAAATACAGTAGCCCAAAGTTTGGGTCAGACCTTTTCCATCGCCTAAGCCTTGGGTTTCCAATCCACCACCCCAGGCGCACATTAAACATCGTTAACAAAAAAGCCATGCCCGGTGATGAATGATAGCCCCAGTTAGGGTTTACGGCTGCGCCCGATATTGCCATGGCCGTACCAATGGTTGGGCCTCCTTTTTCGTTAGAATATTCATCGGTTGGCCTGTATCCGTATTCATATACATGGTCTATGTCGTATGTAGAAGGCCGTGTTGGGCTAAAGTCGTAGCCACAATATAAAGGCGAAAAAACAAACGATTCGGCCATCCTGTCCTGCCGGTCTAAAGCAGATACCACAGTAGCATTTAATGCCGAATTTATTATTGGAAACGGACCTGAATAACCATATTTTGTTTGAAAAGAAGATAATAGGATATCATCGTTAGAATCGAAACCCGTATAGGCATTTTCCGATTTTGTTCTTTCTTCCCGCGTGCGTGTGGCACCCAAAAATGCCCTTATAAGCCTGTTCCTGTAAAAATGATGAAGAGAGAATTCGTTTACACCCACCCTCCAGCTTAAAATAAGAGTTGTAAGGGCTAAAATTAGCGTGATGATCCATCTGCTCAAATCTGAACTTCCAAAGTTTTCCCTTATCTCTTTAATGATATACGACCCCGATAAAAGCATTATTATTAAAAATACAAACGGACTTATTTTAATCACAAGGTTTGTAATCAGTTTCTTTTGTTCTTCTTTTATGCTTGTGGCTTCAAAAGCTTTTTTTACTCCCCAGCCTACAATAACTGCACCTCCCGGAAGTACTGAAAGCAGATATTTTTTTACATCATTTTCCCAAACATCAGGCATAAGTAATGATGCAAAACTCACAACTATCCAAAGCAGCATAAACCTATGTATGTTGCCCCCTATCCTGCCCCACCATTCTCTCCTGTAATCCGGGAAAAGCTCTCCCATTAAAGCCATGCGCACTATTACCGAAACAGAGAATATTTCCAGCACTAACGGCACCCCGAAAATAAGTATAACCTTTTTGGGGTCTATTCCCCATTCTGCCTCTATAAAAGTGTAAATATCAGCCAATGAAGTCCAAAATAATACCAGTAAAAAAATAAGGATCGCCGCCGATACAATTGAGGAAAGGAATACTGCTACAAGCACTTTTGCAGAAGTATTGTCGCTATTGATTTGTTCATTATCATATATATTGGCAAGCCCCAGTTGCATAATATCTTTACGCTTATGGTAATTGCCCCAGGCAGCCACCCAAATAAATGCTAGAAAGGCAGCAAAGGCGGCATGCAGGCCTAAATCGGTTATGTCTTCTTTAGATGTATCGCACTTGGCTAAAAAATAGGTAGTTATTATAAGTGCAGACAGGCATGCCCAAACAACAAGCAGCGCCGGAAGCGTTTTAGAAAAATTGATTATAGAAGAGAGACTGAACTTTATATTTTCAAAAAAATCAGGAAACTTTATCCGTATGGTTTTATGCTCAACCGTATGAAAAGAGCGCATTGCTACGGCTATCAAAAGTGCCCCTGTAAAAAATATAATAAAGCTATAACAAAACATTCCAATAGATTTCTGTGTAATCATATCAATCACAGATCCTTTCCAAAGGGCAAATATATCTTCAATAAAAGAAAGAACGGTGAGCAATGTGAGCATTAAAACAAACTGATTGATAACAGTATTTCTAAGCCAGGTCATGCCCGATGCCCACGCATCTGAAGACATTATGCCTGTGTTTGGCGAGAGGTAGTTACTAAACATACGCAGCCAACGCAAAGGGCGCACCTCATCGGCCAACGGATCGCCGGACTTAGTTGGAGACAGTTGATCGTTTACTTTGCTAAACGAACCCGACCTTTTTATCCAGGAGTTAAACCAGGTACCTATATACCCCCCGCCCGAAACTGTTGATATATAATCGAACTTATGGAGCACATTCAGGCTGGCAAGTTTTTGCAAAATGCCCAGATTGAATGTTGCCGACCTTATGCCTCCTCCCGAAAAGGCAATTCCCATAAGTTCCATTTCATTCGCTTTTACAAAGGGGTCAAAAACATCGAGTGTTTTGAGTTTTACCGAATTATTTTTTACACTTTGGCTGTTATTGTTAGGAGAAGTGATATCGAATTCCTCGGCACGCCTGCATCTCGCCTCTTCGATCTCGATCAACTCATCTCTCAGCAATGTTTCAAATGGCAAAGGAAATCCCCTCATTTTAAGTTCATTCAGCAGCAAATTGTCTTTTAAAAGCAATGCATTAGCTTCTTCGTTTTTTCCTTTCCACCAGCTCCTATAGGCAATACAATCGGGCTTGCTCAAAATATCGGTATAATCAGTGCTGTCTGCTTTCTCGACAGAATCATCTTTAAAAGGTTTATAAAACTGGTAAAGCCTTATAAAATAGGCCTTTTTTTCCTGTCCTGCTAACGTAAGTATAACCTGCAGAGGTATGTATTGTAAAATTGCTGAAAGCTCAATACGCTGTTGCGCATCTCTGTAGAGCACTGCACGAATTTGCTCTCGCCAAAAAAACGGAGGCCTAAATAAAAAAAGTTCATTATTTTTCTCTGCCGGTTGGTGTATTTCAATTTCAACATTAAATATAATAGGAGGCTTAACTATGTTATCATATAGCCAATGATATAATTTTATAACCGTATTAAAATATCTCGATTTTAATTTATCCCTGTCATATTTAGTTGGGCTGTGCCAAACAAGATCTTTTATCCTTGCGTGTTGGTTAGGTGTTAATATTTTATGTTGAATGTCCATAATATCCAACTCATTCCATCTTTTTCTGTGCGCAAGCTTGTCTGATAATCCATTTACCGCATCATTCTTTAAAATATCCTGAAAAAGGGTAATGTAAGCAACGGCTTGAGCGTTTAGGTCGGTAACAATATCCATAGTGTCAATAGTTAAGATAATTTGTATGTTTTAAACTCCAATCGTGTTCGACCCGGCCGGTAGCTGTGAGTAGCAGGTACATTTTGGCAACAGGTTTATTGTATAATCAAACAGATGCACTGCGGGTGCAGTGTTTAATAGCAATGCAGGACTAAAAAAATAAACGGCAAATAGAAATTTGGTGGCTGTTAGCTGTGCAGAACAAAATAATTTTAATTGATCTTTAAAATTATATTTCAATAAAAATTACAGGACTGAATTACAAGCAACTAACTATATATTTACTATAACAAATTAACACTTTTGCTGCAATAAAAAAAATACCTATTAATAGGTATTTTTCTGAATTTCAAAACATTGAATATAAAAAAACAGCAGCAGGAAATCCTGCTGCTGTTAAAAAAATAAACTTCTTTATAATAACTTAACTAACTCAAAACTGCTATTTTATATAACGATTACTGTACCGCTACCTTAAACGATTTTCTGCCTTCGGCCGAAGTAAGGTTTACTATGTAAAGACCTGAAGTTAAAAAATCAAAATCAGTATCTGTACTTGTTTGTAAGGTTTTAACCAATGCTCCCGTCATGCTGTAAACATCTACCTGAGTACTGCTAGCCACATTAGAAACATACACCTGTCTACCGTTAGAAAAAACATTTGCCGATAAGCCTTTTTCAAAACCATTAGTGTTCATTACAGGCGTAGATACCGTAGCACCCCTTACTTCCATTTTATAAAGGTTGCAGGCAGCACTTCCATAAACATAAAGTCTCCCTCCTGTACCTGTATAGTTTGCCGTTATAATTGCAAAATCGTTGTTGGTACCATCGTTTGTAGAGGCAGAGCCTATTGTGTTTGTACCATCGGTTACATAAACCGTACGTGTGCTTCCGTTGCTTCCGGTTTTAAACCATACCTTAATAGTACAGGCACCACTTACATTAAGATAAAGAAAACGCTGGGTAGGAGTGCTCAAAAAAGTGCTTCCTGTATATCCGGCCCCGTTTAACTGAAAACGGTGTGTTCCTGAAAATTCATCAGGAAATGTGGCGTTGCTCGCTGTTATTGCACCAAAATTTGATATTTGATTCTCGGCATCCGGCGCACTGGCAAAAAGCCCTAAATTATCTACCACTACAGTACCTGATACGCCACTGCCAAGAGGCCACGTATCGCGGTCGTTACCAAAATCCCATATTTTGGTTTGGGCACTTAAAGCTGTTGTAAAAAGCCCTACTGCCAAGGCTAAAGAAAGTAGTTTTGTTCTCATAATAATTTTTTGATTTATTGTTAGATTTAGATTAGTGCAATCGATTGCGTAAAAATAATATATTTTTGAATACAACAAAAAAAATGTATATTTTTTTTACTATTAATATTTTAAATATTGCTTTAATAAGAATACAACCTAAAGTTATCATAAAAACAACTCTAATAATAACTTTAGGTTTTTTATGCTAAAAAATAAAGCCTAATACTGCTATATCATCAATTTTGAAGTCGAAAGCTATAGTATATTTAGTTTGTGATGAGTTTAAAAAAGCTTTGCCCATCGGCTGTTTTTACCACCACAAACCAAAGCCCTGCCTGCATGGTAAATGTATTGTCTGTAGTTGTATCAAACTGGCGCACCAATGCGCCACTAACAGCATATACCGATATGCTTGTAACAGACTTTAAATTTTGAACTGCAATGGTATCTTTATACGCAATTACATTTATACCATTATTAAAATTATGTGGTTTATTGCCCAAAACATCATCGGCTATAAGTTGCGGAAAAGGATCCCAGTCATCTGTTCCTTTAGTAAAGTTAAATGTACTTATAGTAGTACCGTCGTTTAAAACAGGCTGGGTCAAAGCCGTTGCCCATGCTGCACGGTTTGTGGCGTTGTTTACTCCTGAATTCTCAATCGTGCCATATTCATACATTCCTGCCGATGTGCCACCCAAAGTATTTTGCCATCCTAAAGGCATGATGAGCGAATTGCCTATAGAGCCGGGATAATCGGACGTTTCTATTGTAGTATTGTAAAAAACTACTTCGCTTGTTGTTGCCTGCCATGGGCGTCCAAAATAGCCTGGTTTAGCACGATATACCGAAGCGGTCTCTACCTGTGGCTCTGCCGATGTTACCGTGCATTCATACATTAAATATCCTCTTCCACTGCTTTGCTGCGCAGCAGTTATATAGGCCTGGTCATTGCTTTGATCACTCACGTTCATACTAAGTTCCGATTTGTAAAATACTGCATCCATACCCCCAAAAATATAGTCTACAGCACCCATAATGTCACCTTTATAAACAGCCACCCTTGCTCCTACACCTCCAAAAAACGAATCCTGCCTGCCTATAACCCTGCATTTATTAAGGATAACCTTATCGGTATTATTGGCAATGGCCAATGCGGCGGCCCTTTCTACCATTGTCCTGTTCTGTACGCTTGTATTACCAGCATTCACAGGCCTTGCACCGGGGCTTCCTGCCGACCACATTTGCACTATATCCTGTGATTCTTTCTGCGAAATGTATTGGTTAAAAGAGTTCTCAAAAATGATACCGTCGGCAGTAAAGCCATTGGCAGTAACAACTACAGTAGCATTCCAGTATGATCCATTAGTAGTTCCGGCACCTGCGTTTTGATAAGAGGCATAGCCGTTCTCACGGTTTACATTTAATATATCCTGATGCCATTTTTGATCAGCCCCCATACTGTAGTAGCTGTACCCATGACCATAGTATGATGTTATCCTTACAGCTTCCGTAGCAATATCTACCCCTTGGTTAAGAATATCTGTACTTGGAGCTACCGAAGCATTTTTTAAAGTAACATTTGGCTGGCTTATTACGAGCATTTCTTCATAATTGCCCGGGTCTATGCTAATAACAACACGATCTGTACTGCCTCGCTGCATGTTGGCAACAGCGCGCAAGGCATCGTTTATGGTTTGATAATCTTTGTCTGCGCCTACAGTAATCTGAGCATCATAAGGTATTGTTCCTCCTATCTTAATTTCAGTAAAATAACTAGTCAGTGTTTCCGGCCCGCCTACAGTTATTGTAACATAACCGGGAACGCTTCCTGTATAAGTATATTCGGTATTTTCGATAATCGATGTGCTGTTTGTAGCAGTAACTATTGCTTCTCCACCTTCTATCGAAAAATTTGCACTATAGTAATAGGACACTGAAACTTTCTCTCCTGCATTTACCGGAACCCTTATCTGTGCCCCTGTTTTTGCGGTTAAATGACCCTGTGCAACCACCGTGCTAACGCGCCCCTCTAAAAGCATACCTTTGTAGGCTGCAGTTGTAGTGGTGTTTATTGCCCTATCGTTAAAAGACCAAACCGTTACAGGAACAAACCCCAGCGTTTTTGTTGTGGCAGCATTATTTACAATTAAATTAGAAATTAACTGCAACTGCAACGGATAGCTATCCAGTCCGCCAGCCGAAACCGAATAGATTCCGTTGCGCAAAGCTATTCCTGTTGTGCCGATAAAATTATAGGTATAACCCTCTTCATTCAAATTTGTAAAAATCAAATCAAGGCCGGCTGACTGTTCGGCAGTAAGGCCTGTGGTGTTTACAGTAACATCATGCACCGGTTTTGGAACAAACACCACATTTGTCGTTGTTACAGGTTGTGTTACGGTAATAGTGCTGAGTTCCAAATCAAAATCATTAACGCCCTGCGCTGTAATAGTATATTCGGTATTAGGTTCTAATTGTACCGTATATGTGGAAGTAGTTGTATTAATTACAGGCACCGGAACATAAATAGAGTTTGCAGCAGCGTCTGGAGTGTAAGTAAGTGTAAGGTTTGATATATTAGTTCCTAAACCAGTAACGTCGCCCGTAACCGTATATAAATTTACGCCTGCCAAAACTATTGGGTGCGTAAATTCAGGCGTGGTAATACCTGTCGTATTTAGTGTTGCTCCGCTGCTAATAATATAGCCACTGGCATTGGCAAGGCTTAGCTCATAGGAATATCCCACAGGCAGTGTAACACTGTAAACCCCATCAATAATTTGAGCAGTCCAGGTTTTGCCCGCTGCATTGGTAAAAATTACAGTATATCCATTTGGTATGCCTTGAGCCAAAGCCACATCTATAGCTCCACTTACGGTTGTATAGGTAGCAGGCTTTCTGTACACCCTGTAAATACTGGCTTTTGCAACAGCATCGAAAATACGGTAAGTTCCGGCACTTTTTGCTACAAAATTAACTTCGGTAATAGTACCGCTGGCCGATGTTGTTTCAAAAGTATCAGTTTGCGACTCGGGATTTGCCTCATAAACAAAGCTTAGCAAACCTGCCGTATCGCCTCGCGCTATCAATTGCACTTCATCATCTTCATTAAGCACAAGGCTAAAATATCTTGATGGTGGTAAGCCTGCCGAAGCATTGGCAACACCGTTGCAATATACCCTGCCTGTATGTGTACTCACGCTGGCAACATTGGCATCAAAACGGGTAAGGTTTGTATTGGTTGTTCGTAGCCTGTCACTCGTAGCACCCGTCCAGGACAATGCCCCTGCATTAAAACTTACCGGAAAATTAATACCGGTGCCGCCAGGTGCAACACCACTGTCATACCACGAGTTAATAACAGCTTCGCTTAACTGGTTATTATACTGGGCGGGATCTAATTGTGTGGCTCCAAAATCCCAGACATCGGTGGTTTGAGCCTGCAATTGGCTTGGCATATTGATAAATGCCAAAATAGTGAGTAAGAGTAATTTTATTTTCATGGTTAAAAGATTAGGTTAGGTTACAAAATCACTACATCGATTTCGTAAAGTATGTTTAAAAAAACAGCCTATTTAAGACTGTTTTTCCATTTGGTGTATTTCTTTAAAACTTCTTTTGGTTCGTTGGTGTACCAGCCATATCCGTTACGGCGTTCATGACCTATCTCGGCAAGCGAATATTTTTTTATACCGTCCCTGTCGCAAAAAAATGGCCTGTTGGTATCCAGTTCCATAAAACGCGCCCACAATGGTTCGGCATCAGCCCTTTGTACTACTACCCTATCCTTTTTGCCGTCAGCTCCGGTTACTTCTTCTACTTTAATGCCTTCAATTTTTGTTTTTTCAAACCACGCCACAGCAGCATCTACAGCAGCAACAACCTCTTTAGACGGATTTTTTACAGACATTAGCAACAACGTTATTTTAGCAGATTCTTTACCACTAAGTGATGCCAACTCAAAAGCCCTTGCATTTGCAGGTTCTAATGTAACCTCATCGTGCTGGGCACACCAGCTTGTAAGCACACCCTTTTGCTTGTACTGTGTTTTTAGAATGCAGTCAATGCCTCTGTCAAAAGCTGTCGATACCTGCTTTAAAACTTTATCGCTTGGCGTAATACTGTAATAGTTGGCATCTTCCTTAATATTCTTTAAGATCATAAGAATGTTTACCATAGAATCGTCATTATAGGTAATGTGGGTATAATAACCTTTTTTTAAAGGGTAGAACTGTGGCCATCCACCATTTTTATATTGTGCTTCAAGCAAATAATTAAGTCCTTTTAAAAAAGCCTCTTTATACTTCTCTTCGGGCTTTTGTTTATATATCTTAGAGAGGAATACCATTTCCTGACACGTAGCCCCATTATCTGTAGTACTTTCTTTGGCCGTAGACTTAAGATCTATCAGCTTTTTTTTGTCGGCCTCACTAAGCGGTTCCTGCATTTCAATATTTTTAGGCCATCCTCCAACATTGCGCTGATAGAGTAATACATTATCTGCAATCTGTGCAGCTTCATCAGATGCAAACCATGCATCGTCGTTAGACTGTGTAATAGCCCGCCAGGATTTTTTGTTTACCTGCCCGTGCACACAAAACGTTACAGATATAAGCAACGCTCCTAAGATATTTTTAAAATTTTTCATGTACGTTTCTTTATTTAGTTATCCTTATCCAGTCAACTTTCATGTTTCCTGCGTCGTTTATAAATCCGTTTCGCAATGCAGCAAAACCCAGTTTTGCTCCTATCCACCTGCCTTCTCTGGCTTTAAAAGCAGTTCCTATTTTAGTAAAATTCGTGCCGTCTTCGCTATACGAAAAATTACAGGTATCGCCATTGGCCACCTGTACCCGCAGATATATCGTATTGCCGTTTAACAACACCGGATCGAGTTCGCGCTCAACACCTTTTTTATCGGCATTATTGCATACGGCCTGAGCCAAAAATAATTTCCCTCCCTGTTGTTTTACCCTCAAAAAACTATAGTCAAGCCCCATAATAACCAGTCCTGCTTCTTCATTATCAAAACGGAGATTAAATTCGCATTTTGCTGTAGCCGTAAAATATTCGTTAGGAAATTTTTGCAGCAACAGGTTGGGCGCATCAAAAAGGTTAACCGCTTCTTTGGTCTTCGGAATACAGTTAAATGTATAATATCCCATATTGCTCGGAAAACCATAGGTGATCTTTGGGTTGGCATGCCATTGCCATTGCAGCCCTAAAGACGGATTATTAAACTCATCGCTGTCGGGTTGATAAACAACTGGAAACGATTTGCCAACATTAGGCTTTTTATGAACCATTACAGGCTCTCCCACACCATCTCTGTTAGTATCTATACCCATTACAGGCCAGTTATCCTGCCATTTCATGGGCTGCAGGTGTACTACACGGCCTAACGCACCTTTATCCTGAAAATGTAAGAACCAGTCTTCGCCGTTTTGGGTTTGCACCCATGCGCCCTGATGTGGGCCATTAATTACAGATTTTCCCTGATCTAAAACCTTCCTGGTTTCATAAGGCCCATAAATATTCTTAGACCTGAATATGGTTTGCCAACCTGTTGGTACTCCGCCCGCCGGTGCAAAAATGTAATAATAACCGTTTCTTTTATACACCTTTGGTCCCTCTAAAGTAGGCTCGGAAGAATGACCGTCAAAAATAAGTACATCATCGTTTTGGGCAACAGTACCCTGCGCATTCATGGTGCAGGCTGCCAGCACGGTCTTAATTCCTGCCCTGCTGCCTGCAAAAGCATATACAAGATAAGTTTTGCCATCGTCATCCCAAAGCGGTGTAGGGTCTATAAGCCCCTTACCTTCTTTAACCATTACCGGAGCAGACCAGGGGCCTTTTGCACTTTTAGACCGTATAACATATATACCGTAATCCGGATCCGGGTAATAAATGTAGAATTCATTATTATGATACCTTATACAAGGCGCCCAAACTCCGTTGCCATGCTGTGGCTTATCGAAAACATCAAAAGGTGGCTGTACAGGCAGTGCATAGCTTATTATTTTCCAGTTAACCAGATCGTGTGACTCTAAAATAGGAAGCCCCGGTATACAGTTAAACGAAGAGGCCGTCATATAGAACTTGTCTTTAACCCTTATAGCATCAGGATCGGAATAATCGAGGTTTAGTACAGGGTTTTTATAGGTTCCGTCTCCATTGTCTGAAACCCAGACTTTAGAAGGTGTGTTACCTATTTGCTGACCAAAAATAATAGTTGTAGTTAGTAATAGTAATAGGGTAATGTTGTGCTTTATCATTATTGTGGTATTCCTGTTATCGGTTCAGTTCTAAAGCTGCCAGTATAAATGGCCCTGTAGCTTTTGGGTCGTTGTCTTTTTTGCGTTCGTTCACATAATATGAATACGAGCCATCGCGGTAAGGCTTGCCTCCCAACCCTGCAACGGCACAGGCCTGTGTAATTGTAATCTCACCATCGGGAGCAACTTTCATCAACTCGGTGGTCAGTCCGTCAAAAGCCTTGTTGGCAATGGCCTTAAACTTTTCGGGCAGGTAACCTCTATTGGCTCCCTTAGCCATGGCATAGGCAAACATAGACGAACCTGACGACTCTAAATAATTACCCTCGCTGCCTCCTTTGTCAGTTACCTGATACCACAAACCGGTTTTATCCTGAAACTTTATAAGGCTGTTAGCCACGTTATTCAAATATCCTACCAATTCTTTTTGCTTCGGATGATCTTTAGGGAAATAATCCAGTACATCTACCAGTGCCATCATGTACCAACCAATTGAGCGCGACCAAAAGTTTGGCGAACAACCCGTAGTTTTATCTGCCCAGGGCATTTGTTTACTTTCATCCCATCCATGATATAACAATCCTGTTACCTTATCGGTGGCATTTGCCTGTATCAGTTTGAACTGTTTGGCAACATCATCTAAATTTTTACCGTTTTCATATCTAACAGTATACTGGGCATAAAAAGGCTCGCCCATGTAAAGCCCGTCCAACCACATTTGATTAGGATATATTTTTTTGTGCCAAAAACCGCCGCTTGCTGTGCGGGGCTGCTCCTGCAACTGTTTTCTTAGCTGCTGCATTACGGCTAAATACCTTTTATCTTTAGTAGTATCATACAGGTTAAAAAGAATATTACCTGCGGTAACCATATCTATATTATAGCTATCAAACTTATAAGACGGCACTTCCCCGTTGGCATCTATAGTAGCATCTGCATAGCCTTTAATGTAGTTATAGTAGGCTTTATCATTGGTTTTTAGGTATAACTTTTCCATGGCGGTTAGTACGAGGCCATGTACATAGTCCCATTTTGGTTCGGTCTTTTCATCAATTTGGTACGCCTGCGGGTGGCGCTTCATAATAGACTTAGCCATCCTTTCAGACCATTTCAGGCTTGCCGGAATTTCCTGCTTTACAGCCTGTCCCTTGCATCCCGTTACTACCATTAGGAACATTATAATTGTAACCTTGTAAGAACCCCTTATATATTTCATATTATTTTTGATTTTTATATGTTATACCAATTATGATTATGCTTTAGCCTGTTATTGTTGGCACTTAATTTCTCGCAAAGGCGCAGAGGCGCAAAGCTGTAAGTCAATTTTAGGTTCTTAAGCGGCTGTTAAGCCGCTAAGCTTAGCGGCTTAACAGCCGCCCGGAATGAGAATATCACACACCGCTTTGCGCCTCTGCGTGAAAAAAAAGGCATCGTAATAATCTGGTATTAGCTCATAGCATTTTTTCATCAAAAAAGAGGGGTGTGCACAAACACCCCTCTCTCAAAAAAAACTACTTAACTATCATATTTAACATTGTATTCTGCATTAAAAATAAGATGCTAATAACCGTAATCGTTAAACAACAAGCCATTACTGCTGTCTAAGAATACCTGCCATATTGGCCAGAACTGTCTTGCATCAGGGTTTACACCCGGCCTTACAATTCCGTTTATTTTGGCATCGGTAAGGTTACTCCATGCAAGAGATGTATATCCTGCACCAGGATCGGCAGTTTCGCCATGGTTTAGTCCATAAACAATGAGTGTTTCATCATCGGCTGCATACCTGTAGTAAAGTGTAGACGCAACATCGGCATACTCTCCTGTGCGTTGTTGCAGACGGAACATTTTCTCCTTAGCCTGCGTTAAGCTTGACCCAAGACGGTTCCAACGGATAAGTGCCTGTTTGCGCTCCATTTCTCCAGTAAACTCAAATTTGTGTTCTTCGGCAATGGCATTAAACATAGCATCTCTGCTTCCTGCTACTGCATCTACATAAGCATCAACCTTAACTGCATGCTGTGCAGTTGGAAATGCCCTCCTGCGGATCTCTTTAAGGTAAGGTACTGCTGCACCAGGGCCTTCAAGCTCGTTAGCGGCTTCAGCAGCCATTAAAAGTACCTCAGCATAGCGCATGTATATTTTATTAACTCCATCATCATTTGTAGAGGTAACCCTGCGTGTCATCCACTCATAACGGTATTTACCAAAATACCATCTGTTTATAGCGCCTAATTGTTGCTTTGCTATACCGTTTACTGCTGCTCCATATCGGTAAGGCACACACGTAACATCGCGGCGGGTATCGGTAAGATCATAATCATAAAAAGTGTGTGGCAGCGGTCCTGCTGTACCACCCCTGTTTGCACCATTTGCCTGATACTGGTCAATACTTACGTGGCTAACCGCAAATGTAAACAGCATTCTTCCGCGACCATCTCCAAACGGTATCTCCCAAAGCGATTCGCCACCTGCAGTGGTAACTTCCTGGTTATATTTTCTCCAAAATGTTTCAAAAGAAGGTTCTAAACGTGCGCTGCCACTTGCAATAACATCCCTGCATTCGCTTAGCGCAATGGTGTACATGGCATTTACAGAAAGTTCGGGATCGGTACTTCTCCTTACACCATCAGGATATTGCTGATAGCCACATGCTGCCAGCGCTAAACGTGCGCGTAGCCCTTTTACAAAAGCTTTATTTACTCGCTCTACCGATGATGTTGCAGTATTGCCGTTAGGCCAAGGCACTAAAGTAGCTGCTTCTTCAAGATCGTCTATAAGCTGTTTGTAAATTATATCCCTGCTTGATTTTGGTATATATATAGTTGCATTATCTATAGGCTCAAAGCGTGCCTGAACATCGCCCCATGTTTTTAGCAAATCGGCATAATATACTGCACGCAGGGTAAGCGCCTCGCCTAACAAATATCCCAGCTCGTTGTTGGAAGTTGGGTTACCGTAGGTCCTGATACCGCGGATACAAAGATTGGCACGCTCAATACCTACATACATTTGTGCCCAAACATTATTGGCAGTATTCATTTGTGTGTTATTAGGCTTTGCATCATAGGCCACAAGGTCTGCCCTGTCATCTGATGTAGACTCCGATGAATTGTACCACTCACAATCGGTATTCATACCATACCATGGCAGGAAGCGCCCCCTGTAAGAGTTGGTCTCTCCAAAAGGTATTTTAATGCCGTCTACTGCACTGGCGGCAAGATCCGGACTCGAAAAAATTACCGATTCATCTAAACTTGAAACTGAAGGTGCCTCTAAAAATTCAATATCGTCGCAAGAAGAGAAAAAGCCCAACAGTACTATTCCTGTAACTTTTAAAATATTTTTCATTGTCATAGTAATTTTAATTAAAAATTAAGGTTTAAACCAAAAGTAAACTGCCTGCTACGCGGATATGCAGAAGAATCTACACCCGGTGTATAAGGGGTTGACCTTTTTGTAGATACTTCTGGATCAAGCCCTGAATAGTTTGTAATTACAAACACGTTGTTACATGTAGCATAAAACCTTAGTTTAGATATACCTACTGTTTTGTTGAAATTATCGGGCAATGTATAGCCCAGCGTAAGTGTGTTTAGCCTTAAAAATGATCCGTCTTCTACTGCCCAGTCGTTAAACACATAACGGTTCATGTAAGGAGACCACATGCTTGTATTGGCATTTAGTGCTGCAAGTGCCGTAGGGTCTGTTACCAATTGTCCGCTCGCATCTATATTTGTCCAACGATTTCCGGCCGCCATTTCTGTGCTTAGGTTTCTGTACTGGTTGTTTGGGTTTGAAGTAGTAAATTCAATTTTATTGGCATTATATATATCATTACCATAGCTCCAGTTAAAAGCAGCCATAAGGTCGAAGCCATAAGCATTTGCATTAAGAACAAAACCACCGGTATGTTTAGGGTTAGCATTTCCTATAAGGGAAAGATCATCGGTATTTACAACACCATCTCCATTAGTATCTTTAAGTTTCATTGAGCCCGGAGTTACAGCGGTTCCGTATACAGGAGAAGCATCTGCCACACCTGCTTTTAAGGTGTACACTCCGTTAACATAATCAAAATCAGACACCTCATAACGGCCTGCATTCTGATAGCCATACATCATGCCCAGCGCCTGTCCTCTCCATACAGCATAATCATTACCAATTTGGGTTGAAGCCCAGTTGGTTGGGAATGTAAAGTTGTCCATTACACCAAGCGATTTAATGGTATTTTTATTGAACCCTATGTTGAACGAAAAATCTAAACCATAATCTTTAGTATTTACAGCCGTATAATTTAGCGATGCTTCAAAACCTTTATTTTCATTCTCTCCCATATTCCTATATTGTGTAAGATAGGCCGAACCTGAAATAGGGAAATTAAGCAACAGGTCTTTGGTTGTGTTTTGGTAAGCCTCTAATGTACCAGACAACCTTCCTTTAAGGAATTCGAAATCAACACCTAAGTTTCTGGTTATAGTAGTTTCCCACTTAAGTTCAGGGTTAGCCATTACAGTTGATGGCGAAAGATAGCCTGTAACATTGTTTATCCAGGTTGAGTTATAGGCCTGAAACGTTTGTATGGTTTGTCCTGTAGGAATATTGTTGTTACCCGCCTGGCCATAGCTCACCCTAAGTTTTACAAGGTCTACCCATGAAACGTTTTTAAGGAAGTCTTCAGAAATTTTCCATGCTGCTGCTGCTGATGGGAAATACCCCCAACGGTTATCGCCTAAATATTTACTGGAACCATCGGCACGAAATGTAGCTGTTAAAAGGTATTTGTTTTTAAAATCGTAATTAGCACGGCCAAAGAACGACAGTAATTTATCATCAGGGCTAACAAAATTTTCTACATAAGAGCGCTCTGCCCTTGACGGAAGGTTCATAGAGCTCGTAAAATCAAACAATTTAGGATAACCATGCATAGTGTTGGTTACAGTGGCTGTACCATAATTAATTATCTCCTCTCCGGCCATTAAAGTCAAATGATGGTCATCACCCAATATCTTCTTAAAATCATAATTAAGCGTTGTGGCATTCCTAAACCTCCTGTCCTGGCGGGTATCGGTAATAAGGGCCGGATCTCCCTGATAATCTGCCAAAGGCATATTATTTACATAATAGGTAGAGCGTCCATAAAATCTATACGTATTATAGTAATAGTTATCAAGACCAAAGTCTGATTTAAGTTGTAGGTTTTTAACTATTTCCCAGGTAATACCTCCCAATAAGTTGATATTTCTCCTTTTTTGCAAACGCTGGTTATCATTAACCGCTACAAAAGGATGCACAAGGTAACCTGCCACAGACTCATCGGTATTATCTGTTGTTAATCCGGGTAATTCAATGGGAGCATAGCCCACACTGTGCCTTAAACGCGAGTCTGCAGCCGAAAATTCCCTTAAATCGTTAGCACCACCTCCATTAATCTCTGTATCAGAATAACGGGCAGTAAACGAAAGACTTACTTTATCACTGGCTTTATTTTTTAAGTTAAAAGAAAGGTTATTTCTTTTAAAATTAGAACCTATCATAATAGCTTTTTCATCATATCGGGTATAGGTAAAACTATAGTTAAGTTTATCAGACCCACCACGAACACCAAGGTCGTGGTTTTGCACCTCGCCCATATTGCCGTAAATTTCTTTTTGCCAGTTGGTTCCTTTTACACCTGCAAATTGGTTGTTGCTTGTTCTTGGTCCAAAAACATCGTCATAAGATGGCTGGTCTTCTGAAAGAAGGGCATACTCATACTGCCAGTCGGCATAATCCTGCGGGCTAAGTACATCTATTGTTTTAGCTAAAAATTTGGCACCAAAAAAGGCATTATAGTTTACTGATATCTTGTTGTCTTTGGTACCACTTTTTGTTGTAATGATTATTACACCGTTGGCACCCCTTGAACCATATATTGCAGTAGATGAGGCATCTTTAAGTATCGTGATTTTATCAATATCCGATGGAGAAATATCCCCTATGGCATTTACCGGGAAACCGTCTACAATTATTAACGGAGAACTGTCCTGAGAAAGTGATGTACCTCCCCTTATTTTTATTCTGATATCTGCATCAGGAGATCCCTCTGTAGAACTTACCTGTACACCGGCCACACGACCTGTAAGGGTTTCGGCTACGCTTGGCATAGTAAGTTTTTTAAGATCGTCGCCCGATACTGTTGCCACAGCACCCGTAAGATCCTGTTTACGAGCTGTACCATAACCAATCACCACAACTTCATCAAGCTGCGAAGCCGACTCTTTCATTATTATATTTAACTGTTTGCCGCTTCCTGCAGCCTGGGTTATGGTTTCGTAACCAATGAAAGAAAATACCAGTTCGCTTTTTGGGCTGGCAACTTCAATGGAAAATTTACCATCTACATCGGTCATTATGGCATTAGAAGTACCTTTTTCGGTAACGGTAGCACCGGGTATAGTAACCCCGCTCTGATCTGAAACCGTACCGCTAACCGAAGTTTTTTGAGCCCACGCCTCGGTTCCCGTGAGCAATAAGATAAACAATGTAATGGCAAAGCAATAATTTGCCCCTTTGTTATACAAGTAGTTTACACACATAAAATTAGGTTTGATTAATGAAAAAGTTAGGTTTATTTTGCAGGAAGCTCAGCCGGGCTTCCGTTTATTTTAGTGTTTATGAGTTGAATGTTCTCTACGTTTTGAAGCAGGTATTTATTCTCTACCTTATCTATCGTTACATTCTTAAAAGTTATATTTTTAATAGGCAGCTCTTTATGGCCTTTAGCCAAAATGCCATACTTACCACCATTTTTTACCGTAACGTCTTCTAAAGATATATTGCGCACAACAGGCATATTGTTCCCGGTCTGGTTGCCATGAACATTATAAAAAAGGTCTATGCCTAAAACTGATTCTTTTACCTGGCCAACCCTTATATTCCTAACAAATACATTTTCTATAACACCACCCCTGCGTGTATTTGATTTGATGCGGATGGCACGGTCTAACTCAGGGCTATCCATTTCACAATTATCTACATATACATTTCTAACCCCTGCAGAAATTTCGCTGCCAATGGTTACACCACCGTGACCGTCGAACATTTTACAGTTTTGAACCACAACATTCTCAGTAGGTATAGCCACACGTCTTCCGTCACCATCCCTGCCTGATTTTATAGCTATACAGTCGTCGCCCGTATTGAAACTACAATTGCGGATAATCACGTTTTTACAGTATTCAGGATCGCAGCCATCGTTATTAGGACCATGGCTTGTAATGGTTACACCGTCTACAATAACATTTACAGATTTTATGGGGTGCAGCACCCAAAAAGGAGCATTTACAATTTTAATGTCTTTTATAAGTGCATTTTTACATTGAAAAAATTCTACAAAATTTGGCCTTATGTAATTGCCATTACCAAAAATGCGGTTTTCTACCGGGGTTCCGTCGTCTCCCATATTACGCAATCGATTGAGAGGCTCGGTCTGACTAACCATTCCTTTCTTCCAACCGTAAGAAGCCCCGCCGGACCACGACCACCATTTTTCGTTACTGGCCTGACCATTGATCGTTCCTTTACCACTAACCGCTACATTTGTTTTTTTGTAAGCCCTTATTAAGGGAGAATAGTTCATTAACTCCGTACCTTCAAAAGACGTATGCACTATAGGATAATCAGCAGGATCGTTACTAAACAACAGCTCTGCTCCTTCTTCAAGATACAGGTTTACATTATTATCCAATTCAATAGGCCCAGTATAATATTTACCTGCAGCAACCACTACCCTGCCTCCTCCATTTTGAGAACAGGTTTCAATTACCTTTTTAAAAACAGCCGTATTATCAAACAAACCATTGCCTACAGCCCCATAGTCAGCTATAAAATAAGCCTTGTCTTTAAAAACAGGCTCTTTAACATTATCTATAATTTGTTGCATTTTACTCCAGTCGGTTACCTGCGCATCAGGCTTGCCAGCCTTTGATGCACACGAACCCAACAATCCTGTTACCGAGAGTATACCTGCTGCAACTTTTAGCAATCTAAATTTGGACATTTTAATGTATTTTGAAAAATTGGCTTTAAAAAGGTCTCCAACAGCAATCAACGAAAACGATTGATGTAATCGATTACACAAACGTATATATAAATTTCCTTTTTACCAAGAAAAAAAGATATAAAAAACATTTACAATAAAAATAACAAATTATTTTTACAATAATCATAATTATATTAATAATTACACGAAAATAAACTATTAAAAAACTACAAATAATTAGAAATAGATATGATTGAGCAATAATTTTTGAAGAAAATTTAAAGAAATAAATACACAAACATATTTAAAAGGTATCCTGCTCTATCCTGAAACATAAAATTACAAGATTTTTAAAATTAAAAACTCACTATATTATTCTTAAAACTGACTATTACTCGAGAATTTAAAAAGTGGCTATATAATGTTTATTAGGTATGCATAGCACTTACTGCAATCGATAACAAATAGATTGAACTATGCTATTAAACCCATCTAATTTATAAGTAATACCCTTTAAATAATAGATATTTATTTAAAATAAGTTTGGTAAAAGATATTAAAACTGAGATCACAAATTTTACCACTAAAAACATTTTACAACTGTATTTCCTACAAAATTTAATAAAAATTATTTTTAACATAAATTTAACATTATGTACTTATTATAGTATCTCTTTCAGTTGCTATCAAAGATACAATCACATCTACATATTTCAATCGATTGAAATACTTTGAATATTACTTCTATCTTTGAAATATCAACTAAAATAAAGCAACCCAACATGCATTTTTTTAAACGATCATTTGTCCTTTCTGTTTTATTATTTTCATTAGTTACAACTGCACAGGAACTCTATCCTGTAAAATTAGCCGATGCCTCATGGCATAATGAAGAACGTGAACTGCGTTATAAACCCGATGGCACCGACTTTGTTATTACTAATGGCAGCCGCTTGTTTACGCGTGCTCTTTATGGAACCAACACAGCCTTTAGGGTCGAGACCGGAGACAGGCCTGAGTTCGCCCTGTATATGCCCGGCATGGGAGGCAATTTTAAACTTGGCTTTGGAACAAATAATAAAACAATATGGGCTACGGAGGCACAAACCATAACAGCAAGATACAGGCCGGGAGCCATGCTTTATACTATACAGGACCCTTTGCTGGGAAATGGCAAACTGCTTATAGAAGTTTTAGCCATGGCCGATGCCGACGGGTTTCTTATTAAAACAGAATTACAAAATGTAAAAGATCCTATTAACCTGTTTTGGGCTTTTGGAGGTGCATCGGGTAAAAACTTTAGTCGTAATGGCGATATGGGTCCCGATCCTGAATCTAACTTCTACTTAAAACCGGAAAACTCTAAAGACAATATATTTAACATAACCAAAAATAGTTTTACCTTACAATATGGTACAGGTTTAGAGGTAAACAATGGCGGCTATGTTATAAAAGATTCTGTACAGCAATCCAAAACCTCTAAAGAAAAATTACTTACAGGCACATATCCAACACAGACACAAGTAAAAACTGTCAACTCAGGAATCGTATCAAGTCCGTTAGAATTCTACACTTCACTGGCTGGCAATAACCCGGCACTGGCTGGCAGGTTAAATGCAAAAAACAATACACCTTATTATTTTAGTGTACACAATCCGGCTACTAAATCTGCACTTAGTTATAAAGAACTGTCTAAGCAATTTGCGTTGGCAGAAACTGCAAGAAAAGAAATTGCCGGACGAATTGCCATCAACACACCCGATTCATATATAAATACAGTTGGCAACGCCATTGCCATAGCATCAGATGCTACTTGGGAAGATCCGTCTTACCTGCATGGTTCTATTGGGTGGCGCATGCGCCTAAACGGCTGGCGCGGTGCCTATACTGCAGATGTGCTTGGTTGGCACGACAGGGCTAAAACTCATTTGCAGAGTTATGCAAGGTCGCAGGTAATTGCTCCGGAAAGCGGTTCGGTCATAGCAGATACTACAACCCATTTGGCCCGAAGCCTGGAAAAATTGGGAGTGGGTATGTTTACCAGTGGCTATATTAGCAGGAACCCTGACGGACAAAAAATGACGGCACACCACTATGACATGAATCTTGTGTTTATAGACATCATGCTGCGCCATTATGATTGGACGGGTGACATAACTTTTTTAAAAGAAACCTGGCCATTGCTAAAGCGCCATTTAGATTGGGAAACCCGTAATTTTGACTCTGACGGTAACGGGCTTTATGATGCCTATGCTGCCATTTGGGCGAGCGATGCTTTGCAATACAGTGGCGGCAGCGTTACTCACACAACAGCTTATAATTATTTTGCTTACACAAAAGCTGCACAGATAGCTGTTATTATGAACGAAGACCCTGCCCCCTACCGCAATGAGGCTAACAAGATCTTAAAAGCTATGAACGCCCAACTGTGGTTAAAAGACAAAGGTGTGTTTGCCGAATTTAAAGATGCTTTAGGCAACCAGTTGCTGCATACGGCTCCTGCATTGTGGACGGTTTATCACAGTATGGACAGCGAAACCATGAACCCGTTTCAGTCATACCAAAGCCTGCGGTATATAGATAACGAAATTCCGCACATCCCTATTAAGGCAAAAGGACTGGATAACGGCGGATATTACACTCTCTCTACCACAAAATGGATGCCCTATGAATGGTCTTTAAACAATGTTGCATTAGCCGAATCTATGCATACAGCTTTAGCCAACTGGCAGGGCGGCCGTACCGATGAAGCTTTTAAACTTTTTAAAAGTGAAGTGTTGGCATCGATGTACCTTGGTGGCAGCCCGGGAAATTTTGTACAGATATCGCACTATGATGCATCCCGTAAAGAAGCCTACCGCGATTTTGGCGACCCCGTAGGGATGTTTTCCCGAGCACTGGTAGAAGGGCTTTTTGGTATTGCTCCTAATGCGCTAAGCAACTCACTTACCATTCGGCCGGGATTGCCTTCGGCATGGAATTATGCTTCATTCGCTACACCCGATATTTCGTTCGATTTTAAACGCAACGGGCAAACTGATGTTTATACCATTATTCCAAAACTGCCTCAAAGCCTTGACCTGAAATTTCAGGCTATTGCAAAAGGTCAGGTAAAAAGCATTACCATCAACGGAAAATCCACACGTTGGAAAAATATAGACTCTGCGGTAGGACTGCCCATTATTGAAATAAATGCTGATGCCGCAGATAAATATGACATAATTATTGCTTGGCAGGGCGATGCTCCTGTACTTCCTCCAGCCGAAAAAACATATACACCAGGCAGCAGTATTATCGAGCAATTTGGCAATGCTTCCGTTTTAAAAATAAACGATCCGCAAGGCGTCCTCACAAACGTTAATACCACACCATCCGGTTTCTCGGCCAAAGTAAATACAAATACTATTACAGGAAATTATACAGTATTTGTACAGCTAAAGCAGGGAGAACTTTCATGGCACATGCCGCTTTGCTTTAAAGTAGAGAAAGCCATCAGTTTAGTTAACAATAAGAACCCCGAAGCAAATAACAACAGTATCAGTCTACAAAACAACACAGCTCAGGATATAAAAGCAACAATTACAGTTAATGATTTTAGCACTACTGCAACATTTCCTGCCGGAAAGACTGGCGATGAAATAAAAGTACCTGTAAACAGTATGGTTACAGGCACTAATAGTATAATAATAAAAACACAGGATGGCAGTGTCCTGACAGAAAAGCTATACAACTGGGATGCAACCACGACAGGGAAACTGGAAACCGTTAATCTTTCAAAATATTTTAATGATAAGGTTACGCAAATATTCCGCAATAAATACCTGTCTCCAAGGCCGAAAACCACCACACTGCAACTCCCGTGGCAGGGCATTGGCGACTGGGCACACCCTCTTAAAACATTTAATGTAGATGACAGTGGACTGCGAAAACTTGCAGGGGCAAACAATACCTTTACCCTGCCACAAGGCGTTGGTTTTTCTACTCCCGGAGCAAAGGATGCAAACAATATCCTCTTTACCTCTCAATGGGATAATTATCCTACCGAAAAAACAATACCGCTAACAGGAAAAGCATCGCATGCGTGGTTTTTAATGGCAGGCTCTACGAACCCTATGCAAAGTCAGCTTGATAACGGTGTTATAATTGTAGAATATACCGACGGCTCTAAAGAAACTTTAGCACTGCGCAACCCGGAAATATGGTGGCCTATAGATCTGGATTATTATACCGATGGGTTTGCTTTTGCGTTAAAAAGCCCCCGCCCTATCCGCATTCATTTAAAAACGGGAACCATTGTTCAGGGAGTAGACTCTAAGGTAAACCACAATGGTAAAGAAATAGAAGGCGGTGCTGCTACTGTGCTCGACCTGCCTTTAGATAAAACCAAACCCCTTAAAAGTATTATACTTAAAACCATAGCAAACGATGTGGTTATAGGGCTTATGGCAATTACATTACAAAGGTAAAAACACAACACCATTACAAATCATTAACCATAAAGAAGCGTTTTGATTACATTAAACAATCAAGATGCTTTTTTTAATAACCTAATGTTTTCACACACTTTACAAGGGTAACATAAAGCTAACGTGGCTGTTAAAAAGCGACTATATTTTTGCGCTCAATTAACAACAACACAAACTTTATGAAAAAATTACTACTATTACTTACTGTAATGGTGTATGGCCTTTGTGGGTATGCACAACAAACAGGAGTCATTTCGGGTAAAGTTACCGATCTTGAAGGTAAATATTCCCTACCGGGAGCAACCCTTAAAATAGCAGATGGCAACCGCTACACCATCTCTAACCAAATAGGCGACTACGAATTTTTGAACATTCCGGCGGGCAGCTACACTGTAGAGGTTATTTATTTGGGATACCAGACCCAAACGCAGGAAGTAACGGTTGAAGAAGGTAAAAATACAACTGCAAACTTCGTTCTTACTACAGGCTCTGAAACATTGCAGGAAGTAGTGCTTGTGGGCGACAGGCTTAAAGGCCAGGCAAGGGCACTGAACCAGCAAAAAAACAACAGGAATATTACTAACGTAATATCGTCAGACCAGGTGGGGCGTTTTCCTGATGCCAACATTGGAGATGCTTTAAAGCGTGTTCCGGGCATCACTATGCAAAACGACCAGGGTGAAGCACGTAACATTATCATTCGTGGTCTTGCGCCTTCGTTAAACTCGGTAACCATCAACGGAGACAGGATACCTTCTGCCGAAGGAGATAACCGTAATGTACAGATGGATCTTATTCCGAGCGACATGATCGCTACTATAGAGGTAAACAAAACCCTTACGCCTGATATGGATGCAGATGCGATAGGCGGATCTGTAAACCTTATTACCCGTGCCACTCCAAACGGCGAAAGAATATCGGCTACACTTGCAGGTGGTTATGGCCCAATAAGGGAAAAAGGTATTTATACTGCCGGGCTTGTGTATGGTAACCGCTACCTTAACAACAAATTAGGCGTAGTAGTAAGTGGCTCATACAACAATAACGATTTTGGATCGGACAACGTTGAGGCCGTTTGGGTTAAAGACGATTTTAATAACGTATATGTTGAGGAGCAGGATATAAGAAAATATGATGTACAGCGTATTCGCCGCAGTGCTGCAGTTGCGTTCGATTATAAATTTAACGACAACAACGCCATATATGCCAATGCTATTTACAACTGGAGAGACGACCGCGAAAACCGTTTCAGGACTACTTATGATGATATAGCACCCGAATATACAGGCGAAACCATTACTGGTTTTACCGGAAGGGTAAAAAGAGAAACCAAAGGCGGTGTAGACAACAGCCGCAACAAAAGCAGAAGGCTTGAAGATCAACGTGTGCAAAACTATGCCCTGCGTGGTGAGCACCTTATTAGCTCTAAATTAGACCTTGACTGGTCTATGAACTATGCCAAAGCACGCGAGTTCAGGCCGGGTGAGCGTTACATTGAATTTGAGCAGGAAGGTTTGCCATTATTCCAGGATCTAAGCGATGTTAAAAAGCCACTTTTAACTACCACAGGCGAAGATGCAGCCTCTTTTGAGCAATCAGCACTTACAGAGAACAGGGATAATACTGAAGAGACAGAATTTGGCGCAAGAGTAAACGTGCGCTTCCCCCTATCGGTTATTTCAGGACAAAAAGGCCGTTTAAAAACAGGGCTACGCCTTAGAATAAAAGACAAAAGCCGCGATAACATATTCTATTCTTACGAACCTGTAAACGGCGTTACGCTGGCAGATGTACCTACAAGCTATTTTAGTGGCAACGGTTTTAATCCGGGCAGCAAATATGTACCGGGCTTATTTGCATCGGCAAACTATTTAGGCAACCTTGATTTAAACAACCCTTCGTTGTTTACAAGCGAACTCGATCCATCTGAATTCCTTGCGGTAAACTACAAGGCTAAAGAAAACATTTATGCAGGCTACGTGCGCTGGGATCAGGATTTTAATAACAAACTGTCTATGATAGTGGGGGTTCGTATAGAAAACACGTATATAGATTATACAGGCAACAGGGTACTTGACGAAGAAGAGCTTGAAGGCCAGATAAACAACACCAACTCTTATACCAACGTATTGCCAAGTATTTCGTTTAAATATGATGTTAACCAGGATCTTATTTTAAGGGCTGCTGCCACAACAGCACTTGCACGACCGGATTATTATGCGCTTGCTCCTTATGTTAACAACATTGCAGCCGACTCAGAAATTATTGCCGGTAACCCGGAGCTCGACGCTACTTACTCATATAACTTTGACCTTATGGCAGAGTATTACTTTAAATCGGTAGGGCTTCTATCGGGTGGTGTATTCTACAAAAATCTTAAAGATTTTATTTATACGTATAGTAATAATCAGTATTCTACAGCCGATTTTACAGCTGATTTCCCCGGACAAAGCAACCCGGTTCCGGTTGGTGAAGAATGGACATTTATACAATCACGCAACGGAGATAATGTAGATGTGTATGGCTTTGAAGTGGCTTTTCAGCGTCAGCTTGACTTCCTGCCTGGCTTCCTGAAACACTTTGGTGTATATACCAACTATACTTATACTGACAGTAAAGCTAAAGGTATTGCCGACGAAGACGGTAACGAAAGAAAGAACGTGAGCCTTCCGGGTACTGCACCGCACATGTTTAACGGGTCGCTGTTTTGGGACAACAACAAATTCTCGGCAAGGGCATCGGTTAACTTCGCATCAGATTATCTTGATGAGTTAGGATCGGATGAGTTTAACGACAGCTATTATGACAAGCAGGTTTTCCTTGATGTGAATGCTTCATACAAGATCACTAAAAACCTTCGTATTTTTGCCGAAGCAACCAACCTGACTAACCAGCCACTGCGCTACTATCAGGGAGTATCTTCAAGAACAAAGCAAATGGAATACTACCAGTCGCGTTTTAACCTTGGTGTTAAATTCGATTTTTAATCTTACGCAAAACATATAAGTAACGGCAGGATGTACAACCATCCTGTCATTGCTTTTTTTAAAACTTTAGAAGAGTTACATTATGTACAAAAAAATAATAACCCTAACAACAATATCGGTACTGGCAGCTGCATGTGGTTCTCAGCTTGCACCTGTAAGACCCGATGCTGTTAAACCTACAGTGGTTACAGAGCCTACACCACACGATACTGACGATCCTGCCATTTGGATTAACCCTGACGATGCAACCAAAAGCCTTGTTATTGGTACCGATAAAGACACCGATGGCGGCATATACATGTACAGCCTTGACGGAAAGATCATTAAAAAGTCGATAACCCTGCAAAGGCCAAACAATGTAGACCTTGCTTACGGACTTTTGATAAACGGTAAAAAAACAGACATTGCCGTTACTACCGAAAGGGAGACGAATAAGATAAGGATCTTCAGCCTGCCTGGTCTTGAGCCTATAGATAATGGCGGCATACCTGTTTTTGAAGGCGAAACCGAGCGCGACCCCATGGGGGTTGCCCTTTATACACGTCCGTCAGACAATTCTATTTATGCAGTGGTAGGCCGTAAAACAGGGCCATCAGGCACATACCTATGGCAATACAGGCTTAGCGGAAACAGCAACGGTACCGTAAGCGCAGTAGTTGAACGAAAATTTGGCACCTTTAGCGGTAATAAAGAAATTGAAGCCATTGCTGTAGACAACGAGGCAGGTTTTATATATTATTGCGATGAAGGCCAGGGGATACGAAAATATATTGCCGACCCCGCTGCTAAAAACGATAAGGAATTGGCTATGTTTGGCAAGACCGGATTTAAGCAGGACCATGAAGGTATTGCTATTTATAAAACATCCGCCACTGCCGGATATATTTTAGTATCGAACCAGCAGGCAAACACATTTATGGTATATCCGCGTGAGGGTGTCAACGGCAATCCTAACGAATATCCTTTGCTTGCAGAAGTGCCTACCTCTACCATAGAGTGCGATGGTGCCGATGTTACCAATGTAAATTTAGGGACAAAATTCCCTAACGGAATGTTTGTAGCCATGAGCAACGGCATGACGTTTCATTTTTATGACTGGAACCTTATTCAGGCGCGAATCGATGCGGCAAAAAAATAAAAAATTATCTTTAAGATAACATTAACGATCCCGGAAGTTTATAACGACCGGGATTTTGCTTTAATATCAAACAAAACGGCAATCATTTATTCAGAATATGATTATAAAACTTCACATTAATTAACTTTTTGATAAAATAAGGATAATTAACAACCGCTTAATAAAATTTAGCTTGCGCAGCATTTGCATATTATAAACTAAACACAAAATGATGCGCAAAAAAAAACCGTTCTTCCAATCAGGGTTTATTGCTTTGATAACCTGCTTTATGTTAACCTTATCCGGTTATGCTCAGGCACCCTGTACTAACACTTCAATTTCATCATTTTTTCCGTCAACAGGCCCTGTAGGTACTGTAGTAACCTTAACAGGTACAGGCTTTGACTTGGGTAGCGGAACCTCATCTGTAAAATTTAACGGATTAGAGGCTGCATCTTTTACTGTAGTATCGGCAACCACAATACAGGCCACTGTTCCGCAATATGCCACAAATGGAGCCATAACCATAATTACTAACGGATGCAGTGCTACAAGAGCCGCATTTAGCGTAATGATAGACAACTGTAATGAAATATACATATCTGAAGCGTATGATGCCACGGAAGGAAACCCCGGTGCAATAGAAATATATAACCCGACAGAAAACACTATTGTTTTTAACAATCAATATGTTTTAGAACGATACCAGCGCATTGGAGATCCCACCCCTGTTAATAATTATATATTAACGCTTACCGGATCTATAGGTAGTGAGGAAACGTATATAATTTTAAGTGGCGATGCTCCTTGCGGTATCCCTGATGACAGGCCAACGATGGGTAACGGTATTAATGCCGACGATGAATTTAAATTAAAGAAAAACGGTACTATAATCGATGTACTTCAGGTGCAGGGAGGAAACGGTGACGCAGCTAGGGGATACAATATGATTAGAAGGCCACTAGCTGTTGGCCCTTCAAGAAATTACAGTAATGCCGACTGGATATGGCTGCAAACAGAAACATGCGACTACTTAGGTTTCCATGACGATCAGCCTAAACGCACAACAACACAGGGCGCAACAATATGTGAGAATACATCGTATACATTTACTGCGACTTCAAATATTATCACGATCTACACCTATCAGTGGAAAACGCTTAATGCATCGGGCAACTGGGTAAATGTTACCAATGGAGGCAATTATTCCGGTGCAACAACAGCATCATTAACCATAAGCAATATTCCGGCAAGCTTTAACGGCAATCAGTATTATTGCGAGATTGGCGCCGGAAACTGTACACTGCCGGGCGATGCAGCACAGCTTATTGTTATACCTAACCTACCAACAGTTATAGCCTCGGCTACCGCTACCGACTGCGCCACACAAACCGCAACAGTTACCGTAACCTCTACTTTGCCAGCAACAGGAATTACCTATAGCATTGATGGCGGTACGCCACAGGCTTCGAACATATTCAACGGTGTGGCCGCCTCATCAACACCACATACCATAACCATTACCGATACCAACGGAACATGCCCTCCGGTTACAGGGACTATAACCGTAGCACCTGTGGTAACATTGCCAACAGTTATAGCCTCGGCTACCGCAACCGACTGCGCCACACAAACAGCAACGGTTACAGTTACTTCTACTTTGCCAGCAACAGGGATAACCTATAGCATCGATGGAGGTGCGCCACAGGCTTCGAACATATTCAACGGAGTGGCGGCTTCATCAACACCGCATACCATAACCATTACCGATACCAACGGAACATGCCCTCCGGTTACAGGGACTATAACCGTAGCA
>NZ_WUMN01000006.1 GCF_009826935.1 Flavobacterium sp. Sd200
AAGGTTACTACCTGTAGCATTCAGATCTGAAACTTGTGCCGGAGAACATAAAGCCTGAGAAGACGAAACTGGAGCATTTGGCGCAGTAGTTACCGTTACTGTTACCGGAGCCGAAGTCGTAGTACAGCTATATCCATTGTATCCGTTTATAAATAGTGTAAATGTACCCGACTCTGTTACAGTTATACTGGCATTATCAGGTAAAACATTCGCATAAAACTGACCGTTGCGAAGCCACGTGCTGTTTGCATCGATTTGACCGCCAGACTGAAGCACTACGCTTCCGCCTTCGCAAAATGCTGTAGCTCCCTGTGGTGCTATAGAAGCCGTTGGCGCAGCTACAGATGTTAAAATATATGGACTACTCGTTACACTAGTCTGTGTAGTACAGGCACCCGGTGTTACAGTAACCCTGCAACGCACATTAGTAAGGTTTGTAATAGTACGTGTAAAAGTACTGCCTGTTTCGCCCGGCTGTACTGTATTAGCAATAAGCCACTCATAAGTAGGGTTTGCACCTGCATTGCTTACCGTAGCAGTAAAAGTTACGCTACTTCCTGCACACACATAATTATTATTGTTGATGTTATTATGCTGTACATCGGTACTGCTTACCGTTACTGTTGGTGCAACAGCAGTATTTACCGTTACACTTACCGCAGTTCTTGGACCTTCGCAGCCATCAAGGGTTTGTGAAACATAATAAGTTCCCGTAGCCAAAGCCGTCTCAGGGCTAAGAGCCGTGCCGCCTGTTTCTGCGCTATACCATTGCAGGGATGTACCTGTAGCAGTTAAATTTGCTACAGTACCAGCACCACAAAATGTTTGTGCCGAAGCTGTTGGGGCCGGGGTTGTACACTGCACCCATACAACGGGTGCAAATGAACCACTTGGGGGCTTGTATGCCTTAACTTTAGTGGCAGACATGCCCGGTGTAATCGCATGTACCGTTATGCAAAGCAGCATGCAAAGCCATAACAGGGCGTGTTGTGTTTTCGTAGTTTTCACTCTCATACTTTTTGTGTTATTTTATTATCTGGTATTAAAAGCGTTATAAACTTAAAAGTTTACAGTATGGGGTTCATTAATTTGTAGCCGGGCACATTTTACAATCTCACGTCAAAACCGTAAGACCGTAACAGTATGTTTAAACTATCCGGCGATAATATTTCTGCGAAGGCAAAAAACAGGTTCTCTCCTACCGGTTTTTTATTTTCAGCCTTTGAGTCTGCCGGATGAGTAAGACCGACAGCCTCAACGCGTCGCGATGAGTAATGTAGTATTTGTTCCATATAGTATGTAGTTGATTTTAAATGGTAAAAATATTACTAATAAAATCAAAAAAAAATACCTGTAATCAGGTATTTTAGTAAGAACTAATGTTTATGCACAATTATTTGTAGTTGCCTTAAATATGTTGGTTATAAACTGTTAATTGTTCTATGTTTTAACATCAACAAGGTTAATTATTAACATTTTGATAAGCAAAAAATAACAAGTCTTTACTTCCTAAATAGCACTTACAGAGTAAAATAAGTAAGCTTTTGCCTACTAATATATAAATGAAAATATTATTGCAGTAAAAACCGTAATTTTGCACAAAATGAAGAAGATGGTTAAGATAGGCAATATTGAGCTTCCGGAGTTTCCGTTACTGCTCGCCCCGATGGAAGATGTTAGCGACCCGCCATTCAGGAGGCTTTGCAAAACCCATGGTGCCGACCTGATGTTTAGCGAATTTATATCGAGCGAAGGCCTTATACGTGATGCTATGAAAAGCCGCATGAAACTTGATATTTTTGATTATGAACGCCCTGTAGGCATTCAAATCTTTGGAGGAGATGAAGAGGCTATGGCACTATCGGCAAAAATTGTTGAGGCAGTAAACCCCGACCTTGTAGATATAAATTTTGGCTGCCCCGTAAAAAAAGTGGTTTGTAAAGGTGCCGGTGCCGCAGTACTTAAAGATATAGACCTTATGGTGCGCCTTACCAAAGCAGTGGTAGACAGTACCCATTTGCCTGTTACAGTAAAAACCCGTTTGGGTTGGGATGAAAACTCTATAAATATATATGAAGTGGCCGAGCGGCTACAGGATGTTGGCATTAAGGCCCTGAGCATTCATGGAAGGACGCGTGCGCAAATGTATAAAGGTGAAGCGGACTGGACAGAAATTGCACGTGTTAAAAATAATCCGCGCATTACTATTCCTATTTTTGGAAATGGCGATATAGACAGCCCCGAAAAAGCACTTGATTATAAAAACAGGTATGATGTAGACGGTGTAATGATTGGACGCGCTGCCATTGGGTATCCCTGGATATTTAATGAAATAAAACATTTTGTTGCTACCGGAGAGCACAAAGCACTCCCAACTCTTGCCGACCGTGTAGAAGCCGCCAGGAATCATCTTACCTGGGCTATAGAATGGAAAGGAGAACGCGTAGGCGTTTTTGAAACCCGCAGGCATTATACAAATTACTTTAAAGGCATTGCTAATTTTAAAGAATACAGGCAAAAACTGGTTACCGGAGATGGAGCACAGGATGTGTACAACACCCTCGATGATATCCTTCAGCATTTTGGGGAAGGGCTTCCGTTAATGCAGGGTTGATCTAATCCTACAGAACAGGAAATATAAAGACACTAATTTCTCAAATTCGTATTTATCTATTGATGATAGTTTGAGAAATTAGTGTCTGTTTTTTTATAGTTAATATGCGAAAAAAAAACGTGTAAAACTTAAAAATCCCTGCCGCATTACGCTGACAGGGATTCAAGTAAATCGGGGACCTGATTTTTAGAACACTATTTTTTTGCTTACTTTGCCTTTAACAGTGTCAATTTCTACAATAAGCACCTGTTGCTGAACCTGTAGTCCATTAACAACTGTTTCTGTAGCATTAATGCCATTTTTAGTATAAAGTTCTCTTCCATGTATGTCAAGAACCCTTACACCATTCATTAAAGCTGTACCTGAGTTTATATTTATAGCCGTACCTTCTTTGAAAACTATTATACTGTTAGCGTTTAGCTCAGGGTTGTTATTACCAAGAACTTCGCGTGCATATACAATTTCAAACCTGTCTTCAATCGTACCAGCATTTGTTGTAAAGCTGTATGCGTTTGCAAGAGATGTAACAGTGCCCAAAAGATTATCTTTTATAAACACTTCCTGGCCTTCTTCAAAAACACCGTCTTTATGATCTATACTTATAGTGTATGTACCTGCATCGGTAGCAGAGTATCCCATTGGCACAATATCACCTGAAGTAAAGGCAGGCCTTGCCTGTATGCCGAGTTTTTTATCTGCTGCAAGAGAATATAAAGAAACTAATCCGCCACTGTTTATCGCTGCTGCATCATAACCATAATCAACACCTGTAGTAGCCCCTTCAACATAACCTATAGCCGTTTGGCTGAAACTGTTGTTAACACCACTAAGGTTTAACCAAACTCGCGACATAGGGTTTTGTGCTGTCCTGAAAAAGCCCTGATTTCCGCTGGCAGGAGCTTCTTTACGCATAGCATTATTATACGTTATAACCGGATTGGATTGGTTTTCAGCAGTTCTCACTAAGAAGCCCTGACCCTGAGCTAACCTCCAGTTTGCATTACTGCCCTGATAGTAAACTGCCTGGTCCTGGCCGCCTGCTGTGTAGTTTGCTGGAGGGTTTCCTCCACCAAACGGAGTAGCAGTGTTTGCTATCAAACCTAATAATGTTAACGTAGCATAAGAAGATACCTGATAGTCGTTTCTTTTTCTCCAAAGGTAAATACCAGAATCAGCATCTATAACACCGCTATTGGCCGCGAAGAACTCTACCAGACCAATCGGCGACGGGTAAGGATTACCGGTAGCTGTATAACGGCTGCCCTGTGTAGAAAGCGGATAAGTTATTGTTCCGTTATGAGGCACACCTGTAAATGTACCAGGATATCTTATTGAAGCACTGCCTGCATTATATCCGGTAGTACTGTTGCTGTTTGGCATACGGATAAGGTAACCTTTAGCTGTTTCAAAATTTGTTGTCGATGGATTTACAAGGAAATATTGCTCTACATTGGCCTGTATTGAACTTTCATAAGCATACTTATATTCGTAAAAACGACCTGTGTTAGTTAGCGGAGAGAATGCCAATAGCTGCTGCCCACTTACCGGAGAAGACCACATAGTATAATCCAGTCTGTATAATGGGTTGGTATTTTTTATAACAGTAATATTACCTGTATTGCCAACAGCATTGTCCTGTATTAACGATCCGTTATTATTTACAGTAAACGAACCGCCTGTTACAACATTTACTTCGTTAACAACCTGTAAAGATCCTGATGTAGCCACAATAAGACTTGCACCGTTTGATATGGTTATGCTTTTAGCATGGCCTGTTAAACCTACAACCGTAGGCTGGTTTACCGGAGCCGAAGGAATACTTACAATTGTATACTGTGTTGGGATACTACCGCAAGCCCAGTTGGCAGAATTGTTCCAGTAAATATCGCTTGCACCCGTCCAAACGTTAGTGTCGTTAACAGTAACAGTAACCGGATCTGATGCCGATGTACACACTACAGATGTTCCGCTGCTTGTTACAGCCCTATAACGTGTAGTAGTTGTTAAAATACCTGTTGTGTATGATGCAGTTGTTGCGCCTGTTCCGGTGGTAACATTTGTCCAAGTTGATCCGTCTGTAGATTGTTGCCATTGTATAGAACCGGCAGAACCTGATATAGATACAACTGCATTATTACCGGCACAAACAGTTTGGTTTCCTGTAATTGTACCAGCATTGGCATAGTTAACCGTAAAGGCAACCGCACTGCTTCGTGTAGCAGCACAAGCAAAACCCTGTGGATATACCTCAGCATAGTAGTATGTTGTTCCTGCTGTAGTTACAGAAGGCGAATAAGTTCTTGACGTTGCCCCACCTATAAGAGTACCGCCAGTGTTACTGTTAGTAGTATTGCTGTACCATTGATATTGCGGAGTGTTGCCTTGTGCACCTACCTCAACAAAAGCAGGAGTTCCCTGGCAAGTCTCTGCGCCTGTAGCAGAAAGTACTACAGTATTTAAATAAGCCGGATTAGAAAAAGCGGCACCTGATGGATTGGTTACCAAACACCTGTAAACCGCAGCACTGCTTGCCAGTACGGGGTTGATGGTTAGGGTTGCAGTTGTAGCACCACTAACACCATTGCCGTTAGTTAACGCCACGCCGTTTCTTTCCCACTGATACGATATCTCTGTACCTGTAGCAGTAACCGAAACCGAAAACTGGGCCGATCCGTTAGGACATACAGCCTGAGAAACCGGATGTGCAGAAATTTCCGGAGCAGGTATTTGAAATGAATTCCTGTTGTAAGCCATAAAAGCAGGGTCGCTGGTGCCGCTTGGCATTACTTTAAAGCCAACCGCCTGAGTTCTGTTAGTACTTGTTATACCAAAGTCTGACAGTTTATAACCAACAAGTCTTATATCTCGTGTATTGGCTCCAATTGTTCTTGTACCGTTAATTACGGCAGTATTTAAAGGCTCATTTACAGGGAGCGTAAAGAAATCTGTTTTATAAGTTCCAACCGGAGTTACAGCACTAAGGTCTATCTGTACAGGGTTTCCAACAATATTGCCATTAACATCTACAAAACAGTACACTGAGAAAGAATCACTACTTGGTTGAGCTACCTGAGAAACAAGTATATCCGGAATGGCATCATCGATTACCGTATTATTAAAAATAGTACCCGACTGGAAATTTAATACTGATGTAGACGGAAGGTTTGTTACTCCCGAACCAAGGTTAAGACCACGAATACCATCAATAAGGACATCACGTACAGAAAGACCTGCAACACTTGGTGCGGTTGGCACTCCACGGGTGCTGCTTCCATCTACCATACTTCCTAAAACAATAAGGTTAGGGTTATCTGTAGCCGATGGAACAGTTCCACTTATGTTGTTAACAGGCAATGCCCTAAAGTTACTTTGAGTATAAGCACCTGTTGTAGCAGAGTTACTGTTTAAGACATCTACTACAGCCGCCTCAGTACCTGTACTGTATAGTACACCGTTATACCTGAAAGCCATAAGACTATGACCTGTATCAGGCTGATTGGCAGCAACACCACTTGCGGCCGAAGAGCTCCAATAGCCGTTCCAGTTTGTAATTACACGGGTAATTCCTGAACCTGCCGGTGTGGCAGCAGGTGCAATGTAAGCAAGCGTGGTTGCTCCGTTAACAACAGTACTACCCCTAACAACAGTTACAGTAAGCTGAGCTTCCGTTCCTGAAGTTACACCTGTAACAAGCGGTAAAATAGCCGTAATTGTTGTGTTGTTTACAACCTGAAAAGATGTAGCTGCAGTTGCAGTACCTCCCGGCCTTGTAAACCTTACAGCGGTAATGTTAGTTGGGTTGGTAAAGTTTGTACCTGTAATAGTTACAGTAGTTCTTTGAGTAACCCTCGTGGGGCTATAACTTGTAATGGTAGGCGTTGTTGTTTGCGCAAAAGCCCCTACCCCGATTAAAAGCAGCCATAGCAGTAGCTGCCTTTTTACAAAGGAAGTAATTTTTCGAACCCTCATGTTAGTCAAATTTTAAATTTATTACAAAGAAAAAAAAATATTAATATTTAATAAGTTTAACAATAGTTAAAGTATCGTTAGAGAAATAGTATTGTAAGAAATTTTAACCTTTCTGTAAATAGATCTTAACCCTAATTTAACCTCCTTAAAAGTATTGCGCATTCCAGCATACAAAAGCTTTTTAGGCAAATACAATTATTTATTAATCAGTATCTTGAACACAAAACTAATACCTGGTTCTTCTATTTCCAAACAATTTTAACCGCAACTAAAAAAATGTGTATTTCACACTAATTTACAAATAGTATTACAAAATCGACATTATTAGAATCGACAAAGTATCAATTTAATCGATTAACAACGCAATTCCAACCACCTAAATTCATAATCCATATTTTCAAAGTATTCAAAATATAGATGCCAGCAATAAAAATATTCTTACAATGCCATCTGCCCCCTGTTTTAAATTATTAAAATATTCATTTCGTTGTCATTTCTTAAATTATAGTATGGTTTAGAATATTCTCACTAATTTTGATGTTCTCATTAAAATCACTTATAATGAAATACCATCAGATAGACAGCAGCCTCTTTGTAAAAAACCGCGCAAAGTTTGCCGCGCAGATGAAACCTAAAAGTGTTGCCGTATTTAACTCTAACGACATATACCCCGTAAGTGCAGACAGCACCCTGCCTTTCGCCCAGCACCGAGACATTTTTTACCTAAGTGGTGCCGATCAGGAAGAATCGATACTTCTGCTTTGCCCAGACGCTCCTTATGAACACTTGCGCGAAATATTATTTCTTCGCGAGACCAACGAGCATATTGCCGTTTGGGAAGGCGAAAAACTAACTAAAGAGCGTGCAACTGCCGTTAGCGGCATTAAAAATATTGTGTGGCTTAAAGATTTCGAAAAAACACTTTTTGAGATCATGACCTACTGCGATACTATTTATGTAAACACGAACGAACATTATCGCAGCAGCGTGGAGACAGAAACCCGCGAAGCTCGTTTTATAAAATGGTGGAAAGACAAATATCCGGCACATCAGGTGGCTAAAAGCAACCCTATACTGCAACGCCTTCGCTCGGTTAAAGAACAGGAAGAGTTAGACCTTATGCAGCATGCCTGCAACATTACCGAGAAGGGTTTTAGGCGTGTGCTTGGTTTTACAAAACCGGGCGTATGGGAATATGAGCTTGAGGCCGAATTTATTCACGAATTTTTGCGCAACCGTTCTAAAGGGTTTGCCTATACTCCTATTATAGCATCGGGCAATAATGCCAACGTACTTCACTACATAGAAAACAACCAGCAATGCAAAGACGGCGACCTTATTTTATTTGACGTTGCTGCCGAATATGCCAATTACAGCAGCGACCTTAGCCGAACCATTCCGGTAAACGGTCGTTTTACCGAAAGGCAAAAAGCAGTCTACAATGCAGTGCTCAATGTAAAGAACGAAGCAACAAAAATGCTTGTCCCAGGCACATTATGGAAACAGTATCATATTGAAGTAGGTAAACTAATGACATCTGAACTTCTTGGGCTTGGGCTTTTAGATAAAGCCGATGTACAGAACGAAAACCCGGACTGGCCTGCCTACAAAAAATATTTTATGCACGGCACGTCTCACCATCTGGGTCTGGACACACACGATTATGGCTTGCTTTATGAGCCAATGCAGGCAAATATGGTGTTTACCGTAGAACCGGGCATTTATATTCCTGCCGAAGGTTTTGGTGTTCGTCTTGAAGACAATGTGGTTATCCAACCAAGTGGCGAACCTTTTAACCTTATGAAGAACATTCCTATCGAAGCTGAAGAGATAGAAGAAATTATGAATGCGTAATTAGTTATAACGTTGAAAGTTGTAAAGTCGTTTTGAGGTTTCTTCCGATTTACTTACATACATATAAAATAAAAGCAGGCCTCAAACGAGTAGCCTGCTTTTTGTTTTTCAATATATTCTCTACTATTTTACAAGTACAAGTTCATTAAGCAAAGTGGTTATAAAACCAACCTCTTCTTTGTTTAACTTTACATTTATTGCTTTGGCATTTTGCACTGATTGCTCTGCATTACGCGCACCTGCAAGAGCAACAGTAATAGCCGGCTGTTCAATAGTCCAGCGCAGTACCAGTTGAGACAGTGTTGCATTTTTCTCGGCAGCAAGCGGTCGAAGCTTATCCAAAAACCCGTTAACCCTCTTTAGGTTTTCGTCTTTATAAAAATAAACATTTGCACGATGGTCTCCGGTTTCAAAAGTGTATCCCGGTTTCATTTTTCCGGTTAACAAACCGCGCTCCAACGGACTGTATGCAATAATAGATTTTACGTTCTCTAAAGCATAAGGCACAAGCTCTGTTTCAATATCCCTCTTCACCATACTGTAGGGCACCTGATCGCTAATAATATTTACATATTTATCGGCTTCTGCAACCTGTTCGGCAGTATAGTTACACACACCCGCATAGCGCACTTTGCCTTGTTTTATAAGTTCGGCAACCGTTTCCATAGTTTCCTGTATAGGTGTGGTTACATCATGCCAGTGAATTTGGTAAAGGTCTATATAATCTGTTTTCAGCCTGCGCAGGCTGTCTTCGCACTCCTTAATAATGCTCTCGCGGCCTGAATATTTATAAATATCAATATCCTTACCGCTGTTGTCCTGGCTTTTCATAGCAAGGGTTCCTTTCGCCAAATCCCAGCGCATGCCATATTTTGTAATGATCTGAACTTTATCGCGCGATATGCCTTCTAAAGCTTCAGCTACAATTTCCTCGCTATCGCCCTGCCCGTAAATGGGTGCAGTATCTATAGAGGTTACACCCTCATCATACGATTTGCGGATAGCCTCTATAGAGCCGTTACGCTCTGTACCTCCCCACATCCAGCCTCCGGCAGCCCAGGCACCAAAGGTTATTGCTGATAGTTCAAGATCTGAATTTCCTATTTTTCTGTATTCCATATTTTTTAGTTTAAAGTCTCAATCAGCGTTAGCAATAGCTACCCAAACTGAGACATTTATTTTTTATTTATTAATTTGAGTAAGACTACCGTAAACTGAGACTGGGACTGAAACTGTAAACTACTCAATAGCCTTAACCCTGTTTACCAGCAATGCAATGCCAACCCCAAATATACCTATTAAGGCAAAAGACATTTTTAAACCCACGGCATGAGCAATATATCCTATTACAGGCGGACCAATTAAAAAACCTAAAAAACTAATGCTCGATACTGCCGTTAGTGCTTTACTGGGTTCTATACCCGGCGTCTTTCCGGCAATGCTGTACACGCCCGGCACAACAGTACTTACGCCTAAGCCTACAAGCATAAAACCAATTGCCGCCGGAACTATATAAGGTAAAAACACCGCCAGGTACATACCGCCCGATATGAGGACACCGCTAACCTGCAATACTCTTTTACGGCCAAAACGTTGCGTAACTTTATCGCCTATAAAACGACCCGAAGCCATCATTACCATAAACGAAGTATAGCCCAAAACCACAAGAGATTCTGGTGCTCTTACTACATCTTTAAAATACACACCGCTCCAGTCGAACATTATACCCTCGCTCACCATACTGCAAAAACCTATAACACCCAACCATGTAAGTGCCGGGTTTAGCTTAGGCAACAGGCTTTTTTTCTTGTGTTTTTCTATTGCTTCCGGTTTAGCAGGCTTTGTTTTTACCAAATAACGATAGTTAAATGCAATAACAATATATAGCAATACTGCTACAACAGCAAAATGTATGCGGGGAGGCAGGCTAAAGTTCATCATTAGTAAACCTATAAGTGCCCCCGTAAAACCGGCAAGGCTCCATGCGCCATGAAAAGACGACATTATAGGCCTGCGGAAGATACCCTCTGTAAGCAGTCCCTGTGTGTTTACAGATATATTGGTAAAATTGCTCGAGATGCCAAAGCAGAATAATGACAGCATGAGATGCCAACGCTCTGTGCCCAACCCCAGTGTAACCATAGAAGCTATATACAGGATAATGCCTACTACCACGGTTTTACTGCTACCGTACTTGACTACAATTCGTGCCGAAAAAGGCATCATTAGCAATTGCCCACACGGAATAGAAAAGAGTACCGTACCCAGATCGGCCTCACTAAGATTAAGAGCCTGTTTAATATCGGGTATTCGGCTTGCCCACGTGGCAAAGGTTAACCCCATAGAAAAATAAAACAACGATACGGCAAGGCGCATGCGGTTCAGGTAACTTTGTTTGGCCTCTTTATACGCTTTAAGCGGTTTTCGGACCTTTCTCGAGAGGTTTATTTCGGTATCCATACCTACAAATATACAACACTATTCTTTCAAAAGATCTTTGGACTGTGCAATGAATTTTTATATGCTTCTATATGAGGCATAATAAAATAATTCGCTTTCCCTACTTCCATATATATTATCCGTTCATCCTCATAAACCCAATCCTGTAAATATGAAGTCTACAGGGTGTACACCTCAGGGTTTACACAGGCCTTAAGCTCTTCGCTCTTTAAACCTGCAATTATATTTTGAGCCACAAGTGTTGCCATAGCGTTGCGCGTTTCTTTTACCGTCGAGCCTATGTGCGGCAGTACCGAAACATTTTCCATATCCAGTAGTGCATTGTTTCTATCCATTGGCTCGGGATTGGTAACGTCAAGACCTGCACCCCAAATTGTTCCGTTCTCTAAGGCTTCTTTAAGGTCGGCTTCGTTATGAACACCGCCACGGGCAGTATTTATAAAGAGTGCATTAGGTTTCATTTTAGCAAAGGCCTCTTTATTAAAAATACCTTTAAGCTGCTCGCTCAAATTAGCATGGACTGATATTACATCGCTTTGCGCCAGCAGTTCATCAAATGATACTTTCTTTGCATCAAGTTCTTGCTCAGCCTGCTCGTTGTTGCTTCTGTTATGGTAAATAATGTTCATGCCATAAGCACCTTTGCTCATCTTAGCCATCTCGAAACCAATATTGCCCAAGCCTAATATGCCAAGGGTTTTACCAAACAGGTTTATTCCCAGACCGGCAGTAGGTTCAAAAAAATTCCATTCGCCTTTGGCAATCCTTTTATGGTGGTAAAATGCCTTGCGTGCTGTGGATATCATCAGTAAAAAAGCGGCCTCGGCTGTTGCCTGGCTCAGTACATCGGGTGTATTGCCAATGGGAATTTTGTATTTTGTAGCAGCCTTAACATCTACATTATCATAGCCCACCGAAAAAAGTGCTATTACCTTTAAGTGACTGCACTCTTTAAAAAATTCTTCGCCAATCTTTCTTCCGCCGGCAAGCACAAGAGCATCAGCCTTCTTGCAATTTTCAATAAACTCGGCATCAGTAAGTTCGCGTTTTTCCTGCCATTGGCTCAGTTCAAAACCTTCGCCTTCAATAAGATCTATAGCGGCTTGTGGCAGTATCCGTGTTGCAAATATTTTCATAATTTATAGTTCCTGCAAGGTTTTAAAAACCTTGTAGGTATTTATTAGAATGATTATTGTTTAAACCTACAAGGTCTCAAAGACCTTGCAGGTTAAGCTTACCACGCACTTGCCTGCGTTAGCAACTCTATGTCCTGGGCAGTAATGTCAAGGTTTGGAGCATCTATAAGACTTTGGAGCTGATTAAGACTTGTGGCACTAACAATAGGTGCCGTAACCGACGGGCGGTGTATGAGCCACGCCAATGCAACGGCAGCCTGGGTAGTATTCAGTTTTGCAGAAACTTCGTCTAATGCAGCAAGTATTTTAAATCCGCGGTCGTTAAAATTCTTGTCCATATCGCCACCACGGGCACTTTTGCCAAGATCGTCTTTAGTGCGGTATTTCCCGGTAAGGAATCCGCTGGCAAGCGAAAAATAAGTTATTACACCCAGATTGTTACCAAGACAAATAGGTTCAATGCCGTTTTCATATTTCTGCCTTTCTAAAAGACTATATTCCGGTTGAAATGTTTGATACAATGGGAGTCCGTGTTTCTGAGCAACTTGCAAAGATTCCTTGAGCCTTTCGGGCGAGAGGTTGCTTGCCCCAATATAGCGCACTTTACCCTCTTTTATAAGCTGGGCATAGGCATCAAGGGTTTCTTCTATAGGGGTTTCGGGGTCGTCCCAATGGCTTTGGTACAGGTCTATATAATCCGTTTGCAATCTTTTTAAAGAAGCATCTACTGCCTCTAAAATATACTTTTTAGACAGGCCTTTTTTACCATTTCCCATATCGCTGGCCACTTTGGTAGCAATAATAAGGTCGTTGCGTTTTTTACTCTTTTTAAGCCAGTTACCAATAATAGTTTCGCTCTCTCCGCCCTCATTGCCCGGTGCCCAGCGTGAATATACGTCGGCGGTATCTATAAAATTAAAACCTGCACCGGTAAAACCGTCCAGTATTTCAAATGATTTTTTTTCGTCAATTGTCCATCCAAAAACATTGCCTCCAAAACTTATCGGATACACTTGCAAATCAGAGTTCCCTAATTGTCTTTTTTCCATGGTAGTAAATCTTGTATTATAAATTGATTACGCATTTTTGTTCGCTGCTCGCGATTGCAGCATCTATAATTTTCATTATCCTAACACCATCTTCGGCAGTAACCGGCTCGGGCGCATCTTCGGTTATGGCTTTATACACCCCATCGAAAATGTCGTAATAATTGCCCTGTAGTGTAGGTATTGTTTTCCTGACAACTTCGCCATTTATTTCGGTATGCAATAGTCCTGACAAACTTTCGGGCTCAGTACCCCAATCGGCCAGGTTAGGCTTAGCCCCAGTTTTAAGCGTATCTTCCTGTAAATCTCCGCGAAGTTTAAAGAAGCTACCCTTGCGTCCCTGAATAATATAAGCGGGCAGCTGCTCGCGGTTAAAGAAGCCCGCATGGAGTTTTACTCTTTTATCAGCATAAAATAAAATAATGTCTATGTTGTCGTCTACAAGCGAATTCTCCCTTATAGTACGAACATCTGCCGAAACAGCTTCAGGATAACCAAACAAATAAAGCGCCTGATCTATAATGTGAGGCCCAAGGTCTTTAAGCACTCCGGCGCCTGCATTAGCACTTTCTTTCCACGCCTTGGGGCTAAGTATTGGGTTGTATCGGTCAAAACGAATTTCGGCCTCCACAATTTCTCCCAGCAGGCTTTTATCAAGTACATCTTTTACTGTTTTAAGGTCGCTGTCCCACCTGCGGTTTTGGTAAACGGTAAGCTTGAGTCCTTTACTTTTTGCAAGATCTCTAAGCTCTTCTGCCTCGGCAGCGGTGGTGGTAAAGGCTTTCTCTACCAACGCATGTTTACCTGCCCCTAATACTTTTTTGGTAAACTCATAATGGGTGTCTACCGGGGTGTTTACTATTACAAGATCGGCATCACTAGCCAAAACCTCTTCTAAAGACGCGTAGCTCTTTACCTGCGGATAGTCCTGCTGTATAAGGTGTTTGCTGCGCTCCCAGCTGCCTAAAAGTTCGAAACCGGGGTGCAGTTCTAAAAATGGGGCATGAAATACTTTGCCCGACATGCCGTATGATAAAAGGGCTGTTTTGATTGTTTTTTGCATAATTTACTACCCAAAAGGGCATTGGAATTTCACAAAGCGCACAATACTTTATGAATTATTATTACTGATAATATAATTTGTACTGTTTAAAGATATAAGGCTAAGGTTTAACCTCAATAAATTAGAAACGAATAGGTACATCTGAAAACTGCGACTGAGACCTGCCACTAATGCTTCCTCAACTTAGCACGTTCATATTGTTTAGGCCACATTACTTCAGCATCAAGCTCATGGGCAAAGTTTAGGGCAAGGTTAGGGTTACGCAACGACTCCCGGGCAAACAACACCAGGTCGGCTTCACCGTTCTTAACAATGGCATCGGCCTGTTGGGCTGTTGTAATCAATCCCACGGCACCTGTACAAAGACCAGATTCTTTTTTAACCCTTGCAGCGATTGGCACCTGATAGTTAGGACCCACCGGTATTTTTTGATGCGCCACTGCCCCGCCCGACGAACAGTCTATCAAATCGACACCTTTATGTTTTAATATTTTAGCCAGTTCTACCGATTCTTCTTCATTCCAGCCCCCCTCTGCCCAGTCAGTACCGCTAATGCGCACTAAAATCGGCAAATTTACAGGCCATTCGCTTTGTACTGCTTCGAGTATTTCGAGCAATAACCTAATACGATTTTCAAAACTGCCTCCATACTCATCCGAACGATGATTTATAAGCGGCGAAAGAAACTGGTGTATAAGGTAGCCATGTGCAGCGTGTATCTCTACCACTTTATAACAGGCCTCATGGGCGCGTTTGGCTGCAGACTTAAAATCGGCAACAACTTTGGCTATGCCTTCTTTATCCAGCTCTAAAGGAGGTAGCTCCTCTTCCTCGCTAAAGCGCACAGGGCTTGGGGCTACAGTGCGCCAGCCGTTTTCTTCCAATGTAAGCTTGCGGTTGCCCTGCCACGGTGCCGATGTGCTTGCTTTGCGCCCGGCATGTGCAAGCTGTATGCCCGGCACAGCATTTTGCGCCTGTATAAAAGCGGTTATCTGTTTATATTTTTCAATATGCGCATCGCTCCAAATACCTAAATCCTCAGGAGATATACGTCCTTCGGGCGAAACGGCTGTAGCCTCCTGTATAATAAGTCCGGCACCGCCAATGGCCCGCGCTCCAAGGTGCACCAAATGCCAGTCGTTTGCAAAACCGTCTTCAGCACTATACTGGCACATGGGCGATATGGCTATGCGGTTTTTTAAAATAATACTTTTGAGTTGCAATACAGAAAATAATGATGCCATAATGTGGTGATTGTGTTAGGTAGTGTCATCTTAACAGATAATACACACAATAATTATTGTCGAATTATCTTACGTAATAAAATTAAGAATTGTAAAGTTACCTTACAATGATTAATTATGAATTGCATTTGTCATTATTAACAAACATTTAAATGGACTGCCAAAAAATTAAATTTAAGTGCAGGTAAATCAGAAAACACTATTTTTGTACGTTTATTTGTAGATTTTAAAACATAAAAATGGATACACTCATTCAGGTTGCCCAATTGGTATTAATGCTCTCTATACTTGTAATACTGCACGAATTTGGGCACTACATAACTGCTAAAATGTTTAAGGTAAGAGTAGAAAAATTTTACCTTTTTATGGATGCAGGCTTCTCTTTACTTAAGAAAAAAATTGGTGAAACAGAATGGGGTATCGGGTGGTTACCATTAGGAGGTTATGTAAAGCTAAGCGGTATGATAGACGAAAGTATGGATACCGAAGCAATGAAAAGCGAACCACAACCGTGGGAGTTTCGCTCTAAACCGGCCTGGCAACGCCTTGTAATAATGATGGGCGGTATTATTGTAAACATACTTTTAGCCTGGGTTATATTTACTGCGGTGTACAGCACGTATGGCAAACGCTATGTGAGCACTGAGGTAACCCAGCAAAATGGACTTGCTTTTGGTGAGACCGGAAAAAAAGTGGGCTTTAAAGACGGCGATAAAATTCTTGAAGCCGATGGCAAATACCAGCCACGCTTCGACCGTATGGTACTTGACGTATTGCTTGGCGACGAAGTATTGCTACAACGCGATGGCAAGCCTTTTACACTAAAGCTTACTGATGCCGACAAAAAACTGATACTGGAAACCGAAGGCCGCAACTTTATGCACCCTATGGTTAGCAGCGTTACTTTAGATTCTGTAGTGCCAAACTCTAACGCTCAAAAAGCCGGGCTTAAAATTGGCGACCAAATTGTAGGCGTTAACGGCAAAGAGCATTTGTTTTTTGGACAGCTAAACGAGCAGGCATACAAGAACAGGAATAAGCAAATTGTACTTAATGTTGTGCGCAATGGTCAAAAGCTTGCAATCACAAGCGCTGTAGATAGCTTGGGGAGCATTGGTATTGTGCAGGAACCAACTGTAGAGAAAGATTATATTATACGCGAAAATTATAACTTCTTCTCTGCAATACCGGTTGCCATGAGAGAGTCATACGACCTGATTGTTTACAACATTAAACAGTTTAAGCTAATATTGCGCCCAAGCACCGGAGCCTACAAGCAGGTAACAAGCGTAGTGGGCATCGCTTCTAAACTGCCAACAACATGGAACTGGGAGTTCTTTTGGAATTTTACAGCGCTGTTTTCGATAGGCCTTGCCTTTATGAACATACTGCCAATACCGGGATTAGACGGCGGACATGCCATTTTTACCATTGCTGAGATGATTACCGGAAAAAAACTTAGCGATAAAGCGGCAGGTGTTGTACAAACAGTGGGTATGGTTATCTTACTAAGCCTTATGGCTTTAGTTTTCGGAAAAGACATTTATCAGCTAATTGTAAATTAGAGATTAAAAAAAAGTTCAATTTTTTTGACTTTTTTGTTTGCAGAAATTAAAAATCGTTCTATATTTGCACCGCAATAAAGGCAACACATCAGCCTTTAAGAATGAGAAAAACACCAGGTAATTTAAAGCTTTAAAAAAGCCGGAAGATTACGAAACAATATACAGTTTCCTCCTTAGCTCAGCTGGTTAGAGCATCTGACTGTTAATCAGAGGGTCCTTGGTTCGAGCCCAAGAGGGGGAGCAAAATCCTAATCAGAAATGGTTAGGATTTTTTGTTTTTACACCCTATGGAAAATAATATTGTTTATATACTATTCTCTAAAAAGCTCAATAGATATTACATTGGATATACTTCTAATATTGACATGAGAATAAGTTTTCACCAAAATGCCCAGCCTAATAAATTCACCGCAAAAGCCAACGATTGGGAATTAATCTTACAATTGGAATGTCAAAGTAAAACACAGGCTTTAGCGGTAGAGAAACATATCAAAACAATGAAAAGCAAGGTTTACATTCAAAACCTCATTAGATATCCTGAAATGCAGGAAAAACTATGCGCAAAATATTTCTCAGCTGATTAGAGCATCTGACTGTAATAAGAGCCCCGATAGCTATCGGGGTTGGTTCGAGCCCAAGAGGGGGAGCAAAATCCTAATCAGAAATGGTTAGGATTTTTTGTTTTTACACACTATGCAAAATAATATTGTTTATATACTATTCTCTAAAAAACTCAATAGATATTATATCGGATATACTTCCGATATGGATGTCCGAATAAGTTTCCACCAAAATGCCCAGCCTAATAAATTCACCGCAAAAGCCAACGATTGGGAATTGATCTTACAATTGGAATGTCAAAGTAAAGCACAGGCTTTAGCGGTAGAGAAACATATCAAAACAATGAAAAGCAAGGTTTACATTCAAAACCTCATTAAATATCCTGAAATGCAGGAAAAACTACGCACAAAATATTTCTCAGCTGGTTAGAGCATCTGACTGTAATCAGAGCCCCGATAGCTATCGGGGTTGGTTCGAGCCCAAGAGGGGGAGCAAAATCCTAATCAGAAATAGTTAGGTTTTTTTGTATTACAGAAAACAACATTAGGGTTCTTAATTTCACACTCCCCATCATTGTCAAAATAGTTCAGTGTTGCTTAGCATTCTATAGTTTATCTAACTACCTTAGGACAACTTAATCAATCACAAAACAATGATAAACCTGCTACTTCTATTATTGATTGTTATTGCCTACTGCTATTACTGGGGATTTATAATACGCAATGAGCAGCGCAGACTATCGCAAAGTGTAGCAAACAATATAAAGCAGCTTCATTATGCTCTTTTAGCCATTACGATAGCACTATGGATTGTTTACAGGAATTTTGACGTAGTATTGAGAGGTTCATGGACAAACAGGGTATTCATACTTCCTTTCTTCCTGTCAGGGCTTCTGCTGTATCTTTATGCACCTAAAAAGTGGAATAACCGCTTAGAAAAGCTTTATTTTAAAACATTCTGCTATTTACCGTTTGTTTTACTTTTAGCTTTATTTTATCCTTTTGCAGGTATTGTCCTGGTTGCCTCGGTTTTAGGAAAGATCTCTCCCGGAAAAGAAGTATATAGCGATAATATATTATTAATGCAAACGAACAGCAAAAGCTCATTAAATCAACCACATTTAGAAATATGGCAAAAAAAGCCCCTTATAAACATACTTAAAGAAGAAGCTTTTACAGAAGCAGATTCTGTCTCAACAAAATATGAGGGCAACAAAGCCCACGTAATATTTTATAATTTAATGGAAGATAAAACAGAAGTTAACGACAGCATTACTGTAAAACTTGATTGAGCAATGCCTACTTGGAGTATATTTATTTAGATACCTCGATGGTAACCTTTAGCTCTCCGTGATTTTTGTTGTCGGTAATTTGCATAAAGGCTTTTTTTGAGAGGTCTATATCACGTCCACCTCCAAAAGGCCCACGGTCATTAACCACAACTACAACCGATTTTCCGTTGGCTTTATTGGTAACTTTTACTTTAGTGCCAAAAGGCAGTTTTTTGTGGGCAGCCGTAAGCTTGCTGTTGCTGAATTTTTCTCCGCTTGCGGTCTTCCTGCCGTTAAACTTATCGGCATAATAGCTTGCCACTGCCGATTTATCATAAGAATTATAAGCTCCTTTTTTACTTGAACATGCAACAAGCAATGTTGCAAACATTAAAAATACTGCTATACGTTTTGCCATGCCTTATTTTTTTTCCTCCAGAATTTCGATCTTTACCTTAAAATAACCACTGCTTTTTTTAGTGGCTATTTCCATAAAAGCTTTTTTAGTAAGGTCTATTTCCAGTTTTTTACTGTAGGGTCCGCGGTCGTTTACCTTTACATCTACAAACTTTCCGTTTGCTTCATTGGTCACCCTAACCATGGTGCCAAAAGGCAGTTTCATATGGGCAGCAGTATATTTTGCATTATTAAAACGTTCGCCGCTGCTCGTTTTCCTGCCATTAAACTTGTCGGCATAATAGGTGGCAAGAACATCTTTTTTATAGGGAGTAAGTGTTGGTTCTGCCGCAGTTGTAATGGTTGCCTTTATATCCTGGGGCATATATTTTACAGCCGGCGCAAAACCGTAGCTTATAAATAGTGCTAAAACTGTACTGAAAATAATAATACTATTCTTCATAATAATTATAATTTTTTTGTCCGTTCCTTTTTCCCAACAACTATGCCATTAAGAAAACAAAAGCCCTTAACAGGGCTTTAAAATTTGGTTAGTTTAACCATGCACTCCACGGTATCCTGCTCAATAACAGCACTAAACCTATAGAATATAATACAGCTATACTTTTAAATTTTTTGTCAGATTCTTCTGCTCTTTTATGCTTAGACCATCCTATCGTTATGAGAGTAAGCGCTATTATATTGATAAGCGGGTGTTCTACCACATACAGCCTAATAGTACTGTCTTTCATAGCACCACCCATACCAAGCTCCTTAACAGCTGCAAACCATGGCGATGTAAATAGTAGAATTAATCCTAAAACTAACTGCACATGGCTAAAAATAAGGGCTATCATAGCTATGCGCCTGTCCTGAAGATTAAAAGGCCTTTTCGCTTTAAGACCTACAAACGAGTTTAAAATGGCAATGAGCAGGAATACCAATACTCCGAAAGCCCAGTAAGAATGCAGATCTAATACAGATGAATACATAATTTTTTTGTAATGTTAGGAGGGCAAATATAAACAATACAGCAAAAAAAAGCCTTACTAAACTCTGTCTAAAATTGTTTTGAGGCGTTGTTTAGAACGGTTCTAAAAATAAACAATGTAGTTTTAGATATTACTATTGTACTGATTAACAACTTTAAAGACTAGGAATATAAAAAAAGGCCAACCTAATGGTTAGCCTTTACTATAATTTTTGAGCAATATCTACATCTGCTTTATCAGATACACGTAAACAGGAAAGTGGTCGCTGTAACCCACATTCCCATTACTGTTTCTTAGCGGATAGCCTTTAAATGCCCCAGATGGCTGCGTCATGAACGTTTTGTTGTAAACGCCTGCCTTCCAAAAACGGAAAGAAGTATAATCTTTTTGTATAAGTGGCTCGGTCATTATCATTTGATCAAATAAATCCCACGCATCCCTGTAAGCAAGTGTGCCTATACCTTTGTTAGACATCTCTTCCATTGGGTTATATAAACCTCCTTTTTTAGTGTCTTCTTTCTTGGCTTTGGCTCCAAGCACACCTTTAACACTGTTGTTGTAAGGACCATCGTTAAGGTCGCCCATGGTTATAACCTTTGCATTAGGATTTACTTTATACAAAGAGTCAATAATTTTTTTGTTCAGAGCAGCAGCAGCCTCCCTAAACGGAGCCGATACTTTTTCGCCACCTGAGCGCGAAGGCCAGTGGTTTATAATAAAACTCATTTCTTCACCATCAAGATAGCCCGTAACCAATAACTGGTCGCGCGTGTAACGTCTTCCTTCAAGGTCTACGTTTATCACTACTCCTTCTTCATCGTCATCAGTAGTTTTTCCGGCTGCCTTATCTTCCTCCAGCTTTTTCTTTAGCTTAAGTGCGTTCTTATCATATATAAGTAAAGGGAAATTTTTATAACTTGTAGGCTTAAAGTATTTCTTTTGGTAAAGAAAGCCCACATCGATACCCCTTTTATCAGGCGAGTCTATGTGCACTATGCCATAATCTTTACCTGCAAGCAATGGTTCTTTGATAAGATCTTCCAGTACACCACGGTTCTCTACTTCGGCTACACCTATAACTACAGGGGAGTTTCCGGGGTTCTCCGTAGTACCTATCTGAGAGATAACTTTGGCTAAATTAGACAGTTTCTTTTTATATTTTTCTTCTGTCCAGTGCTGGCGTCCGTCCGGCAACCACTCCTCATCATTAATTTTAGGGTCGTTGTGTGTATCAAACAGGTTTTCAACATTATAAAAAGCTACGGTATGTACTTTAAACTTTTTATCCTGAGCATTACACAACACACCAATCAACACAATAAACAGGAACGAACTAAATGATTTTATCATTATTTAACATATATTAATTTAACATCAAGTTTTATAACAAACTGGATGCCAAAAGTAAATAATATTTTTAAATGATGTACATTTGCGCCCGTTAAGAAATATTTAACTTAACAACGAACAGGAATAATTTAATTTTATCTATGAAAAAACTAATTCTCAGTCTTTTATTTGTAATGCAGGCTGTAGTTGCGTGGGCGCAGCAAACCGGCTCTGTACAGGGTAAGGTGGTTGAATCTAAATCGCAAAAACCCATGCAAAATGTTGTGGCAACGCTCGATGCTACCGGTAAAACAGCTTTGACCAATTCTGAAGGTGTTTTTGTATTTACCGATGTATTGGCAGGCAGCCACGTGGTGGTAGTTGCTACTACAGGCTTTACAAGTCAAACTTTTACTGTAGAGGTGGCAGCAGGCCAGCCGCTGGATCTTGGCGTAGTATCTTTAGAAGAAGATATAACATCTGAACAGCAATTGAGCCTTATTACTATTACAGATAATGACCTGGGCGATGATAACTCCGGATCTGAAAATACAGCCGGGCTTCTACAGGCTTCAAGAGATGTGTTCCAGCAGGCAGCAGCCTTTAACTGGGGTATGGCACGTTTCAGGATCCGTGGTCTTGATAACGAATATGGTATTACTATGATAAACGGTATTACTATGAACAAGCTTTATGACGGACGCCCGCAGTGGAGCAACTGGGGTGGCCTTAATGATGCTACACGTAATCAGGAATTTACAATGGGTTCTGCCCCTTCTGACTATACTTTTGGTAATATTCTTGGTACTCAGGAAATCAACACACGTGCATCTATATACAGACCGGGCGGAAGGATATCATTCTCCGGTACAAACACTAACTATAGCTGGAGGGCTATGGCTACTTATGCATCGGGTATGGATAAAGACGGCTGGGCTTATGTAATATCTGCTTCAAGAAGGTTTGCCCAGGAAGGCTACTTTGAAGGTACCGATTATAGTGCAAACTCATTCTTTGCAAGTGTAGAGAAAAAAATAAACGACAAACACAGCCTTAACCTTACCAGTATTTATGCTCAAAACAGCAGGGGTAAAAACTCTCCTAATACTGCGGAAGTTAACAATATTGCAGGCGAAAAATATAACTCTTACTGGGGATACCAGGATGGCGAAAAGCGCAACTCTCGCGATAAAGATGTAGAAGAGCCGGTTATAATGCTAACCCACTACTGGAACATGACCGAAAGGACATCGTTAACCACTACTGCGGCTTACCAGTTTGGACACATAGGAAACAGCAGGCTTGACTATCAAAACGCAAGCAACCCGGATCCAACATATTACAGAAACCTTCCAAGCTATTATAACAACCTTGGCGGAGATAATGCTGCAAACCAGAACACACTGGCTACTTTTAACACTAACAGGCAGCTAAACTGGGATTTTCTATACCAAACCAACCAAAATACACAAAACGGCCGTAGTGCTTATGTGTTGTATGAAGACAGGACAGACGACGATATTTTTACTGCAAACAGTATATTACGCTCTCAGTTGTCAGACAACATAGTGGTAAATGGTGGTGTAACTTTTAAAAATGTAAAATCGCACAACTTCCAAAACCTGCTAGACCTTTTAGGCGGTCAGTTCTTTGAAGATATAGACAACTACTATACAGGTGATTTTTCTCAAAGCGACCTTAACAACCCTAACAGGCGTGTTGTAGAAGGCGATACTTATGGCTACAACTACTACCTGCACGCAAACAATGTTGACGGTTTTGCACAGTTTAAATTTTCTTACAGCAAGGTAGATTTTTACCTTGCGGGTAACTACTCAAGATCAGACTATCAGCGCGAAGGTCTTTACAGAAACGGTCTTTATGCCAACAACTCTTATGGCAAAGGCGAGAAAATTACTTTTGACAACTACGGTGCTAAAGGTGGTATTACATACAAGCTTGACGGAAGAAACTCAATTGTATTTAACGGTGTACACATGACCAAAGCACCAACGCTTAGAAATACATTCCCTAACGCAAGGCTAAACAATAATGTTGTAAACGGCCTTACCAGCGAAACAATTAACAGTGGCGACATTAGCTATGTAATAAGAACTCCTAAGCTTAAAGGTCGTATTACAGGTTTCTACTCTACTATAGAAGATGCTACTGAAACTTCATTCTTTTATGGTGAAGGTATATTTGAAGGAGATGATGCAGATGCTTTTGTTGCCGAAACAGTTACAGGCGTAAACAAAAGAATGTTTGGCGGTGAGCTTGGTTTAGAATACAACCTTACCTCAACAATTAAAATAAATGCTGCTGCATCTTATGGCCAATACACTTACAGTAACAACCCTAATGTAAGCATTAATAACGATGCACTTGCAGCCGTAACAATTAACGACAGCGGTACAGGCACCGTAAACCTTAACCCAGCTACAAGCGTAGATTTTGGTAAATCGTCGCTTAAAAACTACAGGCTTGCAGGTATGCCACAACAGGCTTACTCTTTAGGTCTTGAATACAGAGACCCACACTACTGGTGGATTGGTGGTAACGCCAACTATCTTGCCGATAACTATATTGATGTTTCTGCATTGCTAAGAACCGAGAACTTCTTCCAGGATCCGGCACAGAGCGGAGGCTTGCCTTTCAGCCCAATAGACGATGCAAAGGCAAAACAACTTTTACGTCAGGAAAAATTTGATAACTTCTTCTTGTTTAACCTTCAGGGTGGTAAATCATGGAAAATAGGCAATCAAACATTTGGTTTCTTTGCAAGTGTAAACAACGTATTAGACAAGACCTACAAAACAGGCGGATTTGAACAATCTCGCGCGGCTAACTACCAAAATCTTCTTGTAGATAATAAAAACGGTACACCATCTTTTGGTTCTAAATATTTTTACGGTTACGGAAGGACTTACTTTGTAAACCTTTACTTAAACTTTTAATTAATTGCTATGAAAAATAATTTTAAACTGCTTTTAGTAACTGCCCTTACATCTGTACTGTTTACAGGATGTGTGGGAGATGATGATACAGTACTGCCACACTACGATGCTCTTCCGCTATCGCAAACTTTTAATACAACGCCGGATTTTACACCAATTTTAGATAATACTATCCTTGATATAGACGGATGGCAGAATATCGCTCAAACCGGTTCTGCTTTATGGAGGGTACAGGTTTACCAAAGTAATGGTTATGCCGAACTTAGCTGCTACCAAACCGGAGATCCGGTAAATGTTAGCTGGCTGGTATCTCCGGAATTTATTCCGACAGAGAAGCACAAAACTTTGTCTTTTGAGGTTGCCCAAAGTTATGTAACCAATGTTGCCAATAAACTTGAAGTGTTCGTTTCTGAAGATTTCAACGGCACTGATGTGGCTACAGCAACATGGGTACCTTTAACTGTTAATATTCCGGGAACATCTGCTGTTTATTTTGAATTTATGGACAGCGGCAATGTAGATCTTACACAATATGTAGATAAACAGCTGCACCTTGCATTTAAGGTTACTGGGTCTGGTACAAATACCAACCTTGACGGTTCGTACCAAATTGATAACGTGAATGTAAAATAACCGTTTAAAGAATTATTATGAAAAATTATATAAAAACTATAGCAATTACTGCACTTGTATCTGCAGCTATTGCAGGTTGTAACAACAACGACGATTATGGTATACCAAACAAGGTTACTACATGTACAGAGCCTGTTGTTACTGTAAATAAAACTGTTGCCGAAGTTATTGCAGCAACAAACTCTCAGGTTAGGCAATATCCTGATAATGATGATACAATGGAAGCCTATGTAACATCAAGCGATGAGCGTGGAAACTTCTTTAAAATTGTTTCTTTACAAACCCTTCCTACAGATGGATCTGCTCCGCTTGGATTTAGCGTTGCCATAGATGCTAATACTCTTTTTGGTCATGGTTTTTACCCGGGCAAAAAAGTATATATCAAACTTAAAGACCTTTACTATGCAACAGTAGAAGGTTCTGCTATATATGGTGCTGCTTACCGTGGTTCATCGGGAACTGAGGCAATTACAGTAGGCAGGATCCCTGAGTCTGCTTTCAAAAAAAGTATCCTTCCTTCATGTTCTGAAATAAGCGAAGAGCAATTGGCAAGGCCATTAACTTTAACTCAGGCAATGACTAACCGTAACATCAATACTCTTATAGACCTTCAGGGTGTAGAGTTTGGCGATGAGTTTGTGGGTGGCACTTATTTTGATGCAAACGATGAGGCAAACACTGCCGGTGGTGCTACAAACAGAACGCTTGTAGACAGAACCGGAGCAAGCATTGTTTTCAGGACAAGCAGCTTTGCAAACTTTTCAGGTAATAAGATCAGTGGTAAGAGTGGTGTTGTAAGAGGTATTCTTACTAAATATGCCGGTGTTTTCCAGTTTGTTGCCCGCTATGAGTCAGACATCAGACTTACCGAAGACAGGTTTGATAACTCTCCGCCAATTACAGGTGCTAACATTACTTATGGCCTTTACAATGAAAATTTTACAAGCTATGCTGCAAATAACAGAATATTCCCTAACGCTATAAACGACCCTGCAATAGGCTCTAGATACTGGGATGTTAGAATCTTCAACAATAATAAGTACATCCAAATGACATCGTTTGGCGGTGTGGCAGAAACTAACAGAACATTATTTATTGTTCCTGTAGACATGACCTTAGCAACTACTTTTTCATTCAAGACAGCATCTGGATATGATAACGGCTCTGTATTAAAAGTTTATTACAGCCTTAACTATGTTCCGGGTGGCAACATTACAGATGCTACACTTGTAGACATTACCTCTAACTTTAATATACCTGCAGGCCCTCCTGCTGCTTATGCTTCAGGTTTTACACCAAGTGGCAACTACAGTATTCCGGCAGAGCTTACAGGTAATGGATACTTTATATTTGAGTATAGAGGTAAAGGCGGCTCTGGCCCAACAACAACTATGCAATTAGACGATATTGTGGTTAACTAATCATACCACGTTATACAATACTTAAAAGGGGCTTTATGCCCCTTTTGCTTTTAGTACCAATATAAGATCAATGCAGACTAATTATAAATAGCTGTAAATGTTTGGTTTATTAAGAATTTACTTTACATTTGCAGCACAATAATAAAAAACAAAAAGAACAATGCGTTTAACAGCACCTACATACAAGCTACAAAGTTCAGAGATTGATTTCTCTGTACAGGCGCCGGGGTATTGCTGCGCAGCGATTTTTAGATAGTAAATAATCTAACAATATATACAGCCCCACTGCCTTACCGCTTTGGGGCTTTTTTTATGCTTATGCAAAACCATAACATACATACAAACCTATGTGAACACTTCGGTAAGCCGATGTTGTACACCTATGGACATGAACCGCATATTCCCTTGTGAAAGGAGGAGTAATGCTCAGACGCGCTGCCTGAGCAACCAAGCCCGGTTCTGTAAAGAGCCGGGCTTTTTTATTATAGCTCAAAACACAGGACATTAAAAATAGAAACAAAAAGAATGATCAAAAGAACAACAACAGGCATCACTTAGCAACAGGTATTTGCCACAACACTAAAGGCAATGAAAACACTAAACACAGCAGCAACCTACCCTACAGGCTTTACAGCCATGGTAGAGCGTTTGTATAACAGCAGCCATCCTGCCACAATAATGGGCAACCGCGGCACTATAGAGAGTGTATTAGCAACTCATTTTGCACAAATGAGCACGCAAAACCACATTTGGAAACGGGATTCGTTCAAAACGCTTTTGCTTGTAATGCATGCAAAAAAATGCTATGCTGTGCTTAGAAATCCTGCTTTTATAGAAGTATTGGCAAACATGAGTGCCTTTGGCAATAAAACGGTTAGGCCAATAGATGGCTGGGTAAAAGACAGCCTTACGCCACATGGCCAACTGGCTTCTTTAATAAGGCATTGCTTTGCAGCTTATGATGTGCCGGAATTTTTAGAATATGCCTTTGCCGATGGTAATAAAATACACATGCTGTGGTACATTCAATTAGGACGGGGCGAAAGCATACAAAAGTTAAGTGCGTTTCCGGTGGTGTTTACAAAGGCAATGGCACACGCTTTTAGGCAAACGCCAAAGCATTTTACCGTAGCACAGGCCATAAGGAGGGCACAGGCTATAGGGTTAGGGGCAACAGCTCAAACTGCCGAGGTAGTGGCATGGTGCAACGCATTAGAAGACATTACTAATGTAGATTTCAGGACGGCTGTAATTCGGTTTGCTGCAAAGGCAAAAGAGCCTGTAACCCTTGATGTTTTACAAAAGGTAACAGAGTATTTTGCCGAAATGTACCGCCTTGACACTAACTACAGTCTTAAGGGCAGAACATGGGTATCGGTTACAAGGCAGGCTGAAGCCTATCATGCTGAACTTGCAAAAAGGCGTGCCGCTGAAGACTACAATGGCTGGGAAGCCTGTGGAATAGCCAACTTTGAAGTTGTTGTAAAACACGAAACGTTTAGGATAGTACAGCTTACAAACTCAGAAGAATTGTATGATGAGGGTTATGACATGTCCCACTGTGTGGCAGACTATGCAGATGATTGTGCTGAGGGCGGTTCGGCTATATTCTCTCTCAGAAAATTCGTTAGAGGAAAAGATGGATACCAAACGCTTGCTACACTTGAGGTTTTGTTGCCGGAGTGCAATATAGTACAGGCAAAAGCAAGGTTTAATGGCAATATAGATGCACAGGCACATAAAATAGTGGTACAATGGGCAGTTAAAGAAAAATTGGGTGTTGATTATGATTATTATGACGAGGCACAGCCTCCTGCAGCAATACAGCCTCCCCCAGCACCCAATCCTGTAGCACGGGTGCGACCTTTGGCCCGACCATTGGCAAACGCCGCATTACAAAGGCCAGCATACAGACCTGCCCAACATGCCAATGATGACATGGATGTGGCCACTATTGCAAGGATCGTATTTATAGTAATAAAAATACTGTTTATCCTTTCAAAATTGAGGTAAGGCAGTAAAGTGCTGCCTTACTATTTTTAAAATTTAAAATTATGGCAAAATTAAAATTAAGGGGCAACGACCTCACAGATATAGGGTTTCCGCAAAATAAATCGGTAAGCATTGCACTTGCTTCCATGCAAAAACATTACAAGCGTGAAACCAAAGAAAAAGTACTCCTGCTTTTAAAAGAAGTACTTAAAGACCCACAAAAATATATGGGCAATGGTGTGTTTGGCAAAATTGCCGAAGCTTTGGTTACCAACAAAAAAACCGAAGCGCAAAAGCTGTTAACTACGCGTGTGCCTTTTACAATTTTTGGTGAAAATGATATCGAGCCCACTGCCAAAGACCAGCTTTACACGGCACTTAAACTACCAGTTAGCCGGGCTGGTGCACTTATGCCTGACGGGCATAGCGGCTATGGTTTGCCCATAGGCGGTGTATTGGCTACGCAAAATGCTGTAATACCCTATGGCGTGGGTGTAGATATTGGCTGCCGCATGTGTCTTAGTGTATATGATATTAACCCATCTTTTATAGATGGGCATAAAGACAAATATACTGGCATACTACAAACGCATACCAAATTCGGGATGAGTGAAGTACACAAAAGCCCTAACGACCACGAGGTTTTAGACCGCAGTGTCTTTAACGAAATACCACTATTAAAACGCCTTAAAGATAAGGCTTATAAACAGTTTGGCAGTTCGGGAGGCGGTAACCACTTTGTAGAGTTTGGCATTGTGGAAATTACAGCAAAGGACGATGTTCTAAAACTACCACCCGGCAGGTATGTGGGGGTACTTTCGCACAGTGGATCCCGTGGTTTGGGAGCCAACATTGCCAAAGAATACACCTACCTGGCTACTAAACAAACACCCCTGCCTAAAGAAGCAAGGCATTTGGCGTGGCTGGACCTTGACACTCACGACGGACAAGAATACTGGATAGCCATGAACCTTGCCGGAGATTATGCATCGGCATGCCATCATGATATTCATAAACGCATAGCAAAGGCATTGGGCGAACGCCCTCTTGCAATGGTAGAGAACCATCACAATTTTGCATGGAAAGAAATGGTAAATGGCGAAGAGCTTATTGTGCACCGCAAAGGGGCCACACCTGCTCAAACCAATGTGTTGGGCATTATACCGGGCAGCATGACCGCGCCAGGCTATATTGTAAAAGGAAAAGGCAATCCTTTATCGTTAAGTTCGGCATCGCATGGTGCCGGCAGAGTAATGTCGAGGTCGGCAGCAAAACAGCAAATTACGCAGAGCGAACTCAAAAAAGTGCTAAAAGACCATGGTGTAATACTACTGGGCGCAGGGATTGACGAAGCTCCTATGGCTTACAAAAACATCCATACAGTAATGTCCAATCAAACAGAACTTGTAGATGTTGTGGGTACATTTCTGCCCAAAATAGTCCGAATGGATAGGGGTTAGAATAAAATTCCGCGTAGCTTCGGGTCATATGCCTCCTTTGGAGGTGAGCGTGAACGGGAATGGTTGATTGATCATTCTTAAAAACAATTAAATGCCCTAAAGGGCTTAAATAACAAAACAATGGGAATTAATACATATGAAGTGATGTACATCCAGGCTATAGATAACTATCCTTATAATGTGGAAGAGTGTATAGAAAAACTGCAGTATGTTATTGCTGCAGACGATGAGCATGCCGGAGCGCATTTTTTGATGGGACGTATTTATGAAGAGCAGCTGGAAGATTATAAGCAGGCCGAATATTATTACAGGATGACGCTGTACTTAAACCGCGAGCACCTGCCGGTATATTACCAGTATGCCGCTATGCTGATAAACAGAAACAGGCTTGATGAGGCACTGACCATAATTAATGCAGGCCTTAAAGCACCCGGCATTGACGTGGCAAGAATAACGTATTTGCATGGATTGCTTTATGAGCGTTATGAAATGCTTAACACCGCTATAGAGTACTATACCAATGCGAAGAAATATTGCTTAAACTCCGGTTTTATGAGCACTATGGACGATCATATAAAAAGGGTAAAGGAAAAAATCAGCCTGAATAAAAAATCGAAGAAAAAGGAGGAAAAAAAACAAAAGACCTCCTGACACACTGAAAGCCGCTATGATGCGGCTTTCTTTAGTTTATTCTCCCGGCAGCAAACTTGCCACATTACTCCGTATAACTTTACAATTTAAAAAATGGCATGTCAATTTTAAAATACCTAAATTTGCATCACTTTGATTAATGAGCAATGATAGACAAGATTAAAGAATACATAGCCGAAGCTCAGGCTTTTTCTGCACAGAATAAAGAAGAGCTTGAGGCATTCAGGATAAAATTCTTAGGAAAAAAAGGAATCTTAAACGACTTTTTTGCCGAGTTTAAAACCGTGCCAAACGAGCAGAAAAAAGAGTTTGGACAGGTTGTTAACACGCTAAAGAAAACGGCTGAAGAAAAAGTTGCAACAATTACCGAAGCCCTTGAAAATAATGAAGAGGCTAAAGGTATTTATGGCGACCTTACACGCCCCGGCGAACCTTTTGCCGTAGGATCGCGCCACCCTATATCTATTGTAAAAAACCAAATAATAGACATCTTTAATACCATAGGCTTCAATGTATCTGAAGGGCCGGAAATTGAAGATGACTGGCATAACTTTACTGCACTTAACCTGCCGGAATATCATCCGGCGCGCGATATGCAGGACACGTTTTTTATACAAACCAATCCTGATGTATTGCTTCGCACGCACACATCATCGGTACAGGTTAGGTATATGGAAGAGAACAAACCGCCTATCCGTACTATTTCTCCGGGAAGGGTTTTCCGTAACGAAGCAATATCGTCTCGTTCACATTGTATCTTCCACCAAATTGAAGGTTTGTATGTAGACAAAGACGTATCGTTTGCCGATCTTAAACAAACGTTATTATACTTTACAAAAGAAATGTTTGGCAAAAGCAAAATACGCCTTCGCCCGTCATACTTTCCGTTTACAGAACCAAGTGCCGAGATCGATATTTACTGGGGACTTAAAACCGAAACCGACTATCGTATTACAAAAGGTACAGGATGGCTAGAAATTGGCGGCTGCGGTATGGTAGACCCTAACGTACTTAAAAATTGTGGTATAGATCCTGCAAAATATAATGGCTTTGCCTTTGGTATGGGTGTAGAGCGCATTGCCATGCTGCTGTATGGCATTGGCGACATACGTATGTTCTATGAAAACGACGTTCGCTTCCTTGAGCAATTTAAAGCAAGTATATAATATAGAAAATGGTCCGTTATTAACGGACCATTTTTTTACTGTTGCAATAAGTCTTTGGATACCTCTATTAACTATAAAAGGCATACCTGCTATAACAGGAATGCCTTTTAAAAAACACCAAAAACAAAAAATTTACTAACCTTGTTGCTAATCTCTCACTGATCCTGAACAAAATTCTCATATAATAACGCGCTACAGGATGCATAATTGCATTTATTTTCATAATAAAATGTTAATGTTTAAAAAGGTAAAACAGGGGTAATATAACAGTTTGCGACAGTTATATTAAATTTAAGTACTTTTGACCTTTATAACAAGACCTTAAAAATGAGTAACACTCCTAAGTTCGCAGTAATAGGCGGCGGCAGCTGGGCAACGGCAATAGCCAAAATGCTGTGTTCTAATGTAGATAAAATTGCGTGGTATATGCGCAATACATCGGCAATAGAGCATATTAAGCTGCAAAAACACAACCCAAATTACCTGAGTTCTGTAGAATTTGACACCAACAAGCTGCTGCTTACCAACGATATTAATGAAGCTGTGGCCTATGCCGATTATGTAATATTTGCTATACCATCGGCATTTTTGAGTGGAGAACTGGAAAAACTTACCGTGAGCCTTCAGGATAAAATTATATTTAGTGCCATAAAAGGTATAGTGCCGGAAACAAGCCTTATTGTTGGCGAGCATTTTCATGACACTTACAATCTTGATTACGATAATATTGGTGTTATAACCGGACCATGCCATGCCGAGGAAGTGGCTTTGGAAAGACTATCATATCTTACTATTGCCTGTGGGAGCGAAAAGAAGGCAAAAACAATGGCTACAAACCTCAACAGCCATTATATTAAAACTAAAATATCTGACGATATTATAGGTACAGAATATGCTGCCATGCTAAAAAACATTTATGCCATTGCAGCCGGTATTGCACACGGGCTTGGTTATGGCGATAACTTTCAGGCACTGTTAATGAGCAATGCCGTGAGGGAGATGAAAAAGTTTATCCGTAAGGTTCATAAAATGAAGCGAAATATTAACGATTCGGCCTATTTGGGAGACCTTTTGGTAACAGGATATTCTGTATTTTCGCGAAACCGTATGTTTGGGAATATGATAGGTAAAGGCTATACCGTAAAAAGTGCCATGATGGAAATGAGTATGGTGGCCGAAGGTTATTATGCCGCTAAAAGTGCTTACAACCTTAATAAAGATTATAAGGCAAAAACCCCGATTATAGATGCTGTTTACAACATACTCTATGAAGGTAAAGATGCCAAACAGGTATTTAAAAAACTAACCGATAAACTGGATTAATACATTTTTATGAACGATCATCTTATAAATCACCCTGCAATTCTTGCTATTTTTGGGGTTACAATAGTTATTATGCTTTTGTTAGACCTTGGTGTTTTTAATAAAAACAGCCATACGGTTAGTAATAAAGAAGCCATTACATGGTCAGTAGTATGGATATCGCTATCCATGATATTCAGTGGCATCATTTATTATGTAATGGGTTTTGATGCCTTTACTAAGTTTCAGAGTGCCTACTGGATAGAAAAAGCCCTCTCTGTAGATAATCTTTTTGTGTTCATACTGGTCTTTGGCTTTTTTAATGTCCCGAAACATTTGCACCACAAAGTACTTTTTTGGGGTATTATTGGAGCACTGGTATTCAGGGCTATATTTATATTTACGGGTGTAGAACTTATAAACCTTACTTACTTGCCAGAAATGGAAATTTTTGGACACGTAACCCGCATCAATGTGCTGCTAACCATTTTTGGTATATTCCTTATTGTAGCAGGTATAAAGTCCTGGTCATCTCAGGAAGATGATGATGAGAACAAAGATTTTTCTAAAAGTGCCGGCGCACGCGTAGTACACCGTTTTTTTAAAGTAACCGATAATTTTGAAGGCGATCGTTTTTTTGTAATAAAAAACGGCATACGCATGGCTACTCCACTTCTTGTTGTGGTGGCGGTTATAGAGTTTACCGACCTTATTTTTGCAGTAGATTCTATCCCCGCTATATTTGCCATAGCACCAAACGACCCGCTTATTCTTTATACATCTAATATATTTGCTATATTGGGTTTACGCGCCCTTTACTTTTTGCTGGCTAACTTTATGCACATGTTTAGCAAACTGCACTACGGCCTTGCGCTTATACTTTCGTTTATAGGCATCAAGATGCTTATTGCACCGTTTATACACATATCGTCACCGCTCTCTTTGGCTGTGGTGGGCGGTATATTAATATGCGCTGTGGCGGCATCGTTTTTATTTCCGGCTAAGGAAGAATAGAATTGCCATTACTTCCTGTATCTAAAAATTTAAACCCGATGTCGACTTTTGCCGTTACAGCCTCCATTCTATCTGCCCAACAACTGGGGTTATTTGTAATAGAAAAATATGGGCTTAGCAAAAACAGTATATGTTCGCTCCTGAAAACCGGAATGAACCATACCTAGCTGGTATCTGACAATGAGACAAAAAACATACTCCGGGTTTACAGCCATAACTGGCGGTCTAAAGCAGAGGTTGAGGAAGAGATTAGGCTACTTACATTACTAAAGGATAACGGCATAAGTATATCTTATCCTGTGGCAGATATAAATGGCAACTACATTCAGGAGATAAACGCACCCGAAGGAATGCGTTATGCTGTAGTCTTCTCTTATGCTGAGGGTGGCAAAGTGCGTTTTATAGATCCTGATACCTGTGCAAAAATTGGTGCTATAATGGCCCAAATGCATAATGTTAATGAACATACTGCCATAAAGCGCATAAACTATAATGACACTACTCTTTTAGAATTGCCTTACCGCTATGCACAGCAATTTTTTAGCGATGACCTGCCCGAAATGCAGTTTGTAAAAACACTTAGTAACGATATTACAGGGGCTTTTGCAAATACAGATGCTAACGCAATTAAAACAGGTATTGTACATTTAGACATTTGGTATGACAACATGAGCATTACCGAAAACAGCGAAGTGACAATTTTTGATTTTGACTTTTGCGGCAATGGCCCATTCATTTTAGATGTGGCTTATTTTTGTAAACAGCTATTTCATATAGAGACCAACAAAGAGGAATATGAGCTAAAAAAAGATGCATTTTTAGCCGGATATCAAAGTATAAGAAAGCTGACCAAGCAAGAGATTGACCTTATTCCACTTGCAGGCGCAGCTGTTTATATTTTTTATCTTGGCGTGCAGTGCCGACGTTTTGACTGGTCTAATATTTTCCTTACAGAGAACTATTTAAAAATGTATGTCGGGAGAATTAAAAACTGGGTTGAGTACAACGACCAATAAAAAAGCCCGAAAACATTACGTTCCGGGCTTTAGATTTTTTAGACACTATAATTACTCAATAAGCCCTTTTTCCAGAAAGTAGCTTACAATAGCATCTTTCATCAGTATGCTTTGTTCTCCTGCCTTTAGTGAAGGCAATTGTTCCTTAACCGTATAGTGTGGCCATCCGGCATCATCAAAATAATCAAATTCGTAGTAACCATAAGGTTCTAAAAGTCGGCAAATGGCAATATGCATCAAATCCATTTTTTCGTCTTTTTTAAACTTCCGGTTAAATTTACCAAGCTCCTGTACGCCTATAAGGTAAATAATAGCATCAAGGTCTAACACGTCGCCATCGGCAAAACGGTCAGATAATATAGTTACAAGCTGTTGCCAGCGTTCTTTTAATTGTTCGTCTCTGGACATGTATATAATTTATACCTGCAAAGATAGTACTTACAACGTAAAGAATGTTGTTTGCGCAAATATCAGCTCCCAACAATAGGCATAGCCCGGACGTATTGGTTTTGTGTCATCTCGCTCATAATAAATTCAGCAATACGCTTTCTCGATATTTTAAACGATACGTTCTTATTATCCGGTATAACCTTAGCTGGTTTGGTATCTTTATCTGTTGCTGCCACAAATCGCACCACGGTCCAATCCAAATTGCTTTGCTCAACCACTTCTTCTATACTCCTTATTTCCTTATATGGTTTAGGATATGCAACCTTTGCCATTAAGGTTCCAAAGGCAGTAGCCACATACCAAGGGTCATTCTTAAGCCTTATTATCGGCGAACCTATCGTTATAAATCTTTTCAACCCATTCCATTTCATAAGGCTCATAATGGCTTTATGCGCCTCATAGACCGGTAAATATTCGTAGGTTCTTTTTCGGGGCGGGCCTAAAGTACTTACTACCACCTCGGCACTTTCTATAGCACTTTTAAGGCGGGGTATGTTACTTAACTCTCCTTCTACAATTGTGAGGTGTGGGTGTGTAGTTTTAATTTTTTTGCTGTCCCTAACATAAGCCACAACGTCGTGGTCATTTTGAAGGGCGAGCTCAAGCAGATGCGTTCCTATTTTTCCGCTTGCGCCCAATAGGGTAATCTTCATTAAAAGGCTAATTTTATAACTGCAAAGTTAATAGTTACAGTTTAAAAACTATTAACAAAGTTATAGAAAAAAACATGCTACGAGGCTATAAATGAGTATAGTACACATTAACATTAGAAATTTTAATGCAAATTATTGAAAATTAAGCTTTTGCAAAATGCTTATTAATCTTATCTTTGAGAGTAATGGAATTTATTGATATTATTTTAGGAGGGCTCCTGCTTTACGGACTTATAAAAGGGTTGTGGAACGGGCTTATTACAGAACTGGCATCGCTCGTTTCGTTATTTATAGGCATCTTTGTTGCTGTAAAATTTAGTGGCTATGTAGGCACTTTGCTGGCCAGCCATGTAGAAGATGTAAAATATATTAGCGTCATTGCTTTTGCCCTTACTTTTATAGCCGTTGTAGTGGGCATTATACTGTTGGCAAAAGTATTTACAAAACTTGCCGGACTAACCGGGCTGGGCATACCTAACCGCATTTTAGGGGCAATTTTTGGCCTTATGAAAATGGTTTTGATACTTAGTGTTTCTCTCAATTTTTTTATAAAAGTAAACGCGTCGGGCGCATTTGCAAAACAGGAAACATTAAAAGGGTCTATATTCTTTTATCCGGTACTCAGTGTTTCTAACTATATTTTTCCGGTGCTGGAAGAATGGTTTGCAGAATACAACCAAAACAATGCGCAACAAAAAACCCCTTAAGTGGTTGCTTAAAGGGTTTGGTTATAATAGTAAAAGCTATTACAGTTTATTTTCTTCCTGCGCTTTTTTAGAAGGTGCAGGTTCATCTCCATCTTTAGCGGCATTTTTAAATTCTTTAATACCGGTGCCAAGACCTTTCATTAGTTCGGGGATCTTTTTTCCGCCAAACAGCAGCACAACAATTACCAGTACTACAAGTATTTCTGTTAAACCAATTTTTCCCATGACAGCAAAAGTTTTAATTATCGACGCAAAGTTAACTATAAATTGAATTACAGGAGTTATTTACGACAAATATTTGATGATGGTTTGCGTTAAATAAAATAATTTTGACAAAAACTAAATACTCAGCCATACCTAAAATTGGCAACCGAACAGTAAAATGGGGCAGTATTAGTATATTTGTGAATTAAACTTTTACTATGACAGCAAAGAGGCTTAAAAAGCAGATCATTAAAAAAAGGCTGTTTACCAAAAACCGACTTGTTATTCTTAACGAAGATTCTTTTGAAGAGATTTTTTCGTTAAGGCTTAATGTTATGAACGTTTTTGTGGGTGTTACCTTAATAAGTATTGTAATGATAGCCCTTACTACCTATATAATTGCCGGAACACCATTAAGAGAATATATACCCGGATATGCTTCTACAAAACTAAAACGTGAGGCTACAGAAAATGCCGTAAAGTCAGATTCGCTCATAAAAGTTCTCGAGCAAAATACTATCTATCTGGCAAATATAAAAAAGGTACTTACGGGCGAGATAGAACACACCAAGCTTAGCCGCGATTCTATTGTAGCTACAGGTACTAAAGAGCTTGCACCACAAGAAATGAAACCCAGTGATGCCGACCTTAAACTGCGCGATCAGGTTGCCCTGGAAGACAAATACAATCTTTTTGAACAGGCACAGCCTCGCGTTAGCCAAGTACTTTTTGCTCCGGTAAAAGGGCATATAACCGAACCCTATAATGCCCGCAAAAAGCAGTTTTTTATAAATATTGCCGTAGCTAACAATACTCCGGTAAAAGCAATAGCATCGGGAACAGTATTGTTGGCCGACTGGTCTCCAACCAACGGGAATGTGATTATGCTTCGCCACAACGACGGCATTATATCGGTATATAAAAATGCGGGCAGTGTTACCAAACAACAGGGAGACGTAGTGCGCTCCGGCGAGGTTGTGGCCCTTGCAGGCGCTGGCGTACAGAAAAAAGATGCCCAACTGCATTTTGAACTCTGGAAAGACGGCTATCCTATAGACCCAACCCAATTTATAGATTTTGAATAATGGAAACTTTTTTTGAAAATACAATAGGCCAATGCTTACTTTGTGGTGCTATATTTATAATTGCCGCTACAGTTATGCATTTGTTTCCGCCAAAAAAAATAAACCATTTGTATGGATATCGCACCGCTTCGGCCATGCAGGATCAGGAACATTGGGATTTTGCACAAAAAAACGGAACAAAAAAAATGGCTATCAGCGGGCTGATGCTTATAGCAGTATCTTTTGCAGGCAAGCTATATCCAATAGATGATAAATATCAAACTTTTGTTAGCATTCCTATAACGTTGGGTGCTGCACTTTTTATTTTTCTGTCAACCGAAAGGGCCATACAAAAACAATTTCCAAAAAATTAAAATACAGCCATGTCTTTAAAAACATTTGGTGCAAAAATATTCGCTTCCCTCGTCCACGCTAAAACACAAAGGTGGGCAACAAATCCTGTAGATACGCAGCAAAAGGTATTTAAACAATTACTGGAACAGGCCAAAAACACTGAATTTGGCAAAGATCATGGTTTTGAGTCCATACAGTCTTATTCTGATTTTGCCGCTAAAGTGCCTGTGCGCGATTACGAAGGTTTAAAACCCTATGTAGACCGCGTGGTGCATGGCGAAGCAAACATACTTTGGCCGGGTAAACCGTTGTATTTTGCCAAAACATCGGGCACTACAAGCGGGGCTAAATATATACCGCTTACAAAAGAGAGTATGCCCTACCACATACAGGCCGCCCGCAACGCCATATTGTCTTACATACACGAAACAGGCAAAGCCGATTTTGTAGACGGCAAGATGATATTTTTACAGGGCAGCCCGGAGTTAACCGAAAAAAATGGTGTAAAACTGGGCAGGCTTAGCGGCATTGTAGCCCACTATGTGCCTGCCTATTTGCAAAAAAACCGTATGCCCAGTTGGGAAACCAACATTATAGACGACTGGGAAACCAAGGTAGACGCCATTGTTGAGGAAACATATAATGAGGATATGAGTATCATATCGGGGATACCTTCCTGGGTACAGATGTATTTTGAAAAACTACAGCAAAAGGAGGGCAAAAAGGTGGGCGACATCTTTAAAAACTTTAACCTGTTTATATACGGTGGGGTTAACTATGAGCCTTACCGAGCGAAATTTGAGAACCTTATAGGCCGCAGGGTAGACAGCATAGAGCTCTTCCCTGCATCGGAAGGTTTTTTTGCCTACCAAGACAGCCAAAAAGAAAAAGGCATGCTGCTGCTGCTCGATGCAGGTATTTTTTATGAATTTATAAAAGCTGATGAGTTTTTTACCGACAGCCCGCACCGCTACACCATTGGCGAAGTCGAACTGGGAGTTAACTACGTACTTATTATTTCTACCAATGCCGGGTTATGGGGCTACAACATAGGCGATACTGTACAATTTACCTCGCTTGCCCCCTACCGCGTTATTGTGAGCGGCAGGATAAAACACTATATATCGGCCTTTGGCGAGCATGTTATAGGCAAAGAGGTAGAAAGCGCGCTTAAAGAGGCCATGGTGGGGACAGATATTACCATTAACGAGTTTACCGTTGCACCGCAAATAAACCCGCAAAGCGGCCTGCCCTACCACGAATGGTTTATTGAGTTTGAAAAAGAACCGCAGGACCTCAACGCCTTTGCCCTTGCCATAGATGGTGCCATGCGAAAGCAAAATGTGTATTATGATGACCTTATTGCAGGCAACGTGCTACGCACCGTGGTTATTACAAAAGTGACAACCAACGGCTTTAGCGACTACATGAAATCGATAGGCAAACTGGGTGGGCAAAACAAACTGCCAAGACTGAGCAACGATAGGAAGATTGCGGATTATTTTATTGCAGATTTATGATTGTAGATTTATGATTGAAAATTGAAAGGATTTAAAGATTGGTAAAACATGTTAAGTAAAACGGCGTTTCATTAACACGTTATATTAACTTCACACACCACTAAAAATAAAATATTACATTTGCCACAAAATTTACTATGCAGGGATTAAAAAACATTACACGGTCGCGCGCGCAGGAATCTTCTGCCGCGGTAGAGCGCCTTTACATTACCATGAGGCACCTGTTTAACCGCGGGTTTTATAAGCCAATGGGAGTATCGGGCGAAACACTGAGGGAGGCTTTGCTGTCGCTAAGGCCTGAAATTTACGGGTCTATTGCCGAAGATAAAGCTGAGCTTAACGGGCTACTGTATGTTATTGAGCGCCTGCCTGTAGGAATTGAACAATGCCGTTTTATAAACCTAACGAGCGATGAAGGCTACTCAAAATCGCATTTTAAGGCAATTGTTCCGCCAAAGCGTAAACGCAACTGTTACCGTATAGACGATGAGCAGATGAACGTGGAGATTACCCGCGGTCGATCTGACATTTACGATATTTTAACCCACCTTACCTTTATTTTTATAGAGGCTGAGAAAATTAAGAACAGGGTTTTAGTAGACGACAACAGCGAAATGGGCCGCGACTGGGTTAAACTGGAGCAGGTTATTTCTAAAGAAGAACCTTTAGCCCTTGAAGAGCGCGAACAGGCTGTATCTCATGTTAGCAATATACTGGGCCGCACCTTTGCCGAACTGATAGATATTTATGATGCCTTTGCCACAAAGGCACAACCGGACAGATTTTTACATGTTATTTACTGGCTTGGAAAACTGGCCATAGAAGAAGCTATGGGCGGAGGCAAGCGTACCATTACTTTTAGCCCTATACTACAGGAACGTTTGGGGCACCACATTCATGGCGAAATATGGGCTAATAACATAAAAGCCGTGCTTAAACAAAACGGCCTTTTAGAACGCCCTATTCATATTATCAGTGCGAACATGCACAGTGTAATGAACTCGGTTTTTGCAAGAGAGGTATTAAAGTCTAAATTTAAAGACAAAGACGATTATGCTCTTTTTGAAGAACTGAGCAAAAGCGGCAACGACCCCGTGCGAAACAAAGTACAGGAATTTGCGCTTAAAAACGGCATGATCTATATGCCGGACACATCGGGCACAAATATTGACGTACAAATATTTGACACTGCACAAATAGACTTTAGCAAAACAGCTTTCCCTACGGCCAAACTTCGCGAAAACAAACCCGTTATTATTGTAATGGATTATGCCTTTGGAGAGCAGGCTTATGAAACTATTGATGAGTTGCTTAAACCTTATAAAGAAAACGACAACCGCACATTGCTTAATGTAGAGAGTGTTTCTATTATGGGCAAGGCCGGTATACTGGAAGGCAATAAAGGCGATATAATGATACCTTCGGCACATATAAATGAGGGCACAGGAGATAACTACCCTTTTGACAACGAGCTTACTGCCGAATTGCTGAGCGGACAGGGAATACCTGTTTACAGTGGGCCCATGGTTACTGTATTAGGTACATCTTTACAAAACCGCGATCTGCTGAAATTCTTTAACGAGAGTACCTGGGGCGTGATAGGCCTTGAAATGGAAGGTGCTTATTATCAGAAAGCAGTACAGTCGGCTTCTAAAATAAGAAAGAGCATAAATCCCGATGTTAAGGTGCGTTATGCTTACTATGCTTCAGACAACCCTCTGGAAACCGGAAGTACACTTGCCTCGGGCGGTTTAGGCACTACAGGAGTAAAACCAACCTATCTTATAACCATTAAAATATTAGACCAAATTTTTAACATCCAATAATTAATTATGGAAAACCAACAGATCAATTCTGACGAAATTAGCCTATCTCAGCTGGGCGATAAAATTAAAGGCTTTTTTGGCAGCATAAACGACGTTTTTTTTAACTCGCTACAGTTTGTGGTTCGCAATATAATTATCCTTATTATTTTACTGGTAGCCGGTATTGGCCTGGGTACTTATTTAGATGTAGAGCATAAAACATATAACCACAAGGTAATTGTAATGCCTAACTTTAACAGTGTAAATTACCTTTATCAGGAAGTAGAGCGTATTAATGCTAAAATCAAAGAAGACGACACTAATTTTCTTACTCAGATAGGGTTTAAAAATCCCGAAAATATTGAAAAAATTGAAATCGCTGCCATTGTAGATATCTATGAATTTATAGATAATGAAGGTCCGGCAGAAAACGACAGCAAGTTTCAGTTATTTAAATTAATATCTGAAAATGGTGACATGGAAAAAATGCTTGAGGATAATACCACCAGTAAATACTACAAAAACCATGTTATAACAATTACAACAAAAGACAAGGCCACACAGGAAGGTATCATAGATCCGTTACTAAAGCATTTTGAATCTAACACCTACTTTAAGAAAATACAGAATACAAGCCTAAGTAACTTGGATAAACTTATTGTGCAAAATGACTCTATCATTAAACAGATAGATGGTGTTGTAAAAGAATATTCATCGGGAGCTAAATCCAGCAATATGGTTTTCTTAACAGAAAACACCCAGGTAAACGAGCTTTTAAATATAAAACACAGCCTTGTAGAAGCTAACATTTACAGTAACATACAAAAAATAGACCTTAGCAAGATCGTTAAAGAAAATACTGTTCTCTTAAACATTAAGGTTTCTAAGCTGGCAAGTACAAACAAAGTAATACTACCTTTATTGTTCCTGTTCCTGTTTGTATGCATTTACAATTTCAGGAAATATTACAAAAAAGAAAAAGCAAAAAGAGCCGCTGCAATCGCATAATATAGCTATGACCTTTACCCCTACCCACCTTGACGGATGTTTTATAATTGAACCTAATGTTATTAAAGACAGCAGGGGCTATTTTATGGAAAGCTTTAATTTGGAGCGTTTTGAAAAAGGTACCGGCTTTAAAGTAAACTTTGTTCAGGACAACCAGTCATTCAGCACTAAAGGTGTATTGCGTGGGTTGCATTACCAAACGGGCACTTTTGCCCAAGCAAAACTCGTTAGGGTTTTAGAGGGTGAAGTGCTTGACGTAGCTGTAGATATAAGGCCGGAATCTAAAACTTACGGGCAATATGTCAGTGTGGTGCTAAGTGCCCAAAACCACAAACAGTTATTTATTCCGCGTGGGTTTGCCCATGGCTTTTTAGTGCTTAGCGATACTGCCACTTTTTTTTATAAGTGCGATAACTTGTACAATAAAGAATCTGAGGGAGGAATAATGTATAACGACCCTGCCATTGACATTAATTGGGAAATGGATGCCTCAAACCTTATCATATCAGACAAAGACCTTTTACTGCCTAACCTTGAAAACAGTAAAAAAATATGGTAGTATTAGTAACCGGGGCAGACGGACAATTGGGACAGGCATTAAAAGCTGCTGCCAAAACACATAAAGAAGTTGAATTTTATTTTGCCAATTCAACAGAAGCAGATATTACCGATCCGGACAGCCTCGATGCCGTTTTTAAAAAAGTAAAACCGCAATTTTGTATTAATGCTGCCGCTTATACTGCCGTAGACAAAGCAGAGAGCGAATCTGAAAAGGCTTTTGCAATAAACACTACCGGAGCAGGTAACCTTGCCAGGGTTTGTAAAGAGAACAAAACGGTATTGCTGCATGTATCTACCGATTTTGTTTTTGATGGCAACAGTCAAAAGCCCTATACAGAAAAAGACATAACGAACCCACAAAGCGTTTATGGCACTACTAAGCTACAGGGTGAGTTAGCAATACAAGACATTATTAGGGAATATTATATTATAAGAACATCGTGGGTATACTCGCAATATGGGCATAATTTTATGAAAACCATGCTGCGTCTTGCCGCTGAAAGAGACAGTTTAAATGTTGTAAACGATCAGACCGGTACACCCACTAATGCCAACGACCTTGCTGAAGCTTTAATAACCATTATAAACCATACAGCAAACAATACTGATAATGTTTGGTTTGGCGTTTACAATTATAGTAACGAAGGGCAATGCACGTGGTTTGAATTTGCAAAAAAAATATTTGAGGTTAACAAAATTACAATAGATTTGCAGCCAATACCAACAACTGCATACCCTACTCCGGCGAAAAGACCTGTGTACAGTGTACTTGATAAGACGAAAATTAAAGACCGTTTTCTTCTTTCGGTTCCGCATTGGGAAAGCAGTCTTGAAAAATTATCATAATGAACAATCACGATATCGACATATCTATTATAGCTCCTTTATATAATGAAGAGCAGGTATTTGACCTTTTAATTAAAAGGTTGCAAAGTGTTATGGATTCCTGCAGCTTTAAATGTGAGGCTATACTGATAAACGACGGCAGCAGCGATAATACCGCCCAACTGATAGAGGATATTTGTAAAAAAGACACCCGTTTTACCGGAGTACTACTCTCCAGAAACCACGGACACCAAATTGCCGTTAGCGCAGGCATGTCTTATGTTAGAGGGAAGAAAGGGGCTATGATAATTGATGGCGACCTACAGGATCCGCCGGAACTGGTAACTGAATTTTACAGACTGCTCAATGAGGGCTATGACGTAATTTATGCCATAAGAAAAAACCGTAAAGAAAGCTTTTTAAAAAAATTAGCTTACGCAGGTTACTACAGGCTACAAAAAAAGATATCAAAGTTTAAAATACCTATTGACAGCGGAGATTTTTCGATGTTGAGCCGACGCGTGGTAGACACAGTAGTTTCTATGCCTGAACAAAGCAGGTATTTGCGCGGAATGCGTGCTTGGGTTGGCTATAAACAAATAGGTTATGAATATGACCGCGACGAGCGCATGGCAGGAGAGACAAAATACAGCTGGCGCAAATTGTTCGAACTTGCTTTTAACGGTATTTTTAATTTCAGCGATTTTCCTGTAAGGCTAATTACAAGACTGGGTTTTATTACCGTTGTTTTTGCCATGATATATTTTATTTATAACGTTTACCGAAAGATTTTTTATAACGATGTTCCGCAGGGTTTTACAGCTACAATACTGGCTATAATTTTATTTAGCGGGGTACAGTTGATATCGTTGGGTATTATTGGAGAATATGTATTGCGCATTTACGATCAGGTAAGAAACAGGCCCCTGTATATTATAGATAAGGTTGTGCGTGACGGAAAAACAGATGATGCCTTATAAATTATGTACAACCATTAACTGTTTTAATACTGTTAGTTTATTGATAAAAAAATAACCAATGACCTTAACCAAATATCTAAAAAATCCGGCACTTATAGCAATCCTTGTTTTAGCTGCGGTGCTAAGGCTTTACAAATGCGACTACCAAAGTTTATGGTTAGACGAGGTTTTAACCATGAACAGTGCAAACCCTAAACTTTCTTTTAGGGAGTTTTATGACAGTATTATGTTTTGGGAATACATTCCACACCTGTACTATTATTTTAACCGCATTATTTTTAGTGTATTTGGCTACACCACTTTTGTGGCGCGTGTTTTTTCGGCACTCATGGGCATTGGGGGTGTGTATGCAATATATTTGTTAGGAAAATCGCTCCTTAATAAAAGAGCCGGTTTAATAGCTGCATTACTCCTGTCAGTAAACTATTTTCACATATCCTACTCACAGGAAATAAGGCCCTACGGTTTCTTATTCCTTTTCTCAATCCTGTCGTTTTACAGGCTTATCGAATTTTTTAAATCACCTACAGCAAAAAATGCTATTTATTATGGCTTGTTTACAGGGCTTATATTACACGCGCACTTTTTTGGTTTAATAACCATTTTTTCACAGTGTATATTATTTTTGGTTTTCCTGTTCCTAACACCAAAGCAGGATCGCCTAAACTTTTTTAAGTTTGCCCTATTGGGTGGTGTGGTTGCCATAATTGTATTTCTACCTGCCATAGAGCCTTTTTTAAGAGTATCGGACATCGATTCTTTTTGGTTCGAAAAACCGGGGCTGCTTGCATTTACAAATATGTTCAGCGAGTTTTTTGGCAAATCAGAAATGCTTTTGTTCCTGATACAGTTTGTGTTTATTTATTATGCAATAACACTGTTTAAAGAAAAAACCGAAGAACTTAACTACAGGAACATTATAAACAATAAGCTAATATTTGGGTTTATCATTTTATTTACATGGCTTTCAATATCGGTAGTTATACCTATGCTAAAGTCGTATCTTGATATACCCATGCTCCTTATAAGATATTTTATAAGCATTATTGGTATACTTGTACTTATATTGGCTACCGGAATAAGCCTCATCAATAACCGCCTTTTAAAGATTATTGTTTTAGGCAGCCTGGTTCTTTTTTCTTTAATAGACCTTCTTGCCGTAAAAAAATATTATACCACTGTAAGCAAAACACAATACAGGGAACTTAGTAAAGATATCATTAGAAGAAATCCTGACAATGCAAAAGTTGTAGCCTATTGGAGCTGGATATTTCCTTATTACTTTAAAGATACCCAAACTAAAATTGAAGGGAAATCGCTGGAAGACTATATAGCCCTTATGCGCAATGGAGCCATGTCTGCGACAGAGCCTTTTTGGTATGCTGATGCTAACGGACGCACATTCAGCCTTTCGGCAGAAAACCAGGCCTATCTTGATGAAAACTTTAAGCTTACCAAAAAATTAGAATATTTTGATGCCTGGGCAAATTATTATGTGCCTAAAAAAGAGAACATTGTAGACCTGGCAGCTAACAACAACATACTTTCGACATTTGCACAGGCTAATTTTGCAGCTAACGGCAGCATTCAGATGTTCGAGAACAGTACAGTAACATCAGGAAAAGTTAAACTGGCCCAGGGAAAATATAACATAATTATTGATGGTTTCAGTACGCCTGACAAACCTATTAATAGTGAAAATGCGCATATAATTGTAAAATTTGCAGGTAAAGAAATTGCCGGTATTTACTTAAACGAAAACACAGGAAAATCTGAAAACATAATCCCACTGGATTGCCCAACAGACGCTGAAGGTAAATTTGAGATCAGTTTTGATAACGATCTTTCGGTTAATGGGCAGGACAGGAATGTAACTATTAACTCAATAAAAATAGTTAAACAGTAACACTTTAAAACTATGCGATCATTTTTGTTTTTACTATCATTTCTTAGCCTGGTAACCGGCTGTAAGAATAAAAGCTCTTTACAAACTATACCTGCCGTAGATAATTTTAGGGTAGAGATGGACGTTAACGCTTCTAAAAAAGACGATTTTACCGTTTATTATAACGAAACCAACAATCTTGATTTTAGTGGTGATTATGCACAATGGAAAGGTATAGAAGGAGGAAAGGACGAGACCGTAACCATAGATATGCCCAAAGGTGTTATACCTACAGACATAAGGCTTGACTTTGGTGTTAATAAAGAGCAGCAATATGTTACTGTTAAAAATATTAAGTTTAGCTACAATACCTCTGCCTTTACTATAAAGGGATCTGACTTCTTTAAATTTTTTAATGAAGATAAAAACTTTAAAACAGAAACAGATACTGTACAAGGAACTTTAAAAATTATGGCTCAGGACGGTATTTATAAAACACCGTATTTTTATCCATCGCAACAGCTGCATGATGCCATAAAAGACTTGACAAAAGTATAAGGAGGTAACGAGCTATTGGTGCGCAGTATTAAAAATGTTTTAAATTACAAATGCATTATATATTGCCTTTGATTTTACAGCGTTAAGCACGGGGTTAATTTTAATGTTCATTTTTATATATTGCATTACTTTATTTTACCTCATGATGAATATGGGCGATAGAATAAGTATCTGCACATCATCATAATCATAAAATGCAAAAAATAGCTATAATAATTCCTTGCTACAATGAGGAAAAGAGAATAAAAAAAGAGTTAGTAATATCATTGCTGCAACAAAGTGCTGTAGATGTATACCTTGCTAACGATGGCAGTAAAGACAATACTTTAATGGTTCTTAAAGATATTGCTGCCGTTTTCAGCGATCGTTGCTTTATAATAAACTATGAGCAAAACCGTGGCAAGGCAGCCACCATTTATAATGCTGCAAACGAAATTATAGAAAAGAACGAGTATTCGCACATTGGCTATTTTGATGCAGATTTTAGTACCCCTGTCAGGGAAATGCTCAAGATGCTCAGACATTTGGACCGCAAACCAGATCTTTTTATAACAGGATGCAGGGTAAAGCTTTTAAACACCAATATAGACAGAAAACTTTACAGGCACATTATAGGACGCGTTATAGTTACTATAATGAATTTCAGGTTCAAATTAGGTGTTTATGATACCCAATGCGGTGCAAAAATATTTCCTGTAAGCATTGCCAAAACAGCTTTTAGCATGCCATTTTTAACTTCGTGGCTGTTTGACATGGAAATATTTATACGTCTAAAAAACAAGGGACTAATGCACAATGGGCAGGAGTTTCCGCTAAAAACCTGGACAGATGTTGAAGGATCTAAGCTGAGCTGGAAAACTGCCTTTAAAATTTTGAAAGAAATGTATTTGCTGGTAGCAAACTACAGTATAAAAACCCCTAAGTAAGTAAACCTTATTGTCGATGAAAGTTCTTAATTGGTTAAAAGATAATTACATCCTTGCCGCGCTTATAGCTTTAGCCTTTATAATGAGGTTATACAAACTCGACTTTCAAAGCCCCTGGGGAGATGAACTGTTTACATTACTAAGATCTGATCCTGATAAATCTATCTCAGAAGTTTTGGTTGCCTTAAAAGGCGATGCCCATCCTAAACTATATTATCTACTTGTTCATTTTTTCCAGCTCATATCCGGAAGCTCAGTTTACACAGTACGGTTTATTTCTGTATTATTTGGCGTAGGCGGCATTGTAGCATTGTATTATTTAGGCAAAGAGCTTTTTAATAAAAATACCGCATTGCTGGCCGTATTTTTTCTCACAATAAACCATTTCCATATCTCATATTCTCAGGAGGCAAGAATGTATAGCATGTTGTTATTTACTACAGCACTATCATTTTTGTTCTTGGTACGGTTTATAAAAAATGCAACTTTGAGGACGGCGTTATTATATTCATTAACTACTGCGCTACTGGTTAATACGCATTTATTTGGGCTGTTTGCACTGTTTGCCCAGTACCTTATTATTCTGTATTTTATATTTTTTCCATACAACACCACAGGAAAAAAATTATTTACCAATGCATTAATTTCGGCATTCATAACGTTCATTTGCTTTATCCCTTCCATTTTAACTTTACAGGATACAGGCAACATAAAATCGTTTTGGATACCCATTCCGGAGCCTGATGTTTTTTCTAAGTTATTCAGCCAGCTCCTAGGCCCGGAAACCTGTGTTGCTATCGCCCTGCTTGCAATAGCATATTTTTGTTTTACTGTTTTTAAACAAAAAGAGCAATATAAATATGCCATAAACCCTGAACAGGATAAAAACATATTTGCCTTTCAGGTTCTTGCAACATGGATTTTTATAGTTGTCTTTTTACCTTTCATACTGTCATATATACATTTACCTATGATGGTAGACCGGTATTTTATAAATATACTTCCACCTGTAATACTGTTCATAACAGCCGGGATTTTTTATATACAAAGCAACACGGTAAAAATAACATTAGTCGGTTGCTTCATACTTTTTTCTTTAAGCGATCTTTTACTTGTAAAAGATTATTATAATAAGGTCGAAAAAACGCAGTTCAGAGAAGCAGCTAACTATATAAAAGAAAATCATAATAATACTGAAAAAATATACTCTTATAACTCTACCTATTTTTCTTATTATTTAAAAGAAAACGAAGGCCACGCAGTGACACAGGAATCTATGAGCCATTATGTGAGTGGCCTTATTAACAACGGTCAAAAACCCGAGTCGTTTTGGTATACAGATGTTGTTAGGGGTAATGATGCCTTACCTTCCAAGAGTATAAGTACTTTTTTAGACAGTTTATATATTGTAGATAAAAGTTTGGAGCTGAACGATGTTTTTGTAAAACATTACAACAGCCGCAGCACATATAAAGCCCCTGCAAACTTTACAAAATTTAAGCCTTATAAAGACCGTAACGGAGATAACTTAAATTATTCGTTTGAAATTTATAATGATATGGGCGCAGTGATCGAATTATCGGGTTGGGCATTTTTTGACAAGCAATCTACAAAAAACTGCCGCATTGCAATAGTACTGATAGCAGATGAGAAAGAGGTGGTGCTGGATATAGAACCCGTTACCCGATATGATGTAACATCTTATTTTAAAAGCGAATACGACCTGTCTCAATCAGGCTTTAAATTAGAGATAAATAAAAAAGCTTTGAGAAGCGGCATTTATAAGGTGGCCATTTATGTTGCCGATGAAACGACAAAAAAAGATGCTCTAAATATTAGCGACAAGGTTATTACCATAAATTAAAATATACTTTTGTACTTTAAACATTAACAATAAGACATGAAAATCATTAATTGGTGTAAAGAAAATTACCTGCTAACAGCACTCATAGTTTTTAGTTTTGCAATTAGGCTTTTAAGGCTCGATTTTCAGAGCCCCTGGGCAGATGAGCTTTTTACCCTGACCAACTCGCATTCAAATAAATCACTGGGAGACATCTTTGCAGCACTTAAAGGAGATGTACACCCACCATTGTATTATTATTTAGTACATTTTTTCATGTCTGTATTTGGCAACACTGCCTATGCCGCCAGGTTTGTATCTGTATTGTTTGGAGTTGGCGGCCTCGTAGCATTATATTATCTGGCAAAAGAGCTGTTTAATAAAAATGTGGCGTTATTGGCAGTATTATTAATAAGTATAAACCATTTTCATATCTACTATTCTCAGGAGGCAAGAATGTACTCCATGATGTTTTTTAGCACAACTCTTTCTTTCTTATACTTAATAAGATTTGTAAGAATACCCACATTAAAAAATGCACTGTTTTTTGCACTAACAGGTGTACTGCTCATAAACACACACTTTTACTCGCTCTTTGCACTTTGTGCCCAATATACCATCCTGCTTTACTTTGTTATTAAGCCTTACAACACTACAGGCAAAAAAATGTTCTTATACTCGCTAATGGCAGGTATAATTACTTTAGTATCATTTATACCTTCTTTGGTAATCTTTTTAGGAACAAGCGGAAGAAATTCTTTTTGGATCACAGCCCCTGTATGGGGTGTATATACGGCAATGTTTGAAGAACTGTTAGGTTCTGAAATTGCGGTGGCTGTTGCTGTGATTGCCACACTATACTTTTTGTTCAGATTATTTAAAGAAGACGACACCCCACAATACAAAATAGACCCTGTTACAGACAGGCCTGTGTTTGCTTTCCATGTACTTTTTATATGGATATTTGTTACCATATTTTTCCCATATGCACTTTCTTACATTCATTTGCCAATGATAGTAAGCAGGTATTTTATAAACATACTTCCGCCAATCTTTATCCTTATTGCTGCCGGAATGAGCCTTATAAAAAACAATACTGTTAAGGCTACATTACTTTCGGTTTTTATGCTTTACACACTTAATGATCTTGTTTTTGTAAAAAAATACTATCATAATGTTTCTAAAACCCAGTACAGGGAGGCCAGCAATTATGTAAAAGAAAACCGTAAGAACAACGAAAAGATATATTCTACCTTTGGTATATTCTTCTCTTATTTTTTAACCCCTGAAGATAATAACGAGGTTACGGGCAGCTCATTGAATCAAATTGCAGACAGAATTATGAGTAATGCAGAAAAGCCACAGTCGTTTTGGTATATAGATATTCCGCTTTCAAATACTGCAAATCCAACTTCAGAGCAAACCCAAAAAGTTTTAGACAGCCTTTTTGTTGTAGATAAAAACGCCGAACTTTTTGACGCTTTTGCAAAGCACTACCATACAAAAGCAGATTACAAACCAAGCGGAGACTTTGCGAGGTTTAAGCCATATAAAGACAGAAATGGATCTGACGTTAATTTTTCTTATGAATTTGTAAACGATCTGGGAGATGCATTTGAAGTAGTTGGATGGGCTTATTTTAACGAACAGTCTGCCGAACATACAAAAATTACGGTGGTATTGATCAATGGTGAAGAAGAGATAGTATTGGCGCCTGAAAGTGTTGACAGACCCGATGTAACTTCTTATTTTAAAAGCCAGTTCGACATTAATAACTCCGGATTTAAAAAACAGATAAGCAAAAACAGCCTTAAACCGGGCACTTATAAACTGGCACTCTATGTTGCAGACCCTGTTACTAAAAAGGACGCCTTTGTAATTTCAGATAAGGTTATAACCAAACAATAATAAAATAACTAATGTGTTACATATAAGGATTTAATTTACAAGCTAAATTCAGACTCGCAAACAACACATTTACAGTTATATATAAAAAATAAAAAAATTACGCAAGACCCAAACAAAATTTATATAAGCTTTATTTGGTGTAATCTAAAATTATATACATTTGCAAAAAAAAATTTAACAAAATGAAGGCAAGATTTTTAATAGTTGCAGCTCTATTTTCTATTATTTTTAGCTCTTGTAAAAACGAAACAGAAGCAAAAAAAACCGAGGCTACTGAAGAGGTAAAAGCAAACTTTACCGCAGAATTTGATTTAACTTCTGATAAAGATGATGCTCTTGCATTATACTATACAGAAGACGGATCTATAGCCTTTACTCCTGAAAAAGTATTTTGGCTTCCTATAATAGCCAATAAAGGTTATCAAAAAGTAACAGTAAACGTTCCGGACGAGAAGCTGCCTAAAGCTTTAAGGGTAGACTTTGGTGCTAAAAAAGGTGCAGAACAGGGAAATATTACTCTTAAAAGCTTTAAAATAACATGCTATAATAAAAGCATAGAAGGCAACGGAAACAATTTCCTTGAATATTTTATTCAGGATAAATTAGTTGAAGTTTCTCATGACAGCGCAGCAGGAACAATTACATTTAAACAGGATCTTAAAAACAATGCAAACCATTTTTACTATCCTACACAGAAGCTTTTAGATGAGCTTAAAAAAATAGAGAACTAATATATTTTATATAGTAGAAAGATAAAAAGGGACTGGTACTAACCGTCCCTTTTGTTATATTGCACCGTTTTTGTTTTAGCAAAAGTAAAAAAATGATCAAAAAAATATTAAACAATAAGCCCCTGCTCAACCTCCTTATATATGGTGTTGGGCAGGGGTTTAATTTAATAACCCCTATACTGGTTGTTCCTTATTTAGTTAGCATTTGCGGTCAGGAACGCTTTGGCAAAATAAGTGTAGGCATGGCCATATCTTTCTTTTTGATAGTAGTTATAGACTATGGCAGCGATATAAACGGTGTAAAAGACGTTGCCGTAAACCGAAATAATAAACAGGCACTAACTGTTTTATTGAGCACCGCATATGCAGCCCGCATGCTGTTGCTCATAGCCATTATTGCAGTAACCTCGTTGCTCTTTATCAGCGTTCCTTATTTTAGTAACGAAAAGCAACTATTCTTTTTATGCCTGTCTATTGTTGCCGGGCAGTGTATTAGCCCCATTTGGGTATTTCAGGGTATAGAACATTTTAAATGGACAGCAATAATCAACATCCTGTGCAAAGTGTTGTATGCCCTTGGCGTTTTTATATTTATAAAGCAACCCCATCATTATATATATGTTTGCCTGCTGTGGGGCATGGGCATGATCGTTGCCTACGGAATAGGCTTTGCAGCACTATGCCGCACATATAAAATTTCGCTTAAAAGAACCTCTGTAAAACAGGTACAGGACTATTTAAAACAACACTTTTCAATATTTTCATCACAAATATTCCTTTCGCTGCAACTGTATGCCCCGGTAATGCTTATAAGTTTTTTTATTGGCGATGCCATGGCCGGCACCTACAAAATACTCGAGCATATAATTGTAATATTCCGCACCTACATTTTTCTGTTCTTTAATTATGCCTATCCACGTGTATGCTATTTATTAGAGCAAAGCACAAGCCAGGCGCTGCGTTTTTGGAAAACCTACAATCTTGCTAATTTTATATTTATAGCCCTTTGTATGGGAATGCTCTATATAATGGCGGTACCCGTTGCCTGTTATTTTACTCACACACCTTTTAACCAACCCGACGAACTTGCAAACAATATTGCTACAATGCTAAGGGTTGCTATATTTTTTCCGCTAACACTGGCAATATCTACGCCACTAAAGCAATTGCTGTTAGGCTATGGAAAACAAAAATATTATGTAAACCTTACTTTAGGCATAGTGTTTTTAAATATGGCAGCTATGGTAATACTTATTCCGCTATTTAAAATATATGGTGTATTGCTGTCGCTTATAGTTACAGAAATTGTAACTATAGTTTTATACCTTCCGGCCATTAAAAACAAACAGGCAGGTGCCAATTAAAAAAACTATTGTAATTTTGAGGCCATACCCTGCACTAAATGATCAAAAAACTATTTCAAAAACTGCTTAACAAATCGGGAAAAGACTACCAGATAGATCAGGATATACCCAACGGTTTTTTTATAAGGGTAATTTATAAAAGAATGATCATGCTTTTAAGAGGCCTTATCATAATGGGTAGAAAGGTTTACATTGGCAGCAACTGTTCTGTTAGCAACAAGCGAAATATTTTTTTTGGTAAAAATGTTACTATAGAACATCATACTATAATAGATGGCTATGCCTCTCAAAAAGTACACATAGGCCATGGCAGCCGCATTGGAGCATACTCCTGGGTAATGTGCACCAGCCATTTTTCTAAATACGGCAAAGGGCTTACAATGGGCAATAATTCTGCAGTAGGACAGTTTACAGAGTTTGGTGCCGCAGGCGGTATCGAAATTGGTAACGATGTTATAATGGGCTCTTATGTAAGCTTTCATTCCGAAAATCATAATTTTAGCGACACTACTAAGCTCATACGCGAGCAGGGAGTAACTTCTAAGGGCATAAAAATAGGCAACAATGTATGGGTGGGTGCCAAGGTTACTTTTTTAGACGGCTGTGTAGTGGGCAATCACTGTGTGGTAGCCGCCGGAGCAGTAGTAATAGGAGAATTTCCGGATTATAGTGTTATAGGCGGCATACCTGCCAAAATTTTAAAATCAATAAGCTAATGGGCTTAAAAGTTAAAAAAGAAGTAATATACGGCATATTGTTCTTTGCCTGTGTGGGCGTTCCTTACTTAGGCAGCTACGAACTTACATTTGGTGTATGGTCTTTAACTACCTTATTGACGGTAAGAAACAAATATTCGCTAACCATATTGCAACAGGTTGGTTGTTTTGCATCTATTTTTTTAATAGCCCTGTGCATTAGCTTTTTTCACGAAGTAAAAACCTACGAATATATTAGGGACATTACTTATATGGTTAAACCCATATTAGGATTGCTCATTGGTTACCAGCTGTGTAAAGACTACATGAAAAACCCTCTTGGCTTGGTAGTCAATACCGGTATTTTGATCGCTATAGCGCACTTACTGGTAATGGTATTTTCTATAATGATGTACAGAATTACCGACATGCATAAACTTAGGGAGTATTCTGGATATTTTAGCGACTATGAGGTATATGCACTTATAATACTATTATTTAGAAAAGAATTCAACCTCAATATTTCGGGCAAAAAATATCAGATCGGTGTCTTATTGTTAAGTGTTTCGATAGCATTGTATCTTGCCCGTACAAACTTCATTCAGCTCGGCATTTTTTACCTGGCCCTTAAAGGATATTTCCGTATCAACAAACGTTCGGTTATCATAATATCTACGCTTGTATTTGTGCTTGGGGCAAGCTATGCTGCCATATATTCCTATAACCCAAAACGCGGATCTAAAGGCTTCGAGGCATTTCTGTATAAAATAAAAATTGCCCCTACAGAACCTTTTAAGACCAAAGTTAGGGCCGATGACTGGAAAGATTTTCATGACAATTACCGCTCCTATGAAACCATCTTGACTTTAAGGCAGGTGCCACAGGGCGGTGTAAGTGCAGTATTGTTTGGCGAAGGCATGGGATCGTCTATAGACCTTAAAAGAAAAGTATGGCTTCAAACCAGCCTTATGCGCTATATTCCTTTTTTACATAATGGTTTCATGACAGTGTTTCTAAAATCAGGGCTTATTGGAGACATCATTCTTATAATATCTATATTGCTCTTCTTCAGACACAAAAAAACTGATGACAGCCGTGTAAAGCACTTAAATTATTTAATGACCGGTACAGGATTGTTCCTTGTAATGTCTTATTGGGTATTTATGGGGCTTTATTTTGTACCCGACTCTAAATCGGTAATAATTGGTTTTTTGATCCGCTATCGCGAAAATGTGATTGCTTCTTTAAAGAACCCTAAACTTATTTCATGAAAAACATTCTTGTAATACATCAGTCGGCAGAACTTTACGGATCAGACAAAACATTGCTTGTAGTACTTTCCCAACTTGATAAAAAAGATTTTTTTCCGGTTGTTGTATTGCCTTTTGAAGGACCGCTTAAAACAGAACTCGAAAAAGAGGGTATTAAAGTAGTAATAGCACCTGTTCTAAAATTATACCGCAAGATGTTTACCCCAAAAAACCTGCTTGCGCTTGCTAAAGGGGCAAATTCTGCCATTAAAACTTTAGATGAGTTACATGCCGTTTATAAGTTTGACATGGTGTACTCTAACACCCTTGCTGTACTTCTGGGCATGATATATGCACGCAAACGTAAGCTAAAGCACATATGGCATGTACACGAAATTATTACCACACCAAAAGTTATAGCCAATACATTTGCATGGCTGTTAGACCGTTATGCAACCCTTGTGGTGTGCAACTCTTACGCCACAAAAAACAACCTGACCAGCAGGCAAAAAACACTGGAAAGTAAAACGGTTGTAGTACACAACGGGCTCAATGCACTACCCCAAACACAACATCAGCCAAGCACTAAAACAAAATATGGCTTTGAAGAAACCGATGTTGTTATAACACTTCTTGGTCGTATTGGTTGGTTTAAAGGTCATAAATGGTTACTAAACACCTATATCGAAAACTTTAAAAACAGCAATGTAAAAATGTTGTTTGTAGGATCGCCTGTGCCTGGACAGGAACATTATCAGGACGAAGTTGAAGCTATAATTGCACAGCACAACCTGCAGGATAGTGTAAAGATAATAGCATTTACAACCAATGTACAGTCTATTTGGAATGCTACCGATATTACAGCTGTTCCGTCCACAGAGGCAGAACCCTTTGGACTTGTAGCATTGGAAGGTATGCTGGCAAAAAAACCTGTAGTAGCCTCTAACCATGGTGGCCTTACAGAAATTGTTGTTGATAAACAAACAGGCTTTTTAGTAGAACCCGGCAACAATGAAAGCCTTGCAAAAGCATTGAAAAATCTAATAGACAACCCACAACTGCGAAATGAGTTTGGAGCTAAAGGCTACGAAAGGGCAATATCGCAATTTAGCCAGGATCAATATGTAAAGGGAATGGTTGATATATTTGCAGGTAAAGTATCTAAAAGTTAGTATTAAAAGAATATATTTGCTCTTCTCAAAATTTTAAGATGAAAATAGCTATAGTAGGTACCAGGGGGATACCAAACCATTACAGCGGTTTTGAGCAATTTGCCGAATATTTTTGCGTATATCTTGCCGAAAAAGGACACGAGGTGTACTGCTACAATTCGCATAACCACAAGTATCAGGAAAAAACGTTTAAAGGAGTACACCTTATACACAAGTACGACCCCGAATATAAAGTGGGTACCTTTGGTCAGTTTATTTATGACTTTAACTGCATAATGGATTCGCGCAAAAGAAATTTTGACATAATCCTTCAACTGGGCTATACCAGCAACTCTATATGGCATTTTTTAATACCTAAAAAGGCGGTTAATATTACCAACATGGATGGCCTGGAGTGGAAACGCTCTAAATATTCGCCAAAAGTGCAAAAGTTTCTCATGTATGCAGAAAAACTTGCAGCAAACAGCAGCGACTATCTTGTAGCCGATTCTTTGGGAATACAATCGTTCCTGAAAAAGAAATATAATAAAGACTCCCAATACATACCTTATGGCGCGCATCCGTTTACAAACCCGGACGATGCCATTTTAAAAGATTTTGGCGTAGAAAAAGGAAACTACAACATGATCATTGCCCGCTTTGAGCCAGAAAATAATATAGATATGGTGCTACAGGGCGTGGCAGACAGTGGCGATAAAACCACCATTTTGGTAGTGGGAAACAATACCACAAAATATGGCGAATATTTAAAGAAAAAATATGCTGCTTATAACAATATTGTTTTTACGGGTGGTATTTTTAACATAACTTATTTAAACAATTTACGTTATTACTCAAAGCTTTACTTCCATGGCCACTCTGTGGGGGGCACAAACCCGTCTCTGTTAGAGGCTATGGCTTCGAGGGCATTTATAATTGCGCATAATAACGATTTTAACAAGGCGATTCTAAAAGAAAATGCCTACTATTTTTCTAACCCTGCTGAGGCAGCAACATTGCTTACTACCTTAAAAAGGGAAGAGAACACACAAAAAATTGAGAACAACTACAATGCCATAGTGCACGATTTTAACTGGGATAAGATAAATGGCGAATATTTACAATTTTTCGAGCAATGTTTTATTAAAAAGAATAGGCCTGTCGCCGGGTAAAAAGCTTTTAGTATTCTTAATATCGCTGGTAGCCATTACAATACCGTTAAGCAACATATACAATAGTATATCGTTAATATTTTTTGTGCTTATATGTGTGCTTTCAGCAAAAAAACAGGAAATATCGTTACGGTTTCCACTACTGCTGCCCATATTATTGTTTGGGATCATGGTGTTGTCGCTGTGCTGGTCGTTAGATTCAAAAATTTCGCTTAAAGCACTTGGCAAAGAAGCTTCACTTGTTTTTATCCCATTGGCATTTATACTTAACCGCCGCCTTAACCGCCGTGCTGTAGACGATATCCTCAAAAATTACAGCCTTGCCATGTGTCTGTTTTGCCTTTATTGCATTATCAGGGCAACGGTAAGATACAGTTCTTCAGGCAATATCGATGTGTTCTTTTATCACGAACTTTCAGGCCCTGATCTTAATGCCATATATTGTTCTGCATTGATTTCCCTCGCGTTGTTCGAGTTTATATCAAGAAAAAATAAAACCTTTTGGGGCTATATTGCAACATTGTTTTTGCTTATAATGGTGTTTTTACTCTCGTCTAAAAACATAATTATTATAGATGTTGCACTCATTATTGTATATTATATTTTCTTTTCCGGGTTAACAAAAAAAGCAATTACCATAACAGTGTGCCTTTTTTGTCTTTTTGCCTCTGCTTTGGGCTACTATGGAAAAATACATGAACGCATAGCACACGAAATGCGTCCTGTTGCTGTACCTACCGATATTACAGGGGTACATAATGTAACGGTTGGCGAAGCCTGGAAAACTGATAGATTTACAAATAACCATTATTTTAACGGCACAGCATTCAGAGCCTACCAAATAAGGATATTTACAGAAATGTTGCAGGAAGATCCTATATTTTTTAATGGCTATGGTTTAAATACATCCAGCATAAAAGTAGACCAAAAAGCAGCAGAACATAATATATTTCACGGTTCGGGAGAAGTTGTGGGTTACAACAAGTATAACTTTCATAACCAGTATGTAGAAACCTTTGCCGACCTTGGATTTTTTGGGTTTCTTATTGTTATAATTATTGTGTTGGTTAATCTTATAAACGGGCTAACCGCAAAATATTTTGTACATATTGCTTTTGCAGTTCTCATGATAAGCTTATTTTTGACCGAGTCTTTTTTATGGAGGCAAAGGGGGGTAGTATTCTTTACACTTTTTTATTGCCTGTTTAACGATTTGAGGCCATTATCTGCGCGCCTGCTCAATTTGTTGCGCCCAAACAAAGTAAAAGAGTTAGAGCAGGTATAAATGAACTTAAAATATTGAATAATAATTAAATAAGAAAGTATAAAACCTTTCAGCAGCAAACATTATAATGATCTTATCCTCAAGGAAAGGCTATTCTAAATATATAAGGCTAATCAATGTTCTATTTGATCTTGCCATGCTTACCATACTGTTCCCGTTATTTTATAACAACGAGTTTGGGCTAAACTACATTCATTTTGCTGCTTATCTGTTTGTTTCTTGGTCTTTAATAGCCTATTTTTCGGGATTTTACGAAATTTACCGCTATACGCTTCCACAACAAATAGCCACAAAAATTATTAAACAGGGCGCACTTTTTACCCTTGTTGTCATTGCATTCTTTCCGTTTGCAAAAAAAACAATATTCAGTGGTCAGGCAACATCACAGTTTTTAATAACCGGTTTTGCCATAATTACGGTATTTAAATTCCTGCTTTACTATTACTTAAAAAAATACCGAATATCTACCGGCAGTAATTATAGAAGTGCCATAATTGTAGGCTATACACCCGATGCCCTTGCCCTAAAAGACTTTTTTGAGACCAAAACAGAGTACGGATACCGCTTTATGGGATTTTTCTCGGATACCGTTGCCGGAGATAATATAAAAGGCGATGTGGAAGATATAAAAGTTTTTGTTAAGCAAAACAAAGTAGACGAAATTTACTGCTCTATAAACGAGCTTACCAACGACCAGCTAAAAGACCTTGTAAACTTTGCCGATGCAGCTAACAAAACAATAAAGTTTATACCCGACACTAAAGAAATTTTCTCTAAAAACCTGCGCATAGACTATTATGAGTTTTTCCCTGTGCTGTCGTTGCGCAAAACCGCCTTGCACGAACCTGCATCTCAAATCATTAAACGCGGTTTCGACATTGCTTTTTCTTTAATGGTAATTGTATTTGTTTTATCCTGGCTTGCCCCTATTTTGGCCTTGCTGATAAAACTCGAATCTAAAGGGCCTGTATTTTTTAAACAAAGTCGCCCCGGGCTGAACGAAAAAGAGTTTTTTTGCTATAAGTTCCGCTCCATGCAAATAAACGAAACCACCGAAAAATCGGTAACTAAAAATGACCCGCGCGTTACCCGCATAGGCAAATTTATACGCAAGACCAGTATAGATGAGCTTCCTCAGTTTTTAAATGTGCTGGAAGGCGATATGTCTATTGTAGGGCCACGCCCTCACCTGTGGACACAAAACAATGTGTATGGCAACACCATAAAAAAATACATGGTTCGACTTTATGTAAAACCCGGAATTACAGGGCTTGCACAGGTTAGGGGTTTTAGAGGAGAAATTACTAATGACGCCGATATGATAAACCGCATTAAATATGATGTGTTTTATATAGAGAATTGGTCGCTGCTTCTTGATTTCAAGATCATTATACAAACTGTAGTTAACATATTTATGGGCGAAGAGAAAGCCTATTAATATGTACCTTTGCATAAAATAAACAACACAACATGAATATTTTACTACTTGGCTCCGGAGGGAGGGAACACGCATTGGCACACAAAATGCTGCAAAGCCCACTATGCAATACACTTTTTGTGGCACCCGGCAATGCCGGAACAGCAGCTATTGCAAACAATGTAAACATTAGCCCAACTGATTTTGAAGCCGTAAAAAAACTTGCCCTGCAGGAAAACATCAATATGGTGGTAGTAGGCCCCGAAGACCCATTGGTTAAAGGTGTTTATGATTTCTTTAAAAACGATGCGCAAATTAGCAATATACCTGTTATTGGTCCATCGCAATATGGTGCACAACTGGAAGGTAGCAAGGAGTTTGCAAAAAAATTCCTTGTAAAGAATAACATCCCTACCGCGGCCTACGAAAGTTTTACTAAAGAAACCGTAGAGCAGGGATGCAAATTTTTAGAAACACTAAAAGCTCCTTATGTGCTTAAAGCCGATGGCCTTGCTGCCGGTAAAGGTGTGTTGATATTGCAGGACCTTGCCGAGGCTCAGCAGGAATTGCGCAACATGCTTGTAGACGAAAAGTTTGGTCAGGCAAGTACTAAAGTGGTTATAGAAGAGTTTTTAGATGGTATAGAACTTAGCTGTTTTGTGCTTACCGATGGTAAAAGTTATAAACTGCTGCCTACTGCAAAAGACTATAAGCGCATAGGGGAAGGCGATAAAGGTCTTAACACCGGCGGAATGGGTGCTGTATCTCCGGTACCGTTTGCCGATGCCGAGTTTATGCAAAAAATTGAGGAGCGTATTGTAAAACCTACTATTCAGGGCTTTGTAAACGACAATATAGATTATAAAGGCTTTGTATTTATCGGACTTATAAAAGTAGGTAACGACCCTTTTGTAATAGAATATAATGTGCGAATGGGCGACCCTGAAACCGAAGTGGTTATACCAAGGCTGAAAAGCGACCTTGTAGAGGTATTTAACGCCATGGCAAACCAAACGCTTGATACTGTTGATTTTGAAATAGATTCAAGGAGTGCTGCTACAGTAATGTTAGTATCCGGTGGCTATCCTGAAGATTATGAGAAAGGGAAAGTTATAACCGGGCTCGATGCTGTTGAAGGCTCTATTGTATTTCATGCCGGTACAACATTAAGTGGTACAGATGCAGTAACATCGGGTGGTCGTGTACTTGCTGTAACCTCATATGGGGAAGACTTTAAAGAGGCCATAAAAAAATCTTATCAAAACATAGATAAACTACATTTTGATAAGATGTATTATAGAAAAGATATTGGCTTTGACTTATGATAAGAAAGAGTGAGCCGTAGTATCCTGTTTGTCTTCGCCTGTAGCATCAAATATCCTGATCTGTTTTAGCCAGTAAACAAAAGCTGCACAGCAAATAATGATAAAAATCCAGGTAATAATGTTGGCAGTCCACCAGTTCTCTAATTCAAGATTCCTGAAAAAGTGCATTGGAATAAACAGGATGTCAGTAAAAAGATAATCTATGGCTTCAAAAAATGCTCTCATTTTTAGATAAGTATTTAGTTCAGTCACAAATGTATAAAATATTCACATGTTAGCAAGTATTTTTAGTAAAACAAGACCTATAAATTACGTTTTACTGGGCATTGCCCTGGTCTTGTTCTATTTTTTAAACTTGTTTAAAGAAACATCATGGCTGCAGGACTACACTCTTGCAGCCCAAAAAATAGGGTTATTGCTGTTATTGGCCGGTTCTTTACTTCTAACCGGCTTTATAACCCTGCGCAACACCCTAACAAAAGCAAACAGCTATGCCGTTGTACTGTTTTTGTTGTTTTTAATAATGTTTCCTACCACACTAACAAACAGCAATATAATTATTGCAAACTTTTTTTTATTGCTGGCATTACGCAGGCTGGTATCGTTGCAATCGCTCATAACCCCAAAAGAAAAAATATTCGACGCTTCTTTCTGGATATTTGCCGCAGCAGTATTTCATTTTTGGTGTATTATTTTTATTGTGCTGGTTTTTATATCGATAGTATTTCACGTAGCTCGCGACTATCGCAACTGGATCATACCATTTATAGCTTTTGTTGCGGTAACACTGCTGTACACTATGGCTGGCTTAATGATTAACCACAGCTTTTTTGACCATATACTTACACAAATTACCCCGGGTTTTGATTTTACTTATTTCGAAAATATTTATCAAAACATAGCCCTTGCCATCTATGCCTCTATTGTTGCATTGTTTGTTGCACCTTATGTAGTTAGCCTGAGCAGCAAGCCGCTTAACCTGCAATCATCACATAAAAAAATATTATATTCTTTTTTAATAGGAGTGGGCATCTATGTGCTTTCTGCCGAAAAGAACAATAGCTTTTTAACCTTTACTTTTGCACCTTTAGCCATTATAGGGGCTAATTATATCGAAAGTCAGGAAAACCAATGGGTGCGCGAAGCCGTTGTTTCGGGCATTTTAGCCATTGCCGTTTTTATATTTTTTATGCAACTATAGTTTATTGCCATAGGCAAGGTCTCCTGCATCGCCAAGGCCGGGCACTATATATTTCTTTTCGTTTAAATGGCTGTCTATAGAACCTATCCACAAATGGCAGCTATCGGGCAATTGCTTTTTTAAGTATTCAATACCCTCGGGCGCAGCAATTACAACGGCAATATGAATTTCTTTTGGAGTTTCATTTTCCATAAGCTTTTTAAATACCGCAACCAATGATAATCCTGTGGCCAGCATAGGGTCGGCCAAAATCATTACCTTATCTGTTAAAGATGGTACTGCCTTATACTCTACTAAAATATCAAAAGCATCATCCTTGTTTGGGTGATGGCGGTAGGCCGATACAAAACCATTTTCGGCTTCATCAAAATACGATAGGATCCCTTCATGCAATGCAAGTCCTGCACGCAGTATAGAACATATCACCACCTTATCTCTCAATAAGGAGGTATCTTTATTTCCAAGAGGTGTGGTTACCTCTGTAGGTGTATAACTCAGGTTTTTGCTTATTTCATAGCCCATAATCTCCCCTATCCGCTGGATGTTTTTCCTGAAACGCATACTGTCTTTTTGTATCGTTACATCACGAATCTGTGCCATAAAATGGTTCAGGATACTGTTGCCTTCCGAGAGATCATGCACTATCATTTTGCTAAAAATTTTGTGTTATGATGATAAAAGTATTAAAACTATATTTGTAAAAAAATAAAATATATGTTTTCTGCTATAGCATTTCCCATTTTTGAACAAAGCATTAAAGATTATCATTTATATGATGATATCAACCAGCCTATAAACAACCCTTTCCGTAAGGATAAAATAGAGCACCTGCTCTATGCCAAAAATTGGGTAGACACTGTACAATGGCATTATGAAGACATCATCCGTAACCCGGAAATTGATCCGGTTGAAGCTCTTACGCTTAAACGCAAAATAGATGCTTCTAACCAGGAGCGTACAGATATGGTAGAATATATTGACAGCTATTTTTTACAGCAATATGCCAATGTAACACCAAACGAAAACGCTACTATAAACTCTGAAAGCCCGGCATGGGCCATAGACAGGCTGTCTATACTTGCACTTAAAATATATCACATGAACGAGGAGGCTACCCGCGAAGATGCCACCCCGGAACACAGACAAAAATGCCAAGAAAAACTTGACGTGCTTTTAGAGCAGAAAAAAGACCTTAGTACTGCTATAGATACCCTGCTTGCCGATATAGAAAGCGGCAACAAGTTCATGAAAGTGTACAAGCAAATGAAAATGTACAACGATGATGAACTAAACCCTGTGCTTTATCAAAACAAAAAATAGGCTGAAATGCCCCACAGAAAACATAAACACCTGCTCCTGTTGCGTTTTTCGGCAATGGGCGATGTTGCCATTACTGTGCCTGTGGTACGTGCATTGGTACAACAACACCCCAATGTTAAAGTTACAGTAGCATCGCGTGCAGAGTATATGCCTTTTTTTGATGGCATACCTAACGTAAACTTTTATGAAGCCAATTTTAAAAAAGCCCATAAGGGCTTTTTTGGTTTGCTTAAATTATACAGGGCACTGCGCCACTTGCATATTTATGCCGTGGCCGACCTGCATAATGTAATGCGCTCTAAGGTAATTACCTTTTTGTTTTCGATCCGCGGCAAAAAAACAGCTACGACCAATAAAATGCGCAGCGAACGTGCTGCGCTAACTGCGCTAAAAGACAAACAGATAAACCCATTGCCACAGGTAACACAACTTCATGCTGATGTTTTAGCTCAACTGGGTTTCCCGATAGACTTAAGCAAAGTTGTTTTTCCTGAGCCTTTTACATTACCTGAAGATGTTACGAGAACAACTGGTACAAAAGAAGGCAACTGGATAGGCATAGCGCCATTTGCACAGCACAGCGGCAAAGTATATCCAAAAGACCTGATACAGCAGGTGATTAATACTCTTGCTGATAATCCTGAAAATAAACTCTTCCTTTTTGGCGGTGGCAGGCATGAAGCCAGGATACTGAAAGAATATGCCGGCAACAGGCCAAATATTGTAGTATTAGCGGGTGGTGTATTAATCCTAAAACAGGAACTGAAAGTTATAAGCAACCTCAACGTTATGCTAAGCATGGACAGCGCCAATGCACACATGGCAGCTATGCTGGGCATTAAGGCTATTACTCTTTGGGGAGCTACCCATCCCTATGCCGGGTTTGCACCTTTTAATCAACCCGCGGACTTTGCCCTTACTGCCAATAGAGACCAATATCCTATGTTGCCAACCTCTATATATGGCAATAAAAAAGTTGAAGGTTATGAAGATGCCATGCGCACCATTAGTCCTGAAAGCGTTGTAGCTAAAATAAATGAGGTATTAGAATTAGAATAGCCCTAAATCTATTGAATTATGAATAAAATTTTAAAAATATTCATCGGGTTAATAACGCTATTAATTCTGCAAGCCTGCAATGAAAAATCAAATTCTGATAAAATTACTTTATCTAAAAATACATTAGGGCAAAAAAAGGAATACACTTGTGAGGAATGTATTGTATTGATTGACAATCTTGTAAAAAAAAGTAGCTATGATAGCTATTTCAAATCAAATTACAAAAGCAGCTATTCAATTTTAGTTAATGAAGCTACTAAAGAAAAAATCACAATTCAAATCCTGTTAACAGATAACGAACATAATAATATACCTATAGGTTGGCTCGAATTAGATCTTCAAAATGATAAATTAAGAAACATCACTAACGATGACGAAAATCCAGAAGATTTGCAATCTGACGCCAGCTTAATCAACCAGTTTAAAGATCAGTGCATGCAATGCTGTACTGACTAAATTTAAATTAGTTTTTAGTAAATTCACACGTGTATTACCTCGTCATCTACTAAAAGTTCTTCTCGGCGCAGGCGCAGTAAAACCTGTGCAACGGCAACCACATCTTTTTCGCAGTAGGTAACAATACGGTCTATATCTTTTTCCACATAAAAAACGTGGCCCACCTGGCTGCCATCTATATCGCCTTTTGGCGATGGTATATTGAGTATCTTAGTGAGCAATTTTAGAGAAGTAAAACTTTTATAATCGCCAAATTTCCAGAGTTCCATGGTGTCGAGGTGTGGCACTTCCCAAGGCTTTTTACCAAATAGGTTTAACTTGGGCGGAATAGGAAGGCTGTTAATTATCATGCGGCGGGCAATGAACGGAAAATCGAACTCCTTTGCATTGTGCCCGCACATAATATGCTGCGGCTGGCTAAAATGGTTGTTAAGCAAATTACTGAAATCTTTTAAAATGCTTACTTCATCACCATGAAAAGACGTTACCCTAAAATGCCGTATGTCTCCCCTAAAAGTAAAATATCCGGCCGAGAGGCACACAATTTTGCCAAACTCTGCCCAAATTCCTGCGCGGTCATAAAACTCCTCTGCAGTAAAATCGTCTTTGCGCTGGTATTGGGTCTTTAGGGCATAAAGCTCTTGTGTTTCATCATCAAGAAGGCTGTAATGTTCCTGCTCCGGCACGGTTTCTATATCAAGAAAAAGTATATTTTCAAGTCTTATTTTTTCAATCATTACCTATTAGCCACAAAGGCATATTTTTCTTGCCAAACAAAATTAATTTACAGCCTCAGCCTTGGTTAACGGTTTATTGTTACCGGCTCCCTGGTCGGGTTCCATAAGCCCAAGCATTTTATAGGCTTCATCTACATATACATAAAAATCGTTGCTGTGCGGGTCGGTCTCTGTTTGCAGGCCTTTAATATGGCCCAGTCGGCAAATAATAAGTTTGTCCTCAGGTATTACAATTACAAACTGCCCAAGATGACCACGCATGTAATACATTTTCTTGTCGAGGTAATTGTTCAGCCACCATCCATAACCATACTGCGGCGAGGCTGCAAAACGTGGTGTTCTCATTTTAGCCACATCGGTACTGTCTATAATTTGTGTGCCGTTCCATTTGCCGTGATGCAGGAACAATTTTCCAAAGCGCGAAAAATCGCGGGCATTGCTGGCAATACAGCAATAGGCTTTTTCTATACCGTCTTTATGGTCGGTTTGCCATAGGGCATCATTATCAGCACCCATAGGCTGCCAAAATTTTTCAGAAACATAATCAGACAAATGCATTCCTGTAGCTTTTACAATAACCATCGCCAGCAATTCGGTAGCACCGCTCACATATTCAAATTCTTTACCCGGCTCTTTAATAACCCCTACGTTCAGCATCGTCTTTTCAAGTTCTTCACCAAAATAAGCACGGGTTGTAATTGAAAACGCACTGCTGTACTTCTCGTCCCAATCGAGACCGGTCGCCATCGACGATAAATCGCCTACGGTTAGCTTAGCCGCAAGGCCACTGCCAAACTCAGGAAAATAATCACTCACTTTTTGGTCGAGACTTTTGATTTTTCCTTCCTCAATGGCTTTAAACATAGCTATAGAAACCACACTTTTAGCCATGCTGAACGAATTAGATTTTGAATTCTTTCCATATCCGTCATAATAGCTTTCGTGCCAAATACTATCGTTCTTAATAATAAGATAAGCAACAGTACCCAGTTCTTTATGGGCTTCTTCGAGCCTCTTAGTAGCTTTTACCTTATTATAGTCTTTTGCTGTTGCCCAGGGCTGAGAAGTTCCTTTTTTAATAGTGCGGTTATCAAAATGCACATAGTCATCAAGGTAAGCCGTGGTTTTGCCGTGCAGGTAAACTACCCTAACAGCTTTCAGCAAATAATCGGCATTAAAAATATAAAGCAGGGCGACCACAATAGCCAGCAATGCTATGAGCCCGATGAAGAGTTTTTTAAGAAATTTCATAAAAGGTGGTTATGGATAGCTACGAATTTAAGCAAAATTTGTTTTAGATAGAACACGGATGACGCCAAGACAGTTTCAGGTTTAAAGTTTCAGGTTTGTTTTAAAGTTCTGTAGGCAGTCTTTATGTAAGAGTGTGGCTGCTCCATCCCCTTCGGGGAGGGTTGGGGAGGGGACAAAAAAGATTTGGATACACAGTAGCCCTCTTAGAGAAATTGGTATGAGGCACCTAAAACAAACTCCCCTGCGCTGGTGGGCATTCGTGTTCCAGGAGCCATTTTTTGCGCCAAAGTCCTCCTGCATATCCGGTTAAGGAACCGTCGCTGCCTATAACACGGTGGCAGGGTACTATTATCCATAAAGGGTTTTTGCCGTTTGCCGATGCTACTGCCCGTATGGCCTTGAAATCGCCCAATTGTTTAGAAAGTTCAAGATAGGATGTGGTGTTTCCAAACGGAATATTTAGCAACGCTTCCCATACTCTTTTCTGAAAAACAGTTCCCACTGGGTTTATCTTAAAATCAAAATTTTGGCGGCTGCCGTCAAAATATTCCTGCAATTGGGTTACTGCTATTTTAAGCTCCTCGGGGATAACAGCAGAGGTGCTTACCTCATCATCTAAAATAGATATTTTGCTTATACCAAAACTATCGCCTGTAATAACGGCAATGCCAAGAGGGGTTTTAATAAAAGCCTGCTGCATTTTGTTTATTTTTTTTAGGAGATATAAAGATACGCAACGAGGCTTAATTTTTGTAGAAAATTGTAGACGTGTGTAGAAAACCACAAAAAAAAGCCACCGGAAAAACCGATGGCTTTACTAACCTTTTAAGGGGTTTATATTATTGCTGAGTTGTAGCAGGTGCAGCAGCCGGACCTACAGCAGCAGGTGCAGGGTTTACTTTACCTTTTATTGTAAGTACTTTTGGACTCTCAGTATCGTTAGCAGTAACAGTAACAGTTTTTGTAAACGCACCTTCGTTAGCAGCGTTGTAAGTAGCTTTTACCATACCGCTCTCTCCTGGTTTGATAGGAGTTTTAGTATAGTCAGCAGCAGTACATCCGCAAGAAGCTTTTACATTAGTAATAAGGATAGTTTGCTTAGATGTGTTTTTAAAAGTAAACTCGTGAGTTACAGGTTTTCCTTTTTCGATATCGCCAAAAGAATGCGAATCGTTAGTAAATGTAAGACCTGTTGGTTTAGAAACAACAGGAGTTGCAGCAGCAGGAGCTGTAGCAGCTTTTACAGGCACACTTGCAGATTTAATATCTTTTTTTGCAGTTGCTTGTTGTGCATTTGCAGAAACAGAGAAAAATAACGCTCCAACGGCTGCAAATAAAGAAAGTTTAAGAGTTTTCATAATTACTTGTACTATTTAGTTAATAATGTTCTGATTATTGATATTACAAATATATTTACTTAATACCATAAAGTTGTTAACTGATTTCAAACTATTGTTAATAACATGTTAACGGGTTGTGGTGTGCAATTTTTTATAGTAATATCGGTTTCAAATTTACGTTTTCGTGTACACTTAAGCAAATTGCATTCCAAAGATTGAAATTTAATAAATTAAATATAATTGTTCTTATAGGCCTGCTTGCAATAGTGGGGGTACTTATTATGCAGCTTGTAATGCTGAACCAGGCATATTCGTTCGAAAAAAAGGAGGTAGCAGAAAAAATACATTTTGCTTTACAGGACGTAGTGGCAAAAATTTATCGCGATAATGAGAGCGAACAACCTGCCGAAAGTCCTATAAAAAAAATAAGCGAAGACTATTATGTGGTAAACGTTGACGACACTTTTGAGGCAGAAATACTCGAAATTTACCTGAAAAACGAATTCCAGAAAGTAAAGCTGGATATGGACTATGAGTATGCCATATACAACTGCGGGAGCGACGAAATGGTATATGGCGAATATATCAGCGTGCCCGGCAACACAAATAAGAAACAAAAGTGTGCCAACTGTTTTACAAAACGCCCCGGTTTGGTATATTATTTTGCTATACGCTTTCCGCAACTTCGTTACAGCTATATAACATCTTTACAGCAATATTGGATCTATACAGGAGTGCTATTGCTGGTTTTGGTTATCTATGTGTACTCGGTTTTGCTGCTCTTAAAACAAAAAAAATATACAGAACTGCAAAAAGATTTTATAAACAACATGACGCACGAGTTTAAAACCCCGCTGTCGTCTATACTTATTGCCTCTAACTATGCCGCCAAACAGGAAGCCATAGAAACCAACCCAAAGCTTAGCAAATACCTGAAAATAATTATAGAACAAAGCAACAAGCTCAACCAGCACATAGAACGAATATTATCGGTAGCTAAAACAGACAGCGGTATTGTAGCCCTCGAAAAAAGATCGTTCAATATTACAGAAGCACTTGAACTGGTTAGGGATAATGCTTCTTTAAAGTTTGAAAATGCCACTGTAACCGTTACTACTGCCAATAGCAATTACATGGTTAAGGCAGATGAGTTCCATTTTTATAATATTGCCTATAATATTGTAGAAAATGCTATTAAATATGGCCCTGTACAGCCTAATATAGATATTGCCATCAGTACTGTAAACCGGGGGATCGAGCTGCATTTTAAAGACAACGGACCCGGCATAGCAAAAGAACATATAGATTTTGTATTTGACCGTTTTTATCGTGTGCCACGCGAAAATAAAAAAGAGGTAGAAGGTTTTGGTATAGGGCTTTTTTATGTAAAAAAGATTTGTGAACTTCACGGATGGAAGATCTCTATACAAAACAATGCAGATAAGGGCATAACCATAACCATTCACATACCTAAAACCAGCCTGGAATGAAAAAAAGAATATTATATGCCGAAGACGACAGTACGCTTGCGTTTTTAACTGCCGACAACCTGGAGCAGTATTATGAGGTAGTGCATTTTACTAACGGACAGGATGCGTTTGATGCGTTTGTTAAGGAGGAATTTGACCTTTGCATTCTTGATGTAATGCTGCCGCTGATGGATGGCTTTGAACTGGCCGCCGCCATTAGGGAACGCAATATAGAGATACCTATTATTTTCCTGTCGGCCAAAACATTAAAAGAAGACCGTATTAAAGGGCTCAAACTTGGTGCCGATGACTATTTGGTAAAGCCCTACAGCATAGAAGAGCTTATACTTAAAATAGAAGTGTTTTTGCAGCGTAGCCAAAAACAGCCTGCCATAAAAAGCAACACTTTTGCTATTGGGCGCTTTACGTTTGACCCTGATAATTATGCTGTGCTTAAAAACGGCGAAACCACCCAGCTAACAGAGCGCGAAAGTGCTTTGCTCAAACTTTTTATTGACAATAAGAACACCATACTTAAACGCGAAAAAATACTGACAGAGTTATGGGGCACCGACGATTATTTTATGGGGCGCAGTATGGATGTGTTTATTTCAAGGTTAAGAAAGATCTTTAAAGAAGAAGAAAACATCAGGATAGAGAACATACCAAGAATAGGGTTTAAACTTGTAGTACCGGAGTAAGTTTAACCCACAAAAAAAGATGCCCTAAAGCATCTTTAAATATTTCAATTCTTCAATCTTTTAATCGAAGATCATACATCATCAAAATCTACATGTATCTCGGCAGACGTTGGATGTGCCTGGCAGGTAAGTATAAGGCCTTCGGCAATTTCACTGTCGGTAAGTATCGCATTCTTCTTCATTTCAGCAGTACCGCCGCTAATGCGCGCCATACAGCTGCTGCAAATACCACCCTGGCATGAATAGGGTGCATCTACCCCTTGTTTTAGGGCAGCGTCCAGTATAGTCATTTGCTGAGACATAACAAAAGTAGTTTCCTCATCGTCTACAAGTACCGTGATCTTTGTTTGACCATCAAGGTTTTGCTCTATTTTTTTCTCGGCAATAGGTGTAGAGAACAACTCAAACTTAATGCTCTTTTCTGGTATGTTCTTTTCCTTCAGGACTTCATTTACCGTAAGGATCATTTCTTCAGGACCGCAAAGGTAAAACTTGTGGAACTCTTTTTCTTTATGCTTGTTGGCAATAACATAGTTTACCACAGATCGGTCTACACGGCCAAAAAGTGCCCCTTCAGTATGGGTTTGGCTGTACACGAACTGTACAAAAAAGCGGCCTACATATTTTAATTGCAAGTCATGCAAAAAGTCGTGAAATATAGTTTCCTGCGGCGATTTATTGCCATAAACCAACACAAAAGTGCTCTCGTGCTCGCTTTGTAAAACCGACTGTATAATGGCCAGCACCGGTGTTATACCACTACCCGCTGCAAAGGCGGCATAGTTGCGCTGACGCTCAGGCTTGGGTTCAAAAACAAAGTTACCCTCAGGCACGCCCACCTCCATAGTGTCGCCAACGGCAAGTTTTTCGTTGGCAAATACAGAGAATCCTCCGTTCTTAACTGCCTTAATGGCGACGCGAATTTCTCCACTGCCCGGTGCAGAACATATAGAATATGCCTTGCGGATATCCTGCCCTTCAAAATTGGTTTTTACATTTATATACTGCCCTGCAGTAAAGTTATATTGGTCTGCCAGAAGCGCAGGTATTTCAAAAGCAATAGAAACCGCCGATGGTGTTTCTCTTTTTATATCTTTTATTTTAAGCGAATGAAATGTTGACATTAACTGAATATTTGGTGCAAAAGTACAATTTCCTTTTGCGTTAATAAAATGTATAGAACTAAATTAATACTTAAGAATGTTATGCATAAGAAATTTATGTATATATTTGTGGAGTAATAAATCTATAAAATGAAAAACTCCCAACTTTATAAAGGCAGCCTTAATACTATAATCATGAAACTGCTTGAAGAAAACGGCCGCATGTATGGCTACGAGATTACCCAAAAGGTAAAGCTGATAACTAAAGGAGAGCTCAATATTACCGAAGGTGCATTATATCCTGCCCTGCACAAGCTTGAAGCCGACGGCCTGCTCGATGTAGAGGTTGAAAAAGTAGATAACCGCCTGCGCAAATATTATAAGCTTACAGAAAATGGCGAAAAAGAAACTGTTAACCGCCTGGCTGAGCTGGAGGAATTTATTAAGAACATGCAAAATTTGGTAAGCCCCGCCAAACCTGACCTACAATTTTAAAGCAAATGAAAACACTTACACCTCAGCAAATACAGTTTATAAACAATTACCTGAAAGAATCGGGGGTGCGCTACGACGACATTCGCATTGAAATGGCCGACCACGTGGCCTCCGCCCTTGAAGGAATGGAAGGCGACTTTTATGACAACTTTAAAAATTATATGCTTGCCCATAAACAGGAACTGCTCGACAATAACAAAACCTCTGGCAAAGCATCTTTTTATCGTGCCTTGGGCGTGCTGCAAAACATTATCATTACCCCACTTTTTGTGGCAACGTGGTTGATTCTTCTTGTCCTATATTGGTTTATAAAATATTCTTATGGTCAGGAAATAACCAGTATCCTGAGCATTGCCCTGATTGCGGTATCGCTTATTACATATGGCTATTTTATATATTACAAGGTTATCAGCAATTATAACAACTCGGTTATAGATAAACTCATCAATACAGTGTACTTCGTCCTGATAATTGTTAGGGCAGACAGGATATTGTTTTTAGAAGAAAACCTTGGAGCAGCTTGCTTTTACTGTTTTAGCATAGCTTTTTTTGTAGTCCTGCTGCGAAGTGTTTTTAAAATTAACCGCAAATACAAACTGTATTATGGAACATAAAAAAATAAGCGCATCGCAAATAGAGCGGCTTTATGCCTTTACCCAATCACACTTTGTTGTCTACTACGACCTGCAAACCGAACTTACAGACCACCTTGCCAATGCCATAGAAGCGAGATGGGAACATGCCCCGGAAATATCTTTTGAAGATGCATTACAGGCAGAGTTCAAAAAGTTTGGGGTTTACGGTTTTAGCGATGTGGTAACAGAGCGGCAGGAAGTTTTAGGCAAACGTTACCGGAAATTTTTATGGCATTATATCAGGCAGTTCTTTACACTCCCAAAAATAATACTGACCGGTATATTAACAGTGGCAACCTTTAAACTCATTGCCTACAATAATCTTATTTACATGGGTATGATTGCAGCTTTAATGCTTATTACACTTTTTAGGATCGTTAGCTTAAAAAACAGTTACGAAAACAAAGTAAAAAATACCGGAAAACGTTGGCTACTGGAAGAAATCATTTATAAGTGCGGCAACATAGGCATATTTATGGGAATCCCTTTTCAGTTTTTTCATTTTATTGTAAAAGAACAAACAGGCAACACTGTACTTTGGACAATGAGTGCAGTTTTGGTAGTGGCATTTTTATCAGTGTATATTGTTATTTTTATTATGCCTGCGAAAGCTCAGGAGCACCTCGCCGATATTTACCCCGACTACAATTTAGAAAAAATATAGTAAATTGCTGTAACGTTTACTGCCACACAGGCACTAATAGCACAACCAACCAATTATAGCTTATGTTTAAAAAATTCCTTTGGCTCGAATGGAAATCTTTCGTTAGGGCATCATCTTTTGGCAACAACATGATCATGAAAATATTTATGGTCATTGGGGCACTTTATTTTAGCGCAATATTTCTATCCGGTGGTATATTGGCCTTTTACGGTCTTAAAAAGGCAACGAACCTCGATCCGCTTATTGTGGTAAGCCGATTTATGATATACTACACTTTTGCCGATTTGCTCATAAGGCTGTTTTTCCAAAAAATACCTGTAATAAACATTCGCCCGCTAATAATACTGCCCATAAAACGCAGTACTATTATAAACTTTGCCATTGGCAAGACCATGGTGTCGTTCTTTAACTTTATACATGCACTTTTCTTTATACCATTTTGTATTGTGCTTATTAAAGAAGGCTACGATCCGGTTAAATCAGTGCTCTGGCTGCTGTCTATATGGGCCCTGACCTATTGTGTAAACCTGCTCAACACATTGCTTACCAATAAAGACAATCTTTTTATAGGTTTTGTAGCCTTGGTAATCATACTTGGCGGTTTGCAGTACTATCATTGGTTCGATATTACAACCATAACACAGGGCTTTTACTATGGGCTGTACAATACTTACTATCTGTTTATTGTTCCTATATTGCTCCTTGCATTTTTATGGACGTTTACCTACAAATATTTTTACAAAAACCTGTATCTTGATACTGGCCTTAAAGGCAAGCACGAAGTTGCCAAAACAGAAAACTATACATGGCTCAACCAGTTTGGCACCATGGGTACGTTCCTTAAAAACGACATTAAAATGATTCGCCGCAATAAACGCTCTAAAACCGCAGTGTTAATGAGTTTTGCCTTTTTGTTTTACGGATTGCTTTTTTATACAGGAGGCATCGAGGCCTACCAAAGCCCGGCCATGCAAATATTTGCAGCCATATTTGTTTCGGGCGGATTTATGTTTACGTTTGGGCAGTTCGTTCCAAGCTGGGACAGTGCTTACTATCCGCTAATGATGAGCCAAAATATTCCGTACCGCGATTATATTGCCTCTAAATGGTGGCTAATAGTAATAGGCACTGTAATTAGCCTTTTACTCTCAGTTTTTTACCTGTATTTCGGGCTAAATATTTACATGTACATTGTTGCCGGGGCAATTTACAATCTGGGTGTTAACTCGCATCTTGTTTTAGTGGGTGGTGCGTTTACAAAAACACCTATAGACCTTGCAAGCAGCAAGCAGGCCTTTGGCGATAAAAAAGCGTTTAATATGAAAACCTTTTTACTTACCATACCTAAAATGATATTGCCCATGCTACTCTACTGCATTGGTTTTTATACCATTGGCTCTAATGCAGGGCTTGCTTTTGTTGCCGGTGCAGGTATATTAGGCTTTGCCTTTAGAAACAAAATGTTTACGGTTATAGAAAAGCTGTACAAAACCGAAAAATATAAAGCCATTAGTGCCTACAGCCAAAAAAATTAAACACAACCAACAATTACATTATAGTTATGATACAGGTAAATAATCTTAGAAAAACATACAACGGCGTAACCGTTCTTAATATACCAAACCTTGAAATTAAAAAAGGCGAAAGCTTTGGCCTTGTAGGCAACAACGGTGCAGGTAAAACTACATTTTTTAGCTTACTGCTCGATCTTATTGAGCCTTCTAACGGCAATATTGTGAGCAACGGAATCCAGGTTAATAAAAGCGAAGGATGGAAACCCTTTACTGCCGCCTTTTTAGACGAAACCTTTTTGATCGGATATCTTACGCCGGAAGAATACTTTTATTTTATTGGCGAACTGCGTGGGCAAAACAAGGCCGATGTAGATGCACTGCTAACAAAATATGAAGATTTTTTTAACGGAGAGATCCTTAACAAAAAGAAATACCTGAGAGACCTTTCTAAGGGTAACCAAAAAAAGGTGGGCATTATAGCAACCCTTATTGGCAGCCCCGAAATCATAATTCTCGACGAGCCATTTGCCAACCTGGACCCTACAACGCAGTTTAGGCTTAAAAAAATTATTAAAGACCTTGCCGACACCAAACAGTTCACCATACTCGTATCAAGCCACGACCTTGCGCACACTACAGAGGTGAGCAACCGCATAGTTGCCATGCACAAAGGAGAGGTGGTTAAAGACATACAAACTTCGGCCGAAACACTCGAAGAATTGGAAGCATTTTTTGCGGTGTAATACAGTTTATAGTAAAAAAACGAATTTTTTAAGCTGTTTTCTTACGGTTTTTCCCTGCCGATTATCCCTCAAAAAGGGTAGTCGGCAGAAAACTTACGAATACGTTGTAGATTTATAACTATCAGTAAAACAGATATTAAGATAGTACCAAAATCGACCAAATCACTCAAACGATATAGTAACAGGATAGTGCAGGACACCTAGGCATGCCTTATATCTAATTTTGTTTCATACGAATAAACAAATTAAATATAAAGCTGATGAAACAAGTAATTACATGCTTTTCTCTAAGAGCAGTTATGTTGTTTCTGTATCTCCTTCCTGCCATTTTATTTGCTCAGGGAAAAATTATACAGGGAACAATATCTGATGCTAACGGACTGACCGTTCCGGGTGCCAATGTTATAATAAAAGGCACTACAAAGGGCGTTCAGACTGACATGGACGGTAAATTTTCTATAGAGGCAGAAACAGGCCAAACGCTTGTTATTTCTTTTATAGGAATGCAAACTAAAGAGGTTACAGTAACGAACGAAGCTACTTACAACGTTACCCTTCCCGATGCTGCAAACGAGCTTGATGAGGTAATTTTGGTAGGCTACGGTACCCAAAAGAAATCTGACCTTACAGGTGCGGTATCGCGCGCTAACCTTGAACCGTTTAAAAATGCACCGAACGTTAGTGTCATGCAAAGCCTTCAGGGTACAGTGCCCGGTCTTAACATTGGGCAGGTAAACAGTGCCGGTTCTACTCCATCAATTACCATCAGGGGTACTAATACATTAAGCGGCGCTACTAATCCGCTTATTATTCTTGACGGAGCCATGTACACAGGGTCTATAACCGCTATAAACCCTACCGACATTGAATCGATAGACGTACTTAAAGACGCCAGCTCTACAGCGGTATATGGTGCACAGGCTGCTAACGGTGTTATACTTATTACCACTAAAAAAGGAGGTAAGAACAAAGCACCTACCATTACATACACTACCTCATATACTACACAGGACCCCACTGTAAACATGCGCCCTATGAACAGGGAACAGTACATAGATAAAATTCGCTACCTATACTATCAGGAAGCTTTTTTAGCTCCGGAGTACACTACTCCAAATCCTGCATTTAATCCTGCTTCGCGTTTAGATGCTGCCGTATTGGATCAAAATGGGAACATACTCCCTAACAATTTTGACTGGTGGGATGCTGCCACAAGAACGGGTGAAATTACAGAGCATAATGTAAACATTAATGGCGGTGGCGATAAGGTTACCTATGTAGTTGCAGCCGGTCATACCGACCAGAAAGGCTACATCATGAACGACAACTATAAACGTACCAGCATTAGGAGTAACATTGACATAGACCTAAGGGAAGGCTGGAAAGTGGGCATGCAGTCGTTTGCAACCTTTAGCGATTACAGCGGTGCAGAACCCACGTTAAACGGTATTGTAAGGCATTCACCATTGCTAAATCCGTTTACTGAAACAGGAGAGCTGGATCCTTTTCCTACAAGGACCGTGCTTGCCAACCCATTTACAACCTACTATGTAGACGATTATGACAAGCAAACGTACCTGTTTGCCAACTTTTATTCAGATCTTAAAATACCTTACATAAAAGGGCTAAGCTATCGCATAAACTTTGGTAACACCTACAGGGCAGAACGTCACTATTTTGCCAGCGAATATGGTGCAGGCCAAACAGGTAATGCCTATAAAAGCTACAACAACAGGTATGACTATACTTTTGATAACATACTTACCTACCAGCATACTTTTGCCAAAAAGCACGACTTAACGCTAACGGCGGTGTATGGTGTTACAGAGCGTTCTTATGAGAACAGCAGTGCCAGTGCCAATGGCTTTACCGATCTTTCGCTTAGCTACAATAACCTTAGTGGAGGCACCAACCAGTTTGCTTCTTCGGGAGGGTGGCAGGAAGCCCTTAGCTATCAAATGGGCAGGCTAAACTATAAGTACGACGACAAATATATACTTACAGGTACCATAAGAAGAGATGGTTTCTCGGGCTATGCTAAAAACGAAAAATGGGGTATTTTCCCATCGGTATCAGGAGCATGGGTTATCAGTAAAGAAAGTTTCCTTTCTAATGTTAGCTTCCTGGAATTCTTAAAGCTTAGGGCCGGCTACGGGTCAGTAGGTAACCTGGTAGACCGATACAAATCTATTTCTACGCTTGCAGGACCGGATCCTATGTATATTTTTGGCGACGGCAGTTCTACACAGTTCGGCCAGCAGTTGTCTACCCTTGGTAATGCCAACCTAAGGTGGGAGTCTACCAAAGGCATTAACCTTGGTGTCGATTTCAGGCTCTTTAAAGGCAGGCTTAGTGGTAATGTAGAATATTATAATACCGAAACACAAGACCTTATCTATCCGCGCACCATACCTACTGCAAACGGGGCATCAGAGATATTTGTAAACCTTGGCAATATTAATAACAGGGGTATCGAATTCTCGCTTACGTCTCAAAACATCGAGACTAAAGATTTTAGCTGGTCTACCACCCTTAACTTTTCAAGGAACGTAAACAAAATAGTAAGGCTTACGGGTACCGATGCAAATGGTGACGGCAGGGAAGACGACATTATTGCCGATAGCCGTTTTATGGGAGAGTCTATAGGAACCATATATGGTTACCTGCGCGGGCCAATGTATCAGATAGGCGATGATATACCTGCAGGCTACTACCCAGGCACATACAGTGTGGTAGACGTTAACGGCGATGGACAGATAACAGTAGACGACAGGGTAAAACAAGGCAGAAGCGAACCTGCTTATCGCGCAGGTTTACTTAACACCTTTAGATATAAAAACTTTACATTAAACGTATTCTTTAACACCGTACAGGGCGGAAAAGACGGTTATCGCCAGTCTAACACGCCAAACATTGGCAGCGTTACAGACCAAAATGCTATCTTGTTAAATTACTTTCAGGGTGTAGACTACTGGTCGCCATCAAATCCTGACGGCAGGTACCCAAGGTCTACCACTAACCCAGCAATACGCCCGTTAGAGCTACAGGACAGGAGCTTTATACGTCTTCAGGACATATCGCTTTCCTACACACTTCCAAGCGATATATTAAAAGGCTCATTTGTTAGCTCGGCAAGCCTTTTTGTTAGTGCCAAGAACATTCATACCTGGACCAAATGGGACGGCTGGGACCCGGAAACGGGTCAGGGCTTAACCGACAGCGGCCGCCCGGTTATGAAAGGCTATTCTGTAGGTTTAAACGTCTCATTCTAAAAAACTGCTATTATCATGAAATTTAAAAATATACTTTGTTTTGTTGCCCTGGGCCTTTGCCTTTCGTGTGGCGACGATTTTCTGGATGAAGTGCCTGTAGACTTCAGGTCGCCCGAAAATGCCTATAAAACCTATGGAGATTTTACCCTATCGGTAAACAACCTTTACAGGCTTGTAAGACGCGAGTTTTACAGCAGGGACGAAAACTACCCTATGGACTACACCTATGGAACCGACCTTGTTTTTGACGGTCAGGCAAGCCAAAGAAGATGGACTCCTTATATTAATGTAATGCGGCCTCAGGGTGGTGCCGAGGTACCTGCCACGCACTGGGCAGATCTTTATAAAATAATTACAGAAAGTAATACCATTATTGCAAGGCTGCAAACGGTAGAATTTTCTACAGCAGAAGAAACAAGGCTGGAGGCCGAAGCACGTTTTTTCCGTGCATTTGCCTACAGAACTTTGGTATACCTTTTTGGCGGTGTGCCTTTAGAACTTAACGAAGTAGAATCGCCACGATTTAACTATGTAAGGGCAACTAAAGAAGAAGTATTGGCTCAATGCATACTGGATGCAAAATTTGCGGCTGATAATCTTAGGGGTATTATGGCTGTAGAAAACGGACAGGTAAACAACCTTGCGGCTTCGCACCTGTTGTCTGAAATTTACCTGGCTAACAACCAGCCACAGCTTGCGGCAGAAGAAGCTACAAAAGTAATTAACGACCCCAACGTAAGGTTAATGACGGCACGTTTTGGAAGCCAGTCTACCGTAAATCCTGGCGATGTTTACTGGGATCTTTACAGGCGAAACAACCAAAACCGTGCTTCGGGCAATACAGAAGGTTTGTGGGTAATACAATTCGAGACCGACGTGCTTGGCGGTGGTGCAGTATCTACCGGCATGGGCGGTGCGGCACTTTATGAAAGGCACCATGCCCCAATGGTTAGGGATTACAGGCTGGGTGGTCGTGCTTTGTTTAAATGGCCAATGAGCGATTATACCGGTGGCCGTGGCATTGGATGGGCAATTTCTACACGCTACTTTAGCAATACCATTTGGGAAAGCGACTGGAATAATGATATAAGGAACGCTAACCACAACTTTGTAAGAGAGTTTGTTTACAACAACCCTGCTTTTCCTGAATATTATGGTACTGTGGTTTCTACCGAGAATCCGCCTGCGGGCATAACTGTTCCAAGCCGTTCTTTTTATGCATACCAGTCTAAAGTAACTACACCGGGAGATCACCCAACAGGCCTGTATGCCAACTTGCAAACAGGCGAACTTAAGGCAACAGCCGGAGGAACGTATACAGACCAGTACATGTTCAGGCTTGCAGAAACCTACCTGCTAAGAGCCGAGGCTTATTTTAAGGCTGGCAACAGTGCTGCTGCTGCTGCAGATATTAATGTGGTAAGGCAAAGGGCAAATGCCAACCCTGTTGCGGCAGCCGATGTTACTATAGATTATATTCTTGACGAAAGAATGCGCGAACTGGGCATAGAAGAAAAACGCAGGCTAACGCTTATGCGCATGGGCTTGCTGTATGACAGGGTGAGCAGGCTAAACCCTTATTACTCTGATATTTTGGAGATCAATAACCTTTGGCCTATTCCTTATAGTGAAATAGAGCGCAATACCGAGGCTCTTTTAGAGCAAAATCCGGGTTACACTAATTAAATCCAGATCATAATTTGTTTTAGTTTTAAATATCCTAATAAAGGCAGCCATGGGGCTGCCTTTATTTTTTTAACAACATGCATGCCTTATTATTAAGGTAGAAGATAATTGATTTAAAGATTTTACTCTACCTTAATTTTTTGGATGTCTCTTTTTTGACAAAATATATTTCACTTAACAAAAAGAAGCGTATTTTTACCCCTCCCTATACTAAAAAGTAATTTTAAAAGTTAAGGATAAAAATCTTTTACATTGAAAACCAGCGCATATAAATATATAGTTCTTTTTGGCGGCCTTGGTCTAACCATTGCATGCTCTACAAAAAAAGACAATTTTGTAAACCGCAATTATCATGCACTTACTACCAAATATAATGTAATGTATAATGGTAATAATGCGCTAACGGCAGGTGTTGCCGATCTTAAAACCACCCTTACTGATAACTACTGGGAGGTATTGCCGGTAGAACGTATGCAGCGCCCGGTAGAAGAAATGGAACCTACCGATAAGCGCAACGCAAATTTTGAACGTGCCGAAACTAAAGCCACCAAAGCCATACAAAAACACTCTATGTATATTGGGGGCAGTGAGCGCAATCCGCAAATGGATGAAGCCCACCTGTTATTGGGGCAGTCGCGCTATTATGACAACCGTTTTGTTCCTGCGCTTGAAGCATTTAATTATGTGCTTTACAAATATCCGGGAAGCAGCCGCATAGACGAAGTTAAAGTATGGCGCGAAAAGACCAACATAAGGCTGGATAACGACGGGGTTGCCATTAAAAACCTAAACCAGTTGCTTAAAGAAAAAGGCTCCTCTATGGATGAGCAGATATATTCTGATGCAAATGCCATACTTGCCCAGGCTTATATTAAAACAGCCGTTACAGACAGTGCAGTATATGTACTCAAAAAGGCAGCCCTTACCTCTAAAGATAACGAGAAAAAAGCACGATACAATTTTATACTCGGCCAGCTTTATACCCAACTAAAACAACCGGACAGCGCCTTTGCCTCATATCAAACGGTTATAGATATGAACAGGAAATCGCCACGTATATATGTTATTCAGTCGCATGCCATGCAGGCAGGGCAGTTTGACTATAAAAAAGGCGACACGCTTGCGTTTATGGAGAAATACCGCGACTTGCTAAAAGACCGCGAAAACAGGCCTTTTCTTGATGTAATCAACCATCAGGTGGGCTTATTTTATGACAAGCAGGAACTCAACGAAAAAGCTATAGAATATTATAATAAATCGTTGAGAAAAAAATCGGCCGACAAATATCTCACTGCCTCTAACTACAGGAACATTGCCGAGATAAAGTTTGAGGAAGCAAAATATGTTAACGCAGGTAAATATTATGACAGTACTATGGTGTACATGGACTTCAGAACCCGCGAATATAAGCGCATTAAAAAGAAAAAAGACAACCTTGCCGACGTTATTAAATATGAAGCTATTGCCCGTAACAACGACAGTATATTGCACATTATGTCGTTGCCGGAAGCAGCAAGGGTAACCTATTTTGAAGAATACATTGTAAAGCTTAAAGAGCAGGAAGAAATTTTGCGCAAAAAAATGGAGGCCGAAGCTAAAAAGCAGGCCGCTATTGCAGAGAATGCCGCAAAAGAGCAAAACTCTCTTGGCGGAGACGATGGCAACCTGTTTAAAAACGGCAGCGACCTTAGCGGTGTAAAACGCGGTGGTGGCGGTAGCAACGATTTTAGCAGTCTTTCAGGAGGAAGATCTAAAGGGGGCGACAGCGGATTTAAGGCTGGCGCTACAGGTAGTGCAGGAGCAGCCGGAGCAGTGGGCGGCGGCGGTGCGCCGGGCACATTCTATTTTTATAACCCAAGCACTTTGGCAGCAGGAAAACAAACTTTTAAAAGCCGCTGGGGCAGCAGGCAGTTGACCGACAACTGGCGCGTAGCATCTGAAATGCGCAATAATGCACCGGCAGCCGATGAAGATGCTGCATCAACAGATGATGTGGCCGATGGCGGAAAAAATGCAGACGGAAAAACTGCTGACAAAAAAGAGAAGACAATTGAGCCTAAATACACTACTGAGTTTTATTTAACACAGCTACCTAAAGACCAAAAAGTTTTAGACAGCCTTGCCAAAGACCGTAATTTTGCTTACTATCAGCTGGGAACCATCTATAAAGAAAAATTCAAAGAATATGAGCGTGCAGCCGATAAGCTTGAAAAATTGCTTCAAAACAATCCGGAAGAACGTTTGGTGCTGCCATCAATGTATAACCTTTATAAAATATATGAAATTATAGATCCGGCTAAAGCACAGGTTTATAAAGACAAAGTATTGTCGCAATATCCGGACAGCAGGTATGCGGAAATTATTAAAAATCCAACATCTGACGCTGTGGCACAGGGAAGCCCCGAAGCTATTTATGCTAGCTTGTTTAAACGCTATGAGGCAGGCGAAATCAGAGAACTTATTGAGCCTTTAGACCAGTATATTGAAACATATACAGGAGAAGAAATAGCCTCTAAATATGATTTTCTAAAAGCAAAAGTAACCGGAAGGCTTAAAGGTTTGGATGAATATAAAAAGGCTCTTAACTATGTAGCCCTAACCTACCCTAACAGCTATGAAGGCAAACAGGCTGATGAGATACTGAAAAAAGATGTGCCTGTACTGGAAAAACTTGTTTTTGGTGCTAAGCCTACCAGCTATAAAATAATGTTTAAACTTGATGCCAACGATCCTAAAATTAAACCGCTTACCGAAAAGATACTGCAGTTTATAAAAGACGGCAACAACAACAGCATTACTCTTAGCAACGACCTGTATAACGAAACCGAAAATATACTGGTAATACACGGGCTTATAAACCGCCTTGCAGCCGTAGACGCTGTAAGCATACTTAAAGATTACAAGAGCTATAAAGTGGCAGAGACCCCTGTTATAATTTCGACCGAAGACTATAAAGTAGTACAGATCAAGAAAAATTATGTACAATATTTAGCAATACAATAATGGCGATGTTTGAAAAACAAAAAAACCAAACCGACCTTTTAGGTAAAACAAACCGGATTGTAGAAGGAACAATTATTAAGGGAGACATTACCTCTCATGCCGATTTGAGGCTCGACGGACAGCTAACGGGCAATTTAATCTCTCACGGCCGTTTGGTAATAGGCCCAACAGGCAGTGTTATAGGCGATATTAAATGCAAAACAGCCGATATAGAAGGCCACTTTAATGGGCGTATAGAAGTAGAAGACCTTTTAAGCCTTAAAGCTAAAGCAAACATTACGGGCGATGTTATTACCGGCAAACTTGCAGTAGAACCGGGTGCCATATTTACGGCAACCTGCACCATGCGAAACCCCGGCGTAAAACCATTACTAAGTGCTGTAAGTGAAAAACAATCAGGATAAAAAACCAAACAAGTGGCTGGCGCTTATAAATATCCCGTTTCAAATGGGCATTATAATCGTGGGCTTTTCATGGCTGGGAAACTGGCTCGACGAAAAATATCCTAACCCCAACGGTATATACCGCATTATTTTTACTATGCTTGGCGTGGGCATTGCATTGTACAATGTTATTCGTCAGGTAAATCAACTTAACAAATAAATGAATAAAGACTTTTTTGCCGCATTGCTAAAAATGGCAGGCATTGCCGCAGTATGCCTGATAGTAAACCTGCTTGTATATTTAGTTCCGGATTTACAGCAACAGGCTGCAACATTTACTTATCCTGTAGCAATAGTGTATTTGTTGTTCTTCGGGTTTTCGGGCATTATACTTTTTGCATTGCATCAAATAGCCAAAACAAGTCCATCTCAGGTGGGCTATGTATTTCTCGGTTTAACCAGCCTTAAAGCAGTGGGCAGCTATTTTTTTATAAAACCCGTATTGGCGAAAACGGTTTCTTTTCCTACAGAAAAACTAAACTTCTTTGTTATTTTTATGTTATTTTTGTTTATTGAGGCCTATTTTACCGCTATTCTCTTAAACAAAAAACAATAATTTGTTATTAGACCTGCATATTCTCAAAAAAAGTTGGTTTGCACCATTGAGATATTAATTTAAAATGTACCTTTGCGCAAAATTTCAGGACTGTAAAATTAAGAAAGTTAGCAAGATGGTGTTTAACAAACGATTTTTAAAAAACTCATTAACAGCCCTTATTGTTGCTGTACCCCTTATTTCTTTTGCAAACGCATCTCAGGATACACTGCAGGAACGCCATGAGGTACGCAACACTGCCAAACTAAAAGTTCATGGTAAACACCATGAGGCTGCAGGTAAGGTTACTCCAAAAGATAAGATAAACGCTCACATTAGCCACCACTTACAGGATGCGCATGAGTTTGTTTTCTTTTCTGACGAAGAGGCAGGCACACACTACGGTTTTCCACTTCCGGTAATACTTATCGATAATGGAGTGAAAGTATTTTCATCATCTAAATTTGACCACGGCCACGCCGTAGCCGAAGCTGGTGGTGATTACTATACACTTCACCACGGTAAAATTTATAAGACTGATGCTCAGGGTTCGCTTAAGTTTGACGAACATGACCATCCAACGAACGTAAAGCCGCTTGATCTTTCGATCACTAAAAACGTGTTTTCGTTATTAATCACATCGTTACTAATATTCTTACTGTTTACAGGTTTAGCCAAAGGCTTTAAAAAAGGACCAAACACCCTGCCTTCGGGCTTTAATCGTGTGCTTGAGCCTCTTGTAATATATGTAAGGGACGAAATTGCAAGACCAAACATAGGCGAAGCAAAATATAAAAAATTCATGCCTTTCCTTTTAACGGTATTCTTCCTTATATGGTTACTTAACCTTATAGGATTAACACCACTGGGCATTAACGTTACAGGTAACATTGCAATAACACTTTGCCTTGCCTTGTTTACGTTTATCATTACACAGTTTAGCGCAAGCAAAGATTACTGGAAACACATTTTCTGGATGCCGGGCGTTCCTGTGCCAATGAAGATAGTTCTTGCACCAATTGAGGTGTTGGGTATGTTTACCAAACCTTTCTCGCTAATGATACGTTTGTTTGCAAACATTACTGCGGGCCACACTGTAGTAATGGGTCTTATAGCTATCGTGTTCTTAATGAAAGAGCAGCTTAGCGTAGGCGGAAGTATAGGTACATCTCTTGCACTAACATTGTTCATCTCTATTATAGAGTTGCTTGTAGCATTTCTTCAGGCGTTTATCTTTACTATGCTGTCATCGCTGTTTATCGGTATGGCGGTACAGGATCATGAGCACGACCATGAACATCATGATGATCATCATGTAAACGATCCTGAAATACCTGTAGTATAAGGTTTTATTGTATTAGAATTTTAATTTAATTATTTATATATCATGACAATTCCAAATTTAGTTGGTGCCGGTCTTATTGTAATCGGAGCCGGTGTAGGTCTAGGTAAAATCGGTGGTTCTGCAATGGACGCTATTGCCCGTCAGCCAGAGGCTGCAGGTAAAATCCAAACTGCAATGATCATCATCGGTGCACTTCTTGAGGGTCTTGCTTTTGGTGCCCTTATCCTTGGTGCATAATTAATAAAACATACATCTGCAACGGTTGGTTGCAGATGTTGTTTTTAAATTTAAAACAACAAACAGTCTAAATATAAAATAATGGATAAGTTAATTAATGATTTTTCTTTCGGTTTGTTCTTTTGGCAAGCCATTATATTAGTAATACTTATTATCCTTCTTGCAAAATTTGCATGGAAACCAATACTTGAGTCACTTTCTGCACGCGAAGAAGGCATTGCTAACGCTATTGCCGCTGCCGAACTTGCACGCCAGGAAATGCAAACCCTAAAAGCGCAAAATGAAGTTATCCTTAAAGAGGCCCGTGCCGAAAGGGATGCTATGATGAAAGAAGCGCGCGAAATAAAAGAAAATATTATTGCAGAAGCTAAAACTGAAGCACAGCTACAGGGTGACAAGCTTATAGAAGCTGCAAAAGCTACTATTGCAAGCGAAAAAAGCATTGCCGTTGCTGAGCTTAAAAGCCAGGTTACTGCCCTGTCTGTAGAAATTGCAGAGAAACTTTTAAAAGCAGAACTTGCTAACAAAGAGGCACAAAACAACCTTGTTGAAAAAATGCTTGCCGACGTTAAATTAAACTAATCCATTAGTAATGACAGGTACAAGAGCTGCATCAAGATATGCTAAAGCACTATTAGAAACGGCACAGCCTGCAGGCATTGCAGAGCAGGTAGGCCAGGACATGGAGCTTATTGCATCTACGTTAAAAAATAATACAGAGCTGCACGACTTTATAAACAGCCCAACCATTAAAGGCGAAGTTAAAGAAAATGCACTTAAAGAAATATTCAGCAACGCACAGGCTACTACTCAGGGGCTTTTTAAACTGTTGCTTGAAAACAAAAGGTTTGCCATTTTACAAGCCATTGCAGAGCAGTACCTGCTTTTGCACGATGCTGCCAACGGTATAGAAGAAGCTGTAGTTACTACCGCTTTTGAAATTACACCGGAGCTGGAGGCTAAAGTGCTTGCCAAAATAAAAGAATTCAGCGATAAAAAAATTACGCTGAAAAACATTGTAGACCCATCTATTATTGGCGGGTTTATAATAAGGGTTGGAGACAAACAGTACAACGCATCTGTTGCTAACAGCCTTAATACATTAAAAAGAGAATTAAGTAATTAGTATTTACCACACATAAGTGTTTAAATTATAACTAACTATGGCGGAGATCAACGCTGCTGAGATATCAGCAATATTAAAGAAACAATTATCGGGTTTCGAATCGGGTGCTACTCTTGAAGAGGTAGGTACGGTTCTTAACGTAGGTGACGGTATTGCCCGTGTTTACGGGTTATCTAACGCGCAATATGGCGAGTTGGTACAGTTTGAAAGCGGACTGGAAGGTATTGTACTAAACCTTGAAGAAGACAATGTGGGCGTGGTATTGCTGGGCCCATCTACAGGGGTTAGGGAAGGATCTACCGTAAAAAGAACACAGCGCATTGCATCACTTAAAGTGGGCGAAGAAATTGTTGGCCGTGTGGTTAACACTCTTGGTGCTCCTATAGACGGTAAAGGACCTATTGGCGGCGACCTTTATGAAATGCCACTTGAGCGTAAAGCTCCGGGTGTAATTTTCCGTCAACCGGTTACTGAGCCTATGCAAACAGGTATTAAAGCTATCGATGCCATGATACCGGTAGGCCGTGGCCAGCGTGAGCTTGTTATTGGCGACCGTCAGACTGGTAAAACTACAGTATGTATCGATACCATCCTGAACCAAAAAGAATTCTATGATGCCGGTAAACCGGTATACTGTATATATGTGGCTGTAGGGCAAAAAGCTTCTACTGTTGCAGGTATTGCCAAAACCCTTGAAGAAAAAGGAGCAATGGCCTATACTATCATTGTTGCTGCAAATGCATCAGACCCAGCTCCAATGCAGGTGTATGCTCCGTTTGCAGGTGCTGCAATTGGCGAGTATTTCCGTGATACAGGCCGTCCGGCGCTTATCATCTATGATGACCTTTCTAAGCAAGCTGTTGCATACCGTGAGGTATCGCTTCTACTTAAAAGGCCACCGGGACGTGAGGCTTACCCTGGAGACGTTTTCTTCCTTCACTCAAGGTTGTTAGAGCGTGCCGCTAAAGTAATTGCTGATGACAGTATTGCTAAAAACATGAACGACCTTCCTGAGTCGCTTAAACCAATCGTTAAAGGTGGTGGTTCGTTAACAGCCCTTCCTATTATCGAAACTCAGGCCGGAGACGTTTCTGCATACATCCCTACAAACGTAATTTCGATTACTGACGGACAGATATTCCTTGAGTCTGACCTATTCAACTCAGGTGTACGTCCGGCTATCAACGTAGGTATCTCTGTATCACGTGTGGGTGGTAATGCACAAATTAAATCGATGAAAAAAGTTGCCGGTACGCTTAAGCTTGACCAGGCACAGTTCCGCGAGCTTGAGGCTTTCTCTAAATTCGGATCAGACCTTGATGCCGCTACACTAAGCGTTATCGAAAAAGGCCGTCGTAACGTAGAGATACTTAAACAGGCGGTTAACGATCCTTATACTGTAGAAGACCAGGTAGCTATTATCTATGCAGGTTCTAAAAACCTACTTAGAAAAGTGCCTGTAAACAAGGTAAAAGAGTTTGAAAAAGACTATATTGAGTATCTTAAAGCTACTCATAAAGATACTTTACTAGCTCTTAAAGCCGGTAAATTTACAGATGAAATTACCGATGTGCTTGAAAAAGCAGCAGTAGAGGTTTCTTCTAAATATTAATTTTTAGATATTAGATTTTAGTATTGAGATGTGAGATTAAAAATCTTGATCCTCACATCTTAATACTTAATACTATACGAGGGGTGTTATGAGAGGTGGCTCTCAATACTAAATTCTCACTACTCAATACTAAATTATAAAATGGCAAACTTAAAGGAAATACGTAGCAGGATCGTTTCTGTTTCATCGACAATGCAAATTACAAGTGCGATGAAAATGGTTTCGGCTGCAAAGCTTAAAAAGGCACAGGATGCCATTACGGCTATGCGCCCTTATTCTGAAAAGCTTACCGAGTTATTACAAAACCTTAGTGCTACCCTTGACGGTGACACCGGAGGTGCTTTTGCCGAGCAACGCCCGGTAAACAAAGTGCTTATCGTAGCCATAACTTCTAACAGGGGTTTGTGCGGTGCGTTTAACTCTAACGTAATTAAGCAGGTTAAAGCTTTACAGGAAAGCTATGCCGGAAAACAGGTAGATGTGCTTGCCATTGGCAAAAAAGGTAACGACGTGCTGAAAAAAATAGCCAATGTTACCGATAATAAAAGCAGCCTGTTTGATGCCCTTACGTTTGAAAATGTTGCGGCAATTGCACAAACGCTTATGGATAAGTTTGCAGCAGGAGAGTATGACAAGATAGAGCTGGTGTACAACCACTTTAAAAATGCGGCTACCCAGGTTGTGCTTACAGAACAGTTTTTACCTTTAAAGCCTGTTGAAGCCAGCAAAGAAAGCACTGTTGCTACTGATTATATTTTTGAGCCGGGTAAAGAAGAAATTGTTCTTAGCCTTATACCACTGTCTTTAAAAACACAGTTGTATAAAGCGGTGCGTGATTCTTTTGCATCTGAGCACGGCGCGCGTATGACGGCTATGCACAAAGCTACCGATAATGCTACCGAGCTTAGAAACCAGCTTAAACTTACTTACAACAAAGCCCGTCAGGCTGCCATTACAGGTGAGATACTTGAAATTGTAGGTGGTGCTAATGCCCTTGCAGGATAAACAAAATATTGCAAAACAAACATAGTTGAAGAGGCTGCCTGAAAAGGTGGCCTTTTTTGATTTTTAGGTGGAAATGTTGATTGTAATATTATAAATCCTACCAAACTCCGCATCAGATTATTACAATATTGCTGCAATATTAAATCTCTGTAATGTGTGCTAAAATTTTATTAAGGGATATCTTCACAAAAAAAAACTTCGCTAATTTTAGTACAGAGAAAACAGTAAAAGATTTCTAACCCTAAAAAATTGAGACTATGCATATCACTATTTTCAGGACATTGTACAAACATGTAATAGACCACGATCTTCTTGAGCGCATTCTAAAAAGGAACAATCTTAATTTTGAAAGAACCGCGTATGAAAGCGGTAACCGCTACAAAATAGTTTCTGATAACGAAAGCTCGATACTTAAATTCAGAAAGATCTTAAAAGAAATATACCCGCAAATAGCCCTAAGTGCTTAATAAAACCCCACAAACAAACTAAAAACCCCTTACTATTTACTGGCAAGGGGTTTTGTATTTTTAACGGTTTATGTGGTATAGCAGGAATGCATAAAAATCAGATTCTTCTTTAAGTTTGTCTTCGCGGTTGGTGGTAACGCCATAGTGCCCGGAGTTTGACCGGGTTTTTAAATACACCGGATTAGTTTGCGCGGCCCTGTTTTGAAGCTTTGCCGCAAACTTAAATGAATGCACAGGAGGAACCCTATCGTCGTTATCAGATGTGATAATAAGTGTTGTTGGGTAATTTACATTATCTTTTATATTGTGATATGGCGAATACTCCATCATGGCAGCAAATTCTTTAGCATCTTCAGGGTTGCCGTACTCGTCAAAATGAAAACGACCAATAGTATAATCATGAAATTTAGCCATATCATATACGCCGACCTTTGGTATAGCCACCTTAAACAACTCAGGATGCTGTACCAATGCAGATCCTACAAGCAGTCCTCCCTGAGAGCCGCCCGTTATGGCAAGCCTGGCCGGAGATGTATAACCCTGTGCAATTAAATACTGTGCAGCATCTATAAAATCATTCAGGGTATTTATCTTTTTTAAACGCCTTCCCTGTCTGTGCCAGTCACGGCCCTTGTCGCCTCCACCCCTAACCTCAGCGTAGGCATATACACCGCCGTTGTTTAAAAAGTAAATCAGTCCATTATCATAACCTGGAAGGTTAACAACCCCAAAGCCACCATAAGCTTCCAATAGCGTTGGGTTGTTGCCGTTTAAAACAGTTCCTTTTTTGTAAACAATGGTAATGGGTACCTGTACACCATCGCGGCTGGTATAGGTTGTGCTCTTGCTCTCAAAATAGTCTACCGGAAATGGCGCTGTGGTCTTAGTAAATGTTTTGCTTACAAAACGATCGTTGGCTCCGGTTTCTAAGTTAAGCGTAAACAATATTGGCGGTATGGTGTAAGACGAGAGGTAAAAGAAAATATCCTTATCATAATAATCACTTCCGGCTACATCAATGTCCATTGCTTTGGGCGTTTGTATCTTTTTTATAAACTTCCCATTATAGTCAAAAAGCATTAGGTAGCTGCCGTCAAGATTTTTATACTTGCACAAAATTCGGTTTTCAAAAAAGTAGGCATGTATAAGCAGTTGATTTTGATATTGCGGTATCACTACTTTCTTCTCAGCAGGACTATCGGGGTCAAAACTTCTCACATCTCCCCAGTTAGATTCTTTGGAAGAATAATAAATACGTCCATTGGTGTAGCCCGACAGATCAAAATCAGGTGGTGATTTATCTATAAACTTTTTAAGCTCAAAATTATCTTTAGTAAGATCGGCATAATATACATCAACTTCTGATTCTCTTTTGTTAGCAACCGTAAGGAATAAGCGTGTACCATCGGCCGATGTAAAATAATGGGTCTGACCCTTAGCATCAGATGCATCAAAAACCATCTTATCTGTGGTAACATCAGTCCCCACTTTATGATAATACACCTGAAATGTAGAATCGACAGCAAACTGAGAGGTATTTATATTCTTATTGTAGAAAACACCTTCGTCTGCTTTCCAGGCCATACCACCAAATTTTGCATTCTTAATCACTTCAGGCAGCTTTTTACCGCCATCTACAGTAACAAAACGAATTTCGTGCTGGTCACTGCCATTAATCATAAGTTTATAAGCCAGCGTTTTAGAATTTACAGATGGTTCATAATCTATAATATTTACTGTTTTACCACTGTAAAAAAAGTTGGGGTTAACCAATGCAATAAAAGCACCGTCGAGCTTTTTCTTATAAGCCAAAGATGCGGTTTGCAATGCATCATCTGTATATCGCACAAGCGAATAGAAATACTTACGGTTTTTGTTAGGTATATTAAAATCGGTTTGATTGTCGTATTTTACAAGTGTTGGCAGCGGATATATTTTAGACATCAGCCCGCCTAAATGCTTATCAGTCAAATCGTTTTGTGCATGTACCCAATTTTCTGTTTCAGGGCTGCGCATGTTTTCGAGCCAGGTATAATCGTCTGTAAACGTAATGCCATGCCTTGTAATGGTTTGCGGAGTTTTTTTGGTGACAGGATAATTTTGTGCAAAAGCCAGTAGAGGCAGCGCACTAATAAGAATAAAAAGTCTTTTCATTTGGTTATATTGGTGGTGCAAATATAAAATAACCTCATCCAACTTACGTTTAAACCTAACAAATTGATAATATAGCCAGCCATTTTTTAATTCGTGCAAAATATGCCTACTTTTGCTTATAAAATATAAAGCCAAGCTTTGAGCCTGTACAAAAACCTGTTTAAACAAACCGCCATATATGGCATAGCTACCGTAGTGCCGCGCATGTTTAGCTTTTTGCTTACACCGCTGTACACAAGCCCGGGAGTTATGGATCTTGACCAGTATGGAAAAGTGTCCATTATATTTTCATGGATCATTTTTTTTAATGTACTGCTGGCTTATGGAATGGAAACTGCTTTTTTTAGGTTTTATAACTCAGAAGACAAAAAACAGGTAATCAGTACCAGCACCATATCTTTAATTTGGTCATCGGTTATTTTTTTATCCCTGGCACTTTTGGGCAGGAATTATTTAGCTGCAGTTCTTGGTATAGAACCCGAATATATTACTTACACCATTTGGGTATTGGTGCTCGATGCATTGGTTATTATTCCTTTTAGCCTTTTACGCGCACAGGGGAGGCCCATATTTTATGCCTTTATAAAAGTTGGCAATGTAGTTTTTAACCTGCTGCTCAATGTATTCTTTTTGCTTTGGCTGCCAAAAATGGCTCAGGATCCCGACAGCTTTTTTGCAACCATCTACACACCGGATTTTGAAGTAGGCTATGTTTTTATAGCCAATGTTTTGGCAAGTTTTGCCACACTGCTGGCACTTGCACCCCACTACCTGCGCCTTTCATGGCACTTTAATCGCGAATTATGGAAAAGAATGATGCACTATTCGTTACCGGTAATGGTGGCAGGTATTGCTTATGCCATAAACGAAAGTTTTTCCAGACCGTTAATGCAATACATGAACGTGCCCGAATCTGAAATTGGTACCTATTCGGCATGCTACAGGCTCACCTTGTTCATGACATTGTTTACAACTGCCTACAGGCTGGGCATAGAGCCGTTTTTCTTTAGCCAGGCAGGCAACGATAATGCAAAGCAAACCTACGCCACCGTAACACGCTATTTTGTAATATTTGGTTCGGTTATCTTTTTAGGAGTTGTGGCCTTTGCCGATGTTTTTAAATGGATACTTCTCCGCGATAAAGCCTTTTGGGAAGCCATGGATGTGGTTCCATTTGTAATACTTGGCAGCTTTTTCCTTGGCATATATACCAACCTGTCAGTATGGTATAAACTGAGCGACCAAACAAAAATGGGGGCCTACATATCATTGCTTGGAGCAGTTGTTACATTAGTGTTCAACATAGCGCTTATACCTATTTGGAGCTACATGGGGTCGGCTATAGGGTCTGTAATGGCCTATGGCACCATGATGGTTGTATCTTACAAACTTGGAGCAAAATACTATCCTATACCCTACAATGTGCGCCGCATGACGTTTTACACAGGCGTGGCCATACTACTTGCCTGTATGTCTTTTTACATACCTATACTTCGCAGCACCTATATTTTTGGTATTGCTGCGTTTGCAGGCTATATATGGCTTGTTTACAAACTGGAAAAAGATTCGCTGCTTAAATTCATAAAAAAATAATATCTTAGTATAATACCATGACCGTTAAAATAATAAACAGATCGCAGCATGCATTGCCTAACTATGAAACCATAGCCAGCGCAGGCATGGATTTGAGGGCTAACTTGACAGAACCTGTAGAGCTTGCCCCATTGGGCAGGGCCATAATAAAAACAGGACTGTTTATAGAGCTGCCAATAGGCTATGAAGCACAGGTGCGCCCAAGGAGCGGCCTTGCAGCTAAAAAAGGCGTTACGGTTCTAAACAGCCCGGGCACTGTAGATGCTGACTATCGTGGAGAGATTGGAGTGATCCTGGTAAATTTATCTAACGAGCCATTTATTGTCGAGAACGGCGAGCGCATTGCACAGCTTGTTATTGCCAAACACGAGCGTGCCGAATGGCTTGAAGCCGATGTGCTTACAGAAACCGTTCGTGGCGAAGGCGGCTTTGGCAGCACAGGGGTTAAGTAATTAAATACAACAAACAAGAATACGACTGAATGAAAATAATAGTTCCTATGGCAGGCAGGGGTTCACGCCTTCGCCCACACACATTAACAGTACCTAAACCACTTATACCTATTGCCGGCAAACCTATAGTGCACCGCCTTGTAGAAGATATTGCCAACGTTTTAAACAAAGACATTGAAGAAATTGCCTTTATTATTCATAAAGATTTTGGAGATAAAGTAGCCGATGAGCTTGTGGCAATTGCCGAAAAACTGGGCGCCAAAGGTTCTATATACTATCAGGAGCAGCCTTTGGGTACTGCACACGCCATTATGAGCGCTAAAGAAAGTATGAGTGGCCCTGTAGTTGTGGCGTATGCCGATACACTATTCCGTGCTGATTTTACGTTAGATACTACAGCCGACAGTGTTATATGGGTGCAGCAGGTAGACGACCCGAGTGCTTTTGGTGTGGTTAAGCTGAATGACAGGAACGAAATAACCGATTTTGTTGAAAAGCCTAAAGAATTTGTAACCGACCTTGCCATTATAGGCATCTATTATTTTAAAAGTGGCGAAACACTACGCGGGGAGCTGCAATACCTTCTGGACAACAACATTACAAAAGGCGGTGAGTATCAGCTAACTGATGCGCTTGAGAACATGAAACAAAAAGGCATGAAATTTGTGCCTGGTAAAGTAGACCACTGGATGGACTGTGGTAATAAGAATGTTACGGTAGACACCAACTCGCGCATGCTGAACTTTTTACACCAGGATGGTCAAAATCTGGTATCTCCGTCGGCAGTTTTAGAGAACAGTACTGTAATACAGCCATGTTTTATTGGCGAGGGTGTTAAATTGGTAAACAGCACTGTAGGTCCAAATGTATCGTTAGGCAATAATACCACCGTACAGGACAGCACTATAAAAAACAGTTTGGTGCAAACGCACACAACCATTGTAAACGCAAACCTGGATAACGCCATGATAGGCAACCATGCTGTGTTTAACGGCAAATTTACAGCCGTAAGCATTGGCGATTATTCGGTTTTAGAATAACATACGCATGAAGTTTAAAATTCTTTTTAGCGGCATTATACTAACAGGGGCATTAACAGCCCCTTTAGCCGTTTTTGCACAACAGGAACCCGAAGAAATTGCACTGGCCAACAGCGAATTTGAAGACAATTTTTATGAGGCTCTTAAACAAAAAGGAATTGAAAACTATGATAAGGCCGTTCAGGCACTTCAAAAGTGCCTTATTAAAGATGCCAACAATCCGGTTATATATCATGAATTGGGTAAAAATTTTCTTGCCCTGCGCAATATGCCCGAGGCAGAGAATGCTTTCTTAAAGGCCACACAGCTCGACCCTAAAAACCGTTGGTACTGGCAGGGACTGTATGATGTGTATTATGAGAATAAAGACTACAACAAGTCTATAGAAGTAGTACAAAAGCTCATGGAGTGGCAAAAAGAATACTATCAGGAAGATTTGGTATCGCTTTACATGTACACCAAACAGCATGACAAAGCTTTGGCGCTTATAAACGAAATGGAAGAAACCGTTGGCGTATCTGAAAAAAGAAAAATGTATAAAGCCCAAATACTTAACACCGGGAAATATGCCAAACCGCAAAAAGACCAGTTGGAAGAAGCTATACGCAAAAACCCAAAAGAAGAGTCTAACTATCTGGACCTGATTTACCTGTACAGCGAAAGTAACCAAGAGGCAAAGGCAGAAGAAGTTGCCAAAAGGCTTGAAAAAGAGATCCCTGGTTCAGACTGGGCACAGGTGGGGCTGTTTAAATTTCATATAAACAAAAATGAGGGCGATAAGGCTTCTGAGTCTATGTTCCGCATATTGCAAAGCCCAAAAATAGATCAAAAAATTAAACACCGTGTGCTAAACGAATTTCTTATCTATGCCAGCAATAACCCCAAATATACGGCAAACCTTGATAAAGCTTTGACCTATTTTGAGGATGACAAAAATGTAAATGCAGTTAAAGAAGTAGGCAAGTTTTATTTTAACAAAAAGAAATTTACTGAGGCTGCGAACTATTTTGCTAAAAGCCTTATTGGAACACCCGATGATATAGAAGCTATAGAACTGTTGCTGTACAGCTATGCCGAAAGTGCCCAAAACGACATACTCCTTCAAAAAGCGTCTGAATATATTGACTCCTACCCTACCCATGCACGATTGTATTATTATGCCGGATTGGGAGCCAACAGGCAAAAACAGTTTGCCAAAGCTAAAGACTGGCTTACTGACGGCCTCGATTTTGTGGTGGAAGACCCGGAACTCGAAGCAGCCTTAAACAAACAACTGGGCGAAGCCTATGGCGGCCTGGGCGATACTAAAAAGAAAGAAACCTACCTTGCAAAGGCAGACAAGCTTGCAAAAACAATAAAACGATAAATGAAGAAAACCATAACACTGCTGCTAACCCTAACGTTGCTGGCCTCGTGCAAAAGCAAACAGGCTGTTGTTGCAGAGCAGGCAGCAGAAGGCTCTAAGCAGGTTACAGAAATCGTAGAAGGACATTATAAAACGGCACGTAAATTTGAAACGCTGCTTATAAAATCTAATGCGCGCTATCAGGATAAGAATACGACGCAAAATGTAACGGCCGAGATTCGCATTAAAAAAGATGAAGCCATACTGGTTAGTATCCGTTTTCTTGGCATTACTATGGCAAAAGCCCTTATTACCCCTAAAGAAGTTAGCTATTACGAAAAACTGAACAGTACTTATTTTAAAGGCGATTATGCTGTTTTGAGCCGATGGCTGGGCACTGACCTTGACTATAAAAAAGTAGAGAACATGCTTGTGGGCGAGGCTTTAGACGACCTTAGCAAAGGAGTTTACAAAGCGTCTTTACAGGACGGAAAATATAAACTTACCGGCAAAGAAAGCGGCAGTACAATTAAAGAATATTTGTTTGAAGGAGCCAACTACCTCCTTAAAAAACAACTTATTACACAGGGTGGTGCACAAGCCCGAAGCCTCGATGTGCAGTATCCTTCGCACAACGAATACCAACAGGCCATACTGCCATCGGCCATAAAAATAGTAGCCGAACAAAAAGATACAGTAAACATTAACATAGAATATACTTCGGTTAAGTTCGACGAAAAATTAACTTTTCCTTATGAAGTGCCCGAAGGTTTTGAACAGATCTTTATAGAGTAAAATATATAAAAAAACATGACCAGATTTTTCCTTACTATTTTACTTATTGCTACCGGTTTTATAGCAAAGGCACAGGGAGGTGCCGAGCAAAAAAAACTGGAAGACCGCAAAGCCCAGATACAAAAAGAAATTTTAGAGCTTAACAACCGTATTAAGGATGAGAGCTCTAAGGAAAAATCGGTATTGGCTAAAATTGAAGACGGCAGGGCTAAAATAAAGCTCAATGAAAGGCTACTGTATACTACCAACAAGCAGGCTCTTTTGATTAATGATGAAATATATGTTAATCAGGTAAAGACTAATAAGCTCAAGGCCGAATTAAAAGTGCTTAAAGAAGATTATGCCAACATGCTGGTGCGTGCCTACAAAACCCGCAGCGACCAAAGCCGCATTATGTTCCTTTTATCGTCTCAGGGCTTTTTGCAGGCTTACAAGAGGCTGCAGTATATGAAGCAGTATGCAAGCTTCAGGAAAATACAGGGCGATGAAATTAAGAGCAAAATGGCCGAGCTTGACACACTGCTCAAAAAGCTTACTGTGCAAAAACAGGAAAAAGTGCGCCTGCTTACAGAGATAGACAATGCCAAAGATGTTCTTGAAAAAGAAAAAAGAGAACAGGAAGACCTGGTTAGAAGTATTCAAAAAGATAAGAAAAAGTTAGCCGCCGATATTACCCGCAAGAAAAAAGAATCGCGCGAAATACAACGCAAAATAGATGCAATGATACGTGCAGCCATTGCGGCAGCCAACAAAAAAACGGCCAAAAAAGCGAGCGAGTCTAAGGCAACAACGGCAGCAGCGGCAAAAGCTTCTACAACAAAAATTACGCTTACAAAAGAGGGCAAGATAGTATCTGACAACTTTAAAGCCAATAAGGGAAGATTGCCTTGGCCTGTTGAAAAAGGATATATTTCTACCGGATATGGCACACAGCCCCACCCTGTTATGAAAAACCTTGAAATTCATAACAGCGGTGTAGATATTACTACAGAGCCGGGCACTAACGTAAGAGCAGTTTTTGGTGGTGAGGTAATGAGTGTACAGGTAATACAAGGCACACGCAATAAAATTGTTTATTTACAGCATGGTGACTTTATAACGGTTTATTATAACCTTGCCACGGTAAATGTCAGTTCTGGCGATAAAGTGTCTTTAAAGCAATCTATAGGCACAGCAGCGGCTAACCCAACAACAGGCAACTCTGTTATAAAATTCCTTGTGCTGCAAAACACTACCTATTTAAATCCGTCTACCTGGATAACAAAATAAAAACCATAAAAAACGGCTGTCTTATTAAGACAGCCGTTTTTACATAATGGTAGAAATTATTATTGTTTAATAACTTTTACAGATGCTACTCCATGTTGTGTATAAGCCTGTAAAATATAGCTTCCATTTGGCAGATGCGCTACGTTTAACGTTACATCAGATGCGTTTGCCAATTGGCTCATAACTTTTTGACCCAGCATATTTATTATCGTTATTTTAGAAATAACTGTACTGCTGTTAACCGTAACTACATCTGTAACTGGATTAGGATAAACCTTTGTAGATTTTAATAAATTGTTATCTCTGCCCATAGCATTTGTAGCAGTAATAGCATGTAGTGGGCTCAGACATCCGTCTATAAAACTTTGCCCAACATAATAGGTATGCTCATGCTCTAAAAAAGTATCCTCAGGTATCGGCTCATACACTCCTGCGTCATTCAATATAAACCAGCTAACAGTAGCATTATATTCAACATCAATATCAAGAGTAGAAACCGTTTCGCCTACATAAAAACTCTGCAAAGCATCGCCTCCCGGTTCAGTCGGTGCATCTACCAGGGTAATCCTTACATAAGTTGGGTTACTGGTACAGCCATTTAAAGATTGTCTTACACTGTAAAGCCCACTGTTAAGATTATCTGTCAATTCAACAGGCTGCGTAATAAAACCTATAAAAGACCAGTTAACCGTAGAACCGCTAACCGTTTGTGCAATAATATCTCCTACTAAGGAACCAGAACATAATGTTTGTTCGGCTTCTGCTTCCGGAGCCCTTGGAACACCCACTGTTACCGTAACTTCTTTAGGAATACTTGTACAAGTACCAATGGTTTGGGTAACCACATAAAGCCCCGAATCTATTGGCACGCCTAATGGTATTTCCTGATCGTTATACGTCCATGTCACCGTTCCTCCTTCTACCCCTGTTCCAATAAGGTCGCTGAGGGTAGAGTTAGGACAAACATATTGTTCCGTAGGACCTTCAGGTTGTGGTGTAATATTTACAATAACGTCTGCCGCAGTTCTTGTGCTCTCACAAACACCGTCTACCTGTGCCACATAATAAGTGCCGGATGCTACCTCGGCTGTTGGAGCAAGTGCTGTTCCTCCTGTCAATGCTGTATACCACCTAAATGTTCCGTTAGTAACAGTTCCTGCTGCCGTTAACTGCGATACAGTGGTTACTCCGCAATATGACTGAGCCTCGGATGTTGGAGCAGCAGGGGTTACACATGGCACGGCAGCCGCCGATACCCCAAATACATTAAGCACACCTTCTGCTGTAGAAGTTTTGGTAAACTGTATACTGCTAACCCTTTTAGACTGGTTGGCAGTAGTTATGTTTATAGTGTACATGTAGATCCTTGGATTGCTAACATCGTTCTGAATGCCGTTATCGTTGCGACTTACACGCCCCATACCCGATATTACAACAGGCAATGAAGTACTGTAATACCAATCGGGCACAACGGTACCGGTTGCGGTTTGTGTAGTACCATCGTCAAAATTTACAACGCTTGTGGTAGTCACCTGGCCGCTGCCCCCGGTAGCCATTACATACACTCTGACTGCCATTATAGGGTTACTGAAAGTGAGTGTACCTGTATCATTAGTTTCCTGCAACCTCAGCGAGTTATTTTCATTAAAAGGTGCAAACTGAAACCGTATGGCACTGTTTGCTGATGCTGTGACCAATCCGCTTGCAGGAATAGCATTGGAATAGGTAGATGAGTTTGGGGTAGACCTGTAATCCGTGGTCATAAAGGCATAATTGGCATTATCAACACCAATGGTGCTGGAAGATGATGCCGCCCCGGTTCCATCGGCAATTACATCAGCATTAAAACCTGATGATACGGTAAGAATTTGATTTGTTTGTGCTGTTGCTGCCCAACCGCAAATAAAAAGCCCCCCAATAAACAATTTGTGTAGTTTTATTTTCATACGCTAATAATTTGGTGATTTAACTTTATTGATGAAAACTATTTGATGTTCAATAAATTTAACAATAAAATATTCACCATATCAGCCTATTGATTGAAATTACAGCATCATAACAATCTTGTTTCGGGTTGTTATATTTTTCTTAAAAAATATGGCTGCCCAAACATAGGCAGCCATATAAAGTGAACCGAAAATATTTTTAATTTACTGTTTTACTACTTTTAAAGATGTACTTCCTGTTGCAGTAGTGGCCTGTAAGATATAGGTTCCGGCAGTAAGTCCGGAAATATTTACCTCAGCATTATTGGCGTTTACAGACTTTCCTAAAACCTTTTGCCCTAAAACATTTGTTATTGTAACCTGAGTAATTGCCTCACTGTTACTTAGGTTAATTAGCTGATTAGCAGGATTAGGATACAATTTAAAATTGCGGAATGCAGAGTTGCCCGTTCCCATTATTTGGTTTACAGTAATGGCATGAAAAGGACTCTCGCAAAAACCGTTAGATTGGGTAACATAATATGTTTGGCCGTCTACTAAAGCTTCTTCCCTGTTAGTAATACGTATCATTTCAGAATTGCCATCCATAACATACCAACGCACTTCGTACCCGTCAATAACAGATATTTCGAGGTTAGCAATAGTTTCGCCAGCACTAAATTGTTGTGGAGATGTGCCACCTGCTTCGGCAGGGGTTTCAGTAAGATTTACACGCACATGGGCAATACCGCTTGTACAGCCATTTACGGTTTGGGTTACGCCATACCAGCCACCGTCAATAATATCTACTTCCGGCTCTACGGGTTGGGTAATAAATCCAATAAACATGTAGTTTAGCGTAGCTCCCTCTTCTGCAGAGGCAACTATATCGCCTACTTTAGCCCCAAAACAAAGTGTCTGAATTTCGTCAGCGCGGGGTATTGGACATTGGGCAAAAGCCCCTGTGGCTGTAAGGAAACTCCCTACAACCAAATTAAATAAATTCTTTTTCATAGCAATAATTTTTCGGTATAACAGGCATTCGCCTTTTTACCCTACCAAAAATTAATACTATTTTACTTGTTATGAAGAAGGGTAAACAGTATATCGATTTTAAAAAAAGTACTCTTTATACAAAGAGTGCCTTAAGCTCTGTAGCATCGTGTGGGTTCATTTTACCCGCCAGTACCAAACTAAGTTGCCTGCGTCGCAAAGCGGCTTCATAGCGTTGGATTTCGAGTTCTGTTTGCGGAATTAACGGCAATACTTTTACAGGGTTTCCTGCTTCGTCTACAGCTACAAAGGTATAGATTGCTTCATTGGCTTTGGTTCGTTCGCCCGATGTACGGTCTTCGATCCATACATCAATAAACGTTTCCATACTTGAGTTAAACGTGCGCGAAACTTTTGCCTCTATAGTAACAACACTACCCAACGGTATAGACCTGTTAAACGCCACGTGATTTACCGATGCCGTAACTACAATATACCCGCTGTGGCGGCGCGCCGCAATACTTGCAGCCCTATCCATACGGGCAAGAAGCTCGCCTCCAAAAAGATTGTTCAGTGGGTTAGTTTCGCCAGGCAAAACAATATCAGTCATAATACAAACGGAGTCGGCAGGGTGTTTTCCGGTCATGTGTTTTTTTTTGCAAAGATACTCTTCTTTTGCCCTGAAACAAAAGACAGGTAAAATTCAGGATTTAACTTTGCGAATCTCTATGGCTTCTCCGGACATCTTTGTGATATAAGTTAATCGCAAAAAAAATCCCCCTTAAAAGGAGGACTCTGTATTATAATTCCTGAACCAGTATCCAGGCTTCTTTATCGCCGTTCTTGTGTATTTCCCTCATGCTTTGTTTTGCATCGGTATGATTAGCAAAACTGCCGTACAATACAGGATAAAGACCATATTTGTTAGCTTGTAATTTCCTCGCTTTGTAGCCTTTTGCCGTAAGCTGATCAACCGCTTTTTGTGCATTGGCCTCGCTTTGGTAGGCACCTGCCACTACATGATAAGATAATTTTTCTTTTACAGCCTCCTTAAGCGGAAGTGTTACTGCTGCCGGAAGCGGATTATCTATAAAAAAAGTTGCCTCCTGTATTTGCTGTTGCACCCGTTGCTGCACTTTTTGTTGTACTGCAAGGGTTTGCTGTGCTACCCTGTTATCATTATAGGTTTTAAAACCTGTTAATCCAAACCCAATTGCTGCTACAAAAATAGCGGCATATTTAAGGTATGAGTAACTGCGCCTGCGTTCGGGTGTAAAAATTATAGGGGCTTTTTCCTCAAGGGCTTCAACCTCCGCTTTATACACCTCACGCTTTACCGCCGGAGATACCACCATACTAAGCCCAAAAGACTGTGTAAGATAGTTTACAGGAACATCAGGTGTAAATACCATGTTGCCCTCTGCATTCAATAATATCTCGCCTAAGTTTTTTAAATAAATGGTATTGGCACCGTTTAGCGCGTGTTTCCAAATGTCAGTTGTAGCTGCAATAGCATTCACCGCTTCGGCGTAGGAAATTTTTTCCTGCGATGCGATATGATTAGCTAAAAGCCCGTCATTATTTTTTACATTCGCATTAAAAGAAACCAGTTTTTTTGGAGGATAGAAGGTGTGCGATGCCGCATCAAGATATGAGGGCTGGATCTCGGTTAAAAAAGCGCCAAAACCAGGAACGGTAACGCATTGGTAACGGTATAATAAGGCCGATATGTGTTTCTCTATCATCATAACAACAAATTTAACTATTAGGCACCGATTTCAAAATTTTATCCACAAATGTTATTAACAATACTAACCCATTAATTAACCGCCACTTACACTTTTGATGACCGATACTGATTTATTTAATACACTGGCGCTGATGCGTATAGAAGGTGTGGGCGATATTGTTGCCAAAAAGCTGATAAACCACCTTGGCAGCGCGCAGGCAGTTTTTGCTGCAAAAAAATCGCAGCTTTTGGCCATTGAGGGCGTGGGCGAAGTACTCTACAATAACCTTAAAAATACAGACGTTTTTAAGCATGCCGAAAGCGAGGTAAACTTTGTGCGCCAGCAGGGCATTACACCCCTGTATTTTTTAGATAACAACTATCCGGAACGGTTAAAGCATTGCATAGACGGGCCTGTGGTTTTGTTCAGTTCGGGCAACATAAATATGGCCGGGCGCAAAACAATAAGCATTGTAGGCACCCGCCAGATGACCGCCTATGGTGCCGATTTTATCAGGAAGCTGCTGGAAGACCTTACACCGCTAAACCCTGTTATTATTAGCGGTTTTGCCTATGGGGTTGATATCTACGCACATCAGGTGGCTATGGACATCAACCTGCAAACCATTGGTGTGGTGGCGCACGGGCTTAACCAGGTGTACCCAAAAGTGCATAAAAAGTATGTGGCGAAAATGGAAGAAAACGGTGGTTTTATGACCGAGTTTTGGAGCACCTCTAACCCCGACAGGGAAAATTTTGTAAAGCGCAACCGCATTGTGGCAGGCATTAGCGAGGCAACTATTATTGTAGAAAGTGCCGAAAAAGGTGGGTCGCTTATTACTGCCAACCTTGCCAACGATTATAACCGCGATGTGTTTGCCGTGCCCGGCCGCATTACCGATAAATACAGCATGGGCTGCAACAACCTTATTAAAAGCCAGCGTGCAAACTTGCTTACCAACGCCGCCGACCTTATTTACATGCTGAACTGGGAGCTGGAAGAAAAGAAACATGCCCCCGTGCAAAAGCAGCTGTTTGTTACCCTTGAGCCGGAAGAGCAAAAGGTATATGACTACCTGCTAAAAAATGGCAAAGAACTGCTGGACATTATTGCCCTGCAATGCGAAATGCCTGTTTTCAGGCTGTCATCACTCCTCCTCACTATGGAGCTTAAAGGGGTTATAAGGCCGCTGCCGGGTAAGTTGTTTGAGGCGGTGTGATATAAATCAGAATATACTAATCTTTTAATTAATATATATGAACCACAAAGTTATTCTTGGCAGAAACTTTACAATCAGGATTTTTGCCAGCGTACTCCTTATTTCAATATATACTATTGTAACATATCAGCTTCTTTTAGAACATACAGATACAAAAAAATTAGTTCAGCAAATTATACGTTTTGGACTAACTATCTTATTGATGTATTTTGTATTTAAAGGGAAAAAATGGGCTGTAAATGTAATAACAGTACTCTTTTCATTAAGTATTTTTATATCTGCTATCTCTATTTTCAGCGTAGCATGGCCGGGACATATACCCTTACTAGTAATGATAGCAATTTATAGTATTGCAGTATATCATCTTAATTATTCAGAAAACTTTAAAACTTACTTTACTTATTTACAAGATAAAAATGGATAACTGGATATTCATATTTCTATCATTATGTGTTACCGTTACTATAGCGATAAGTATCTATGAAAAACGTAATAAATAAAAGTTCCAGACAATGAATATGGAGATTTCTCCTATTGTCGAAATGGAAAACCGCTGTTCCATTCCGAATGCAGCGCAGCGGAATTGAGGAATCTCTTTATAGATCGCTTCGTGCCTCGCGATGACGGCATCTGAAAAAATTATAAAAATTTGTGTAATTGCTTCGCCAGTTCGCTTGCGCTCGGGTAATGTCTAAAAAAATCCGTGAAAATCCGCGATTGCGAAGCATCCGTGTCATCCGCGTTCCATTTTCTTCAAGTAAACAAATCACCGAATAACCGCATCCACGCATAAACAAATAAACCCTTAAAGAATCATCGTCAGCTGTATGCGTTTACGGGATTCGTCTACCTCAACCACTTTTACCTGTACGTGTTGGTGCAGTTTAACCACTTCGTTTACGTCGCTTACAAAGCCTTCTTTAAGCTGGGAAATGTGTACCAGGCCGCTTTCTTTAATGCCTATGTCTACAAAGCAACCAAAGTTGGTAATGTTGTTTACAATACCCGGCAGTACCATTCCGGTGCGCAAATCGGTTATTGATTTTACGTTAGGGTCAAACTCAAAAACTTTGGCGGCTTTACGTGGGTCTAAGCCCGGTTTAACCAGTTCTTTTAAAATATCCGTAAGGCCAAGCTGGCCGATTTCGGGCGTTACATAACTGGCCACATTAACTTTTGCAATAGCTTCTTTATTGGCAATCAGGTCGGCTGTTTTAAGCTTCAGGTCTTTAGCCATTTTTTCTACAATAGAGTAGGCTTCAGGGTGTACCGCGCTGTTATCTAACGGGTTTTTAGCATTAGGGATGCGCACGAAAGCAGCTGCCTGCTGGTAGGCCTTCTCACCCAGCCTGGGCACTTTTTTAAGCTGCTTACGGTCTTCAAACGGGCCGTTCTCGCTACGATAATTTACAATATTCTCGGCAAGCTTCTCCCCTATTCCGGACACGTATCCTAACAGCGACTTACTGGCGGTATTGATATTTACCCCCACAGAATTTACGCAGCGCATCACCACGGTATCAAGCTCGTCTTTAAGCTGCGACTGGTCTACATCGTGCTGGTACTGCCCTACGCCTATGGCTTTTGGGTCAATCTTTACAAGCTCGGCAAGCGGGTCGCTTAACCTGCGCCCTATAGATACCGCTCCCCTAACCGTTACATCATATTTTGGGAATTCGTCACGCGCAATTTTTGATGCCGAGTATACCGAAGCACCCGCCTCGCTTACCACAAACACCTGTACGGGCTTGTCGAACGCGATTTTTTTAATGAAGAATTCCGTTTCGCGGCTTGCCGTTCCGTTGCCTATAGATATAGCATCAATTTTATAGGCATTTACCATAGAACGGACTTTTTTAATGGCCATAGCCGTCTCGTTTTGTGGCGCATGGGGGAATATGGTTTCGTTATACAGCAGGTCGCCTTTTTCGTCCAGGCACACCACTTTACAGCCGCTGCGGTAACCGGGGTCTATGGCAAGTATGCGCTTTTCGCCAAGCGGCGGCGCAAGCAACAGCTGACCCAGATTGCCTGCAAAAACCTGAATGGCGGTAGCATCGGCCTTTGCCTTTGCTTCCTGCAACACCTCGTTAGAAAGGGCAGGGGCAAGCAGCCTTTTGTAGCTGTCGTCTATGGCCTTTTTGAGCTGGATGGCGGTTTCTTTTTTGTTCTTTATAACGCTTTGCTCCATAAGCTGCAGGGCTTCGTCGCTGTCGTCTATATCTACCTTAAATTTTATGACACCCTCGTTTTCAGCGCGAAGCATGGCAAGCAGGCGGTGGGAGGGAGCCTTGGCTACGTTTTCTGACCAGTCTAAATACTGCTCAAATTTTTTGACTTTCTCCGGGTCTGCATCTTTGGCGACTTTTGTGGTAATGGCTGCTTTGCGGCCAAAAATGCGGCGCAGGCTCTTGCGTATGTACACGTTCTCGTTAATCCATTCAGCAATGATATCGCGGGCACCCTGCAGGGCTTCGTCTTCGTTAGCCACCCTGTCGTTAAGGTACTTGGCGGCAATAAAATCCATGTCGTCGGCATTCTGTGCCATGATAATCTTGGCCAACGGTTCCAGCCCTTTTTCGCGGGCGGCATCGGCACGGGTTTTCTTTTTCTTTTTAAACGGCAGGTATAAATCTTCCAGCTCGGTAAGGTCGAAACTGGCGTTTATTTTAGTGCTCAGTTCCGGCGTAAGGGCATTTTGTTCGGCAATGCTTTTTACTATGGCCTCCTTACGTTTTACGATAGCCTCAAAAGCCTGGTTCAGCTTTGCAATCTGTTCTATAACCACCTCATCGAGGTTGCCGGTCATGTCTTTTCGGTAACGGGAAATAAAGGGTATGGTGCAGTCTTCGGCCAGTAGTTGTAACGTATTTTCTATGCTTTTTTGCGGGGCGTTTACCTGCGCTGATATGTATTGTAGGTTTGTCATTGTAGTGTAATAAGGGATGCAAATATGGAGATTTAATCGGAGGAATTAAATTATTTTTTGAGGGAGGAATTTTGTAGGTTAACTTTTTGTAAGTTAGTATCTTCAATAAAATTTAACTTAAACCTTTAGTTGTTGAATATTTTAGAATTACATTATTATCTCGAAAACAAGAGTCATTCGATGAATGCCATTGTCAAAAATAAATCAGAAGCTGAATTATTAAAACTTTTTACTGAGATTTCAAATCTATTAGATTTGGAATTGGAGTTTGAATTCGAAGGATTAAAAGAAGGCGGTATAAAAGAAATTATTAAATATTTCAAAAAGAAGAAAACCAAGCGAAAATTATCTCAAATAATTATATTTTTTGGAGCAATTTTATCCGGAGTTTTAATTAATGTAGTAAGTGACTATGTAAATAAAGATTCTGATTTGGATGAACTTAATAAAGAAGAAAAACGATTAAATATTCTAAAATTAAAAAATGACTTAGAGAAGGATTCTTTGTCTGAATTAGAAAAAAAGCAAATAGTTGATAGCATAATTTTTCTGCTAGCAGATGTTCACAAAGTTAAAGTTTTCAAATCACGATACTATAAAAATATAAAGAATGAACCTAAGGTACGTCAAATTTCTACAACTGAGTTAGATGAAAATTATGTTCCAATATCCAAAGAACATATTATTGAAAGAAAACAATTTAAAGATCAAATTTTAGAAAATGAAAATCTTGAACCTAAAACAATATATGATGCTAATATTGAAATAATCTCACCCGTATTAAAACAAGGAAGTATTAAATGGAAAGGTATTTATGATGGTAAACACATAAATTTTACTTTGGTTGATACAGAGTTCAAAAATGCAGTACTAAACAAGTTATACAGCTTTTCAAATGGTACAAGTATTAGATGTAGATTAGAGATAATATTGACAATAGATGAAGATGGGCAAGAAATAATTAGGGAAGCAAAGGTTTACGATGTTTTAGAAGTTTATGATGGCATTCAAACACATACTACTAAAAAAGCAAAGAATATTAAAGAAATTGAAAATCAAGTAAGATTAAATTTTGACGATAACTAAAAATATAACCCCCTAAATACATTGCCCTTTTGTAAGAGCATTATAGTTTTTTAAATAAACAGCCAACGAAAAAAACTTGTTATGAATAATTTTGAACCAATGAGCGTTGCGGAACTCAATCTCAGGATAGATAAATCAGAGGAAGACTTTAAAAACGGCAGGTATAAAACCAGCAAAGAACTTCTGGAAAGATTTAAGGATAAGGAGTAAGTGAGATTTCTCGACTACGCTGCGCTGCGCTCGAAATGGAAGAAACTCACTTAACAGAAAATCAAACCAGTCACGCCCCTTAGCGTGATTTTTTTGTCACAAAATCCCCACTCCTGCTACTAATGGTTAAACCATAACCACCATGAAAAAATACATATCTCTCTTTTTAGTATTGGTAACCGTGCTATCTGCAAAAGCGCAGGATACAACAACCTATAAAACCGTTCTTGAAAAAATAACCACAGGTTTTAATTCAGGAGATTATACGGGTATTTACAACCTGCTTTCGGCTGAATTTAAAGCGCAGGTACCCCAGCAAAGCTTTACCGGATTTTTAGGTTCGCAGGCTGCTTTGGGCAAAATAACCGCGACCGATTACATAGAGAGTAAAGACGGTTTCAGGGTCTATAAAACCACGTTTGAAAATGGTGTTATGAGCCTGCTACTGGCGTGCAATGACAAAGCAGAAATTTCGGGCCTTGCCCTTAGGCCGTATGTAGCTAAAGCAATGCGAACCACACCCGTTGCAACCGATAATAAAAAAACCACGCCTTTAGATAAGGAAGTAGACAAAGCCGTTACAGAATTTTTTGACGACCTCAACAACGTAGGTGCTGTTGTAGCCGTGGTTAAAGACGGTGCCACGTTTTACTACCATTACGGCGAAACCAAAAAAAATTCAGGTACAATGCCTGCAAATACTACTATTTTTGAAATAGGCTCTATATCTAAAACCTTTACTGGCATACTACTGGCACAGGCGGTATTGGATAAAAAACTGTCGTTGGATGATGACATCCGCAAATACCTTCCGGCAGAGTGTAAAGGGTTGGAACTTGATGGTAAACCTGTTTTAATAAAACACTTAGCTAACCATACATCGGGGTTGCCAAGGCTAACGGATGATTACACTACCACTGCCGATTACAACGAACAGGACCCTTACAAACATTACACCGCAGCCATGTACTATAATTATCTGGCTAGGGTAAAATTAGAATCGGTTCCCGGTACAAAGCAGGAATACAGCAATACGGGCGTGGCAGTGTTGGGTATTATATTGGAGAAAATATATGGTAAAAGCTATGAGCAGCTGTTAGCAACGTATATAACTAATCCGTTAAAAATGAACAGTACGTTTGTAACTGTGCCTGCCAAACACGAAACTAATTTTGCCTCGGGCTATGCCGACGGAGATGAAGCACCACACTGGAACCTTGCCCAAACAAGCGCGGCAGGGGGAATACGGTCTAACATTACAGATATGGTACTGTACTTAAAAGCAAATATGGCTGAGGCAACTCCTGCCATGGCACTATCGCATAAAGAAACTTTTAATGATGGGAGCGATGCCATTGGCCTGGGGTGGTTTTTATACCCTGTTAAAGGCGATAGCCTGATATGGCACAACGGTGGCACGGGAGGCTTTACAAGCTACACAGGCTACTTAAAAGATAAAAAGGTGGGTGTAGTGGTACTAACAAATTCATCATCGCAGGGTGGTCCGGATAGGATAGGTACTGCTATATTAAGACACTTACAACAATAATTATCTATATAAAATACAAATTCCGTCAGCTTACTGACGGAATTTGGCTAAATTGAGTCAATGCATTGACGGAATTAATGTAAATTCCAACAATAGCATTGTGGATTTTTATTACATACAAGGCATTTTATCTATCCTTGTCTGGTGGCGGCCACCTTCAAACTCTGTATTTAAAAACGTATTTACCATTTCTATAGCCTGCTCCATAGAAGTATAGCGAGCCGGAATGCTAAGAATGTTAGCGTTGTTGTGCTGGCGTGCCAGGGCGGTAATTTCTTTATTCCAGGCCAGGGCTGCGCGAATTTTTTGGTGTTTGTTTGCTGTCATGGCAGCACCGTTGCCGCTACCGCAAATAATGATACCAAAATCTACCGTACCGTTTTCAACATCGGTTGCCACAGGATGTACAAAATCGGCATAGTCAACACTGTCAAAAGTATCGGTACCGTGGTTTATAACCTCAATTCCTTTCCCTTCAAGAAATTTTACAACGGCTTTTTTATACTCGGGTCCGGCATGGTCGTTGCCTATAGAAATTTTCATTTTAATGTGTGTTGTTATTATTACAATACAAAGGTAGTAAACAGTTGGCACAGCGGCAATAAGCACGTTATAATAATGTATATAGTGCAATAGATGGGTTCTATAATATACTAAAAATTCAATACGAAAAGCATATTGTTAGTAAATTTTTAAAGTATCTGAAAATAAAGCAAATAAAAAATGAACAACTTTGTTAATAACTAAACAACCAAAAATTAAAGATTTTTGAGAACTGTAAACAAATTTTTATACTGCAAATCTTACAGGAAATTTCCAAATTTATTTTTTGAAAATTGTTTGAGAGTTATTAGCACTTTAACCATAATTATTAACAACAATTAACAGGTAAAGTTATCAGCATTAAAATAGCAAAACCAATAATTAACCATTGTTAATAACCTTTTCGGTAAAATAGCAAACTATCTCATTTTTAAAAATTTACATTTACTTAACACTGTTGAAACATTTGTATAACTATCAATAACTCTAAAAACAACGCTTATTTCAAAAAGTTTTAGGCATTATCAACACGCAATAATAAACATCATAAAAAATTTAAATTTTAAAAAAGTCTTTTTTTATTTTTAATAAGTGTTAATAACTGTTGGGTTCAATTGTAGTCTAAACTATTTTTAAATGGTTGTTTGCTGTAAGCTCTTGTAGTATTTGTAGTACTGTGTCAAGATCGTTAGTGTGAACTTTAAGTTTTATTCCGCCCAGGGCATGTGTGTAAAAGGGTACAACCCCTGCCATGGTTTCGTTCTCAAAATAAAAAGAAATGCCTTGCTGCTGTAACAGGTGTTTTAGTATAGTGATTTCGTGAGGATAGCTAAAAACCGCCGCCGTTATAAAGTTTTCCATTTGCCCGCTTTTATTAAGAATAGCACTATAAAATTAAGCAGTAAAAAGTTATTATTTCTTTAACTACTGTTATAAATCTAATAGTTATTTGTAATTTTCAGCATTATTTAAAAGATTATATGAGTAAGAGAAACGGAAAACCGTCTAAGAAAAAGGAAAAAGACTTTTCTAAGAAAATTTATAAGATACTCGCTAAAGACCCTAATAAGTCATTTAATTATAAGCAGATAGCAGCAGCACTTGAACTTAATGACACCCAAAGCCGTAACGAAATTATTAAAGAACTTAAGTATCTGGCCTCTAAAGAAAAGATAGAGGAGGTAGAAAGGGGTAAATACAGGCTTTCTGACAGGGTAGATTATATTGAAGGAACTATTGATATGACCAGCAGGAAAACGGCCTACTTTGTATCGCCGGAGCTGGAAGAGGATGTATTTATACCTACCAACAACCTTAACAAAGCGCTTGATAAAGATAAGGTTAAGGTATATATCTATAACCGTCGCAAGGGAAGAAGACCCGAAGGTGAAGTGGTAGAAATTATTGAGCGTTTTAAAACTGAATTTGTTGGCGTTATTGATATACAAAAGAATTTTGCTTTTGTTAGTACTGCTAATGCCAAAATGTACACTGATATTTTTATACCGAAAGATAAGCTTGGCAACGCAGAGAACGGCGATGTAGTACTGGTAAAAATGGAAGATTGGCCTGCCAAGGCTGATAGTCCTTTTGGCGAAGTGATTCGCGTATTAGGTAGACCCGGCGAACATAACACCGAGATACATGCTATACTTGCCGAATATGGTTTGCCTTATGATTTTCCTATTAATGTAGAGGTATTTGCACAAAAACTGAATACCGAAATAGAGGAGGAGGAAATAGCCCGAAGGAGGGATATGCGCAAGGTACTTACCTTTACCATAGATCCTAAGGATGCTAAGGATTTTGACGATGCATTGTCATTCCAAAAGCTGGAAAACGGTAATTATGAAGTGGGTATCCATATTGCAGATGTATCGCATTATTTGAAGGAAGGAACCATACTTGATGCCGAGGCTTACAACCGTGCTACATCTGTTTATCTGGTAGACAGGGTAGTGCCCATGTTGCCGGAGGTGTTAAGTAACTTTGCCTGTTCGCTCAGGCCGCATGAAGAAAAATATACCTTTTCGGCCATATTTGAAATAAATGAAAAGGCAGAGGTAAAAAACCAATGGTTTGGGCGTACTGTTATTTATAGTGATCAACGTTTTGCCTATGAGGAAGCCCAACATATTATAGAAACCAAAGGTAATGTAATAGCCAAGGAAATATCGTTAACCGGAAGTGAATATACGGTTAGTGAAGATATACAGTTTGCTACCCTTAAGTTAGATGAGCTGGCTAAGATACTGCGTCGTAAACGTATGGCTAATGGAGCCATATCGTTTGATAAGGTGGAGGTAAAATTTAACCTTAACGAAGAAGCAGAACCGATAGGGGTGTACTTTAAAGTGGCTAAGGATGCCAACCACCTTATTGAAGAATTTATGTTATTGGCTAACCGAAAGGTTGCCGAATTTATTGGTAAGCAAAGACCTGAAAAAACCTTTGTGTACCGTATTCATGATGAGCCGGATCAGGATAAGCTAATCAATATGCAAACGGTTATTGCTAAGTTTGGCTATAAAATAGATTTAAGGTCTAAAGGAGATATATCTAAATCGTTGAATAGCTTATTATCTGATGTTCAGGGAAAAAAAGAGCAAAACCTTGTAGATACTCTTGCCATACGTACTATGAGCAAGGCCAAATATAGTACAGACAATATTGGCCACTATGGCCTTGCTTTTGATTACTATTCGCATTTTACATCGCCCATTCGCCGTTATCCGGATGTTATGGCGCACAGGTTGTTACAGCATTATCTTGATGGCGGTACATCTGCAGATAAGGATGTTTACGAGGAGCAGTGTTCTCATTCTTCTACCATGGAAGCCCTTGCTGCCAATGCCGAGCGAGACAGCATTAAATACATGCAGGTTAAGTATATGCTCGATCATAAAGATGAAGAGTTCCTTGGAGTAATATCTGGTGTTACAGAGTGGGGTATTTATGTAGAGATCGTATCTAACAAATGTGAAGGTATGTGCCGCATACGCGAAATTAAGGACGACTACTACACCTTTGATGAAAAACAATATGCACTGGTAGGCGAGGTTAGCAAAAACCTGCTGCAGCTAGGTGATGAAGTATTTGTAAAGGTAAAAAATGCTGACTTGGTTAAAAAGCAGCTTGACTTTACTTTTTTAAGAAAGAACGCGTAGTACTGTAACAAATGGCATGGTTTTTATGTCTTTTTAAAAGTTAAGATCATCAAACAATCATAAATAAAACCAAATCATGAAAAAAGTAATTCTATTAGCCTTTTTAGGCATAAGTCAGTTTATATCGGCACAGGTAACTAAAAATATTGGAGATTTTACTACTATAAGAGTGTTCGACAAAATAAGTGTAACACTCGAAAAATCTACAGAAAATAAGATAGTTATTAAAGGAACCAAGGCCAATGATGTAGAGGTATTGACAAAAAATAATGAACTTACTGTGCGAATGAAATTCTCTAAACTATTACAGGGAGAGAATATCGAAGCAGTGGTTTATTACAAAAATATAGACCAGGTAGAAGCCAGTGAGGGTTCTTATGTAGGATCGGCCGATACTTTTACAGCAACATCTTTTGAAGCTTACAGCAAAGAGGGAGCGATTATCAAGCTTATTCTTGACGTGAAAAAATTAAAGTCTAAGGCTACATCTGGCAGTACATTACAGCTTAGCGGAAAGGCTACCAACCACGACAACAGTGTACTATCTGGCGGTAGTTTAAAAGCTAAGGAGCTGATTACAGAGCAAACAACGGTTAGTATTAGTGCCGGTGGAGATGCGTCTGTTTATGCGTCTGATTTTGTTGATGCACGCACAAAAGCCGGAGGAACCATAAACATTTACGGAAGCCCTAAGCAGGTTAATCAAAAAACGCTTGCCGGTGGAAGCATTAACCTTAAAGGTTAACAATTTTTTAAAATTAGATTATAAATGGTAACTTGCCACATTAATTTTAGTTAATGTTACAGGATATTTTAAGTGCCATACCGTTAGGTTTTTTTTTAAGCATTATGCCCGGCGCTGTTTTTTTTGTGCTGCTGGAAACCAGTGTGCTTAAAGGCTTTAAAGCGGCTATAGCCTTTGATCTGGGTGCTATAACATCTGATGTTGTTTTTATACTTATAGCCTATTTTAGCAGCTATCAGGTGCTAAATAAAATAAAAGATGAGCCTGCCTTATTTATATTTGGCGGGCTCATTATGTTAGTATATGGGTTTATTTCGCTTATAAGCGTTACCAGAGCCTCTAAAAAGCAATTGGTGGGCAATGCTGCCAAAGACATTTTAAAAAGAGATTACTTTAGCCTGTTTGCAAAGGGTTTCCTGCTTAATTTTATAAACATTGGGGTATTGGCCTTCTGGCTCGGTATTATTATTACCTGGGGCCCTAAATTAGATATGAACCCACACCGCATGATTACTTTTTTTACAGCAGTGGTAATAGCCTATTTTGTGGTAGACCTTGGCAAGATAATGCTGGCAAAACAGCTTAGAAGCAAACTTACAAGCAACAATATTGTAAAAATTAAAAAAGGTATAAACCTTATAATAATTGTTTTTGGGGTGGTGCTTTTATTGCAGGGAATTTTTCCTGAAGAGGTTAATAAAACCATAGATAAAATAGAACATCCTGTAAAATAGCAATTTGCATTTAAGGGATATAAAAAAAGCTATCAGATTTCTGATAGCTTTTTTTGTTGAGGCATCTAGCGGATTCGAACCGCTGTAGCAGGTTTTGCAGACCTGAGCCTAGCCACTCGGCCAAGATGCCCTTTATTACGGTTGGCAAATTTACATATATTTTACACTAACACAAGAAAAAAATGTATAAAGTATAAAATATTAGCCTATGTGCGGTATTCTTCTACCTCGATAGCTACTGAGGCTACATCGCCGCCTATAGGTGGGTTTATCTTGGCTACCGATAACTTTATACGCGAAACTTCGGGCAGTTCTGCAAAGGTTCTTACTACAATGCGCTGGGCCACATGTTCTAACAGTTTAGAGCGTATTGCCATTTCTTCCATAACAATTTTATTGAGGTGTACATAATCTACAGTATCGGCCAGCTCATCGGTTTGCATCGATTTTCTAAGGTCGGCTTTAATTTCAAGGTCTACTCTGTAGTCGCTTCCAATTTTACTTTCTTCTACTAAGCAGCCGTGGTATGAAAAAGTGCGGATATTCTTAAGTTTTATGGTTCCCATAGTGTTTTAATTTCAAGTGTAAAAGTAGCTTTTTTAGTTCTCAATTGATTTTAATTCTAATGATTTAAAACCTCAATTTTTTTAAATGTTAAAATTTAATATTCTTTTGTAGTTTTGGCACTTTTAAAAACACCACTTAAGTTTATTACATATGCCAACAATTCAGCATCAAATTAAGAATGCCTTATTTGTTTTTTGTTTCTTTTTTTCTGTTTCCTTAACCGCTCAGGTTACTTTTATGAAAGGAAACTTTGTTAACAGCCAGAATGTAAAAGTAGAATGTCTTATTAAGAATTATGACTGGAATAATTATCCATCAGAAATTGAATATAAGCTTAATGACAGTGAGGTAGTAGAGAAAATATACACTGCTCAGCTACAATCTTTTTATATTTATGAAACCCCTCATTATTATAAAAAATATGATGTAGCCTCAATACCGCAACAACCTGGTGGTTATAGTTTAAAATCAGGTTTACAACTACTTAAAGTTTTACTAGAGGGTAAAGTTTCACTTCTTAGAAATACTGATGATGTTTACTTTTTAGGTGTCGAAGATCAATCACCAATACCTCTAATAAACTATAAATACATAAACGATCAAACACAAAGAGTTGAAAGGAATAATAGTTTTCGCTTAGAACTGCTGAATAATCTTAAATGCCATACTATAACATCTGACGATATCAGAAAGGTTAGTTATGGTGAGAAAGATCTGGTAAAAATAGTTTCTCTTTACAATGCTTGTGTTAATTCTGAATCTAAAAATTACACATCCAAAAAAGCTAAAGCGGAATTTAATATTAAATTGGTTGGTGGTGTAAATTTATATACGACTAATCTTGATCTAAAATTTATTTCACCACGTAACGCTGACAGGATGGTAGATTTATCAGATGAAATTACTTTACAGAGTGGTTCCGAAAGTAATTTTGTTGCGGGATTTGAGGCGGAAGTTCGCTTACCCTTTAATCATAAAAAATGGGCATTGTTTATTGTTCCTACTTACAATAAGCAAAAGGGATTTACGGTTTATCAACCATTATCCCACCTTTTTTCAGCAAACAACTATGAAACGGGTTATAGAGGTGATGTAATTTTTAATGGCTATTCTTATATAGAGATACCTCTTGGTTTAAGACGTTATTTTTACCTCAATAAAAATTCTTTGATTAATCTTAATCTATCATATGGGTTATCTGTAACTGCGGGTTCAGATCCGAGTATTACCGTTAACTGGAATGAAAATTCTGTTAGGTTATTACATGAAGATACAACAAGTAACAGCTCTTTACTTAGAATTGGTGCAGGGTATACTTTTAAAGATAAATATACTTTAGGAGTTAATTATTATGCCATCAAGTCACTATCAAAGAGTAATACAAACGGTTCTTTATCAGTTATTTTAGGTTACAAAATTTTATAAATAATATTAAACCAATAATAAAACACCATGAAAAAAACGTTCTTATTTTTATCCTTTCTTTTAAGTATGGTAGCAACCGCCCAAGTTACTTTTATGAAAGGAAACTTTGTTAACAGCCAGAATGTAAAAGTAGAATGTCTTATTAAGAATTATGACTGGAATAATTATCCATCAGAAATTGAATATAAGCTTAATGATAGTGACGTAGTAGAGAAAATATACACTGCCCAGCTACAATCTTTTTATATTTATGAAACATCGCATTTTTACAAAAAGTATGATGTGCCTGCCATACCACAACAGCCAGGCGATTTTATTTTAAAATCAGGTTTACAACTACTTAAAGTTTTGGTTGAAGGAAAAATATCGTTGTTAAAAAATAATGACGATGTTTATTTACTTGAAACCGAAGGTATATTAGTTCCGTTATTGCATTATAAATACATTAGCCGTTCTACTAATATTGCTGAAGAGAACAACAGCTATCGTTTAGAATTATTTAATAGGCTTAAGTGCGAGGGTATTGAGCCGGAAAGTATTCGGAAGGTAAGTTACACCCAAAAAAGCCTTACAAAGCTTGTAAACAATTATAATGCATGCGCTGAAGGTACATCAAAAGATTTTACTGAAAATAAAACCAAAGCAGAATTAAACTTTAAGATTATTGCAGGGATGAATTTTTATACACCTGAAGTCGATGCCATACTATTCGCAGACAGGACAGAAACTCAACCTGAAATTGATGACGCAGTGAGCAAAAAGGGACAATCAAAAAGCAATTTTGCGGTTGGGTTTGAAGCTGAAGTTAAACTTCCTTTTAACCATAAAAAATGGGCATTATTTATTGCCCCTACATACAACAAGCAGGAAGCTTTTTCTGTAAATGCTTCTAAAAGTTTTGGTGGATATCCATCTCAATATTACTTAAATTGGGGATATAAAGGTATAATTGATGTAAGTGAATATTCATACATTGAAGTTCCAATAGGTATAAGACGCTATTTTTATTTAGGGAAAAATTCTTTATTAAACCTAAATTTAGCTTACGGAGTATCATTAGGTGTTGGTGATAATGCAAATGCTGAATATATTAGAAATGAAAATACTAGAAATGTGAGATATGATGATAATGTCACAGGCTTTTCTTTGCTAAGGCTTGGTGCCGGATATACTTACAAAAGATATAACTTAGGAGTTAACTATTATGTTGTTAAGTTTTTGGGAGCAAGTAAAGCAAATGGCTCAGTATCCGTAATGTTAGGATATAAAATATTATAAGCAGTTAATCACCAATTTTAAAACGGTCTTTAAACCTTTAAAAGTTTATAGACCGTTTTTTATTTTTAGAATGTATGCTTTATTAACTTTCTACTTTATAACTTTCCACTTTACAGACTTTACCACTATTTAATTACCTTTGCAATCTTACTTAAATAAGCTATGTTAACCGAAGAGCGATCACTGAATTTTATTGAGCAGATCATAGAAGAAGATCTTGCCAACGGCTTTCCAAAAGACAAATTACGTTTCCGTTTTCCGCCGGAACCAAACGGTTACCTGCACATAGGTCATGCCAGTTCCATATGCCTTAATTTTGGGCTTGGACTGCGTTACAATGCACCTGTAAACCTGCGTTTTGACGACACTAACCCTGCCAAAGAAGAGCAGGAATATGTTGATGCTATTAAACGCGATGTAGAGTGGCTGGGTTACAAGTGGGCTGAAGAACGTTATGCATCTGATTATTTTCAGGAGCTGTATGACTGGGCTATAGAATTTATAAGGAAAGGTAAAGCTTATGTAGACAGCCAGAGCAGCGAAGACATGGCCAAACAAAAAGGAACTCCGAGCCAGCCGGGTACACATAGCCCGTACAGGGACCGTTCGGTTGAAGAGAACCTTGACCTTTTTGAGAAAATGAAAAAAGGCGAATTTGCCGAAGGTACGCATGTGCTTAGGGCTAAGATAGATATGGCAAGTGGCAACATGCTTATGCGCGATCCTATTATGTATCGCATACTGCACAAGCACCACCACCGCACGGCTAACAACTGGTTTATATATCCTATGTATGATTGGGCCCATGGCGAAAGCGACTATCTTGAGCAGGTATCGCATTCATTGTGTACGCTTGAGTTTGCCATGCACAGAGAGCTGTACGACTGGTTTTTAGACCAGATATATGACAATAATATTACGCGTCCTAAACAACGCGAATTTGCCCGTCGTAATCTTAGCCATACTGTAGTGAGTAAACGTAAACTATTGCAGTTGGTGCAGGAAAACTATGTTACCGGATGGGATGACCCACGCATGAGCACCATTAGCGGAATGAGGAGGAGAGGCTATACGCCGGCTGCCATTCGTAACTTTGCCGATACTATTGGTATTGCAAAACGCCTTAATCTTATAGATGTTTCGTTATTAGAGTTTTGCGTTCGCGAAGATCTTAATAAAACTGCCCCGCGCGTAATGGCGGTTCTTGATCCGGTTAAGCTTGTAATTACAAACTATCCTGAAGGTAAGGAAGAATGGCTTGAAGCAGAGAACAATCCTGAAGATGAAAGTGCGGGAAATCGTGAAGTACCTTTTAGTCGTGAGCTGTACATTGAGCGTGAAGACTTTATGGAGAATGCTAACAGCAAATATTTCCGTTTAACGCTTGGTAAAGAAGTTAGGCTTAAAAATGCTTATATTATTAAAGGTGAAAGTGTTGTAAAAGATGCCGATGGAAACATTACCGAAATACATGCTACGTATGATACCGACAGTAAGAGCGGCAGCGGAACTGAAGCGAGCCTTCGCAAAATAAAAGGCACCATTCACTGGGTATCTATACCACATGCCATAAAAGCAGAAGTAAGGATATATGACAGGCTGTTTACACACGAAAACCCTGATGGCGATAAAGAGGTAGACTTTAAAGAATATATTAACCCTGATTCTTTAAAAGTAATTACCGGATATTTAGAGCCAAGCCTTAAGAGTGCTGAGGCAGGGGAGAGGTTTCAATTTCAGCGACTTGGATATTTTTGCGTTGACAGAGATACCAATGCAGAGCAAATTGTATTCAATAAAACTGTTGGCCTTAGAGATACCTGGGCAAAAGTTGAAAATAAAGAATAATTACTTCTTACATATTTATCTTAAAACTCCCGAAAATACTCGGGAGTTTTTTATTTATATAATGTATTGATAATATTTATTTTAAAATATTATCGAATAATGTTTTTTGTATTATATAATTTATTAATTTCACAAATGTAAAATATACACTTATTAGTGTGTTTTTATGATGATATAAAAATGAAGAGGTTGTTTTAATGACGATTTGAGTAGTTGTAATACCCATTGCCCCTCAATTATCCCATTTATTGCCCGAATGTCTTTCCTTTTCCCAAAGAAGGAATTTTTGAGTCTTGAATGTAAACCAAACTTTTTTATATTATGAATTCTACATTTTACACCATCCGCAGGGCTATTAATGCCTTTATTTATTGTTTATTACTTTCGGCTACAGCCGTTTGGGCACAACCGGGAATACACGATCCATCAAGTACGGTGCGCAATAACGACGGGCGCTACTGGCACTTTGCTACAGGCAATGGCATTTATGCCATATCATCTAGTTCTACTAATTTTTCGAGTTGGCAAACCGAGAATACTGTATTTCCCGTAGGCACATGGCCCAGCTGGATTGCCAACTATGTTACAGGATTCCAGGGGCATTTCTGGGCTCCGGAAGTTATTAAAATGGGCAGTACTTACTACTGTTATTACTCCTGCGCAGGTACAGGTGCACCGGCTGCTATAGGGCTTGCGACAGCCTCAAACCTTGCCGGACCATGGACAGATAAAGGCATGATAGTGGCAGCGAATAATGCCATAGATCCTTCTATTTTAATAGATGGTTCTAATATGTATATGACTTACGGAAACTGGCAAACAGGTATAGACCTTATACAATTAAACCCAAGTAATGGTCTACGGCAGGGCACCAGCCGCTGGGATATTGTGGCAGGGCAGGTAGAGGCACCTTTTATAATGAAAAGGGGCAGTTATTACTACATGTTCTTTCAGCGTGGGTTGTGTTGTAGTGGCGTAAACTCTGGCTATTATACTCAGGTTGGTCGTGCTACGAGCGTTACAGGGCCTTATTATGACCAAAACGGCATAAGCCTTATGAGTGATGGAGGTACTACATTTTTACCTAATAAAAATGGCCGTTACATAGGCCCGGGGCATATTGGATATGGTGAATCTACCTTGAGTTATCACTTTTATGACGGTAATGATAATGGTGTTGCCAAGCTTATGACTACTTCTTTAGGTTGGAGTAACGATTGGCCTGTGGCAGGAACGGCAAGCCAGATCGTACCTAATGGAACTTATAGGTTAAGACACCGTGTATCGGGCAGATATCTTGACAATCTTGGTGCTACGACCGATGGTGCACAGGTGGTACAATGGGATAACAGCCCCTCATTAAACCAACGCTGGGTAATAACTTATTCTGGTAGCGGCTATTTTAAATTAAAGGCTGTTACGGGTGGCAAATACCTTGATAATGTAAATGCTACGGCCGATGGCAGTCCTGTTGCACAGTGGACCAGCAGCCCTTCTTACAATCAGCAATGGGCTATTTCGGCAGCAGGACCATACTATAAAATAACCAACCGTTCTAATGGTAAATGTGTAGATAGTGGAGGACTTACTGCCAACGGTTCGGTATTGCAGTTTTGGTACAGTAATACGAGTATTAACCAACAATGGGAACTCGAATATGTTAGCAATTCTACAGCAAGGATGGCAGGAACTATGGAAGTTGAGGAGCTGGAAGAAGAATCTTCAATTGATCGTTTTTATGGCTCTCCAAACCCTGTAAACGGTTCTTCGTTCGAGCTTGTGGCCTATAACAAAATGGCATCAGATGTAAAAATATCTATAGTCAATATATCAGGCCAGATTGTTTATAATAAAGATATGGGCAGGCAGCAGGCAGGCGAATTTAAACACAGTATAAATGTGTCTTCATTAAGTGCAGGTGTGTACATTGTAACTATGAACAGCGGAGGCGGACCCAAAAGCTTCAAGCTGATCAAAAATTAGGACTTTCTTCATTTTTTATTTTGTGTATAGAACTTTCTTATGGTTAGCTTATTTTAACCATAGGAAAGTTTATTATTTATAATAATTATAGTTTTTTTATTTTTTATAGTTGATTACTATTAAAAGTGACCTCTATAAATTGTTTCTTATCAATTATTTTTTTGTAGGAATACAAATCCTTATCTAATACTTCAAAACCCTGTAAAAACAGCTTATTTTAAATTTCACATTCTTTGGCTTTGAATTAACTACACCTTAACATCCTACAAATGTTAAAAAGCCTTACCTTTATGTTTATAAAGAAAAAAAGATTATTAATTTTAAAAATTATAGTTATGGCTGGTAAAACAGGAACCGTAGTAGCAGTACTTGCAGGTGCTGCAATTGGAGCTGCATTAGGAATTTTATTTGCGCCAGACGAAGGTGCTAAAACACGCAAAAAAATTAAAGACTCTGCAACAAATAAAGCAGACGAGATCAAAGATAAGATCGCTGAGCTTACTGAAACAGTAAAAAGCAAATTTAGCGGTACTAAGCATGATCTTGAAAGTGGCCTTGATAATTTGGTAGCTAACGTTGAAGACAAAGCTGACGATATTATTGCTACACTGGAAAAGAAACTTGAAGCACTTAAAAAAGGTGCTAAGCAAACAGTAAAAGATACTGCTGAGGCTTAATATATAAACTATTGCTCATGGCATTTGAAGAACTAAAAGAAAACGCAGAAGACCTTAAAAACGAGGCCAAAAGGCTTATAGATGCTAATGTAGCCTACTATAAACTTTGGGGCTTTAAGCTGGCTATGAAGTCTACAGCTATGATGCTCAAACTTTTCCTGCTGGCCACCATGCTCATTATCGTTACTTTGTTCTTGTCTATTGCCCTGGCATTAGCCTTTGGTTACTGGTTTGATAATTTTGCTTACGGCTTTTTAACCGTTGGTTTTATTTATCTTATACTTGCAATTGTGGTGTACAAAGTTCAGGACAAAATTATTGAAGGCCCTATGCTTGCTCAATTTTCGAGGATATTTTTAAAAAAATACTAAACTATGGCTACCACTAAGATATACAAGTCTTTTGACGAGATAAATAAGGAACTGGAAATACTGAAGGTAGAGAAAGACCTGGCCTATGCACGTTTTAAACGCGACCTTGAAGAAACTAAAGAAAGCCTGCAACCTGGTAACCTGATAGGGGAGACTCCTAAAAAGGTATTGAGTGTGCTGAGTACTTTTAGTGGTCCTTTAAAAAGTGCTGCCCTGACTTTTTTATTTAAAAAGTTATTTTAATTGCACATATTCAAAAGAAGAAGTAAGGCTGCCTGAATGGGCAGCCTTAGTTTTTTATTTTCTGTTCTGTTTTCTTTCGCTTCTGCGTTTTTCTCTAAAAGCTTTAAGTTCATCTTTGTCAATAAACTTGTCTTTGTTGGTGTCAATTTCAGCAAAGTTTTCTTTTAGTCTGCCGCGTTGTGCTTTTTCTACTTCTGCTTCGCTAAGCTTTCCATCGGCATCTGTATCAAGAGCCTTAAACATTTGTTCAGGATCCTGTCTTGGCCTTTCCTGTTTGCCTTCCTGTGCAAAGCTTTGCGCTGTTGTAAATATGCCTGCAAGCATAAATACCATTAACCATTTTTTGTTCATAACGTTTAGTTTTTAATTTACAGGTAAGACTTTAGTGAACATAAAAGGTTTAAAGCCAATGCTATATTTAACAAAAATGAGCTATCCATTTACAGATAGCCCATTGTTTTTAATTGTAAAATAAGATTTTTTAATAGAGAGAAGTTAAATAAAATTAATCATTACGTTCTCCATCTTTGTTGTAATCCGCATCCGGGTTTTGATAGTATTTTCTTTCCTGATCCGGTTTATTGTTTTTCTTCTTGGCATCTTTAATAGCCTCTCCCACCTGGTTAGATGCTGTAAACGATGCCACCATGTTGTTTAGCATATCGCTTCCTGCTTGTGGCGAGTTTGGTAACAGTATAAGGTTAGAGTTAGTATCTGCACCAATGGCCTGCAATGTATCATAATGTTGTGTAACCACAATAAGTGCTGATGCTTCCTGGCTGTTTATGCCAACATTATTAAGTACTTCTACACTTTCTACAAGACCACGGGCAATTTCACGTCGCTGATCTGCAATACCCTGGCCCTGAAGTTTTTTACTTTCTGCTTCAGCCTCTGCTTTTTTAACAATGCGAATGCGTTGTGCCTCTGCCTCAAACTCTGCCGCCGATTTTTCCCTATCGGCAGCATTAATACGGTTCATAGCATTTTTAACCTGTGGATCCGGGTCAATATCTGTTATTAGTGTGTTTATAATGTCATAGCCATAGGTAGTCATAGCTTCGTTAAGCTCGCGTTTAACAGCAATTGCTATATCATCTTTACGCTCAAAAACATCATCCAGTTTAAGCTTAGGTACTTCCGCTCTTACCACATCAAACACATAGCTGGTTATCTGGTCGTGCGGATATTCCAGTTTGTAAAAAGCATCATATACATTGGTTTGAATAACCTTAAACTGTACCGATACCTTCATTTTTACAAACACATTTTCTTTGGTCTTGGTTTCTATAATAACATCCAACTGTTGTATTTTAAGGTTTATCCTGCCTGCAATTTTATCTATAACAGGTATTTTAAGGCTAAGTCCTGCATGACGTATGCCCTGAAATTTGCCAAAACGTTCTACAATTACTGCACTTTGCTGCTTTACGGTAAAAAATGAGGAAAGAAAAATAAATACTCCAAAAAACAGGAGTACATAAATAAAAATTGATCCCATGGTTAATTGTTTTTTATTGATTAGGGGTAAGATACAAATTTTTGTTACATAAAAAAACCTCCCGGTTAGGGGAGGTTTAAATCTTAAAGCGTTTGGACTGCTTTATTTATACGACTAATGGTTTCTTCTTTACCTATCAGTTCCATAATGTCAAACAGGTGTGGGCCTTTTAAAGAGCCTACAAGGCTTATTCTTAGCGGTTGCATTACTTTACCCATGCCAACACCTTTTTCCTCAATCCAGGCCTTTACAACGCTTTCTGTATTGGCAGATGTAAAGTCTAAGGTATTTTCTAAAACAACAGTTAGCTCTTTCAGTAGTTCATTGGTTTCAGGCTTCCAGTTTTTAAGGGCTTTTTCGTCATATTCTGCCGGAGCCACAAAAAAGTAATCGCTTAAATCCCAAAGTTCGCTTGCAAATGTTGCGCGTTCTTTTACCAAACCTACAACTTTGGTAATAGTTTCAATAGACTTGTTTATACCTTTTTGAAGCAGGATGTGCGACAGCTGTGTTGCAAGTGTTGCATTATCCTGGCGGCCAAAATACTGGTGGTTGAACCATTTGTTCTTTTCAGGATCAAATTTAGCTCCGGCTTTATGCACACGCTCCAGGTCAAAAATGTTAACAAGTTCATCAAGTGTAAACAACTCCTGGTCAGTGCCCGGATTCCATCCTAACAAGGCAAGGAAATTAACCACAGCTTCGGGCAAAAAGCCCTGTTCGCGATATCCCATAGATTTTGTACCGTCGGGGTTTGTCCACTCTAACGGGAACACCGGGAAACCAAGCTTATCGCCATCGCGTTTAGAAAGCTTACCGTTGCCTACAGGTTTAAGTATTAGTGGAAGGTGGGCAAACTTAGGGGCTTCCCAACCAAAGGCTTTATACAACAGTTCGTGCAGCGGCATAGAAGGTAACCATTCCTCACCACGAATAACATGGCTGGTTTCCATTAAATGGTCGTCTACAATATTAGCAAGGTGGTAGGTAGGCATGCCATCGCTTTTAAACAACACCTTATCGTCTAAAAGATTGGTGTCAAACTTAATATCACCACGAATAATGTCGTGAAGGAACAACGTTTCGCCAACAGGTATTTTAAAACGGATAACATATTCTTCGCCATTGGCAATGCGTTGTGCGGTTTCTTCAGCAGGAATGTTAAGCGAATTATCTAATGTTCCACGATTGGCATGGTTATAAATAAACGTTTTTCCGGCGGCTTCTTCGGTTTTGCGAAGCTCATCTAAAGCTTCGGCTGTATCAAACGCATAATACGCCCAACCGCTGTTAATAAGCTGCTGTGCATACTGTACATAAATTTCTTTACGTTCGCTCTGGCGGTACGGGCCAAACTTTTCGTTCTTTCCCACGCCTTCATCAAACGGAATGCCGCACCAGTTAAGCGCTTCAATTATATATTCTTCTGCACCGGCAACGTAGCGGTTTTGGTCGGTATCCTCTATACGCAGGTAAAAGGTACCGCCATGTTTTTTGGCAAATAAATAATTAAACAAGGCTGTTCTTACACCGCCTATGTGTAAAGGCCCTGTGGGGCTGGGTGCAAAACGCACGCGAACTGGCTTAGACATGCTCATAAATTTTAATAGTACAAAGATAGCGGTTTAATAATTTGGAAATTTGATAATTTGAAAATGTGACAATTCGTTATTGTAGCTCTAAAACCAAGAACCAAGAACTATCAACTGACAACCAATAACATTATCAACAATGTGGCATAATATTTTACGTTTATCCTATCAATAGAATTTGTATTTTTATCGGTTATTAACAACATTCGCTATTTTATAAACATTTTGGAAGCAAAAAATATCATATACGCCAAGCTGGAGAGCTTTATAAAGAAGTATTATACCAACGAGCTTATTAAAGGTAGCCTCTTTTTTGTGGCCATTGGCCTGCTGTATTTTATAGCCACTACGCTGGTAGAATATTTTTTATGGCTGCCTACTAAAGGCAGGGTTGCCCTTTTTTGGGTATTTATAGGTGTTGAGCTTTTTTTACTCTTCAGGTTTATACTGTTCCCGGTGTTCAAATTATTCAAGCTGCAAAAGGGGATTGATTACAAACAGGCATCGGCTATTATTGGCAGTCACTTTAGCGAAGTGGGAGATAAGCTGACTAATTTTTTACAGTTATCTGCAGCTACAGAGCAGTCAGAACTATTACTGGCTTCTATAGACCAAAAGGCAAACAACCTGCAACCAATACCGTTTAGCAATGCGGTTAATTTTAAAAAGAATTTAAAATTTGTTCCCTATGCTGCTGTACCGTTACTACTGATTTTGTTTTTCCTTATAAGCGGTAACTCGGCTGTACTCACTAAAAGTTTCGATAGGGTAGTGCATTATGATACGCACTTTGCACCGCCTGCTCCATTTGAATTTATCATTACAAATAAATCGCTCATGGCGCAGCAGGATACTGATTTTTTACTTGAGGTGCATACTCAGGGAAGTGTAGTGCCAGAGAATGCCATGATAACTATTGGGGAAGAGAATTATTATTTAGAGAATGTAAAGCCGGGTGTTTTTCAGTACCGTTTTGAAAAGCCCACAAAAGATATTTCTTTTCAGTTAAAGGCTAACGAAGTTACTTCCCAGCCTTATGAACTGGATGTTGTTGCTGTACCTACCATTGCTAATTTTGAAATGTTGTTGCAATTCCCGTCTTATCTTGGCCGTAAAGCAGAAGTTGTACAGGGAACAGGTAATGCCATAGTGCCTGAGGGTACTAAAGTGACCTGGAAAGTAAACGCCCTTGCCACTAAAAATATACAATGGAGCAGTAATGGGGCGGTTACTTCGTTCACATCTGACGAAAATGTGTTTACAGTATCTAAAAATATAATTCAAAACACAGATTATCAAATTATTACCTCTAATGATAAGGTAAAAAACCACGAAAAACTGCAATATCAGATAAATACCATCAAAGACCAGTACCCAACCATTACTGTTGAGAACGCACCCGACAGTTTAAAGCTTAAAAAGGACATTATTCTTGGGCAGGTTTCAGACGATTACGGTTTGACAAAACTACAGGTGGTGTATTATCCGCAGGATAACCCTGATGCTGCCAAGCGTGGAACATTAGCAATTAAAAAGCAGGCTTACGATAGGTTTTACTATTCGTTTCCTACAGGCTTATCCATTCAGGAGGGTGTCAACTACGAATATTATTTTGAGGTTTTTGATAATGATGCCGTGCACAATTATAAGAGTGCAAAGTCGTCTGTTTTTTCTCATAGAGAACTTACTGCCGATGAAAAACAGGATAATGTTTTACAGGAGCAGAACAGCAACATCAACAGCTTAGAAAAGTCAATCAAAAATCAGGAGAAGCAAAACAGCGAATTAGACAAGCTTCAAAAAATGGGTAAAGAGAAGACCAATCTTGATTTTAAAGACCAGAAGAAAATTCAGGATTTCATTAACCGCCAAAAGCAGCAGGATGAAATGATGAAGGAATATTCTAAAAAACTTCAGGATAACCTGGAGCAGTTTAATCCTGAAAAGAAAGATGAGTTTAAAGAGGAACTGATGCAGCGCCTTGAAAAGAATGAAAAGGAGGCAGAGAAAAACCAAAAACTTTTAGACCAGTTAAAGGAACTTACCAATAAACTTAAAGAGGAGGAGCTGTTTGATAAGGTAGACCAATTTAAACAGCAAAGCAAAAACAGCACTAAAAACCTGGAGCAGCTGGTAGAACTTACCAAGCGTTTTTATGTTGAGAAGAAAGCAGAACAGGTTGCCGAAAAATTAGAAAAGCTTTCCGAAAAGCAGGAGCAGCTTTCTGAAAATAAAGACAACAATGCTCAAAAGCAGGATGCCATAAACAAGGAGTTTGACAAGCTGCAGGATGAGATGCGTGAGCTGGATAAGCAAAACAAGGAACTTAAAAAGCCTATGGATATTCCTGTTGATGAGAAGCAGGAGAAGAGTATAGATGAAGATATGAACAAAGCCGAAGAAGAATTGAGCAAACCCGGTGACGATAAAAATAAGCAGAGCAAGGCCAAACCCAAACAAAAAAGTGCTGCCCAAAAGATGAAGCAAATGGGCGAGAAGATGCAAATGCAAATGGAGGGTGGCGAGCAGGAACAGCTTGAAGAAGATGTAAAGATGCTTCGACAGATACTGGATAACCTTTTGGCTTATTCATTTTCTCAGGAAGATGTTATGAAACAGTTTAAAGGTTCGAATACCCGCGCTGCAAATTTTGCCAAATATTTGAAAAGACAACAGGATCTTAAACTACAATTTGGTCATGTAGACGACAGCCTTTTTGCCATGTCTTTGCGTAACCCAAAAATATCTGAAAATATTACAAAGGAAGTTGGCAATGTACACTATTATGTAGACAAAGCATTGTCTGACCTTGCCGATAATGTGGTGCCAAGAGGGGTCAGCAATCAGCAATATGCCATTACCTCTGCTAATAAACTTGCCGATTTTTTAAGTGATGCACTTAACAATATGCAAATGGAAATGAATATGTCTGGATCAGGTTCGGGTAAAGGTAAAGGCAAAAGTCAGGGTAGTGATGTGCAACTTTCAGATATAATTAAAAAGCAGGAAGGCTTATCTAAAAAGATGCAGGAAGGTATGAAAGGCAAGAAGCCGGGTGAAGGCAAAGAAGGAAGCCAGAGTGGCGAGGGTCAAGGTGAAGGAGAAGGCCAGGGCAAGGACGGTAAAGGTCAGAAGTCAGGCGGAAAACAAAAAGGCGGTCAACAAGGCGAAGGTGATGGACAGGATGGTGAAGGTGATGCCGGAGAATTGCTTGAAATTTATAAAGAGCAGCAAAAGCTAAGGGAGCAGTTACAACAAATGCTTGATAAGAAAGGTATGGGCGGTAATGGGCAGGCTGCAGCAAGACAAATGAAGGAAATAGAAAAGCAGTTGTTGAATAAAGGTTTCCGTAATGAGACCATGCAGAAGATGCTAAACTTAAAACAGGAGTTGCTAAAGCTTGATAAAGCGATGCAGCAGCAAGGCGAGGAAAACAAAAGACAAAGTCAAACTAATAAAAAGGACTTTAATAATACGACAAACGAATTGCCTGCTTCTTTAAAAGAATATTTAAACAGCGTAGAGATTTTGAACAGACAAACACTACCTTTGCGCCCTAATTTTAATCAAAAGGTTCAAACCTATTTTAGAAAAGATGATTGAGTTTAATTACGAGACCGATTTTGAGCTTAGCAACGAAGTAAAGTATGCTGAATGGTTGGGTGAAGTTATAGACAGTGAAGATAAAACGGAAGGGGAGATCAATTATATTTTTTGCGATGATGAGTATCTTTTGCAAAAAAATATAGAGTTTTTAAACCACGATACACTTACCGATATTATCAGTTTTGACTATACAATGGGAAATCTTATAAGTGGTGATATATTTATCTCTATAGAGCGTGTTAAAGAAAATGCTGCTGATTTTAGAGTAGCATTTGAAGAAGAATTAAAGCGTGTTATGTGCCATGGTATTTTGCACTATTGTGGATATAAAGACAAGACTCAAGAAGACGAGCAATTGATGCGTGCAAAAGAGGAAGAAAAGATTGCTTTGTTCCACGTGGAACCTTAAACAGTTTTTTATCCACTCAAAACGTTCCACGTGAAACATAAGTTTATTTAATATTTATGTTCCACGTGAAACAAAGTAAAAAAAATAAATAATACGTTCCACGTGGAACGTTAGAAAGGAATACAATGTTCAACGAAGTTTATGATGTAATTGTGGTGGGCGCAGGGCACGCAGGCAGCGAAGCTGCTGCGGCAGCCGCAAACATGGGCTCCAAAACACTTTTGGTTACCATGAGTCTGCAAAACATAGCCCAAATGTCGTGCAACCCTGCAATGGGTGGTATAGCGAAGGGGCAAATTGTGCGTGAAATTGATGCCCTTGGCGGATATTCGGGTATTGTGAGTGACAAGACGGCGATTCAATTCAGGATGCTTAACAAGAGTAAAGGTCCTGCAATGTGGAGCCCACGCGTGCAAAGCGATCGCATGCGTTTTGCTGAAGAGTGGCGCTTAATGCTGGAGCGCACTCCAAATTTGGATTTTTATCAGGAAATGGTTTCGGGTATTCTTATCCAAAATGATAAAATTGTTGGTGTCCGTACGTCGTTGGGAATCGAGATCAAGGCCAAGGCTGTAGTGCTGACCAACGGAACTTTTTTGAATGGTTTGATCCATATTGGGGAAAAACAATTTGGAGGAGGCAGGGCAGGCGAGGGTGCTGCCTATGGAATTACCGAAGACCTGGTTCGTGCAGGTTTTACTTCAGGCAGGATGAAAACCGGAACACCACCGCGCGTAGACGGGCGCTCGCTTGATTATTCTAAGATGATAGAACAGCCAGGAGACGAAAACCCTGATAAGTTTTCTTATATGGATATCACGCAGCCGCTAAAGCATCAGCGTTCGTGCCACATGACATACACTTCGCTCGATGTACACGATATTTTAAGAGAAGGCTTTGATCGTTCACCTATGTTCAACGGGCGAATTAAAAGCCTAGGTCCACGCTACTGCCCATCTATCGAAGATAAAATTAACCGTTTTGCAGATAAAGACAGGCATCAGCTTTTTGTAGAGCCTGAAGGATGGGATACTGTTGAGGTGTATGTAAATGGTTTCTCCACATCACTTCCGGAAGATGTACAGTTTAAAGCACTGCGTTCTGTGGCTGGTTTCGAGAACGTAAAATTCTTCCGTCCCGGCTATGCTATAGAGTACGATTATTTTCCACCTACGCAATTAAAGCATACGCTTGAAACAAAACTCGTAGACGGATTGTTTTTTGCAGGGCAGATAAACGGAACTACAGGCTATGAAGAAGCAGCATCGCAGGGATTGATGGCAGGGATTAATGCCAGTCTTAAAGTTCAGGACAAAGATCCTTTTATATTAAAACGTAGTGAAGCTTACATAGGCGTTTTAATAGATGACCTTATTACAAAAGGAACCGAGGAACCATACCGCATGTTTACGTCGCGCGCAGAGTACCGTACCTTATTACGCCAGGATAATGCTGATTTCAGGTTAACACCAATGGCTCATGAAATTGGACTTGCTAAAGAAGAACGCCTGCGTCGTATGGAAAAGAAACGCGATGAGAGCGATGCCTTTGTAAATTTCTTTAAAGAAACAAGTGTTACCGTTGCTGAGGCAAACCCAATACTGGAAGCTAAAGAATCTGCACCAATGCAACAGCCCGATAAAATGTTTAAAGTTTTCTCGCGACCTCAAATAGAGTTGGAGGATATTTTGAAGTTTGATAAAGTTAAGGAATATGTTTCTGAACATAATTTGGACAGAGAAGTTATAGAGCAGGCAGAGATTCAGGTAAAATACTCCGGTTATATTGAAAAGGAAAAAAATAATGCCGATAAATTAAACAGGCTTGAAGACATCAGGATCCCTGAAAACTATGATTATGATAAAATCAAATCATTATCGTATGAAGCCCGTGAAAAGATGAAAAAAATACGTCCGGTTACCATTTCTCAGGCATCGCGTATCAGTGGAGTATCGCCTAGCGATATTTCAGTACTTTTAATACACATGGGCCGATGAGAATGTTTCACGTGGAACCCAAATTAAAAACCCTTCTACAAGGGTTTTTGGTGTTTATAGGTATTACTGTTTTAATGGTGTCTTGTATAAAACCACAACACACAGTGGAAATTGAAGATTATGTGTTGCTAGAAAATGGTAAACCTGTTTTAGGAAAAGAAAACGGCTTAACAGCATTTATGTTTGAAAATAATTTGCGTAAGATACCTTTTCAGCAGTTTATTGCAGAAAAATATAATTTGGGTAACTATGTTGATGTAAGCTATGATGTAACTGTTGAAGGGTACAGGTTTAAAGTTTTTTTATATGAGAATGCTGAAGTTGAAAAATATTTTAATACTTCTCAGTTTATGGTTACCATGAACGAAACGGAGCCAAATATTAAAGGAAGTACTGCAAAATTTATCGCATTGTCGGTTATCAATAACACCAACGAAGACTGCCTTGCAGAAGGTTCGCTGTTTCAGCAAATCGCAATTAAATATCTTAAAAGTTTAAAAGACGAATATTACAGTTTATAATGAACAGCAAAAGCCAAACGGTCTATCTTACCGTAAAAGATCATTCTGTTTCACATGAAACATTTGAATTATTGCTTGATGAAGATCTACAACTGCTTAAAACGCATCCACAGCCAGCACCCAATGCTATAGGCCGTTATTATGAAAGTGACGATTATATTTCGCATACCGATGGTAAGCGTTCATTATTTGAAAAACTTTATCATACAGTAAAACAAAAGGCATTAAGAGATAAGATCAGGCTTATACAAGGATTTAAACCCGAAAAAGGTAATTTATTGGATATAGGTGCCGGCACCGGAGATTTTTTGGTAGAGGCTAAAAATAGTGGCTGGAAAATTATGGGTATAGAACCCAGTGAAAAAGCTAAAACAATTGCAGTAAACAAAGGAATTCGTTTTGCCGAGGGTTTACAGTCTATAGAGAGCCATAGCCAGGATGTAATAACTATGTGGCATGTTTTGGAACACGTTCCGGATGTAGACGCTCAGATAAAGGAGTTGAAGCGAATTTTAAAACCTGACGGTGTGCTTATTGTGGCTGTTCCTAATTTTAAAAGTTATGATGCACAATATTATGGTGTTTATTGGGCGGCTTATGACGTTCCAAGACATTTATGGCATTTTAGCAAAACGTCTATAAAAAAACTTTTTGCGGCACAAAAAATGAATTTAATAAAAGTACTGCCCATGAAATTTGACAGTTTTTATGTAAGCCTTCTTTCTGAAAAATATAAAAACGGGAAAATGAATTTTATAGGCGGATTCCTGACCGGATTAAAGAGCAATCTTAAGGCAGCTAAAAATATGGAATATTCATCGCACATTTATGTCATAAAAAACGCTAAAAACTAATTTAAGGCGTTTTATTGGTGTTTTTCGCTTGTAAATATGCTGTTGGGTAGCCATTTTTAAAAGATGTCTTAAATCGCTTTATTTTGAGTCGGTTTTAATTTAGATTATTTATCGCTTGATATGTATTGATAAGAAAAATTTATAAAGCTAAAAACCTAAAATAAAACTCTGTTTTGGTAGGTTGAGAGGAATTATTACATTTACAAAAATTTTAAACAGAAAATCAGGAAATGAAAAAATCATTAGTAATACTTGGGTTTGCATTTGCACTATTATCATGTAATAACGATAAGGCAACAACTGCCTCAGGTTTTAAGACAGCTTATGTAGATACACAAAAGCTAATGGAAAAATCAGAAGAGATAAAAGACCTTGATGATAAAAGAAAAGTTAAGACTGAAGAAATGGGTCGTGAACTTGACGAAAAAGTACAGCAATTAAAACTTGACTATGCAAGTGCACAGGGCGAGGCTAACGCTAAAGGGCCACAATGGGCTCAACTTAAAGCTCAGGAGTTACAGAAAAGAGAGCGTGAACTTGGCATGCTTCAGGAGTCTATGGCTAAGCAGTTACAGGACGAATTTGGTGTTAAAAGAGATACCGTTGTAAGCCAGATCAAGAAGGTTATTAAAGAATTCGGTAAGAAAAAAGGCTATGATTATGTGTATGGAACAGGCGATGCTGCCAGTATTTTATATGCAAAAGACAGCTATGATGTTACTGAAGAGATACTTAAAGAACTAAACGATAAGTTTAAAGGATCGGCTAAGGCAGAACCTGCAAAAGAAGATACGGCTAAAGCTGAAGAGAAAAAATAATCCGGCTTACAGACATAAAATGATGCTTCCCGTAAAAAGGAAGCATTTTTTTTGGCTATACTTGTCTATATAATTAATAATCAGTACTTTAAATATAATTAACTGATATGCAGGAAGTTACACCAGCAGCGCAGTTTGCCCTCAAATTTATCAATCAAACTAACCGTTCAGTTTTCCTTACAGGCAAAGCAGGGACAGGCAAAACCACGCTGCTTAAAGAGATCATTAAAACCACCCACAAAAATGTTGTGGTGGTGGCTCCTACAGGCATAGCCGCTTTAAATGCAGGTGGGGTGACCATACACTCTATGTTCCAATTGCCGTTTGGAGGCTTTTTACCAACGCACAGCCAACCTCCGCATATCTCTGATTACGTGAAGTTTGAGACCAAAGATAGCCTTCGAAGGCATTTTAATATGCGTGCCGAAAAAAAATCGGTTATCCTCAATATGGAATTGCTGGTAATAGACGAGGTGAGTATGCTGCGTGCCGATTTGCTTGATGCGATTGATTATATGCTTCGTACGGTTCGCCGTAAAAACGAGGCTTTTGGAGGCGTTCAGGTACTTTATATTGGCGATTTGCTGCAGCTTCCGCCAGTGGTGCGCAATGAGGAATGGGAGGTACTGAAGCATCATTACAGGGGCAAATTCTTCTTCCATTCGCAGGTGGTGCAGCAGCATCCTCCCGTGTATATAGAGCTTGACAAAATTTACCGTCAAACCGATTCCCGTTTTATAAATGTACTCAACAATTTGAGAAACAACATTATAACTTCGGATGACCTTAAAGTGCTCAATGAGTTTGTAAATCCTGCATTCGACCTAAATGTAAATCCCGGATACATTACGCTAACCACGCACAATGCAAAGGCCGATAATATGAATGCCAATTCTTTACAGGACCTAAAAGGTAAAGAATACAGCTACTTGCCTGATATAGTAGATGATTTTCCTGAAAAGATGTATCCGGTAGAGCCTGTGTTAAAACTTAAAGTTGGTGCTCAGGTAATGTTCATTAAAAACGACCTTTCGCCCGAAAAGAAATATTTTAACGGAAAGATTGGCATTGTTAAGTCATTGTCAGACGGTGAGATAATGGTGCATTTTCCAGAAGAGGGCGTTACAATCGAGGCCACAAAATATGAATGGCAAAACGTGCGCTATCAGGTAGACGAACTTACTAAAGAAATAAAAGAGGAGGTTTTGGGCACCTTTGTGCACTATCCGCTCAAACTTGCCTGGGCCATTACAGTACACAAAAGCCAGGGTCTGACGTTTGACAAAGCTGTGCTCGATGTATCGCAGGTTTTTATGCCGGGACAGGCGTATGTGGCTTTATCGCGTTTGCGTTCGTTAGAAGGCCTCGTATTGCTTTCTGCGATGCGTATGAACGGCATTAGCAACGATGCTGACGTTATGGACTATGCCAGCGGACAGGGCGGAGAAGATGAAATGGTAAGGTCGCTGGAACGTGAAACGCTAAATTTTGTATGCAATTTTTTAAAGGAAAGTTTCTCATGGGGTGCGCTGGCCGCACAGTGGCAACGCCATAAAATGAGCTATCTACAGGATGGGGAGAAGGCACTGAAGCAACGGTACCGTGAATGGGCTGCCAAGCAGGAAGACATTATACACAAACAACTCGATGCTTCGGGCAAGTTTATCAGGCAGTTAGATGCGCTTTTTAGCCGTGAGCCTGCCGACCTGAAATTTATACACGAGCGAGTTACGGCTGCGGTTAATTATTTTTTTCCGGCTATGGACAGCATGGCTACCAGCCTGTACAGCAAGATAGAAGAGGTTAGGAGGCTTAAACGGGCGCGTGCTTTTTTTGAAGAATTGAGCGAACTGGAAGAAATGCAGACTGCCGTGATACTTCGGCTTTACAAGGCTACAAAAATTGTAGAAGTGGTAATGGCAGGGGAGGAGATTACCCGTGACAGCCTTATTACCAAACAGATGCTGGATTATAAATCTGATAAAATAGATGCCATTAGGGAGATAATGAAACTCAACCCGGTTACCATTATTGAAGATGACGACGATGATTTTGAGCATTATGCGTCCAAAAAGAAAAAAACTGCAGCTCCTAAAAAGTCTACATTACAGGAAACTTTTGAGCTTTGGGAGCAAAAGCTGTCAGTTAAACAGATAGCCGAACAAAGGAAACTGACCGAGGCAACCATTTTGAGCCACTTTGCAGGCCTTATACAGGGCGGAAAGCTAAATGTTGAAGATGTGTTGCCGGAAGAAAAAATAACAGCGCTAACCGAAGCTTTTAAAGGTTTTGAGGGCGACTCGCTCAAGGAGCTCAAAGAAAAGTATGGCGAAGCCTTTACCTGGGGCGAACTGAGGATATTTAAGGCAACGGTGGAGTAGGGGTTAGATTGAAAAATTCTTTGGAATATCTTTACAACGTGTGGGATTTTGTTCGACCAATTACCGATTTTGATGTGCTTTTTTTCTGGGTTGATCTATTACTTTCTTATGAAAGTATGGTACTAAAATAAAATATGCTAAATTTCCGGACAAAAATAAAACATTAAAAATTTTACAGTAAATGGAACTAAGAGAGATGACCGATGAACAACTACTAAAGGAAGAAAAAGAACTGAGATCATTCTCTATCATGAATGCCTTTCTTATCGGGTTTTTATTATCGATCATCTTTATCAGTATTTACTATAGCGCCTACGGTGTGGGCTTTGTAATAGCTCTTTTCCTGATATATAGATTGGTGAAAGATCCCAAGAATAAAAGGGCTAAAGAACTCAAAGCGATACTGAAAGAACGAAATTTAAAATAGGGAATGGAAGTAAATTGTCAAAACTGCGGATATGCCGTTACCGGGAATTATTGTGCTGACTGCGGGCATAGTCAGGAACTGAAAAGAATTGACAAAAATTATGCATTTGAAGAGTTTTTAAACATCGTTGGTTTTGAGAAAGGCTTTATTTTTACCTGTAAAGAGCTGCTCATAAATCCCGGGGCAACAATCCGGGAATACATAAATAAAAACAGGCAACGGGTAACCAAACCTATTACTTTCCTGTTCCTCACTTCGGTAATCTATACCCTGATCTCTCAATACTTTAAAACGGAAAATCCTTATGCCGATATGGCTCAGGCAGTCTATGGAGATTCGAGTTTAAACAGTATAATGAATTGGGTTCAGGATAATTATGGCTATGCCAATTTATTAATGATCTTGCCGATTACATTATGGGCCAAGTTGTTTTTTAAAAGATACAAATACAATTTTTATGAAACCTTTGTAGTCATTTCTTTCGTAATGGCCTTCGGGATGCTGCTCTTTTCTGTAGAGCCGGTGCTTAACAGGTTTTTTACTGATACCTTTATGCTTAACGAAACGATTACCATTTGTTTGGTAATGCTCTATGTTAGTTGGGCAATAGGGCAATTTTATGAAAGGAAATTAAGCAATTACGTTAAAGGTTTTTGTGCTTATTTTTTTGGTTTTCTAACCTTCCAAATTGTAATGGTTTTGATTGGAATAACTTATGATGTAGTGGTTGGGAGATAGAGAGATTATTTTAGGGATAAACTACTCTATGGTTTAAACTTACGGAATGCCTGTATCATTTCGTAGATGCCGAAGGCGATAACTATTTTGCCGAGGATAAATATGAGCCAGCCTATTGTATTTGTATTGTCGATATAATCTCTGCCGGTCGCTAAAGGATTATAAAAATCTGTAACAAGCAGAAACCTGAAATAGCCTGAACAAAAGGTTTTCCATTCAGATAGGTCCGGAATGAGCATATAATTTTCGGAGATAAAGAACAAGCTGTAAAATAACCATCCGTTAACAAGAGTAAAAAATAATGCTCTGCGCCAGCTGTGGTCAAAGCCTGTTACAAGCCAAGTAGAACCTAAAATAAATTTATCTTTTCCGTCTTTCCAGTTCCATTTTAGTTCTCTATAGTAAGCTTCCATTTCATAAGCTCTAAAACGGTTATAATCTATTTTGTTATCAGTTTTTTGGAGCTCTTGTTTGATTGTTCTTAATGAGATCCGATCGCATTTACGTATATCTTTAATTTCTAATCCGTCAAAATATGTAATCTTATTTAATATATTTCTGTGCAAGATAAATGTATCAACAGAAGTATTTGAAAAAGACACGTTTTGCTCGAATTTTGATAATTTAAAGTTTAGGTTTTTTACTCTTGCATATTCAAAATTTGCTCTTTCACTAAAATTACATTCATAAAAGGATAAATCTCCTATATGATAATTATTCATGTTATAAAAACTAACGGCTCCTTTAAAATCACATTGATTAAAGTTTGCATACTCATAGAAATTTACATTTTCAAAATTTACTTCTGAGAAAACATTCTCTGAAAATACGTTAACATTGTAAAAAGTTACAGTAAAATATTTACTTTTCGGAATAAAAACACTCCTGAAAAAATATGTTTTTTCGTTGAAAAGATTGTTCTCAAATACAGCGTTTGTAATCCACAAATTTTGAAACGATTGTGAGCGATAAGATTTTTTTGGTTCTTTAGTGCCTAAAATATTGTTTTTAAAAATAAAATAAGGCCCAATATGATTTATGTTAAAGAAATCAAATGATTCAAAATCACAATTTTCAATTTGAATTTTTATATCTAGTGGATTCTCCTTTCTTTTTCCATCGTTGGTAAATACGAAGCTGCTAATCTTTACTTTTCTCCTTTCATTACCATCAATATAGAGACCATCTAATGAATTTATATTGCTAAATGACAATCTATTTAATGAACAATTTGTGATTCTGATTTGGCCAAAAAAATTACAGTTACTGAATTCTATAGACACATTGTTTTCATTGTCAGTTATATGTAGAATTACTACTTTAAATTTACAATTTATAAATGAGATGTCTTTTGTCAATCTTTTTAATTCAATTTCTGGGATATCAATAATACTATTATTTATCACTCCGTACGTTTGAATATGATTAATTAAAATTTCTATCTGCTGATAAACCATGATTTGGAAATAATTTAAGCCTTAAATCTACAAAAAATCCCCACCCATCGTAATTCGTAATTTGCAATTCGTCATTTGCAATTCGTCATTAACTTCAAATAGCGAAACCCCACAGCTACACGAAGGCAACCATGAGGAATCCGCTAAGGGTTTATGTGTTTTATTCCTTTAGGTCTCGGGTATTTTTTTGTACGGCTATGGCAGCAAAAAGGCTCAATGTAAACGACATACCGAAAAATCCTTTTTCGCTAAGCAGTAAATCGGCATTCCAAAGCCCTACCACCAGCAAGGCTACCGATGCCAGTGTGGTAAACCAGCTTATGCCATAATACAGGTCGGTTACCGGTATGCCTTCCATCCTGTCCCTTACGCTTTTTTGTACGGATATTACAGAGAATAACCCAAAAAGCAGTATAGTAAAATAATAGCCTTTTTCGTTAAGCATCATTTCGGCATTAAAAAGCCCTATGCAATAGGCTACTGCACCTATTAGCAATGCTGCCCAGGACGCACCCACAAAGGCACCGGATGGTTTTATTGGGCCATTGCCTCTATTGTTTTTTTCAGTTTCTTTTACTGTTGGTTTACTTTCGTTTGATTCAAATGGTTTTAGCGGTTCCATAATTTTTGATTGTTTAATTATTATGAGGCAAATCTCCGCCAAAAAGTATAGCCATAAAAACCAATATTCATACAAAACTGACGATATAAAATGTAATTTTATATCTTTATTTCTTTCTAAAATAAAAGGATATGAATGCGGTAAGCGAAGTTATTGGTTTAATGAATTTATCTGATAAAAAGGATTTTGAAAACTACATTAAACAAAAAAATAAGCGAAATGATACTCAAAACCTAAAATTGTTCAGATTACTTGAAACTGACGATATAAATACCATAAATAAAATTTACGGCACCAATAATGCTGCCTACCATGCGCTAAACAAGCGGTTGTATGACAACCTGGTTTCTTTTATGGCCAACCGCACGTTTGTTAATGCTACCGGAGAAGCACATGAGGTACTGCGCCTGTTAGTAGTAAGCCGATTTTTTTTAGAGCACAAACTAACAAAGGCTGCCTTTAAGTGTCTTGCCAAGGCAGAAGCTAAAGCTAACGACTTGGGGCATTTTAGCCTGCTTAACGAAATTTATCATACCCAAATACAGTTTTCACACCTCGAACCGCTTGTAAATCTTGAGGCACTTATAGAAAAATTTACAGCTAACGCTGCAAACATGCAAAAGGAAGAAAAGCTTAATATGGCCTATGCCCTGCTAAGGAACGAGCTGGCCGATGTTATGTATAAAGGCAAAGTAATTGTTTTTAAAGATCTTATAAAGAGTACCCTTAAGAGGCTTACTATCTCTTTAAAAGATGTGCTTACGTTTAAATCACTGTATCAAATGCTGTATATAGCTAACGAATATGCGTCTTTAAACAGCAACTTTGCCATGATAGAACCTTTTGTACAAAAGAGCTATAGCTTTATTGCTGCAAGGCAGGATACGGCAGGCAACCAATTGTATTACCACATTTACATTTTGTATTTTATGGCTAATATTCACTTCCGCAACCGCAGGTTCGCCGAAAGTGAAGCCGTATTGCAAACCATGCACGAACAAATGCGGGAGCAAAACGGCAGGTATTATTCACTTTTCTGCCTGCGCTATTTTCTCATACTATCGCTCACTAAAAATTACGGGGGTTACCCAATTGAGGCTCTTTCGATTGCCCAAAAAGCACTAAAAGATCATGGCAACAAAGCCGATGCGAGCGATGTGCACGACATTCGCCTGGCCATTATTGTTTTTTGCCTCTTGCAGGAAGACCGGACGGTTAGCCAATACATGAAGGATTATAAACATACCGACAGTTGGTATGAAAAAAAACTGGGAATGCTTTATGCCATTCGCAGATGCCTTGTAGAAATACTTATGCATATTCAGTTTGAAAATACCGAACTTGCCCTTTCGCGCATTAAAAGTTTTAAGCGGCGTTATAAAAAATACCTCAACAACGTAAATGAGGCTCGTGTAATGGATTATGTGTTGCTTTTGGAACACTATGTGCTGAAACCCGAAATTACGGCTACAACACGTTTTAAACAGGCTTTAGAGGCATTGTTGCATACGCCGGCTCAGGAAGATATTTTTGTGTTGAGTTTTATTGGCTGGCTTAAGGCACGTTTTACTAAAAAAACACCCTATGATGAAACGCTCATCCTCATGAATTCATGAACGTTATTCTAAACCCTCCCACCAATGGTCATATTTTTTTCCGATGGCATTTAGGTTTACTTTTTCGCCTATCATTGGGGTAGTGGTTGGCATGTTTTGTTTTTCGGCTTCTTTGGTAACACGTTTTATGGGTTCGTCCCAGCTGTGCACACTTAACGAAAATTTGGCCCAATGCACCGGCATCAGGTTTTGCGCCTTAAGATCCTGTGCGGCAGTAACCACCTCTTCGGGCATCATGTGTATGTATTTCCAGTATTCGTTATATTGGCCGCATTCCAACAATGCAAGATCAAAAGGGCCAAAAGCATTGCCTATAGCTTTAAAATGCGTGTCGTAGCCGGAGTCTCCGCCTAAAAACATTTTAAATGATGGTGTTTGAAGTACAAAAGACACCCATAGCGCAGTATTACGTTTTAATCCGCGGCCCGAAAAGTGCCTGCCCGGAGTAATGTTCACTACAAAACCGTTGTCTAAAACCAGTTCATCGTGCCAGTTGCCTTCCTTTATAATTTTAGGGTCATAGCCCCAGCGTTCTAAATGTTCGCCTGTACCTAAACCCGTAATTACCTTTTTTACTTTGGTTTTTAGCTTAAGCACAGTTTCATAGTCAAGATGGTCCCAATGATCGTGCGTAATGAACAGGTAATCAATTTCAGGAAGATCGTCTGTTGTATAGGCATCAGATCCGGCAAAGGCCTTTGTAGTAAAACTTATGGGAGATGCGCTACCGCTAAAAACAGGGTCTACCAGCATGGTTTTGCCGTCGGCCTGAATAAAGTAAGACGAATGCCCAAACCATACCAATATGTTTTCGTTAGGGTTAAGATTTTTGAGATCTGTTTTTACAGATGGCAACGGGTTTTTAGGCGCGTTGGTTTTGCTCTTTCCAAAAAAGAATTTGGTAAATACTTTGTAGTAAGTGGCTCCCTCGGCAAGATCGGGTGTAAAGTGCTCATTTTGAAATTGCCCATCTTTATAATTCGATGCCTGTTGTATTTTACTGAGCCTGCCTGCACCGGGTTTACGGCCAAATTTTGGGTGGTATAAAAAAAGGGTTACGCTAACAGCTATAACCACAAGTACAATAAGAAACCTCATGGAGTTGAATAAATATCTTACAAAGGTATGCAAAATTCATGCCGCCATACTTAAACGTGCTCCTATACAAAAAGTTAGTGTATGCTAAAACAAAAAAAGCAGGTCTTGTAGACCTGCTTTTTTAATTTGGATTTAGAACAAAATTATTGTTTTACTATCCTGAAATGTGCTGTTTTAGTACCGTTAGTAACTTTAAACAGATAAATGCCGTTAGCAAAAGATGCAATGTTAGCATCTGCAGTAGTGCCGCTCACCTTTTTATCCATTAGTAACTGACCTGCCAGATTGTAAACAGTTATACCGGTTATACCCTCTGTAGATGATACAGTTACATTATTGTTTGTCGGGTTAGGATAATACTCTAAGTTAGCAAAAGTACTATCTTTTAAGCCCGCAGTGCTACAGGTTACAGTTGCGCTCCAACCTTCTCTTACAGTACCTTGGTCTGATATAAACTCAAACGTAAGCGATCTGTCCGCTGCTGTGCTTGTAAACGGACCAGGGATTTCTGTACCGCTGTAAGAACCGATAAGCGGAGATGAAGTGTTAGGGCCGTTATAAACACTTAGTATATCAAAGCCTGACTCTGTATTAAAAGTATTAAAGGTAACTGTATATACTTCGTTGGCATTTTCCGGTTTAAGTGTGCGTATTACGCGCTGGCTGTCACGATAGTTCTCTGATGCACCTCCCGTATCATAGAATACAGCACCTGAACACCAATCGGCAGAAGTTGCTGCATTAAATACCAAAGCCTCTCCCTGCATTCCGGTATCACACAATGGCCTTATACCAAACCTGTAGTAAGTGTTTGGGGTTAGGTTCTCTATAGTTATAGAGTTTGTATCTACCCTCCTGTAATTTATCGGCGTGCCGTTTACACTGGTGTTGGCAACCTGCCAAGGGCCGTTTCCTGTGTCTTCCCATGTTAGTGTTACCGATGTTAAAGTACTGCTTACCGCTACAGAAGTCACAGTATTTATACAGGTAGTAATACAGTCTGTACCAAGGCATCGGGATGCGTTTATATGAGCAAGTATTCTTGCAAGAGGTTGAGGTCCAAATCCATTGGTAAAATTGATCCCTGCGCTCACAAGATGGCAATAGCTCATTATAGTTCCACTTGTTGGTATTGGCCCTACTGCACAGTTGCCCTCTACAAAACCTGCTGTTGTACCACAACCGTCTATTGAAGTGTTATTTCCATTCCAGTAACAACCGTGCGTGTGAGGAGATCCAAACACGTGGCCAAGTTCGTGAGTTATTACCTGAACCGTCCATGAATATGAAGGCACACTACTAAAACTCATGTTAACATCGCTAAAACTCATGTTTCTGGCAGTACATATACTCCCGATGCCTCCGGCAACCCCACCAAGGCCACCGCCGTTTGTAGTAATAAACTGGGCTACATCGGCATCAAAAACAGGACGTCTTACAATAAAGGCCTCCAGATAATCGGAAGAGCTTGATCCGGTGTAACCATCTTCTTCTGTCCACACAAATACAGATCGTAATGCTGTAGTAATACCATCATTAGCAAAAAGTGTTTGCGAGTTGTTAAATATAGATGTAATCCAGTTTGTAGCATTTTCAACACTCGAGTTGTTAGCTATATAGGCATCATAATCAAGTTCAAAATATAATGTCACACAACGCTCGCTAAGTGCGTCCTGCGGCATACGCGCATGGTTGTCAGGAAGTTCGTCACCGTCAGAAATTCCACATGAAAAATCAAAAGGAACCGTAAGCTGGGCATCGCTGTAAACAATATAATCAGATACGTTACCTGCTTTTTGCAATTTGCCTACTACAAGGTTATTAAGCTCTGCAGAAGATATTATACCGTTCATTTCTGAGTTAAAGAAGTTAAACGAGGCCAAAGAGTTAGTATCTCCGTTTATGATACCACGATAGAATACTCCTTTTACCTGAGCGGCATTTAATTGTTTATCAGTATCTACATGGAAATCATTGGTAGTGATTTCTACACGATAAAGCAAAACGTTTATAGTATTCCCATCATAAGGAATTCCAAGTTCAATGTAAGGATACTTGTTTGCAACAATGTTTTGAAGCACACGCTCGTTTAATGTGGCAAATGTTGCATTATTAACTACAGATGCGGCTTTGCTGTCAATAGTGTTAGAAACAGTAAGTGGCTCTACCCTTTTAAAGGGGGTTTTAGCCTCTGTAAGTTCGTTTACACGGGCGGCTATTTTTTGTTGCCCGTAAAAAGACATAGCACTTAGCAATGCTATTAGAAGAGTAATTTTTTTCATGAATAAAAAGGTAATTTAAAACTAAAACGCATAGTATGTTTATGTATTGTTAAACAATGTTACAAAAAATGATGGTTAACAGCATTTTAAAAATGCCTGTATAACTTATATTTTAAAATTTAACCTGCCGAAACCTTTATAGATGATGCGGCAGGTAAACTATTTAGTTAAGACTTTTAAGGTCTTTTATAACTTTAAATGCAAGGTCTACTTCCTGCTCGCTTACCAGTATGGTAAATTCAAAAGAGGTAGATATAACTTCTACAATAATTATGCCCTCCCAGGCAAGCCTTTGGAAAATATAGTAATAAACCCCCGGAGTAGATATATTATCTTTAGGCAGTTTTACTGTTATAGAGGCTAAGTTGTTGTTGCGCTCTATAAGTTTTTCATCGGCAAAAAGACGGTCAACCACATTGCTCATGGTATTGCTAACCACAATATTGGTTTCGTTTACACCTCTTGATGAGGTATAAAAAACATCGGGGTTGGCATTAATGCTTGTAATAAGCTCTGCCTGTTTGTTAAGGATAGTGTCAGAAACGGCAAAAGTATAATCAGTAAGGGATGATCTTACGGTTATTTCGCCAATAGCTTTTAAAACTTTAACAATCTTGTGGTTAACCCTGAAATCAAGGTCTTCGCTAAGTCTTTTTAAAGACATAACAACAGCTCCCTGCTTTACATCTTTGCCCAGTTCCTGTTCCAGTTCGGGCATCATGTTGCGGGCAAGCGACGTAAGGTTAATAATTCCCTGCGAAAGGGCGCTCAGTAAAAATGGCTTGGTTTTAATGTAGTGCTCTACTACACTCGAAATCGTTTTCATGCTAAATAGTTGTGTTTGTTGTTGTTCTGTGGGAAGCAAATATAACACAATTCAACAAATTGTTAAATATTTAACAATTTAAAAATGATAAAAAGCGTCTTCAAGATGCTCAATATCATAACTGTCCCCGTTTTTCTGCACGGCTATAATATCAAACCGTGCTTCAATATCAAGGTCATTTATAATAATGTACTCATTTACAGCCTTAACCAGCAATTGTATTTTTTTTGGTTTTACAAAATCCTGTGGGAGGCCAAAATCAGCCGTAGAGCGTGTTTTAACCTCTACAATTGCAAGTATATTGTCTTTTTGGGCAATAATGTCTATTTCTGCTTTTTGATATACCCAATTTGTTTCGAGCACATCATACCCTGCCTTTTCTAAAAAAGCAACAGCCAGTTCTTCGCCAAGTTTGCCTAAATCGTTATGTTCTGCCATTGTTTGATAAGTAGCGCATCTAAGTTAAACTATTTTTAAACAGCATGGCAGATATTTTGAATGGGGCAATATTTTGTAAATTTGAATATAACCAACACATCACAATTATGGATGCACTTATAGCCAAAGCCGCCCTGCAAATAAATAAACCTATAGACAAAGTTTTTGAAGCTGTTATAAACCCCAACATAATGGCTAATTATTTTATATCTAAAGGATCAGGCAGGATGGAGCAGGGGCAAACCCTGCAATGGAGTTTCCCGGAGTTTGAAGGCAGTTTTCCTGTGCGTGTGGGTGCTGTTGAGCCTAACCAAAAAATTGTTTTTTACTGGGATCATGAGGGTAATGAGCACGAGGTAACATTAATTTTTAAAGCTTACAAACAGTCTACAGTGATAAAGATAACTGAAAGCAGCGAACCTGTTACCGAGGGCGGACTTGCATGGGCTATTGGCAACACCGAAGGCTGGGCAGGATTTTTATTGTGTATGAAAGCCTGGCTGGAATATGGCATACACCTGCGCCCAGGTGCTTATGACTGGCGTTTTGATGCAAATGCCAATATATAACCTAATTAAAAGTTACTTTAGTTCCGGTCGAAGATACCGCAAGTGTTACCTGCCTGCCAAAAACCAGTGTACGGTTGTCCTGAATATGCCCGGCCGGGAAGTTAAAGCAAATGGGTATGTTGTATTCTTTTGTAATATCCTGAATTATCTGCAATGCATCGTGCCCCCACGGAATGTCGTTGTCGCGCATTTTGCTCATCGCACCAACAATAATGCCCTTTACATTTTTAAAATAGTCGTTGCGTTTAAGGTTCATCATCATACGATCTATGTGATACAGATATTCATCCAGATCTTCAATAAAAATTATTTTGCCTTTATAATCTGCCTCAGATGCGCTTCCCATAATGCTGTACAATACTGAAAGATTGCCGCCTACCAGCTCTCCTGTTGCCGTTCCTGTTTTATTGTAAGCATGTGCAGGCAGCGAGTAGCTTAGTTTTTCTCCAAACAATGCTTTTCTAAAACTCTCAATAGCCTCGGGTGTAGCCCGTGCAACACTAATGCTTACCAAAGCATGCATAGTGGCAATATCCATGTTGTTAATATGGCTGTGCAACACGGTGGCATCGCTAAAGCCTATAAACCATTTAGGTTTCTTTTTAAATTTTGTAAAGTTAAGTCGGTCAACAATTCGCACGGTGCCATAACCGCCCTTAGCACACCAAATGGCTTTTATTTTTGGGTCGTCCAGCATTTCCTGCAAATCGGTGGCGCGCTGCCAGTCCTGTCCGGCCAGTTGGTTGTTGTCCAGCCCAATTGTTTTACCCACCACAACATTAAGTCCCCAGCTTTTAAGCAATTTTATAGCAGGCTCTATAGGACCGTCGCTCACTTTGCGGGCTGTGGCTAATATGCCTATAGTGTCGCCCTTTTTTAAATAAGGCGGTATTTTGAGGGTAGATTGTGCCCCAGCCTGTGTTATTACAAGCAAAAAAGCCATTGTAACTAAAAACCGCATTTGTTTATGCATTGTATTATATCTTCTCAGGAACAAACATAATCATTTCTTACTTTATGCGTATATCCTCATAAAATTATAAATCAAATCACATAAAAAATGTGTTAAATCGTTGTAGCCCTATTTATTCAATGTGATTAAATGTTATATTGTAAGCTATAAATATTAACAATAAACATTATGAAAAATCTTTACGCTATTGTTTTTATGCTGGCACTGCTATTAGGGCACGAGGCAAATTCGCAATGCATCAGCCCGCCTCCGCCATCTGATGTTGTTGCAGAATCTACCTCAATATGTCTTACCGGAACAGTAGAGTTGTCTTTAAGTACAGGCTATAATGCATCTTATACTTACCAATGGCAAAACTCGCCTAATGGCGGTCAGTTTTTTGATATTGCCGGGCAAACAGGGCCTACACTTAGCAGGGCTCATAATGGAATTGCCTGGTACAGGTGTACCATTAGGTGTAACGGCGCAGGACAGCCTACCTATAGCTCATCTGTAAGGATAGAGGCTTCGGGAGAACCATGCAGCGGCATAGCCTGCGAAACTGCACCCGAAATGGCCACTGTTTTAGCAACATCGACATCTGTTTGCAGTGGTACAAATGTTCAGCTTAGTTTAAGCACCACATACAATAATGGCGAACTGATACAATGGCAATATGCAGGTTTTAATGGCTTTTTTATAAATATTGATGGAGCTACTAATCCTACACATACTGTAAATGTAAGCGAAACGTTTGTTTACAGGGCGGTTATTACCTGTGCGGCAGGCAATCTATCTACTACTACAGAAGCTGTGGAAATAGCCATTTCTAATGTGCCTCCGGTTTTGGCAGATGTAATGCCTGTATTTTGTTCGTCTTCTGTGGTTAACAGCCTTAACAGTGCACTGCAAGCTACAGATAATCCTGTTTTATGGTACGAAACTCCAACAATTAATACCCCACTCAATGGAAACGAGCTGTTAGTAAATAATATGACTTATTATGCGGCACAGGTGGTTGATGGGTGTGAAAGTATCATCAGGACGCCAGTTACTGTAACATTTACCGAAATTGCACTGCCTGCATTTGCAGATGTAAATGCCTGCGGAAATTATATACTTCCCGACTTGGATTTAGGAGATTATTACACACTTCCAGATGGTGGCGGAACAATGATACCTGCAGGGACAGTTATACAGGTAGATACAACAGTGTATGTGTACGTTAGTGCACAGGGCTGTAGCGCACAGCAGAGTTTCACAATAGATATTTCTGACATTCCGCCACCACCTACAGGAGCTACAGACCAAACCATGACATCGCCGCAAGGTGTTGTGGCAAGGGTGCTACACATACATGTTACCGGCACTAACGTGCAATGGTATGAATCTGCCGAAGATGCACAGGCAGGTATAAATGCGCTCGACCCGGAAACACCGCTTATTGATGGTGCTACCTATTATGCCACACAAACAATAAATGGATGTGCCAGTACCCGTATACATGCTGTATCTGTAACGGTTGTTGTATTAGGTACTAACGATTTCGATACTTTCCAGTTTAGTACTTATCCTAATCCGGTTACCGATGTTTTAAATATTTCGGGTAACAGTAATATTACATCGGTTAAAGTGCTTACACTTTTAGGCCAGGAGCTCATAAACCTTAAAGTAAATACGACCAATGCGGTTGTAAATATGGGCAGCCTTGCCAATGGCACTTATCTTGTAAATGTCGAAGCCGCTAATGGCACTAAAACAGCAAGAGTTGTAAAAAAATAATCAGTTCAAATAATTTTATTATATCCCGGCTTTGTTATGCAGCCGGGATTTTTTTATGCAATTCATTTAACAAATAGGCTTTTTGCGCAGCGAAAATTATTAGCGTAATATTTCGTACTTTTGCCTGTAAAATCAATACGCAAACAATGTCACAAAACCCAAAACGCTATACAGTTACTGCTGCACTGCCTTATACTAACGGTCCTATACACATTGGGCACCTTGCAGGTGTGTATGTACCCGGAGATATTTACTCACGCTACCTTAGATTGCAGGGGCGCGATGTTGCCTTTATTTGCGGAAGCGACGAGCACGGTGTAGCCATATCTATGAAGGCTAAAAAAGAGGGCATTACCCCGCAGGAAGTAATTGATAAATACCATGCGATAATCAAACAGAGCTTTGAAGATTTTGGGATATCTTTTGATAATTATTCGCGCACCTCTGCAAAGGTGCACCATGATACAGCATCGGCATTCTTTAAAAAAATGTATGATGCAGGCCAGTTTATAGAAGAAGTAACCGAGCAGCTTTATGATGCAGAGGCAAACCAGTTCCTTGCCGATCGTTTTGTTATTGGCACCTGTCCTAAATGTGCTAACGAAGAGGCTTATGGAGACCAGTGCGAGCGCTGTGGAACATCGCTTAACGCAACCGACCTTATAAACCCTAAGAGTACCATTACCGGAAGCACGCCGGTATTAAAAAGCACCAAACACTGGTTTTTGCCTTTAGACCAGTATGATGCATTTCTTCGCGAATGGATATTGGAAGGCCACAAGAACGACTGGAAACCAAACGTTTTTGGTCAGGTAAAATCGTGGTTAGACGATGGGCTTAAACCCCGTGCCGTTACGCGCGACCTTGATTGGGGTATTCCTGTACCTGTAGAGGGAGCAGAAGGTAAAGTACTCTACGTTTGGTTTGATGCGCCTATTGGTTATATATCGTCTACCAAAGAATGGGCTGCGCGAGAAGGAAAGGATTGGGAACCATACTGGAAAAGCGATGACACTAAGCTGGTGCACTTTATAGGTAAAGACAATATTGTGTTCCATTGTGTAATATTCCCTGCCATGCTTAAAGCAGAGGGCAGCTACATTTTGCCCGATAACGTTCCGGCAAACGAGTTCCTTAACCTTGAAGGCAACAAGCTTTCTACATCTAAAAACTGGGCGGTGTGGTTGCACGAATATTTACAGGATTTCCCGGATCAGCAGGATGTACTGCGCTACTCTCTTACCGCCACAGCACCGGAAACGAAGGATAACGATTTTACATGGAAAGATTTTCAGGCACGCAACAACAACGAACTGGTTGCCATTTTTGGTAACTTTATAAACCGTGTGGTTGTGCTTACCAATAAATATTACAACGGAGTAGTGCCCCAGCCTAATGCTTTTAGCGCTGTAGATGAGGCTACGCTGACCGAAATGCGTGCCTACCCTGCCGTGATTGCAAGTTCTATAGAGCGCTACCGCTTTAGGGAAGCCCTTACCGAACTTATGAACCTTGCGCGCCTAGGCAACAAGTATCTTGCCGACGAGGAGCCTTGGAAAATGATCAAAACCGATGAGGAGCGCGTAAAAACCCAGATGTATGTAGCCCTGCAAATAGCGGCTGCATTGGCAGTATTGAGCGAACCTTTCCTGCCGTTTACTGCGGCTAAGCTTAAAGGTATTTTAAAGCTGGATGAAAGACCGGAATCGGTTATAACATTAGGTATTGTTGATGAGACATTAAGCGCTAACGATGCCAAAGTTTCGCACAAAACTGTGTGGGACGATGTTGCTGTTAAACACGAACTTTTACCTGCCAACCACCTGATAGGCCAGGCCGAACTGTTGTTTGCTAAAATTGAAGATGAAGAAATTCAGAAACAGATAGATAAGCTGGAAGCTACCAAAACTGCTAACCTGGCCGCTACCAAAACTGCTGAGCCTCAAAAAGAGCTTATACAGTATGACGACTTTGCCAAAATGGATATCCGTACGGGTACTATTCTTGAAGCCGAAAAAATGCCAAAAGCAAATAAGCTTTTAGTACTTAAGGTAGACACAGGCATTGATGTGCGCACTATTGTGAGCGGCATTGCCGAAAGCTTTAAGCCCGAAGAAATTATTGGCAGGCGCGTTAGCGTACTGGTTAACCTTGCCCCCCGCAACCTGCGTGGTGTAGAAAGCCAGGGAATGATACTTATGACCCAAAATGCCGAAGGCAAACTGGTGTTTATTAACCCGGATGCTGAGGGCGTTGATAACGGTGTAGTGATTAGTTAATAATAATACTATTAAAATAAGAAATGCGTGATTTAGTCTAAATCACGCATTTCTTATTTTAGGTTTTTTCTGGCTCAAAAATTGCTAACTTAAACTAAAAATTAGCGGGCTATGATCCTTAAAAAAATACTTCCTTTATTCGTGTTTATCCACAGCGTGGTGTTTGGTCAAAGTTTACTGTCTGAACATAACCTCGACCTTAAAAGAGGGGAGATGTATCATGAGATACTGACAGCACCAAAGGCCAGTGCCCGTGGGCTTACGGTTTTTGCTGCAGATAAAATAACACTAACGGCCCTGCGCTACACCAGTGTGCTGTATTATGCCGATAGTCTTGTGGCAGACAGGCCTGATATTTATGAGTATAACCAAATGGCAGGCTATAGTTATAGTGCAAATGGACAACCGTCTGTATACTGGGTAGGCCGCGATTACAAAAAAATACAGGAAGTTTATTTCGATTTTGAGACGAAAAAGGTAAGTGATTATTTTTATGAACTTCCGTTTAAGGACGAAGAGATACTGACGACCTTTAGCGAAAACAATTCATTTTATATAGTTACATTGCCCAAGCTTGGCTCTAGGTTAAAGTTTTATATTTTTAACGAGGGCAAATATATACAGCGCACGCTTGATTTCTCTAAATTCAATTTTACCGATGCAAAAGACAGGCCAATAAGTTTTAACAGGCTGCTGGAAAGCTATCCACTGCAAAAAACAGATGAGAACAGTTACATGCAGTTGCCCGATGTTGCTGCAAAGTTAAAGTTTTATGTCAGCAACAAAGCCATTGTTTTTACATTCGACCAAAATCCGGCGTTTACACAAATAATTTCCATAGATACCGATACATTTACTATTGCAGAGAAAAAAGTTTCTCAAACAGCCTTAAATGATGCTAAAACAAATTCTTTTATGCTGTATGGGCAGCTCTATCAGCTTGCACTCAATAAAGACGAACTGGTGCTCTCATGTACCGGGCTCGATTCTGTTTCGCAAACAAAGATCTTAAAGGTTGAGGCAGAGGAGGCCATTGCATTTAAAAACTCGCCTTTATTGTTACAAACTGATAGGCAGATCGAGATCAAGGATACTAAAAAATTTCTCCGCAGGGCCAACAGCGGCAATGCCGCAATATCGGTTTACAGAACTCCAAATGACTTGCTTGTTGTGGCAGGTGCTGTGCGCTATATAGCTTCTTCCGGATATATAATGGGCTTGAGTGATGCAGGCATAGACCCGTCCGACATGTTTCCTCCCGAGGTGCAAACGGTTTATTTTGAAAGTCTTTTTGATGATGGTTTTGTTCATAAAGATGTACCCCAGCAAAGACTTGCCGCTGATTATATGGGACAGTTTATGGCACAAAATGAGCGCAGTATATCATTTCAAAGTATTTTTAAGTACGATTATTATTATGTTTTGGGTTTTTATGATGCCCGCCAAAAGAAATATGTCCTGTTGAGGTTTGAAGACGATTTTGTGAGATAAGAGCCCGTTCGTTTTTTTAGCAATGGTTACCTTTGCAGGATTAATTTTTGAAACAAATGCCTGTTAAACTAAACCTTGATACCTGGCCACGTAAAGAACACTTTGAATTTTTCAGTAAATTCGACGAGCCTTTTTTTGGGCTTGTAGCCACTGTAGATGTTACTAAAGCCTACATTGCAGCTAAGCAAAAAGGGATTCCGTTTTTTATTTATTACCTGCATAAAACACTGATGGCGGTTAACAGTATAGAGGCATTTAGATATCGAATTGCCAACAATGAGGTCGTGGTGCATGATGTTGTAGATGTATCGTCTACCATAATGCGCGAGGATAAAAGTTTTGGTTTTTCATACATTCCTTTTAAAGAAGATATTAATCTTTTTACAGACGTAGCCCAAACTGAAATAGAGCGTGTGCGAAATACCCCGGGGCTTTTTACCCGAACGTTCGAACACGATAACCTTATCCATTTTTCGGCATTACCGTGGGTGGATTTTACCTCGCTGTCGCATGCGCGCAGTTTTACTTTTCCTGATAGTTGCCCTAAAATATCAGTAGGTAAAGTAACTATAGAAGAGAATGGAAACCGTAAAATGCCGGTATCGGTACATGTGCATCACGGGCTTATGGATGGTTACCATGTTGGGCTTTTTTATGAGGCACTGCAACAGGCTATGGATAGTGAAATATAGTTGACAATGCTTCCCATAGCTTACCACCCCATATACAAACACCCGTTGCCGGAAGGGCATCGTTTCCCTATGCTCAAATATGAGTTGCTGCCACAGCAGTTACTGCACGAAGGCATTGTTACTACACAGGATTTTTACACGCCCGCCCTGCCCGATATGCAGCATATAATGGCAGTGCACCATAAAAACTATGTAGACGATTTACTCAACCTTACACTAGACCCCCGGGCAGCACGAAAAACAGGATTTCCGTTAACGGCGGAGTTGGTAGAGCGTGAACTGCGTATTGCCCAAGGAACCATTTGGGGTAGCGAAGTGGCACTGCAAACAGGCATTGCCTTTAATATTGCAGGCGGAACCCACCATGCCTACAGCACCCACGGCGAAGCCTTTTGCCTGCTTAACGACCAAGCCATTGCTGCACAATATCTGCTTGATAATAAACTTGCAAAGAAAATATTGATAGTAGACCTTGATGTGCATCAGGGCAATGGCACTGCCGAAATATTTGCACGAAACAATGCGGTGTTTACCTTTTCTATACACGGTAAAACCAACTATCCGTTTAAAAAAGAAGTGTCTGACCTTGATATTGCCCTACCAGATAACACCGGGGATGACGAATATCTAAGTATTCTGGGCGATAGGTTGCCTAAACTTATTGATACTCAAAAACCCGACTTTGTTTTTTACCTGAGCGGTGTAGACATACTTGATACCGATAAATTGGGCAAGTTGGGTTGCAGTATTAATGGCTGCAAAGAGCGCGATGCCATAGTTTTAAGCCTGTGCCACAAGCTGGGCATACCCGTGCAGTGCAGCATGGGCGGCGGCTACAGCCCCGATATTAAAACCATAATAGAGGCACACACCAACACCTATAGGGTTGCCGCAGGAATATATCCATAGTTATTCAGTCAAATACCCAACAAACACCTAACACTCAACACCCATTACCCAAATACCTTAGACCTGTTTAGAAAGAATATCGGTAACTATCATCCCTGCATGAACGCGGGAGTTTTCTATAAACCATTTGTGGGTTTCCATACCACCGCAAACCACGCCTGCCAAATACAATCCGGCAACGTTAGTTTCCATGCTTTTGGGGTTGTATTGTGGGGTGCAAAGCAGGTCATCGCTAACAGCAATGCCTGATTTTTTAAGGAAATCAATATCAGGACGGTAGCCCGTCAGGGCCAGCACAAAATCATTTTCTATTGTAACTGTGCCGTTTGGTGTAAATATTTCCACCTCATTTTCACGTATTTCAGTTATCGAAGAATAAAAATACGCTTTAATGCTACCCTCGGCAATGCGGTTCTCAATATCGGGTTTTACCCAATATTTTACCCGATCGTTTATCTGGTCTTTTCTAATAACCATAGTAACCTCAGCTCCCTTGCGCCAGCATTCCAGTGCCGCATCTACCGATGAGTTATTGGCTCCCACCACCACCACTTTTCTAAAAGCATACTCATGTGCTTCCTGATAGTAGTGGCGCACCTTGGGCAGGTTTTCGCCAGGAACATCCATATAAACCGGAATGTCATAAAATCCGGTGGCAATAACCACGTTATTGGCACTATACCATCCTTTGTCAGAGTGTATTATAAAAAATCCGGACTCCTGTTTGTTTATAGAAAGCACTTTTTCGCTCAATTTTATGTTGAGGTTAAAGTGCCTCTGTATGTTGCGATAATATTCTAATGCCTCCTGGCGGCCGGGTTTTGGGGCAATACAGTTAAACGGAATGTTGCCAATTTCCAGCTTTTCGGCAGTAGAAAAAAACGTCATGTACAGCGGGTAGTTAAACAGGCTGTTTACCAACGCGCCTTTTTCGAGTATTAAGTAGCTCAGGCCTTTTTGCTGCGCTTCTATTGCACAGGCCATGCCAATGGGGCCGCCGCCTACAATTATAACGTCAAATAAAGTATCTTTTACTGCCATGTGTTGTAAGGGTTTCGGCTAAGGTAGGCATTGTAGTAACGTTCGCTTCCGGTTACTTCTTCGCCCAGCCACAGGGGTTTTTCAAAAGCTTCATTTTCTTCAGCCAGCTCCACCTCGGCAATAACAAGTCCGGCGTTGTCGCCAAAAAACTCATCCACTTCAAATATGTGGTTGCCTGCTTTAACCTCGTAGCGAATTTTGTCAATAGCGCCTTTTTCGCATAAGGCTAAAAGCTGTTCTGCATCAGCAACGGTTATTTCTTTTTCCCACTCCATACGGCTGGTGCCGCTCTCGTTGCTTTTGCCTTTTATGGTTAAAAATCCCTGTTCGCCTTTAATGCGCACACGCACCGTGCGCTCCGGAACCGAACTTAAATAGCCCTGCACTATGCGTTTTTGCACAAAAGCTTCGTGTTTGTAATTATCGTTAAGCACTAAAAACTTGCGTTCTGTCTCTATCATTGTGTACTAAAAAATGTAGTGGCAAGTTACGGAATTGTGTGGAGGGATTTTGTATTTTTAGCCAGTAAATTCTATATACCGGGTTTAAAAATGAAAAAGTACTTTTTCGATTATTTTGCTAAATGGTGGTATAGTGCAATCGGATTTCTATTGTCATTTTTTATTTTCATAATTGCACTAACAATCATTCGGCGAGAACTTTTTTTCGAGGCCAGTATAGGATTGATAACAGCATCAATCCTATCTGTTTTTATTTCAGCTATTGTACAACTTTTTAAGAGAAATTGGCTTATAAGTATAGTACAAATTATTGCTGCTATTATCATATTTAATTCACTTTCATTTTTTCTTCTTTATTTATCAGAGGATTTTTATGCTAATGGGTTAGAATTGCCTACTGATGTTAAATTAGAAAAACCAATAGATTTTAAAAATGGTATAGAGGATGAAATTGCCCTTCAAAATTCACGCCCTTATAATTTAAAGTTTGTGCTTGTTAATTCTTTTCAGCCAGGTATCTATAAATATTACTTTTGGTTCAAACCCAAAGAAAAAGGCACTGTATATCTCAAAGCTTTTGAGATCACTCAAAATGATCCACTTTCAGCCGAACGGTTAAAACAACGATCTGCTATTAAAGTAGATAAAGGATTATATAAAGTATATGATCAGGAATTTACCATTTACGAAGGAGATTGGGGACAACCTTATGGCGCAAGAATTGAAGTGTGGTTTAAGCCAGCAAGCGGTAAGGGCGATTATAAGTTGCTTCAAAAAAATTATAAAATTGAAGGTTGGATGCGATGAAGGCTGTGTATATAGATTGTTCCCCCTCCCAAACCTATATTAAAATAGCACCATTGTACTGCTAACTAAACTTCAATTTGTATTTTTACACTGTAACCCCGATATTGCCCCATGAAGTTTAGTAAAACCAAAGCTGTTATTACCCTGTCCGATTTCTTCAAACTTAATTTTGACGAGAACAGCCTTTGGGAATATAAAGCCGATGATACCGACCTGCTGACGGAACTTGTGGCGTTTTTTCGCCCGCGCGATGTTAATGCCGTGCCACAGGTTAGCCTTAAAGAGCTATTGCAACTGCTTACCGAAAATGATCGCTATTGCAATGGGCTGTCGTTATACTTAAAAGGAATTTTAAGCGATAAAAAATTCAGCCATATACTTACTGATGCCGGTATATTGACCGATGCCGTTTTTTTCTTCGAAGTACGCAAGAGGCTGTTTGCTAAACTATTGCCGGACCAGCCATTAAAAGATACTTTGGAGTATGTTCTTAACCAGGTGTTTTATGTAAAGACAGATCCCGTTTGGATAAACACCATTCCGCAGGAACAACTCGAAGAACTTTTCGATTTGCTGAAATTCCGAACCCTGTATGATTCTGCCGAAAGCAACAGTCCGCTTGCCGAACTGGTCTTTGCCATAGAGGTTCTTATAAACCGTATTACAGGCCGTGCGCTGGAGAGCGAGGTTATACAAATGGTGCCCGAATATGAAAACCTCGAAAGCCCGTTCCTTGCCCTGCAAAAAGAATTTGCTGCCATGTCGCAAAAGCTTTTGGAAGAAAACCGCAAATATGTATCGCCAAATGATATTGGTTACCGCCAGCTGCTTGTGCTGCGTGGTCAGTGTGCCGATTATGTAAAGGCAGCCTTTAAGAACAGTGAAAAATATGGTATATCTATCCGCGTAAATCAAAGCCTGCTTCGCATCCGCCAGCAGCTCGACCGTATTGCCGTGCTGCTTCCGCTGCTGGTTATAGACGAAACCGATGGTGCAAAAAAAGATACCATATCGCTGGCTTTCAATCTTATTACCTACAACTGCGATAAAAACAATGTTCGCAAACTGATAAACGAGAGTACACAGCTTATATCTTACGAAATTACACAGCATACCGCCGACACGGGCGAGCACTACATTACCAAAGACCGTAAAGAGTATTTCCGGATGTTTTGGAATGCTTCCGGTGGCGGTATTATAGTGGGCATATTGTGTATTATAAAAGTGCTGCTCTCTAAAATAGATACCAGCGCCTTTGGGCATGCGTTTTATTACAGCATGAACTATGCATTTGGTTTTATTGCCATATATGTGCTTGGATTTACACTGGCTACCAAACAGCCTGCCATGACGGCATCGGCACTGGTGCGTGCCCTCGAAAAAAGCCGCAAAATGCAGCAGGAAGGGGAGGAGGAAGGCCACCTTTCGTTCGCGATATTCTTTGCGCGTGTATTCCGTTCGCAGTTTATTGCCTTTGTGGGTAACGTTATTGTGGCCTTTCCGGTGTCTTTGCTGGGCATTTGGGCCATAGACAGGATCTTTAACTACAATATAGCTCTTACAAAGTGGTTCCATTTAATGGAAGACCTTAGCCCCGTGCATTCGCCGGCTATATTCCATTCTGCTATAGCAGGGGTATTCCTGTTCCTTTCGGGCATTATTGCGGGCAGTGTTGCCAACCGCGATAAATACCGCCATGTGTACTATCGCATACAGGAACACCCGTTGCTTAAAAAAAGTTTTGGGCGCATAAAGGCGCAAAAGTTTGCCAAACTGTATGAGCAAAAATATGCAGGTGTGGTGTCTAACTTTTGGTTTGGGGTTTTTATGGGCAGCACGGCATCTATAGGTTTCTTTTTAGGGCTGGATCTCGACATTCGTCACATTACCTTTGCCAGCGGCAACCTTGCTCTTGGGCTGTATGGTGCTAACTACAATGTTTCTACCGATATGATCGTGTGGGGAATAATAGGTATTGGCGTAATAGGCCTGGTTAACTTTTTGGTTAGTTTTGGCTTGTCTATGGGACTGGCATTCCGTTCCCGAAATATTCCGCTGTCCGAACTTCGGCCAATATCAAAAGCCATATGGTCGTATTTTAAGAAAAAGCCGGGTTCGTTTTTCTTTCCAAATTTCAGGGCTGCCAAATAATGCGCTGCGGCGGTTGCAATTTTCCAAATACATTTGCAGGCAAATGCATAATATGCGTTTTATAGAAATTTAGACACGAATTACACTAATTTTCACAAATTTCGGAATGTTAGATTAATGAGATTTTAAAAATCAATTAGAAGCAGATTACTATTAGGCAATTTGTGTAATTGCTTCGCCAGTTCGCATACGATCGGGACATGGCTAAAATTTATGGTTTGTTTATCCTGAATACATTTACAGGCTGTAAAACTTTGGCTTGAGATTTGTAAATTTGCTCTGCAATTATAAGAAAATGAAATACTTTAAAATACTGTTTTTTGTGGGTATGGCTTTGTGTGTTTTATCATGCGGTAACGATGAAGAACAGCGCATTGCCGAGACAAAGCGTGCTAAAAAACAAAACGATTCGATCATAAAAGTCATCAGCGATAACTGGAGGTTTGATGTGCCTGCCCCAACACAAAAAGTGGCAGAGCGCATAACCAGTTGGAACGAATGGGCACAATTTAATACAGAGTTGCGCCAGAAACCCGCGGGTACTGCAAAAAATGCCTATCTGCAAAAAACCAAAACACTGGTTAAAAGAGCCGATTTGCTAAAGAATAACATTCCTATGTTTTTTAATAAACCGCAGGTGCGCAGCCGTATGGGAGTACTTATTACCAAAATAAAATCGCTGTACACCTACATGAGCATTGAGACTATTCCGGCTAAAAAGGTAATTGCCATTATTGGCGAAATTACCCACGAAATGGATGCCCTGCAAAACCAGCTCGACGAGATAGTGCGCATTAGCGAAATACCTAAAGAACAGGGTGAGGAAGAAATGCTTCGCGCGCTCGACACTACCCGCATGGCCAACCCCGATGCTATGATGCCAAAATTAGACCAGCCACAGGACAACGAACCCAAACCGTGGCAAAAACCCGCTCCCACACAGCCGCAGGCGTCACCTGCCGGAAATGGGACATCTATTAAACAAAAAAATTGAAAAACGAAATATTACACATATACGGGCAACTGCCCAAGGTTAAACAAATTGCGGCTGCATTGCACACCCGCGAAGGCAAGTTTCATCTAAAAGGGTTGTTGGGTTCGTCATTGTCGTTCGTTGCCGACCCGCTTTTCCGCGAAAGCGAACTGCCTTTTTTACTTATTTTTAAAGATAAGGAAGAGGCAGCCTATTACCTTAACGACCTGGAGCAGATGGTAGGGCAGGAAGATGTATTGTTTTATCCGGGATCTTTCCGTCGTCCATACCAGATAGAAGATACCGATAATGCCAGCGTATTGCTTCGTGCAGAGGTGCTTAACCGAATTAACTCGCGTAAAAAGCCTGCCATTATAGTATCGTATCCCGAAGCCATTTTTGAGAAAGTGGTTACCCGAAAAGAACTCGACAAAAACACCCTAAAAATTGCGGTTAACGACCAGGTTTCTATCGACTTTATTAACGAGGTATTGTTTGAATACGAGTTCAGGAGGGTAGATTTTGTTACCGAACCGGGCGAATTTTCGGTTCGTGGGGGAATTGTGGATGTATTCTCTTTCAGTAATGATAACCCCTACCGCATAGAGTTTTTTGGCAACGAGGTAGACAGCATCCGTACGTTTGATGTAGCCTCGCAGCTGTCGTTAGAAATAAAGAAAAAAATATCGGTAATACCTAATGTAGAGAACAAAACGCTTAACGAAAAGCGCGAAAGCTTTTTAGACTACATTAGCGACCGCACCGTGATTTTCATCCAGAATACTGAGGCGTTATTATCTCAGCTCGATGTGATGTTTGGCAAGGCCGTTGAAGCTTTTGATAAACTGAGCAAAGACATTAAGCACGCTACCCCCGATGAGCTTTTTGTAAACCAGCAGGCTTTTGTAAAAAAAGCACTCGATTTTACCGTGGTGGAGCTGGGCACCAAGGCCATTTTCAGGACACAAAAAGAGTTTGAGTTTTATATACAGCCGCAGCCGTCGTTCAATAAACAGTTCGACCTGCTGCTCAACAACCTGAGTGACAACCACAGCAACGGCTACAAGAACTATATTTTTTGTGCCAATGAGGCGCAGGCATCGCGCTTTCATGATATTTTTGAAAGCCTTGACGAAGCCAGTCACGAAAACATACGCAAACAGTACAAAACCATTGTTTTCCCTATCTATGAAGGGTTTATAGACGAGGAGAACAGGATGGTTTGCTATACAGACCACCAGATTTTTGAGCGCTACCACAAATTCAGCATCAAAAACGGGTATTCTAAAAAGCAGACAATTACGCTTAAAGAGCTTAACTCGCTTTCGGTAGGCGACTATGTTACGCACATAGACCATGGTATAGGCAAGTTTGGTGGTTTGCAGAAAATTCAGGTTGAGGGCAAAACGCAGGAGGCCATAAAGCTGGTGTATGCCGATAATGATATAGTGTATGTAAGCATACACTCGCTGCACAAAATATCTAAATACAACGGTAAAGACGGTGCACCACCCAAAATATACAAGTTGGGTAGCGGTGCCTGGAAAGCTCTTAAGCAAAAAACCAAGGCACGGGTTAAGCACATTGCGTTTAACCTTATTCAGCTCTATGCCAAGCGCAGGCTGGAAAAAGGCTATAAATATGCACCCGATAGCTATTTGCAGGCCGAGCTGGAATCGTCTTTTATTTATGAAGATACGCCGGATCAAATGACCGCCACCCGAGATGTAAAGCAGGACATGGAAAGCGACCGCCCTATGGATCGCCTGGTGTGTGGCGACGTGGGCTTTGGCAAGACTGAAGTAGCCATACGTGCTGCCTTTAAAGCAGTAGACAACGGCAAGCAGGTGGCGGTGTTAGTACCTACAACCATACTGGCATTTCAACATTATAAAACATTCAGGGAGCGACTAAAAGACATGCCGGTAACGGTGAGCTACCTTAACCGTTTCCGTACGGCAAAACAAAAATCAGAAACGCTTGCGCAGCTTGCGGAGGGCAAGGTAGACATACTTATAGGCACGCACCAGCTGGTTAACAAAAGTGTTCAGTTTAAAGACCTGGGGCTGCTGATTGTAGACGAAGAGCAAAAGTTTGGCGTAAACGTAAAAGACAAGCTTAAAACCATAGCACATAATATTGACACGCTAACGCTAACGGCAACGCCTATACCCAGAACGTTGCAGTTTTCGCTTATGGCCGCGCGCGACCTTAGTGTTATTACCACTCCGCCGCCTAACCGCTACCCTATAGAGAGCCAGGTGGTAGGCTTTAACGAAGAGGTTATTCGTGATGCTATAGCTTACGAAATCCAGCGCAACGGGCAGGTATATTTTATACACAACCGTATAGAGAATATTAAAGAAGTAGCCGGCATGATACAGCGCCTGGTGCCGCATGCGCGTGTGGGCATAGGCCACGGGCAGATGGACGGTAAAAAGCTGGAAGAGCTAATGTTGTCATTTATGGAGGGTGATTTTGATGTGCTTGTTGCTACAACCATTATAGAAAGCGGACTCGATGTGCCTAATGCCAACACGATATTCATAAACAATGCCAATAACTTCGGGTTATCCGACCTGCACCAAATGCGTGGGCGCGTGGGGCGTAGCAACAAAAAGGCATTTTGTTATTTTATTACCCCGCCTTACAGTGCCATGACCGAAGAGGCACGCAAGCGCATACAGGCACTGGAGCAGTTTAGCGAACTGGGCAGCGGCTTTAATATCGCCATGAAAGACCTTGAAATTCGGGGAGCCGGAGACTTATTGGGTGGCGAGCAGAGCGGTTTTATCAATGAGATAGGTTTTGAAACCTACCAAAAGATAATGAACGAAGCCATAGACGAGCTTAAAGAAAATGAGTTTAAAGACCTGTATGAAGACGAGGCTGGCGATACCGAAAAAGAGTATGTAAAAGACCTGCAAATTGATACCGATTTTGAACTGTTGTTCCCCGATGAGTATGTAAACAGCGTTACCGAACGCCTCAACCTGTATAACGACCTCGCTGCCGTTAAAAACGAAGAAGAGCTTGTTGCCTTTGAAAATAAACTAATCGACCGTTTTGGTCCACTGCCTAAACCTGCACAGGCGCTAATGATAAGTATGCGCATTAAATGGCTGGCCACTAAAATGGGTATTGAGAAACTGGTGCTGAAACAGGGCAAAATGGTAGGCTATTTTGTGTCAGACCAGCAGTCGGATTACTACCAGTCGGCCGGGTTCAGGAATGTGCTTAAGTTTGTACAGCAATACCCTATGCTAAGCAAAATGAAAGAAAAACAAACCAAGAACGGCCTGCGCCTGCTGCTTACTTTTGAGAACATTAAAACGGTTAAAAAAGCTTACGATACTTTGCTGATGGTGTTTGAGTAGGGTTTAGTTTACAGTCGCAGTTTTCAGTTTTCAGGTGTTTGAGAGGAGGAACGACAAAGCAATCTAAGTCTATTATTTTCTATATAAATAAACCTAAAAGGTTGAAAAACCTTTCAGGTTGGCAAACGCACCGATTTATGGTCGTCTTCCTGCAAGGTCTTGAAGACCTTGCAGGTATAAATCTGAAAATCGGTTTTATATTTTTTGTAGTTTTATACAAACAAATCTAAAAACAAAACAATGGCACATTTAAATCCTTACATCCACTTTAATGGCAATGCCGAAGAAGCCTTTACGTTTTACAAATCGGTATTTGGCGGTGAGTTTGCGGCAGTAGTACGCTACAAAGATTTCCCAAACCCCGAGTTTCCTATATATGAAAAAGAAGAGAACAAAATAATCCATATTTCTTTGCCAATAAGTGCTACCAGTGTATTTATGGGCAGTGATGTACCCGATATGCTGGGACAGGTAAACGAGGAAGAAAATCGCAGTAAAATTTCGATAAGTGCAGAAAGTAGGGAAGAAGCCGATAAATTATACAACGGCCTTTCTGCAGGAGGAAAGGTAGAAATGCCTATTGGCGACAGCCCATGGGGGTCTTATTTTGCAATGTTCCGCGATAAATACGGCATTGAATGGATGATAGATTTCGATCCAAGACAGCACGGTTAAAAAACACGCCGGATTTCTAACCACGAAATAATAGAAAAAGCCACGAACTACAATTGTAATCCGTGGCTTTCTTATTTTATACAGCCTGAAACCGTGACCATGACTGTAAACTATTTCTTAGAAAGGATTTTGGTGTACTCTGCACTATTGTTTAGCAGGGCAACGGCTTTCTTAATTTCGCTGTTGCTCGTGGTATAATATTTATACAAACCTTCTTTATACTGGTAGCGTTTTATAAGCTCATCGGTAATAAGCTGTTTTATTTCCTGCTTGTGGGCAGTAAGTTCTTTCTCCTCGCTTCTTTGCAGGGCTGTTAAAAGCGTTTGGCACTCGGTTGCTATACTGGCATCCACTTTCTCTTTTTTAGCCACTTCAAGCGTCTCTTTTAAAGATTTCTCAGTTTCGGTATCAAACTCGAACTTCTCTTTTTTCAGGTACGCTTTAAATGCTTCAAAATCGGCATCGCTAATGTTTGGTATCGTTGTTCCCAAATTAGGGTTTTTGTAATAGTAGGTAGTGGCATAATTAAATATACCGTCTTTGCGAACAAGCGCATCGGCAATGGCACTTTGCTTACTTTCTTCAAGCTCCACATCGGGTAAAATACCCCCACCGTCATAAACTGTGCGACCGTTGCGGGTTTTAAACGCGTTATAGTTTTTCTTGTCTATGCGAATGGCTTTACCGTCGGCATCTTTGTGGGTATAGTCCAGTGCCTGTATGCCACGCCCTGACGGGGTATAGTAGCGCGAAATAGTTACTTTTACCTGTGTGCCATACGTCAGGTCCAGCGGACGCTGTACAAGCCCTTTGCCAAAGCTTCTGCTGCCCACAACAACGGCACGATCTAGATCCTGCAGGGCACCGCTCACGATCTCTGACGCTGATGCACTGTGACCGTCTACCAATACCACCAACGGAATATCCGTATCTACAGGGCTTTTAGGGGTTTTGTAAGTATTGTTATACTTATCGTTCTTAGATTTTGTGGTTACGATGGTCTCGCCCTCTTTTACAAAAAGGTTGCACACATTTACAGCCTCGTGCAGCAAACCTCCCGGATTGCCGCGCAAATCGAGTATAATATTCTTTGCGCCTTTGTCTTTAAGCTCTATTAATGCAGCTTTGGTTTCGCTCGATGCCTTGGTGTTAAACTGCGATAGTACTATATAGCCCGTATTGTTGCCCACAAGCGCATAATAAGGTACTGCCTTTACATCTACCTCGCTAAGCACTATTTGTGCCGGAGAAGTCTTCCCCTGACGTGTAAACTGTATATCTACCTTGGTGTTCTTGCTGCCTTTTAGGAGTTCGCCTGCATCTTCTTTAAAATCGGCCAGCAAAACATCGCCAATTTTAATAATTTCGTCGCCTGCTTTAAGTCCGGCTTTATCGGCAGGATAGTCTTTATACACCTCTTTTATAATAAGTTTTCCCTCTTTACGGGTAATAAGTGCGCCTATGCCTGTATATTCGCCTGTATTGTTAATTTTAAACTTGGCAACATCCTGCTCGTTAAAATAAACGGTGTAAGGGTCAAGGTCCTCAAGCATGCTCTTAATGGCTTTGTCCATAAGCTGCCCAGGGTTGGTTTCGTCTACATAGTTAGTATTAACGGTTTTATAGAGCGTGGTAAAAATTTCTATTTGCTTTGCTATTTCAAAAAAATCATCTTTAAAGCTTGCGCCCACAAACAGGAATCCCACAGCCACCGCCGGAACCACATATTTTTTCTTTACTGTTTTAAGCATTGGTATTTCTTTTCTTTTTAATTTTTTTACGAATGACGATGAACACAATTACGAAAATAAGGATAAATGGCCAAATGTATAGCAACTCTAACAGGAAAGTTGAAAGCGAATTGAAGCCTGATTTTATGGCATTGCCCATTTTAGAACCGTAAGAAACCGTAGTGCCGCCTCCTGTCTCTATATGTTTATAGAACACAAGATGTATAGTGCTCATCGCTACACGGCTTTTTATGTATCTCAACCTGCCTTCCTGTGATTCTATTTCTTCTCTCAGTTCTGATATCTGTTTTTCAATTTCGAGCATTTCCGATACTTTGTTCGCCTTTTTAAGTAACTCAAAATATCGCGCCTCCAATACTTTTTTTGCTTTAAGGCGTGCCTCGGTATCTATATATTCTTCGGTTACATCTTCACTGGATATTTCCTTTTCGTCAAAATGCTTAACTCCTGTGCTTATGTTGGCTATAAAATCTTCAAACCTGGCCGATGGAACACGCAATGTAAGGGTGCGGCTCAGGGCATAATTATCTCTTGTTTCGCTGTCGCTTTGTATTTGCCCTTTATATTTAGTTACAGCTTCTTTTACTTTTAAGGCTGTCGCTTCAAGATCATCGGTTTCAAACCTGAGATTACCATTCTTAATAATCTGCTGAGGTATGGTTATCTGCTCTGCATCTGTTGACTGATCAGAGGAATTATCTTCGAGAGGTTTAAACTTTACTTCTTCAACTATTGCTGCCGGAACTTCGCTAATAGCCATTTCTGAAGTTGATTCCTTGGCTTCTTCTTTGCACGATAAAACAGAAAGGGCAAGAATTAATGTATAAAACGTTGTTTTCATGGTGGTTGGGTTATACAACAACAACGTTAAATAATTGGGCGGTAGTATGTGTGTAAAGAATAATAATTTACAGCCCTTCCTGCGCTATAAATTTTTCAAAAAGCAATATGGTTTTAGCCGTAATTTCTTCATGAGTCAGCCTGTCTTTTGTTTGGTAAAAAAACATAAAGGCATAAGGTTTATCAAGCTTATCGGCTAGGATATGCTTATGGTGGCGGTATGCCTCGCGCAGTTGGCGTTTGAAGTAGTTGCGATCGTGTGCGCGCTTAAAATATTTTTTGGATACCGAAACCCCCATTTGTAGTTTACCTTCAATATCTGCGTCTTCCAAAGGCATATACACCAACCGTAACGGATATTTTGATACCGATTTTCCTTCGGTAAACAAATGTCCTATGGTGGTGCGGCTTTTAAGTTTTTCGGCTTTAGGGTATGTAAATCTTTTCGGTTCCATAAAGCTGCAAAGGTACAGGTTTTAAACAAAAAAAATCCCGGCAGTTAAAACACACACCTGCCGGGACAAATAAAACAAAAACTAACTTACAAAAACTACTATTGCAACAGAGCGTACTCAAAAGTAGGGTTGCCCCTTTCGCCCTGCTGGCTTAGCATTGCCGTAAAACGCAGCTTGTATATGTTGCCTGCTGCATCCTGTATTATATAAAACCTGTCGGTATATAGCTGTACCGGTACTACGTTGCGCCAGTTGGCACCTATTATTCTTTGATCCTGCTGTATTTCAGTTTTAAGCCTGCTGTCATCAGGAACGAGGTTTGCCCTTGTAAAGTCGTTATAGCTTACTTCACTTGTTCTTACTTCATAAGCCCTTGTGCCACCTTTAGCATTGGTAAGTACAAAATCAGAGTAAAAGTAAGACCCTGCACCTTCTATTATGTTGGTAAAGGTTGTAAAATTAAGATCCCATGAGGCTTTTGCAGGTTCTACATCTACAGTGGCTCCATTAGTCAGATTAAAGAACGTAAAATTATAGGCTTCATCTTTAGTAATGGCAACTTCGCTGTGTGTGGTAGATGCAAGATCGGCATATTGTAATGTGTACCCATTACCATTTTTAAGTACGCGGATTTTTTTCCATCCTCTTGGTGTACCTGCAACGTTTACACCACCGCCCAAAACAGGCACTGTTGGAACGTTCATGCCCAGGTTTACCAAATATACTTTGTTGTCGGCTTCGTTATCGCTAACCTCTGTAATTGCAGTTTGCTCAATAAAACCGTTAGGGTTATCTATATAAACCGTATTTGCAGGATCGAATGTACCAATAGCTACCGCAGCATTTGAAGTTTGAGGCAAATCTATGTTGGTAGTATTAAGAGCTTTTACAGCCATACCGATCGATCCGTTTATAACCACCCTGAATTTATCGCCTGAATAGAATCCAAGATCCCATGCAGCTCTGTGCGATGTTTTATACTCGCCCGAACTAAGGTCAAAATAAGCCTGGTTGGTTTGGTTAGAACCGCCAATTACAGGGCTTGCCTGCCCTCCTGTAGAAGGCATTTCGTTAAAGTTTAGCGTAATATTTTTATTGCCGGTAATTTCTACGTCGGCAATCGATATCTGATCGATTGTAAATACTACATTTTTAATTTCGCCCTCAACAGCATCGGCCAGTTTGTTAAAATCAAACTGTATTGCATATTCTCCTTTGCTAAATGGAAGTGTAAATGTGCCGCTCTCTGCCGCAACACTGGTTGTAAAATCGGTTCCGTAAACAACATTTTCTGTTGTATAGCTAATGGTTACAAAACCATTGTTCGGAGCACCGTTGTTAAACAATACCTTTACAGGCGTAACATTTTCCTGTATGTTTACAGCATCTGCCGCAAACGAAACCCCACGACGGTAAAAACCTTTATCGTCGTCTTCGCTACATGATATTGCAAAAAATGTGGTAGCCAGTACAAAGAGTAAAACTAATTTTTTCATGTCTGTACTTTTATAAGTTTAAGTTATAAGCCAGTCTAACAAAATAAGAACGACCGTATGCTTTATTAATAACATCGCTTCCTCCGCCGTGGCCCATAGTAGCCCCCTGGGTTAAAGAACTGCGTGTGTTTGTAATATCCAGTATGTTTCGGGCACCAACGGTAACCTCAAGCGTTTTTTTCAGGAATCTTTTTCTTACTGTGGCATCCATCCAGCTAAAAGAGTTAATTCTTGTTACTGCAAATATTGAATTATTGTTCTCATCTACAGTTTCTAACATTATAGGCTCCCTGCCGTTAAGTTTATAGAATAGCGAGAAATCAGTATCCCATTTAGGCACAACATAATTTAGGCTGCTGTTTAACTGAAAGGCCCATAAAAATGAATCGTCTGAAGTTACAGAACCGTTGCTCTTTTTTTGTGATGTACTTACTAAAGCAGCGCCTAATTTAAACGACAGGTTGTTATATTCAAACTGATGGCTTGTATTAAAGTTCAGCATTTTAAAGCTATCCGTATTTATATATTTGCTACGAAGTGGTGTAAAGCTTATTTGCACAAGGCTAATCCTATCAGTAACATCAATGTAGGTAGTCATTAAACTGTTAGTCATTTTTAAACCCGAAGCAAAATCAGTAGTTTTTTTAAGGTTTAGATCTATCGATATACTTTCTTCCGGCACGAGGTCTTCATTACCCTGAACATCATGGTTAGCATCTACCATGTAGGTATAAAGCTCGTCAAAATTTGGTGAACGGTATGATTTGCCTAACGATGTACGGGCTTCTATACCATGATCAAACAGGTAGCGAAGACCAACCGATGCGGCATATTGGTTGTCAAATTTATTCTGGAACGAATATCGTGCCCCGGCACGACCTGAAAAGCGCTCTGTAAAAGCGGTTTCAAGGGCGCTGTAAACATCATAGTTGCTTAGTGTGGCATTTCTGTCAACAGGCTGGTTGTCTTCATCTTTAAATATGCCTGTAGCGGCAGATGCAAAACCTTTTTCGTTTACAAGTTCATAACCCACCTGCAGGTTATATTTCTTGTTGTTGAGTATGTTGCTAAGACTACCGGTGCTGTAAAGTATTTCGGTACTTTGGTAGGTAAGTCTCTCATTATCTGCCTCGCGATGCTCTTCTATAAAATACCTGTAATTTTCAAAATCACGATTCTGTTTTTGATATGATGCAGATATGTTGAATGTTATATCGTTAACCAAATGCCCTGATGAATTTAAATGATGGTATTGCCTTTCGGTAATGTAACGTCTGTCGTTGCCAAATGGTTTTGGCTGAAAAGGATAATTCGGACTCAGGTTGACAATAGTATCATACGAATCTATATTTTCATGAAAATAGTCAAATTTATAGAAAGCGCGAACCCTGTTTTTCTTATAAGTAATCATACCGTTGCCCACATACTGCTCTTTTGGTCGCCATCTGTAGCCACGATCTCCTGTAACAGTAGAGTGTTCTCCTCCCATATCGTCTACAAAGCCTGCAAAATCGTTGCGGTTACCACCAACAGATACAAACCAGTTTTCTGATATATTGTGCGATATTTTTAATGACTGAATGTGTCTGCCCCTGTCGTCAAGATTATATTCGCTCCCTACAGTTTCTTCCTGCAAAGCGGCATCTATTTCCCACTTGTGCTTTGTAGCTTTTTTTGTAATGATGTTTATAATACCCGAAACAGCATTGGCACCATGTGTTACACCCATAGAACCCTCAATTATTTCTATCTGTTCAATATCATCGAGGTTTATTTGTGTAAGGTCGATATTGTTGCCAACACCGGTATCACTCACTAATGGTACATTATCAACAAGGATCTTAAGATACTGGCCGTCTAATCCAAACATAGACACTGTAGAGCGTCCTTGTCCTGTATCCTGGGTAACATTAATGTTGAGGTTGAAGTTTAAAAGATCGGCCATGTTATTAGCCGCCTGTCTTTCTATATCATCACGGGTAATTACTTTTACATTAAAAACTGATTTCCTTATAGATTGCGGTTCCGGTTGTCCGGTTACTACCACTTCATCAAGTTTTGTAGCGTGAATGGTGTCTTTGATTTTATCCTGCGAAACAGCACTTATTGTACATAGTGATGCCAGGCAGATAAATGATTTCGCTTGTTTGAGCATTATTAAACAACTTAGATTTATTCTAAATTGCAAAGCTAAGCTCCATGTTTTAGATATGCAAATTATTTACATTAATTCTAAATAAGAATTCATGTTAATAATTTTCATCGTGAGCTAGTTTAATAAACCTTAATGATTTGAAAAAGATATTAAGCAGACATAAAAAAACTGCCCCTAAAAAGAGGCAGTTTAAAAATATATCTTGTTTGAGGCTTATAGATCGAAACCTATATTTACTCCAAGTTTAGACGCTATAAGTTTGGTAATTCGGGCTTTAAGCTCCGGTATCCTGATGCTTTCTATAACCTCATTGCTAAAGGCATACATAAGCAATGCTTTTGCTTCTTTTTTAGGAATACCACGGCTTTGCATGTAGAACATGGCGCTTTCGTCAAGCTGGCCCACAGTACAACCGTGCGAACATTTAACATCGTCGGCAAATATCTCTAACTGCGGTTTTGCATTTATAGTTGCCTTCTCACTTATCAATATGTTGTTGTTTTGCTGGAAAGCATCGGTTTTTTGCGCTTCTTTCTCAACATATATCTTGCCGTTAAATACTCCTGTTGAATTACCGTCAAAAATACCTTTGTAGTTTTGGTGGCTTTCGCAGTTTGGCGAGGCATGCTGCACCAGCGTATAGTGGTCTACGTGCTGCTTATCGCCTATGAGGGTAATGCCTTTCAGCGTGCTTTCAATACGCTCGCCTTGGTGGTAAAAATTAAGGTTGTTCCTTGTAATGTTACCTCCAAACGAAAAAGTGTGCACAGATGCGTTGCTTTTGCCTTTTTGAGCTATATAGGTATTGTCTACCAGGTTTGCTGTTTGCTGGTCGTTCTGTATCTTATAGTAATCTACAATGGCACTTTCAGCCGCAAATATTTCAGTAACGCTGTTGGTAAGTACCGGATTGCTGTTAAGGCTTTGATGCCTTTCTATAATTTGCACTTGTGCATTTTCACCAACAATAACAAGATTGCGCGGCTGTACCATAAGGGCAGATTCGTTTCCGGTAGAAAAATACATTATTTCTACAGGTTTATCTGCTACCTTATTTTTTGGAATGTTAATAAAAGCACCCTCAATTGCAAATGCAGTGTTTAATGATGTAAGGCTTTCGTCTTTATTGGCAATTTTATTGAAGTATGCATCTATAACCTCTTTATACTTTGGTTTTGTAAGTGCCGACGACATTAGGCATATGTCCTGCCCGTCGTGAGTAGTTGACGATAGAAACGAACTGAAAATGCCATCAATAAACACCAGCTTGTAGGTGTCTATTTCGTGTAAAAAATATTTTTTTACATCGGCATAGTTCAGCACTGTGTCGTTTTTAGGGAACACTGTGTAATCGTTTTTAAGTACCGCATTTAACGATGTATACTTCCAGGCCTCTTCTTTTTTTGTAGGGAAGCCTTTATTTTCAAAATTCTTAAATGCCTCGGTGCGTATGTTATGCAGGTCTGCATTAACATCAATGCGCTCCTCAAAAGCCATAAAAGAAGATAATAGTTTTTCTTTTAAATCCATTACATCAGTCTAAAGTTTTAAAGTCTAAAGTCATAAAGGACTTAGCAAACTTTACTTATTAAGATATTTTATAAAACCGCTTAGCAGTCTCGATATTTCTGTTACTTCAGAAAGTAATTCATGGAAAACTTCCTGAGATATATAATTTAAATCCAATGCCAAGTACAATTGCGAACGAACTTCTGCCGCTGAACCTTTAGCTATATAAAGAAAATGTATAAATTCTTTATCTGTATTCCGCTCAAAACCCTCGGCAATGTTAGACGATATAGAAACAGAGCACCGCCTTATCTGTCTTGCCAGGTCAAAGTCTTTTCTGAGTGCTTCAGTATCAGTTATAAGATAAATTCTTTTATTAAGTACCCTGGCTCTTTGCCACGAATTAATTTCCTCGAAAGAATTAAATTTACCCATTTAATAACTTTATGACTTTCGACCTTTGACTTTAAGACAAATATTTAGTTCTCCGATTTAATCCAGTCGTAGCCTTTTTCCTCAAGTTCGTAGGCAAGTTCTTTACCGCCTGATTTTACTATTTTACCGTTGTAAAGTACGTGAACAAAATCCGGTACAATATAGTCAAGAAGCCTTTGATAGTGCGTAATCACAATAACGGCATTGTCTTCGTTACGCAGTTTGTTTACACCATTAGCCACAATACGAAGTGCATCAATGTCAAGACCTGAGTCAGTCTCGTCAAGAATAGCCACTTTAGGCTCCAGCATGGCCATCTGGAAAATTTCGTTACGTTTTTTCTCGCCACCCGAAAAACCCTCGTTAAGCGAACGCGAAAGGAACTTGCGGTCTATTTCTAAAAGTTCGCTTTTTTCGCGAATTAGCTTTAGCATTTCATTCGCCGGCATTTCTTCAAGACCGTTAGCTTTGCGGCTTTCATTAATGGCGGTTTTCATGAAGTTGGTTACCGATACTCCCGGTATCTCTACAGGATACTGGAATGACAGAAACACACCTTTGTGTGCTCTTTCTTCAGGAGCAAGTTCGCCGATGTCTTCGCCTTCAAGGATAATTTCGCCATCGGTTACCTCATAATTCTCATTACCGGCAATAACCGACGATAACGTACTTTTACCCGAACCGTTAGGTCCCATTATGGCATGAACTTCTCCGGCTTTAACCTCAAGGTTGATGCCTTTTAATATGTCTTTGTCTTCTACGCGTGCGTGTAGGTTTTTTATTGATAACATTAATTTGGAAATTTGTTAATTTGGAAATTTGAAAATTCCTGTACTTACTTTTGTTTTGATGTTATAATTATTTTATTCGCAATCCTTGATATATTTTGAAGTCTCGTAATTAAATCTTCCGGATTCGGATAATTTTCAGAGAATTTACATAATTCAAGCCAATAAAAAGTTTCCTCTATTTCTTTAGCTGCTATTTTAAATTTATGGATAAAATCAGCTTTACTTTCTGCATTTTGAGCTTCCCGTATATTTGCTCCGATGGATGTTCCCGATTTCAACAACTGATTTGCAATTACAAATTTTTTGTTGTCTTGTAGTAATTCACAATATTTTACTATAAACAATGCAAATTCAAATGTTTGCGTAACAATTATATTTTGTTTAACTTCCATTCAAGGCATTTTCAAACTTTCAAATTATCTCATTTTCAAATTTACCCTACAGATCCTTCCAAGCTTATCTCCAATAACTTCTGCGCCTCCACGGCAAATTCCATAGGCAGCTTGTTCAATACATCTTTGCTAAAGCCATTTACAATAAGGGCAATAGCTTTTTCTGTAGGAATGCCGCGCTGGTTACAGTAAAACACCTGGTCTTCGCCAATTTTACTGGTGGTAGCCTCATGTTCTATTTTTGCCGTCGTATTTTTCGACTCAATATAAGGGAAAGTATGCGCGCCACAGTTATTGCCCATAAGCAGCGAGTCGCACTGGCTAAAGTTGCGCGCATTCTCTGCACGGCTGCCTATTTGCACTAACCCTCGGTAACTGTTTTGCGACTTACCCGCACTGATACCTTTAGAAATAATAGTACTCTTAGTGTTTTTGCCAAGGTGTATCATTTTCGTGCCTGTATCGGCCTGCTGGTAGTTGTTGGTAACGGCAATAGAGTAAAACTCGCCTACCGAATTATCTCCTTTAAGCACGCAGCTCGGGTATTTCCAGGTAACGGCACTACCGGTTTCTACCTGTGTCCAGGATATTTTAGCGTTCTTTTCGCAAAGCCCGCGCTTGGTTACAAAGTTAAATACACCGCCTTTACCGTCTTTGTTCCCTGGGAACCAGTTTTGCACCGTGCTGTATTTAATCTCGGCATCATCCAGGGCAATAAGTTCTACTACGGCAGCGTGAAGCTGGTTCTCATCACGGCTTGGGGCAGTACAACCTTCAAGGTAGCTTACATAGCTTCCTTCATCGGCCACTACAAGCGTGCGCTCAAACTGACCCGTTCCGGCCTGGTTGATTCGGAAGTAAGTGCTTAGCTCCATAGGGCAGCGCACCCCCTTAGGGATATAGCAAAACGAACCGTCGCTAAACACAGCCGAGTTTAGGGCTGCATAAAAATTATCTTTTTGAGGCACCACAGTGCCCAAATATTTCTTAACCAACTCCGGATGCTCTTTTATAGCCTCAGATATTGAGCAGAAAATAATACCTTTTTCGGCAAGTGTTTTCTTAAATGTAGTGGCCACCGAAACAGAGTCCATTACAATATCAACCGCTACACCTGTCAGCTTTTTTTGTTCGTCTATAGAGATGCCCAGTTTTTTGAATGTTTCAAGCAACTCGGGGTCTACCTCGTCAAGGCTCTCATATTTTGCCTTTTTAAGCGGTGCCGAGTAATACGATATTGCCTGAAAATCAGGTTTTTCATAATGTACGTTTGCCCACTCCGGCTCAATCATCTGCACCCATGCACGATATGCTTCAAGGCGCCATTCGGTCATCCACTCAGGTTCTTCTTTCTTTTTAGAAAGGGCACGCACAATGTCTTCACTCAACCCGTTAGGGAAAGTGTCACTCTCTATATCAGTATAAAAACCGTACTCATACTCTTTGGTCTCGAGTTCGATCTTTAATTCCTCTTCTGTGTATTTGCTCATTTTTTAGTTTAAATGTTTAAAGTTTAAATGTTATAAAGTACTTAGCAGGTACTTTATAAAACCACTTAATAACTTTGATATATCACTCACCTTTAAACTCAGATTGTCAAATTCTTCATTAGAAATATAACCTAAATCTGAAGCTAAATAAAGTTGTGAACGAAATTCTCCGGCTGATGCCTTTGCAATGTAAAGAAACCTGATAAACTCTTTAGCTGTCTCTCTTTCAAAACCTTCGGCAATATTAGAAGAAATTGATACGCTTGATCTCCGCATTTGGTCTCTCAAACCATAATCTTTTGCAAAAATCTCATTATTATTAGTAACCCTGTAAATTTCTGTGTTAAGTTCTCTTGCTTTTTGCCAGGCAATAATTTCTTCGAAAGAATTTAATTTAGCCATGTCGGAACTTTAAAAACATTGAACATTTTCACTTTCAACTAGAGAGAGAAACTCTCCCCACACCCACAGGTTCTGCTGGCGTTAGGGTTGTTAAAAACAAAGCCTTTGCCGTTAAGTCCGCCGCTAAACTCCAGTATAGTACCGGCAAGGTAAAGCACACTTTTTTTGTCTACGGCTATTTTAACGCCATTATCTTCAAATACCTTATCGCTTTCGTTAACCGCATTGTCAAATTTCAGTTCGTATGACAGGCCGGAACACCCGCCGCTTTTTACCCCTACCCTTATATAATCGGTAGCAGCATTAAAGCCATCATCTTCCATAAGCATAATAGCCCTTTTCTTTGCTGAATCAGATACTTTTATCATAATTTCAATCCTTTACAATTAGTGTAAATTTAGTGCAAAGATACCACATTTTTGCGTAAAGCAATAAGCGGTACCTTATTTATGTATATAGCAGTATAAGCAATAGTTATACCACACTATTAATATTTATTGTCTAAAGAAATTTATAATGAAATAAAAAGATTTAAATGCCATAAGGAACCTAATAGCACAAAGCGAATAAATTCTTAGCACTCTTTAAAGAAAGCGAGCGTTTCTTTAAGCAATGCTTCCCGGTTTTCTATATGACTCATGTGGCCATGAGGGTAGGTAACCAATTTCACGTCGGTGCCCTCTGCCTGGTCGGCATGTTCGGCATATATAAGGCTTTGGTCTTTTTGACCCAAAACCAGCAGTTTGGCATAAGGCCCAAAATGGAGTAGCACTTCTCTGTCTTTTCTGATTTTCATGCCTTCGAGCGCAGCAACAATGCCCTGCAAAGGAGTTTTTAGAGCTTCTTCGCGAAGTGCCTCAATATCAGCAGCAAATTTTTCTCGATTCTCTTCGCTGAATAAATTAGCTATAGACATACGCACAAAAGCAGTGTGGTTTTGTTTAACGGCAGCAATCGCACGGTCGCGGTTGATTTTACGCTCGTCGCTGTCGGCTCTCGAAGTCGAGTTTTGAAGCACGATACCCTTAACTGTGTCGGCATACAGTTCGGCATAGGCCAAAGCCACGTAGCCTCCCATTGAATGCCCCATTAAAATGGCCTTGCGAATGCGAAGGTGGCTTAGCACCGCCTGAACAGCATCGGCCATATCTTCCATAGTGTGCACATAGCCCAGGCATCCGGTTTGACCATGGCCTAAAAGATCTATGGTAATAACCCTGTATTTTTTGGCATATTCTTCTGTAAAAACATTCCACATACTGCTGTTTTCTAAAAAACCGTGCAAAAGCACTATCGCAGTGCCTTTGCCGGTTTCGTTATAGGCTATGTTAATGTTTTTGTATTGAAGCTGTTTCATGTTTTTTAATACACACCCTGTGTGCTACAGGCGTACATTTGCAAAAATAAATCATCTGTGCCAATACAGCAATATGTACCTCTTAATTATATGCTAATACTCTCAATAGCTTTTTGTAGCGAGGTTTCCTGTATGCCCGGTATTTTTGTTCCTTCGGCACGAATAACCTCTACATCGGTAACGCCAATAAACCACAGTACGTTTTTTAGATATGGGGTTGCATGGTCATAAGCTGCCATTGGCCCGTCTGAATATACACCTCCTGATGCCAGTGCTATATAAACTTTTTTGCCTTGTACTAAGCCTTCAGGTCCGTTGGCACTATAGCTAAATGTTACTCCTGCCTGTACAATATTGTCTAACCACACTTTTAACGATGAGGGCACCCCGAAGTTTATAAACGGCAGGCTTATAACAACAATATCTGAAGCCAAAAGCTGTTCAACAGCTTTGGTAGCATGTGCCAATTCGGAAATTTCCTGTTCAGTTCGCAAATGTAATGGTGTCATGAGTGCATTAGTGCGGCTTTCGTTTAAGTGCAAAAGCGGATCGGTTTCAAGGTTGAGCGTAGTAACCGTACTGCCGGGGTTGGTATTGGTTACACGGTTGATTATTTCGTTGCCCAACCGGGTACTTACAGATTCTGCGCCTCTTGTACTGCTGATAATGTGCAGGATATTTTTCATTCGGTTAATTTTAAAATTGTTAATTGGTCAAAATTATTTATATTTACTTTCAAAAAGTTAGTAGTTTACTATAGGTTAGTAGTAACATAAAAGTTAGTGATCTTAAATGATGGAAGAGCCAATAACATTTCCGGGAGTAAATACACAAGCCTGCAGCGTAAGACTTAATGCCGTGGGCGATGCTTTGTATGTAATAGGGGGCAAGTGGAAACTGCGTATTATAATAGCATTATCTGAAGGGCACAGGCGATTTAACGAGTTGCAAAGAGCTATAGAAGGTATATCTGCAAAGGTGCTGAGCAACGAATTAAAAGACCTTGAAATAAACGGTTTTGTAAAACGTACCGTTCATACTGGCACTCCTGTGGTGGTAGAATATGAACCCACCGCCTATACCGGAAGCCTGCACAATGTGCTTACAGCCCTTGCCGAGTGGGGGATGATGCACCGCGAAAAACTGAGAAGAGAAGGGTAAATCAATTAATAAATCTTTAACGCTCAAAATAACTTTACATACCCGTCTTTCCTAATTGTTTCCTATTTGCGCAAATAGTTTTGTGGGCAAATAGAACAATTATGAAGAAGATATTTGCCCTTACTGCCCTTGTTTTTGCATTTTGTGTTGCAAACGCACAATCATTATCCGATACTATTCCTAAAACCGATGTGCCCAAAAAGCCATTAAAGCTTAGTCATGCCGAGCCATTGTATATAGACCTTATCCGCGATCTTGGAGCGTGCAAAGGTGAACGAGAACTGAACCTTGGCTTTGGTATTAACAACGAAAAAGAATATGTTACCTACAGCGGTTTTGCCGAATATGAATTTGCCATTGCCAACAGGCTGGGACTGGAGGTTGAAGTTCCGTTCGAAATGTATTCGCATACCAATTCACATCCGCAGGGTTCGCTTCCGGCTAATAGGGTAGAGGGTATAAAGCTGGCTACCCAATATACTTTTTTAGTGTCGGCAAAGTACCAAACTTCTATGGCGGTGGGTTATATTCAGGAAATGGAATTCTCGTCGCTACCCGACATAGACCATCATGGCAAATTGTTTGAAGGCACTGTTTACAACCCCATTTTTATTGCGGCCAAACGGCTTACACCACACATACATACTTTGTTGTACACCGGCCCCATGATTCGTCAAACTTTTGAAACCAACGAGTGGAACACGTCGTTAGACGTTAATGCTAACCTTCACTATGTATTTACTAACGGCAACTTTGCAGGTTTGGAAACCAACATGGAGTTTTTAGACGGCAAACCCTCTTTTGTGCTGCATCCGCAATTTAAGGTAGCATTTTCTAAAAAAGTTAGTTTAGGCATTGTAGCGGGGTTACCACTATCGGGCAATAATCATACTATTAGCGGAATGACAAGGATGATATGGGTGCCGTGATGGATAAATTTGGTACAAGATTTGTGTTTTTCAAAGATATGGACGATTTGATGAAGAAGGAGCAACGAAGCAAAATGATGCGAGCTATTAAAAGTAAAAACACAGCAATAGAAGTCCGTTTAGCTAAAGCATTATGGCACAAAGGCTATAGGTATAGGAAAAATGATAAATCGGTTTTTGGGACACCAGATCTTGTGTTTAAAAAATATAAGATTGCTGTTTTTGTCGATGGAGAATTTTTTCACGGTCACGATTGGGAAACAAAGAAAACAAAACTCAAAGAAAACCGGGATTATTGGATTTCAAAAATAGAGAGAAATATGGAACGTGACAGGCAAGTTAATGAATATCTATTGTCAAAAGGATGGAAAGTATTACGCTTTTGGGGAAAGGATATTAAATCGAATCTGTCTGTTTGTGTTAAAGTCATTGTAAATGAGATTGATGAAATGAGGTGCAAAATTTTTTATTTAGATGCTATAAAAAATCTATGAGAGATTCCTTTTTTTCTTGAATTATATACTTTAGATTTGTAACCAATGCATAAGGTTACACAATATGGTTATAAAAGATTATTATACATTAGCGGAGGCTTCTGAACTTATCGGAAAAGACAAGAGTACATTGAGAAGGTGGGATAATGAGGGTAAGTTACCTGCTGTACGCGAACCGATGAGCAACTATCGTGTTTACAGAAGAGAGGATTTGTTGCCTTTTAAAGAGTTTTATTCTGACATTTCGGAGACGATCTCAAATTTTGTTGAACCTAAAGGTCTATATACTGTTTTAGAACTTTTTGCTGGAGCAGGCGGCCTTGCTATTGGTTTGGAACAGGCTGGAATTAAATGTGTTGCGTTAAATGAAATCGATAAATGGGCGTGTGAAACGTTACGTGCTAATCGCCCAAACTGGAAAGTGCTGGAAGGTGATGTAAGGAACTTTGATTTTAAAAAATATGAAAATCAAGTTGATGTCGTTACCGGCGGATTTCCCTGTCAGTCATTTAGCTATGCAGGCAAAAGACTTGGTTTAGAAGATGCACGCGGAACATTATTTTATGAATTTGCTCGAGCTGTAAAGGAGGTAAAACCACTGATATGTGTTGGAGAGAATGTAAAAGGCTTACTTAACCACGATGGTGGTAAAACACTTGAAGGAATGATATCTATTCTAGATGAGATTGGCTATAAAGTAGTGCCTGTAGAGGTATTAAAAGCCATTAAATATAATGTTCCTCAAAAAAGAGAGCGATTGATTTTGGTGGGAGTGCGCAAGGATGTTGAGGTTCAATATGAATATCCTAAGCCCTACAAAAAAATCTACACGCTTGCAGATGCCTTGAAAAAAGGCACGCTTTATAATTCAGATGTTCCATATTCTGTTGGTGCTAAATACCCTAATAGCAAGAAAGAAGTTTTAGACCTAGTCCCACAGAAAGGATATTGGAGGGATTTACCTATTGAAATACAAAAAAGCTTTATGGGTAAAAGTTTTTATTTAGGCGGTGGAAAAACAGGAATGGCTAGACGTATAGGATGGGATGAACCTTGTCTAACCTTAACCTGCAGCCCTGCACAAAAACAAACGGAACGTTGCCATCCTGAAGAAACAAGGCCGTTTACCGTACGCGAATATGCAAGGATACAAACATTTCCAGATGAATGGCAATTTAAAGGATCATCTGCACATCAATACAAACAGATAGGAAATGCTGTGCCTGTTAATTTAGGCAAAGAGATTGGGTATTCTATTGTAAGTTTTTTGAATAAGGTTTACAATTTATCAAATTCAAACAAATCGGATTTAGTAACTTCATCGGTAAGTTGATTAAGACCTTCATTAAAGAAGTCATTGGCTTCTAAGTTTGAAATAGTAATATGTAGTGCGACGACTAACTTATCGTAGAATTCTTGAAATCCAGTTAATCGATACCAAAAATCCCTGCCTATAAATACTGGGTGGATATCATTAATTATTTTATAATGTCTACTTAACTGACTTGTATCTCCATAAAGAACCCCAACAACAAAATCATTATTACTTACACCTTGTAGCGCAGTATTCGTCCTAGCGAGTCTAATTGTTTTAGAGAATTCTTCAATCATTGGTTTCACATCTCCAGAATTGATTGTATTAGGGCCTGATTTTAATTGACACCATTTTTTTCTACCATCAATTTTATCAATGAATTCTATATCCATGCCTGGTATAACTGATCCTTCTGCTATTCCGAGTATAACAAACATTTTTTGTATTGATGTTCCAAATGATGTATTGATTGATGTTCCTAATACACGAGGATAGTATAGTGCTTTTGCCACAGCCTCTGGAGTATAATCATTAACTAATACTTTTGATAAATACTTAACAACAATTGGATTAATTTTGTATTCTCGTAATTTTGAGTGCTTACGTATCACAGCAGCCATATGTTGTTTAAAAATATTTTTTTCTATGTATTCTGTAATAATGTTTAAAAGTGTTTCTTCACTCATCATTTTGTTTTTGAGTTCAAATATACTATTAAGAGCTTAAAGTAGATATAATATAAATTCTTAATTACCAATTATACCAACAAACATAAAATTCAATTATATGTATAGAAATGCTGCCACTATAAACAGTTTGGAATGTTGTGCTATTGAATCCGAATGGCTTGTCAAAAAAAATTAATAATGGACATCATTAAGAAGGAACTAATTGATGGAGAATTTTTTGAAGCTGAAAAATGGGGTATACCGCAATTGTTTTTTGATAAACTTAATCAGGACGATCATGAATGGCATGAATTTCAAAGTATAGAAATAACAACCGAACCAGCTTATTCTATTATGCTTATTGAAGAGTTGCTAAATAAAGTTCTAATAAGCTAACTACTCCACCCCAATCCTAAGTTTATTAAGCGTAAAAGCCTCAATGGTATCTATGTAGTCTATTTCGTCCCAGTCGGTTTCGTCATGAATGGCCTCAAACTCCTTGGCCCACACAATAAACTCGGCAATATCATTACGGGAGTTGCCTGAAAAAAATCCTTTTTGCCCGGCAAGGTAAGCAATATCGGCAAGTGCTTCAAAAAGGCGGTTATCTTGTATTGTGTAAGGTAAATCGTTCATACAAAAATGGTTATAAATACAACAAAAAAGTGTTGCAATATTGTAATTTTTTTGTTTCAAAACATAATGAATATGTTAAGTTATCAACTTTTTTATGCACGCATATTATAACAGGATCTATCTTACAACATTCAGTTTTAAATTATGGCCGCCAAAATTAGAAATATTATTTGTGGACAACTTAAAAATATTGTCAAACAACTGTTACCCTCTAAATTTTAATGTGCTTAACTTTAATATAACTTAAATTTTATATTTTTGACCCCATAAATTATAGGGTATAATGGAAAAAACTATTGAAAAACGCTGGATAGCTGCTTTTGCAATTACCGCAGCGGTTGCCTTAACCGGACTTTTTTGGGATCATGCACATGTTGACACTCCCAACACACAGTTTAACTCTACCGATGCTATAGTGCCTGCCGATGTGGCTTGGTTGCTAACCGCTTCGTGCCTCGTGTTGCTCATGACACCCGGGCTTGCCTTTTTTTATGGCGGTATGGTGGGACGCAAAAACGTAATAAGCACCATGCTTAAAAGTTTTATTTGTCTTGGTGTTATTAGTCTGCTGTGGGTAACAGTGGGATTCAGTCTTTCTTTTGGCAGTCCGTTGGGCATTGATATAGACGGTACTCATTATGGCCTTATAGGAAACCCGCTCGATTTTGCTTTTTTCGATTATGTAGACGAGCACCCTAACGCCACTATGGCCACTACCATTCCGTTTATACTGTTTGCTCTTTTCCAAATGAAGTTTGCCATTATAACTCCGGCCATCATTACCGGTGCCCTGGCAGAGCGTATACGTTTTGTGTCGTTCCTGCTGTTTATTTGCCTTTTTTCTTTATTAATATACACTCCGCTGTGCCACATGGTGTGGCATCCTAACGGACTTTTGGGCAGTTATTTTCATGTAAAAGATTTTGCCGGAGGTACAGTAGTACACATGAGTGCGGGTTTTGCTGCCATTGCAGGAGTACTTGTAATTGGTAAGCGTAAGCATTTAGAATATATACCCACTAACATTCCGTTTGTGCTTTTGGGCACAGGACTGTTGTGGTTTGGCTGGTTTGGCTTTAATGCCGGTTCATCATTAGCTGCAAATCACACTGCTGCTATGGCTTTTGCTACTACGAGTGTGGCATCGGCATCAGCAATGCTAACGTGGGTGTTCTTTGACCGCTTAAACGGACGCAAAGTATCGGCTTTAGGAGCCTGTATAGGCGCAGTTGTAGGACTTGTAGCTATTACACCTGCCGCAGGGTTTGTATCGGTGCCTAAGAGCATGTTTTTTGGCTTTATAGCGGCTATTGTTAGTAACGCTATGGTAAACTGGAAAAGCCTTAAGCGTTTTGACGATACACTCGATGTTTTTGCCTGCCATGGTGTAGGCGGTATTATGGGTATGATCCTGACTGCAATTTTTGCCGAAGGCGAAAACGCCAGCCTTTTACACGGCGGCTGGGGCATTTTTAGCCACCATATGATTGCTTTGGTGTTGGTTGCAGCTTTCTCGTTCTTTGGTGCTATTGTGCTTTATAAAATAACTAACCTGTTTATACCGTTACGCGTTAGCGAAGAAGCCGAAGTTCAGGGTCTGGATATGTCACAGCATAATGAGACTATAGGATAAAACCAAAATATTATAAATAGTTAAGGCTGCCCATCGGCAGCCTTAATTGTTTTAAACGAATATGTAACCTTAATTTTTAATAAGCTTTTGGGTTTGGGTTTCGCCGGTTTCTGTTAAAACCGTAACGCTGTAAATACCCTGAGTGTAGCTTCCTGCATCTATAGTATATGAAGTTGCTTTACCCCTTACGTCTCCGTTATACATTACCCTGCCATCTAACGATGTTACAGTAATGTGTTTTATGTTTACAGTAGATTGTATTGTAAAAACGCTTGTTGCAGGGTTTGGTGAAATAGAGAAGAGGTTTGTTTCAAGATTCTTTTCTTTTCTAATTTCATCATTTGTTAAAGTTGTTCTCATCTCAATAAGAGGAGCATCACAACCCTCAATATACCCCCTGAATTTTGAACCGTTTGCAGAATGAAAGCCTGGTTTTAATACAACAGTTTCTCCCGCATGATAATAACCAACAGCATTGGATACAATTGTGTTTGATGCGGTAATACTATATTCAGCCTGTCTGTTGTCCTGAGTAGTGCTCACATCATCTGTTGGCGATGTTAGCACCAAATTGGTAGTACACGAACAAATAAAATTAGTAAGTGTATTTATTTGTGTTGACGAGAGATTAAATCCCGTTATTAGTTTCCTACCAAGGGTAGTAGCCGCATCAGGATCATTTGGATAAGATTCTACTGTACCTGTATAAGGGCCATTTGCACTTGCAATCCCTGCTGCTGCTTGGATTTGTTCCGCCTGTAATGAAACAATTGGCAAAGGTTCTAAAACAACTACAAATTTCGATAAATGACTGTTCTTTAGACTTGTATAAGCAGAGAACCTATTGGGGTTATTGGTGTTTGCAGTATTGTCTAACAAATCATTATTTCTTGGAGAATTGGTAAATAAAAAAACCGTCAAAGCATTTCCTGGCGTCCTGCTCAGCGTATAGCTACCCTGAATTGTTCCATCAGGCGGAGTAGTTCCATTTAGAGCTGATGATATTAAATTGACAGACTCCCAAACACTTCCACCACTGCCATAATATCTTCTTGTAAAAGAGAAAGAAGAACTCGTGAAATTTGATTCAATATAGATTCCCGGACCAGTTCCTATTCCATTAAATTGAGCTACAGTAACTTTATTTAAAGGATTGCAGCCAAGCACTTCTGTCATAATTGCCTGAACAGAATTATATATATTATTATATTGTGAACCGGGAAGCCCGATAGTTCCTACAGGGGTTGAACCAGTACCGCTTGAAATTGAATTTGTATTATCAATCAAAAATATCACATCTGTTCCCTGACCATAAACTTTTATGCTTAATAGCACAAAAAGCCACATATATAAAAATACGTTTTTCATAATTTTAAAATTTAAGTTAAACGTATAATTACTTTTTGCCCATTAAAGTTTCAACGGCTGCTTTAAGTTGATCTATTTCTTTTTGCTGTTGTTCCAGTTGAGCTTTTTGGCTCTCTATTTGCTTATTTTGTTCTATAGCATACAGGGTAAGCTCTTCAATTTTTTCCTGGTGAATTTTAGCCATGTTACCCACTTCTATACCATCAGCTTCTACACTACTTGCCGATGGCACATTTGGTAAATGCCCGTTCGTGTTTATATATTGCTCGACTTCTGTAAGGGTTGGCAGTTTATAATCTTTAGCAAAAACATAGTCGGCCCAGCCTGTAGCTAAATGAACCCTTACCTCTTCGGTAAGTATGCCGCCTTTCACAAATAATTTGTATGCAGAAACATTTACGGTACCTGCTGTAGTAGGGAAGCTTGTAACACCTCCAATGCCTACTTTACCATTAAGTTTTAAAAGATCATTTGCGAAATCACCCCAAATCAGTGGTGTTGATGAAAAACTATTTTCTATATATAGTTTATTATTTGTATTTTCTTCTAAAGCCCCTGCATACATACCTAAAAAGATATTTCCCGATCCATTATTTAATTCGCCGGCGTTGTTACCTATGAATACATTGTCGTTTCCACTTTGATTATTTGCTCCTGCAGCTACTCCAATAAATACATTTTGTTGTCCAGTAATGTTACTTTGTCCCGACCCATTTCCGGTAAATGTATTAGAATGTCCTGTTGTATTTATAATTCCTGCTCCTAAGCCATTAAAGGTATTAGAATATCCAGTTGTATTTGAAAATCCTGCTGATGTACCAACGAAAGAATTGCCATCCCCAATGGTATTAGAAGCTCCAGCCTGATGACCTATAAATGTGTTCCCTCCTGATGGTACTATACTCGCTTTTCCAGTTTGATAACCAAAAAATACACTTTGCTGACCAGCTGTTCCCGCTTCTAATCCTCTGCTTGTTAATGTAGATGTTGCAACGTTAGTTTGTCCATTTACCTGCATTGCACCGATTAGCAGGAGACCTGCTACTAAAAATTTTGTCGTTTTCATAAAAAAATTGATTAAATTGTATTTTTTGTAAGTTAACTTTTATTTACAAGAAAAAGCTTGCCAAAAAAGTTAATTTTACAACGCTAAAACATCAATTTTGTTATTTCATGAAAAAGTTACTCCTTCTTTGCTCTTCACTTTCTTTAGCGGCAACAATATATTTTAATATGCCTGTTACAATAAACACTATTGAAGAAACTGCTACCCTCAACACGTTTTTAAATGAATGGCATGAAGCCGCCGCTAAGGTGGACTATCAGGGGTATTTTGACAAAATTGCTAATGATGGGCATTATATGGGCACTGATGCGGCAGAGAATTGGGATAAGGCCGCATTTGAAGTTTTTTCAAAGCCGTATTTTGATAAAGGCAAGGCTTGGAATTTTAAAACACTGGAACGGCACATTTATTTTAGTAAAGACGGCAAAACGGCATGGTTCGACGAGTTGCTCGACACCCAAATGAAAATATGCCGCGGTAGCGGAGTACTCCAAAAAGAAGGTAAAGAATGGAAAATTAAACACTATGTCCTTTCAATGACAGTGCCTAACGAGGTTGTAAAACAGGTTGTGCCCATCAAATCACAAAAAGAAGAGGTGCTCATCGAAAAACTACGCGTAAAATAGCATAAAAACATAAATGACACGGATGAAGAAATTATCTTTATCCGTGTCATTTTCGTTGAGTATAATTTAGCCTGAAAACCGCGACTGTGCCTGAAAACTATTTAAGGTGCTCCAGCATATCTTTAGTCATAGTGTCGAGATCAAACTCATGTTTCCAGCCCCAGTCGGTGCGGGCGTTAGAGTCGTCTATACTTTGCGGCCAGCTGTCTGCAATTTTCTGACGGAAATCGGGTGCATAGTCAATAGTAAAATCAGGCATTTCTTTTTGTATTGATGCAGTGATCTCTATTGGTGTAAAATCTATTGCCGAAAGGTTATATGCCGAACGTATTTTTATATTCTCTGCCGGGGCCTGCATAATTTCTACAGTGGCACGTATGGCATCGTCCATATACATCATGGGCAGGCGGGTATCTTCGCTCAAAAAGCAGGTATATTTTCCATCGCTCAGTGCTTTGTGGTAAATATCCACAGCATAATCAGTAGTGCCGCCACCCGGGGGTGTGCTCCAGCTTATCAGACCCGGATAGCGCAGGCTGCGCACGTCTACGCCATATATGTTATGGTAGTATTCGCACCAGCGCTCGCCGCTTTGTTTAGATATGCCATACACGGTGCTGGGCTCCATAACCGTATATTGAGGTGTATTTTGCTTAGGTGTTGTAGGGCCAAAAACAGCTATACTGCTGGGCCAGAATATTTTTTTTATTTTATCTGCTTTGGCAAGGTTCAGTACATGAAAAAGAGAGTTCATGTTGAGGTCCCACGCAAAGGCTGGATTTTTTTCGGCAGTGGCCGAAAGCAAAGCCGCCATTAAATATACCTCTTCTATGCCATGTTTTTCTATTACATGCTCTACCTGATTATAATCGAGCGCATTTACTACCTCAAACGGACCCGAGTTTACAAACTCAGGATCGCCTTTTCTAACGTCTCCGGCAATAACATTGTTGGTGCCATAAATGCTTCGCAGTTTTTTGGTAAGCTCGGTGCCTATCTGTCCGCAGGCTCCAATAATAAAAATTTTAGGCATAGTAGTGGTTGTGTGTGTTTTAATGCTGCAAATATAATGGATTATAATTGTCAAATTCATTTATTTTCAATGCTATTATAACACTACATTGAAAGATTGTGACGAAAAATCGCCTAAACAAAATAATTGTATAATTTGCTGGCTGTTTAAACCGATCCCAGCCTCCTTATTTCATCAGATGCAATTATGCCTTTGTCATACTTGTTGTTGGCGAGCCATACCATGGCTTTGGCAATTGTTTTGGCATGTATGCTTTTATATTTTGCCGCTCCGCCCCAAAGTAATGGATTGAGCAGTTTCATGAAACCTATGGCAAGCTTCTCTGCAATGCGCTTATCTTTCCTGTCGGCCACTATTAACGATGGTTGTAAAATATACGTGTTGGGTATATTTTGTGCCAAAACCGCTTCTTCCATTTCGCCTTTGGTACGATTGTAAAAAATACTACTGTTTTTATCTGCCCCAATGGCCGATACTACAACAAAAGTATCTATGCCATTTGCCTTTGCGAGTTTGGCGGCAGTGGCAGGTATGCCGAAATCTATTTTACGGTAAGTTTCTTCATTGGGTGTTTTGGCCTTTGTAGTTCCTATGCAGCAAAACACCTCGTTTGCAGTAAAATCAGCAGCATAATTGTCCAACTCGAACAGGTTAATAATATGCTCCTCTATTTTTGAATGGGCAATGTTCATGCTGTTTCTCGAAAACAGTTTTACTGTGCTGTAGCGGCTGTCAGCTAAGAGCAGTTGTAAAAGTTCGCTCCCCGTAGCACCGGTGGCACCCAATAGTATGGCTGTTTTTTGCATGGCTGATTTTATTTAGCCAAAAGGTACAAAGAAAACAAAAGCGCACCAATGCATCATTGCAAATTTATCATGCTGTAAGCTAAAGGTATAAAAGCAAAAAACCTCCCGCCGAACCTCGTTTTCGGCAGAAGGTATTTCTTTCGAACCCTCATTCGTGCATCATCACACGTCATTATCTTTATTGATACAAAAACTCATTTTTAGTCCAGTACCCAATCATTCTTTTAATATTATCTTCATACTCGGCATAGTGCAACGGCTTTACAAAATAGCCTGCAACACCGTTATTATAGCAGGCTGCAACATCTTTATGGTTGTTAGAGGTTGTAAGCACTACAGTAGGGATATATTTAAGATCGTTATCGTTTTTAATGATGTTTAAAAATTCCAGCCCGTTTATTTTGGGCATGTTAAGGTCGAGCACAATAATATCTGTGCTTACCTCCCTGTCTTTTAAAGCAAACAGAGCCTCTTCGCCATTACTTGCTTCAGTAATTTTATGGTTATGCCCCATACCTTTAAGCACACGGGTAAATTTCATTACCTCTATGGCATCGTCTTCAACAAGTAGTATATTTAGTAGCTGTGACATTGTAGTATGTGTTATTTTGTTGAGTCAAAAGTACAACACATATACAGGCAGCAGCTTGGGTTTTCGATTAGGAAACCCCTACATTCGTCGAACGGCAATCGAATGGGTACGAATGGTATTCATCGATTCATTTTTAAACAAAAAGCCCCGCCAGTATAAACCGGCAGGGCTGTTAATGTATGTTATTAGCCATTTTAAAGCATGTTAAGACGTTTCATGAGCTCGGGCCTGTTGGCGCGGCTAACAGGTATTACATCTTTGCCTATAAGCACGCTGTTATCTTCTATATCTACAATCTTTTTGGTGTTGATAATGTAGGTGCGGTGCACTTTTAAAAACAGCGACGCAGGCAGTTTTTCCTCTATCTTTTTCAGGGTAGAGTGCACTATGTAGTTTTTCTGTTCGGTTTTTATATGAATGTAGTCTCCTTTGGCTTCTACCACATTTACCGATGCTATGTCTATTTTAATGAGCCTACGGTCTATGTTTACATAAAACTCTGTAGCGGTATCCTGCGGCTTGGCAGTTTCGGCCTCTGTCTGTACAGGGGAATGAACCGGAACAGCCGCCGGGACTGCAACGTCTAAAGAGCGGTGTGCCTTGGCCTTACGCACTGCGCGTAAAAAACGTTCTTCGGTAATAGGTTTAACTATATAGTCTACAATACAATCATACTCAAAAGCATCGGTAGCAAAGTTTTTATCAGATGTTATCAGTATAACCGCCGGAGGGTTTTTAATGGTTTGTATAAAATCGAACCCTGTAAAATCGGGCATGTGTATATCTAGAAAAATAAGGTCTACCGGGCTGTCCTGGTTTAAAAATTTAATGGCCGAAATGGCATTGCTAAATTCCTGAGCCAGTACAAGCTCGCTGTCTTTAGATATCATTTGGGCTATAATTGCCCTTGCCATTGCCTCGTCGTCTATAATAATACAGTTCATAATGCCGGTTTGTGTTTTATAAAGATGCTGCAAAGTTTTGCATAGCCTGTAAAAGCCCATCAAACTCTTCTGCCTGTTGGGTATTGTTTTCTTTTAAGCTATTTTCAAATGATTCAGCAAGGTAATAACTTTTTTCCATTCCCATAACACTAATTTTATGCTTTAGCTTGTGCACGTTGTTAGCTGCGGCTAAGTAGTTTTGAGAGGCAAGGTTACTTTTGTATTCTGCTATTTCTGCCGGAAGTTCGTTTTTTATAACAGCAATAAGCTTTGCACGGAAAGCATCATCGTCTCCGGCAAGGTCATTTATATAGTTTAAGTTAGGCTGTTCCATATGGGGTGTAAAAGTAAAATTTTTTGCACCAAATATAGTAAACCTATGGTATGAAAGTTATCGGTTATTTTGGTAATTGGACGTAAAAAGTTGTGCCCGTACCTTTTTCGCTTTCTATCCAGATCTTTCCTTTGTAATTGTCTATGATCTTTTTAACTATAGAAAGCCCCAAACCTGTAGCTTTTTCATTCTTGGCAAGCGACTGGAATATTTTAAAAACTTTTTCGTGGTTTTCTTTGGCAATACCCATACCGTTGTCTTTTACATAAAAAACAAAGCATTTTTTCTCTTCTTTACATCCTACTTCTACATAGCCCTGTGGCTTATCTATGTAGTTTACAGCATTGCTGATGAGGTTTTGAAACAATTGCTGTGTCCTGAAACGGTCTGCGCGTATAACCGGCAACTGCCCTGTTACGCTTACCTGAATATGCGACGGTATGTGTATAATGTTGATAATGTTTGCAATGATCTCATGCGTATCAACATTTTCTTTAGCAATGTCGGTTTTGTCTATTTTAGAATAGGTAAGCACACCCTGTATAAGGTGTTCCATTTTTTCGAGCTTGTTGTCTATCATAGCAAAATACTGGATAGAGGTTTCTGCCAGCCTGCCCTCGTTCTCCTCCTTTATCCAGGCCATGAGCGAGTTGATGCTTCGCAACGGCGATTTAAGGTCGTGCGATACTATTTGGGCATAGTCTTCAAGCTCTTTATTGCTCTTTTCAAGGCTCTCTAGAAGCTCCTGTTTTTGGCGTTCTAACTGTTTCCTGTTAGTAATGTTCTCTATAATGGCAAAAAAGCGGCTGTAGTCTCCGTTGCTGTCATATAAAGCCTGTCCCTGTATGTTTACCCAGTATTTTTTTCCTGCTTTGTTATAGTGTATCAGTTCGCAGCTGTAAGGTTCGCCTTTACTAACCTGGTCAGATACATATTGAAGGGTTTCCTTGCTGGTTTCGGGTCCATGCAGCAATGCCACCGGATCCTGGCCTATAAGCTCTGCATTGCTGTAGCCGCTTAAGGCATTAAAGCTTGGGTTTACCCACTCGATCTTACCTTCTTTATCGCAAATAAGCACGGCATTCATGTTTTTTTGCGCAATTAAAGAAAGTAGTTTGAGTTGTTCTTCCTGTTCTTTTTCTTCAGTTTTGTCCTGTACCATGGCAAAGTACTGTGTAACATTGCCCTCCTGGTCATATATGGGTTGCCCCTGTGTGCGTGTCCAAAAATAGCCACCGTCTTTAGTGCCGTGTGCTATTTCCACATCAAACGATTCGCCTCTGTAAAAATGTCCAACCATTTCATTTAGCGCATCATCATCAGTAAGTGCCGTGCGGCCTATTTCTACCGGGGTTTTGCCAATAATTTCCTGTTTGCTAAAGCCTGTCAGTTTTACATAAGCATCATTACACCAAAATATCTCTGCATTAGGATGTGTAAAAACTATGGCATTATCATTAGCACTTGCTACCAGCGAAAGGCGGTTAAGCTCTTCTCTGTCGCGTTTTAATTCTTCTTTTTGGTCGGTATTAATTTTTAGCTGTTCTTTTAGCTCCAGTGTGGTTAGTTCCTGCTTCCTTAAAATTTGGAGGAGGTCTAGCTGAGGGTCGTAGTTGGCAAAGTCAAAAATAGTAAGATTGCGCTGTTTTACCTCTTCTACAGAAAAAAGCCATGGCGATCCGACAAACAAAAAGTTGTCACCCATGGTTTCAAATTGTCCGCGCAGCACAATATCTTCGTGATTATTGCACTGTAAAATGGTAAGCTGGTTAAGTATTTCTGATAACGAAGCAGCTGTGAAAGCATCTACAAAAGGGCGTTTTATAAAAAAATGCCCTGTAAAATTCTCTCCTGCCTGTAATGACGGATAAAATTTTGCCACACTTTTGCCCTGAGACAACACCGTTAGGTTTTGATCGAGCAAAATGTAAAAGGGAAAAACCTGGCTAAAATTGTCTTCGTTAAAAGTAAACTTAAAATCACCCATATAGCTACCAGCTTATTTTAAATATATCCTGTTGCCTGCCGTTAGTAACAGACTCTAAAAACGTAACAGTTGCCTGTGGCTCATTAAATAATTTTGTAAGCCCTATAAGGTAGCCTTTTATAAATGGCGAAATGCCCTTTGTTTGAGACACATAGTGCATATGCAGGCTGTCGTCTTCTACGTGGCTTACCTTAAACTGCGGAGCATTTAACTCCGGGTATATCATGGCGATCCTGTTATGAAAATTGGGTAAATTTACAAGATAATCTTTTAAGGTGTCTCCTCTTGAGTCTATAAAACTGTTAAACTTTGTGCTTGTGGTGTATATAACGTTCTCTCCTAATTCCTGGAGCACCACATTGGCATCAAGGTTCATTTCGTTTGCGGTTGCCTGGGCAATTTTGTAGGCAACAGTGTCGCTATAAACGTTGTCTGTAAGCGAAAAATCAATATCAACACCGCTATCCTGCTTTATAACGTCCCATTTTTCCTGGCCAAAATTTGCTAAAGCATAATCCTGTATTGCCACATTAATAATTCCGTACATTGGTAAAGGGTGTTATTTTTATTGCGATATCAACTCATTAGTACTCCAGTATTCTATAAGTTTTTTTATACGGGTAACATAGTCTTCATACTTTAGCGGCTTTATAATATAGCCGGCAATGCCCAGCCTGTAGCACTCCATTACATCTTTATGGTTGTTAGATGTTGTAAGTATTATGGCCGGTATATATTTTAGTACGTCGTCTTCTTTTAAAATGCCTAAAAATTCTATTCCGTTTATTTTTGGCATGTTAAGGTCGAGTATAATAATATCAGGAATAATCTCCCTGTCTTTTAGTACTTCTATGGCTTCTTCGCCGTTATTTGCCTCAACAATTTTATGGCTTAATTCCATAGATGCAAGAACCCTGTTGAATTTCATTACTTCAATAGCGTCGTCTTCAATCAATAATATATTAAGCGGTTTTGGCATTTACTGTATAGATATGGATGTGTTTTATATACAAAATTAGTAGGCTAATCGAGTTTTTGACTGTGTTTTTCGTTTAAGGGTATAATTACGTTCGGTAAATGACGCTTAAGTGTCGACGAATGGTTTTTTGTAGGTTAAAATCTATTAAGTGTCGGTAAACGGATGTTTGTGCCATAAAATGTTTGTACAGTATTTGCGTTTAATAATCAGTAAGTTGATAAAAATACTGCTGTAATCAAATAGTATTTGGTAAGTTTTAACATACAATTGCAGTTTGTCGATACTAAATAGCAATTGGTCTATCAAAACAATGCAGTTGGCTAAAAATGCTAAATAGTGTTTTGTTACTGTCCTATATTTGCAGCATAATAACACTACGGTTGTTGTTTATATAATTTTATAACTATTTTAAAATATACACATTTACTACTGCTATTTTGGCATCGATTTTTCCCTTTTTTGGTCCCCTCCAAAATATACTGCTAACTCAAATTTAAATGCCATACAAAACCTGCCCAACCCCTAAGGCAGGTTTTTTATTAGAAGTCGAATTTTAACTGTACTGCAATAGTTTTGCGTTCGCCGGCCTCATTGTTTAGGTTAGATAACGATATTCCCAGCAGCCGCACAGAGTCTTTTGGTTTTTCCTGATACAGCAGTTCTTTTGCAGTTTCCAGCATCAAACTCCTGTCTGATATAAAATAAGGGAGGGTTTTGCTTCGGGTTTGAATGCTAAAGTCAGAATATTTTATTTTTAGGGTTACTGTTTTGCCTGCAATTTTTTTCTTTTCCAGCCGTCTGTGAAGTTCGTTGGCAATACCTTCCAGCTTTTCGAGCATAAAAACTTCCGATACCAGGTTTTCATTAAACGTATGCTCTGTCCCTACAGATTTTACTGTTCTGTCCGACCGCACTTCGCTGTTGTGTATGCCCCGCACCACATAATAGTAAAAAGCACCTGCTTTGCCAAAATGCTCTGTTAGATATTCTATTGTTTTTTGTTTTAGGTCTTTTCCGGTAAAAATTCCCAACTGATACATGCGCTCAGTAGTAACCTTGCCAACACCATAAAATTTGCCGATGGCAAGATCTTCAAGAAATGGAAGTACTTCGTCAGGGTTTACCGTTTTTTGCCCATTAGGTTTGTTGTAATCACTGGCAACCTTGGCAATAAATTTGTTTATTGATATTCCTGCTGATGCCGTTAGCCCAGTTTCCTCTAATATGCGCTGCCTTATCTCTGAAGCAACAAGTGTGGCACTCGGGTTCCCTTTTTTGTTGTGTGTAACATCAAGATAAGCCTCGTCTAAAGACAGGGGTTCTACCTTATCGGTATATTCATAGAAAATCTCGCGGATTTTACGGGATATCTCAGTGTAACGGTCAAACCTAGGGCGCACAAAAATAAGCTCGGGGCAACGTTTTTTTGCAAGGTATCCGCTCATGGCACTGCGAACACCAAATTTGCGTGCCTCATAGCTTGCTGCTGCCACTACACCACGTGTTTCGCCACCACCCACGGCAAGAGCTTTGCCCCGCAATGCAGGGTTGTCCAGCTGCTCTACAGAGGCATAAAATGCATCCATATCTACATGAATTATTTTGCGCAGTGCCGGTTGTTCCATACTGTAAAATTAGCGCATTTTGGTTTTATAAATGCTGTTGTTTTAAAGAGCATTACTATTGTTACACTATTTTAAGACATCATCAAACTAAAACGTTTTAGTTAAAACATGCTGTTATTTTGTGCATTACAATCCCGTGCCTATATATTTGCAACAATCAAAATAGTATCTATGCGCACCAAAGCCTTTATTTTCGTCGTTTTTTTCATTTCATGTTGCTTAAACGGGCATGCCCAAAGCGGCAGTTTACTGTGGTATGACGGTACAGCACCCATTACATATTCGGCACCAAAAAGTATAGAGCCTGTGGTTAAAACAGCTTTGGGTATGTTTGCAGAAGACATGCAAATGGTTACAGGGAAGCTGCCACAACAGGTAACTGAAAATAAAGCGGGCATCCGCATTTTGCAATACGATAAAAAGCTCGCCAAAGAGCTTGCAAAACTTGGCGCTCCTGTAGACAGCCTTGCCATAAAGCCCGATGCCTTTTTTATAAAAGCAACCGGAAAACAAATACTGGTAGTGGGCAGCAATGCAAGAGGCACTGCCTATGGTATTTTAGAACTTTCGCGCATGGCAGGTGTTTCGCCATGGGTGTGGTGGGGCGACAGCACACCGCAAAAACAAAACAAACTAACCATTCCTGCTAATTTTACTACGTTTCAGGCACCGTCTGTAGAGTATCGCGGAATTTTCCTTAACGACGAAGACTGGTCTTTGCAGCCCTGGAGCTGGAAACATTTTGACCCTCAGCCAAAAGACGGACTTATATCTGCCAAAGCTTATAAAGAGGTGTTTAAGTTGCTTATGCGTTTAAGGGCAAATGCAATATGGCCGGCTATGCATGGCGTTACGGTTGCTTTTTATAAAGTGCCGGGGGCTAAAGAAGCTGCGGACGAGTGCGGAATTGTTATTGGCACCTCGCATTGCGAGCCATTAATGCGTAATAACGTAGGCGAATGGGACGAAAATGTGCGCGGGCATTTTAATTTTATTGATAATCATGATAATGTAATCGATTACTGGACCGAGCGGTTAAAACAAGTACACAACCTGCAAAACATTTATACCATTGGCATGCGCGGCATACACGACGGTTCTATGGAGGGGGTTAAAACCATGGAAGAAAAAACCACGGCCCTTCAAAAGGTTATTTATGAGCAGCGCGAACTTTTAGGCAAGTATGTAAATAAGGATGTTACTAAAATTCCGCAGCAGTTTGTGCCCTATAAAGAAGTTCTTGAGATTTATGAGAATGGCCTTGATGTGCCGGAGGATATTACACTTACATGGTGCGACGATAACTATGGCTACCTTACCCGCCTTAGCAATACTGAACAACAAAAGCGCAGCGGTGGGGCAGGGGTGTACTACCACCTGAGCTACTGGGGACGTCCTCATGATTATTTGTGGCTTACAGCCACACAGCCGGGATTAATTTATAACGAAATGCGCGAAGCATACAACCATAACGCAAAACGTCTGTGGATTGTTAATGTGCACGATATTAAGCCTGCGATTTATCATTTAGAGTTCTTTTTAGACCTTGCGTGGAATATAAACTCAATAGCCCCGTCAACCGTTAGTGCGCACAGGGAAAACTGGCTAAAACGCGAGTTTGGCACAAACGCAGCAAAAAAACTGTATCCTGCCATGCTTGAATTTGACAGGCTTGCCGGAATTAGGAGGCCTGAGTTTATGGGATGGAGCAAGGTAGAGGAAGACAAGGCAAAATATAAGCGTGGATGGACTCCTGTTGTAGACACCGATTTCAGCCTTACAGAATTTGGAGGTGAGTTAGATCGTTACCTGTCTGATTATGATAAGATAAAATCTGTGGTGGCAACCGTTGAGAAAGATATACCTGCTGAACGTAAGGATGCTTTTTTTGCAGCTATAAAATATCCCGTTTTTGGGGCAGCAGCTATGGCAACAAAACAGCTTGAGGCACAAAGGGCACGTTCTATTGCAGCAGCAACTCCAAAGACGCAGTGGAACAGTAATGCGCAATTAGTATCGGCAGCGGCAAAAAGCACCAATGCCTACAATGAAATACAGCAGCTAACCGATTATTACAACAACACACTGGCCGGAGGCAAATGGAAATATTCTATGAATGCCAATCCGCGCGATTTGCCTGTTTTTGAAAAGCCAACTTTGCCGGAACTTTCTGTGCCATTGGTTAGCACTGATGCAAAAGCTCCGGAGGCGGTACCTTATAATCTTAAAGGGGTAATTGCAAAAAATGCCAGCCAGTACACTAAGGCTACTAAAGGGGCACAGGCCATACAGTCGTTAGGGCATAGCATGAAAGCCGTTGCGTTACCGAAAGACGGCTCGCTGGTATATGAATTTGATGCCGATTTTGATGGTCCTGTAGTGCTGCGAACGGCCCTTATACCTACACAACCTAACGATAAAGGAGGCGATCTTCGTTTTAGTGTACAGATAGATAATGAGACACCACAGGTATGCTCGCTTAAAGAGCCTTTTAGAAGCGAGACCTGGAAAAAGAATGTGCTGCGCGGTCAGGCTGTTAAAGAGACCAAACACAGCCTTACAAAAGGCAAACACAAGCTAACCATTACGGCATTAGACAACCACATTGTAGTAGACCAATGGATGCTGGACACGAATGCTGACAGGCAGTTTTATGTGTTTCCTGTAAGTGTAAAATAATCAGGAATTACAACAGATATGCTTACTGCAAGATTTTAAGAGCTTGCAGTAAGCAACACAGATTTGAATTTGGTTTATTTAACCTGTGGGGTTTTTAATTCCGCAGGTTTTTTTATGCTTTAAATTTACCGAAGGCTTGTATCATTATTAATATTTAATTTATATTGATTTTATTAAATTCCATTTTTGTAAAAATGTTGATAATTTAAAATGATAGAAAATTTATAAATGTTTATTGATGAGGAATTTAATATGCTTAATAGTGACTTTATTAATTGTAATCAGTAATGGCTTTATTGGACATTATTTTCCTCCGAAAGGAATTACATTTACCCCAGTTGTAATTTCAGCAACATGTGCTATAACAATATATTGCACTAATTTTAAATTGCTTTATAAAAGTGTTCTTGTATATCTATTTATTGCTTTAAATGATATTTCTATAAAATTATATTCAGGAGGAAGTCATGATAATGAAGGGCTGGGCTGGATCATATTATTCATGTTTATTGGTCTTGTGCCCGCATTTATAATGCTGCTAATAGAAATCATTACAAAAAAGAATGAAACTATATCGAGTAGGACAATTTCCGGAATTCTGTTTGTAATACTAATAAGTCTTCATCTCCATTTCTTAAAGCATTTAGGAATAGGGAAGGCCTATTAAACAAAAACCCGGCGCATTAGCACCGGGTCTATTATCTTTAGTCTAAAGTCTTAATACTTTGTACTCAATACTTAGTAGTTCTAATCATTAAGTTTAAGTACTGCCATAAACGCTTCCTGAGGTATCTCTACGTTACCTACCTGGCGCATACGTTTTTTACCTTTTTTCTGTTTTTCAAGAAGCTTACGCTTACGCGAAATATCACCACCATAACATTTTGCAGTAACGTCTTTACGTAAAGCTTTAACGGTTTCACGGCTAATTACCTTAACGCCAATTGCGGCCTGGATTGGAATATCAAATTGCTGGCGCGGGATAAGCTCTTTAAGCTTTTCGCACATCTTTTTACCAATGTTGTAGGCGTTGTCAGCGTGTATAAGTGCACTAAGTGCATCTACAGGCTGGGCGTTAAGCAGTATGTCTACCTTAACAAGGTTAGAGGTACGCATTCCAATAGGGCTATAATCGAATGAGGCATAACCTTTAGAAACGGTTTTTAAACGGTCGTAAAAGTCGAATACGATCTCTGCAAGCGGCATATCAAAGTTAAGTTCAACACGCTCTGTAGTCAGGTAAGTTTGGTTGGTAATAATACCGCGCTTTTCTATACACAGGCTCATTACCTGGCCAACAAAGTCGGCTTTGGTAATAATGGTAGCCTTAATATACGGCTCCTCTACATGGTCCAGCTTGCTTGGCTCCGGCAGGTCGCTTGGGTTATTTACAATAATAGCTTTTTCCGGTTCTTTTTTGGTGTAAGCGTAATAGGATACGTTGGGAACGGTTGTAATAACCGTCATGTCGAACTCGCGCTCTAAACGCTCCTGAATGATCTCCATGTGCAGCATACCCAGGAATCCACAACGGAAACCAAAGCCCAGTGCCGCCGAACTCTCAGCCGCAAATACAAGAGAGGCATCGTTTAGCTGCAGTTTTTCCATACTGTTGCGCAGCTCTTCATAGTCCTCTGTATCTACCGGGTAGATACCTGCAAATACCATCGGTTTAACATCTTCAAAACCGCTTACCATGTTTTGGGTAGGGTTTTTAGCATCGGTAAGCGTGTCGCCCACCTTAACCTCTTTTGCCTCTTTAATACCCGATATTAAGTACCCTACATCGCCTGCGCTAACCACCTGCTTTGGCACCTGGTTAAGCTTAAGCGTACCAATTTCATCGGCAAAATATTCGTTGCCAGTAGCCATAAATTTAATTTTCTGGCCTTTTGTTATCGTGCCGTTTATAACACGGAAGATAACCTCTATTCCCCTGAACGGGTTATAAACAGAGTCAAATATAAGTGCCTGTAGCGGTTCGGAAGGGTCTCCTTTTGGTGGTGGTATACGCTCTATAATTGCAGCAAGTATAGCTTCTACACCAAGGCCTGTTTTACCACTGGCAGGTATAATATCTTCCAGTTTGCATCCTAAAAGGTCTACAATATCATCGCTCACCTCTTCGGGGTTTGCGCTTGGAAGGTCTATTTTATTAAGTACCGGAATAATTTCAAGGTCGTTTTCCAGCGCAAGATACAGGTTGCTTATGGTTTGCGCCTGTATGCTCTGGGCTGCATCTACAATTAGCAAGGCACCTTCGCATGCCGCAATAGAACGCGATACCTCATAGCTAAAATCTACGTGGCCCGGAGTATCTATAAGGTTAAGTATATATTGCTCTCCCTTATAGGTGTATTCCATTTGTATAGCATGGCTCTTAATGGTAATGCCGCGTTCGCGCTCAAGATCCATATTGTCAAGCAACTGTGCCTGACTTTCGCGTTTGGTTACCGTTTGAGTGGCATCCAACAGTCGGTCAGCCAAAGTACTCTTACCGTGGTCGATATGCGCAATAATGCAAAAATTCCTAATGTGTTTCATCTTCTTCCTTATATCATTTTTAAGGCATTGCGCCTTTCTTGCTCACGTATATGTTACCATGTTAAAGGTACGCGATTTAATCGGCAAATATAGTTAAAGTTAGCGGGTTTCAAATAGCCTGCATATTAAATAAAAAAATCGGCACGCTATGCGTGCCGATGTATATAAAAAGAGCTTTAAAAACGATTAATAAACTATCCTTTTGCTCACTTTGCCTTTTGCAGTAAGTACTTCTATGATAAGCACCTGTTGCTGCACCTGCAGGCCTGTAATTGCTGTATTGGTAGCATTAATGTTGCTTTGTGTATAAAGCTTAGCCCCACGAATGTCATATACGTTAACGGCTGTCATTAAAGCTGTTCCGGTTTCAACATTTATAGCGTTACCCTGTTTGTAAACCAGTACGCTGTTTTTATCGAATTGCGGCACGTTTGTATCCAGTATAGAAGCGGTTTCCCATGTACTGAACTCGCCATCGCCACAAATACTGCGCACAAACAAATAAACAGACGCTTCTGAATTATAAGGAACCGCTTCTACAAATATAGCTGTTGTTGGTGTTCCGCTGCCTGTTGGAGCGGTTGACGATGTGCTTAACACATATTCATACCCCTGTGGGAAATCGCCCAAAATTGGCGGACTCCAGCGCAGGTTGGCACTTGTAGCATCTACAGGTTCTATTGACGGTGCAAACGGAGGGAAACATGTAGGTGTTGGGCCAACAATAAGTGTATAATCTTCTGCTTCGCCATTTGCTTCACCGCATGGTGCTATTACTGCGGCATTAACGGCATTGCGAATCCTCATCCTGTAGCTGCCCTCGGCAGTCCCTGCTGGTACAGATACGCTACCCAAGTTAGCAGGAGATGCTAAAAAGTTAGTGTTCAGCACTCGTTCGTTGTCTGAAAACTCATAATCGTTATTCCAATCCACCCATGCATAATACATGTTCTCTGCTCCCCTGTGTGTTGCAGTAATGGCAAATGAGCCACCTGCATAGGTTGAAACGCTGTGCGTTGCAGTATAATCAGTATATGCACTAAAACCTGTACCTGTGTTTGAAAAGTTGGTTTCGGCGCCTGTTGTGGTAATTCCTGTTATGTAGCTGTCCGGGTTAGTATTTTCCGGAATACAGTAACCAACAAAGAACTCATATGTTACCCAAACACTGTTGCCATCATTGCCGCAAACAGAACGAACGTGCAGGTAGCTGGTGGTGTTTAGTGTAATAGTAACATCAGGAATGCTAAGAGCTGTTGTATATTCTCCACTTTCAGGTGCTTCGCGAGAAGTTGTAACAGCATATTCATACCCTTCCGGAGTGCCAAGGTTAGGGACTTCCCAGCTAACTGTTACTGTGTTAGCCGATGTAACCTCACTGCTAAGCCTGCGCGGCCTGTCGCACGCTGCAGGTTCTGTAAACGACCACTCAAAAGTATAGTTACCTGCATAAGTATCATAGCCGTCCATTACCCAATATACGGTTTGTGTCTGGCCTGTAGTATTTTCCCAGGATGTGCTTCGTGCCTCATCAAAAGTTGTAGTACAAAATACTATAGTGCTGTTGTTTGGCTCGCAACCACCGTAGAACAGTGTGCTTATAAAGTCGTAGTTGGTAGAAGTAAGTTCAATGTTAAAAGTATAACCGTTAGGAACTTCCACTTTATAGAAAATATCCGGAGCATCGCCAAAGCCACAACCTGGTGTAGACTCGTTGCCTGCATTAAGTGTACTGAATGAATATGGGCTTGTAAGTGTAGCAAGGTCTACTGCTGTGCTGCATATATCGCCCGGCAGGTACCTGAACCTTTCAGAAATTACCCAGTTGCTGTAATCTCCGTCACCACAGTTTGTGCGCACGTGCAAGTAGTAGTATGTGTTGTTCTCCTCAAAAGTATAACCTGTTACAGTAGTTTCTGATGTTGCTGTTCCGGATGCAGGCGGTGTTGTGCTTGTTGTTACAGCATACTCATATCCTGTTGGGGCATTGCCGTTGCGTGGGGCGTCCCAGCTAAGTGTTGCGGTTAGCGGTGCTGTTACGGTTGCTACAGGGCTTTCAGGAGTATAGCAGGTTGGCGGAGTTGTAATGTTAACAGTATAGTCCTCATAAGATGCGCCATACCTTGAATCGCAGGTAGTAACATCATACCATGGCGATACGGCTGCTATCCTCAAACGGTGGTTGCCCAATTCTGCGTTTTCAGGAATGGTAAACAGTCCTAAAATGTTTGTTGGGTTATTTTCAAGCGGCGCGCCACTGTAAACTTCCTCGGTTTCTTCAAAAACAAGGTTGTCGTTAAAGTCGATCCATATTTTTACATTGTAAATTACAGGAGTCACCAATGAGATGCTGAATTGCTGCGTTACACCCTGACCAATGTTTGCCACCTGCGCTGAATAATCGCCATAATGGGTTTCTTCATCTCCGGTAGTATTGTTTATGCTGCCAATGGTAACGTTTGTAATACCCTCGCCATCTGTAAATTCCGGAGCAGGCACACAATAGCCGTTATACAGTTCTATAGTAACCCACTCGCTATAACCGTCGTTACCGCAATTAGTTCTTACATGCAGATAGTTTAAAGCATTTAGCGTAACTGCAACATTGTTAACAGAAGTTTGGGTAGTTTCGGTTCCGCTTTCAGGCGCATCAGGCGTAGTCGTTACAGCATATTCGTATCCTGCAGGCGTACCGCCAAGTTGTGGAGCTGTCCATGATAAAGAGGCAAGTCCTGCGCTTTCTGTAGCCGCCTCGAAACCATCGGGTGTATAACAGCCTGGAGGCGTAGTAACGTTTACAGTGTAATCTTCATAAACGCCATATTCGTCAAAATCACAAGGCACAGCATTGCCATAGTTTGTAGGGTTTGCACCTATTCTTAGACGGTGGTTGCCTAATGGTGCTGTTAATGGCACGCTAAGGTACCCTCTCAGTACAGCCGTTACATCTGCAATGCTGGTACCTGTAAACACCTGTTCGTTCTCATCGTTAAAATCAAGGTCATCATTCCAGTCTACCCATATGCCTGTATTATAAGGTAGTCCGCTTGTGTTAAACGTAATGCTGAATTGTTTGTTAACACCTTGGCCAATGTTTACTACCTGTGCAGAATAATCGGCATAGTTACCTTCCTCAGCTTCGGTAGTATTGTTAATTGTACCTATTGTAAAGTTGATGATGCCGTTGCCATCTACACCACGTGGTGTAGAAATACAGTAACCATTATAATAAGGCTCTGTAAACCACTCGCTGTAATCTCCATTACCACAGTTTGTCCTTACGTGTATGTAGTTTGTGGTGTTTGCTGTAACTGCTACACCCGTTATGATCGTTTCGTTTTCTACAGTTCCGCTTGCCGGTGGTGTTGGCGTTGTTGTAATGGCATATTCATATCCTGCCGGAGCTGTACCAAGCCTTGAAGGGTCCCAGCTTATATCGGCAATGCCCGCAGTAACGGTTGTTGCCAGTATGCTAACCGGAGCAAAACAGGTTGGTGCATCGACAACGTTAAGCGTATAATCTTCATAAGCACCAAGGTCCTGTCCGCATGGAGAGAATGTCTGGCCTATAAATACAAGAGCCCCGCCAACTCTCATGCGGTGTGTACCCAAAGCTGCATTGGCAGGAACGGAAAAACTTCCTCTAAGGGTTTCTACAGCACGTCCTTCAGATCTTGAAAGATATACCTGCTCGCCATCGTCGTCAAAATCAAGGTCGTTATTCCAGTCTATCCATATAGATGTTTGGTATGAACTGCCTGTAGACAGCGTAATGCTGAATTGCTGCGTTGCGCCCTGGCCTACACTAACCTGCTGGGTGGTAAAATCGCCATAGTTGTTTTCTTCGGCACTTGTTTCGTTGTTAATAGAGCCTATAGTAACGTTTGTAATGCCTGTGCCGTTAAGCAATGGAGGCTGTGGAATGCAGTAACCATTGTAATAAGTTCCGGCAGACCATTCGCTGTAGTTGCCGTTACCACAGTTAGATCTAACAAAAATATAACCGGGAGCATTGGTTGGCACTTCAATATCGGTAACAGATGTTCCGGTAACAGCGGTGCCTGATGCCGGCGGCGTACTGGAACTTGTAACCGCATATTCGTAGCCCGATGGCGTACCTGCCAAAGGAGCTGCCCAACGCACGTTTACCGTTCCGGATGCTGCATTGTCTACAATTGGTGTTCCTGGTATTAAACAAGTAGGAGGTGTTGTTACATTAACGGTATAATCTTCATAAGCTGCAGAATCGAATTCGCCCGGACAAGGCTGCACTATCCCGGCCCATTGCACTAAAGCACCTACCCTCATGCGGTGGTTGCCAAGAGTTGCCCCAGCAGGAACCGTGAAGTTGCCGCTAACTACATCTGAAGGCACATCCCCCGAAATACTTGTAAAAACTTGTTCACTGTTCTCAAAAACAAAGTTGTTGTTCCAGTCAATCCAAACCTTTACACTATAAGCTATCGTGGTTTCGAGGCGTATACTTACATTATAAGTGGCACCTCGGCCAATGTTTACTACCTGATCGGTATAATCGCCATAATTATCCCTTTCTATTCCGGTGTTGTTGTTAATACTGCCAATGGTTACATTGGTAATTCCCTGACCGTCTACATAGGTTGTGGCGGCATTACAATAATCTTCCTGTGCAAAACCTGCGGCAGAGCCGAGGACAAGGAAAAGCGTTGCGAAAAAATTGCCCCGTGACCGATGTAAACATCCATTTGCCGCGTGCAATAATTGTGAGTACGTTTTTGTCATTTAAAAGTGTTTATTGTTGTGTTCTTAAAAATACAAATTATAGCTACGGTTGTTTATAACCCTTATTTAATTAATAAATACAAAACAGTACACTTAAAAACCGACTTTATTGATATTGTAAATCGCCTAAAAACGTTTTTAGAATAAGATATTGTCATTTTTTTAAGAATTATGGAACAATTCGATTTTATGAATTTTTATCAAAAAACATGGTAAAAACGCGAGTTGTAGTAGGATTAGTTGTTTTTAATATTAAAAAAATATGATTTTTATTTAAAATTTATATAACATTCCTTATGGTGTTTATAGTTATATATAACAAAAAGCCCCATGCAACGCATGGAGCTTTTAGAGAACACATCACAAATATTTAAAAAACTATTTTTTTACTTATTTTGCCTTTGGCAGTGTTTATCTCTACAATAATAACCTGCTGCTGTACCTGCAGGCCTGCTATAGCAGCCTCGGTAGCATTAATGTTATTCTGGGTATAGATTTTACTGCCGCGAACATCATAAATTGTAACGCCTGTCATTAACGTTGTGCCTGTTGCAATGTTTATAGTGTTACCATCTTTATAAACCAGTACACTGTTTTTATCCAGTTGCGGAACGTCGGTATCCAGTATAGCGGTGCTTTCCCAATCGCTGTATTCACCCTCGCCACAAACGCTGCGCACAAAAAGGTAGGCAGATACAGCAGGATTGTAAGGAGCAGCCTCTATAAATATAGCCGTTGTTGGAGTTCCGCTGCCTGTTGGAGCAGTTGCCGATGTGCTTAACACATATTCATAACCCTGAGGGAAATCGCCTAATATTGGCGGGCTCCAGCGCAGGTTGGCACTTGTAGCATCTACAGGCTCTATAGACGGTGCAAATGGAGGGAAACATGTTGGTGCCGGGCCAACAATAAGTGTATAATCTTCTGCTTCTCCCGATACTGCGTCACACACTGGTATAGGCGATCCTGTCAGTGCATTACGTATCCTCATCCTGTACGTACCTTCAGGAGTACCCAGAGGCACAGCGATGTTTCCAAGGTTTGCTGGCGATGCCAGGAACGGAAGGCTTGCAACCCTTTCTCCGGCATCAGAGAAATCGAAGTTATTGTTCCAGTCTATCCATACACTGTATAGGTATTCTCCTGTAGAGTGTGTAGCTGTAATGGCAAACGAACCTCCTGCATAAGTAGTTACATAGAACTCGTTTGTATAGTCAGTATAAGATCCTCCACCAGTACCTGTATTGCTAAAGTTAACCTGGGCACCTGTAGTAGTAATACCGCTTATGTAATTTCCTGCACTGTTACTTACAGGAACACAGTAGCCGCTATAGAATGCATAGGTTACCCATTCGCTAAACTCATCATCGCCACAGGCAGAACGCACGTGCAGGTAAGAATCTGTGTTTGCAGTAAGAGCTACACCTGTTGCAGTAAATGCTGTAGTATAGGTACCACTTTCGGGCGCCGTTTGAGATGTTGTAACTGCATACTCATATCCGGCAGGTAATCCTGTATTAGGAGCTGTCCAGCTAACGTTGGCTGTTGTAAGCGATGTTTGGAACACATCTAAGTTGCGCGGAAGATCGCAGCTTGCAGGAGCAATTAAAGTCCACTCTAAAGTAAATGCACCAGAGTTAGTGCCCCATCCGTCCTGTACAAAATATACAGTTTGGGTGCTGCCTGTAAGGTTTTCCCATATCACACCTCCAATGTTGTTATCCGTACATACTAAAGACACCCTTGTGTTTTCTTCGCAGCTGCCGTAGAATATAGACTGATATGAATCGTAGGCGTTCTGCGTTTGGTTTATATCTAAAGTATAACCGTTTGGTACTTCAATTTTATAGAAAAGATCGGGCGCAGAACTGTTTGTAGCACAGGCAGGCATATAATCATTACCTGCACCTACAGTTGTAGAGCTGTATGGGCTTGTTTGTGTAGCAAGATCTATTGCGGTAGCGCAAGTATCTCCTTCAAGATACCTAAACCTTGCCGATGCTATCCATTCGCTGTAATCGCCTTCGCCACAATTAGTGCGCACAAATAATGTATAATATACATTGTTTTCTAATCCTGTGTAACCATTTACGAACGTACTGGTTACAGGTGTTCCGCTTGCAGGAGGGTTTTGCTCGGTTGTAACAGCATATTCATAGCCCTGCGGCGTGCCAAGTTGAGGTGCTGTCCAGCTTAGGTTAGCGGTACTTGCGGCCACTACAACTCCTGCCGGAGCAGTTGGCGTAGAACAAGATGGCGGTAATGTTACGTTTACAGTATAGTCTTCAAAAGCACCTGTATATATAGTGCTGCATGGTGTAGGCAGTGCATTGTAGCTTGGTGCACCACCAATTCTTAAACGGTGCTGTCCAAGTGGTGCTGTTGCAGGTACAAGGAACGTTCCTGTTAGAACACCTGTTTGCGTGTTTGGAGAAACACCGCTATACACCTCTTCGTTAGCGTCAAAAACAAGATTGTCATTCCAGTCTACCCAAATTTTAATGTTATAGGCATTGTAAGTAAACAGGCTGATGCTGAATGGCTGTGAAACACCCTGGCCAATGTTTACAATTTGTGCCGAATAATCGCCATACTGGTTTGTTTCGGCAACGGTAGTATTATTTATACTGCCAATAGTAACGTTTGTTATACCCTGTCCGTCGCCATAGTTAGTAGTTGGTATACAGATACCATTGTAAACAGAGATAACTGCCCATTCGCTAAAATCGCCATTGCCACAGTTAGTGCGAACGTGAATATAGTTAACTGTATTTGGTGTAACTGCTACACCAGTAAGCGATGTTGAGGTTGTTGCTGTACCCGATTCCGGAGCTTCCTCTGTTGTTGTAACGGCATACTCATATCCGGCAGGTGTTCCGCCAAGAGATGGTGCAGTAAAGCTAAGGCTTATAATGCCGGCTGATGTTGAAGTGCCTGCTAAGTTTGTAGGTGCATAGCATGATGGTGCAGGCGCAACATTTATAGTGTAATCTTCAAAAGAACCCATGCCAATAAAATAGCATGGTGTAGCGTTGCCCACACTGTTTGGTACTGAACCAACCCTCATGCGGTGGTTACCTACAGCTGCTGTTAACGGTACAGTTATAGTACCTGTAACTGTTGCCCTTGTAGTAGCCGGAGATACTATAGAATAAACCTCTTCGCCCTCGTCGTCAAAATCAAGGTCGTTGTTCCAGTCTACCCAAACTTTAGTACTGTAAGCATCATAAACAAAAAGGCTAATGCTCAATGGTTGGGTTACACCCTGGCCTATTGTAGCTACCTGGTCTGTATAGTTTTCATAAGCAGTAGCACCACTTGTAGTATTGTTTATAGAACCAAGTGTTACGTTAGTAATACCTGAACCACCCTGAAACGTTGGTGCCGGAGTACAATATCCGTTAAAGAATGTGGCTGTTGTCCAGGCACTGAAATCGCCATTGCCACAGTTGGTGCGCACGTGCAGGTAGTTTACAGCATTAGCAGTAACTGCAACGTTGGTAGCTGTTGTAGTAGTATTTGCTGTACCGCTTGCCGGTGGTGTTGCAGTAGAAGTAACTGCATATTCATATCCTGACGGCGTAGTACCAAATTCAGGGGCTGTCCATGTAATATTGGCTGTACCAAGGTTTACCGACTGTCCTGTTACAGCAGTTGGGGCAAAGCATGTAGGAGCAGGGGTAATATTAAGAGTATAGTCTTCATAAGTACCGTTAGCACCAGTGTAGCATGCAGTTGTAGGGCCATTGTAAGTAGATGTTGCACCTACTCTTAAACGGTACTGACCCACAGGTGTATTTAATGGAACTGTAAACGATCCTGTTAGTACAGATACGTTTAATGTATTCGATGCACCTGAATATATTTCTTCGCCTTCATCATCAAAATCAAGGTCGTTGTTCCAGTCTACCCATATTTTAGTATTGTAAACAGTATAAGTTGTAAGGCTAATGCTGAATGGCTGTGTAACTCCCTGGCCAATATTTGCAATTTGCGCAGAGTAGTTGCTATAGTTGCCCGGTTCTGCAACAGTAGTGTTGTTTATAGAGCCAATAGTAACATTTACAATACCGCTACCGTTAACGCTTGTAGGTGCCGGTATACAAACCCCGTTGTAAAAAGGAGCTGCTATCCATTCACTATAATCGCCGTTGCCACAGTTGCTCCTTACCTGCAGGTAAAAAGTAGTGTTGGTAGGAACAGTTACACCTTCTACAGATGTTTCTGTTACAGCAGTGCCACTTGCAGGTGTTGTTCTTGTAGCTGTTATGGCATATTCATATCCTGATGGGGCAGTGCCCTGTGCAGGTGCTGTCCAGCTAACGTTGGCAATGCCTGCACCTGCGTTTACCGCTGTAGGAGCTACAGGTATAAAACACGTTGGTGCTGCAGTAACATTAATAGTATAATCTTCAAAGCTCCCGCCATAGTTGTTAAAACAAGGAACTATAGGATTCCACGTAGCTACAGCACCCACCCTCATGCGGTGGTTGCCCAAAATGGCATCTGCCGGTACAGTTATAGTTCCTGTGGCAGTGGCGGTGCGTGTAGCTGCTGTTGTAGCTGCAAATACCTCTTCGTTAGCATCAAAAGTAAGGTTGTCGTTCCAGTCTACCCATACTTTAATGTTGTAGGCAGAGTTTGTTGTAAGCGTAACACTTATAGGTAGGGTAACACCCTGACCGATATTTACTGTCTGATCTTCAAAAAAGTTGTATCGGTTAGGCTCAGCACCTGTGGTGTTATCAATAGTGCCTAAAGTTACATTGGTAATACCGCTTCCGTCTACACTTAAAGGTGTTGGAATACAGATACCCGAATAGAACGAATAGGTAGCCCATTCGCTGTAACCATCTGTAGTGCCGCAATTGGTGCGCACATGAAGGTAGTTGGTTGTGTTTACAGTTACAGGAACCGCATTAACAGAAGTTACTATGGTCCTGGTGCCGCTAGTTGGCGGTGTAGCCAATGTTGTTAAGGCATACTCATAGCTTTCAACAGCACCTGTTGCAGGAACAGCCCAGCTAATATTTGCAGCTGTTGCCGATGTTAATGCCGCAGCAAGTGTTCTTGGAACATTACATGCCGGAGGGGCAACAAGGCTCCATGCAAGGGTATAGGTACCCTGATTGGCATTCCATCCATCCTGTACATAATATAAGTTTTGAGTGCTGCCTGTAGTGTTCTCCCATGTGGTCGTACCTATTTCAGGAAAATCTACACAGCCTATTGGCGTTTGAGAATCGCACGATCCGTAAAATATAGAACGGATAGAGTCATAATTACTGGCAGTTTGCCCTATTGTCAGGGTATAGCCATTTGGCACAGCAATGTAATAAAAAACATCTGCTGCTGTTCCGCCCGTGTTGCACGTTGGCGTGTTGTTGTTTGCAAAGCCCGCAGTAGTGCCGCTGTAAGGGCTTGTAAGCGTGGCAAGGTTTATGGCGGTTGCGCAGGTGTCGCCATTTTGTGCAAATGCATTGCCTGTGCCTAAAATAAGCAGGCAAAACGCCAACACAAAAGCTTCCCTGCAACAGCGCCATTTAGACCCATAGCCGGAATTGTAGTTGTAAGTTTTTTTCATTTAGAAATAAGTAATTTGATTGTGTGTAAAAAAAATATAATAGTGGAATTAATAGCAGAATATTTGGTAACACAGGCTTAATATTGAGTAAAACCAGCGGGTTTATATTCAGGTTTTTGCCTGATTTGTTGTTTTTTGCCCTTTTGCAGCCCTGCGTTTTTATGCGCGTTGGAGAAAAAATCTTTAAACGCGATTTATTTTCATAATTTGTTGTATTTTAAAGAAAATCAAATGTATGACCGGTAAAAAGACCACACGAAAAAAAGCACCTTACAATTCATTTACATTATTACATTTGTACCTTACATTTTATATACATTTTTTGTATATATTTGAACTTTAGAATTTTGAGGTTTTTTATTTGCGGGTTTTTACGAATGATTTTTTTACCTTTTTTTAATAGAATATTAGCGTTCAGGAGTGTTTTAAAAGTGCTTATCCTTTACATTTTATTAATATTCGCAACCCATTCATTTGCCCAAAACAGCAAACAAAAAACCACCTCAGAGACAGTTGTTCAAGAATTACTCGAAAAAGCAAATAGCCTTACTCATACAGACCCGGCACAATCGCTCGCTTATCTCAACAGGGCTTTAAAACATAAAGACGAGATTAGCGATGCGCAACTTTTGTTCCTTTACAAAATTGGTACTGTGGCATGCATCAACCAGCAGTCTAACATGCAGGCCTTAGATTATGGCTACAAAGCCCTTGCGCTTCAAAAAAAGATAGACCCCTCGCAAATGCATTTTATATACAACAATATTGGGTGTGTATATATGCAGCTAAGTGATACAGAGAAATCGCGCGAGCTTTTAAATTTATCGCTCAAAGGTTTAAAGGAGTCTATTGCAAACGGCACGCTTAAAGAAAAAGAGGTAGAGGCCTACCTGGTGTACAGCAATCTTGCCGTTATAGAAATAGAAAGTAAAAACTATGTAAAAGCCTTAGAGATGCTCCATATTTACAAAAAGCAAAGCATCAGGCTAAAAGATACTGCCGGGATTATAATTACGTATCAAAACCTGTCTAATGTACTTTACAATTTAAAGCAGCCCGACAGTTCAAGGTATTATTCTGACAGGGGTATTGAGCTTTCTAAGAAAAAAAACAGCCGCGACGACCTTGCCTACCTTTACTACTATCGGGGATATAATAACAGGGAGACCGCAAAAGATACTGCAGTGTATTACCTGGAAGAGTCTTTTAAACTGGGAGAAGAGTTAAACCTTAGCGATGTAAAACTATCAACCTCTAAAGCCCTTGCCAATCTTTATGAGGGCAATAACGATTACAAAAGATCCAACTACTATTTGCGCATTGCAAACACGCTTTCAGAAAAAAACATCAGCGAGCAGAACAAGAAAAAAACCGAATTGCTTGAGTTTGAGAATGAGCAAAAAATAAAACAACAGGAAGCACTATTAGAAACTCAAAAGAGGGAGAATTTGTTGCTTTTTGGGTTTATATTGCTTGTGCCTGTATCTGTAATTGGGTTTTTAATGTACAGGTTGCAGCGCATAAAGGCCATACAGCGCAAGGTAGAAAATGAGCTGCTGGTGCAAAAAATGGAAAGCAAGAATAAAGAACTTACCAGCAACGCTATACAAATATTGCAGGCCAACGAAATTATAGACTACACCCAAAAGGGGTTAAGCCAGCTTAAAACCAGTGCCGATACCCCCGCCAACAGGATGCTTACGCAAATTATATCCGACCTTAAGAATGGTAACCAGTCGTTTAATAAAAAGGAATTTGAGAAGCTTTTCATTGAGACCGACGAGGACTTTTATAAAAAACTATTGCACAAATATCCTACACTTACCAAAAACGAAATAAGGCTGTGTGCCTTTGCCAAGATGAATTTTTCTACCAAAGAAATTTCGGCAATAACGCAGCAAAGCAGCAACAGTATTTTGGTGGCGCGTTCCAGGCTTCGCAAAAAAATAGGTCTGGAAGAAAACCAAAGTCTTACAGTTTTTTTCAGGAGTTTTTAGAATGTTGTCTATGCCACAGGGTTTTGTAAAAAAGGCTCAAAGATGCGCTAAGCAAAATTATACATCGAATTTAAATAGATGCCTGTGGTTCGCTACGCTAAGGTTGACATATAAGAATATTATTTTCACGCCAAGGCGCAGAGGCGCAAAGTTATTTCTCGATTATTTTGCTCAAAAGCGACGAAAGTCGCGAAGCCTTGCGACTTTCGTCGCTTCAATGGAACTCCTTATGTTAGTTTCAAACTTTGCGCCTCTGCGCCTTGGCGTGAAATTTAAAATATATCTATATATTCACTCACACTAAAAATAACAACCAACCAATAAACCACAAACCACTGTATCTTTGTAATTCAACAAAACAGCAATGAATACTACCCAGATAATAGAGAACACCAAAAAATTCGTTCAACAGCAGCTACAGGGAGCCGAAGGCGGCCACGACTGGTTTCATATAGAGCGCGTATATAAAAACGCCTTACTTATTGCAAAAGGGGAGGAGTGCAACCTGTTTGTGGTAGAGCTTGGTGCACTGCTGCACGATGTAGCCGACAGTAAATTCCATAACGGCGACGAAACCGTAGGGCCAAAACTGGCATGGCAATTTTTAGAGTCGCAATCTGTGCCCGAAGATGTAATACTTCATGTTGTAAATATTATTGAGAACATTTCGTTTAAAGGCGGTAATTTTGAGAAGAAGTTCCACTCACCGGAGCTTGCCATTGTTCAGGATGCTGACAGGCTCGATGCCATTGGAGCCATTGGCATAGCGCGCACGTTTAACTATGGTGGGTTTAAAAACCGCCCTATGTATGACCCTGCCATTGCTCCGAACCTGCATATGACCAAAGAAGAGTATAAAGCCAGTAATGCACCTACCATTAACCACTTTTATGAGAAACTGCTGCTGCTTAAAGATAAAATGAATACCACTACCGGAAAGCAAATTGCGCAACAACGCCATAAGTATATGGAAGGCTTTTTAGCGCAGTTTTATGCTGAGTGGGATGGGGAGTTATAGGGCGGTAAGTGTCGTGCAGCTCTACTGTATTTCGCACAACATCAACTATACTAGAAGTGATGAATGAAAAAATAAAAAAGAACACCGTCAGATTATCATCAAAGCGAAAACTTATTCATTGTATTAAAGACCCCGCCAATATATTTATGTTATTTGTATTATTAACGGTAACTATAGTTGGAGTTGTAGATGAAAATTTAGATATTATAATTATTGTATATATTGGAGCGATTCTGTACGGATTTATTGTAAGAGTGTTCATTTTCTTAATAAACAAAATCAAAAACACAATTAAGTTTTAGTCTTCCCTAAAAATACTTTTACCTAAACGGAATATTTTAGTATCTTTGTAGATATCACTACGTTGTATAATGACATATTCTGAAGAAAACTACCTTAAGGTTATTTACCATTTATCGCATAACTCAGATAAGGGCATCAGTACCAATGCCATTGCAAAGGTTATGGAGAGCAAGCCTTCATCGGTTACCGATATGGTACAGAAACTGGCCGATAAAGAACTGGTAGAATACATAAAATATCAAGGCGTAACCCTTACCGATAAAGGCATGTTCATGGCACTTATGATAGTGCGCAAACACCGTCTTTGGGAAGTTTTTTTGGTGGAAAAACTTGATTTTTCATGGGATGAGGTGCACGATATTGCCGAACAATTAGAACATATAAAATCAGAAAAACTCATTAATAAGCTCGATGAGTTTTTAGGTTTTCCTACCGAAGACCCCCATGGCGATCCTATACCCGATGCCTCGGGCAATATAGAAAGCATCGACAAAAAACTGCTCAGCGAGGTAGCCATAGGCAAAAAAGTAATGTGCGTGGGCGTTAAAGACAGTTCACCACCATTCCTGCAATACCTCGACAAGCAGCAAATAGCCCTGGGTTCGGGCATCGAAGTTACCTCTAAAGAAGATTTCGACCATTCGCTCAACCTCCGTGTAAACGGCAAAGAGGTTACCGTATCGCACAAAATAGCCAGTAACCTTTTTGTAAAACCTGTATAGCCATGCCACACAACAATCATTCGCTCGAAGATGTGCATGAGTCGGTAACGGCTGGCGGTAATGGCACGGGCTGGAAAAAAATATTAGCCTTTTTTGGTCCGGCCTACATGATTAGTGTAGGCTACATGGATCCCGGTAACTGGGCTACCGATCTTGCCGGGGGAAGCCAGTTTGGCTACTCGCTGTTGTGGGTGCTGCTCATGAGCAACCTTATGGCATTGCTGCTACAGGGTCTCAGCGCACGTTTGGGCATTGTTACCCGCCGCGATCTGGCGCAGGCATCGCGCGAAACGTACCCTAAATACATCAATATTTTTTTATATGCTTTAGCAGAAGTTGCCATTGCTGCCTGCGACCTTGCCGAAGTGCTGGGCATGGCTATAGGGCTTAAGCTGTTGTTTGACCTGCCCATGCTGTGGGGCGTAAGCATTACCATGTTTGATACTTTTTTGTTGCTGTTCCTTATGAACAAAGGAATCCGCAAAATGGAGGCATTTATTATAGGACTTATTTCTATCATAGGACTGTCGTTTTTAGCAGAGATGTTTTTTGCCAAACCCGATATGGGCGAGGTGGTGCAGGGGCTTGTGCCTTCTGTTCCAACAGGTGCCGCACTGTATATTGCCATTGGTATTATTGGTGCTACGGTTATGCCGCACAACCTGTATTTGCATTCGTCTTTAGTACAAACCCGAAAATTCGACCGCTCTTTTAAAGGCATAAAGCAGGCCATCAGGTTTAACCTTATCGACTCTGTAATTGCCCTTAACCTTGCCTTTTTTGTAAATGCCGCTATATTGATTTTGGCTGCGGCAACTTTTTTTAAAGCAGGGCTTCATGAAGTGGCTGATATTCAGGATGCACATAAACTGTTAGAACCCATGCTGGGCAACTGGGCCGCCATATTGTTTGCGCTGGCACTAATTGCCGCCGGACAAAGCAGCACTATTACAGGCACGCTGGCCGGACAAATTGTTATGGAAGGCTACCTGAACCTGCGCATACAGCCGTGGGTAAGGCGCATTGTAACGCGTTTAATAGCTATTTTGCCGGCTTTCTTTACCATATTGTATTTTGGCGAAGATAGCACAGGAGAACTGCTTGTTTTAAGCCAGGTAATACTGAGTATGCAACTTGGATTTGCCATAATACCGCTTATACATTTTGTGAGTGATAAGAGCAAAATGCAGGATTTTGCTATTGGCATTTGGACAAAAATAGGTGCATGGACAATTGCATTGGTAATTGTAGCCCTCAATGCTAATTTGGTTTATGACGAAATTTCGGGGTGGATTAAAAACTCCGAAGACCCGTTTTACATATGGGCATTTGTCGTTCCGTTTGTAGTCATAGCCATAGCGGTTTTACTGTATATAACTATTGAGCCGTTTGTAATGAAGGGTAGGGCAGTTAAAAACCTCGTGCCACACCTTAGTCCGCAGTCGTTAAAAGAGCTGCCGCAAAAGCAGGTGTACAGTAATATTGCCATTGCGTTAGATTTTAGTAGGACCGATGGCAAAACACTGTCAAGTGCCATGCAGTTAGGTGGTGCTAATGCAAAATATACGCTTATACATGTGGTAGAAACCGTGGGTGCAATGCTCTATGGAGACCAGGCTCAGGATCATGAAACCACTACCGATATGGAGTATTTAAAAAAATACAAAACCAGCCTTGAAGAAATGGGCTTTAGTGTAGATATTCAGCTAAGTTTTGGCAGCCCTAAAAAACAGATACCCAAAATAGTAAATACCAATGGCACTTTTGATATTTTGATATTAGGAGCGCATGGCCACAACTTTTTTAAAGACCTGGTGCTTGGCACTACCGTAGATGCAGTGCGCCACAAAGTACACATTCCGGTGCTTATTATTAAAGATTAATAAACTTCTGATTCTTGTCAAAAGTCAATGCATAAAAAAAGCGCCCCGGTTGAGGGCGCTTTTTGCATATAGAAATAAAAATTATTTTTTCTTTCCTTTTGCTGGTGCTTTTGCAGCTTTTGCAGCTTCCTGAGCAGCTTTCATAGCAGCACGAGATATACGTACCTGAGCTACTACAGTGTTGTCTGGCTGAAGAAGTTTAAAGTTGTTTACAGGTAACTTAGTAATGTAAAGTTTGTTACCCATTTCAAGGTCTGTAATGTCAGCCTCAACAAAGTCAGGAAGGTTAGCAGGTAACGCCCTTACTTTTAGTTTGCGCTGGTTTAGACGAAGAACACCACCGGCCATAACACCTTTAGAGTTACCAACGATTTTTACCGGAACCTCCATAGTGATCTCTTTATCATCATGAAGTTGGTAGAAGTCGATGTGAAGGATTTTATCGCTTACCGGGTGAAACTGGATATCCTGAAGGATAGCGCTAAATTGTTTACCACCTGCAAGGTCAATTACCACAGTGTGTACGTTTGGAGTGTAAACTAAACCTTTAAATGCAGCTTCTTCTGCAGTAAAGTGAACTGGCTGATCTCCTCCGTATAACACGCAAGGAACCATTCCAGCATTACGTGCTGCACGCGTTGCCGCTTTGCCCACGCTTTCTCTTTCAGATCCTTTGATCGTAATTGATTTCATTTGAAATAATTAAATATAGTTAATAAATAAAATACTACTGTAAGAACTTGCCGCTAATAGAGTTGTTGTTCTGCACCATGTGCATTACCTCTGCAAACAAGCCTGCGCATGTTACCACTTTTATTTTAGAAGTTTCCTTCTTAAGCGGAATACTGTCGGTAACAATAAGTTCCTTTAGCTGCGACTTTTCAATTTTTTCATATGCCTCACCACTCAAAATAGGGTGGGTACATATTGCACGAACGCTTAACGCTCCTTTTTCCATCATCAGATCGGCTGCCTTTGCAAGCGTTCCGCCTGTATCTATCATGTCGTCTATAAGTATGATGTTCTTACCTGTAACATCTCCTATAAGCTCCATAGTTTCAATTTTGTTCGCCTCTTTGCGCTGTTTGTAGCATATAACCACATCACTGCCCAAAAACTTAGAGTAGGCATAGGCCCTTTTGCTTCCGCCCATATCCGGAGAGGCTATAGTAAGGTTCTCCAGGTTTAGCGATTTTATGTAAGGAACAAAAATTGTTGAGGCAAACAGGTGATCTACCGGTTTCTCAAAAAATCCCTGTATTTGGTCGGCATGCAAATCCATTGTCATTATACGGGTTGCACCTGCGCTTTCCAGTAATTTTGCCACGAGTTTAGCCCCTATCGGCACGCGTGGTTTATCCTTTCTGTCCTGTCTTGCCCAACCAAAGTAAGGAATTACAGCGGTTATGTGCCTTGCAGATGCCCTTTTTGCGGCATCTATCATTAGCAACAGTTCCATTAAATTATCTGCACTGGGAAAAGTAGAGCATACTAAAAATACCCTTAACCCCCTTATCGATTCTTCAAACGATGGCTGAAACTCGCCATCGCTGTAGTGCGATAATGTTACCTTGCCAAGAGGAATGCCATAATGATCGGCTATTTTCTCGGCCAGATATGTGCTTTTAGAACATGAAAATATCTTTGCTTCCGGTTCTGTATGCAACATTTTAATTAATTGCTTAGTAGTTAGTTAGTGTCGTGTTGTTGTAATAAGGGTGCAAATTTAGAAATTTAATTCTATACAAGCAGTAATTTATTGTGTTATTTTCCTGAAATTAAATATTATTTTTTACATTTGCACCGCTGAAAAGCAGTACACAACTGCCTGGATGGCGGAATTGGTAGACGCGCACGACTCAAACTCGTGTACTACGGTGTGTGGGTTCGATTCCCACTCCAGGTACTTTTAAAATCCCTAATTAATTTGTAAGTCAAATTGTTAGGGATTTTTTGTTTTTGAATCTTCCCCTATAAATAGAAAGCTATAGCCTTATCATGCGATTGAAAGATTCATTATATAGCTTTTAAGTCTATGTTTAAAAGCAACAAAAACGGCTCCTTTTTG
>NZ_WUMN01000007.1 GCF_009826935.1 Flavobacterium sp. Sd200
TGGCAACAACCCAGGCCTTGATGCACAAAGTGTGGTAGTGTTTAAACAGGGCACAGCCATAAATATCAAAACACCGGGAGCGGTAATGAGCAGTGTTGCCATCTATGACACCCGCGGCAGGCAGGTGTACCAAAGGAGTGGCATCAATGCCCCGGAAACCGTTATAAGCGGATTACAGGTAGAGCAGCAGGTGCTGATCCTTGAGATCGCTACCGAGAAGGGAAGCGTAAGCAAAAGGATCGTGTTCTAAGCAGATACAGACACTTGTTTTATAGATATAAGGTCCCCGGATGGTAAAACCATCCGGGGATCTTTTTTTGTGGGATGATGTGAAGAATGGCCTGCCGGAAAGCACCACCCACAACTCCTAGCCCCGGGAGCAGCGGCACCCTTTTTTGGAAAGGTAAAAGATACAGCGAATGACGGGGGCTAACATAATAAACAAACATTTAAATAGTTGCCAGGTATGAAACTTTACGGGGTTGTTAGTGAATAGATTAGAGATGTTAACTATAAATACTTAAAAAGATATAGAACAAAATAAAGACTCTATGTTGTTAATATTGAAGCAATTTCAAAAATGACTACTGAAAAAGGAAGTTAAATCAATATATGCTTTTAAAAAAGGTAAATGTCTTATTATTTAACAATTATGGTGCGATATGTTGATTAATTAACAAATTATGTTAAATTTAGCAACATTAAAATAAACTATGGAGGATGAAAAGAAATTACTTTACTATGTTGCACTCACACACAAAAACACAAAACGTTACTTTCTCTTGCGGCGAAAGTAAGGTAAAAGGGCAAAAACCGTATATTTTTATTACGGCATTATTTTTATTGTTCGCTGCCTTTCAGGGCATAGCACAAACCACTGTTACTATAGGTACAGGAAACCAGTCTAATAATGATGTTAGGGATTATGGACCCCCGTTTACGCGCTATTATAATTATTCGGCAGGTGAGATGCTGTATTTAAATACTGAGATCGGTCAAACAGGTATTATTAATAAGCTGGCTTTTCAGAAAAAAGCAGGAGATAATGTTAACCAGATTCGCAGTGTGGATATTTATCTTAAAACTACTGCTGCAACTACATTGGGCACAACCACTGCAACAGGCTATACGCTTGTATATAGTGGTTCGTTTACAAATGATGCCACTACAGGTTGGATGGAAGTTACGTTGAACACCCCGTTTATTTATTCTGACAATACCCAAAATTTATCGGTTTTGGTTGTAAAAGGATTTCAAAATTATATTACAAATGCAGGAGGGCGCCCAAGGTATAATGTATTTGATGCTACGGGAAGGGCTACACGATATTATGACGATTATGATGAATGGACTCCGGCATCTGAAATGGAAGCCACAGGAGACCTACCCAAAATACGTTTTGTAATGGGCGACTTACCCAGTTGCCTGCCTTTAACAGGACTTAATGCCTCTCCTACATCTTTAACGGCTGTAAATGTTAGCTGGACCGCAGGAACGGGATCTGTAGGTTATGAATATGCCGTAACCACAAACGCTACACCACCTGCAACAGGAACAGAGACTACTGCAACTACTGCAACGGGAATTGCCATGACTCCGGACACGACTAATTATTTGCACGTTCGTTCTAACTGTGGCGAAGCCGATGGTTACAGTACATGGACTACCTACAGTTTTTATGGAGGATATTGCCTTCCTACGAATACACTGGCTACTAATCGCTATATTACGGGAGTGAGTACAACAGGTGCCGAAGTGAATTTTTCTAATACAGGGACTGGTTTTAGCCAATATACTAACTATACCTCGACCTACAGCGTTACTACTTTTGCAGGAGGGTCTATAGGAATAACAGCTACGCATCCTAACGGCAGTTATGTATACAGAGTTTGGGTAGACTGGAACAACGATCTTGATTTTGACGATCCGGGTGAGACTGTAATTACATCTACATACACCACATCTCCGGTTGCTGTGGGTACTATTGTAGTGCCTTTAGGTACGCCCGATGGCACATATCGTATGAGGATACGCAATTCGTGGCAAAATTCTCCGCCTCCTGCCTGTGGCAATTATCAGTATGGCGAAGCCGAAGATTACAGCATAATAGTGTCTACACCTACATGCTTTACCCCTTATGCACTTGCCATTACACCGGAAGGGCCAACTACCACTACGCTAAGCTGGAGCCCTCCTGAAATTGGCACTTTCCCTCAAGGATATGAATATGTTCTTAGCACATCGCCAGATGTACCTACGGGTAGCGGTACTCCTACAGGACTATTTTATTTAACGGATGTTACCTACAATCCGGCAGTTTCTGTATATCTGTTTGTGCGCAGCCACTGTGGTGGAGATGATTACAGCGCATGGACCAGTACTGCGATTTTGAATACTAAAACACAGCAGTTGCCTAAAAATGCCATTACGGTTTATACGGAGGGCAATGCTATAAATATTAATAGCGATACTATAGATATGACCGCTGTAAATATATTTGATGCCCGAGGCAGGAAGCTGTACAGCAAAAGCATTAATGGTGCCAAAGTAACGATCTCTGATTTTGAGATGCAGCAACAACTGCTTATAATTCAGGTCGAAACTGCTAAGGGAACCGTAAGTAAGAAAGTAGTTTTTTAGTTTAAATATAATTAGAGTTAGCCAAGCCTCATATAGCTAATATATGAGGCTTTTTTTGATGCTATAAAGTGTCTGTAAATTGCTATTTCTGTTTGAAATCAACAAGCTGATTATAAATAACTGTGCGTACTTTTTCTTTAAGGGTTTTGCGGTTTTCGGGATTAAGGTACTCAGTTTCAATAAAGCGGTGCACTTTGGCGCGCATGCGCCCCGGGCTGCCACTAAAAAAGGTAAACGAAAAACGTTCTTTATTGTCGGCAAATGTCATTGGAACGATTGGTATCTTATGCTCTAAGGCAAGGCGAAATGCGCCGTCTTTAAACTCGTCGAGCAAAACAGTTTCGTCTTCGGGCACGCCGCCTTCAGGAAAAATGCAAATACTGAGTCCGCGGTTAAGCCTTTTTTGCGCCTGCCTGAAAACTTCGGCACGGCTTTTAGAGTTATTGCGGTCTACCAGTATGCAGCTGCGTTTATAAAAGAATCCAAAGATTGGGATTTTTGCCAGCTCTGCCTTGCCCACAAAAACAAAAGGGTTTTTAGAGATCACTAACATCAACATTATATCGGTCATGCTGGTATGGTTGGCCACAAGCATATAGCTTTTGCCCTTTTGCATGTTTTCTTCGCGCTCTATTTTGTAGTAAAAGCCCATGCCATAGAGTATGAACTTTGCCCAAAAACGCGCCATAATAAAAAAGACGGGATAAGTAGCATCAAAAGATACTGCTATTAGTAAAAATGGCGAAAGCACCAGTATGGGTATTGCCATAAGTATATAGAACCAAACGCGCCACAACGCCCACAAAAAAAAGTTTATCGCCTTCATAGTTCTTCAAATGTAATAATTCAATCTTTAACTTTACAGCAAAACCGCTACCTTTGCCTAAAATTATTAAGTAACAATGGCAAAAGTTTTAACAGGCATTCAAAGCACCGGCACTCCCCATTTGGGCAATTTATTAGGTGCTATTATTCCGGCCATAGAAATGGCTAACAAACCGGAAAATGAATCTTTTTTATTTATAGCCGACCTTCATTCTACTACCCAGATAAAGGATGGCAAAACCCTGCGCGAAAACACCTATAGCGTAGCAGCAACCTGGCTTGCCTGTGGCCTTGATATAAATAAAGTTACTTTTTACCGCCAGAGCGATGTGCCCCAAACAGCAGAGCTTTCATGGTATTTGAGCTGTTTTTTTCCGTTCCAGAGATTAACGCTGGCACATTCGTTTAAAGATAAGGCCGACAGGCTTGAAGATGTTAATGCCGGATTATTTACCTACCCGATGCTGATGGCTGCCGATATACTTTTGTATGATGCTGAATTTGTGCCTGTGGGTAAAGACCAGATGCAGCATATTGAGATTACACGTGATGTGGCTTCGCGTTTTAACCACCAAATGGGCGAAACATTTGTGTTGCCGGAAGGTATTACCAGCGAGGACACGAAAATTGTTCCGGGCACTGATGGAGAAAAGATGAGCAAATCGCGCAATAATTATATTAATATTTTTCAGGAAGATAAACCGCTGCGCAAGCAGGTAATGGCAATACAAACCGACAGTACCCCGTTGGAAGAGCCTAAAAACCCTGACACCTGCCACGTGTTTGCCCTATATAAATTATTGGCAACTGATGAACAGACGGAGCAAATGCGTGCCAACTACCTGGGAGGCAATTATGGCTACGGCCATGCCAAGCAGGCATTGTTTGAACTGATTTGCGATAAGTTTAAAACCGAAAGGGAAAAATACAGCTACTATATTAATAACCTTGCAGAGGTTGATGCCCTGTTAAAAGCCGGAGCCAATAAAGCTGCCGTAATTGCTAATGGAGTGTTGGCAAGGGTGAGGGAAAAGTTGGGCTACGAATAGATATTTAAGTTTTCAGTCGCGGTCTCAGTAAGCAGTAATTAAACTGTGAACAGCGACTGAAAACTATTTTTTATAGAACAGGTTGTGCTCTGTATATTGCCACACTTTTTCGGGCAATAAAGGTCGCACGTTTTTACCTTCTTTTATACTGTCGCGAATAAAGGTAGACGATATTTCTATGACCGGGGCATTTATAAGGTGTATGCTGGCATTGGCAGACACTTCTTCATTTATAACTTCTGTATTGATGCGGGGATACACATAAATATCGTGGTTTTGAAGTATTACCTCATAGTTTTTCCACTTGTGCAATGAGTTCAGGTTGTCTTCGCCCATTATAAGCGAGAATTTGTGGGTGGGGAATTTTTCCTGCAAATGTGCCAGCGTATTTATGGTATAATTTGGCTGCGGCAAACGAAACTCGACATCGCTTGGTTTCAGTTTAGGATAATCTTCGGTAGCAAGAAATACCATTTGCAGGCGCTGATGGTCGTCCAACAGTGTACTCTTTTTTTTTAGTGGATTGTGTGGTGTTACCACAAGCCATACTTGGTCGAGCCCACTGTATTCAGCCATATGATTGGCTATGATCAGGTGCCCTGTATGTATAGGGTTAAATGTACCGAAGTAGAGGCCTATTTTCATTATTGTTCATTCTAATTTGAATTAGAGAATCTCCACAGATAAAAAAAGACGTAGCATGCTACGTCTCTACCCGTTTACAAAATCGTTTACCAGTTTGTATGCTTCCTGTTTAGCAACATCAAGGTCGTAGTTTTTTATAATGGTATCAAACTGAGGTGCGGTTGCAAGCTCTACCGATGCCTTTGCAATGCGCATGTTTATTTTGTCTTCGCTTTCGGTACTGCGTTTTTTAAGACGTATCTTAAGTTCGTCTATGCTTGGCGGTTTTACAAAAACGGCCAGGGTTTCATCAGGAAATTTTCGTTTAATACGTAGTCCGCCTGCTACATCAATATCAAAAATTACGTTTTTGCCCATAGCCCAAATGCGTTCTACTTCGCTTTTTAGTGTGCCGTAGAAGTTATCACGATATACCTCTTCCCATTCTACAAAGTCTTCTGCTTTGATGTGTTTTTTAAATTCTTCAAGCGATATAAAGTGGTAATGTTCGCCATGAATTTCGCCTTCGCGTGCCTCGCGTGTTGCTGCAGATACTGAGAATGCCAGATTAAGTTCCGGATGTTCCAGCAAATAACGTACTATAGTGGTTTTGCCCGACCCCGATGGTGCCGAGAATACTAATAATTTTCCTTTCTTCATTTAGTTTGTGTTAAGCCTCACCCCCGGCCCCTCTCCAGAGGAGAGGGGAGCAGCTTCACTCATGCCGGGGAGTTATTATGTTGTTTATGGTTTGTAGTTGTTAGTTATTGGTTGATAGTTCAGTAAGCTGCAAAAACTAACAACCGACAACCAATAACCTCTTTAAAGCACGTTGAGTACCTGCTCTTTTATTTTTTCGAGTTCGTCTTTCATTTGCACCACCAGTTTTTGCATTCCGGCGTGGTTTGCCTTGCTGCCCATGGTGTTTATTTCGCGACCCATTTCCTGGGTTATGAAGCCCAGTTTACGTCCGTTAGCTTCGTTGCCGGCCACAGTTTCTATAAAATAGTTAAGATGGCTTTGCAGGCGCACCTGCTCTTCTGTAATATCCATTTTTTCAAGATAGAAAATAAGCTCCTGTTCAAAACGGTTTTCGTCTACATTAACCTTAAGCTCTTCTATACTTGCAAGCAAACGTGTTTTTACGGTTTGAATGCGTTCGCCGTCTAAGGCCACAACGTCATTCATAAGAGTAAGTATATTGGTTATCCTTACAAGGAATTCTTTTTCGAGAGATACTCCTTCAGATACCCTGAAGTTGTGAATGTTTTGCAATGCTTCGTCTATAACACCCTGTATCTGTGCCCAGTCGGCTTCGTCTATTTCCTCGCGTTCGGTTTTAAGGGCGTCGGGCATACGCACTGCCATTTTTAGCAGCTCAGTCTCATCGCCGTCTACCACTTCACGCATTTGGTTAATATATGCCTTTACAATAGGAACGTTAACTTTAGAAGACGTTTCTTCTCCGGTAGCTTCTACGAACAGGGAAAAATCTACTTTGCCGCGTTCCAGCTTTTGGGCTATTTTATTGCGTAGGCCAAGCTCCATTTCGCGAAATACAGAGGGCATTCTTACATTAAGGTCGAGCCCTTTACTATTAAGAGATTTTATTTCTACGGTAACTTTTTTTGTGGGCAGTTGCAGGGATGATTTCCCAAAACCCGTCATAGACTGTATCATTCAGTATGTTATATGTAAACAAAGATAGTAAAATTACTATCGTTTTCACTTCACGCATATCAAGGATTAACGAATAGCCGCATCCTCAAATCTTCAAATTAACCTGTTTAAAAGTTGTCAATAGCGGCCTGTACTGTTTTGGGATTGTTACCCACAAAAACCTTATCTCCCATAACAATAACGGGGCGGCTTAAAAAGGTATAGTGTTCCATTATCAGATTTTTATAATCTTCTTCCGTAAGCTGTTTGTCTTTAAGTCCACGTTCTTTATACAGTGTAGATTTTCTGCTGAACAATGCTTCATAGCTGCCTGCCAAATCTTTAAGCGCATCTACATCGGCTTCTGTTAAAGGATCTTTCTTAATGTTTTGCAGTTCAAATCCTTCGATAGTAGGTAACGATTTTATTATTTTACGACAGGTATCGCACGTGGACAGGTGGTATATTTTTTTCATGGATAAGTTGTGTTTAAAGCTTAAATTTTAAGATTGCTTATTCAGTCTGATAAATTACCCAATCATCACGCCGTCTTTAAAAAGAATAGGCACTTCAGTAACGTTATCTTCTGTAATCTCTCCAGCTTTAAATATATAGTTTTTGTCATAAAGGGTGTTGCCAATAAAAAAGCTTACCATAAACGAGTTGTCTAACACCAGCACACTGTCTTCTATCATTTCAATTTTAACCACGCTCACCGCCGGAATTTTTTGGAAACCATGGCGCAGCATGCTCGTTTTACGTTCTTCGCCATCTATAGAGCCTTTGGCAGTGCTGACCACAATAACGGTTTCAAGGTCAAAATCGCTGTCATTCACCAAATAGGCATACCACGTTTTTTGCATAAAATCGTCGTTCCATTCCTGTACTGCGGCTATATATACGTTCTCAACCTGTGGTATTACAATATCTTTTTTCATGTTTTTGCGGTGTTACTATGCCTTTTCTAAAAGGCTCACAAAGCTATAAAATTTTTAGCGGTTTGTGTATATGTACTGTCTGTAAGGCAATGGTTTAAGACAGCTTTGTGATTTTGTTATGAAATTGCCTACGCAATAATGCCTAACTTTAAAAGAATTTAAAATTATAAAGACATGAAAACCATACAGATATTCGCCTTTGCTGCACTGTTAAGCTTTGCCGTAGGCTGTAAAAAAGATACCCCAACCGAACCCACAGTAGAACAAACTGAGCAAGGCACATTGCCAGATGCAACTGCAATTGATACTGTTACACCTGCTGAAGCCGACAGTATTCCTGCAGATACAGTTATTGCACCAAAATGAGCGGGTAATTATTCCGGCAACCTGCCCTGTGGTGGAGCTTGCATTGGAATTAAAACTAAAATAACCCTGAGTGCAGATAAGACGTATTTGCTGTTTTCTCAGGCGAAGGGACGGGATGCCAAAGCTGCACAATACGCAGGGACATTTTATTTAGACGCTTCCAAAAATGTGATAACGCTTGACGCAGAAGGCGATCACCTGAAATTTGAAATAATAGATGACGGGGCGTATGGCATGCTTAAAAAACTGGACAAATTTGGAAATGAAGAAAAAGGAGGACCACATGCACGCTACCTTTTGCATAAAGTAAAATAGCTTCTTAACTTCATCACATTTATTTTGGCAGGAAGCTCATAAAGTATGCTTCAAGGCCTTTTAGTTCTTCTTCGCTAAAGTTTTTGGTGAGGTAAATATTCGCTTTCATTGTGTCATATTGCGACGGGTCTACAATAGGTTCGGATTCGCCTAAAAGAAAGTTAACCATATTGCCCTTTTTATCGGCATACATTTTTGCTATTTCCTGTATACTTGGACCCACAATTTTTTGATCGGGTTTGTGGCACGAAAAGCAGTTTCCCTTACCATCAAAAATCTCCTGACCCAGCTTTGCTTCCGCGCTAAGACTTGCAGATGGGTCACTGCCCTCGCTAACGGTTGTATTTTGATCTACAGCAGTATTTTTTGTTTCTTCTTTCTTGCAGGAAAAAAGGGTAATTATTGTAAGTAAAGTTAGTAGTTGTTTCATTTTTAATATTTCATGTATATTCCTGAGTGAAGCTGCTCCCTCTCCTTTGGAGAGGGGTTGGGGGGTGAGGCCTTTATTTGTTTAATAATATCGCAGCTTCTTTAGCAAAATAGGTCGATATAATATCGGCACCGGCACGTTTAATACAGTGCAGCTGCTCTATCATAATCCTGTCGTGATCCAGCCAGCCACGTTCGGCAGCTGCTTTAACCATGGCATATTCGCCACTAACCTGATACACCGCCACCGGAACATTCACTGCATTTTTAACCTCGCGCACTATGTCAAGGTACGCCATTCCGGGTTTAACCATAACAATATCGGCACCTTCCTCCACATCGTGCAGGGCTTCTTTAATGGCTTCTATACGGTTAGCATAGTCCATTTGGTAGGTTTTCTTGTCTTTCGGAATTTCTATGCCAGACTCTTTCGGAGCGCTATCCAGCGCATCGCGAAACGGCCCGTAAAATGATGAGGCATACTTGGCGCTGTAGCTCATAATACCCACATTTTGGTAACCTGCCGTATCCAACCCTTCGCGCAGGCGAATAACCCTGCCGTCCATCATGTCGCTTGGGGCAACAAAGTCGGCACCCGCCTCTGCGTGCGATATCGCCATTTTTACCAACGCCTCAACGGTTTCATCGTTAGCGATATCGCCATTTTTTATAATGCCGTCATGCCCATATATAGAATAAGGGTCGAGTGCCACATCGGGCATTACTATCATTCCGGGCACGGCATCTTTAATAGCGCGAATGGCCTGCTGCATGAGTCCGTTTTTGTTCCAAGCTTCGGTACCCGCATTGTCTTTCAGGCTGTCGTCTACTTTTACATAAATGTTTACAGCCTTAATGCCAAGGCTCCAGAGTTCTTTTACCTCTTTAACCGTAAGATCTATGGATCGGCGGAATAATCCCGGCATAGAGCCCAAGGGAACTTCTACGCCTTTGCCTTCGGCAATAAACATGGGGAACATAAAATCGTTTGGCGAAATAGTTGTTTCGCGCACCAGCGAACGTATGGATTCGTTGGTTCTCAGTCGTCTGTTTCTGTGTATTGGGAACATATTTTTGTTTTTCCAACCTACAAGGTTTTCAAAACCTTGTAGGTTTAATTATCATAATATTTTTTTATACAATAAGGTTTTGAAAATCTGGCAGGAGCTACGGTTGCTTATTCTAAAGTGAATTTCTGTTCTAAGATTTCTTTTTTAGTTTTATGTTCAAATATATAGTTGTCTAAATCACCAAAGAGTTCTATTACCTCTCCTCTTTTTAATTTGGTTTCTTTGTTGGAAAGGATTGAATTGTAAGATGAGTATTTAAAGGTTGCAAAATTTGCATCGAAATGATGGTAAGGATTTAAATGGATATAAACAATCAATTGCCTCAGGTAGTTCTCATCATCAATCCTGATTCTTTTAAAATGTTTCTCAAATAAACTTCCTGTTCTGTTGTTCGCTTTATTGAAGGCTTTTGCATATGCATTAAAAAGGTTTGATAAATCCTGCGTAACCTTTTCTCCATCGGAATCTATCCTTAGCAAAAAATGAAAATGGTTATTCATCAAACAATAAGCGAATAAAGATGAACTGTTTGTAAGATGTTTATTGACCAAATTTAAAAAGTACATTTTATTTTCATCAGTAATAAAAATATTCCCGCCATTTATACCTCTGTTATAAATGTGATACATGCAATCTTTAATTAATGGTTCTAATTTCATTTAAACTTTTCTCCAACCTGCAAGGTTTTGAAAACCTTGTAGGTTTATGTTTATAGTAACTTTATAATATTTATACCTACAAGGTTTTAGAAACCTTGCAGGAACCCACCGTTGCTCATCATGCAAGAGTATAGCTACTTCTCATTTTCCAACCTGCAAGGTTTCTAAAACCTTGTAGGTTTTAATTATTCGGGATATTCTTCTCTTTTACTACACCTACAAGGTTTTAGAAACCTTGCAGGAGAGGGGGTGAGGCTCTACACCTTCTCGTTAATACTCATTAAATATTTCTTAGGCGTAGTACCAAATTTCTTTTTAAAGGCCGCAATAAAGTGGCTGGCGGTGCTGTAGCCTATGCGCAGGCCTACTTCATTTACGTTATACGATCCGCTGTCTAAAAGCTTGCGGGCATAATCCATTTTATAGTCAAACAAAAAGCTGTACACGCTGTCGCCATATATCTGGCGGAAGCCCATTTTTAGTCTTTTAAGGTTAATACCTACTTCATCTGCCAGTTCCTGCAGTCCCGGTGGCTCGGCCATATTGGCAATAACATAGTCTTTTGCCTTACGTATTTTTATTACATTTTCTTCGTCTACCAGGAAAGGGCACTGCTCTGCATTAGGGTCTTCGGCACGGTTAAAATAAAGGCTTAGTAGTTCGTAAACCTTACCTTTAAAATATAGTTTTTTGACCGACGGGTGCAGGTTAAAGTAAAACAGCTGGCTGAGCACAATAGCCATAGACGGGTTTATCTTTTCGTCCTTATAATATTTTCGGTCTTTGTTTTCGGGGCTAAGAAAAGGAATGTGGTCTGCCTGTTCTGTAAAAAAGCCATGAAACTTTTTTATAGAGACCAGTACCGATAAAACCCAACTGTGCGGGGCTATTTCCAAATGCAATGGCAGCTCTTTTTGTGGGTTGTATAAAAAGAGTGAAAGCTCTTCGCGCAGGTCCAGCCCATAGCGGCCTTCGTTAAAAATAAACTTTGCCCTGCCCTTAACGCCAAAGTGAAACTGTATCAGGTCGGTCTCTACTTCCCTTGTATAATGGGCGGTTTCGTCGCTGTCGTTCTGAAAGCGCAGTACATAAAAACCGTCTTCAATAGTAACTTCATCAGGAGAACCCATAGCGGTATTTTTTAAACTATCTTTGCGAAGTGTAAAAGCTTTTTTATTTAGAATTGTTCTAAACTAAATTTTCGCAAGGTGTTGATATGGCTGCAAATTTACAGTATTTTGTTTAAAAATAACGCTTAAGGGGTCAAATATCCCTGAGCGATAAAAAAAGGACTCAGAGCGTTATTTTTTAAAAAGCGTTCGTTTTAATTTTGTGAAACTTTTAAGAGAAAAGTGTAGATACTCAATTTATGGATAACAATAATACGTCAAGGCATCTTTACTTTTATGCAGTTGGTTTGAGTTACAGGAAAGCCGATGCCGAGACAAGGGGGAAGTTTAACCTGGATGCGCAGGCGCGACAGCGTATATTGCTACAGGCGCAGCAGGAGGGTATAACCAGTTTAGTGGTTACCAGCACCTGCAACCGTACAGAACTGTATGGTTTTGCGCAGCACCCTTTCCAACTTATAAAATTACTTACCGATAACAGCCATGGTACGGTTGAAGAATTTCAGCGTGCTGCATTTGTATATAAAAACAGCGAGGCCATTAACCACGTTTTCCATGTGGGAACGGGGCTTGACAGCCAGATATTGGGCGACTTTGAAATTATTGGGCAGATAAAACAGGGCTTTAACGAATCGAAAGAACTGGGCTTGGTAAACGCCTTTACAGAGCGCTTGGTAAACAGCGTAATACAGGCCAGCAAGCGCATAAAGAACGAAACCGAACTGAGTTCGGGTGCGACGTCGGTCTCTTTTGCATCGGTTCAGTACATCATGAACAATGTCGATGATATTTCCAACAAAAACATACTGCTTTTTGGTACGGGCAAAATAGGCCGCAATACCTGCGAAAACCTTGTTAAACACACTAAGAACGACCACATAGTACTGATAAACCGTACACGCGAAAAGGCAGAGAAAATTGCCGGAAAATTTAACCTTGAGGTTAAGGATTATGACCTGCTTCCGCTTGAAGTGCCTAATGCCGATGTGCTTGTGGTGGCTACCGGTGCGCAGCAGCCTACTATTGATAAAGATATACTTTCGGTTACGAAACCGCTTTTAATACTCGATCTTTCGGTGCCTAAAAACGTGCACGATAATGTAAAGGAATTGCCTAACGTTACGGTGGTTCACTTAGACGACTTGGCCAAAATAACCGACAGCACACTGGAAAACCGCAAAAAGCACATTCCGGCAGCAGAGGCAATTATTGAAGAGGGTATGGAAGAATTTACAGACTGGACCAACGCCCGTAAATTTGCCCCAACCATTAACGCCCTTAAAGAAAAACTGCATAGTATTGCTGATGGCGAACTGAACTTTCAGCGAAAAAAAATAAGTAATTTCGATGAGGAGCAGGCCGAGATTATCAGTCAGCGTATTATTCATAAAATTACCACTCATTTTGCCAATCACCTAAAAGACCGCGATACTGTGGTAGATGACAGTATTGAGTGGATTGAAAAAGTTTTTAGGATTGAAACCCCGGTAAAATGAGCAAAACCATAAGAATAGGTACCCGCGACAGCGAACTCGCGCTGTGGCAGGCACACACGGTAGAACGTAAGCTTAATGCTATGGGCTACCATACAGAGATCGTAGCTGTAAAATCTACAGGCGACTTAATTTTAGATGTGCCGCTTTACGAACTGGGCATTACCGGAATATTTACCAAAACGCTCGACGTTGCTATGATTCGCGGCGAGGTAGATATTGCCGTACATTCTATGAAAGATGTGCCTACCGCCTTGCCTAAAGGCATTGTGCAGGCGGCTGTTTTAGAGCGCGCATCGGTACATGATATATTGGTGACCAAAGGCGACCATGATTTTGCTGCAAATGCCGCTACTATTGCCACGGGTAGCCTTCGCCGACAGGCACAATGGCTTAACCGCTACCCACACCACACCGTTACCGATTTGCGCGGTAATGTAAACACCCGCCTTAAAAAACTTGAAGAGAGTGACTGGCAGGGTGCTGTTTTTGCCAAAGCAGGGCTGGAACGCATAAACGTATTGCCAAATAACCACATTACCCTTAACTGGATGATACCTGCACCTGCACAGGGTGCTATGGTGGTGGTAACCATGGAGGACGATATTTTTTGTACAGAGGCTGTTGCCAAACTAAACCATGGCCCTACCGATGTGGCTACGTTTGTAGAACGTCAGTTTTTAAAACAATTAGAAGGTGGATGCACTGCCCCTATAGGCGCATTGGCTACAGTTATAGATGGCGAAATCAGGTTGGAGGGTGTGTTGCTTTCTATAGACGGCAAAGAAAAACTGCATATAGAAAAGGTGCTGCCTGCCGGAAGCGATTTTATGAATTTTGGTAACGACTGTGCCAATGAAATCCTGGCTAACGGCGGTGCCGAACTGATGGCACAAATAAAAGCCCAGCTTAAAAAATAATGATACGTGTACTCTCTACCAAAAAACTGTTGCCCAACCAAAAGCAATATTTGCTGAATGCAGGGTTGGCCGTTTTGGAAGCCGACTTTATAGGTATTGAGTATTTAGATTTTAGTATTGAGCACATAACTCCCAACCTTATTTTTACCAGCGGTAACGCCTTTAAGAGTTTTTTGCTAAGTGATGATGTCGGGAAGTTTAAAGACAGTGCCGTATTCTGTGTAGGCAGAAAAACCAAAGAACTTATCGAGAAGAGCGGCTACAGCGTTTTGGCGTATGCCGATAATGCTGGGGAGTTGGCAAACATCATTATCAATGATTATAGAGATGAAAGTTTTACATTTTTCTGCGGAAGCCAAAGACTAAATATATTGCCTGATGCCTTAAAGCAAGCCGATGTAGAATTTACCGAAGCTGAGGTGTACCAAACGGTTTTAACGCCACACAAAATAACCTCACACCTTGACGGAATATTGTTTTTCAGTCCGTCGGCTGTAGAGAGTTACCTTTCGGCGAATGCCATAACTACTGAAACCTGTTTTTGCATTGGGGCTACCACAGCTGCTGCACTAAAAGGTATTACAAATAATGTAGTGGTGGCAAACAAACCAAGTGTGGAGAATGTTATAGTGCAGGTGCGCAGCTATTTCGCAAAGATGCGCGAAGAAGGCGCAAAGGAACACAAAGAATAAAAAATAAAACAACTACTGATGAGCATCAAGGCTTTGCGAACCTTCGCGCCTTCTTTGTGAATCTTTGTGGTATAACTCAAAAAACATGAGCATAAAGAACGACCTATTTTTAAAAGCATTACGTAACGAAACCGTAGAACGTCCACCGGTATGGATGATGCGCCAGGCGGGGCGGTATTTGCCGGAATTTATTGCCCTGCGCGATAAGTACGACTTTTTTACCCGTTGCCAAACCCCGGAGCTTGCTGCCGAAATAACGGTACAGCCTATTCGCATTGTAAAACCGGATGCTGCCATATTGTTTAGCGATATACTGGTTGTGCCTCAAGCCATGGGCATTGAGGTGCTGATGAAAGAAAGCGTAGGTCCGTTTTTGCCAAATCCTATTCGCACCCCGCAGGATGTAGAACAGGTGCGGGTGCCTGATATTCACGAAACGTTGGGCTATGTTATGGATGCCATAAAACTAACCAAAGAAATGCTGAACGATGAGGTTCCGCTAATAGGTTTTGCAGGCAGCCCATGGACGATTTTTTGTTATGCGGTTGAAGGTAAGGGCTCTAAAAGTTTTGATACGGCTAAAGGTTTTTGCTTTACATACCCGGAGGCAGCTCACGTGCTGCTTCAAAAAATTACCGATACCACCATTGCCTACCTTAAAGAAAAAGTAAAGGCAGGCGTTAATGCCGTGCAGGTGTTTGACAGCTGGGGTGGCATGCTTAGCCCGGTAGACTATCAGGAATTTTCCTGGAAATACATTAACCAGATTGTTGAGGCATTAGCTCCCGATACGCATGTTATTGTATTTGGAAAAGGCTGCTGGTTTGCCCTTAACGAAATGGCACAAAGCAAGGCATCGGCACTGGGTGTAGATTGGACGTGTAGTGCGCGTAATGCCCGTTACTTAAGTGGTGGCAGGATAACACTGCAGGGTAATTTTGACCCAAGCCGTTTGCTGAGCCCTATTCCGGTTATTAAAAAAATGGTACACCAAATGATAGACGAGTTTGGTAAAGACAATTATATTGTAAATTTAGGCCACGGCATATTGCCAAATATTCCTGTAGACCACGCCAAAGCATTTGTAGAGGCAGTTAAGGAGTACAGGTAAGCCTCACCCCAGCCCTCTCCAAAGGAGAGGGTGCAGCTTCACTCAGGCGTATCAATTGGCCAGTTTGTAGCTGTCAATAACCATCAACCAACAACTAAAACCCAATTGTGTTTGATGACTACGATTAAAGAGCTTGAAAACTGGATGTTAGAGAATAATATGAAAAACACTTTTACTCCTGATGCACGATTTGTAACAGATGAAGGTGAAGGATTAGAAGTAATTTCAGGGCTTTATATATGGTACTATATCGAAAGGGGTGAAAGGCAAAACTTAGAGTATTTTAAATCTGAAAAAGACGCTGTGCGATTCCTATATAATTATTTGATTCAAAATAAATCCTGATGAAATATCCTATAGAAATACAAGCCTACAATAACGGCTTGAGTGTTGAAGACAAAGCCATAGCTGATTTGCTGGTAATTACCATAACCGAAAATCTGCCGGAGGCGGAAAGCAAAATATGGCATGCCCACCCGGTGTGGTTTTTAGACGGCAACCCCATTGTGGGCTACAGCAAACTGAAAAAACATGTAAGGCTGATGTTTTGGAGCGGGCAGTCGTTTGATGAAGAAGGCCTGAACATTAACGGCGAAAAGTTTAAGGATGCTTCTGTTGGCTACACTAACGTAAACGAAGTGAATATAACCGACCTTAAACGCTGGCTTCAAAAAGCGCAGGACATACAGTGGGATTATAAAAACATTGTAAAGCGCAAAGGCGTACTGATAAGGATAAAGTAATTGAGTCCTGCAAGGTTTTTAAAACTTTGTAGCTGTAATTATGAATCTTTTTGATAAAACAAAAAGTGATACATCTACCAAAAAATGAGTCAAATAAACTGGAAAACAGAAACCCTTGCTAACATTACTGCCGAAGAGTTTTATACTTTAATCGACAGGAACAGGGAGCATATTAAAAAAACATTCCCGCGAACGCTTGCTGGGTGTGCCGACCTTAAAAAAACTAAAAAATACATTGAGGAAAGTATAGATAACGAAACCTGGGAAGATAATTACTACTTCTACATTCGTAATACCGACAGCAATACGCTTATCGGCTACCTTATGATAAAGAACATTGATGAGCATGTTTCTAAATGCGAACTGGCTTATTTTATAGATAAAGATTTTGAAGGTAGAGGCATAATAAGCAAAGCTCTGGAAAATGTCCTTGCATTTTGTTTTGGGCAATTGCGTCGTAATAAAGTATACATTTCTACCTCGCTTACCAATATTGCCAGTCAGAAAATTGCCTTAAAACACGGCTTTTTACAGGAGGGTATTTTGCGCGATGAATTTAGGAATGGCGAAGGCAAACTGGAAGATATAATCTATTTTGGGTTGTTGAAATCGGAGTATAAAAATGAAAAATAAATTTTACGCATACATACAGCAATTACAGGACACTATAACCGCTAAGCTTGAAGAAGTAGACGGCAGTGCAAAATTCCGCCAGGATATATGGGAACGTCCCGAGGGCGGTGGCGGGCGTACGCGCGTTATAGAAAACGGTGCCGTGTTCGAAAAAGGCGGGGTAAATATTTCGGCAGTGCATGGGGCTTTGGCCCCTGCTATGCAAAAGTATTTTAATGTGGGCGATGTCGATTTTTTTGCCTGTGGCCTCAGCCTCGTGCTGCACCCTAAAAACCCAATGGTACCTACGGTGCATGCCAACTGGCGCTATTTTGAAATGTATGATAAACAGGGCAATGTGGTGGATAGCTGGTTTGGCGGCGGTCAGGATTTAACGCCCTATTATTTGTTTGATGAAGATGCAGTGCATTTCCACCAAACGTGTAAAACGGTTTGCGATGCCCATAATCCGGAATTTTTTGCTACATTTAAAAAGCAGTGCGACGGGTATTTTTGGAATGCACACCGCAATGAGGCGCGTGGTGTAGGCGGCCTGTTTTTTGACCATTGCAAGGCTACCGAAACCTTTAGCATGGAAGACTGGTACAATTTTGTAACCGCTGTGGGTAACAGTTTTCTGGAAGCTTATGTGCCAATAGTAGAGCGCCGGAAAGATTTAGCATATACTCCGGATAACCGTACGTGGCAGGAAATTCGCCGTGGACGATATGTGGAGTTTAACCTGGTGCATGATAAAGGTACGCTCTTTGGCCTAAAAACCAACGGGCGTATTGAGAGCATTTTAATGAGCCTGCCGCCGCATGTGCAGTGGGTGTACGACCATCATCCTGAAGCAGGAAGCGAAGAGGAACGATTGATAAATGTGTTGGCAAATCCGGTAGATTGGGTATAAAAAGGTACATAGTATCACTATTGTTTGTGGTGGGCGGTTGTGTTGCGCAAACCGACAGCCTTGGCAATGACTATATTCAAAAGTTTCCTGATAAAATATCGGTACAGGCTTTTTTGCTCAATACCTCAAATGAGTTTACCATTAATTACGAACAGGAAAACATACGCGTAGGGTTGGTGCCTAACCAAAAAACTACACTCAATATAGGAGTGCAGTACGATATTGTTTCGTTTAGCTTTGGTTATGCACCGAAGTTCTTTGCCAATAATAACGATAATGGCGATTCTAAAATGACTGCTTTTTCGGTTACGCTTTTTCCGGGCAGGTTTATGCAGCGTCTTGAATTTTACTATCAAAAAGGTATTTCGATGGAATCTGATAATGTACAGCTTATCTATTTCCCGGAGTTAAGTACCATGAAAATTGGCGGCAGCACCACTTATATTTTTAATGATAACTTTTCGTTTGGTGCGCTTTCCTTTCAAAATGAAAGGCAGCTCAAAAGTGTAGGCAGTTTTGTGCCATCCTTATCCTATTATTACACAGAACTGAATGGTAAAAGGGTTGAGGAACTTGGTGATAAGGGTTACTTTATAGATGTGGCGCTCTCGCCCGGCTATAATTACAATTGGGTTATAGCTAAGAAATTCCTTGTTGCAGGTGGCTTGTCTTTAGGCGCGGGTTTTTCTAAAACGGTGGATGAGGGTGAAAATTTCACTTCATTTTTAACACAGGCTTCATTGAGTATTTCGCTGGGGTATAATTCGGAAACCTTCTATGGTGGGGTATACAGCAAGGGTACGGCCTCTAACCATAAAGCCGATAGCAATGCCGCCATGGATGATGTTATAAGCTATGTAACTGCATTTTTTGGATACCGTTTTGATGCACCATCGTTTTTGCAAAAAGAAAAGGAGAGGATTAAGAGTAAATTGTAATAGAGTTTTTTACAAGCGATTAAGCTGCAGAGCAGCGAAATGTTTATAGAATAACGGCAGCAAGAGTATAAGAGCTCCGGAGGAGCGATATAAAATAAAAAATGGCAAACACCTATTATCAAATATATATTCATATAGTTTTTGCTGTAAAAGGCAGGGATAATCTTATCTCTACAAGATGGAAAGAAGAGTTGTATAAATATATTGCGGGGATTCTAAAAAATGAAGGTCAAAAACTAATCGCTATAAATGGCATGCCAAACCATGTGCATATTTTAGTTGGATTGCAACCCACGATAGCCCTTTCAAACTTGGTTAGGGATATCAAAGCAAATTCTTCAAGATTCATAAATGAAAAACAATGGATAGCCGGAAAATTTGAATGGCAGCAAGGATTTGGAGCTTTTTCGTGTAGTCATTCTCAGCTGACTAAAGTTATCAATTATATACAAAATCAGGAAGAGCATCATAAAGTAAAAACATTTAGAGAGGAGTATGTGGAATTTTTAGAAGCATACAATAATGATTTCAAAGGCGAATATATTTTTGAAGATGTTTAGATTTATATGCCGCCCCTACGGGGCTCAATGTCATGCCGTGAAAATTATTGGCTATAAACATGTCGCACCTCTGGTGCTCGTTATCATTGCCGATAATTATTGCTATAAACATACCGCTCCTCCGGAGCTGAATATCGTGCCGCGAGAATTACAGGCTATAAACATGATTTGGTATAGCGCATATTTAGCTATAACATATCACAACTCCGGTGCTCAAATTGGATACCTTTATAATGTTGTTACAGTAATCTGATTCAAGCTGCAGAGCAGCGACATATTTATAGAAGAATTGAAACCCGGTCTTTGGAGCTCCGGAGGAGCGAAATAAAAAAATAAAACACAGCGTTTGTTGCATGGTTTTTGAGAGCCATAGGCAGCGCTAAAAACAAACCATACTGATGAAAGGAGTACTTTTAGTAAACCTGGGTTCGCCCGACAGCCCAACGGCAAAAGATGTAAAGCCCTATCTTGACGAGTTCCTGATGGATAAATATGTAATAGATGTACCTTATTTGCTAAGGGCTTTATTAGTGCGTGGTATTATACTGCGCAAAAGGCCGGAAGAGTCTGCACATGCATACCAAAAAATATGGTGGCCTGAGGGCTCGCCGCTTATTGTTATTTCTAAGCAGGTGCATGAAAAGGTACAGCAACAGGTACAGGTTCCGGTGGCACTTGCCATGCGTTACGGTAAACCGTCTATAGAAACGGGATTGCAGGAACTGGCCGATAAAGGCGTTACCGACGTACTGCTTTTTCCGCTCTACCCCCAGTACGCAATGGCTTCTACCATGACTATCGAGGTATTGGCAGAGGAAATTCGCGCCAAAAAATTCCCGAACATGAAAATGACCAATGTTCCGGCATTTTACAACAACCCCGATTATATAGATGCACTTGCCAATTCTATTAAAAAAGGATTGGAAGGGTATGATTATGATAAGCTGGTGTTTTCTTACCACGGCATACCCGAGCGCCACGTGCGCAAAACCGACAAAACAAAATCGCACAAAAAATTTGTGACCGATGTTATGTGCTGCACGCCCGGTACTCCCGCGGCTGAGTTTTGCTACCGCACGCACTGCTATGAAACCACAAGGTTGGTAGTAGAGAAACTTGGGTTGCCGGAAGATAAATATTACCAAACCTTCCAGAGCCGCCTTGCGGGCGATAAATGGCTGGAACCGTACACCGATGTGGAGATAGACAAAATGCCTGCACAGGGCATTAAAAACATAGCGGTGGTTACGCCTGCCTTTGTGGCCGATTGCCTTGAAACCCTTGAAGAAATTGGCATGCGTGCTGATGAAGATTTTAAAGCCAACGGCGGGCAGAATTTTAAGGCAATACCTTGCCTTAACGATGATGTGCAGTGGATAGACACGCTGGGTAAATGGATAAACAACTGGGCAGCTATCGGTAAAGTATTAAGCTAAATGGAGGTAACATCCCGCGACCTGGCACAAAAAGACATTAAAAGTTTGCTCATAAAACAGAGCATACCCTCGTCTGTAGGTATATTGTTCATGAGCGTCAACATACTTATAGACACCATTTTTGTAGGCCGTTGGATAGGTTCGCTTGCCATAGCTGCGCTGTCGGTTGTTATGCCCATAACATTCTTTATATCGTCTATGGGCATGGCTATAGGCATAGGGGGCAGCTCGGTACTGTCGCGGGCTTTAGGCTCCGGTAACAGGGAGAAAGCCTACATAACCTTTGCCCACCAAATAGCAATGACCTTCATTGTATCGATTGTTTTTGTTGTTGCCGGATTGTTTTGGGGTGATGATATACTGTATATTTTTGGTGCTAATGGCGAAATTGCTGCCCCTGCTAAAGAATTCTTTGTCCCCATCCTGCTGTCGGTGCCCTTTCAGGCGTTTTGTATGATGGGCAATAATGTTATTCGTGCCGAAGACAAGTCGAAACATTCCATGAACTCCATGATCGTTTCGGCAATTGCCAATATACTTTTAGATATACTGTTTATTAAAATATTCGGTTGGGGCATTTGGGGTGCTGCATTAGCCACGGCTTCGTCGTTCTTTTTGTGCTTTGCATACATACTGTGGTTCTTTATTTATAAGAGCGAACTAAAACCGCAGTGGCATCATTTTAAATTCCATAAAAAAATATCGGGCGAAATATTATCGCTCAGTTTTGTAACCTTTGCCCGCCAGGGTGTTATCAGTATCCTTACGGTAATACTTAACCATACGCTTTTTGTGCAGGGTGGCGAGCATGCTGTAACGGTTTATGGTATCATCAGCCGTATGCTCATGTTTGCACTGTTCCCCGTACTGGGAATCACGCAGGGCTTTTTACCTATTGCAGGCTATAATTATGGAGCGCAGCATTATGGTCGCGTGCGCGAGAGTATCAATAAGGCTATTGTTTATGCCGGTGCGCTGGCCATCATTATCTTTATCATCATTCTTATTTTTGCAAAACCTATTGTTGCGGTATTTACTAAAGACGCGCAGGTAATACAGGATACCCCCGCTGCGCTGCGCTGGGTGTTTGCGGCATCGCCCATTATAGCGGTACAGCTTATAGGTGCAGCCTATTTTCAGGCGGCAGGTAAACCCACAAAGGCACTCATGCTTACACTAAGCAAACAGGGTTTTTTCCTGATACCGCTGGTTTTAATACTACCACAGTTTTTTGGTATCTTCGGGGTGTGGGTAGCGTTCCCTATTGCCGATGTGCTGAGCACCATAATTACGGGTGTGTTTTTAAAGAAAGAAATGGCTACGGAGCTTAAAGAACATTAAATGGAATACAACTACATAAAATCGTTACACCTCATTTTTGTAATAACCTGGTTTGCAGGATTGTTTTACATCGTTAGATTGTTTGTATATCATATAGAGGCCAACAGCAAGCCCTCGCCAGAGAAAGAAATACTCATAAAACAGTACAAGCTGATGAGCTACAGGCTGTGGTACATTATTACCTGGCCCAGTGCTGTGCTGGCAAGCATTTTTGCCTACTGGATGCTTTTTTTTACCCCAACGGGGCAGGCGTGGCTTATCCAGCCGTGGATGCACGTAAAGCTTAGCTTTGTGTTCCTGCTGTACCTGTACCATTTAAAATGCCATCAGATATTTAAGCAATTACAGCACGATGAGGTAAAATATACCACAGGTTTTATGCGTTTGTGGAATGAGGGTGCCACCCTTATTTTGTTTGCCGTGGTATTTTTAGTAATTTTAAAAAGTGCCATCAACTGGATTTATGGGGTAGTGGGCATCATGGCGTTTAGTATATTGTTGATGCTGGGCTATAAGTTTTATAAAAAGGTTAGGGAGAGGAATCAGTCGTAGGGCCTCACCCCCAGCCCCTCTCCAAGGGAGAGGGGAGCCAACGGACGGGTACAGTATCGCAATAATTTATGTTTAATTCGTTATCAAACATTTGAGTGTAGCTACTCCCTCCCCTTCGGGGAGGGTTGGGGAGGGGATAAAAACAGTAATCTTTTGAGAGGGCTGAGGCTCACAAAACATATGAAAATAAATTACACTATAATTTTATTACTGCTGTTCTCCAATATTTTTGGGCAAACCCGCGATAGCCTGTGGTTTGATATTTATACCATCCATTTTTTAGAGACTGCTACGACAATAAATCCTGTGCCTAATGAAAATGTATTGATACATAAAAAAGGAAAGGAAACAGTATATTCTCATATCATAAATTCTAAACAGGCAGGTTTTTTACATAATAGTGCTATAGAATATAAAATGGCCTCGGTGCTGGACAGCCTGAATAAACAGAAAATCCCTAATAAAGATATTGCCTTTTTCTCGTTTTATGATAATTCACGTTTTGCTCTTGCCGGAGCCTATTTCTATCTTATAGACAAGGGTACGTTTATTTCTATAGACAATAAAAAAATAGTAGGCATTGACAAACTCATCGATTTTGAATATGGGTCGGCAGCAAAATATACTGAAGTTTTAAACGACAGGAAGTATCTGCTGGCAAACTATAAAATGAGCGATAACGAAGCACGCGCATTTTTACAAAAAGATTATGAGCTTTATCAAAAACTCTATCCTAACCTGTATGATAAAGCTATAGCGCTGCTTATTGACGATATTGATGCCAAAGTTAGGCTGAACGAATCTGAAAAGGGTATGATTGTTGAGAAAGTAAATGGGCTTTTAAAAGCGAACAGAAAGTTTGTGTGTAACACCCAATATGCAGTGGCGGTTAATGGCATTGATGTTTCTGAGGCGTTGGGCAAAATTTTGGACAAAGAGCGCCTGATTGTCTATTTAAAACATAACTATTTAAACAAAACTTTAAAAACCAATATTCAGAGTAAGTTTTATAGGGAGTTTAAGAAAACCAAACGCTCTAAGAATGTTACTTTTGACGACTACCTGCGTACAATTGTGAGCAAATAATAATGAAAGAAAAACTCAATATAAAACGGTGGTCGCTGCGGGTAAGGATATTTTTATCTATGATATTCATCACCCTTATTGCATCGTTGCTTATTGCGGTGGTTTCTATTTACCAGTTTAAAAAAGAAGCCAAAGAATACCACCAGGACAGGCTGGAGCGTAAGGAAAATTCGGTTAAAGAGCACATTAACTACATTCTTGCCACAACCACTTATCCGTTGAGTACAGAAAATTTGCCGCTTATTTTCCGCGAGCGCATCCATGAGCTGGCAAATATTCACGGTACCGAGATCAACATTTACGATCTTAATGGGCAACTCCTAAAAACCTCTAAGGCAGCATTCTCTGTAGACACTGTAAGCCAGGTAATACCCAACAACATTCTGCGCGTTATCCGTGCAACTGCCGAGAAACGCTATGTAGACCTGAAATCAGAGAACGGCATAAAATACCGTTCGGCATACAGTTATATAAAAGACACACGGTTTAAGCCGCTGGGCATACTCAACCTGCCTTATATAGAAGACGATGGTTATTATGAGCGCGAAATAAACAATTTCCTGATGCGCTTTATGCAGGTATATTCGTTCATGCTTGCCGTTTCGGTTATCATCGCCTATTTCCTTTCCAGTTATATTACTAAGTCTATCAAAGAAGTTTCCGACCGTATTAAGGAAACCCGTCTTAATGAAATGAACGAAAAGATAGACCTGGGCGACTCGCCACAGGAAATAAGTCTGCTGGTGCATGCCTATAACGACATGGTGGAAGACCTCGACGAAAGCGCGGCACTGCTTGCCCAAAAAGAACGCGAAGAGGCTTGGCGCGAAATGGCCAAGCAGGTGGCTCACGAAATCAAAAATCCGCTTACACCCATGCGCTTAACGGTGCAAAGTTTTCAGCGAAAATTTGATCCCGACGACCCGAACATCCGCCAAAAGCTCAACGAATATTCCGATACGCTTATACAGCAAATTGATACTATGACGTCGGTGGCATCGGCATTCAGCAGTTTTGCATCTATGCCTGCCCAGCAAAATGAGACCCTTAATGTGGTTAAAATCGTACAGTTGGCATTGGAAATATTTAATGAGGGATACATTTCATTCCATTCGGAAGAGGCGCGTATTATTGTCAGAATGGACCGCACACAGCTTATACGCATCATTACCAATCTTGTTAAAAATGCTATTCAGGCCATAGACGAGTATGAGCCTAACCCACAGGTAGATGTGCGTATTTTCAGGGATGGTGACAAGGTTAAAATTACGGTTAAGGACAACGGTAAAGGCATTAGTGCCGAAAATAAAAGCCGTATTTTTGAACCTAAGTTTACCACAAAATCCAGCGGTATGGGTCTTGGACTTGGCATTATAAAAAACATTGTAGAAAACTATCACGGCACTATAACATTTACCAGCGAGCCGGGCTGGGGCACGGTGTTTTTAGTAACCCTTCCGGTTACTTTTTCTCCAACCGATAATGAAACAACAAACCACTAAATACAACAACTATGGCATTTGAAAATATTTTATCTGAAACTAACGAGGGTATTGGTATCATAACCATTAACCGCCCTGCCAAACTTAATGCGCTTAACCGTGCTACTATTTTAGAGCTGAGCGAGGCATTTACAGCTCTTGATAAAGACGAGCATACAAAAGTTATTATTGTTACCGGAACGGGCGAAAAGGCATTTGTGGCCGGAGCAGATATAGCAGAGTTTAGCGAATTCAGTGAGGAAGAAGGAGAACAGCTTGCAGCCATCGGTCAGCAACTATTGTTCGACCTTGTAGAGAACCTTGGCACTCCGGTTATTGCTGCGGTAAATGGTTTTGCACTGGGCGGAGGCTTAGAGTTGGCTATGGCAGCGCATTTCCGTGTAGCATCAGAGAATGCTAAAATGGGTCTTCCAGAGGTGTCGCTTGGCGTAATCCCGGGCTATGGCGGCACGCAACGCCTGCCTCAACTTGTGGGCAAAGGCAGGGCAATGGAAATGATAATGACAGCAGGTATGGTTACCGCACAGGAAGCGTTAACTTTTGGACTTGTTAATCACGTAGTGCCGCAACCGGAGCTTATTGATTTTTGTAAAGGCATTGCTGCCAGGATCATGAAGAATTCTCCTGTAGCAATAAGCAAGGCCATTAAAGCTATCAATGCAAGTTATACTAAAGATGGTTATGAAGTAGAAATAAAAAGTTTTGGTGAAGCTTTTGGAACCGAAGATTTTAAGGAAGGTACTACCGCATTTTTAGAGAAAAGAAAAGCGGCTTTTCCGGGAAAATAAAATAGATCATTATTTTTTGTAAAGGAGCTTTTAGCTCCTTTTTTTGTTAAAACTTCTAAGTCAATACTATAAATTTGCAGCATCAAAATAGTATATCAAAAGTTTATGAAACATGTTTTAATAGCATATATACTGCTTTTATTTACAGCAGCCAATGCGCAAAATACCCCTAAGATTACAAAGAGCAGTGTATTTAAAGATAAATATAATGAGTCCTATATTGTACATGTAAAAGAAGACGGCACTGGCGGCCTGTATATGCTGCGTATGTTTAAAAAAGGTGTTTTATCGGCCGGTTCCGGTTACTATTTGGAGCATTATGATAAAAATATGAATCTTATTAAAGATGCGGAATATGCACCGGAATATAATACACATGAAAAATATAAAACGCTGGTGGGAGTTTTTGCGGTTGGTAATAGTTTACATTTAATAGATGTTCAGTATAATATAAAAGAAAAAGCATATATCTGTAATGTACATTCGGCAGATATTAATACCATGCAGTTTACCCACAAAGAGCTTTTAAGGTTTAACAGGGAGGAGGCAGATAAACTGGGTACATTAAAACTTAGCGACCTGTTTTACAATTCGGCTTCAGTACTTGATGATAGTGCTACGGTGGCCTTTATAACAGATGATAATAACAGTGCTTTTGCTATAGCCTTTAATTTAAAGTCGGACAAAGCTAAAATATTAAAACTTTATTCTTTTGACAGCAGCCTTACTAAAAAAATAGAACACACTTATAAGAGAGAAGTAAAAAGCAAAGATTACAGGTTTAAGAATATAGATGTGGCAAACGGGGGGAGTTCTATCTATCTTTTAGGGGCTGCACATCGCGAAGAAGATAAGCGTAAAACATTTATATATGAAATAACACATATTGGTATTGATAACCACGAAACAACAGGTAATTTTACAAGCCCCAACCCTTTTAGCGAAACGTTAAAAATGTTTATGCTGAACGATAAACTGGTTTGTGCTGGATTCTATTCTGAGCCCGAAAGCAAATGGTATAATGGAGTTAGCTATTTTGAAATAGATCCAAAAACTTTAAGCATGAGCAATGCAGTACACACACCATTTTCTGAAAAAATGCTTGCAGATAAAAACAAAAAGCGTTGGTGGGAAGCAAAATTGTATAAGCCGCTGCTGTTTAAAAATATTATTGTTACCCCAAATAATGATATTATTATAAATGCCGAAGAATATTATAGCGCTAATGTAAATAATCAGGAAACCTATAATTATGACGATATTATAACTGCCCGTATAACCAGTACCGGTGAGGCATTATGGATTACTGACATCAGGAAAAGCCAATATACATTTACTCCTTCCGATGTTTCTTTTTTATCTTACACTCCGGTTTTTAAAAATGACATTGCCTATTATTTTATTAATACATCTGAAAATGTAAAAACAACGGATGAAGGAGCGGTAGAATTTAAGCAATCGGGTAAAAACAAATCAGACCTTACCGTAGTCACAATTGATGCAAAAGGTGATATGAAGTATGAAAAGCTATTAGATAATGAAAGTAATGCAGTACCATTTATGACTGCGAGAGGTGCCGTCACATCAGATGGTATTTATTTTTTAGGCCGAAAAGGAGGGGATAAACAATTGCTCAAAATAGGACTATAAATATCCGGTAAACCAGAAATAATTAGGCATGCGTATAAAGTGGTTGGATATTAATCGGCAGGTTGTAATGCAACATTTACAGTTTGTGTAATAACGTGGCATTCGTCTTCAGTTACGTTCACTGGCTGAGATGCATACGGCTGATATCCTGCGCCTGTAACGGTAATGGTGTAGGTACCTGTACGTTCATCGACACCACGAAATTCTCCCATTTCAGGCAGGTAGTCTAACTCCTCAATGTAGCTGCCGTCTGTAGCCGTTACGGTCAATCCCGGTCCAATTGCCGCCTGAGTGGCAGCATTTACAACCACAACTTTAAGCGCGGGTACTACTATATCGGTACAAGGCTGGGTGTTTATATTGTCGTCATCGTCATCGCATGCAAACACACCCAACACTAAAAAAGCTAAAAGTGGAAAGAAATTTTTCATAGCAATTCTTTTTATAGTTAGCAATTACAAGTTACGCCTGTTTTATCTTTATAAAATGCTAACCAACTGTTATAGTTAGGTTAATGCATTCAGCGCACAAAAAAACCGCTCCTGTACAAGGACGGTTTTGTGTTATTTCATATGAATATATTTCAGTGTAAAATTTTTCTCGCAAAGGCGCAGAGACGCAAAGCAGTTTCCTTGATTAGCAATTTTATTAAGCGATGTAAGTAGCTAAGCTAAGCGACTTACGTCGCTTATTAGTCTGTTTCATTTTAACTTTGCGTCTCTGCGCCTTTGCGAGAAAAACAATAGCTAACAATTTAAAACTTAATAAAGATTGGTATAAGGCTGGGGTTTATACTGCTACTTTTTTCCATCTGCCACGTTTAAACAGTATGGCACTGGCAATAGCCATGGCAGTCTCGGCAATGGGTATCGCCATAAATACACCTATTGGTCCAAGGTTAAATTGTTTGGCAAGTAAATAAGCAAGGGGTATTTGAAACAGCCAAAAACCAAACAAATTTACTATGGTTGGGGTTTTGGTATCTCCGGCTCCGTTAAAGGCATTTATAAGCACCATACCAATGCCATAAAATATATAGCCTGCACTTAGAATACGAATAGCTTTTACTGCAATGTCGTGTACATGGGCGTTGTTTGTAAAAAACCACATGAGTGGGTCGGCTGCCAAGAGGCATACCACCATTATAAAACCCATATAACTAATATTGAATTTAGCCGTAACCAACACACTGCGCTCAGCGCGTTGTTCCTGTTTTGCACCAAGATTTTGTCCAACCAGTGTTGCGGCAGCATTGCTCAGCCCCCAGGCGGGCAGCATAAAAAACATCATGATGCGCAGTGCGCTCTGGTATCCGGCAGAACCTTCATCGCCACCTGTGGTTGCTACCAGTTCGGCTAAAAATATCCAGCTGCAGGAGGCTATTACAAACTGCAATACGCCCGGTGCGGCTATTTTTACCAAGGCTTTTATCTGTTCCCAGTCGGGTATAAAATAAGAGGCGGCAACTTTTAGCATTCCTTTGCCGTTAAACAGGTTGTACATTTGATACATCACACCAATGCCGCGGCCAATAGTGGTTGCAATGGCTGCACCGGTTAACCCGAATGCAGGCACAGGACCCCAGCCATAAATGAGCAACGGGCACAGCAGGCAGTTGCAAATATTGGCTATCCAGAGGCTTTTCATGGCAATGGCAGCGTTGCCCGCCCCACGGAATATACCGTTAAATAAGAACAGCAGTATAATTACAAAGCTTCCGCCAAGGGTAATGCGGATAAAAGGAGTTCCATATTGTGCCGATTCTAAAGATGAGCCCATGAGTACCAAAATATCGGTGGCATAAATAAAGCCGAGAGCAGCTAAAACAATGTTAACGGCAAGTGCTACAATAATGGCCTGCATGCCTGCCTTTGCTGCAGCCACGGGGTCTTTTTCGCCCACGCGCCGTGCCACCATAGCTGTTGCCGCCATGCTCATGCCTATGGCAATAGAATATAAAACAGTAAGTACCGATTCTGTTAACCCCACAGTTTGTACGGCAAAGCTGCTGTTTTCCAAGTGCCCTACAAAGTACAGGTCTACCAGAGCAAAGACCGATTCCATCATCATTTCAAGCATCATTGGTATCGCCAAAAGCAGTACCGCACGGCGAATGCTGCCTGTGGTAAAATCCATTTCTTCTCCGCTTAGCGATTGTTTAAGCAGGCTGAAAAAGCGTGAAAAAGTGCCTTGTTTTTGTTGGTGTTGAGGCATAATTAGCTGTAATTACTATAAATAGAAATTAAAAAATGTGAGCCGTAAATATAATAGAAAATAAATGATATAAAGGTTAAGTTACTATTCTTCCAGCAGTTCACTGTTAACCCTTGTAGAGGCTATCCATGAAGCAAAAATGCCCAGTACAAATATGGTTGCCAGTACTATTATTACATTTTGAATGGTAAACGTGGTAGGGTAGGCCATAGTGGGGGTAATCATGAACAGGCTATACTGCTGCTGCAATATGATGAGTATGGTAGAAACCAATAACCCTAAAAATGTGCCTATTGCAGTAATGAACATTCCCTGATAAAAGAATATCCTGCGCAGTGTGCTTACTTCAGCACCAAGGCTGTGCAGTGTTTTAATGTTTTCGCGTTTGTCTAATATCAGCATTATCAAGGCTCCGGCAAGGCAAAACAGGGTTAGCACCACTACCAGCGAACTGAACAGGTAAGTAACCAAATTCTCGGCATTCAGCATCTTGTAGAGCGAGTCGTTAAGCTGTGCGCGGTTTTTAATATCTATGCTGTTATTAAATATTGCGTTTAGCTTTTGCCTTACTATGTCTTCGTTAGCACCGGGTTTCAGCTTAATTTCGAGTGCAGTATATTGGTTGGGTTTGTATTCCAGCAGGTTTTGCGCAAGGTCGAGGCTGCAAAACACATATTTATTATCTACATCGTCGCTAACAGAATATACACCTGTAACAATAAGCTGTTCTTTATTAAAGCCATCTTCAGGGCGGTCTATGGTGCCTGCCCCAGCTTTTGGTACATATACTTCGAGTGCACGCTGGGTATTAAAAAGACTCAGAGAAAGCCGCGTAAAAATGCCTGCCCCTACAATAGCCTGCCCGGTGTGCATTTGTAGCCATTGACCAACGATCAGCACCTCTTTTTTATTCATTCCGTTAACGGTAGTGTAGAGGGTGTCTACGCCCTTAAGATAGGCTACCTGTTCTTTTTCGTCAAAATAAAAAAGTACGCGTTCTTCGGCCACGCCGCTGTAGGCGGCAATATCGCCCATGGCCTTAAGATCTTTCTCCTGTTGTGGCGATACAACAAACGATTTACCTTTTAAGGGTGCAATCTTAATGTCGGGGTCGGTGGCGTTGGCAAACGAAAGGCTGAAATCGCGCAGGCCGCTGAATCCGGACATAAGAATGAACAAAGCAGCGGTGCTTACAAAAATGCCAAGGGCGGCAATGCGCGTAATAATGTTTACGGCAGTGCTCTTGCTCCTGCTAATGGTATAGCGGCGTGCTATGTATAAAGAAAAACTCACGTAAAGCGGTTACATTTTTTTGCGTCTGTCCAGCAGTTCGGGGTTTGTAATTGGGTTGTTTTCACCGCTAAGCTCGCGGTCTATAACTTCCATTCTGTCCAGCGTATCGTCTATATAAAACACAAGATTAGGCACTTTGCGCAGTTGCAGCCTTACACGTTGCGAAAGGTCGTGCTTAATGAGCGGGGCATTGCTTTTTACGGCATTAAGTATTTCGCCACCCCTGTCAGACGGAAACACGCTCAAATATACCTTAGCAATAGAAAGGTCAGTGGTTACCACAACTTTAGATACAGATAGTACAAGGTTGGTAATATTATTTTTACGTATTTCGCCCTGTAGTATATCTACAAGGTCTTTTTGCAGCAATGCGCCTATTTTTTTTTGCCTGTTTGTTTCCATGCTGCAAAAATACTTAAAAATTTAATGGTGTGGGATTTAAAGTTACGCATTAGCAGGCAGAAGGCAGCATGCCATAAAGTTATATATTTGTTAATGGTTCTTAGGGTTATATAAAAATACCGTTCACTATGGGGATAATAGTATTCTTCTTTCTTTTAATTGCTATTGCAGTAGTTGTTTCCGCAATGGCTCTGTTGTTTAACAGCATCCGGAAAAGTGAGCTTGGAATAAAGGGAATAATGGCGGGAGCCTTATTACCAGCAGCTATTTACATAATGATATTTATTGACTATAAATTTAGCTGCAGCGTTTATGCTTTAGGCAGCTACTTTGTATTTCCTTTTTATATGGTGTTATTGTCCTTTACAGTCGGTCTTATAGCAAGGGCAATTAAAAAGAATATCTTTAAATCCGTTTCTAATATTCTTTTGGTAAGTGTAATTTTTTCGGCTTTATTCATCACATTATTAAATAAATATACTTTTGGCATAGCAGATTATTTGCAAATTCCTAAATACTATTAATCCTGTTTGCTTTTTTAGTAGTATATTTAGTATGCAATTAACAAGCAAACATTATGAGTGACAAACCAAAAATACTGATTACCGGAGCCACCGGGCAGGTAGGCTCTACCGTACTGAATTTTTTAAGCGGATATAAAGATATAGAACTTGTTGCGGCTGCGCGTAACAATAAAAAAAGGCAGCCTTTTCAGGCAAAAGGCATACGATCTGTACTACTCGACTTTGACAACGAAAGCACTTACGAAGAAGCATTTAAAGATATAGACCGCCTTTTTCTTGTAACAGGATATACGGTTAATATGCTAAGGCAAAGCAAAGCCATTATAGACCACGCCAAACAGGCCGGTGTAAAACACATTGTGCACCTGGGTGCCTGCGGACGCGATAACACTACCGTAGACCACTGGGCATGGCATCAGCTGGTAGAGCGTTATATAGAGTGGAGCGGTTTCTCGTTTACGCACCTGCGCCCTGAAACGTTTATGCAAAACCTGCTGAGTTATGACGGTACATCTATAATAAAACACGGCATTATTCAGCACTATGTAAAAGATGCGCGTAAAAGCTGGGTAGATGTTAACGATGTGGCGGCTGTTGCTGCACAGGCTCTTTTAAAGCCCGAAATTCATAATGGTAAAACGTACCGTTTGGGCTATGATGCAAAATCGTATTATGACATTGCCGATATGCTAACAGAGGCCGTAGGGCAAAAGTTTAAGTATGTGCCGCATCCGCCGGAAGAATTCTTAAAAATTATGAAAGCCAAAAAGGCCGATATGGCTTATATGGATTGCGTGTACAGACATTACATTCGCTATGCCGAGGGTACCATTCCGGGAGCAGATGATGTATTTGATAACTTTAGGGAAATTACGGGCTATGAGCCTACCCGATGGTCCGATTTTATAGAGCGACACAAAGAACAGTTTAAGTATTAAGCCTGTTTTTTCTCATACTAATAGCCTCCTGCATACAATAAGCAGGAGGCTATTTGTTTTTACAAATGTTGCGATTTGTGTATTAATTGATGCTTAAATTAAGTTAAGAATCAAAAATAATCAGACAGACCCGTGTATCATTAAATTTTTTATATTTGCTGCTCATTAAGGTTGCTTAAGCATTTCTATGCCCAAAGCATTAAAAGGGAATTTGGATAAAAACCAAAGCTGTTCCCGCAACTGTAAGCTATTAAGCCTGTTGTTAATCTGCAAAGACCACTGTGCACACGCACGGGAAGGTAAACAACCAGGACGCAAGCCAGGAGACCTGCCTTAGTGATAACAATAATGGGTTCTTCGGGAAAAAGATCCGGATATATGACTTTGAACAAGCTATAAAATGCATTTTTTGCAATGTGCCAATACTATTGGTGCAGATGTTTTTTTATTGTATGTGGTCAGGGTTATTGGCAGTATATAATTAACACAAATATTTATACACAATGGCAAAACTTTACACTTTTTTTGCAGCGTTCCTGTTAGGCTCTTTCGCCTTTGCACAAAATTATACTGATGGCATTTTTGTGCTTAACGAGGGTGGTGCAGGCAGCTACAATGCATCGGTTTCGTTTATTCAAAACGGTACTGTTACCAATAGTCTTTTGGCTACAAACGATCTTGAAACCACATTGGGCAACGTGGGCCAAAGCATGGGCTTTTATGGAGATAACACCTATATAGTGCTTAATATGAGCAATAAAGTAGAGGTGGTAAACAAAGTTACTTTAGAGCATGTTGCAACCATAGATGCCGGGCTTAACAACCCAAGGTTTATTGCCTTTAGCAACGGCAAGGCGTTTGTTACCAACTGGGGCAATGGCCTTGACGATAACGACGATTATGTAGCTGTTATAGATACCGCTACAAATACTATTGAAACCAACATTGCTACGGCTGTAGGTGTAGAAAGGATAGAAGAAATAAACGGAAAACTCTATGTAGCCCATCAGGGAGGTTATGGCTATGGAAACTCCATTAGTGTTATAGATCCTGTTAGTCTTGCTGTAGAGCAAACCATTACAGTGGGCGATGTGCCAAACTCGATGGTAGTTAAAGACGGTTTTTTATATGTTTTATGCGGTGGTAAACCAATGTGGGCTCCGCAGGAGACTTTTGGAGAAATAGACAAAATAGACCTTAGCACTAACACTGTTGTAAGCCTTATAGAAACACCGCTGCAACACCCTCAGCACCTTAAAGGAGGTGAAGGCAATTATGTGTATTATGCTATAGATGAAGAGGTTTTTAAGGCCGATGTTACCGCAGAACAATTGCCTTCTGAGCCTATATTTTCGCTTGGAGCACAGGGCGTGTACGGAATATATGGTATGGATGTTATAGACAATGTGGTATATGTGGCCGATGCCGGCAATTATGTTTCCCCGGGCCAGGTGTATGTTTATGATGCCAATGGTGCGCCACTTGCAAACTATACTGTAGGTGTTATACCTAACAGCTTCTATAAATCGGCAGGCAGTACTGCGGGCGTTACTAACCCTGTTGCTGCTTTAAAAATCACGGTTGCGCCTAACCCGGCTACCGATTTATTTTATATAAACACTACTGATGCTGCTACCGTTAAAATTTACAACACTCAGGGCAGGCTGGTTAAAGATGAGGTTTATACCGCAGCAGGCATTAGTGTTGAAGGCATTACTGCAGGAGTATATTTTGTACAGGTTACTACAGCAAAAGGTACAGGAGTGCAACGCCTTGCCATAAAATAACAGCATGAAAGCAGGTTTACTTACAATTGTTTTTATTGCGTTTGCAACGACGGGTTTTGCCCAGTCTTACCCACCTGCGGCAGAGCAGCCGGGTTCGACTGCGGTGTTTAAAGACAGCCCTCAAATTACAGCATGGGCAACCGGCATTGAGGTACAGCGAGGGCTTATTAATATATCCAATCCTGATGCAATGGCAGCAGGCAGCAGTTATGCAACAGCAGGTTTGCCCGAAAATGCCATAGGATATGCCAATGGCAGCGTTGTAAGCTTGGGCGATGGAGGGCATGCCATTGCTACTTTTTTAAGACCAATAGTTAACGGCCCCGGCTTTGACTTTGCTGTTTTTGAAAACGGCAGTACCGCTTTTTTAGAATTGGCCTTTGTTGAGGTAAGTTCCGACGGGGTAAATTATTTCAGGTTTCCTAACCATAGCGAAACACAAAACCAAACTCAATTGGGCAGTTTTGCAACCCCGCAGGCGCAATATCTTAATAACCTTGCAGGCAAGTATGCAGCCCAGTATGGCACACCATTCGATCTTAGCGATCTGCCCGATAACGTTCTGTTAGATAAAGACAACATTACACACGTAAAAATTATTGATGTTGTAGGCTCTATAGATCCGCTATATGCTTCTTACGACAGTTTTGGCAATGCTGTAAACGAGTCGTTCCCTACGCCGTTTGCATCAGGAGGTTTCGATTTGCAGGCTGTGGCTGTAATCAACCAACAGGCCTTAGGCTTGCAGCAGTTTGGTAAAGCAAATGTTTGCTTATATCCAAATCCTGCAAAAGGGCAGGTGTATTTAAAAACGCAAGCTGACACAGACGTTTTGATATATGATGTGAGCGGACGCTTAGTATTATCTGCCAAAGGAGTTTATAATGGCCAGGCAGTAGATATTTCTGCATTGCCATCAGGTACATATAAAGTAGAGTTTTCTTCAAATACAGGCTCTTCTGCATTATCCTTAGTGGTAAACTAAAGGTTGGTGTAGTACTTATAATCTAAATCCGCTTGTGGTACTGCCGCAAGCGGATTTTTTTTACCGCCGTTCAAAAAAAGCCATAACTTTATAATACTCTAATTATAATGATAATGAAAAAAATAGAACACATAGGCATTGCTGTACAAAGCCTTGAAACTTCTAATATATTGTTTGAAAAACTGCTGGGCATGCCGCCTTATAAAACCGAAGAGGTGGCAAGCGAGGGAGTTAAAACTTCTTTTTTTAAAAGCGGCCCCAATAAAATAGAACTGCTTGAGGCCACCACGCCTGATAGCCCCATTGCTAAGTTTTTAGAAAAGAGAGGGGAGGGCATACATCACATTGCTTTTGATGTGGAAGATATTACTGCCGAAATTGAGCGTCTCAAAACAGAGGGTTTTATACTAATAAATGAAACCCCTAAAAAGGGTGCCGACAATAAGCTGGTTGCTTTCCTGCATCCTAAAGGCACCAATGGTGTTTTAATAGAACTTTGCCAGGAGATGTCCATTTAAAATTTAAGAATGCAGATTAACTATTTATAGAACCAATAATCCCCTGTAAGACAGCAATGCTTTACAGGGGATTATATTTATATACCGATTGGTATCGTGTTTAGTTTATAACCAGTTTTTGTTGTGTGCGGTTGCTGCCAACGGTTACTTCCATCATATAAATACCGGTTTGCAAAGCAGAGGTATCTATACGGTTAGCCTGTGTAGTTAGTTGCTCTTGCAAAAGCCTTTTCCCACCAAGGTCATAAATAGTAGCTGTTGCGTCTTCGCCTTTAAAAGTCACAAAAACCTCGTTGCTGGCAGGGTTGGGATGCACTTTTATTTCTTTTTTATCAAATTGTGCAGTTCCTGCCGTAGCATCGGTTACTTTATATATAATTCCGGTATCACCACCTGCTATATAAAGGTTACCGCTGTTATCTTCGCCAAAAGTGGTAAAGTTTACATTAAAGGTAGGTGTCCAGGTTATTTCGTCCGGTATGGTGCTGTTTACCCAGCCAATACTTCCGCTGCAATAATCGGCAAAAAAATATTTGTTCTGCATGTTGGCAAACTCAGTACCGCTGTAAACATATCCGCCTGTAATAGAGCAGCGGCTCCCGGAATGATTATATTGTACTACTGGAAAAGTCAAAGTGCCACTGCTGGGGCATCCATTATTATTATAAACAGAGTTACCTTCATAACATCTCCAGCCAAAGTTCCTGCCAGCCGTGGCAGTAGTTACTTTATTGATTTCCTCTATTGCATTTTGACCCACATCGGCAATCCACATATCTCCGTTTAGCCTGTCATACGAAAATTTCCATGCGTTGCGCAATCCATAAGCCCACACCTCCTGAGCACCCCCTGCAATGGCAAATGGATTGGTTGGAGGTATTAGATAAGTAACATCTGTCATGTTGCCTATATTAATATCTATGCGCAGCATTTTGCCTAAAAGCACGCCTGTGTTTTGAGCATTGTTGCTTTGGTCTCCGCCGCCGCCGCCATCGCCGGTAGAAATATAAAGGTATCCATCGGCACCAAAATGCATGCTGCCGCCATTATGATTGCTGTTTACAGGATGCGGAATGGTAAGTACAACCGATCTGCTTGTAGCATCAGCTACTTCCGGGTTCGTGGTGCTTCGCGTATAGCGGGCAATTTCTATATCTCCTGAGTTGTTTACATAATATACATAAAAATATCCGTTAGTGGCATATTCCGGATGAAAAGCCAGTCCCAGCAACCCCTGCTCGCCCCCCGTTCTGATAGGAGAAACCGTTACAAAAGGAGTAGTGTTTACAGTGCCGTCTTCCTGCAGTATGCGTATTTGGCCTCCCTGTTGCACAACATACAGTTTATTGCTGTTGCTGCCATCGCGGGCAATTTCAGATATGCTTGCAAAGCCTGTGGCCACCTGCTCCAGCTCTATGGTCTGCGCAAAAGTGGCAGAGGACAGCATAAAGACAGATAAAAGTAATTTTAATTTCATAGCAAATTGGTTTATAAGTTTTTACGTAAATTTAATAAGAAAACATTAACCTCTGTTTTAGTTAAGAATAAATTATGTTTTAAAAATCATGTATTGTATTATGATTTAGCTGAAGCAGTTTTCCACCATTGGTAAGTGAGGCTTTTGGTTATTTAAGATTTAAATGAATGAAAAAATATAATCCCCTGTTTAAGTACTGACTTGAACAGGGGATTAAAAATATACCGATTGGTATGGCTAATTTATGCTTGGTTTAAAGCAAATTTCTGCGATGAAAAGCTCTACTTGGGCTTATTTCTTTAAGGCGCTATAGATTGGCTATGACTTTATCTTTAGGATGCTTAATTTTATAACTTATGCGTACTTTCTTGGCTTCTCCGGGCTGTAGTTTCAGTTCCCAGGTAAGCACTCCGGTTTCGACATTGGCTTTTGCTTTGTCGCTTTGCAGCAGTTCAATTTCAATTTCCTTATCGGTGCTGATCGGATACTGATCTTTTAAAGTAAGTTGTACAGCCTCTTTCTTATTATTGCGAATAGTGGTTTCAAACGTAAACGTCTGCTCTTTATAGGCTGACAGGAATTTTGTGCCAGATTTTTCTACAATTTTTTCTCTTTTAATAGAAACTTTTCTATCACGGCCCATGCTTAGGTTTAGTGTGTCTGATGTTTGGTTGGGGTCTATGTAGGTTTTACCTATATACATCCCTTCAAAAATAATGTTGGCCTCGCCTTTAAGCAGGTTATATTTAGAATAGTCACTTAGCTCTGCCAGTAAAAATGCTTCTTTCTCTGCCTTTGGCACGGCATAATGCCTATAAGTGGCAGGGATTTTAATGTCTTTAAGGCTAACACTGTGTTTTTTGCCGTTACTCAATATATCATACGGAATATCAATATCAAACGATACCGATAATTGGTTTTCGGTAATGGTGGTATATGCTCCAACGTTTTTAGCTCTTGTTCCATAGCCTGTAACGACTACTTCTTGTAATTCAGCTTTGTCGGCATTATATGTATTCATGGCAAGGCTGTTTGCACCTCTTATCATTACATTATCGCCAAATCTTAAAAACCATGCACTTAGCAACGGTGCCTGGTTGTTTTGGTTAGGGGTTCCGCTGCTAAGGGTTAGCTTTACCTTTTTCCAGTCTATACCTGTTTGCTGTACTACCTGTGCTTTATACAACATGTTTATTGGTCCCGATGTATTTTCTGCTCTCAGGTCATAAAATGGTGTCCACGATGCATTGGGGGTAAGATAGCTAATGTCGAGCGGCACACTGCCAGCTTGCTCGTTCATGACCTGTAATACCAGTTTGCCCGAAGATGTTTTTTCGGCCTGCTGTGTGTTTATTTCAAGACGGCTGTTCAGTTTGGCCAGCAGCTCGTTCAGTTTTTGCTCTTTTTCGGTCAGTGTGTTGTAAGTTGTCATGCTCTCAGTATACTTTGCTTTGCTGTAGTCGGCAAGTTTAGTAAGTTCTGCTACATTAAGCCCGGTGTTGCTGCCCGAAACCACACTGTTCTTATCTAAGAGTTCGAGGGTTTTAAGCTCGCTGTTTTTAAGCACGCCTGTGCGCTGTATTTCTTTTTGAACCACTTTAATACTGTCGCGCACCTTTTTAATGGCAGGCGAGGTTTCGTCAGGTTCAAACTCCGAAATATAGTCGCGTGTAAATTGTACAGACAGTACTGTGACCGATGCCGGTGCGCCTATCTGTACTGTATTTTCGTTAAGGTAGTCGGCAACATTTTTAACCACAATTTCGCTGGTGCCTGCTGGTAGGGTTACACTTGCCTGCTGCGCAATTTCGGCAGCATTAAAATATACGGTAGCCGCCTTAACCTTTGCGGTAGTAAAAATAGGTTTTTGGGCGTATGCCATGCCGCTAAACAGCAAAAGCATAAAAAGTGCTCTTTTCATATAATCAGATTTTATCTTTTTATATAAAGAGCAGTTTTTTAAACCAAAGGTTGGGAGGGAATGGAAAATTTTAAAACGCCTGCTTGCTCAGGTTTAGGAAAATTTCGTCAATATCTAATGTATCGCTGGCAAAAAGGCTTTCTTTATTTAGCGGAAGCCTGCCGCGTGCACGGCCTATAATGTTTACATGACCCTTTTGGGCTATAGTATCATCCGGCATAATAAGCCCGCGCCTAAGCATAATATTTTTAATATAGTTGTCGTGCTTAAGGGCATAGCTTTTAAGTTCGCCTTCGTCATTAAAACGCCACATAAATGTTTTAGGGCTTGGTATAATACTTGCCAAAAACAGGCACTCATCAAGGGTTAGCAATGCGGGGCTTTTATCAAAATAATAGTGCGATGCCTCGCCAATGCCATACACATCAGGTCCCCATTCTATAATATTAAAATACACTTCGAGCATGCGTTCTTTGCCCACTATGCGGTTGTTCTCTAAAATATAAACCAACAGTATTTCTTCTAGCTTGCGCGAAAGGGTTTTCTCGCGGGTAAGAAAAGCATTCTTAACAAGCTGCATGCTTATGGTGCTGCCCCCGCGGGAGAATTTTTTAGTCTTGATGTTCTTGATTATCGACTGCCTGAAAGCCTCAGTTATAAAACCACGGTGGCTAAAAAACGAAGGGTCTTCGCTGGTTAGTACGGCCTTGCGTAAAAACGGAGATATATCTGCAATAGGGGTATAGTTAGGGTTACCCGATCCTACCAGCACAGGTCTTTGCACACGGCCATTGTCTACTGCCCTGTATACAAAACTACCGTTAAGCTTGGCAAGGTCGGCAGCGCCATATTTGTTTATTTTTAAACCCTCTTTGTCGAGGGTGCTGTTAAACACCAGTGTGTTAGGTTTGTTCTTGTTGAACAAAAAATCGAGGTTATAGCTAAAGCTGCCTTCGGCTTCCATGCCTTCAAAGTTGGTAAACAACCCTTTTGGCAATGATGTTATAAAATCCTGCGCAGGCATTTTTGGTATGCGCGTTTTTATCTGGTAAATAGTATCGTCCTCTACACTGTATTTTGCAAAGGGGTTAAATTTTATTTTGTTAAGCTGAACGGTGCTGGTGCTGTCGAGCTCAACAAAGCTGTCGCCAAATAAAAAGTGGTAATCAAAACGGGCATTGTCTATCACTACATCTTTTGTAGCAATGCGTCGGTGGTTAACCATAAAATTCTGTATCGAGGCATAGCCGTCTACATGCAGCTCGCCACCATCCATTTCAATATTCTCTACATTTAAATGAATATTGTCAAACCCTGATTTTAGCCCAAACCTTCGGGCAATATAAGGCACGGCAATGCGCGATGTATCGGCATTAAAAAACTTCAGGTCGGCTTTGCGGTTACGCGGGTCGGCAAAACCTTTAACCTTCCAGTTTTGCGATATCGTGTCTTCAACAACGTTTATGTTGCTTTCAAGCTGGTTGTCGGCAAGGCGAAGCTGAGTAAGGTTCATGCTTATTTGCTGGCCTTTGTCGTTTACTCGCAATGCAAGATTGTCAAGAGCCATATCTGTGGGCACCAGGTTAAGCACTTTTGTTAGCAGGCGGTAAGCCCGTTCGGCATAACTGTTGCGTGTGTTGTCTTCCTCCTCGTCTTTATTTTTTTTGCTGTGTAAAAAAGAACGAAAATTCCAGCCTAAAGAGTCATTAACCAACTGTACATAACCGTTTTTCATATTCAGTGTGCCAAGCTGTATATCGCCTGTAAGTAATCTCGAAAGATTAATGCTTGTGTTGATTTCCTGTACCTGCAAAAGTGTATCGGCACCTTTAGGCACAAGGGTAATACCTTTCATTTCTATACCAGATAGCCCTTTAAACTTAGCCTCTTTAACGCTAAAGGCTGTGTTATAATCAGAGCTCATTTTATCAGTAACTTTTGCAACGGCTTTTTGTAATGCCTTATCGCGAAAAGCAAAAAACGATATGCCCGCTACAAGCAGCAGTACCACGATTATAGAGATTACCCAAAGGGCAATTTTTTTGAAATTTATTTTTTTGCGCATGTGTAAGTTTAGCCAAACAGGTGGGCTGCCACATCTTCTATCTTTGCCACCAGTTTAATGTCTATTAACGTGTTTTTTAATGAAACCTTGTTATACTTAGAAACAAAAATAGTAGAAAATCCTAACTTTTCGGCCTCAAGTATGCGTTGTTCTACACGATTTACAGGCCTTATTTCTCCGGAAAGGCCAATTTCGCCTGCAAAACAGTAGTCTTTATTAATGGGTATATCTTCGTTAGACGATAGTATTGCCGCTACAACCGCAAGGTCTATGGCTGGATCATCTACCGTTATGCCTCCCGTTATATTTAGAAAGACGTCTTTAGCCCCAAGCCTGAAACCCGCCCTTTTTTCGAGCACGGCAAGCACCATATTAAGCCTCTTGGCATTATAGCCTGTGGTGCTGCGTTGTGGGGTTCCGTATACTGCTGAGCTTACCAGTGCCTGAATTTCTATCATTATTGGTCGCATGCCCTCCATGGTGGTGGCAATAGCAGTGCCGCTAAGTTCTTCTTCTTTGTGCGATATAAGTATTTCGCTGGGGTTGGCCACTTCGCGCAGGCCGCTACCTAACATTTCATAAATGCCCAGTTCGGCGGTTGAGCCAAAGCGGTTTTTTAGCGATCTCAGTATGCGGTACACATGGTTGCGGTCGCCCTCAAATTGCAGCACGGTGTCTACCATGTGCTCCAGTATTTTTGGCCCGGCAATGCTGCCATCTTTGGTAATGTGTCCTATAAGAATTACGGGCACATTACTTTCTTTGGCAAATTTTATAAGCTCGGCTGTAGTTTCGCGAATTTGGGATATACTTCCGGCAGACGATTCTATATAATCTGTATGCAGTGTTTGTATAGAGTCTATAATTACCACTTCGGGGTCTATAGCCTCTATTTGCCTGAATATGTTTTGGGTTTTGGTTTCGGTAAGTACATAACAGTTATCTGCTTTTGCTGTAATGCGCTCAGCCCGCATTTTTATTTGTTTCTGGCTTTCCTCACCGCTAACATACAAGGTTCTAAAAGGTAGTTTTAAAGATATTTGCAATAACAGTGTGCTCTTGCCAATGCCTGGCTCTCCACCTAAAAGAGTTAAAGATCCCGGCACAAGCCCACCTCCTAAAACACGGTTAAGCTCGCCGTCGCCTGTATCCATTCGAACCTCGTTGGCAGAATCGATCTCTGTAATGCGAAGCGGTTTGGGTATTTTTTTAGTTTCGGGAGCCGAAGAATTCCATGAAGGTTTGTCTTCTTTTTGCACAATTTCTTCTGCTATGGTGTTCCATTGTTTGCAGGAGTTACATTGCCCCTGCCACTTAGAGTATTGTGCGCCACAGTTTTGGCAGTAAAAAACGGTTTTTAGTTTAGCCATTCAAATAGTTGGTAATAGCCTCAAATGTAATCATTTTTTGCAAATGTATTTGTAACTGCCAACCTGTAGATATTGAAAGCTATATTAGGTATTTATCAATCAATAGTATGTACTCTATTGTTTAACGCTTTCGCCTTTGGTTATCATAAAATCTTTGGTGTATTCGCCAATAGGGTCCAGTGTATAACCGTTCATGTAAGCCCTGTTGGCTTTTTTATTGTCGCCAAGCATTTCATAATACAGGCCGTCATAATATTCGCCAATGGTTTTTTTAGGATAGTTTTTTTTGGCAAGAGAAGCAAGGTCTCTCAGTTCTTTATAGGCTGCATTTTTTAATATGGCAGCTTCAATAGCCTTAAAATCGCCAAGACGGATTACCATTTTTACGCCAAGGTCTTTTTCTATAACATCATATTTTTCCTTAAGATAGTCTACATAACCAGATGGCAATGTCTCTATCCTGTCTTTATATTCTGTTGGCGATATTGGCCTGTAAGAATCGAAAATACTATATAATGCACCCGGAATGCCGTAAGGCACTACAGAGTAGTGCGAACCCGACGCAAACTCTTCAAAAACATATTTCAGGTTGTTGTTTTTTGGCAATGCTTTAATAGTTTCATCCATTGCCTTTATTTTTTTTCTCAGCTTTGGTGCATCGCCTTCGGTGGTACACATATAAAAAAATACAGGTGTCTTTATTTTTCCTAAAACCTCCGGCAACAGGTTTTCCATGTTTGCCTGCAAATCTGGGCTAAAATTTATATATCCTTTAAACGGAGAGTTATCCCTGTACAAAAACAGGCTTGCCATATATGCGGTTGCATCGTGCCCTGCAATTACCTTAAATGGAGAAAGGCGATAAGTTTTGTCAAGGTAGGGCATAAGTTCGTCGTTAATAAACATGAAGAATTTACCCCCGTTACCTTCTGGCAGTCCGGTTGTTGCATTTATAAGACAATCCTGTTGGCGCTGGTCGGCATAGTTTTGGTCTACGCCCACAATTATAGCTTCCGGAAGCTCGTCCCAGTAACCTGTATAGTTAAAAATACCCTCAAAAGGCGCAGCCATATAATCGCCGTCTAAAACAAGTATAAGCGGGTATTTTTTATCTTTATCCTGCTTATAATACGGCGGCAGGGTTACCGTAAAAGTTCTTTTAGCATTTAAGTTTTGAGAAAAAATCTCCTCAGCTTTTTTTTGCGCAAACAAGGGTACTGCTGCTACGAGTAGTAACAGTAAGGTTTTGTATGTCATAGCTTTGTAATTTTAAGGGGATAAAATTCGTCAAGCAAGATAGTGATTATTTCTTACGAAATAGCAGCGGAAGCATTAAAAAAGAAAGGCCTCCCAAAATAATCACAAGTCCGGTTTGCGATGCCCACATTATCCACCCGAAAGCGGTACCTGCGGCATAAGTAATTCCGTAATTTTCTAAAAGTTTTGCCACTGCAAAAGGGAAAACCCCAAAGCCTCCGTTACTGAATGTTATGGCAATACTGCCTACTACAAATGCAAGCATTACGACATTAAAGCTGAGCCCGGCAGTTTCGGGCAGGGCAAATACTGTAATGTAAAACATCACCACATAGGTAACCCAAATGTAAACCGACAGTATTAGAAAAGGCCATTTGTTACGCATTTTAAATACGCTAAGTACGCCTTCTACAAGGCCTGATATCTTTATTTTAAGTTTTTGCAGCCACGCCATGCGCGAATACATATAAAACAGTACCGATGCAGTAAACAATATAAGGGCTATAACACCATAAAAAAGGAGCTTTTCATATGGGACATTTTCCGAAAGATAGTCTTTTAATGCACTAAACTGCAATGAAATGGTAAGTCCCAGGCAAAAAATAAGCAAAAAAAGATCGATAACCCTTTCGGATATTATGGTGCCAAAACCTTTGTCGAAAGGTACATCGGCATAGCGTTTTAAAACCAGCGCACGGCTTACTTCGCCACTGCGCGGTATGGTAATATTCATTAAATATGTTATGCACACTGCCGAAAATTTTACTGCAAAAGGGGCTGTGTACCCCATGTGTTCCAAAGTATATTTCCAGCGGTATGCCCTTGCTACATATCCCGTAAACCCTACAAAAAGTGCAACACCTACATATAGGTAGTCAGCGGTTTTAAAACTGCGCTGTATTTCGCTCAGTTCTTTTTCGCTAAACTGGTTGTAGGCATATATAATTAAAAAAACTCCCAACAAAAGTGGGAGTGCTATACTCAATATACGGGTTATTTTATTTTTCAAGGCTCTATGTTAGCGAATTATCTTTTTCGTTAGGAAAAACAATGGCAGGTTTAAATGTTTTAGCTTCTTCAAAATCAAGAATGCCATAAGATATAATGATAATTATATCTCCACGCTGCACTTTGCGTGCTGCAGGGCCGTTTAATGTAATATCGCCACTGTTCCTGTTCCCTTTTATTATATAAGTTTCTAAACGTTCACCGTTGTTTATGTTTACAATAGAAACTTTTTCTCCTTCAATCATATTGGCAGCTTCCATCAGCGCTTCATCTATAGTAATGCTGCCTATATAGTTTAAATCGGCTCCAGTCACCGTAACACGATGAATCTTGGATTTTACAACTTGAATTTGCATGCGGCAAAGGTAATCAATTTAATGAAATATTGTCTATTAACCTAACGTTGCCTAAAAAAACTGCAATAAACGCCCTGTATTTTGTGTTTTCTTTTATGCTGGCAGGCACAAGGCTTTCTTCCGGGGCTATTTCAAAATAATCGGTGGTAAACTCAGGGTGGGAGGCAAAGGCATCTTCCACAAATTGTTTTAGCTGCGGTATAGAGCTTGTCGAAAATTTACTTTTGGCTTCCTGTAATGTTTTATAAATAAATGCTGCCTCCTGTTTTTCGGTATCACTAAGGCGGGCATTGCGCGAGCTCATAGCAAGCCCGCTTGCTTCGCGGCTAATGGGGCAACCCACAATATTTATAGGGAGATTGTTTTTTTCTACAAGCTTTTTAACTATTTGCAGTTGCTGAAAATCTTTTTCGCCAAAATAGGCATTATTTGGCTTTACAATATCGAACAGCTTTTTTACTATAGTGCCCACACCGTCAAAATGGCCGGGGCGGTGTGCACCTTCCATCTGGTTTTCGAGTCCGTCAAAATTATAATGTTGCGATATGGTGTTGCCGTCATACATTTCATCTACCTCCGGGGCGAAAATTATAATGCTGTCGCTCAGGGTTTTTATCTTGCCGGCATCAGCCTCAAGGGTGCGCGGATATTTTTGCAGGTCTTCGGGGTTGTTAAACTGTGTTGGGTTTACAAAAATACTGATAACTGTAATGGTATTTTCGTTTAAAGAACGCTGCATGAGCGAAAGGTGCCCCTCGTGCAGTGCCCCCATTGTGGGTACAAAACCTATAGTGCTTTGGGCTGTTTTAAGGGCCTCAAGATGGTTTTGCAGGAGGGCTTTTTTATTGAATATGAGCATTTGCGCAGTATTAATATACGGGCAAATTTAATATATAGTTATAAACTGACCAAAAATGTTTAATTTTGCATGTTTTTACAACCAAATAAAATTTAAGTATTAAAGATGGAGGATAAGAGGATATTGTACGTATCATCTGAAGTTGTGCCCTATTTGGCTGAAAATGAAGTGTCTTTAATGTCTTATGACGTGCCTAAGATGATTAACGATCAGGGAGGGCAAATCAGGATATTTATGCCGCGCTATGGCAACATCAACGAAAGAAGGCACCAATTGCACGAGGTAATTCGCCTCTCGGGTATGAATCTTGTGGTAAACGACATGGATATGCCGCTTATTATTAAAGTGGCTTCTATACCTAAAGAGCGCATTCAGGTGTACTTTATTGACAACGACGAATATTTTAAACGCAAGGCAACTTTTAGCGACGAAGACGGGGTATTATATCCAGACAACGACGAAAGAGCTATCTTTTTTGCAAAAGGGGTGGTAGAAACCGTTAAAAAACTCAACTGGGTGCCCGATATTATACACGTGCATGGCTGGCTTGCCGGTATGCTGCCTGTGTATATGAAACATTACTACAAAGACGAAGCCCTTTTTGCCGATACCAAAATTGTAACTTCTGTTTACAGCCAGTCTTTTGACGGAACACTTGATAACGACATGCTTAAAAAAGTATTGTTTGATGAAGTGCCCGAAAAAGATGTGGAAATGCTTGCCGTGCCGGATTATAGTAATGTTATGAAAGCCTCTATTGCCCACAGCGATGCGGTTATTATAGCATCTGAAGGGCTTTCGCAAGACCTTGTTAGCTTTATTGAAGCTTCGGGCAAGCCGTTCCTGCCATATGTGCCTAAAGATAATTTTGCATCGGCATATACTAATTTCTATAGAAATCAGGTTTTATAGTAAACCTTAAAAAAATTGTATGAATTCAGTTTCACTCATAAAGAGCATTTGTCTTGTTTTAACTGCTGTTTTTATAGCCTCCTGCGATAACGATTTTAATGAGCTTGGCTCGAGTGTTGTAGACGGCGACCTGCACAACAATATAATAAAATACACTGCCGAAGTAAAGGTTTATGACAGGCCAACAGGTGTAGTGCAGACCAACAGTTTACCCATGAACACACTTGGGGTTTATAACAACCCTGTGTTTGGAAGGACAACGGCTCATTTTGTAAGCCAGGTGCAGTTGGCTACCAGCAGTATTAATCAGGCGCTGTATAACCCGGTAATAGATTCTGTTTGGATCTATGTGCCTTACCGCAGCACAATAACTACTGCTGCCACAACAGATGCAAACGGTGACGCTGTAGATGCTGTATATAGAGTAGACTCTGTTTACAGCGATGCGACATCTAAATTTAGGCTCGAAATAAAAAAGAACGGTTTTTATTTAAGGGATACCGATGCAGGTACAGGCGGTACTGAAACACAAAAATATTATTCTGACCATAAAGAATTAATAGAGCAGTATGCGGGGGCAAATGTTCTTAAAAACGATCATGAGGATTTTGCCTATACATCTAATGTAGTAAAAAGAAGGGCTACTTATACAGATGATGATGGTGAACCACAGGATGCTGCGGTTGTTGAGACCCTTGCACCGGGAATGTTCTTTTATTTAAAAAATGAAGCTTTTGCCGATCTTTTGGCTGTAGGCTCAGGAAGGCTGCTTAATAACTCGGTTTTTAAAGAATATTTCAGGGGGCTTTATTTTAAGTCAACACCTATTGATGATAGTCAGTCGGCATATGCTGCACCAAACTTTGCCAGCGGCGTCATAACTATTAAATATACCGACAGGCTTACGGCTACCGATACTACTTCTACCAAGAGGACATTAACGCTTAACCTTACCGGTAACAGCATTAATCTTTTTGAGAACGATTATTCGGGAGATTTCTTAGCAGCTATAAATGCATCTAATAATATAGAGGGAGACAACAGGATATATTTAAAAGGCGGTGCAGGGTCTACTGCGTTTTTAGATATAGATATGGCTACATTGGCTCCTTTAATGCATAATGATGCTACGGGCAACAGGGTGCTTATAAACGAGGCTAATCTTGTTTTTTATATAGACGAAAATACCAATAACGGTATGGGTAAAGTGGGAGCAAACGGCAAGAAGCCACTTGCTCCGCCAAGGATATACCTGTATGATGTTAACAATAAAAGACCTGTATATGATTATTATACTGACGGGACTACCATTAGCAGTTATCCAAAATATAATAAATATGTGCACGGCGGATTAATAGATACCATTACCAACGGTGGTGGCCGCTACAGGATAAGGATTACAGACCATATTAATAATCTTGTAAATAAAGACAGTACAAACATAAAACTGGGACTTACAGTTATAGAAGATATTGCTACGGTAACCCATGCCGCTGTAAAGGTGCCATGGACAGAGATATGGAATACAGGTGTTCCTCCTGTACCTACAGATCTTACAGTAAGCACAATTCCGGTGTCGTCTGTAATGCATCCTTTCGGAACAGTGTTGTATGGTAGTAATATTCCTGCAACCGATCCTAACTATGACAAGCGTGTAAGGCTTGAAATTTTTTACACAAAACCTGATTAATTAAGAGAGAGTATGTGCGGAATAGTAGGTTACATAGGCCACAGAGAGGCTTACCCTGTAATTATAAAGGGTCTTAAAAGGCTTGAATACAGGGGTTATGACAGTGCCGGTGTGGTGCTGTATGACGAAACAGGACTTAAATTAAGCAAAACCAAAGGAAAAGTAAGCGACCTTGAAGCCAAGGCCGTAAACGAAATAACAACTACCGGAACTATAGGCATGGGCCACACGCGCTGGGCTACACACGGTGTGCCTAACGACGTAAACTCGCATCCGCATTTCAGCAATTCGGGCAACCTTGTAATAGTGCATAACGGTATTATAGAAAATTACGATCCGCTTAAAAAAGAGCTTATAAAAAGGGGCTATACTTTTAAAAGTGATACCGATACTGAGGTGCTTGTTAACCTTATCGAAGAGATAAAAAAGCAGGAAAACATAAAACTGGGCAAGGCAGTACAAATTGCGCTTAACCAGGTAGTAGGTGCTTATGCCATTGTGGTTTTTGACAAACAAAACCCCGACGAAATAGTAGCTGCCCGTTTGGGTAGCCCGTTGGCAATTGGTGTGGGCGAGGGAGAGTTCTTTATTTCGAGCGATGCATCGCCGTTTATAGAATATACACCAAATGCCGTATATCTTGAAGACGAAGAAATGGCAATTATTGGCCTTAATAAAGATATTACAATACGCAAAATCAAAGACGACTCTCTTGTAGACCCTTACATTCAGGAACTGCAAATGAGTCTTGAGCAAATAGAAAAGGGTGGTTTTGACCACTTTATGCTAAAAGAAATCTACGAACAGCCAAACGCTATTAAGGATACGTTTAGGGGAAGGCTTCGTGTTGAAGAGGGTATTGTAAAAGTAAGTGGCGTAGAAGATAACCTGCAAAAGTTTTTGAATGCCAACCGTATTATTATTATTGCCTGTGGTACATCGTGGCATGCCGGGCTTGTAGCCGAGTACATTTTTGAAGAGTTTACCCGTATTCCGGTAGAGGTGGAGTATGCCTCTGAGTTTAGGTACCGAAACCCGGTTATCCGTCATGACGATGTGGTCATAGCCATATCTCAAAGTGGTGAAACAGCCGATACGCTTGCTGCGATTAAACTTGCCAAAGAACAGGGAGCATTTGTTTTTGGAGTATGTAACGTGGTGGGTTCGTCTATATCGCGTGAAACGCACAGTGGGGCTTATACGCATGCCGGGCCGGAAATTGGTGTGGCGTCTACAAAGGCATTTACTACCCAGATTACTCTCCTTACCTTAATGGCATTGCGTATAGCAAGAGCTAAAGGCACCATGGCAAGGAAAGATTATTTTACATACCTGCAGGAACTGGAACTTGTTCCGGATCTGGTTGCCGAAGCATTGAAATCTAACGACAATGTGCAGGCAATAGCAGCTATTTACAAAGATGCGCCAAACTGTCTTTACCTTGGCAGGGGGTATAACTATCCTGTGGCATTAGAGGGTGCGTTGAAGCTTAAAGAAATATCATACATACATGCAGAGGGCTATCCGGCTGCCGAAATGAAGCACGGGCCTATTGCATTGATAGACGAAAAAATGCCAGTGGTTATTATTGCGCCTAAGCAGGAGCATTATGACAAAATTGTGAGCAACATACAGGAAATAAAAGCCCGTAGCGGTAAAATTATAGCTGTGGTTACTAAAGGCGATACCCAGGTAAAAGCCCTTGCCGACCACATTATTGAAATTCCGGAAACGAGCGATGCATTATCTCCGTTATTGGCTACCATACCACTACAGCTATTGAGCTACCACATTGCGGTTATGCGCAACTGTAATGTAGACCAGCCTAGAAACCTGGCTAAGTCGGTTACGGTGGAGTAATCAGCGATATATAATTTATATAATGAAGCAGTTAAGAGTTTTTCTTAGCTGCTTTTTTGTTTGTTCAATACGATATCCTTAAAAAATGATTTTAACCGATGGTTTAACATAGAAATTATCTTTACCGATAAATCAGACATTAGGAAATATGGAGGTACCAGCCAAGCCGAGTTTTTTGCCGTTGTTGCTGAATATTGCTTTGAATGCCAACGCCTTGATTTGTTGGAGAGTAAACATCCGGAGCTTTTTAAAATGATGGAGATGTGTTTTAGGGTGGGAAGGTTTAGTATAGTTGTTGAAAGAAATTTTAGTGGTTTATATTTGTGTCAAAATTTTATTATATTTACTGAAATTCAAGTGCTTGAATATTTTTTATTAGTAGAATTTATTTAAATAAAAATTATGAGTTTCGGACACGCGCTTTATTACCCGCATATCAATTTAACAAATAAAAATTGGATAAAACACGCTCTTTTATTTTGGGACAATATATCAAGAATAGTTCCTCAATCTGTCGAACCATCTGATAGTGAAGATATAATCAAAATTAAATATGAATCAGGATTTATAAAAGATTACAAACCTGAGTCTTGGGACACCTCTCTAGCATTTCAAGATTTTGGAGTGTATCTTAGATCGGTTGTTGATTCCGATCTTTTTTTTAACGATAGATACTTTAGTAGACGATTCAATAGAGGTTATGATGAAGATTATCGAAATAGAAAACATTTTTTTTCTGAAATGGTTCAAGCTTCTGGGACATACATACATGTTCAAAAAATGGATCCTGCTCTTAAAGAATATCTGTTTGATGTCGGCATTGCTATTCCTGGTCAAAACAGATGGGAAGACTGGGTAAAAATAGATAATGAAATTGGTTTACTTTATATGACTTACTTTGCGAAAAGTATTTCTAAAAACAAATCATTACCTATTGTAACTGATGTCGAGCAATCTTTTTCTGCTTCGCTTTGTTTTGAAGCCTCGGTTAACTCGGATTATAATAAACAGTTTGAATACAAATTAGGTAATCTTCTAATCGAGACTATTGTGCCTAAAAGTATTAATGATGTTCCGCTTGATAAAATACTTGATATACGTAAAAAATATGAAGATGAAAGAACTTCGTTTTTTCATGAGATATCAAATGTGTCAGACTCTATAATTGAAATTAACAATGAAAGTGCTCTGAAAGACGCAATAAATTTCCACTCTAAATTAATCCTAAAGGAAACTAAAAATTTAGAAAAACTTTACAATGCTCATAAAATTGAAACAGTAAATAAGTTTTTAAGTATTTCACTTCCTACTACGTTAGCTTCTTCTTCAGAGTATGTTCCGGATTGGGCTAAGCCAATTGTTACGACAGGAGGGATTATATTCGGTTTAGTATCAGCGGCAAGCACTGTAAAAAAAGAGAAACTTGAACTTAAAGAAAATCCAAAATCATATCTCTTAAATCTAAAATCAGAACTTTCAGGAGGAGATATTTTTGATAAGATCAACGATACAATAAAGGGAGTGCGAAAACTATAATAGCATCAGGATATAGAAAATGATATCTATAAACATGAATACTTGAAAACCCATTACCCTACAATCCACAAAACACACCGCCCTCTATTCACATTCCCTAACCAAATTTGTTTTATTCCCTTTTTTTATTGAAAAAAACGCAATATGCCTATTGCATAATACACATTTAAAAAACTATCTTTGCACCCGAGAAAAAAGAGTTTTCTCGCAATCTATAAATAGCTGTTTAATAAATACATAAGCAATGTCTAAAGTAATAGGAAAAGTTGCACAGATTATCGGGCCGGTTGTAGACGTGGTGTTTGACACCCAAAACGGCGAGCTTCCGAAAATTTATGACTCATTAGAGATCATTAAAAACGACGGTACCAAACTGGTGCTTGAAGTACAATCGCACATAGGTGAAAACACCGTGCGTACTATATCTATGGACTCTACTGACGGGCTTAGCCGCGGTCAGGAGGCGGTTGGTACAGGCGCACCGATACAAATGCCGGTGGGCAGCGATATCTACGGACGTTTGTTTAATGTAGTAGGCGACGCTATAGACGGACTTGGCGACCTTCCTAAAGAAGGCGTAAACGGTTTACCAATTCACCGCCAGGCTCCTAAATTTGAAGACCTTTCTACTTCTACCGAAGTACTTTTTACAGGTATCAAAGTAATCGACCTTATTGAGCCTTATGCAAAAGGTGGTAAAATTGGTCTTTTTGGTGGTGCCGGTGTTGGTAAAACAGTACTTATCCAGGAGCTTATTAATAACATTGCAAAAGGCCACGGTGGTCTTTCGGTATTTGCCGGTGTGGGCGAGCGTACCCGTGAGGGTAACGACCTTCTTCGCGAGATGCTTGAGTCGGGCATTATTAAATATGGCGACGACTTTATGCACTCTATGGAAAACGGAGGATGGGACCTTACTAAGGTAGACAAAACCGGAATGCGCCAAAGTAAAGCTACGTTTGTGTTCGGACAGATGAACGAGCCACCCGGAGCACGTGCACGTGTTGCCCTTTCGGGTCTTACAATTGCAGAATATTTCCGTGACGGAGCTGGTGAAGCACAAGGAAAAGACGTTCTTTTCTTCGTAGACAACATCTTCCGTTTTACTCAGGCAGGTTCTGAGGTATCGGCACTACTTGGCCGTATGCCATCGGCGGTAGGTTACCAGCCTACACTTGCAACAGAGATGGGTGCTATGCAGGAGCGTATTACTTCTACAAAAAGAGGCTCAATTACATCTGTACAGGCTGTTTATGTACCTGCGGATGACTTGACTGACCCTGCACCTGCTACAACTTTTGCCCACCTTGATGCTACTACAGTATTGAGCCGTAAAATTGCTGAGCTTGGTATTTATCCTGCGGTAGATCCTCTTGACTCTACTTCAAGGATTCTTACTCCGCTAATTCTTGGCGACGAGCACTACAACTGTGCGCAAAGGGTTAAAGAAATACTTCAAAAATACAAACAGCTACAGGACATTATTGCTATCCTTGGTATGGAAGAGCTTAGCGAGGAAGATAAACTTGCTGTGAGCCGTGCGCGCCGTGTGCAGCGTTTCCTTTCTCAGCCGTTCCACGTGGCAGAGCAGTTTACAGGTATACCGGGTGTTCTTGTAGATATTAAAGATACTATAAAAGGCTTTAACATGATTATTGACGGTGAACTTGACCATCTTCCTGAAGCTGCCTTTAACCTTAAAGGTACTATTGAAGACGTGATCGAGGCCGGACAAAAAATGCTTGCCGAAGTATAAGAACAGTTTGTTGTTTATGGTTTGTAGTTAAACTACAGACCATAAACTCTAAACCATAAACCTAAAGATATGCTATCATTAGAAATAGTTTCGCCGGAAGGCCACCTGTTTAAAGGCAATGTAACATCGGTTACAGTGCCGGGTACAGATGGCGAGTTCCAGATGCTTAACCACCACGCCAATATAGTGTCTATACTGGCTGAAGGTACTGTAAAAATTGCAGTTCCTGATTTTAAAACGGCTGTGTTTAGCGAGCGTTTTACAAAATCAGACAAAGACCAAAAGTTTTTGCTGCCTATAAAATCGGGTACGCTTGAACTTAACGATAATAAGATAATCATCTTGGTTGATTAGTAATTCATCTATACTTTTAAAGTCCCAATATCTATTTTTAGGTGTTGGGACTTTTTTTTATGTGCATAGAAATTATTACACAAAGTTTCGCAAAGGACACACAAAAATTCACAAAGAAAAAATTAAGCTAATTGATTAGTCTCAAAAATAGTTCAGACTATGCACTTTAGTGCATTTAGCTTTCAGCTTCTAAAAATGTCTCTCACACTAATCTCACAAATTCTCACAAATTAATTTGTGTACATCTGTGTAATTCGTGTCGGTTAATCGGTTGAGTGCAGACTGAATAATAATATTTTATGTTTTAAATCTGTCGTGTGATGCTTTGCGAATCTCTTTGTGTCCTTTGTGTGTCTTGCGACATAACTACTTCATATAATAAACAATTATTTATAAACCCTTGCGTTACAATTGTATAACGATGCATTCATGGTAAATACTACAAACGATATTATTATTAGTGAAAAAGAGCGTCCTGTTTGGCAGCGCATAGTGGCAGTAGTGGCCTATGTGCTAATGTGTTTCTTTTTAGGGTTAATGGTGTATGGAGTGTATCACTATCCGGGAAGGCAGGGATTTAAAGCGTTTGTGAGCTGCTTTAATTTTGCTTTTTTTATGTTTGTTATTGGCATTAGGTTCTCGGTAGTAACTGCTGTATGCTTTGATCTTGTGGAGCGTTGCTACAAAAAACAGTTTCGTGTAGGTAGTATAAAAGTGGGGCGATGGAAACAACTGCCCGATATAGAATATGTATCGGTGTTCCGGCAGCCCATAATAGTTCCGGGCAAATACGATGCGCACATATATAACGTAAATATATGGTACGGGCAAAACAGGCATTTTACCATTTACAACAACGCAGAAAACAAGAAGGCTTACAATATGGCATTGTATATTGCCACACGCCTTAAAATAGAATTGCTGGATGTGACCGACCCGCAGAATAAAATATGGCTAACCCCATGGGTAGAGGTGGAAAGTTTTGGTTTGCCTCCTGTTAAGATGAATAAGAGAGGGCTAAGGTAATGTAAAGATCATTTATTGTTGTCAGGAATAACTTGGGATTTAAGGTTTTGATATTCTCTTGTAATAAGCGTGTAGCGTCCCTGTTCATTTAAGAGTACTTTAATATCAAGGATATAATCTCCCTGAGATATTATTGTTTTTGAAGAGTTGCCGCATCGCGGTAGGGAACTGAGGTTTGTAAGAGGGTAGTGCTTGTAAAACAAGGAAATACTAAAATAAGGTTGTCCGTTATCTGCGCTGATGCTTTCAAATGTAATCACTTTTACAGAACCTTTTTCAATAGTTCCAATCTCTCTGTTCCAAAGCTTTACATTATGTAAATCCTCACCTGTTTTATTTTGAAGGGATAATGTTACCTGTGCTGTTAGGGCTGTAGTAAAGAGAGTAACAAATAATAATGTAAAATTTTTAACCATGGTAAGATGTTTTAGCGATCAAGTAAACATAGCAAATACCTTACCATGATTCTATATAAGCAAAGAATCTGTATTTATGAAAAAACCGCAATAATATTCACAAGGCACAGGCCAAGGCAAATTAAGTTTATGCTCAAAACACTCCTGTCTTGGTGTTTTAAAGAATAACCTATGGAAATTAAATGATACATAATAAAGAACGGTGCTGTAAAGAGTGTCATATAAAACATTTCAAAACCATGCCATCCCGGTTTGCCTGTGTAAAAATAGAAACCACCCCATAGGTATAGGTAAAAAAAACAAATTGCGGTGCAAATAATGAGATGATAATACCAGTTTTTCATTTACTCCACCCCTAAATTTGCGGCATAATCCCAGCCCTCCATGTAGGCAATTTTCCATTTGCCGTTTTCTTTTACGGTGCGCATGTTGTAATGTTCGGCAGCCCAGTCATCGCCAAAACCTTCCCAATTCCAGTAAAATTTAGCTGTTGTATTATTAAGGCTTTCAAAGTGTAGTGTAATTTTGTTAAAGGCATCTTCGGCCGGCTCATCCTGGCAACCACACCATGGGTCGAAGTCGCCGCTAAAGGGGCTCAGGTCTCCCTCATACCATTCCATTTTCCCGCTGCCCAAAAGCTTGTTTTGCTCCTGTACAATTTTGTCCATGTTGGCGATGAACTCCTCTGCAAAAAAGCCCGAATCGCGCAGTTCTTTAAGATAAAGCTTATGACTACCCATATTGTAGCCAGTTACTAACGTATCTTTTACTACCGACTGAAATTCGTTTGTATGAGACCTGTTTCTGTTCCAGGCGTACATATCTTTAACTAATGTTTCAATGGCAGTCTTTTCGGTTTCGTCTACAGTTTTTTCAGTGGCAACAACAGGCAGGGCACCTTCATTGTTTTCGGTAGTCTTTTCAGTCTTTTGACAAGCAGCCAGGCCAATAAGCATTACTGTGGCAATAGTTTTTAAAATTCGCATTGTTGGTATTTTTTGCTGATGCTAAAAGTAAGATTTTTAGCTTAATTGAGGGCAGTTTACATTTTTTCGATTTTTTAATATAATAAAAACCTAACTACACCTGTTTTGCTTTATATTACAGCATTGAATTTTATAAGCCCAATGAAAGTTAAAAAGCTCATTAAAAGAATATTTATAACCCTGCTCTCTGTCATAGTCTTGCTGGCTATAGTGATAGCAATAGCGCTCAATTTTGTTTTTACACCCGAAAGGATAACCCCAACCGTTACGCAACTATTAAATGAAAACCTCAATGCAAAAGTAAGCTGTGAGAGTATGGAGCTCACGTTCTTTTCTTCTTTTCCGCACTTTGGGGTAAAGCTTAAAAAGGGAAATGTGGTTACCCCATCGTATCATGGCCGCAAGCCCGATACACTGGCACATTTTGACGTTTGCCGTGCTTCTTTCAACGCTTTAAAATTGTATAGAAAGCACGACCTTGTAATAAATAACCTTACCATAATTAACCCAGGTATCAAAGCCGTAGTGCATAAAGATGGTAACGCCAACTGGAACATAGTTAAGGAAACGCCCGCAGACACCGTTAGTGTGCAGGACAGCACAGCGTTTAAAATAAAGAGCATACTTATAAAAAAGTTTAATGTAGAAAATGCCCGTGTAGCCTATCATGATTTTGTAAGTAAAACACATGCTAAAGCCGATAGCCTTGAAATTCATTTAAAAGCGTCAGACACCAAAGACCGTATGGAGGTAGCTACACAAACATCGGCTAAGCATATTAAGTTCAGTATGGACGGCTATCGGTTTGTAAAAAACCTAAAGGCCGATTTTACTACAGATATTAAGTATGACAAGAAAAAACACCGCATAGATTTTGATAAAAGCACCATTAAGCTAAATGATATTGATTTTATTACCGAAGGCCATTTTAAGCGTGATACTGTTACTAACGAAATAGCTACCGATGTGGTACTCGAAATGAAAGTACCGTCTTTAAAAACGTTATGGGAAGCCATACCGGAGCACATTATTAAAAAAGATGATATAGATGTGCACGGCAACGTTGCAATCAAAGCTTTTGCTAAGGGTGTGTACAGTAAAAAGAGGCTGCCGGTTTTTGATGTTCTCTTTAAAATAGACCACGGAGTGCTTAAGTACAATAAATTTCCGGGAGAGATAAGGCACCTGGAAGCCGATTTGCATGCCTTAGTCAATTATGACAAGCCCGAACAGTCTAACCTTACTATTAAAGAGATCTATCTTGAAGGTACAGGGGTAGACCTAAAAGGGAATGCAACGGTTAAGAACCTGCTTAAAGACCCCGAGATTGACAGTAATATTAAAGGCGATCTTGATCTTACCACACTTAAAAAGAAATTCCCTATAGCGCAGAATATTACCGCCAAAGGATTAGCCCACATAGATATTAATGCCATATTTAAAAGCAACGATATTATAGACAGTAAGTTTAATAACATGAAGCTTAAAGGTAATTCGGTGTTTACAAACCTGCTGATTAGTGACCCTAAAGACACCCTCTATTTTGAGACTAAAAAAACCGAACTTGTTTTTGGCCGCAAGGCAGAAGATAATGATAACCGTAAATCGTTTGGCAGGATAGCGGCAACAAATCTAAAGCTGAACTATAAAAACCAGCACAATGTAGATCTTGCCGGGCTTGATGTAAAACTAAAGGCAAAAATGCAAAAAGACAGTATGCCGAAACTGGCTGCCGAAATACATCTTACCAATTTAAAATATAACGGCACTAATAAAATTAAAGCAGTTGTTCGCAAAGCCAATGCTACAGCAGAACTTAGCCCAAGGAGCACCAAAGCGCGTCCTGCCATTAATACCACTTTTACGGTAGACAGCGCAGGAGTATGGCAGGATAAAAAATTTGTAGGCATTAAAAATGGCAATTATAAACTTACTGTCCGCAAAAACAGGGAAGACATTTGGATGCCACGTGGCCATGTAGAGTTTAATAACCTGTATGCCTATTCGCCTGATTTTGCCTTGCCGTTGCGCATGGAACATTCTAAAATTGGCATTAACAACAGAGCCATTACACTTCAAAATGCGCATATCTATTTTGGCAATTCGGATGTTACACTAACGGGACAGATAAACAATATGCTGGCTAAGAAATCGCCCGATAAAAAAGTAGACGCTACGCTCACGCTCACGTCAAACTTTATCGACGCCAACGAGATAATGAAGGTGCTTAGCCCCGAAACCACGCCTAAAGAACAGCAGCCCGATTTTAAACAGGTTGCCGAAAACAAGGTGCACGATCCTAAAAAGGTAACCAACAAAAAAACGGTATTCAAAATACCCGAAAATATAAAGTTTGCCTTTAACAGCGATATTAAAAAGCTGCACTATGGCTCGCTCGACCTGCGCGATCTTAAAGGAGTACTTAAAATAGAGGACGGCCATTTAAAGCTCAACCACTTTGAGCTTACTACGCTGGCTGCAAGGCTAACAGCCAGCCTTAACTATGTTGCAGTAAGCGATCGAAGGGCAAAAGTTGATTTCGACCTTGACCTGCACGATATAGAAATGGCCAATATTGCCAAAGTAATGCCTGCAATGGACAGCCTTATGCCTATGACAAAATCGTTTGTGGGCAAAGCACATTTAAGAATGGAGGGCAATGCCATGCTCAACCGCAAAATGGATGTTGTTATACCGTCTGTTACCAGTATAGCTGCCTTACAGGCTACTGATATTATGGTGCTTGATAGCGAAACTTTTAAGGAACTTGCCAAAACCCTTATGTTTAAAGACAAGGAAAACAAAACCATACAGGCTCTTAATATGGAAATGATAATCGAAAAGAGCCACATGGAAATATTGCCTGCTCTTGTAGAAATAGACCGTTACAGGCTGGCAGTAGGAGGCATTCAGAATTTGGATCTTACTTACGATTATCATGTGTCGGTATTAAAATCGCCCATACCATTTAAAACCGGGGTTAACATAAAGGGCAACCTTGACGATTATAAAATAAGCCTGGGCAAAGCTAAATACAAATACTATTTTACCGATAAGGAACGCCTTAAAGAAAAGGCCGATGAAGACATTATCAATAAAAAGAAGAACATATTGGCTAAATTGGAGTTTGAGTAGTTTAAAGATTACAACTTATTATCATCTACAAACTCCATAATATCGCCGGGCTGACAGTCTAAGATCTCACAGATGGCCTCCAGTGTGCTAAAACGAATAGCTTTTGCCTTGCCCGTTTTAAGTATCGAGAGGTTTGCTGTGGTCATGCCAATGCGTTCGGCCAGCTCGTTACTGCGCATTTTGCGTTTGGCAAGCATTACATCAAGGTTTATAATTATGGGCATGGCTTAAAGGGTTAGGTCGTTTTCGTCTTTAATGTTTTTTGCCATTAAAAACACATCGCTTAAAACTAAAAAGAAAAGCCCAAGCCCCACTATAAAGAATGAAGAATCGAAACCAAGAGCAACGTTCAGCTCTAAATTATTTTCTACAAGAGTGTTGTATATAAAAGTAGTGGCAGCAGTAATGGTATAGCCTATAAGTATTGCTTTTCCGGTTTGGTCTAAATATTTAACTACATCTGCATGAAACATTTTCTTCTTTTCAAACAGTTCCAGTGTTTTTTTAAACAGGTGCAGCGCATAAATAAAAAAGGCAAAGCCTACCACAGCCGCAAGCATGCACAATATGGTTTCTATTCCAAGCGTATCGGCAGCATGGCCGTTTATTTTAAAAGGTATTTGCCCCGGCATTACTGCCAATACCAATATAAACGGAACAGTGAAGAACATAGTTACGATACAAATAACAAACAATATAACGGTAAGTGTTTTTAAAAGAGCAATGCGTTTCATGATGAATGATTTAAGGTTCGGACAAATATATAAATTATTGATAAACGATAATTAATAATCGTAAATAAATATTTTATTATTTTTTACTTCAATTCAATTTCCATGATTAACACTAAGAATGTCAACGGATTCTTAGTCAGGCTCTCCCTTTTCAAGAATGTCTTTAGCGGTTTCGTCGGCAGCTTTGCGCTGTTGTTTTTCTTTACGGGCCCGCTTGCCTTTCCGGTCGCGTTTTTTAAACCAGTTATCGTCTTCCTCACCAAAAAGATAGGCATAAGGCTGGGTGTCGGGGCTAAGCTCAAACAGCTTTTTCATTATGGCAATGGTAGGAATAATAAGTATCATGCCCAGTATGCCCCATATAGCACCGCCTATAAGTAGTCCTAAAAAAGTAACCAGTGCATTAAGGTTAACATTACCCCCGGTGATTTTTGGGGTTAAAAAAGCCCCTTCCAGCAGTTGTATAAATATAAATGATACAGCTACGGCTATAGGGTAGAACAGGCTGTCTTTGGTCATGAGGGCAAAAAAGAACGGCATGATGACCCCAAGCGATGGTCCAAGGTAAGGTACAATGTTTAGCATACCTGCCACTACACCAAAAAATATAGCGTGCTTTATGCCCAGGGCAAACAGGACAGCGGTGTTTACAATGGCAAGTATTCCCATTACCTTTCCTGCACCAACAATATAAGAATACACTATTTTTCTTATCGAAGTTAGTTTGTGAAGCAGGAAATTATCGTCCTGTTTACTGAAAACTTTGGTAACGAACACTGCCAGGTGATCGCGGTATATCAGCAGGAAAAAAATAAAAACCGGCAATAGTATAACATCGCTTACAGTATTGAGCATATTTATTACCAATGTTGTGGCCGATCCGTTTTCGGGCTTTACAATGTCTACAGCTTTTTTAACTTCAAATCCATTGGGCATGCCAAGGTCAAAACCAAATGATTCTTTGCAATATTTATTGATGTCTATTACAAACGCATTTATTTTAGACGAAAGGTCTCCGCCAATATCGCTCATAAAACCGCGCAACTGCACATATATAATAAACAGGATGCCTCCAATAACGGCAATAAACACTATAAGGCACAGAGCTGCACTTAATGAGCGTGGTACTTTATGCCTTTCGAGCCAATTGCAGGACGATGTTAGCAACATGGCTATATAGCCAGATATGAGTAACGGAACCAATATGGGTTTTGCTACTATCATAAAGAAAACGATTATAATGATAAGCAAGGCTATAAAAACCGTTTTTATATAGTTAGGCACTCTCAGTGTTTCCATATATCAGCAAAGTCATGTTAAATTATTATGCATACATTCAAAATTAATTAATTCTGATGGCCTTATATGGTAAGGTTTTATTAAAATTATAGATGATTATCTTCAACGAGCAAAAGTAAAACAAAAGGTAGGAGGGGGCATATATTAAAGCAAAAACCCCGGAGGTTACTAAGCTCCGGGGTGTGCATCCAACTAAAAAATTACTAAACATTATAGTGTTTACTACGCACTATAAATTTTTTTAAAACATGTATGTATTACTTTGTTTTGTCTTAACGAAAAAAGGATGCTTTTTAAAAAATGCCCCAGAGCAACCCGGGGCGTGCATCCAACTAAAAAATTACTAAAACATTATAACGTTTACTACGCGTTATAATTTTTTTTAAACCTGTTGCCCGGTTTTTATACAGTTTAAACTTTTAGGTTTATATCTCCGGCATTTTCATCCGGAGATATAACCTTAGTTTATTAGTTCATCATTATTTTTTTAGAAACCACCTGTTTGTTTTCAAGGGTAACTTTTACAATAAGTACTTGTGGAGCTACATTTATTTCGTTTGTAGAGAACTCTGTATTGTCTACATTGTTTTTACCGAATATTGTTTTTCCAAGCATATCATAAACTTCTACTGATTTGATTTGAGCAGGAGCGTTAACTGATATTTGTTTTCCGTTTTTGTAAACTACAGTAGCTTTAGTTTCTACTACAGGTTTGTCTGTTCCAAGTTGCTCGTCTGTAGCATAAGCTACTGCAAAACGACCGTTGTAAGTACCTGCTTCTGTTGTAAAGGTATAGTTACTTTCGTTCAGGTTGTGGAAATCACCTGTTAAGTTATCTATAAGGTAAACAGTTTGTCCTTCTTCAAATAGACCGTCTGCATGGTCTTTAGATATTGTAAATGTACCTGCAAGTGTAGATGTATAACCTAATTTTACCCTGTCTGCCTCAGCAAATGTGCCACGAGCCTGAATTGTTAGAGCTAAAGTATCAGTTTCTGTTTCTAATACTGAGTACAGGTTAAGGTTTCCGTTAACAAGTGCTGCACCGTCATATCCGTTATCATACCCAAGAGTAGAAGCATCGTTGTAGCCTATCAGCATTTGAGAGAACTCACCAGCTTCGTTAGAAGCGTTTAACCATAAACGGTGTGTAGTTACTGTTGCAGTATTTTCTGATGGAGCAGCTGTCCTGAAGAACGTGTTAGAGTTTGTTTGAATACGCATGCTGTTCTTAAATGTAGCCTGTAGGTTTGCAGCTTTAGCTTTTACTATAAAGCCCTGTGCTGTATTAAGCGAACCTCTTGGGTCTATTGCATAAGGGTCAGCTATAAGATCGTTACCGTCGTTATGGTTACCACCACCACCAAGTGCAGCATTTGCAGTATAGCCTGTTAAGTTTACAGTGCTGTATGAAGATACTGTAGAGTTGTTTGTTTTTCTCCAGATCCAGATTGTACCTTCAATTACATTAAGGTTAGCGTTGATGAAATCCTGAACGCTTATTGGAGATGGGTAAGGGTTACCTATTGCATTGTATCCGCTTCCTGCAAAACTTAAATCTGATTTTATCTCACCGTTATTAGGTGTTCCTGTAAACACACCGGCATAAGATATACGTGTTGTACCTGCGTTGTAGCCTGGTGTTGCGTCAGAGTTTGGCATACGGATAAGGTAAGCTTTGCCTCTTGCAAATTTTGAAGTTTCAGATACAATGTTGTATTGATCTTCTGCTGTGCTGTACTGATAGAAACGGCCTATTGTAGTTGCAGGAGAGAACGATAGTAATGTTTGGTATCCTGTAGTTCTTGAATCTACAACAGGAGCAGTCCACATAGTGTAGTCAAGTCTTTTTAGCCTTGAACTGTTTCTTTTAACTGTTGTTGTACCGCTGTTGGCATCGTTGCCAAGCTGTAACAGGTTAGAGCTGCTTTCAAAAGTTAATGCACCTGTCTCTGCTACGTTTACACTGTGTGTAACAATTGTGTTAGAGTTGCTCATGAAGTTTACACTTGCACCGTTAAGTACAAATATTGAACATGCATAGAAAGTACCACCTGTTTGAGTAAAGTTGCCACTAAATATTACATCTTTTTCTGCTGTAGGCTCACCATTGCTCCATGCAGTACCGTTCCATGTTGTAGCACTGTCACAGTATATACCTGTTGGGTTTCCTGCTGTTGGCATAGAAGTTACTGGGCCAAATTCATCTGCACCCATTTTAGGAGCAGTAGTGCTTCTTAGCTGGTTGTCTATATCTCTTGTAATGTTTACAGGAGTACCTACAAGAACATCGTTTACAGAGTTGTTAGCATTGATGTGAAGATCTGTTGCAGAAGCAAAACCAGGATTAACGTTTACTGAGTGAGCATCTTTGCCTGTAACACTTTTCCATGCCTGTAGTGTGTAAGTATAGTCGGCATTATCCTGATAAGAACCCGGTACACCGTTACCTGGCCAGTTTGCCTGTTCTAAGGTGTTAGCGTTAGTTATGTAACCAAGCCTGTCGTTGCTGTAATAGTCGTTATAATCAAGGTTAGTAAATATGCTGTTTACATTGCTTGCATAGTTTAGTACCATTATAGCACTTCTCCTTGTTGCAGTGTTTGTTTGGTTGTTAGAGAAAATGTTGTTTCTAACATCAAGGTTGCGTGCAGCTGTGTTTACATAAAGTGCGGCAGAGAAACCACCGTTTGGCTGGTTAGTGTTTAGCACTACAGTGTTGTGATATATTTTATAGCCACCACCGTTATCGGCAATTATACCATATCCGTTAAGATATCCGCCACCGTTACCTTGTGCTGCAACGTTAAGTATAAAGTTGTTTGCAACAAGGATGTTAGAGTTAAAATCTGTAGAGGCAAGAACGATACCACCAAATGCCTGGTTGTTTGTAACTGTTCTTGTAAGGTCTTTTAATGTATTTCTTAAGATAGAACCGTTTTTAGAAGCACCTGCAACATATATACCGGCAGATACAAGGTTACCGTCGTCTGTACTTCTGTAAAGGTTGTTTACAAGGTTGTCGCTGTATTCAAAACCGTTTACGTTTATAAAAGTAGCAGGAGATATAATAGTTTCTGCGTTTGTTGTAGCGCCAAGGTCGTTTCTGTTTACCACTACATTTGTAGTAAGAGATGAAGTACCGTTAATGTAAACACCTTGTTTAACGCTCATAAAGTCGTTGTTTGTAACAGTAAGGTCGCTGTTGTTTGCTGTTGCAGCAGCAACATTCATAGTATTGTTGTCGCCAGTGCCATTGTTACCAGAGTAAACACCCACACTAAATTTACCGCCTTGGTTTACAACGCTTTGTTTAATGTTACAGTTTTTAACAGTAATATGTGTAGCTCCGTTAGTACCGTTGCTGGCTACCCAAAACACACTGCGCTGAATGTAATCTATATAATCCTGATTGTCAAGAGTAAGGTTTTTTGTAGTTCCGTTTGCAGTATTGCTACCGTCAAAAGTAATGTAGTCAGCACCGTTTAGGTAAAATATTGCAGGTATGCCTGTGTAGTTGTTTACGTTAGTAGCAACAATTCTTGGGCTAACACCTGTAAAAGGTTTAAATGTTACAACATTTGTTGCGCTGCTGTTTGCTATAGGGTTTATAGTAAGCGGAAACGTTTCGTTTGTGTTGTAAGTAGCGTTTTTAAGTAAAAAGTTTACCGGGCCTGCAATTCCGTTAGTGTTAAGGTAGTTAACAGCCGAAGTAAGAGTAGTAAAATGACCGTTTGTGCCAACATAATAAGTTCCGTTAAGTGGCCCTGTTGGAGTCTGTGCAGCTACTGTTATGCTAACCGTTGCTGTAGAAGCAGGAGATGCACCGCCATTTGTAATAGTATAGCTAAAGCTGTCAGTACCTGTATAGGCAGTTGCAGGAGTGTAAGTAACAGTTCTGTCAGCATTTACAGTTGCAGTACCGTTTGATGGAGTTGTAATTGTTAAACCTGTTACAGATGATGCGTTGCCATCGTTGCTAAGCAGGTTAAGTACAGTGCTTGCATTAACATTTACAGTGTAAGAATCTTCAACAGCTGTCATTACAGGAGGAACGTAGGTTGAAATTACACCATAGAAACCAGGGGCTACACCGTTAGTGTTTGCTGAGTTGTTTACAGGAGAGTCAAATTTCATGTTCCACCTGTTGTTGTTTTGGTCTACCTGATAACCGTATATCCTTATGTAAAGTGTTTCGTTTTGAGCTACAGTGTAACCTGATGGAAACGGGGCATTTATATAAGTGTTTTGTGTGCTTGTGCCGTTTGTGCTGCTGTAAAGAAGAGTTCCGTTATTAACAAAAGAAGCATCTTTAGAGTAACGTATCTCATATCTGTTTACATAACCGTTTTGCTGAAATCTAAACGATCTTGCTGCGATCTGTTTTCCTTGGTTAGCAGTTACAGCTACCTGATAGTATTTAGTGTAGTCTACTGTTGTGCCTGTAGGCCAGCTAGATGCTTCAAAACCACCATAAGTAACGTTCATTGTAACGCCAGATGCTGTAAAGTTAGAGGCTGTACTGCCGGCATTTGCGTTATTGTAGTAGGTTGGGGTTGCTGTAGGGTTGCTCCAGTTTATACGGGTACCTTCCCAACGGGCAAGTAGCTCAGTCGAGCTTTGAGAAAAGCCAATAAAAGGCAATAGCATTAGTAATAATACTGCATTTTTCATTTTAGTAATTATTTAAATTTCAGATAGTTATGGGGGCATAACTTTTTTTGGTTGCGGGGGCAAATGTACCCACATTTTTCGTTACAAAACAAATTATTTTAAGAAAATTTTAAAATAATTTTAAGAATTCCAACTACAACGTTTTAGTTGAGTTTATTCCGTTGAAATTCATATTTTGACGATGAACTTCACGTTTTAGATCGAATTGAACACAAAAGCTGGGGGCCTTTGCTCTTGTGCCAACATAGCATTAGGTTGATTTGAGGGCCTAACGTGTTTGCTATAATTTTGAAGAAATTTGCATGTTTTCTTGTTTGTTTTTTAGTAATTGGTAATGCACTTCAGTACTATTAATTTATCTTTTGAATAGTGCTGTTCTTTATTTCTGATACAAATGTACAACGGGTACAAAGGCTTATTTTAACATTTTCGACAATGGCTCAATTAGTAACGTTAAACCGTTTATAAATGTCGATGAATGGTAAATAAATCAGATGAATGTACCTTTTCGTCTGTATCGGAAAGGCAAAGTAACGGCATCTTTAACGTTTTTTAACGTTTTTTCGATAGACAAAGCATAGACAAAACGAAAATAATTTACATGTTAAACTGCTTATTTACAGTTATTTAGTGTTATTTTGTTTTTTGATATAGACAAAGGCGTATAGACGGGAGTTAAAAAAATGATAAAATGGAGTGTTTTCGTCGCAAATGCATCATTACATTTCGTCGAGCATTTTTTCAAGTTCAACTTCGTCTTTAAGTTCCATCTTTTTCCTTACACGGTATTTTTTTGTAATCACACTTTCATGAGATATTTGAAGTAGCGATGCAATTTCTTTATAACTCAGTTTTAGTTTTAAGAGCGAACAAAATTCAAGGTCGTTTTTTGTAAGTCGCGGATACCTGTTCATAAGCGTGCCGGCAAATTCCGGATTAAGATCGTTAAAACGTGCTTCAAACTGTTTCCAGTAATCTTTTTGTTTGACCAGTTGCTGCAGTTCTTTCTTGATATCGTTTGCTGTTGTATAGCCTGTAGTATTGCATTTTTCTATCAACTCATTAAGATGGTCATAATAATTAGCCAGTTGAAGGGCAATAGAGGTGGCTTCGCGTTGCTTTTCTTCAATAGTATTTTTTTGAGAAGTAAGCAATTCATACTGGTGTATGCGTTGCTGCTCTATAAAAGCCTTATCGGTTTCTGCGTTTTTGAGCTTTTCTTTTTGCAGATGATTACGAAGCCTGTAGCTGCGCAAATACAGCAGTATTAATATTATAACTGCTACACTCGCTATAATGTACATATACAGAAGCCGTTCTTCTGTAGCAAGTTTATTCTTAAGCACGACATTGTTTTTAGCCAAAAGCATATTGCGCTCTCTTTGAAACTTGTTTTGATATCCGGCCTGCACCTGCTGCTCACTATAGCCGTTATTTATTTGCCTCACAGAGTCGCATATTCTTAAGGCTTCCTGTAAAGCCAAGCTTTGATCTTTATAAAGCCCTGCTTTTTCATACAATTCGGCTACAGATGTTTGATAAGCAAGTCGTTCTAATGCAACGCTTCTTTTATAAGATGTAGTGTTCTTATATTTTTTAGCAAGCCCTAACGCTTTTTTTAATTGCCCTGAACTAACCAGTACATCGAGATATCCACTGTAAATATTGGTGGTAAACCTTGATTTTTCCTGATCTAAAAGGCTATAGGCTTTCTCATAGTTTTGTAATGAAGCTTCGGTATGCCCACGTTCATACTCCAAATTTGCTATGCGATAATACAATACGCCCTCCAATTCGCGGTCTCCCAGTTTTGCAACATCTTTAACAGCGTTATTAAGCAGGGTGTATGCTTTGTCGTGCTGGCCTAGCTCTATTAAACACTCAGTATAATTAACAATAGCAATTGTATGGCGCTTGGTGCCCCTTTCGGCAGCGTTGTTTTGCAGGTAGGCTTCAAAAATATCTGTGGCAAACTTGTAGTTATTAGTTTGTATGTAAGCAGTTGCAAGAGATAGTTTTAAAAGCCAGAGGTAACAATTATCTTTTTGTTTTTCAAGGATGTCAATTCCATTTATAAGATATTCGGTTGCTTTTTCAAGCTTATCCATTCGCAAATAGGCCGATGACAGAGCATGATATATAAGTGCTTTGTTGGTTGCATTGCCATATTTGTTGTTTAAGGCAAGAGCCTTTTGGCCAATACTTTCAGAAATGCTGTAGTTGGTTAGTGCCTCGTGGGAAGCCGCCTCATTTATACAAGTATAAATTTGCAGCTGGGGGTATTTTTTAAGGTGTGCATGAGCCTTTTGATAAAATATTACTGCCGAATCGTGCTTGCCTGTAAGTCCTGCATAAATGCCCAGCGTATTGTATGCTTTTGCTTTTACAGTATCGTGGACTGTTTTTGCGCCAAGCAGTTTTAAGGCTTTTTTTTTATAGTTCCCGGCCTGCTCTGCTCCTGTATAGTTTACTTTTAGCCAAAGGTTATTGCAGTTTTTGCCTGTTTGTGCAGTTGTGGCCAAAGCTACAAAGAACAGCACTATAAGTGTAGGTTTCATTAACCGGCTATATGTCCATTAAAAGTTTTTCAAATTCATCATCATCATTGATTTCCATTTTCTTTTTGATGCGATATTTTTTGGTAATGGCACTTTCGTGAGATATTTGAAGCAGCGAAGCAATTTCTTTATTACTAAGGTTTAACTTTAGCAGCGAACAAAATTCAATATCGTTCTTTGTAAGCTTCGCATACCTGTTAGTAAGCGTAGTGCCAAACTCAGGGTGCAGGTTGTTAAAACGTGTTTCAAACTGTTTCCAGTAGTCCTGTTGTTTTACGAGCTGTTGCAGTTCTTTTTTTACATCGGCAATTTTTGTAATGCCGCCCTTGTCGCACTTCTCTACTATTTCGGCTACACTATCTTGATAATTAGCCATACGTAAAGCAGTGCTTGTAAGCTCACGCTGCTTTTCCTCGATAATTTCGCGCTGTGCATTGGTAAGCTCCTGTTCATGCAAATGGCGTTGTTCAAGCATGCTTTTTTCGGCCTCAACAGTTTTAAGCGCCTCTCTTTGCAGGCGGGTTCTTGACCAGTATCCTCTAAGGACTAATAGTATAACCAGCAAAACGGCGATAGCCGCTATGGTGTATAGTAGTAATTTAGCCCTGTCTGCCTCAAGATTTTTTTGCAGTACTTTGTTGTTAGCCTCTAATGAAATATTTTTTTCACGTTGTAGCTCGGTCTGAAATTTAGCCTGCATATCGCGCACTGCTTCTTCTCTTTTACTGGCAGATATAGAATCCATTATTGCAATGGTATGCTTATAAGCTTTTATAGCCTCTTTATCATTGTTAGTCGCTTCATAGGTTGCAGCAGTAGCATTTTTATATACTTCTTGGTCGTCAAGGTTTGCGCTTGCAAACAGTTTCAATTTATCAATACCTGCAATAACTTCTAATGCTTTTTTAGAATCGTTTTGAGCGTTAAGCAAATCAATATATTCTCCTGCAATACGTATCAGTCTCGAAGACCGTACTTCGGTAAGCATTTCAATAGCGCTTTTATATGCTTTAATAGCTTTGGCATTATTTTTTTGCTTAGATTTTAAATTGCCAATTTTAGAATAGCTAATGCCAATCATTTCTTTATCGCCAAATTTTTCAAGCCCGGTTATTGCTTCGTTTAACGATTTTTCGGCATCCTTATAGTTTTTTAATTGTATAAGTGCTTCGGCAATATTAATATGCGTAAGGTAGTAATTTTTAAGCCCGCCTATTTCTTTAAATCCCTTAAGGCTTTCACGGTAAAGGTCTATGGCAAACTTATAATTACCCATTGCCATATAAGTATTACCCAATTTTTGGTTAATGGCTGGAACTTGCTTTGTACCTTTTTTGTTTCCTTTTAGTATTGCGGCTGCTTTAAGTAAATAATTTACCGATTTTTTATAATCAAGCATGTAGCTATAATTACTGGCCAGTTCGCCGTAGGCAATAGCTATGCCCACATCGTTGTTTTCTTTAGTATTAATAGCAATACTTTCGTTAAGGGTATTGATGCTTAATTTATAGTCGCCCCTGTTTCTGTAACCAATGGCAAGGTTCATCAAGCTTCTGGTTTTATTGCGGGGGTATTTATCAAGATAGGTAAGCGATTTTTTTATATAATAAAGTGTAGAATCTGGTTTTCCTATCATACCATAATATATGCCATACAGATTATAGGTGTTGCCATAGATAGTATCATGAAGATTACCACTTTGTGCCAAGGTATTCTTTATAATTACAAGTGCGCTATCGGGATTGCCATATACAAGTCTGCGCGAGTCCTTCTCGGCCTTTACAAAATCGTAATCAGGCTTTTGGGCAAATAGGGGCAGGGCAAAAAGTAAAACAGCAAGGTATAATAAATATCTCATTGGCATCAATCTTACAGGCGATATTGTTGGCTGAAAAAAACAATGAGCCAAATTAACAATATTTTATGAATTATGAAATATTTAAAATATTAATATTTTTAATGTGCCAATAAATTGATTTTGTCAAATATTAGTGTGTTTTCAAAGCCTTTTCGCAATAAGAAATCTGTAAGTTTTTTCTTTTTATTTAAAATACTACTATCGTGTATGCTGTTCCACTGTTTTTCGGCAAGGGTATTAAAAACTTCAATATATTCGTCTTCATCAATTTCTTTCAAAGCCCTGTCTATATTGTATTTTGATATACCCCGCAGTTTAAGCTCGTTTACAATACGTCTTTTTCCGTAATGTTTTATCCTGAATTTTCCACGGGCAAAGCTACAGGCAAAACGTTCTTCGTTTAAAAAATTGTGCTCTATTAAATGTACTACAATAGCATCTATTGCCTGCGGAATCATATTAAGGCTTTTTAATTTTTGAACTACCTCTTCATGGCATCTGTCCTGATAAATGCAATAATGCTCCAGCTTGCGCCTGGCTTCTTCTACAGTATATGATTTATATTCTGTCAACGGGGTTAATTTGTGGATTCGTGGATTTGGTAATTCGGTTATTTATCTGAAACAAATATAACGAATCTATATTTTTAATTGTGCTATCCATTATAAAGCAATCAATCTTTCAAATTACCGAATTACCAAATCCACGTATCCACAAATAATCAAATTACCGAATGACCAGATCATCAAATTGCTCAATTTTCAAATTTTTGTGCGTACGAATCACTGCCTGTTCATTTTTATAATCGATCCATTTTTGTCCGCGGTATTTGCGCATAAAACTGTCAAAATATCGCATAATGGTTACATTGTAGGCGGCCTTTATCAGGTTTAACGGTTTGCGTGGAAAAGATCTCAGGCTCATAGAAAACCCAGGGGTAACATATTTCATGTAATGCCAGTAGCCTTCAGGCATATATAGCATTTCGCCATGCTCAAGATCGGCAACAAGTCCATGGGCGTGTTTTAGTGCCGGCCATTTTTCAAAGTCAGGATTGTCAAAATCAATATCCTCGCGCGAAATGAGTGCATGAGGCACTTTATATAAATAGGGTGTTTGATCCGGTGCAAAAAGAATGCATCTTTTTTTTCCGTGAAAATGAAAATGCAGTATGTTGCTAAGGTCTATATCATAGTGTATAAACACTTTGCTGTTCTCTCCTCCAAAAAACAGCATTGGCAGTTGTTTTACAAGCCTTAAACCTATGTCGGGCCATTTAAAATCGTTCTTTAAGGCAGGCACCTCTTTCATGAGGTTATATAAAAATATTCGGTAGTTGGTAGGCTTTTTTTCAAGAAGGTCTATATAGTCAGCCATTTTCATGGTGGCATGCGCCTGATTAAAACCGTCTTTATGAGACACCGGCCTGTCATCATACAACGGCACAGTTTTATCTCCGGCAAGGTCTTTTATATAATCGAGTTTCCACTTTGTGTAGGCAGGCCAGTCTTCAGTAAGCTGTTCTATTACAAGAGGTTTTTGCTTTTTTACATAATTGTTATAAAAATCCTCTTTTGTAATGGTTTTTACCCGCTCAATTTCGGTTAGGTGTAATGACATCAGTAGGTCTTTAGTACTACAAATTTACTAAAGGGTTAGCAAAATGTAAATTACACGTATCTTAAAGTTTCCTTAATAAATGCAGTTAAAAAAAACTATAATTCAAAAAAACACTGGTTACGTTGGCAGATGTATAGGTATGTACACATATTCTTGTCGGAAATATCGCTCCGCTCACCGTAAGATAACTGCTGTTAAACGAAGATGTTGCCGTTGGGCTAAATGTTATGCTACTTTTGGTATAGAGATAAGGAAAACTCATTACAAAAGAATTGAAAGTAACTGCTTTAAACAACACAAATATGAAAATAGTTAAAGTAAAAACCCTGCACATATTTAATAACGATTGCCAGGTACTAAGAACCATAAAAGTGTTTACCATTTTCGGATTTACGCTTTTCACCAAAACCATTGGTCAGGATATTATATAACTCCCCCGTTGTATTAATCAAAACAAAGAGCCCGCTATATAACGGGCTCTTTGTGCATTTTATAAAAAGGTTGTTTTATTTCTTTACAATAATAAATTCTACCCTGCGGTTTTGTGCATGCTGTTCATCTGTGCAGTTGTCCCCACATTTTATAAGAGGCTCACTTTCGCCATAGCCCTTGCCACTAATGCGTTCTTTGGCTATGCCTTTGCTTACTACATATTGTACGGTGGCACGGGCACGGTCGTCAGATAATTTTAGGTTATATTCATCAGATCCGCGGCTGTCACTATGCGTTTTAACAGAGATTACCATAGTTGGATACAGTGTCATGGTTTGCACCAGCTTATCCAATTCAAAGGCTGCTTCCTGTGTAATGTTACTTTTGTCAAAATCAAAATAGATGTTCTTTAAAACAATCTTACCATCTACAATAATGTTTGCAAGTGGTTTTAAAGGAGCCGATATAGGCACAACGCCTCCTTTTGTTTTAGGAAGGGCAAACGATGCGTTTTCATAGCCTGTTGCTGTTGCCTGCAATACAAAAGCCTTATCACAGTCTACGCTGTAGATCAGTTCTCCGGCTGTATTTGTAGTTTTGGTTTCTATAACATTGTTCTTGTCGTCCAGTATGGCAACTTTAGCATTTGCTAACGGCTTGCCTGTGCTAACATCGGTTACGGTTACAATAGCCTCTACACCACAAAGCGGAATGGCGGCATATAAATTATCCTTTCCGGCCTTGTTACTTGCAAAAAAACCAATGTTTTTTGTATTATTAAACGAAAATGCAAAATCATCTTTTGGTGAGTTTACAGGTAATCCCACATTTATAACCTCACCATCATGTGCAAGGTCTATATAAAAAATGTCAAGTGCCCCAAAGCCTTTATGCCCTTCCGATGAAAAATACAGCTTGTTGTCGTCTGTAATAAACGGAAAGCTTTCGCGGCCTTCAGTATTTACTTTAGGGCCAAGGTTTACAGGCTCGCCATAGCTGTTGTTGCCTTTTATCTCTACTTTCCATATATCCGAACTGTTGCCCATAGAGCCCTTGCGGTTTGAGGCAAAGTATAATGTTTTACCATCTTTACTTACAGATGGCCCGCTCGTAGACCATTTGTTGCTGTTAAACGGCAGTGCGGTTACATTGCCCCACTTGCCATCTTTTTTTGTGGCTTTATATAGGTATATGAGACTGTTTTTTTGTCCGCCGCTCTTTTCAGAGTCGCCCTCCCTAAAACTTTCGCTGGCAAAATACATGGTGTTGCCATCGGCAGTTATGGCAAGTGGCCCGTCATGATGCTTGCTGTTAACATCGGTCAGGGGTTTGGGTTCGCTAATGCTGCCATCATTATTATAAGTAGCATAATAGATGTCCATAAACGGCTGCTCGTCACGGCCATAGGTTTTGCGTGATGTATTGCGCGCACTGGCAAAATAAAAACTGTTGTCGTTTAAAACAAAAGCCCCAAAATCGCTGTATTTTTTATCGTTTATGTCCAGTATCTTTTCATCGAATAGTTTGCTCTGGCTGCGAAGCTTTGGCAAATAATCAGGATCCTTTTTAAAAGCCAGGGCACGCTGGTCTTTTGGCGCAAGCGATGCAAACTTTGCCATTTGCTTATTGGCTTCTTCAAACTGGCCTTCTGCCTTCAGCATTTGCGCATATTTATAATATACCTCCGCATCCTGCTTTGTCTTTACTGCTTCTGCATACCAAATTATGGCTTCCTTACTGTTATAAACATTGTAATAGCTTTCTGCCAACTGACGGTACACATAAGGATCTTTACCTTTTTTTGTAAGTTTAAGATATTCTTTCGCGGCGTCTACATATTCAAAACGGGCAAACAGTTTATCGGCAGTTTCGGTAGCGGGGCTTTGTGCCCAAACCTGTGTGGCAGCAAAAAAGCCGAGAGCTATGTATAAGTTTTTCATGGCTTAGAAATAACGTGGTGAACGGGATACTTTTTTCGGGAAGTTCAAATCGAACAGCAGCATGAACTCGTGCGATGCCGGGGTGGTAACGTCAAGGTCGCTCACAATGTGGTCATACGCATAGCCTATCCTTATGCTTGGCGTAATGGCATAGTTTACCATAGCTCCAAAGCTGTCGTCTATCCTGTAGGTAGCACCTATCTCGAATTTGTCGAAGAACAATGCATTAAGCGATCCGTCGATGCTTGGGTCTACTCCAAAAGCCGATTTTACCATGGCCGATGGCTTTAGCTTAAAGTTGTCGGTTATCTCGAACACATAGCCTCCTGTCAGGAAGTAATGCGATTCTTCCGAACCGAATTTACCACTACCGCTTACGCCCCTGTAGTCAAGGTGCTTGCTCTTTAGCATGTTTGGCACTGAAAAGGCCACATAATATTTGTTGGTGTAGTAAAAGATACCCGTACCTACGTTAAAATAGGTGCGGCTGATGTTTTCTGAAAAGGCAGGGTCGTTGGCATCAGGAACGTTGCCGTTGCCTATATCGTCATAAAGCCCTACTTTATGGAAGGTTGCACCGGCTTTTAAGCCCAGTGCTATGCGGTGTTCGCCGCCAAGCTTTATGGTATAGGAGAAGTCGGCATATACGTTGGTCTCGTTTACTGGGCCTACCTCATCGGTAATGGCAGAAAGACCCAAACCTACGTTCTTGCCCACAGGGCTGTGGCCTGAAAAGGTCCCGGTGCTCGGGGCACCGTCTACGTCTACCCATTGTTTACGGTATAATAACCCGAATGATAAGTGTTCTTTTGATCCCGCATAGGCCGGGTTAATAACATTCATGTTGTACATGTACTGCGTGTAATGCGGGTCCTGCTGCGCAAAAGAATCGGCTAAACCGGAGAGAGCCAGTAAAGCGGCAAAGTATATTTTTTTCATGTAGTGAATTTTTGTTAAAGCACTGTTTATAGTGCAATAACATGGGCGGGCTAAAGGTAATTATTTTTCTGAATTAACTTTTGCTTAAGAAAAAACTTTAACCTTAGCAGGATATATCTTTTATAAAAAAGACAGGTAGTCGTACAGGGACATATTTGCAGGAAGCTCCATTTTAGCTGCCAGTCTTTCTTTGCGTTTGCGGCAGGCTTCAGGAGTAATGTTAAGCATCGAGGCAATTTCTTTAGTGCTAAGGTTCATGTATATATAGGTAATAAACCTTATGTCGTTGCCCGTTAGCATGGGCTGTGCCGTTTTAAGGCGGTTAAGAAAGCCTTGGTTTACCTCTTCAAAATGGGTTAAAAAGCTGTCCCACTCGTCGTTCGTTTTAAGGTGGCTTTTTAAGGTTTTTATATGCCCTGCCAATTCAGGATTCTTTGAAAGTTCTGTAGTTCCGGAAACCGAAGAAAGTATGTCTTCGATAAGTTCATTCCTGCCTGACAGGTACAATGCCTTGGCCGATAGTTTTCGGTTGCGGGCTTCTATCTCATTTTTAAGGCGTTCCTGTTCTAAGAGGGCAGTGGTTTCTTTTTCTTTTATTTGTTGTTCCAGTAACAGGTTTTCATTCTTTTCTTTTTCCAGCTGTAGTGCCATTTCTTTTTCGTTATGCTCAGCCTCAAGTTGTTTTTGCCTGTTCTTAACCGAAATATTGCGCAACACCAATACTATAATGGTAACAACAGCAATTATAACGGCAAGGATATAGTAAAACAGTTTGCGCTCGCTGTTAAGCTTTGCCGAGTTTATAGCGATTTGGTTCTTATAATCCTGGATCTCAAATTTTACACGGTTAGTTTGGTACACCTCGCCGTTCTTAATTTTGTTGAGCTCCTTGTCGCCCCATATAACCGAGTCTTTATATTGTAAGGCTTTGTCGTATTCCCTGCTTTTGGTGTAGGTTTCGCTAAGCAGGCTGTACACCGTTCTTTTTACATCGGCATTTGGTTTGGTATCCAGTATTTTCTGCGCTTCGGCAACAGCTTTGGCAAAATTGTCTTCTTTTATGTAGCTGCGTGTGATTATGAGCGAAAGCGAAAGCCCGGTGTCGTTAAAGTTTGGGTCTTTTAGTTTAGAAAACAAAGCTGTGGCTTTTTCGCGTGCCAACTGAGCATGTCCTGCAAGCAAATCATTCTCAGCCAAACCCATTTCTGCCAAAAGCAACATTTCTTCGTTGTCTTTAAGATAAGGAAGCGACTCTTTAAAATAATCACGTGCTTCTTTAAGGCTGCGCATTTCGTTGGCCACGTTGCCAAGATTCATGGCATAAAGCCCTGTTTTAAACAGGTCTTTATTTTCTTTGGCAATAGAATAGGCTTTTTTAAAATATTCAGTGGCCTTTTCATGGTCTTCCTCTTTGCTGTATAAAATGGCAATGTTGTTAAGCACCACCATTTCATATTTTGGTTCAAGGTGTTTTACAGCAATGGTGTAGCTTTCGAGGTAGTGGTTAAGTGCCTCGCCATAATCGAGCAGTGCATAATAGTTGGCACCTATATTATTGGTAGCCAAAAAAAGCTGCTTATACCAGTGGTTTTTTTGGGCTATTGTGCGTGCTTCCGTTAGCAGTTCGAGCGATTTTACATGGTCTTTTTTCCACATGGCATCTATGCCGCTTTGCACCAGGCTGTCGCAATGCGCCCTGGGATCGGCTGCATTTGTTACACCCGAAAAAAGCAGGAACAACAGCAGTATAAAAATACTATGAGGTCTTATTTTGAACATGTAGTGCTATAGTTGCATGCCAAAGATAAGCATAAATTAATTACACAACCCTGGTGTGTTGATAGGGGTGGAGAGTAACATTTGTTAATTATACAGCGCTTTTGCGGTATTGTAAAGGGGTAATGCCAGTCATGCTTTTAAAAAACTTGGTGAAGTTTGTGGGCTCATCATAAGCAAAACGTTGTCCTATTTCAGCTACAGGAAGGTTGGTTTCTTTAAGTAGTTTTTGTGCCTCTTCAAGAATTCGTTCTTCCATATAATCGCAAACCGATGTGTTTATGGCAAGCCTTAACGTGGTGGTAAGATGGCGTGGGTGTATAAAAAGCCTTGAGGCAAAATCGCTGGCATGAAAACGCTTTGGTGCAGTCCCACTCATCAGGTCGGCCAAATGCTGTTCTGCCAGATGCACAAAATTGGCTGCAATTTCGTCTTTACGGGCAAGCACCTTAGTGGGGATCTGGTTTTTTGTTTCGGTTTTCATGTTTGAAGCTAAGATAAATACTAAATTACAAAAGAAACTGTATTTTTGCGCAACAAGATTTGTAAATGCCTAAAAAGAACCCCGATCAGATTAGTTTGTTTCCCGAAACGCTGTATGAATACCACATACTGCTTTCGCCAAGCGATGCTATAAAGGAAGATGTGGATGGCCTAAAACAACAGCTTCATGAATTGATAGGGATAGCCGAAAGAGACCGAAAATCTATAGCACACATTACACTGCTAAAAATGGAGGCTTTTGAAAGCACCGATGTAAAGGCTCTTATTAAAAAAGCGGTTTCGGGTTTTACTAAATTTACCATAAAACTTAATGGGCATGATGCATTTGAGCATGGTACAGAGCGCACTTTTATCATCAAGATCGAAAACCCGTATCCTATAGACGATCTGGTTTCGGCTATAAAGCAGCCCAACCGAAAGCGTGTACCAAAGGTGGTAAACAGGCAAACCAGTATTATTGATAAGCCCTCTGATCATAAACCTAAAAAACTGGGCATGATTCCGCATATAACCATTGCACGCAATGTATTGGCGGCCGATTTAGAAAAGATTGAAGACTTTACTCCGTTTGACTACATTAACGAATGGGTTTGCGATCGTATTACCATTCGCCGACGCCTTGCCGGAACCGATAAACTTTTTACTCCTGCAGGAGAGGTGAAGCTGGGGTAACCGGATTGTTGAATATAGGATTATTAGATTTTGGATTGAACTACACTTGTGCTGAATTGACTCTAAGTGTGTATACATTAATCTTAAATCTCCAATCTTAATTCTGAAATCCCTTATACCCACTTGGCTTTATGTTCTTTCTCTTTTTAAAGTAGTTAGACAGGTGGCTTTCGTCGGTAAAGCCAAATTCGTGTGCAATTTGCTTAAAAGGCATGCGTCTGCCTGCAATGCGTTTTTCTATAAGTTGGGTGCGCAGGTTGTTAATGTACTCCCGATAAGTAACCTCAAAGTTGCGCTTAAACCAGGCACTAAAATAGCTCTGAGCAATATTAAAATGTGTTGCAATGGCCTTTACCTGTACCTTTTTTGGATCGTAAATATGTTCATGAATGTAAGCAATTACCTGTTTATTGTCCGGAGCATAGCCTTTGGCAGGTAATTCCATTTTTTTCATAGCCTCACGTATTAGCCCGAATATAGACAGTATCTGGTAAAAGACTATGGGCGAAACCGACACGTCTTTGCGGCTGTTGTAGGCAGTAATGTTGCGAACGGTGTTGTGCAGTATGGTGCTGCAGGGCTCATCAAGCGTAAGTACCGTTTCCTTTAGCAGCTTTTCCCGCATAAACTGTTCCGGGGTGTTATAAAGCATGTCGTCGGTAGCGAGGTTCTTTTTAGAGCTGAAGTAACTGTCGGTAAACTTTATAAATACAAACCGGGTGCTTTTATGAATGTCAAAATAATGCTCATCGTCCGGCGAAATGGCAAACAGGTTTCCTGTGGTGTACGGAATGAGGTTTTGGTTAAGATGGTGTATGCCCTCGCCGTGTACTATATATATGAGTTCATAATACGTGTGGCCATGCACGGGCAAATGAAATTTCTCTTCCTCAAATTCATCTATAACGAGTGAGTTGTACTGGTTAAGTTTCTTCATGAAGCAAAGTTACAATTAAGTGTCATAAATATACAACTTTAAGCAGTTGCAGTATCGTAAATTTGCAGTTTTCTAATCCCCTTTAGACAGAATTTTTTTATGAAACTAAGTTTACTTCCGCTTGCACTTGGCGGACTTACCATTGGTATTACCGAATTTGTAATTATGGGCCTGCTGCCCGATATTGCTTCCGACCTAAATATATCTATTCCTACCGCAGGACACCTTATTGCCGCTTATGCCATTGGCGTAGTGGTGGGTGCACCCACACTGGTAATTGCCGGCAGGAACATGCCGCCTAAAAAAATGCTTTTGGCTATGGCTGCCATGCTTACTATTTTTAATGCCCTCTCTATAGTTGCACCGGGCTACAACCTGTTGTTGGTTAGCCGATTTTTGTCCGGCCTGCCTCATGGTGCTTTTTTTGGAGTTGGTGCTGTTGTGGCCAGCCGCCTCGCCGATAAGGGTAAAGAGGCACAAAGCGTTGCTATGATGTTTAGCGGACTTACGGTTGCCAACGTGGTGGGTGTGCCGTTGGGTACTTTTGTGGGTCACAATTTTAGCTGGCGATACACTTTTGTAATTATTGCACTTATTGGTTTAATAACCTTTGTATCGCTCATTATGTATTTGCCCAAAATGGAGGCTGGCAAAAAGGTAGATGTAAAATCGCAACTGGTATTTTTTAGTAAAGTAGAGGCGTGGCTGGTTATTTTTATTACTGCTATTGGTTGCGGTGGCCTTTTTTGCTGGATAAGCTACATTGCCAAACTCCTTACGGATATATCGCATTTTGATGAAGAGAGTGTGCCTTATATATTAATGGTGGCCGGAGTAGGCATGGTAGTGGGCAACCTTTTGGGTGCACGCCTTGCCGACAGGTTTTCTGCCTCGCACAGTGTGCTTGCCATACTTATAGCCATTGGTGTTATACTTACGGGTGTGTACTTTTTTTCGGGCAACCAGTATGCGTCGTTGGTGTTGGTATTTTTAACGGGTCTTACCTCTTTTGCACTTATTGCACCTGTGCAAACCATGATGATACAAACCGCCAAAGGTGCCGAAATGATAGCATCGGCAGCGATACAGGCAAGCTTTAATATTGGCAATGCATTGGGTGCGTTTTTAGGAGGTCTGCCATTGGTGTATGGCTATAATTATGCCTCTCCAAATTTAGTAGGTGTTGCCATGGCTTTGTTGGGAGCAGTTATTACAGTTGTGTTTATTAAAACCGCCAAAGGCAATTTGGTGCCGCTTACTGCAGAGGAGAAGGCTATGATGCACTAATAAGTAGATGCATTGTAATTGTATAATACCAATTATACTTTAGCCTGTTATTGTTGGTACTTAATTTCTCGCAAAGGCGCAGAGGCGCAAAGTTGTACGTCAATTTTAGGTTCTTAAGCGGCTGTTAAGCCGCTAAGCTTACCGACTTACAGTCGTTAAAAGTACTATCAATCAGGATACCGCTTTGCGCCTCTGCGCCTTTGCTAGAAAATTTAATCAGACTATTTTATATCAATAAATGGTATAATTTTCTCATCAAGGCGCAGGTCAGCAAATTTCTGCACCTTGATGAGAAAAAAGAGGGCATAGATAATTAACGACATTTATAAAACAAAATCGGCAGGGCTAATAACCCTGCCGATTTTGTTTTATAAATTTTTATTGCATTACAACACTTCGCCCTTATCGGCTACTTTGCGTTCCAGTTCTGCCTGGAATTCTTCCATTACAGGACGCACAGTGCTGTCTGGTAAATCAGCAATGCGAATGTACATTAAACCATCTACCGAATTGTTGAATAAAGGGTCTACGTTAAACGCAATCACTCTGGCGTTCTGTTTTATATACTTTTTAATAAGCACCGGCAAACGAAGATCTCCCGGTTCTATTTCTTCAATTATTTTGTCAAACTTATTGAGGTCAGCTTCTGCTTCGTTAAAAACAAAATCTTTATCGCCGTCTTTAAGCTTAACCTTATATTCTTTTTTAGGGTGAACATATTGCGCAATGTACGGATCGTAGTAATGCGATTTCATGAACTCTATCATTAGCGACTTTGAGAAATCAGAAAACTGGTTACTGATGCTTACACCGCCAATAAGAAATTTATGTTCCGGGTAGCGCAGCGTAGTGTGTACAATGCCTTTCCATAGCAGGAATAAAGGCATGGGTTTTTGCTGATAATCTTTAATAATAAAAGCACGTCCCATTTCTATACTCTTGCTCATCATGTCATACAGTTCGGGTTCAAACCTAAAAAGGTCGTGCAGGTAAAAACCGCCTATGCCATGTTTTTTGTATATCTCTGCTCCAAGCCCCATGCGGTAGGCGCCTGCTACCTGTTGGGCATCGTCATCCCACAAAAACATGTGGTGATAGTATTTGTCATACTGGTCAAGGTCTAACGATTCGTTAGTGCCTTCGCCTACCTCCCTGAAGGTTATTTCGCGCAGACGGCCAATTTCGTGCAATATATTAGGTATTTTATCTGCCGATGTAAAGAAAACCTCATAGTTTTTGCTTTGCAGCATGCGTGCATCGCCATGGCGAAGTTGTGCTACTTCGGCTACGATCTTGTCCTGTAATGCAGGGTCGGCAATTTGCTTAGGCTCTTTGTTCAGTTTAAGGTTTAGGTTAGAAGTGTCTATAAGCTTGGTCTCTTTTTCAAAAGCGTTGGCAAGCATATAGGTTTTCTTCCTTAAAAACTCAGAAAAGGCATCGGTAGTTTCATATTCTGCCTGCTCGGCTACCGGAATTGGTTTGCCTATTCTTACTTTTATAACACGGTTTTTTTGTGTAAGCAGTTCCGATGGCAGTTTGGCTGTGCGCAGTGTATCGCTTATTTGAGACAGCCAGTAAAACAGCCTGCTGTTCTTGGCATGAAAATATATAGGTACCACAGGCACCTGAGCTTTTTTAATCAGTTTTATAGCACCTTCTTCCCACGGTTTGTCTACCATGAGCTTGCCGTCTTTATAAGTAGAAACTTCTCCTGCCGGAAAAATGCCCAGCGGTTTGTTTTCCCTAATGTGCAGCAAAGCATCTTTAATTCCTGTAATGCTGCTTTTAGCGTCTTTATGGTTTTCAAATGGGTTTACAGGCATTACATAAGGCTTAAGTGGCTCTATGCGGTGCAGTAAAAAATTGGCGATTATTTTAAAATCCGGTTCCCGCTCTACCATAAGCTTTAAAAGCAAAATACCGTCTATACCTCCCAGTGGGTGGTTAGAAATGGTTATGTAAGCACCGTTTTTTGGAAGCCTCTTTAAGTCCTCTTCCGGAATTTCAAATTTTATCTGGAACTCGTCAAGTATGGCATTCAGGAACTCCAAATCACTTAAGTGTTTGTTCCTGTCGTATATTTTATTCATGGTAGATATCTTCAGGACTTTCATTAAAAGCCATCCCGAAAATGTTCCCAGGAACCCATATTTGTCTGTCTTTATTGCTTTTGCAACCTCTTTAGGGGTAACTAAACTCATTCTGCATTGTGTGTTTCGCGCGGAAAACAAAGATAACAATTATCCTTAAACGTTAAACCCTGTAATGGTTTTTAATTGATGTGTTAAAACAATTGACAGTAATGTAAGAAAAAAGTGTGCTGATTTATAATTTTTTAAAAGGGGGCGTTGTTAATAAACGCCCCTTATTTTTGGTTTTATTTGAGAGCTATATAATTGGCTGAGCTGTGCATGTACTTCCTGCGGCAAAGGCTGTAATGACGATGCCGCAACGTTGCCTTCTATCTGGCTTACTTTGGTGGCTCCGGGTATTACGGTTGTAATGGCCGGATGGTCTAATATCCAACGTATAGATTGTGTGGCTAAGTTGCCTTCGGGCAGTATTCCCTTAATTTCTTCAGCAAGGGCAACACCTTCTTTAAATTCAATGCCAGAGAAGGTTTCGCCTACATTAAAAGCATCACCGTTTGCGTTATAGTTTCTATGGTCGCCCGGCGCAAAAACAGTTTGTGCATTAAATTTGCCGCTCAACAATCCGCTGGCTAATGGCACACGCGCAATAAGTGCCACATCCTGTTGTTGTGCCCTGTCAAAAAAATCAGTTGCTAGATGCTGCCTGAAAAGGTTAAATATAATTTGAAGCGAAGCCACATCTTTATGTTCAAGGCAAATCAGGGCTTCTTCTGTAGTTTCTACACTTACGCCAAAATGTTTGATCAAACCTTCGCTTTGCAGTTTTCTCAAATGGTCGAATACCTCTCCTTTTCTCAGTTCATCTGTAGGTATGCAATGCAACTGCTCTAAAAACAATTGGTCTGTTCCTAAATGTGTAAGCGAATCTTCTACATGACGCTTAATGGCATCATAAGTAAAATTTTGCGGCCAGCCGTTAGGAGCATCGTGCCTGCGACCAAGTTTTGTGGCTACAAATATTGGTTTGTTTACTGTTTTTAAAAACTCGCCTATAAATTTTTCGCTCACGCCCATGCCATACACATCGGCAGTATCAATAAAATTTCCTCCGGCATCTATGTATGCCTGTAATATGGTAAATGCCTGTTCCTGGTCTACCACACCCCAGTCGGCACTGCCCAGTTGCCATGTGCCTAATCCTACCTCGGCTATTTGTTGTCCTTTAAAATTCCTGTAATTCATGTTCTGTATTGGTTGTTTTGTTAAGTGTTTTTACAACTATGGGCAAATATCTAAAAATTTTACCATTGATAATACGATTGATATGGAAGCATAGGTTAAGTATGTTTTTAACACTTATTATCAGTTATTTAAGTGATGTATATTTGATTTTAGTTTTTGATGTCACGTTTTGTCCGGTGTTAAAAGAGTGTGTTTTAACCTAAACTTTAAGTTAAAGACATTATGTTTACTGCTATAACATGTATTTTCATTCAACAAAACGTATCTAATCGGTTTTGTTATTGCACTTAAACTATCATTAATTTTATAAATAACAACTGCATGAAAAAGATCATTACTTCTGTTTTTCTACTAAGCCTGAGCTACACCTATGCTCAAACCTATGACAGGGTTACCCTGTTAAAGGACATTAACCCCATGGGACCCTCTACCACAAATCAACCCACTGTAGCGAACGGCAGGTTTTATTTTAGGGCTGATGACGGAGCTCATGGCGACGAACTTTGGGCATCTGACGGTACTGAAGATGGAACTGTATTAGTTAAAGACATCAATCCTAATGGAGGATCTGAAATTACAAATCTTACCGCTTTAGGAAACAGCCTTGTTTTTTCGGCCTATGATGGCACAACAGGTATAGAACTGTGGATAACTGATGGTACCGAAGAAGGTACTGTATTGCTAAAAGATATTTTAGAGGGCGAAGAGAACTCTGTTCCGCTTAACTTTTTTGGTTTTGACAATAAGGTGCTTTTTGAGGCTAACGACGGAGTTAATGGCAGCGAACTTTGGGTTACGGACGGTACAGAGGCCGGAACTATTTTAATTGATATTAACCCTAATGGAGATTCTTATCCGTATGGCTTTACAGAATACAATGGCAGGGTATATTTCCAGGCAACCGATGGTGTAAATGGTACAGAACTATGGGCAACAGACGGTACTGTGGCTGGAACGGTTTTGGTTAAAGACGTATATGCTACAGGAGACAGTTCGCCAAGAAGTTTTAAAGTATATAACAACCTTCTATATTTTAGGGCTGATGACGACCGTGCCGATGAAATTTGGGTAACCGATGGTACTACAGAAGGAACAGTTTTCTTTGTGGAAATAAACACGGCTGAGGCTGATGGAAGTAGCGTAAACGAGTTTACAGAGGTCGATGGAAAACTATTCTTTAGAGCCAGGAATGCCGATGCCGGATCTGAACTATGGGTAACCGACGGTACTGTGGAAGGTACTGTTATGGTAAAAGATATCAATCCGGGAGCAGGAGATTCTTTTCCGGGAGGTTTAACGGCCTATAATGGTAAAGTGTATTTTCAGGCGGCTGATGGTAATAATGATATAGAGTTATGGTCTTCTGACGGAACTGAAGAGGGAACGCAGGTGGTTAAAAACATACGAGAAACAAACTCATCTACTCCAAGCGACCTTTTTGTTTATAACGATGCTCTTTACTTTGTTGCTAACGATGGCACCAACGGAAGGGAATTTTGGGTTACTGATGGTACTGAAGAAGGTACGGTAAAACCGTTGCAACAGGCTTATGGCCCGGATCCGCTGTATTACATTCCTAACTATACGGTTTTTAACGGCGAGCTGTTTTTTAAAGCTACATTTAATGGTGTAGACCAGGAAATATTTAAACTTACTTCAAGCACTGCGGGTTTAAACAAGTCGCAAAAGCAGGCTGCGGTTGTTTATCCTAATCCATCTACAGGTTTGGTAAATGTTAAGCTTACTGATGCCATGGCGCAGGATGTAACTGTATTTACACTTACGGGTAAAAAGGTAATGCAGGTTAAAAACCAACAGGCTGTTAATATATCAACACTTAGCAAAGGGGTTTATTTTATGAAAATCACTGATGATAAGAACAATGTATTCTATAATAAGGTAGTTAAAGAATAACATATCTTTGCTTTAGTATTTAACGCCAACCAAAACTCAATAGGTTTTGGTTGGCGTTTTTTTATATATTAACAGTAGAATTCATAAACAAATTAAAGAAAAGCAATACTATATATATTGAAAACAAATACAGTAATAATTTTAGGAAGTGCCCGCAATGATGGTAATACAAGAAGGCTTGTTGATGAACTGGCTTTAAAAACAGGCTGGGATATTATAAACCTTAACGATTACACTATTAGTCAATACGATTATGCAAACATTAATACAGATGATGACTATATGCCGCTAATAACCAAAATTATAGCTGCTTATGATGTATTTGTTTTTGCAACTCCTGTATACTGGTATGCCATGAGCGGTGTTATGAAAACTTTTTTTGACAGGTTTACCGATCTTATTACTATTAATAAGGAGCTGGGCAGGCAGCTAAGGCTAAAAAAGATGGCGGTTATTAGCAGTTCTGTAGGAGACAATCTGGGAGATAACTTTTGGTTGCCATTTACTGCAACGGCTAATTATTTAGGGATGTATTATATTGGCAATGTTCATACAATTGCAAACTTTGATAATGACGAATTGATAGGAAGGTTTGTAGGTAGTATTAATAACAGTTAATATTAAAATTGTTTAAATTTTATATTCGCTAATGTTTCTGTGTTAATTTTAGATTAAAAAAATACGTTATCTTTAATTTTTAACTTTTTTTGCTGTGTAATTGTAATGTAGCGGTATATATTTGCCCCTAATATACACCACCCTGTTATCAGGATATTTTCATATCATTATTTTATTTCCAGCAATTAGACCGATAAAATTTATAAACTTAAGACACGCCATAAAATAAAACAGGCTGTATGAAAAAAACTTTTAAGGTTACTGTAAATAATATTCGTCGCAAGGTAATGCGTTCTCTAACCAAGAATATAGGTAAGTCTACAGGTTATGATAACCTTAAACCCATAGGAGATTTACAGGTTAAACGCATTTTAATAATACGCCCCAACAACCGTTTGGGTAATTTGCTCCTCATTACTCCGTTGCTACAGGAAATTGAGACTACTTTTCCTAATTGCCGTACCGATTTTTTTGTGCGCGGCTTTCTTGCCCCTATATTATATAAAAACTACAGCAGCCCTGACAGATACATAAGCCTGCCTAAAAAACCGTTTAAGGAACTTATTAAATATGTGGCAAGCTGGGCATCTATCAAAAAAAATAAATACGATTTGGTTATAAATGCTGTAAACAGTTCGTCTTCGGGGCGTATATCTGTGCAGTTTGCGAGTGCAAAATACAAGTTCTATGGAGACCCCGTTACAAATATCAGCCATCTTGAAGGGCATGAGCATATAGCCAAGTATCCGGTATATAATTTTAGGGAATTTATAGCTAAAATAGGTGTACAGCCCAATACTCAACCAGTTCCTCTCTTAGATCTTAAGCTTAATAAGGAAGAACTTGCCTCAGGCAAAAAGCTGCTGGATGATCTTAAGGGCAATAACAAGCCTACGATTTGCATATTTACATTTGCTACAGGTTTTAAATGTCATCCGCCAACGTGGTGGGAACCTTTTTATGAGAGGTTGCAACAAACTTTTCCTGAGCATAATATTGTAGAGGTATTGCCTGCCGAAAATGTATCGCAAATAAATTTTAAAGCACCCTCTTTTTACAGCAAAGATGTTAGAGAAATAGGTGCATTTATAGCGCACACAAAAGTGTTTATTGGTGCCGATAGTGGCATTATGCACCTTGCCAGTGCTGCAAAAGTTCCGGTTGTAGGGCTTTTTGTAAATAACAATATAGAAACCTATAAGCCTTACGGCAATGGTAGCATTGCAGTAGATACTAAAACTACTACAACAGATGAGTGTGTTGATTTGGTTAAAGCCATTATTGGCTAATATTTATACCTCTTCTAAAAAAATGTGACAACATTTTTTATATTGATTTTAATGGCTATATTTGCACCCTGAAAATAATGGTCTCGTAGTTCAACGGATAGAATGGGAGTTTCCTAAACTTTTGATACAGGTTCGATTCCTGTCGAGACTACAAACCCGCTTCATATAAAATGGAGCGGGTTTTTTGTTTGTATTAATTTACAGTATGAGATATTAAGTGTAAGAGGGTGACAGATATATTCTGTCACCCTCTTATACATTAATAATGTTTAGAAACTTAAAAGCTCACAAACTTTACACCGGCACTAAACCATCTTGACGGCAGCGGAATGGAACCCGCTTCGAAATAGGCAGTATTAAAAATATTTTGTGCGTCTAAAAATACCGTAAACTTTTTAAGTTGCTGATTGATCCTGAAATCGTTTACCCAATAGGTTGCGCCTGTTGCTCTTTCATTAAAGCGGGTAGCAAACAGTATCGAGAATTTTTTATACTGTAGGTCAATAGTATTTGTTACCTGATGTTTTAATGACGAGATAAGGTATTTGGAATAAATATCTGACGGGGTATTTTTAAATTCTGAATCTAAAAAAGTATAGCCCAAAATAAAGTTTAGTTTGGCATTAGCCGATACATTTGTGCTGTATGTGCCACGCATATTTATTCCGTTAGTAACCAAGTCTCCAAAGTTTTGGCTTTGCCATGGCTCGCTGCTAACGGTTCGTGTCCAGTCTATAAAATTGCTTATCGTTCGGTAAAAATAATTGGCGTTAAACGTAAAATTCTTTTTTAAATATTTAAAGCCCAATTCGCTCTGAAAAGCATTCTCAGAGTCGAGCGTTGGGTTGCCAATATTGCCCGGGCGCTGGTCTAAATACAGGTCGGTAAACGACGGTATACGCTGGCTTGTGCCAACATTTCCTATAATTTTAAAGGCATCGGTTACTTCATATCCCACATCCAGCCCCGGGTAAACCTGCCAGTCATAATCAGAATTGTAATTAATGTAAGTACCAATATTTACATTCAGTTTCTCAAAAAAACGGGTACGATATTCGGCATACATACCAAAATTGTTGCGGTTGTGCTCGCCAATACTTGTAGAGTTAATGTCTTCATTCCTGGCTTCGGCTCCAAAGCCAAGTTCGCCACTGTTCATTTTATAGGTAGTGTTAACTTCTGCGGCAACAGAGTTCGTGTAATGCAAACTCCTGCCCGAGCTTAAATTGCCATTGCCAAAATAGCGGTAATCGTCAAAATTATAACGGTAACTAACGCGTGGTGCTAAAAACCATTTGTCTGATAGTTGATGTTTAGACTGTACTGAGGCAAAGGTGGTTTGCACAACCTCGGCAGAATTCCTGTCGCCAGGAGAGGCATAAAAGCCATTGGCTCCAAATCCGTTTTTAATGTAGCCAAAAGACCCCAAAATTTCGTTGCTGCTGTTTAGCTGCACATTGCCCTGGTAAAACAATTTATTATTTTCAAAGCCTGTATTGTATCGGTAACCGTTGCTTTTATCGTGCGATGCAAAGACCGAATGCTGGTGTTTTTCTTTACTTATAACTCCACCAAGCTGAATGCCCCTGCCATAAAAAGTGTCACCACTGCCTTCAGAATCTTTTTCGAAATTAGATCCTGCATAGGTGTTTACCAAAAAACCTGAGTCGGTTGGTTTCTTGGTAATAATATTGATGGCTCCTGTAAGGCTGTTAATGCCATATATTCTTGCCGCAGGGCCTCTTATTATTTCTATCCGTTCAATAATTTCTGCCGGTATGGGCAGGTTCAGCATATTGTGTGCTGTTTGCGAATCTATAATTTTAGCCCCGTTTATAAGCACAATGGTTTGCTCAAAACTACCACCGTCTATGCTTATATCTGCCTGGCTGCCAAAAGGCCCTCTCTGTCTTAGATCTACTCCATTGGCATATTGCAGTATCTCGTTTAAAGACCTTGCCGGCAGTTTTTCGATAACGGATTTATCTATAGCATACACATTCCTGTTTTGTTTGGAAATGGGTGTGCTAAAACGGTTTTCGTTAATAATAAGTTCGTCAATAACGGTAACACTGTCTTTTTCGGTTTGTGCATACAGGCCTGTACCAAACAATAACAGTGCAGCAAAATAAATTTTTTTCATTGTCTGAAATTTTTGCCAAATGTACTACCTTGCCGTACCACTAAACTATACCAGTTTTATAATAATGAGTAGTCCGGTTAAAATTCCTTTTAAAAGTTTTATTATCCTTAAGCCGGAGGAGCCAACAGCCCTGTACCTGCAAATTGTATTCGAGTTTATTAAAGCCATACAGTTAGGCCTGTTGCCCGAAGGTACAAAGCTGCCCGGAACCCGTATTTTATGCGAACTCTTATTGGTTAACCGAAATACACTGATAAAAGCATTTGAAGACCTGCAGGCACAGGGGTGGATAGAAATACTGCCCAATAAAGGCACTTTTATACTTTCTCAGGTACACAAGGGAACAAGGGCAGAAACCATAAATACAAAGGTTGAAAAAGCAAGCACAGGTTTTACGTTTAAGCGATCGGTTATACTTGAAGATACCGAAGAGGCAAGCACAATGCCCTACACTTTTAACGATGGCCTGCCCGATGTAAGGTTTTTACAAACAACTGCCATTGCAAGGCTGTATGTGTCTAAACTAAAGAAACATGCCCACGTGGCATCAGTGCAACATAATGCGACATTTTCTCATGAAAATTTTAAACTGCATTTTTCCAATTATTTAAACCTTACAAGGGGCTTAAGGATATCGGCTTCCAATCTTATTACTGCCAACAGCCATGAAATTAGTTTGTATTTAGTGGCTAAATTATTACTTAATCAGGGAGATAAAGTGGTAATTGCCGCACCGGGTTATTACAGGTCTAATATGACATTGTTAGATGCCGGGGCGCAGATTATTACAGTTCCGGCAGACAGCAACGGGATCAATACGGCTAAACTTAAAAAGGTGTGCGCAGAAAATAACATAAAGGCACTCTATCTTACTTCGGGCTATCATTACCCTACCACAGCTGCACTTAGTGCCAAAAGAAGAATGGAAATACTTGCGCTTGCCAACCGCTATGGTTTTGTAATTATAGAGGATGATTATGATTTCGATTTCCATTATGATAATAACCCGATATTGCCCCTGGCGGCTTTTGATACTAACAGTAGAGTAGTATATGTAGGCTCATTCGCCCGGTCGCTTCCTCCCGGGTTTGGCTATGGTTTTGTGGCAGCTCCTGCCGATTTTATTGCAGAATTGCGAAAGCACCTAAGCATAATGGAACACGGAACCGATGTTGTTAAAGAACAGGTAATTGCCGAATGGATTAAGGAAGGGGAGGTGCACAGGCTTTCTAAAAAAAATATAAAACTGTACAGGGAACGCAGGGATTATTTTATAAAACTGTTGGCAGATAAACTAAAAGGCAGAATAAAATTTAAGGTTCCGGTACGTGGACTTGCCGTTTGGGTAGAGTGGCAGGACAGTTTTAATTTGATTAGCCTACAGAAAGAATGTGCTTCTCGTGGGTTATTCCTGCCAAAATATATTTTATATCAAAGTAAGGATCTTATTGCAACACGATTAGGGTTTGGGCATCTTGATAGTAATGAAATGGAACAAGCCGTTACAATCTTAAGTGAATCCATAAACACTTTGATAAACAAGAAGTAGGCGCATGCCATCAATTGCAGCAAAATAAAACTTTTTTAACGTGTTGTAGTTTTTTCAAATGTTTTACCTTGCTTCGCTGTTTTAAATTATTTATTGCAATGAAATTTTTCCGACTGTTATTATTTATATATTTGTTTACTACTGTATATGCACAATCTCAAACTACAGATGTTAAACCGTTGAATATTGGTGAGGTGCGCACATTGAAATCGGCAGTGCTTAACGAAGAGCGAACGCTTAATATCTATCTGCCGCAAAATTACAGTAAAGAAAAAGCCTATCCGGTTATCTACCTTTTAGACGGAACCATTACCGAAGATTTTTTACATATAGTTGGCTTGGTGCAATTTTTCACCATGCAGCTTAGCATGCCCGAAACCATAGTGGTGGGCATTGCCAATATAGACCGCAAACGTGATTTTACTTTTCATACCGATTTAAAAGACCTGAAGGAAAGTTATCCTACAACAGGGCATTCGGACGTTTTTATAAAGTTTATAGAAACAGAATTGCTGCCTTTTATACAAAACAATTATAAAACCACAGAGACAAAATATATAATAGGGCAGTCTTTAGGCGGCTTACTGGCAACAGAGATATTGCTTAAAAAACCTGATCTGTTCTCTCATTATTTAATTGTAAGCCCAAGCCTGTGGTGGGACAACGAGAGCCTGCTGAAAGATGCCAAAAAGATAGTAGCCGGACAGCCTGATACTAATAGGTATGTTTACATATCTGTTGGCAAACAGGAACACAAAGTAATGCAAAAAGACGCCAAGGAACTGTATGATGTTTTAAACAGCCTGACGAGGAAAAACTTAAAATTAGATTATTTGCCCATGCCTTTAGATAACCATGCTACCATTTTGCACCGCAGTATTTATGAAGCTTTTTTAAAACTGTTTCCTTATAAAGAGTAATTAATGTTTTAAAAGATTTAAGCCGTCACATCGGCATCAAATACTATTTGTATAATTGTACCGCCGTTACTGTAAATTTTAAATTCGCCGTTAATGTCGCCGCTAAGGCCACTTAGCAAATCCATGCCAAGAGAGTTGCAATTGTGCACATCAAAATCGGGGGGCAGGCCGCGCCCGTTGTCTGCTATTAATAGCTCATAAAGCCCATTGTCCTGCCTGCACAACGATATTCTTATGTTTCCTTTTTCACCTGCATTAAAGGCATACTTAAACGAATTTGTAATAGCTTCATTAAGTATAAGCCCTATGGGCATGGTCAGGGCAATATTTAGTTCTATATCATCTACGTTTATATCAAACTTTATCAGGCTTCTGTCATAGGTGTCTTTTAAATACGATACAAGGTCGCTTATATATCGGTACAGTTTTATAGCACTTACATCATCTGATTTATAAAGCTGTTGGTGTATAAGCGCAATAGAGTGCACACGTCGCTGACTGTCGGTTATGGCCGTGCGTGCAGCTTCGTCTGTCAGGTAGGCACTTTGGGTGTTTAGCAGGCTCATTACTACCTGCAGGTTATTTTTCACGCGGTGGTGAATTTCTTTCAACAGCCATTCTTTTTCGTCTACCAGCTTGTTGAGCTTTTCATTTTTATCTGTAATCTCTATTTTTTGTTTTTGAAGCAGGTTGGTTAGTTTTAGTTTGTTGCGGTAGGCATAAAAAATGGCAATGGCAGCCAAAATGGCAATAAGCCCTCCGGTAAGGGCAATATTTTTTTGTATGCCCGCTTTTTCTATATTTTGTTTTTGAAGTTCTTTTTCTTTATTCAAAAGCAGTATGTCTTTATCTTTCTTTTCGGTTTCATACGAAATTTGAAGTTGGCTTATCTCCTTGTTCTTTTCGATGTTAAAAATAGAGTCGTCTACGGTCTTTATTTTTTTAAGATAGGTAATAGCCTGTGCTAAGTTGCCCTGTGCTGAATCTATTTTATAAGCCAGTTGGTATATTCTTTTTCTTGACGTAAAACTGCGTTTTTCAATATCGATCAGGTTGGTGTTGAGGTATTTTCGGGCGGTGCCATAATCGCCTTTCTCTACATAAAAATTGCACAAAGAAGCATAGGCATTATACAGGCTTTGCGGTGGCATAGAAGTACCTTTTGCATTAATAAGGTTCACAATTTCTCGGCTGTATGCCTCTGCCCGGTCAAATTGGTGCAGCCTTGCATAGATGGTTAAAAAACAGTCTTTAACCGTCAGAATGTCTACTGGGTTCGTGGGTTTGTGCAGCCCGTAAATGCGCTTTAAAAACTTTTCTGCCTCCTTGTATTTTGCAAGGTTTATAAGACTGTAAACAATGTTGTTTGTGGCTGTGTAAACCATCTCGGTATTACCGGCTTTTAAGGCATAGTCGAGTGATATTTTAAGGTATTTATCAGAAAGTGCATTATCTTTTAAGTGGTGGTAGTTGGCTGCAAGCTGGTTGTAAATGTAGCTTAGCAGCTCGTCTATGTTTTGCATGTCTTCGGCAGCCTTAACAGCCTGCAGTAAGTACTGCACCGATTTTTTGTAATCACCCCTCGATGCATACAGGCTTCCTGCCACACGGTAGGCATTTACCATATCTTTATGACCTATGCTTTTATAAAGTGCCAGCGACTCATTAATAAAAGCCATGGGCTTGTCTTTGTCGCCCATATAGTTGTAATCTTCGGCTGCAATGGTAAGTATATCGGCAAGTTGCAGTTTGCTGCTCTTTTTGCGATAAGCAGCAATAGCTTTATCCAGATAAAGCATTTTTTTGGTAAGCTCTTCGTAATAATTGCATTGTGCATACAGCTCTTGGTAAGCCTCGCCTGCAATATCCTGATAGTTGTGGGCAAGTGCCACCTGTAAAGCCTTGTTGGCATAGCTGTTGCTTTTAGCCTTGTCTTTTTGTGCTCCATAAATGCGGGCATACAGGGCAAGGCTTCGGCAGCTCCCGTAAGTATATTTTAGCTGTTTGCTTTCCTGTTCGGCCTGTTGTGTAAAAATGTAGGCGCTGTCCAGGTCGGTCTTGATATCGGCTGCTTTATAGATATAATAATTGCCAAGGTCTAATAAAGTGGTTACCCTTTCGGTTCCGGGGCTTTGTTTGCTCAAACGCTCCAAAAGCACTTTATGGCTTTGCGCCTGCACGGCAAGCAGCGCAGCCAGAAAATATAATGCTATAGTATATAAGTGTTTGGTAGCGGCCATTGTAAAAATACTTAATCAGGCTAATATACCATAAAATTCTTTATGAAAATTTTAAGACACAACCACCTGAATAATATTACAAATGGAGCCTACAAAAAAGCCCTGTCGTTGGGTTGCCACAGTTCTATTTTATTACCCTCCGGGTCGATGATCCAGCCAAATTTGCCGTAATCGTAGGTCTCAGGCTCTCCAATAATAGTAACACCTTCGTTTTTAAGCTTAAGCAAAAGGCCGTCGAGGTTGTGCACCCTAAAGTTTTGCATAAACTCTTTTTGCGATGGGTTAAAATAAGAAGTATCTTCTTTAAACGGAGACCATTGTGTAGAGGCAGCATTTCCATTGTTATCTTTCCACCAAAAAGTGCAGCCATAATCATCAGTAGCAAGACCAAGGTATTGTTTGTACCAGTTGCGCAGTGCCACGGGGTCTTTGGCTTTAAAAAATATTCCGCCTATGCCTATAACGCCTGCTTGCTGTTCTGTATGGGTGGCGTTGCCAAAATAAAGAGCTTTAATTTTATCTGTAATAACCTCTGCCAGTCTTATATGGCTCTCAAACGTCCAGCCTGCAATATGTGGAGACAGCAATACATTATCTGCTCCCAGTAAATATTCAAAAGCGGGTGGCAAATTTTCATCGGTAAACAAATGTTCAAAAGATGATTTTTCATATTCCAGCACATCGAGTGCTGCGCCCAATACCTTTTTGTTTTGCAGGGCATCGGCCAGCGCGCTGGTAACAACAGCTTTACCGCGTGCAGTATTTATCAGCCAAAAGGGTTTTGCAAAAGCGTCTATAAAATCAGCATTTACCATAGTGTCGGTTTCCGGGGTGCTGGGGGTGTGCAGGCTCAGTACATCAGCTTTTGCCTGTAACTCCTCCAGCGAAACCTGCTTAGCATTGGCATCGCCTACAAAAGGTTTAATGTCATAGCACAACACTTCTACATCAAACCCGCGCAGCTTTTTGGCAAACGATTTACCCATGTTGCCATATCCAATAAGCCCAACGGTTTTTCCATCCAGTTCATGCCCACGGTTGCCTTCCCGAATCCACTCGCCATTGCGAATTTGCCTGTCGGCACGGTTCAGGTTGTTAAACAAAGACAGCAGCATGCCCAAGGCCTGTTCGCCCACAGCATTGCGGTTGCCCTCTGGTGCGGCAATAAGGGCAATGCCTTTGCTTTCGGCATATTCGGTATCAATACTTTCCAGCCCGGCACCAACACGCGCAATAAACTTTAGGTTGTTGGCAGCGTCTATAAACTGTTTGTCTATTTTAAAGCGGCTGCGAATTACAACACCGCTGTAGTTGTGTATTTTGGCTTCCACCTCTTCTTTGGTCGATTTATAGTCGGCCTCGTTGCTAAAGCCTGCTTCTTCCAAAGTATTCCACAATATAGGGTGGTTGCTGTCTATGTGAAGTATTTTAACCGTGTCTTGCAAATGCATAGCGTTGTTGTGTTGTTTGTGCAAAGTTACATAAAGCAATAGTTTTTAAGCATATTTAATAAAGTGCAGCTAACTTTTTAAGCTGTGTCTTCGTTGGGCAATACAGTAAAACATAAACTCTAAAATATGTATCTTTGTTAGTACGCAAAAAAATATACCGATCGTTATGGAATTATTCCACATTACACAACCTACTGCAACAAAAGTTCCCATTATATTGAGTGTGCCGCACGCAGGTACTTATTTTCCTGAGGAAATTGCTACCCGCCTGCATTCTGACAAAGTACAAAACCCGGATGATACCGATTGGTATATTGATAAACTATATGATTTTGCCCCTTCGTTAGGCATAACCGTTATTAAGGCAAACTATAGCCGATGGGTAATTGACCTGAACCGCGACCCCGAAAGCAAGCCGCTGTATACCGATGGTCGTGTAATTACCGGACTGGTGCCGCTAACCAACTTTAACGGTGAGCCGTTGTACCAATCAGGTGAGCCGGATGAGCATGAAATTGCCGAGCGTGTTCATAAATACTACATAGAATATCATGAGCAGATAGAAAAGTTACTGGAACAAACCAAAACTGAGTTTGGAAAGGCACTGCTGTTCGATGCACACTCTATTCGCAAAGTGGTGCCCGGTATTCAGGAGGAGGCATTCCCTGATTTGATATTGGGCGATAACGATGGCAAATCGGCTTCGGAAGAAATAATCAACACTGCATGGGAAGCATTACAAAACGACAGGTTTAAGGCCGAACACAACCATCCGTTTAAGGGCGGACAGATTACCCGCAGTTTTGGCAAACCCGAAAGCAACATACACGCGTTACAGCTTGAAATGGCGAAGACCAATTATATGGATGCCTCCGAAACGAAGTATGACGAACAGAATGCCGCACAGATCAGGCAGATACTTAAAACTGTTTTTGAACAACTTATAAAAACCCTACAGGCATAATGGCTGCCACTACCTATACTTTTAAAGCCCTGCTTACCGAAGAGGGTTGGATACAAAATGCTGTTGTAAAGCTCGATTTTTTGGGTAATATTCTTTCAATCAACGAAAGCGAAAATCATGAGGGCGAATATGTAAATGGGTACGCATTGCCGGGTTTCCAGAATGCCCACTCGCATGCTTTTCAGTATGCTATGGCGGGTTTGGCAGAGCTACACACGGACACAGATTTGGCCGACGATTTTTGGAGCTGGCGCAATGCCATGTATGGCCTGGCTTTAACGCTCTCTCCTGAGCAAATGGAAGCTGTTGCAACAATGTTGTACACCGAAATGGCACGCCATGGCTATACTGCTGTGGCAGAATTTCATTACCTGCACCACGATAAAGACGGAAAGCCTTACGCTAATCTTGCCGAAATGGGAGAGCGACTAATGGCTGCCGCTAAAACGGCAGGCATCCGTATAACGCTTGTGCCTATGTTCTATCAGCAGGGAGGTTTTGGGCAGGAACCTGTAGAACGCCAAAAGCGATTTATATCTGCAACTATAGAAGATTATTATAAACTGCTCGATAGCACTGTTGAAACTGCCAAAGCTTATGATAATGCCACGGTGGGTATAGGCATACACTCATTACGTGCGGTAAAGCCGCAGGATGTTGTTGCCGTTTGCAATGCGCTCGATGGCAGCAGGCCGTTCCACATTCATGTATCAGAACAGTTAAAAGAAATAGAAGACTGCCTTGCTTATCATGGAAAACGCCCGGTGCAATGGCTGCTGGATAACTGTAGCGTTAATGAAAACTATCATTTGGTACATGCTACCCATTTAGATGAAAGCGAAGTAAAAGGCATTGCCAAAAGCGGTGCTAACGTAGTGCTGTGCCCAAGTACAGAGGGTAATCTTGGCGATGGGCTTTTTAGCTTTGAAGACTATAAGAACCATAAAGGGAACTGGAGTATTGGCACTGATAGCCATGTGGGGCTCAACCCACTCGAAGAGTTACGTATTTTAGATTACGGGCAACGTTTAATTTCGCATAAGCGTACCACATTTGTGCAGCCACAAAAGGGAAACAGTGGTTTTAATGCCCTTAAAATGGCATGGCAGGCAGGGCGTAAAGCCATGGGCGCGCCTCATGAACAGTTCTTTGCTGCAGGCCAGCCGTTTGATGCTGTGGTACTAAAGGCAACATCGCCACTGGTAGCAACTGCGTCGTTGCAAAACCTTTGCAATACCTTTGTGTACACGGCCGATGTTAGCGACATTGCCGGAACCATAGTGGGCGGTAAATGGATTAGCCGTGCCGGATTAGGTAATAAAAGGGATGAGGTTGTTGAAAATTTTGTAAGGGTTATGAGGGAATTAGGAACGAGAGTTTAGCTCTTCTATTTCGACCGAAGCGCAGCAATTTAGACTAAAAAATAATCTTATTCTTTTCAGGATCCTGTCTATTGTCCCAAAATGATACGATCTCTATCCTGTTGTTGTTTATCTCATAAAACAGCAGATAGTATTGTATTGGAATTACACGGGTAATTTTATTTTGGGTGAGCCTGCCTATTAGTTCATTCTGGCTTAAAATATTCAGAAGTTCTTCTACTTCCGTAAGTAAGTTTTGACTGTAATTGGCATTTCCATTCCGAAATAAATAAAATTCAAGCACATTGGCAAACTCGGCTTTAGCCAATTCAGACCATACTATTTCTTTGATAGCCATTCCTTCATTTCGGATAGTACAGATTCGTTAGTGTGAAAACGTCCATTCCTGATTTGCTCTCTGCCTTCCTCAATCGAGTCTTTCTGTTGGTTGCTTAACGAAAATAAAGACTGCTCAGAAGCATCAAATAGGGTTTGAAGCGTCCTTAAAAAATCCAGATTATCAGAATTTTTAATTCTCGAAATAAGGTCATCTTTAATTTGTGCAGAAATGTCCATAATGTAATATCTGTATTATATCAAAAATAATCATTTTTTGGACACATGTTCAATAGCATGCGTTAAAATGTTTTCTGTGTTCTTTTCTTAATCCGGGACTGGATTGCAACGTTTTTGGGTTTTACCTAAATTAGCACAAAATTTCATGCCATGCTTGGACTAAAACTGCTGACCGACCCACGTTGGGCCAATATTGCCGAAAGTAACCTCGAAGAAATTCTTACTGACCATGCCTGGTGTGAGCAAAAGGCAGCGGCCAATGCTCTTTACCTTATTACAAACAATAGCGAACATATAGAGCTGGTACAAAAAATGGCCGAAATTGCTATTGAAGAGATGGAGCATTTCAATATGGTGGTAGAGATCATTAAGCAGCGCGGGTACAGTTTAGGTCGCGAAAAGAAAGACGATTATGTGAGCCAGCTGGTTAAGTTTGCCAAAAAGAACTGTAGCCGTAACGAATCGTTTATAGACAGGTTGCTCTTTGCTGCCATGATTGAGGCCCGCAGTTGCGAACGTTTCAGGGTACTGTATCAAAACATAAGCGATAAAGAACTGGCTAAGTTTTACTACGACCTTATGGTTAGCGAAGCCACACACTACACTACTTTTTTAAACTTTGCGCGCAAGTATGCCACCGATGTGGATGTAGAGAAACGCTGGGCAGAATGGCTGGAATATGAGGGGGAACTGATACAGAGTTATGGTAAAACGGGCGCTGTGCATGGGTAGAGACGCAATGCATTGCGTCTTACTTCTGAACAGATAATTTTTTACATGCCGTCATTGCGAGGAGGAACGACGAAGCAATCTGATTCAGAAAAGATTGCTTCACTCTGTTGCACTACGCTATCCACGACATATTATATGAGTTGAATCTGACAGGGTTAATTTTACCACAAGGCGCACAAGGTTTTTCACTATGAACACACAGTTGTGAATAATGTACACAGCGGACAACAAGTTGCCTTACAAAGTTCACAAGGCTTTATGCATATTTCTGGCAGGCTTAGCCTTGTGAACCTAAAAGCGAAGCGTAATTCCCCGTGATCTTTGTGAAAAACCTTGTGCGCCTTGCGGTAAAAATAGCGTAACCAATATTCCATTTTGAATTAACAGCTCAATGTCATTTCACCTTCAGAGTCCCGGGATTTAAAAACTCGCAATGACGACACGTGAAAACAAGCGTGTTGTAAAATCATCCATTAATACTGTTAGTATTATATAAAACCAATTTTGTTTTCTATTTTTGGGAAATGAAAACCCTAACCCGCAACATATTCCTCTTTATTGCGTTGCTTGCCCTCACTTCGGCAGGGGTACACAAATTCTACGTGGCGGTTTTCCAAATAGAGTATGCTCCGGCAAAAAAACAGTTGCAAATAACATCGCGCGTTTTTATAGACGACCTTGATGCTGCGCTCTCTAAAAAATACGGCAAAAAATTATACCTGTGCACCACTAAAGAAATACCCGAAACTACAGAATACCTGAAAAAATACTTTGCCGAAAAAATGCACTTAAAGGTAAACGGTAAAGCTTTTGCATTAACCTACAAAATGCGCGAAACGGAAGACGACGTACTACTGTGCTATTTTACCGTTTCGGCACCCGAAAGCATAAAATCGTTACAGGTAGATAACACATTTTTGTTTGAAGCCCACAGCGAACAGCAAAATATAATTCACACCCAGGTAAACGGCACTAAAAAAAGCCTGCTGCTTACAGTAGATACCCCTACGGGAACTTTAGATTTTTAAGCGTATGAAAAAGTTACTCTGCACACTATCGGTCATAGCAATTGCATTTCAGGGCATAGCACAAACAACGCCCACAACCCCTGCTGCAAAACGCGAACCCGGCCATAAAGATAACAACCCTTTTAGCCAGATGTACGATTTGTTGGCTACGCCAAATATGTTCCGCACGGCATCGGGGGCACCCGGACCTGCTTACTACCAACAACAGGCCGACTATAAAATTGATGTTGAGATAGACGATAAGAATACCAAACTTTATGGTACAGAAACCATTACTTACCACAACAACGCGCCCGAAAGCCTTGATTACCTATGGGTACAGTTAGACCAAAACCAGCATGCTGCCGATTCTAAATCGAAATTGGTAGAGAGCCAGAAAATGGATGCTGCCTACAAGGCAGAAGGTTTTGCACGCCGCTACATGGAGCAGGAGTTTGATGGTGGTTTTAAACTGGAATATGTAAAAGATGCTTCTGGCAAGGCTATGAACTACACTGTTAACCAAACCATGATGCGTATTGATTTGCCTAAGCCGCTAAAGCATGGAGAAAAAATAGTGTTCTCAATAAAGTGGTGGTATAATATTAACAATTACCAGGTTATAGGTGGCAGGTCTGGCTATGAACATTTTGATAAAGACAATAACAACCTGTATGTAATAGCACAGTTTTATCCGCGCATGGCAGTATATAACGATGTGGAGGGGTGGCAGAACATGCAGTTTTGGGGCGCGGGAGAGTTCGCGCTGCCATTTGGCAATTTTGAGGTGAACATTACCGTACCTGCTGACCACATTATGGAAGCCACCGGCGACCTGCTTAACCGCAAAGAAGTGTTTACGGCTGAACAGCTAAAACGCTATGAGCAGGCTACTAAAACTTTTGATAAACCTGTAGTGGTGGTAACTCAGCAGGAGGCTGAAGCTGCTGAAAAAGCATTTTCGGACAAAAAGAAAACGTGGAAGTTTAAGGCAACAAACGTTAGGGACTTTGGTTTCTCGACATCGCGTAAGTTTATTTATGATGCCATGGCGGTGCAGCTTGCTACAAAAACGGCTATGGCTATTTCGCTGTATCCTAAAGAGAGCAATCCGCTGTGGGGTGATAACTCAACCAAAATTGTGGCGCATACGCTAAAAACCTATTCAAAATATACGTTCGATTATCCATATCCTAAAGCGGTATCAGTCTCTGCAGCAGATCAGGGCATGGAATATCCTATGATATGCTGGAACTATGGTCGCCCTGACGAGAATGGTTTTGTAAGCGATCAAATTAAGTATGGCATGACCAGTGTAATTATTCATGAGGTGGGGCATATATTCTTCCCGATGATAGTAAACTCTGACGAAAGGCAATGGACCTGGATGGATGAGGGACTTAATACCTTTTTAGAATATTTAACCGAACAGGAATATGAGCCTAACTATCCGTCGCGCCGTGGGCCTGCCGCCAAGATAGTGCCTTACATGAGCGGCGACCAGAAGTTTTTAGAGCCGATAATGACCAACTCAGAATCTATACATCAGTTTGGGGCGAATGCTTATGGCAAGCCGGCAACGGGTTTGAATATTTTACGGGAAATTATTATGGGGCATGAGCTTTTTGACCATGCGTTTAAAACATACTCCAACCGCTGGATGTTTAAACACCCAACGCCCGATGATTTTTTTCGAACTATGGAGGATGCCAGTGCGGTAGACCTGGACTGGTTTTGGCGTGGATGGTTTTTCAGCACCGATTATGTAGATATTGGTATAGCGGATGTGAAGCAATATTATGTTACCGAAACGCAGCCAAAAGATGCAAAAGATGTTTATATTCGCAGGGGGCGTTTTGGCGAAGAGAAAGGTCCGTTCGTATATATGGTTAGCGAAGGTCCAGATTTTAATACGGCCCTTAAAAAACCTTTGGCAGTAAATAACGTCAAGTTGCTTAACGATTATGTAAATGAGAAATTTACAGCAGAAGAACGTGCTAAACTTAAACAGCCAAAGTATTTTTATGAGGTAACTTTTGATAAACCGGGCGATATGCTGATGCCAATTATTGCCGAACTTACCTTTGAAGACGGCACTACCCAAACCTATACCTTTCCGGTACAGATATGGAGAAAAAATAACCAAACAGCCAGCCGTGTGTTTGCAACAGAAAAGCCGGTTAGAAAAATAACGGTAGATCCTAAGCTGCAAACTGCTGATATAGATGTTAGTAACAATACATGGCCTAAAGAGACTGTAAAAAGCAAGTTTGACTAAGATTTTAAGAAATAATCATATAAATTTTAGCTAATTTTAATGATAAGGGTAAGGTTTTTTAGGGCTTAATTGCTATTTTTGAGGAAATTAATTAAAAATAGCTTATGAAAACAAAATTACTTTTTTCTTTTTTAGTTGCCTCAGCCGCTGTTGTGGCTCAGGAAATACCGGGGTTTTATACTCCGCTGGCTCCCGCAACGCATTATGATGTTGTAATGTCTACTACAGATATTAACCAAACCCCTGCTGGGCCTGACCTAACATGGGATTTCAATTCGTTGGTTTCTATCGGTACATCGGTTACGGAAACACTGCCGGATATCTCTGCCGAATTTCCTAATACTACTGCTGTAGTACGCACTACAAGCACTTTAGAAGGACAGGACACAGTTAACGATATTTATTTGGCACTTCCTTCAACAGGGGCATCTATTACAGGTGTAACATTTTTTGATGTGGTTTTAAGCTACAGCACCAATAATGGTTTTATAGGCCAGTTTCCTTTAAGCTATGGCTATAATAACGAAGATCCTGTTGCAGGAACTTTTACAGGTATGGGAGCCACCGGAACATTTACAGGAACTGCTACAGTAGCGGTAGATGCCTACGGTACTTTTTCGGCAAATATTGGCGGCATTCCTGCTAATACACCTGTTACACGTTTAAAAATAACACAAAGCCTTACTTTTACTGCAAGCCCTATACCAATATCTTTAGGAACTGCCAGCCAAACCATTTACCTTTATTACAGCAGCCAGTCGACTACTGATCCTGTTTTCAGGAGTACGACCACTACGCTTAACCTGCCGCTTGCAGGCATAGATGAAACCACATCTACCTACGAAATTTATTCGGCAACTATGGGTACGGATAAGTTTTCTGCTGCCAAAGTATCAATTGCACCAAACCCTGTGGCTGATGTGCTTCATTTTTCGGGCGATGCTGCAGTTAAAGGTGTAACCATAACCGATTTTTCAGGCAGGACGGTATTACGATCTGCATCGGCAAGCGATATTCAGGTAAGCCATCTGAGTGTGGGTATATATAATGTTGCTGTACAGACAGAGTATGGAGTAAGTGTACAGAAGATGATCAAGAGGTAGAAATAGCATTCAACATTACGTAAACGCGGCAATATTTTTTAAATAAAAAGGATATTGCCGCGTTTAGTATTTTAATATCTTTATATCAAATTATCAGGCTATGGATATTGAAGTGTCAAAATTAGAATTAATAGAAATGCTCATACACACATCTAAAGAGAGTGTTTTAAGCAGGGTGCGTGCCATTCTTGAAGAAGAACAGCAACAATTCACAGGTGATGAGTCTTTTTATGCAATGCTTGATGAGCGGAGAGAAAGGCACGAAAAGGGAGAAAGCAAATCTTTTACATGGGAAGAAATAAAAAAAGATCTATTAGGTGAAAAAAAAGGGCTACACTCTTGAAATCAAAGAAGAAGCTCGTTTAGACATCTTCGAATCATATTACTATTATTCAGAACTCAATAAAGATCTTGGAATAAGATTCTTAAAATATATAGAGTCAACTATTACAGATATTACTGTTAATCCAGAGCACTATCAAATTAAAAGATCTCCGTATAGAGAAGCAATTGTTTCTAAATTCCCTTTTGTTGTGGTATATCAGTTTACAGGGAATGCAATAATAGTTTTTTCAGTATTCAATACATGGCGCAATCCATCGAAGAAGCCGCTTTAGCAGTCGTCCTAAAGTTAAATAACCCGGAATTTAGCCAAATCAACATCCATAACCTCTATCAAAACGTAATTATAATTACATTTGTATTTTAAAAGTTTACAGCTATGTTTGGAATAGGAGGCGGAGAGTTTTTTCTGATTATACTTGTGGTACTGATGCTTTTTGGATCGGATAAAATACCTGAAATAGCCCGCGGCCTTGCAAAAGGCATGCAACAGCTAAAGAACGCTACTAACGAAATTAAAAGCGAAATACATAACAGTGCCGACTTAGACGGACTGAAAAAAACCTTTACAGAAATTGGCAATGAGGGTCCTCAAAATGATATCCGCGCCGAGATAGATAAAGTAAAGGAAGATATAGAAGATATGTCCGGACCCATAAAACGCATAAGATAGCATGCTCGAAAAACTGCAGCAATTAGATACTGATATTTTTGTTTACTTCAACAGCCTTGGCTCCCAAACATTCGACCCGTTTTGGGAAATGATTACAAGGTTTTATTACTGGATACCTGTTTTTGCCGTTGTGGTTTATTATGCCTTTAAAAAGTTAGGCAAAAAACATGCTTTTTTAGTATTGGGCATGGTTGCCCTTGTAATTTTATTTACAGACCAAACTACTAATCTTATCAAATTTCTTGTAAAGCGCCCCCGCCCGTGCAATAACCCCGAAATTGCCGATGTAATAAGGGCAGTGCAAAGACGTATTTCATTCAGTTTTGTATCGGGGCATGCTTCAAACTCTATGGCGGTTACTTTTTTGGCTTACAACATACTTAAGCCATATGTAAAGTATATAGGTTTGTTTTTTTTATGGCCTTTTATATTTGGCTACAGCCGTATTTATCTTGGGCTGCACTATCCTGGCGATATCCTTTGCGGATATTTATATGGCCTTTTAACCGGATGGGTTATATTTTTGCTTTACAAATACCTGCGTGACCGATATAACTTTCTGCAACAATAAATTTATAGTACTCTGCTGACTGTAAGCCCGTCTCTAATGGGTAACAATACAGTTTCTACGCGTGGGTCTTCCTTAAGCAGTTTGTTGTATTCAAGCAAAATTTTGGTGCTGCGGTCGTTTGGTTTTACGGGCTCTAAGATCTTACCACTCCATAAAACATTATCGCTTAATATAATTCCGCCTTTATTCATTAGCGGCACAATTATATTAAAGTAGTTAATATAGTTTTCCTTATCGGCGTCAATAAAAACAAGGTCAAATTTTTTGTTCAGTGCAGGTATAATGTCAATGGCATTTCCAAGGTGCTGGGTTATTTGCCCACTCCATTGCGAAAGGTGAAAATACTTCTTCTGAAAATCATACAGTTCCTCATTATTGTCGATGGTGTCAAGAGTTCCGCCTGCCTGTAAACCTTCGGCAAGACAAAGGGTGGCATAGCCTGTAAAAGTGCCAATTTCGAGTATGTGATTTGGATTAACAAGCTTGGCTATCATGCTAAGCACCCTGCCCTGAAAATGTCCGCTAAGCATGCGCGGCTGCAATATTTTTTGGTGGGTTTCACGATTTAGTGCAGCAAGCAGCGCAGGTTCGTTCTCACTGTGGTTAGCGGCATAATCTTCAAGCTCTTCCGATATAAAATGCATAAACTATATTTTAGGCAAAGGTAAACAAACCTTTTTTATAGGTAAAAAGCTTAATATTAAAATAACCAATGTGTTATAGTGTAATTAAAAAAATTACTTTTACAAAACCTAAACTTTATACAATGAAATTGAAAATTACGCTACTGCTGCTTGCCTGTTTTTATTCGGGTTTTGCACAGGTAACCAATCAGGGTAAACCTCTGAGCTGGAAGATTGAAAATCTTGAAACAGTAAAGCCTATTACAATGCCTGCTTTTGATCTTGCAGCACTACAGGCTGAAGACAAAGCCAACGAAAACCGCAAAGACATACCGTGGCGTTTTGGCTACGAGTTTTTTGTAGACCATAATCTTACCAATAGCGGCAAATGGCACACGTTGCCAAGCGGAGACAGGATATGGAGAATACGCTATAAATCAGAAGGGGCTAAAACTCTAAACTTTTTATTCAGCGATTATTACATGCCAGCCGGTGCAAAAGTATATTTATACAACAATGCCCATACTGACCTGCTTGGAGCTTATGATGCCCGCCAAAACAACGAGCAAAGGGTTTTGGGTACCTGGCTTGTAAAAGGCCAGGATATATGGATAGAGTATTTTGAACCTGCTGCTGTGGCAGGACAGGGTAAACTTGAAATATTTAAAGTTGTACATGGCTACCGCACCCAGGACGAAGGGCTTACAAAAGCACCGGACGACGACCTGAATGGCAGTGGTGATTGTAACGTAGACGTGGATTGTTTTATAGATGATATAGAGCAGTTTAAGGAAATTAATAAAAAAGCGGTTGGGCTAATTATTACCAACAATTCAAGCTTTTGCAGCGGAGGCCTAGTAAACAATACAGCCAACGACGGAACACCTTATTTTTTAACCGCAAACCATTGCTACAGCGATCCTGCCCAATGGGCATTTAGGTTTAACTGGATAAGTCCTAACCCGGTTTGTGCAGGTACACAGGACAGTACTACTAATGCACCTGATTATTATCAAACGCTTAGTGGTGCTACATTGCGCGCAAGGCGTACCGAAAGTGATTTCTGCCTAGTGGAAATAACTGCCGACATTCCTTCGGAGTGGGATTTGATATTTGCAGGATGGGACAGGAGCAGCACCGCACCTGAGTCGGTTTTTGGGATACACCACCCGGCCGGAGATATCATGAAGGCCTGCCGTGATTATGGTCCACTTACAACCGAAGAAAATATGTGGCGTATAGAAGACTGGGATATAGGGGTTACTGAAGGAGGTTCGTCAGGCTCTCCGATATATGATAATTTTGGCTATCTGCGTGGGCAACTATATGGAGGTAATTCGGCCTGTACAGGCACTACAGATAACGGACAATATGATGTTTATGGGCGTTTTGATGTATCATGGAGTGCAGGTACAACGGCGGCTACAAGGCTTAGCGACTGGCTTGATCCATTGAACACCGGTGCTATGACACTTGAATATTACCCTCCTGTAGAGGTTTATGCACTCGATGCTAGGGCGGTTATAAGCACATTGGGGCAGGATGTTTGCGGCCATACTGTAGCACCGGTTTTACGTTTGAATAACAGGGGTACAAACACACTTACAACAGCAACGCTGAGCTATGTGCTTAACAACGCTGAGCCTGTTGTAATTGACTGGGCGGGTAATCTTGCTACTAATGAATATGAAGACATACAGCTTGATGTGCTGGAAGGCATAACGGGACAAAACAACTTTACCTTTACAGTAACCAACCCAAACAACGGTACGGATGATTTTGAGAACAATAATACAGCAACAAAGGATTTCGAAGTAGAGGAGGTTCCGGTTTATACTGTAGGCAATGTGGTGTTCGATTTTGTTTCGGATGATTATCCTTACGAAACATCATGGCAAATAACTGATGAGGCAGGCACAGTATTGTATGATCAGGATATTTACTGGTCTTTTAACCCGGTAACCGATAACCAAACCTTTGAGCTTACAGCAGGATGCTATATCTTTACTATGAACGATGATGCAGGAGACGGTATTTGCTGCGAATATGGTGAAGGAAATTTTAGCCTTATAACCGAGGCCGGAGATGTGATTTTTGAAGGTGGCGAATTTGGGTCATCTGTAACGGTAAAGTTTAAGCTTGAAGAAACCGCAGCGGTAAAAAACAGTGCTTTTAAAAATGCTGTAAAAATATACCCTAACCCATCTGCAGGTATATATAACATAACAGTAGCTGGGGCATATCAAAATCTGGACTATCAGATGTACAATGTTATGGGGCAAAAAATAAACAGTGGAAAAATGACCAATGGCAGCACCATAAACATAAGCAATGCCGCTAATGGAGTATATATGCTTAAGGTGACAGAACAATCAACAGGAAAAGAAGCTACATTTAAATTAGTTAAGGAATAATAAGGTTTTTATAATTCCCCAAGGCCCTGCAGTATTTTACTGTGGGGCTTTTTTTGTTTTTTATGACTATCACAAACACAAATAACTGAATTAATGAATAGCCAAATCAATATATTACTAAAAGCATAATTGGTTATTATACTTATTTTCACGCTAAGTCGCAGAGGTGCAAAGCGAGAAACTTATTAAGGCAATCCAAGCGACTGTAAGTCGCAAAACTTTGCGCCTTACAGTCGCTCAAAAGCAGTAGTAATCAGTATGCAGCTTTGCGCCTCTGCGACTTTGCGTGAAAAAGCACTCAGGCTAAATTATATTGATATTGGTATAACTATCACAAACACAAATAGCCAAATCAACATATTATCAAATTAGCAAATAGTTACTACCTTTGCAGCATGCAAACGGAGAAGAAAGATATAAGGGCGCTAACAAAAGAGCAGCTTCGCGATTTTTTTGTGGCACATGGCGATAAAGCGTTTAGAGGCAATCAGGTATATGAATGGCTGTGGAACAAACGCGTGCATACTTTTGATGATATGACAAGTATTGGCAAAACCACCCGCCAAATGCTACAGGACAATTTTGTAATAAACCACATTCATGTAGACCAAATGCAGCAAAGCAGTGACGGCACCGTAAAGAATGCCGTGCGTTTGCATGATGGCCTTGTGGTAGAAAGTGTGCTTATTCCTACCGAAACTCGTACTACTGCCTGCGTGAGCAGCCAGGTGGGTTGCAGTCTTGACTGTAATTTTTGCGCTACGGCAAGGCTAAAACGGATGCGTAACCTTAATCCGGATGAAATTTACGACCAGGTGGCAGCCATAGACAGCGAGAGCCGTTTATACCATAACCGTCCGCTTAGCAATATTGTGTTTATGGGCATGGGCGAACCGCTCATGAACTATAATAATGTAATCAAGGCTATAGAAAAGATAACATCGCCGGAAGGGTTGGGCATGAGCCCTAAAAGGATTACCGTATCTACGTCGGGTTTGCCCAAAATGATAAAAAAACTGGCCGATGATGAGGTTAAGTTTAAACTGGCAGTATCATTGCATTCGGCGATAGATGAGGTAAGGTCTAAAATTATGCCGTTCAGTACCAACTTTCCGCTTGCCGATCTTAAAGAGTCTTTACAATATTGGTATGCCAAGACCAAAAGCCGCATAACCTATGAATATGTGGTTTGGAAAGGAATTAATGACCGTAAAGAAGATATAGATGCCCTGGTGCGCTTTTGCAAATACGCGCCATGCAAAGTAAACCTTATAGAATATAACCCAATAGACGATGGCGAGTTTCAACAGGCCGATGAAGCCACAATAAACGCCTACATTAAAGCTCTTGAGCGTGCCGATATTGTGGTTAAAGTGCGTCGCAGCCGTGGTAAAGATATAGATGCGGCCTGTGGGCAGCTGGCTAATAAGAACGAGGCAGTTAGTTAATTTAATTAAGAATTGCACTGCAAGGTATCCAACTTTTAACTTTACAGCCTTCAACTTTATTACATTCGGTGCTTTATAACTCTAAAGTGTTTTGCTATCTTTGATGCGCATGAAGATAGTTGAGCAAATAAAACAGCCCATAGCTGATGAAATGGAACTTTTTGAAAAAAAGTTTCGCGACTCGATGTCCAGCAAAGTGGCTCTGCTTAACCGTATAACGCATTATATTGTAAACCGCAAGGGCAAACAAATGCGACCTATGTTCGTTTTTCTTACTGCAAAAATGGTAAGCAACGGCACAGTAAACGAACGTACCTACCGTGGCGCAGCCGTAATAGAACTTATACATACTGCTACCCTTGTGCACGACGATGTGGTAGATGACAGCAACCGCCGCCGCGGATTTTTCTCCGTAAATGCATTGTGGAAAAACAAAATAGCCGTACTGGTGGGTGACTTCCTACTCTCTAAAGGCTTACTACTTTCTATAGATAATGGTGATTTTGACCTGCTTCGCATAATATCTGTGGCCGTGCGCGAAATGAGCGAGGGCGAGCTCCTTCAAATAGAAAAAGCCCGCAGGCTTGATATTACCGAAGATGTGTATTATGAAATTATCCGTCAAAAAACGGCTACGCTTATTGCCGCCTGCTGTTCGCTTGGCGCGTGTTCTGTAAATCCCGAGGGGGATGATACAGAAAAGATGCGCAAGTTTGGCGAGCTTATAGGCATGGCTTTCCAAATAAAAGACGACCTTTTTGATTATACTGAAGATGCCATTGGCAAGCCCACAGGTATAGATATTAAAGAACAAAAAATGACATTGCCTTTAATATATACCCTTAACAACTGTTCTAAAGACGAAAAAAAATGGGTGATCAATTCGGTTAAGAACCACAATAAAGATAAAAAGCGCGTAAAACAGGTAATAGACTTTGTGAAGCAAAAAGGGGGCCTTACTTATGCCGAACAACGCATGGGCAGCTTTAGGCAGGAGGCCTTGCAAATACTGGAAACCTATCCGGCATCTGCTTACAAAGAAGCGCTACAACTTATGGTTAATTATGTAATTGAGAGAAAGATATAATTAGTAGGTTTCAGCGTAAAAAGTTATTACTTTGAACTCTTCTCTATGGCATCTGCAAGTTCGCCCAAGTCTTTAGGTTTTATCTCGTAAGTCATGGTCGTATAATTTTTATAAATCACATCTCCGGTTCTGCCATTAGTTACTGTTATCATCTTTTGACTGTTAACCCTTGTATAAAATAAGTAATAAAAATCCTCATTACCACCTTCTAAAATCTTTTTGTTTAAAGCTTCATCACTTATCCACTCATATCTATAAGGATATTTTTTTAAAAGCTTGTCAGGATTACCGCTTTTATTACGTAAACTACCAATAAGTGATGCTGTATTTAGATAATCAGATATGTACAGCGTTTTAGTTGCTAGTTCTTTCAGCTTATTTTTGTTGTAATCACTATCATAAGCCCAAGAAGTGCCATTATTTAAAAGAAGGTTATTTATGTATTGCAAATAATTTTTAAAATACCCTAATTTATAATTAAAAAAATCTTCACGTAGGTTGCCAATTTTTTTATTTTTATAAATTCTCCACATAGTTTCGCCACTGCTCCCCATATAGACTGATGCAACTTCGTTATGTTTGTAAGACAATTCCCCTTCATTTTCTTTTATACCGTCAGGATAAAAATAATTAAAATATACGTAAGTGCTGCCCGACGTACTTCCAACTCCGGTACTGGATGGTTTCATAGTCATAATCATAGTCATTTTGGCTATTGCATTACCCTCTGTATAGTACAATTGTTCATTTTTTTTAAGCTCTTCATTAGTTATTACTTTATATGGGTTTACCGTCCATACCTCCTTAAGAACAGATTCAAGTTCTTCTATAGTAAAGCCTTCATTTACAAAAAAACTGGTCTTACTCTTTATAATATCTATCTGTCCCTCTCTAAAATCTTCCTGACGCCCCGTTCTACTGCGCCCTACAGATATTTGTGCCATTGATAAGTTAGAGATGGAACTTGCTGCTGATAGCAATAAAAGAAGAAGTGTTCTTTTCATATTTAAATAGTGGTGTTAGTTATTTTGCCCAAAAATAATATTTTTCACCTATAATTAACTTTTACTTAATAGGTTTAAAAAATATTTAAGGTTTAATGTTCTTGTGCATAGGTTGTTAAGGGAAAATAAAAAAAATATTTTATCTTTCATGCAACCTTTTTACAACCCTTGTCGTCTATGATAATAGAGGTCGGGTTAATAATAAACAAACGGCCATCAACAAACCAACAATACAAGTTTTGAAAGTAATTAACTTACATCAGGATGAGAAAGACCTTATAAAGCTCGCTGCCGAGAACAACCGGCATGCGCAGCAAAAGATCTACTCTAAGCATGCTCCAAAAATGCTGGGCATTTGCAGGCAGTATATAAAAGACCTGCACCTGGCCGAAGATGTAATGATAACCGCTTTTATGAAAGTATTTACAAACCTTAAAAATTTTGAACACAAAGGCAGTTTTGAAGGATGGATAAGGCGGATAATGGTAAACGAATGCATATCGTACATCAGAGTCCAGAAAAAAGTGGGATATATAGAAGATGAATTTTTTGTAGAGGATACGTTTAATAATATAGAAAGCCATTTTAGTGTTGAAGATATTCAGAACCTGATAGACAGCCTGCCCGACGGATATAAAATGGTTTTTAACCTGTATGTTGTAGAGGGCTATAAGCATCAGGAAATAGCAAAAATGCTGGGGATTAATGAAGGAACAAGCAAATCGCAACTGAGCCACGCCCGCAAAATGCTTCAGGAGCAAATTAACAAACAAAAGAATTACGTAAATGGAACCGAATAAATTTGAACAGGATATTAAAATAAAGATGGAGCAGCGCACCATTGAGCCAAGCGGCATGGCTTGGGACAGGTTGGATGCAATGTTGTCGGTTACAGAAGAGAAAAAGAAAAAACCTAACCGCACCTGGATGTATATGGCAGCCTGCTTTTTAGCCCTGCTGTTGGTTGGTGTACTGTTCCTGGATCAGCAAAAAGAAACCACTACTAACACAAACAACAGCGTGGTTACCACTACAACACAACCACAAGTTATAGATCAGGAAGAAACCACCCCGGCAGTAGTTGTTCCTCAGACAATTAAACAGCAAGAAGCCGTTGCCGTTACTGCTGATACTCCTGAAAGAGTAGCTAATAAAAAGACTAACAATACAATAGCTCAAAAAACGATTGTTAAACAGCAAAAAAATGCTCCGGCAAATACAGCAGTTGCTGCTGTAAATCATACTGTGCCGGCAAATCAGGAAATAATAGTTAATACCACTGAGTCCGAAACAACAGTTCCAAAAGTGACACCTTCAAAAATAAGGGTAGACGCCAACAGCCTGTTAGCATCGGTAGATGCGAGATCGTCTGATAAACCTGCATCGGGCAACCCTGTAGTAATTAACCCAAAGGTGCAGCAGCCATCGGTTAAGGTAAATGCCAATTCGCTGCTTTCATCGGTAGAGGGAGAGCTCGACGAAAGTTTCAGGAGCAAAGTATTAAATACAGTATCTAAAAGTTACAATAAAGTAAAAACATCGGTGGCTACCCGAAACCACCAGTAAACAATCATCAATCATAATAAAATTTACGAACATGAAAACTATTGCTTTTTATGTAGTGGCACTGCTATGCCTGTGCGCTACCAACGCTTTTGCCCAGCAAACCTTTAGCCAGCGCGCTAATGCTATAGGCGACAAAATAGAACTTATTACAAAACAGCAAAAAGACTCGCTTAAAACAGAGGTAGAGGCTGTAAATGTACAGTTAGAAAAAAATGAGATTACAGCTGCCCAAGCCGAGGCTAAAAAACAGGAGCTTGCCCAAAAACGCGCTGCTAATATTGAACGCCTTGTGGCTGCAGAAGAACAAAAACTGTCTGACCTGGTTAAAGATAAGGTTGATGGTAAAATAGAAGAAACCAAAATTAAAAGGCTTAGTCTTACTTATGATGACGATTTTCATAAGGTAAAAGATTCTATTAGAAAACGTATCAGCTATAAAAGAACAACATCGCAATTGGTGTTTGCCATGGGAGTAAACAGGCTTATGAATGATGGTAAGGCCGATGACCGTTATAAATGGAGGAGCGATTTTTATGAATGGGGGCTTAGCTGGAACACAAGATTACTAAAAAGCAATAACCTGCTGCATGCAAAATATGGCCTTTCGTTGCAATACAACAACCTGCGTCCTGAGAACGATAAAATATTTGTTAGAGACGGTAACAAAACCATACTTGCCGATGCCGGACGCCATATAGATGTTGCCCGCCTGCGCTATGTAAACCTTGTGGTGCCTGCACACTTAGAGTTCGACTTTACCAAAAAGAGAACTGATGAAGATAAAGTTACATTCCCTACGCACAAAAGCATCCGTGTTGGCCTTGGCGGTTATGCAGGTGTTAACCTAAAGGAGAAGCAGATACTTAAATTTAAAAATGATGAGGGTAACGATGTTAAGCAAAAAACTAAAGGCGGCTATAATGTAAACGACTTTGTATATGGTGTGAGTGCCTATGTGGGCTATCGTGAATTTAGCCTGTATGCAAAGTATGATTTGCAGTCTGTTTTTGCAAATAACGAAATAGATCAGAATAATTTATCTCTTGGCATACGTTTTGATTTCAATTAATAGTTAAAGGTTAGTTTTGTACTTTTTTAGAAGGTGCTGTCCAAAGTGAGCGGATAGCACCTTCTTTTGTTTTTATTAAATGTTGACCGTTTTTTAATATTCGCTTATCAGCCATGAGGCTTTTAGTTTTGTAATTTTGCAGGCTAACTACACACATAACAACACACAATGCCTCACGACCACTCACATAGCCACTCGCATGGCCATGACCACTCGCACAATATTTCGTCAAAAAATATAAAGGCAGCTTTTTTTCTTAACCTGGGGTTTACCATTTTAGAAATTATAGGCGGCTTTTATGTAAACAGTGTTTCTATATTGTCGGATGCATTGCACGATATGGGCGATAGCCTTTCGCTGGGTATATCGTGGTATTTGCATAACAAATCAAAAACCGGTGCCGACAGTAAGTTTACCTTTGGTTACAGTAGGTTCTCTTTGCTTGGGGCGCTCATAAACAGTGTGATATTGATAGTGGGCTCCTGCTTTGTAATTTATGAAGCCGTAAACCGTTTTATTCATCCTGAAGAAGCCGATGCGCAGGGCATGCTGTATTTTGCTATTTTGGGTATTGCCGTAAACGGCTATGCGGCCTTTAGGCTTAGCGGCGGCACATCGTTAAATGAGCGAGTGGTGAGTTGGCACCTTATAGAAGATGTTTTGGGTTGGGCTGCTGTACTCATAGCATCGATAGTAATGATGTTTACGCATGCCCCGTGGCTGGATCCTGCATTATCATTAGGTATTACGCTTTTTATTCTTTACAATGTAATTGGGAGGCTTAGAGAAACGCTTGTAATACTTTTACAGGGGTCTCCGGCAGATATTGATGCCAATGAGATAAAGCAAAAAATATTGCAGATAGAGCATGTTGCAGGCATGCACCATATAAATATCTGGTCTCTGGAAGGCGAACATCATGTTTACACAGCCCATATAACCACAAAAGGAGTAGATACTTTTGCCGAAATTATGCAGGTAAAGCGCGATGTGAAAGCAGTGCTTAAGCAATATCCGTTTAAATATTATACTGTGGAGGTGGAGCTTGAAGATGAAGCCTGCGAATTGTGGGATAGATCCAACCATCATGAGCATTAGTAAATGTCAGCTATTTTAAGGCCGGACAGAATTAACATCAAATCTTTGTAACTTTGTAAATCTTAATTTTGCAACTACCACTAAGATTTGATCTCTAAAAATACCATAGATACTGTTTTTGAAACCGCCCGTGTAGAGGAGGTAATCGGTGATTTTGTTGTACTCAAGAAATCGGGTACCAACTACAAAGGGCTAAGTCCGTTCAGTAACGAAAAATCGCCATCATTCATGGTGTCTCCGGTAAAGCAGATATGGAAAGATTTTAGTAGTGGCAAAGGAGGAAATTCGGTGGCTTTCCTTATGGAGCATGAACATTTTTCGTATCCGGAAGCCATAAGGTATCTTGCTAAAAAATATAATATTGAGATAGAGGAAACAGAGCAAACCGATGCCATGAAAGAACAGGCCAACGAAAAAGAAAGCATGTATCTGGTTAGCGAATTTGCGCAAAAGTACTTTCAGGACACGATGTTCAATACCGATGAGGGGCGGTCTGTGGGTTATTCTTATTTTAAAGAACGTGGCTTTACAGCCGAAACCATTAAAAAGTTTGGGTTGGGCTACTCGCCCGAAGAATGGGATGCCTTTACTAAAGAAGCCTTGGGCAAAGGATATAAGCTGGAATATTTAGATAAAACAGGACTAACTATTGCCCGCGAAGACGGTAGGCATATAGACCGTTTTAGGGGTAGGGTTATGTTTCCTATACAAAGTCTTGCAGGCCGGGTACTGGGCTATGGCGGACGTATTTTGACCAACGATAAAAAAGCGGCTAAATACCTCAATTCTCCCGAAAGCGATATTTACCACAAAAGCAAAGTGCTGTATGGCATTAACCACGCCAAGCAGGCTATAGCCAAGCAGGATAACTGTTATTTGGTTGAGGGTTATACCGATGTTATACAAATGCATCAGGCCGGTATAGAGAATGTGGTTTCGAGCTCGGGTACGGCATTGACCCCAGACCAGATTCGCCTTATCAACCGCCTTACTAAAAATATTACGGTGCTATTTGATGGCGATGCTGCCGGATTAAGAGCATCTATCCGTGGTATCGACCTAATATTGGAAGAAGGCATGAACGTAAAAGTATGCTCTTTTCCTGATGGCGATGACCCCGACAGTTTTGCACGCAAAACCCCACACGACCAGTTAGTGGAGTATCTTAGCACCAACGCTAAAGATTTTATACAGTTTAAGGCTTCGCTCCTTATGGAAGATGCTCAGAACGACCCTGTTAAAAAAGCAGGCTTAATAAGGGATATGGTGGGCAGTATTGCCAAAATACCGGATCGCATTCAGCGTGAGGTCTATATACAGGAGTGTGCCCGTATTATGGATATAAGCGAGCAGGTGCTTACCAGCACACTTGCACAGCTTGTTAGCAAAGAAATTGCCGATGCCGGAAAAAAAATAAAGGAGCAACAGCAACAACAGCCCATGAGCGTTGTGCCCGAAGATGAGCCTATATTTGATGACGAAGGCAATATTATAGAAATAGTACAGCCCAATCGGTTTAATATTATGGATGCGCTGGAGCGTCGCATTCTCGAAATACTCTTGCTGTATGGAAGTACAGAGCAGGACTTTGAAGATGTGTACATTAAGTTTGACGAGTTTGGTAAAGAATATGAACATACCGAACAAAAAAGCTATAAGGTATATGAGCGTATCTATTTAAACCTCCAGGAAGATGAGATACAGTTTACCAACCCGCTTTTCAGGGATCTTTACAAAGCCATTGTAGACCATTATCTGGCAAACGAAAGTTTTACTGCCGATGTATTTTTGAATAGCCTGCCGCCGGAACTGCAGGGAGTTGCAGCCGATATTTTTATGCAGGATGAGCGCTATCAGCTACATGAATGGGAAGAGAAACAGCAAATACCTGTGAAAAGCAAGCTAATGGCAGTTACAGCTTATACTAATGAGCATATTGCTGATTTGCGCTGGTTGCTTTTGGGCAGGCTTATACAGGACCTAAAAATGCAGGTAAGCCCCGATGCTGACAATATGGAAATACTGATGAATGTAAAAGACTACAATACGCTCATCAATTATCTTTCGCGCAAACTCAGCCGCATTCGCAGCAGTTATTATTAAAACATCCGGTGATATAAATCAAGAACGGCTGAGCATTTTGCCCAGCCGTTCTTTCCTAAAAACCTGATATAAACATCCAAACAACCTTAATAATTTTGAAGCAGTTTTGTGCTAAAGGTTTCATTGCTGCCTGTTGGTGGAGTTACAAAACCTTTGGTATAAATAGTATAAATTCTGCCGGGACTAAACTCTACATTAGTATCTGTAAAAAGTGTGGCACCCGTTTGGGCGTTGGTATAGCGTATTTCGCGTGAGCCACGTGGTACCGATATAAATGGTGTAGCGTCTTTAAATGCTACATCGGTAGCCAGTGATTGGGTTATTCCGGTAGCATCTATTTTTATGGCAGGAGCATCGGGCGAAAGGTTTATAAACCTAACCAGCGCATGGTTAGCTTCCGGATATTCGAGCGAATCGGTATAAGACACCAGTTCAATATCATCAAAAGTGTTTACTGCAAAAGCACTAAAATAGTCGCCGTCCCTTAGCGTTACATGCACTGTGTCTAAAACCGTACCGCTTTGGTCTTTAAGGCTCAACACCCTTTGGCCGAGCCTAAAATGATAATACCCCCTTGCTTCAGCATAATTAAGGGCCGTTTCATTAACCTGGTTCTCATCGGCAAAAAAATACAGGTTGCCGCTGCTTGGGCTGGCATTTGCTATAAGTCCGCGGGCCACATTTTGCTGTGGTATATCATAATTGTTGTCATCGTCAAGGCTGCAGGAAGCTAAAGAAGCAGTTATTGCTACGCCCATCATTAGTTTTGTAATAAAGTTGAGTTTCATAACGTATTTAATTTTACATATAGATGCTCAACAAAGGGTAGGGGTTGCGTGAGGGCATAATATTTAACAGTTTTGACATAGTTGCACCAGACATTTTAAATTGTGAATGATAACTAACTCAAACGGCTTATATTTGTGTATAATTTACGCTTACAAATGGAGCAAAAAATAAAACTGGCCGTAGATGCTGTAGTTTTTGGTTACCAAAACAGTAATCTTTATGTACTGCTTATTCAGCAAAAATTTGATGGGCAACAGCCTTATTGGGCATTGCCGGGCGGGCTTGTGCAAAGCAATGAGCCTCTTATTGAAGCTGTAAAGCGCGAACTGAAAGAAGAAACCAATGTCAGTGTAAATTACCTGGAACAGCTTTACACCTTTGGCGATGATGTTAATCGCGATTCCAGAAACAGGGTTGTATCTGTAGCTTATTTTGCACTGATAGACGCTTCTAAAACCATAATTAAGGCTGATACCGATGCTGAAAACGTACAGTGGTTTACAATCAGCGCCGTGCCACAACTGGCGTTTGATCATAACCTCATCCTTACCGCAGCCATTACCCGTTTAAAGGCAAAACTTACTTACCAGCCTATAGGTTTTGATTTGCTGCCTGCTGAGTTCCTGTTTTCCGACCTCGAAAACCTGTACTGCACCATTCTTGAAAAAGAAATAGACCGCCGCAACTTCCGTAAAAAGATATTGAGCTTTGGCATTATTGAAGAAACGGACAAGCTTGCTGATAAAAAAAGTGGCCGTCCTGCTAAGCTTTTCCGCTTTAATAAGCAAAAATATGACGCCATGGTTAAAGAGGGTTTTTACTTTGAAATTAGATTTGCGTAAAAAACACACAAAATAATTTTGCAGTCAATTTTAGGTTTTCTATATTTGTGTAAGTTTTACGCAAATATAGAAATTTATGTTAGTACTTAATCTTGACCCCAGCTTTAAACCCGTAGACGGACAGGCCATAAATTTTAAAGCCCTTACATTTTATGGCGGCGAACCACATATAAAGATCGAACCCGGTTTTGATGTTAACCAGACTGTAACCATTACCCAAAGGATTAACAGCTTTAATGCACTTGGATTTATTTGCATTGCTGCTGATGCCTTAAGGCGCATGGGTGTTGCAAAAATAAACCTCTTTATACCGTATTTTCCCGGGGCGCGACAGGACAGGGTTATGGTGCCGGGTGAACCGCTGACTGTAAAGGTAAATGCCGATATTATTAACGCAATACAATTTAATAAAGTAACGGTTTTCGACCCGCACTCTGAGGTTACGCCTGCCCTGCTTAATAACTGCGAAGTAATAACCAACCATACTTTTATTGAAGAGGTTATGCAAAGCATTGGCAGTAACGTAAGACTAATCTCTCCAGATGGTGGGGCGCTTAAAAAAATATACAAAGTGTCAGAATATTTAGGGGGTGTGAACGTAACCGAATGCAGCAAAAGCAGGGATGTAAAGACCGGAAAACTATCTGGATTTAAGGTATATGAAGATGACCTTAACGGTGAAGACTGCCTGATTGTTGACGATATTTGCGACGGAGGCGGCACTTTTATTGGCCTTGCAGAAGCCCTTAAAGCTAAAAACGCAGGAAATTTATACCTTGCCGTTAGCCATGGTATTTTTAGTAAAGGCTTTGGGGTTTTAGGCGATTATTTTACCAAAATTTACACCACAAATTCTTTTACAGATATGGAAAATAAAAAAGTTGAACAGATAGCAATACAGTTATGAAATATAGTAAAGAAATATTAACAGCGGATAAAACACCTAAAAAGTTCCTGATGTTTTGGGGTAACCAGCCCTCTAAAGACGGAAGCATAACAAAATCATGCCTTAGCCAATGGTGGGAGGCTGCTTTTACAGCAGATGGTGTTGAATATAAATCGGCAGAGCATTATATGATGGCTAAAAAAGCGGAGCTTTTTAACGATACAGAAATTATGGAGAAGATCATTTCGTGCAAATCGCCTGCCGAAGCAAAGAAATTAGGGAGGGAGGTTAAAAATTATGATGAGGAACAATGGCTTAAATGTAGGTTTGAGATTGTAGTAAAAGGCAACTATTATAAATTTAGCCAAAACCAAAGCCTTAAAGATTTCCTGCTGAATACCGGAAATAGGGTTATTGTGGAAGCCAGTCCTGTAGATGCTATATGGGGCATTGGCCTTGCTGCAGACAACCCTGATTGTTATAACCCTGAAAAATGGCGCGGGGATAACCTTTTAGGCTTTGCTCTCATGGAAGTAAGAGATTTACTTGAAGATAGGAGATGATAGATAATAGACTAAAGACATCAATCCAACAACAAACAACCAATAACCATAAACAATAAACACCATGAACCCACTACTTTTAACCGACGGATATAAATTAGATCACCGCAGGCAATACCCAAATGGCACAACCTTAGTGTACAGCAACTGGACTCCCAGAAAATCACGTATTGAGGGCGTAGAGGGTGTAATATTCTTTGGCCTGCAATACTTTATTAAAAAATACATACTCCACGATTTTGAAGAATACTTTTTTAAACGCCCTAAAGACGAGGTTGTACAACAATATGCCCGTAGGGTAAACAATTATCTGGGCGAAAACCAGGTAGGCATGGCACACATAGAGGCGCTGCATGATTTGGGCTATATTCCTATGGTGTTTAAAGCCCTGCCCGAGGGTGCAACGGTGCCCATGCGTGTGCCTATGTTTACCATGTACAACACTTTGCCGGAGTTCTTTTGGCTAACCAATTATTTTGAAACGCTGCTTTCTACCGTGGTATGGCTTCCGTGCAATTCGGCTACCATTGCGCGTCAGTACCGCAGGATACTGGATAAATATGCTGCTGAAACATCATCGGTACCGGAGTTTGTTAACTGGCAGGGGCACGACTTTTCTATGCGCGGTATGGGTGGTACTGATGCAGGAATTACTTCTGCCGCAGGGCATTTGTTAAGCTTTACCGGTACCGATACTATACCTGCAATAGATTTCCTTGAGCAGTATTATAATGCCAACAGCGATACAGAACTGGTGGCGGGCTCTGTTGCCGCTACAGAACACTCTGTAATGTGCATGGGCACTACAGAGGGCGAGTTTGATACTTTTAAAAGACTCATTACTGATATTTACCCTAAAGGTATAGTTTCTATAGTATCTGACACCTGGGATTTGTGGAGGGTGCTTACCGATTACCTTCCCCGTTTAAAAGATACAATTGCCAATCGAGAAGGCAAAGTGGTTGTACGCCCCGACAGCGGCGACCCTGCCGACATTCTTTGCGGTAACCCTAACGGTAAAACCTTTGAAGAGCGCAAGGGTGTGGTAGAGCTGCTATGGGATGTTTTTGGCGGAACAACGAATGCCAAAGGCTATAAAGAGCTAATACCACAAATAGGCGCTATATATGGCGACAGCATAACCATTGCCAGAGCTACTGATATTTGCGAAAGGCTCAAACAAAAAGGTTTTGCAAGCACTAACGTAGTTTTAGGGCTGGGTTCTTTTACCTACCAGTACAATACCCGAGACACCTTTGGCTTTGCCATGAAAGCTACTTATGGCGAAGTTAACGGTGAAGGCCGCGAAATTTTTAAAGACCCTATTACTGATGATGGAACCAAAAAATCGGCTAAGGGTTTAATGAAAATAGTGCTTGAAGACGACGTGTATAAACTGATTGACGGTGTAAATTGGGCAGAAGAACAAACTGGGGAGCTTAAAGAGGTTTTCAGGGATGGGAAACTACTTATTAACCAATCGCTGGCTGACATAAGGGATAGGGTAAGATAAGTTTGTTGTATTAAGTATTGAGAATTGAGTTGTTAGATTTTAGACTATATCCTTGATTATACTGGATTATTCTTAATTCTCAATACTTGATACTTAATACTCCTAACTACCTGTTCATCCACCAAATAGCGCCGTTAAGTGCAGTAGCATAGGTAACCCATGCAAGATAGGGGATAAAAAGATAGCCTGCGTATCGGCTTACTCTTTTAAACGGCAAATAAGTTTCATAGATCATGAGCCATAGCAAAACAATCTCTATAAGGGCAAGAAGCGGATTCTTTAACCCAAAGAAAAGATATGACCATAGTGCGTTCAGCACAAGCTGAATGGCAAAAAATGTTAGCCCTTTTCGCACGGTTTCGGTTTCAACTTCTATGCGGCTCCATACCAGTCCGGCGGCAATTCCCATAAATATATAAAGGGTTGTCCACGCTACAGGAAAAGCCCAGTTAGGTGGCGTAAAGAACGGTTTTTCTAATAACGGATACCATGTTTCTACACTGCTTTGTGTAACCTGTCCGCCAAGGTAGCCAATACCTAAGCAGGTTACTACCATGACCATTATTTTATAGAGTGGAGACATTTTAGATGTTTTGCTTAAACAAAGTTAGAATTATTACATCGGTTTTAATGTAAAAAGCAGTAAAGTTTCATTATGTATGAGTTTTGAGAGCGTTTGAAATAAAATTAAACCGTGGTTTTATCATACTTCATTTTGCGTAATACACGCATGGCTTCTTTAAATGATAGATATATGCTGCCATCAGGGTATGCCTTAAGCAATGGTTTGGCCTCAATAAGTTTTGCCCGGGCTTCGTCAAAACCGTTCAGGTAACACACCATGAGCGTGTGCGGAAGGTTTTGCATATCGCGATGCTCTCGTTCGTTTAGTGCTATGCCTTTGGTTAGCTTATCCAGAAGTGTCAGGTTAGAGTTATAAATATGAAACATCATTTTGCGGTTAAACTGCGGTGGTTCGAATAGCAATGCCGACTCAATATTATAATACCCATTATCCTGAAAGCTAATGCGCACCTGCTCTAATGGGTAATAGCTGGTTTTGTCGTTAAGCCCAAGGGCAACATATTCGGTTATTAAAAAACTGTCATCGGTATATTCTATGCTCACCTCGTCCAGTGCCGAATAAAACAGTTTTACCTGCTCATTTATCAGCTCAATATCTACGCGGCTAAAATAGGTGCGGCCTTTTACCACTTTTTTATGCCCAGCCCAGCACACTACAAAAAGCTCCTTAAAAACTTTATATTTGGCCGTCATGTCTTTATGGCGGTTGTTTATAAAATCCATAACTCCTTCAAGCGTGTGTTCTATGCTGTTGTGTGAACTGTTTTCTATAGCAGTAACTGTTTCTGTGTTTTGTGTGCTGTTGGGGTTTATATTGGCAGCATCGGCGGGTATTGAGCTGCTGCCTAAACGCACAAATGCAGTGCCGGCAACTATAGTATGGGCGTTTTTTTTAAAGTAGGATGTCTTGGCATTGGGGCTAATGGTAACCAACCCTACCACCCGGTCTTTAGGCAAGTGAGGGAAAGGCACATTTTCATACTGTATGTGAGGTGGGTTTACAAGAAAGGCATTCACAAGGTTTTGTATGCGGCTGTCGTCATAAAAGTCTGTGCCTGTAATTTCGTTATCATGGTCTTCGGCACCTACAACTATATAAGAGTTATTGTTGGGATTTGAGTTAGAAAGTGCACAAATGTGTTTTACAAACTTTGCCTTACCCTCTTTAGTATGCAGGTTTAACTGGCGCTTTTTATCATAAAAGCTACTCTCGTCGTTGTGGGCGAGTAGGTTTTTTATGAGTAAGCGCTTGTTGATCACGGCAATTTCAGTTTTTAGATTTCAGAATTAAGATGGAACTTCAACCATGCTGTAGCTAACCTGCAAGGTTTTTTCAACCTTGTAGGTTTTAATTATAAGAAACACATGATTGTGAATATGCCCTCTCCTTACAAATCTATTAAATAATAACCCTAATACAAAGACACACTGTCAATTTAATACTGTAATAACAAACAATTTGTGCTGCTGAGCAGTTAAAATAAAAATGTAACAATAAACATTACGGTTAGTATTGTTGCTTATTTTTTATGTAACTTTGTAGCAACAATTTTAAATAATAAAATTATGTATCCTGAAGAACTTGTAAAGCCAATGCGCGCCGAACTATCGGAAGCCGGTTTTAAAGAACTATATACTGCCAGTGATGTAAAAAATGCCCTTTCTCAAAAAGGTACTACACTTGTAGTAGTAAACTCTGTTTGTGGTTGTGCAGCGCGCAATGCAAGGCCGGGCGCAAAAATGAGCCTTGCCAATGCTAAAACGCCTGAAAACCTTATTACTGTTTTTGCCGGTGTAGATAAAGAAGCTGTAGATGAGGCACGCAGCCTTATGTTTCCGTTCCCGCCATCATCGCCAAGTATGGCTTTATTTAAAGATGGCGAATTAGTACACATGCTGGAGCGCCACCACATTGAAGGCCGTCCTGCAGAAATGATTGCTGAAAACCTTAAAGACGCTTACGACGAGTATTGCTAATCTTTAAATAGATTATATTTTAAACCACGCATTTGCGTGGTTTTTTTATTCTTTGCTATAGCATAATTAAATACACATTAATCAATTATGGATTTGCTAAACTGAAGCTAAATTATGCCTGCATATTAAAACTTTTTATTATTACGTAAAAACACACTACTTTTGTGCGGATTTTTTGTAAGCAAATGGAAAAGGCACTTTCTTATTTCATATCTCTGATATTTTATATAGTATTCTCTATATGCCTGTTGGTGTTTCACCCTGTGCAATGGGTGTGCTTTAACGTTTTTGGCTATCAGGCACATAAAAAGAGCGTAGATATGCTAAACGGTTGCCTTGTAAGATGCCTGCACATATTAGGGACATCTATTAAATTTGAAGGAGTAGAGAAAGTTCCTGCCGGAGTTCCGCTTATCATTGTGGCTAACCACCAAAGTATGTTCGACATTCCGCCCATTATATGGTTTATGCGCAAATTTCACCCAAAGTTTATAAGTAAAAAAGAGTTGGGTAAAGGCATACCAAGCGTTTCATACAATTTAAGGCACGGAGGCAGCGTTCTAATAGATAGGAAAGATGCCAAGCAGGCACTACCTGCAATTAAAGGCATGGGCGAATACATACAGAAACACAGCCGCAGTGCCGTAATTTTTCCTGAAGGTACACGAAGCAAAACAGGTGTGCCTAAGAGGTTTAGTGAAAACGGTCTTAAAATACTGTGCAAATATGCGCCCGATGCGTATATTGTGCCTTTAAGCATAAACAACTCATGGAAAATTGTACGTTTTGGTTCATATCCGTTAGGGTTGGGTAGCCGGTTAACTTTTACAATTCAGGAACCTTTTGCTATTAAGAATATCCCTTTTGAAGAAGTGATGAGGAGAACAGAGAATGCAGTAATACAGGGAATAAAAAATTAAAGAAATATCATGTCTACACACAACGTCCGCCTGGAGGTAATGCTTTTTTTAGAGAAGAACATCGACACTTTTGTTGAGAGTTACCTTATTCCGGTGGAAAAAATTTGGCAGCCTACGGATTTGCTGCCTGATTCGCAAAACGAAACTTTTTATGAAGACCTTAAAGAGCTTCGTGAAATTGCAAAGGATCTGCCTTATGATTTTTGGGTTACCCTTGTTGGAGACACCATTACAGAAGAGGCATTGCCTACCTATGAATCGTGGCTAATGGATGTTGAGGGCGTTAAACAAACTGAGAACATTGGCAACGGCTGGAGCAAATGGATAAGAAACTGGACGGGTGAAGAAAACCGCCACGGCGATGTGCTAAACAAATATCTGTATTTGTCCGGGCGTGTAAATATGCGCGAGATAGAAATCACGACCCAATACCTTATTAATGATGGTTTTGATATCGGCACCGGGCGCGACCCATATAAAAACTTCGTATATACAAGTTTTCAGGAGTTGGCTACCTATATATCGCACAACCGTGTAGCACAGATAGCTAAGAAATATGGAGACAATAAGCTTTCTAAAATGTGTAAGCTTATTGCAGGCGACGAAATGCGCCACCACATGGCATACAGCGAATTCGTTGACCAAATATTTAAAGTAGACCCAAGCGAAATGATGCTGGCATTCCAGTACATGATGAAGCAAAAAATAGTTATGCCTGCACACTTTTTAAGAGAGTCAGGACAACAGGCTATAAGCAGTGCTTTTGAGCAATTCTCTGATTCGGCTCAGCGCGCAGGAGTATATACTGCAAGTGATTATGTAGATATTTTGCGCAAGCTTATAGAAAAATGGAAGATAGATAAAGTAAATGGTCTTACTGCTGAAGCAGAAAAAGCCCGTGACTACCTGATGAAACTGCCGGACAGAATGGCAAGAATATCTGAAAGGCTTGTTATACCGCAGGAACCACATATTTTTAAATGGGTAAATCCTGCTGTGGTTAAATAATATAAAAGAGGCTCAGGCCTCTTTTTTTATGCGGTTACCCGGTTTAAAAAAACTAAACTACTGCTTTTTTGTAAAGTTGGTACTTGTGCCGTTTTGTTTAAGGATAAACCCGGTTGATGTAAACTCCATTACTACACCCGATCCTTCATGTTTAAACTCCGTTTGGCTAATAGGGGTAATGTAAAACGTACCCTGTTCATCAGCATGAACCCTTAGCCTGCCTTCGTGCAGCATAACCTCTATTACAAATGGCAGTGTAGGATTAGTGTAATTGCCTTCATACTTTTTAAGTGTGTTTTCGTCTACCGATACTTTGTTTACAAAATCAGGAAAACGGTATGGCAGCTTGTAATAGCAGCTCAGTATTCCCAGTACGAGCTCATTAAAATCGCAGTTGGCACCATTCAGTACCAACGAAAAGCCTATCTGCTCTTTTGGATAATAACCCAGTACGCTTGTAAATCCCTCTATATTACCATTGTGGCCGGCGAACTTTCGTTCGGCAAACATAAAGTTCATAACGCCCTTGCCATAGCCCATGTCTATTTTGTTCATTTCGGCCACGCTTTCAGCATTAACAAGCTTGCCGTCAAACAACGCCTGTGCAAATTTTGTAAGGTCGGCAGTGGTGCTAAACAGCCCTCCTGCAGCTCCAACACCTGCTTCGTTCCATTCTTCCTGTTTTATCCATTTGCCGTTATCAAATGTATATGAATATGCCTCGTTGCGTTTTGGGTTGGTCTTGCCATAATAGTAGGTGTTTTTAAGTATGGCTTTTTTTGCAATGCGCTGTGCAATGTTTTCTTTAAAGGTTTTTTTTGTAACGTCCTGAATGATGTAACCCAGCAGCAGGTAGTTGGTGTTGCTGTATTCTACTTTGGCATTTGGAGCAAAGGCAGGTTCGTAAGCAATAATCCTGTCCAGCATGCTTTTGCGTGCCTGAAATTTAGTAACCCATTGCGCAAAAGCCGGGTCAGCATTAATATCAAAAATACCGCTGGTGTGGTTTAGCAGATTGGCAATGGTAATTTTATCGGCATTTTTTATTTTGGGATAAAAATCGGACAGCTTGGTTTTAAGCGTCAGTTTTTTTTCTTCTATAAGCTGAAAAACAAGTGTGGCCGTAAACATTTGGGTAATGCCGCCTATTTTGTATTTAGTGTCTTTAGTGGCCGCCTGTTGAGTTTGAACATCAGCAAAGCCGTAAGATTTGTCATAAACCAGCACACCTCTTTCGCGAATGCTGAGCGATCCCATAAACTTGTTATGTTCGTAATAATAATTCATCAGGCTGTCAATTTTCTGTAGCCTGTTGCCCTGTGCCATTGCTGGCAGGGTAAACACAAGGAGTAGTAAAATTGATAACGCTTTTTTCATATTCATATCAGCAATATATTATTGTTCATAAAAGCTGAAGCGCATCACTATTTTAGCATACGATCATCTGCTTAGAATATCTACAAGGTCCTAAAGACCTTGCAGGAGCTTAACTGTTTGCCTAACCTGCAAGGTTTACAAAAACCTTGTAGGTTTTAAAATATAGCCTTTTAGCTTTATCTCTTAATGCGCCTCCAGCCAGTTCGTACCTTCGCCCAGGTCTACTTCAAGAGGCACTTCCAGTGTAAAGGCACTTTCCATTTCCTCTTTTATCATGGGCTTAATGCGGTCCAGTTCTGTATTATGAACGTCAAAAACAAGCTCATCGTGTACCTGGAGCAACATTTTGCTTTTCCAGCCCTCATTTACAAGCCTTTTTTGTATGTTTATCATCGCAATTTTTATAATATCGGCAGCACTTCCCTGTATAGGGGCATTAACGGCATTGCGCTCTGCTCCGCCGCGCACCACTTGGTTTTGCGAGTTAATATCTTTTAAATAGCGCCTGCGCCCAGATATGGTTTGTACATAGCCCTGCTCTCTTGCCAGTTCTACCTGCTCCTGTATGTATTGCTTTAGGCGCGGGTAGGTTTTATAATAGGCATCTATCAGGTCTTTAGACTCACTGCGGCTAAGCGACGTTTGGTTGCTTAACCCAAAAGCAGACACTCCATATACTATACCAAAGTTTACTGTTTTGGCGTGGCTTCTTTGCTCGCGGGTTACATCCTGCAATGCCACGTTAAATACCTTTGCAGCCGTACTTGCGTGAATGTCTTCCCCGTTTTGGAATGAGCGTATCATCTCCGGGTCGCCGCTAAGGGCAGCAATAATGCGAAGTTCTATTTGTGAGTAATCCGCGCTTACAAGGGTATAGTTTTCATCGCGCGCTATAAATGCTTTTCTTATCTGCCTGCCCCTTTGCGTGCGTATAGGGATATTTTGCAGGTTAGGGTTGTTGCTGCTAAGGCGGCCTGTAGCGGCAACGGTTTGCATATAATCTGTATGCACACGACCTGACACAGCTTTTACCTGTAACGGCAATGCATCTACATAAGTATTTTGCAGTTTTACAACCTGTCTCCACTCTAAAATGTCCTGAACTATCTGGTGTTCGTTAGCTAAATAAGACAATACTTCTTCGCCTGTGGCATACTGCCCGGTTTTTGTCTTTTTAACCTTTGCACCGCCAATTTTTAGTTTGTCGAACAGTATCTCGCCCAACTGTTTTGGTGAGCCAAGATTAAAGCTTTGCCCTGCGGTTTCATAAATGCGCTGTTCTAAAGCCTTGGCATCGGCTGCTAATTCGGCCGAAAGTTCTTTTAAATAGGCAATGTCAAGGTTAATACCTTCGCGCTCCATAGAGGCCAACACAGGCATCAACGGAATTTCTATATCGTCAAACAGCTTTTGCGTTCCGGTACGTTCCAGTTCGGGTGCAAAAAGCTCTTTAAGCTGTAGCGTAATATCGGCATCTTCAACGGCATATTCTTTGATCAGCTCCAGTTCAACATCGCGCATGCTTTTTTGCCCTTTGCCTTTTTTTCCTATCAGTGTTTCAATGGGCATAGGGCTGTATTTCAGGTAGGTTTCGGCAAGTATGTCCATGCCGTGGCGCATATCGGGGTTAATAAGATAGTGGGCAATCATGGTATCAAAGAATTTGCCTTTTACGGTAACGCCATAATTAGCCAATATTTCAAGGTCGTATTTTAAATTTTGACCAACCTTCTCAATATTTTCATCCTCAAAAAACGGAATAAACTTATTTACTATCTCCTGTGCCTCATCTTTGCTGGCAGGTAGCGGAACATAAAAGCCCTTGCCTTTTTCCCATGAAAAAGACATGCCTACTAGCTCTGCCGTAAGCGCATCTACACCTGTGGTCTCGGTATCAAAACATACGCTGGTTTGTTTTAACAGGTCGCGTATTAAAAAATTAATGGCAAAAGGTGTTTCCGCCAATTGGTAGTGATGATCTGTATTTTGCAGCGTAGCATAAAAGCCAGGGGTTTCAACACTTGTTTCGGCATCTTCGCCGCCCACATTAAACAAATCAAACTGCTGCGTGTTCTTGGCAACGGCTTTGGTTGGTGCAGGTGCCTGTGTGGCAATTTCGTTATAACTTTCACCATCGGCAAATAGTTTATGAAACTGCTCTGCCATGCGACGAAACTCCAACTCATTAAACAACTCTTCTACCTTTGGTGTATCTGGGGCTGTAAGTTCATAATCATCCTCATCAAAAGTAACGCTGCAGTCGGTTATAATGGTGGCCAGCTTTTTAGACATAATGCCCTTTTCTTTGTTGGCCTCAATATTTTCGCGTAATTTACCTTTAAGCTCGTGCGTGTTTGCCAGCAGGTTTTCCATACTGCCATAATCTTTAAGCAGTTTCTTGGCGGTCTTTTCGCCCACGCCCGGCAATCCCGGAATATTGTCTACTGCGTCGCCCATCATGCCCAGATAGTCTATAACCTGCTCAGGGCGTTCTATTTCAAAACGCTCCAAAACTTCGGGTACGCCCCAGATTTCTATACCGTTACCCATACGGGCAGGACGGTACATAAATATATTTTCAGATACAAGCTGTGCAAAATCTTTATCGGGCGTTACCATAAATACCTGATAGTTTTGTTTTTCGGCCTGTTTGGCAATTGTTCCAATTAGATCGTCTGCCTCACAGCCTGCCAATTCTATAATAGGAATGTGCATGGCTTTTAAAAGCTGCTGTATGTAGGGCACTGCAATAACAATGGCCTCGGGTGTGGCACTGCGGTTGCCTTTATATTCGGCAAACATTTCGGTGCGCACAGTACTGCCTTCTTTATCAAAAGCTACGGCAAGATGGTCAGGCTTTTCGCGCTTGATAACATCGAGCAGAGAGTTCATGAACCCCATAATTGCCGATGTGTCAAGCCCTTTAGAGTTTATTCTCGGGTTTTTTATAAAGGCATAATAACCCCTGAATATTAGGGCATAGGCATCGAGCAGGAAAAGGCGTTTTTGTGCAGACATTTTGTTTTTTGTTTGGATGTAAAAATAAACAAACCACAGGAGATGAGGAAGCGGTTGCGCGTTTTAATGGAAGATAATAGGGTGGTGAAAAAATTTCAGCAGGCCATTATTTAATGCCAATTGGTAAAATTCGGGGTTGAAACTGTATCTTTGCGCTAAAATTTTAAGCATGGCAACGGTACAGCAATTTATACCATCGGCATATACACAAACAGCACAAAACGGCAGCTTTACATGGAGTGCCCCCAGCAATATAGCCCTTGTAAAATACTGGGGTAAAAAAGAAAATCAAATTCCTGCCAACCCATCGGTTAGCTTTACGCTTAACAATTGTAAGACCATTACCACCCTTGGTTTCGAAAAGAAAACCGATACAACGGCTTTTACTTTCGACTTTTCATTTGAGGGCCAACCTAAAGACAGCTTTCGCCCCAAGATCGAGAAGTTTTTTGAAAGGATCGAAGCATATCTTCCGTTTTTAAAAGAATACCATTTTACCATAAATACACAAAATACCTTTCCGCACAGTTCGGGCATTGCATCATCGGCATCAGGTATGGCGGCACTGGCTGTTAACCTGATGAGCCTGGAGCGCCTGCTGAACCCTGAAATGACCGATGCTTATTTTTATGAAAAGGCGTCATTTCTGGCACGTTTAGGGTCAGGGAGTGCCTGTCGCAGTATAAAAGGCAGTACCGTGGTTTGGGGAGAACATGCAGGGATTGAGGGCAGCAGCGATTTGTTTGGTGTAGAATTTCCTGCCGAAGTTCACGATGTATTCAAGACCTATCAGGATACTATTTTGCTGGTAGACAAAGGAGAAAAACAGGTGAGCAGTACCCTTGGACACGACCTTATGCACGAACACCCTTATGCCGAAAGACGTTTTGCACAGGCACACGAAAACCTGTCGGGCATTAAAAAGGCACTTGTTGAGGGTAATGTTGATGATTTTATTAAAATTACCGAAAGCGAGGCACTCACATTGCATGCCATGATGATGACCAGCCAACCTTATTTTATACTAATGAAACCCAATACCCTGAGTATCATAAACGCTATATGGAACTTTAGGCAGCAAACGGGTGTGCCTGTGTGTTTTACGCTCGATGCCGGAGCCAATGTGCATGTGCTGTATCCTGAAAACGTTAGCGTTAAAGTTTTGCAATTTATTACTACAGAATTGATTGGCTATTGCCAAAATAACCAGTACATTTGCGACAAAATTGGTGCAGGGGCGCAGGTTTTGTAATAAACATTTGTTAAGTAAAACCAAAGTAGCCTTTTTTACGTACCTTTATATACAAAATAGATCTTCATACATCCCCTACAAATGAAAGGACCGTTATTTTATTCTAAAATATTGCTCTTTGGAGAACATGGCATTAACAAGGGCTCCAAGGGTTTGTCTATTCCGTATAATTTTTACAACGGTGGGCTTAAGGTAGACGATACTGAAAGCGAAGCTGCAAAAAAATCGAACAACAGCCTTAGAGGGTTTGTAGGCCATCTTGAAAAGCTTCAGGCCGAAGAGCCGGAACTGGTAAGGTTCGATCTTGCAACGCTAAAACTTAACGTAGAGGCAGGGATGTATTTTGACAGTAGTATTCCGCAGGGATATGGCATTGGCAGCAGTGGTGCTTTGGTAGCTGCTATTTATGACCAATATGCCGAAAACAAGATTACCATACTTGAGAACCTTACCCAGGAAAAACTGCTTACTCTTAAAAAGATTTTCAGTAAAATGGAGTCGTATTTTCACGGCACCAGTTCAGGCTTAGACCCGCTTAACAGCTACCTGAGTATTCCTATTCTTATAAATTCTCACGACAGCATAGAGGCTACAGGCATACCTATGCAAAACCTTGAAGGCAAGGGTGCCATATTTTTACTTGACAGCGGTATTGTAAAAGAGACCGCGCCTATGGTGCAAATATTTATGGAGAGCCTTAAGGATAAAGGTTTCCGTGCTATGATAAAAAACCAGTTCTTAAAGTACACCGATGCTTCTATAGAAAGTTTTTTACAAGGCGATGCGAGGGCGCTTTTTTCTAACACCAAAAAGCTGAGCAAAGTGGTGTTTAATAATTTTAAACCCATGATACCTGCCCAGTTTCATGAACTGTGGCAAAAAGGTTTAGAAACTAACGATTATTACCTTAAACTTTGCGGATCTGGCGGTGGTGGCTATATTCTTGGATTTGCTCCGGATATTGAGAAAGCAAAACAGGCCCTGACAGGCCATAAGGTTGAGGTGGTTTACCAATTTTAATTATGTTGTGGCTCGATAATTCATCAACAGTAAGTTCGGCAATTGTAATACTGTTGCGCACTTTTTTTGTAGGTTTTGGCTTTTTGGCTCCTGCCATGCTTTTTGTAAAGCCTAAAAAAATGCCTCAGCTTAAAAAACTGTTTGTTGCTGCGGGTATACAAATTGTAAGGATAGCCGGAATATTGTATGCGCTTTTCTGGATATTAGATGCCTACACTGCAACAACTGCAAAACCTGCCGGAGATTATCTAATAAGTAGTGGGCCTAAACTCTATTTGGGCGAACACTTCTATATTTACTGGCTTACACCTCTAATATTCTTTATTGCCACACAATTGCTTTGGATTCCTAAAATAAAGCAAAATAAAATTGCAGTTAGTGTTATAGCGTTACTCGTGCTTTTAAACTCGTTTAATGTTTTTCCTATATTGCTGTCTCAATACAAAATAAACATGCCGTGGGTTTGGGGCTGGCCTGCTCCTGATAGCTGGATGTTTGCCGTTGCATTACTGCTGCACCTGTTTATGTTTACTACGATTGTTTTTACCGTATTAGTGGCAAGCGGAAAATTAAAGGAGGAAGGTAATAAGTAATATTCTGCTATAGATTATAAGATATAAACATCTTCACGCATTACTTTTTCCACTTCACGGTTTCCATAAGGGTTCTCATGTCTTCTTTAATGTAGGCTGCCGCAGGCATTACGCTGTCATAATTAGGTTTGGCATAAAAATACATTGAAGCGGTTAAAAAATGGCGCGTACTGTCGGTTACATAAAACTGGGCATTGGTGGCGGCGTCGCCCCCAACCTGAGAGAACATGCCATACACTTTGTCTGTACTATTTATAAAAGGCTGCGAGTTGATGTCATCGGCTTTAATAACATGTTCATACGTTAGCTTTTCGGCATCGCGAAGCAGTTTCTCTAAATTGTTGTTTACCGGTTTGTAGGTAAGGTAAACAGTAGCTTTCATTTTAGGATATTCAATAGTAAAATTACACTGGCCTTTGTCTTTAACCCGTGCAATGTCATTATAGGCAAAAGTATAGGGGCAACTGTTATTAAAGGGCTTGTACTCGCCTAATGTATAGTCGAGCCTTAAATAAGCTTTAGGTTTGGGTACTGTTTCGTCTTTACAGCCAATGCTAACCAAGCTTAAAGCAGTAACCATTACAACTCCCGTTAATTTATTTATGATCTTCATGCCAGCGTAACCTTAATTTGTTTTATCCTTCTCTTATCAACAGATTCGACGGTAAAGATATTGCCATTAAAGTTAATTTTTTGTCCTTTTTCAGGAAAATTGCCGTTTAGCTCCAGCACAAATCCTGCAAGAGTTTCGGTATCTCCTTTTGCTTCTTCAAAAATTTCGTCGTCAACATCGGTAATGCGGTAAAAATCTTTCAACCCTATCTTTCCGTCAAACAGGTAATTGTTATTGTCTATTTTAGAAAAAATAATATTCCTGTCGTCAAACTCATCGCTTATATCACCCACTATTTCCTCAAGAATATCTTCTAAAGATATTACGCCTTCGGTCTCGCCATATTCATTTACCACTATGGCAAGGTGGTTTTTCATAGACTGAAACTCTTTTAATAAATTATCGAGCTTTTTATTTTCGGGTACAAAAAAAGGTTCGCGCAAAATATTTTGCCATTGAAATTCATCGTTGTCAATATGGGGTATAAGGTCTTTTAAAAACAGTACACCCTCTATGGTGTCTATACTGTCGCGATATACAGGTATGCGCGAAAAACCATTGGACACGATTTTTGGAAGTACAACACTAAAGGCTTCGGTAATGTTCAGGGCAAAAACATCCATGCGGGGTGTCATTACCTGCCGGGCTTCTGTATTGCCAAAAGTTACTATGCCCTCAAGTATTTTTTGCTCTTCAGTGTTAGCATCGCCATAATCGGTAAGTTCCAATGCCTGAGAGAGCCTGTCTACAGACAGTTCTGATTTTTGAACCCCGAATTTTTTATTGAGCCAAAGTGTTACCTCGCGCATCGGTATGCTAATGGGTGATAAAGCTTTGTTTAGTATATACAGGGGGTAAGCCACTGCTCCCGCAAAACGGCTGTTGTTGCGTGCAGCATATACTTTTGGTATAACTTCGCCAAATAGCAGTATGAGCAGTGTAATTACGGCTACCTCTATGCTAAACCTAAGCCAGGGAGTATGTATGGCCGAGAAAGCATCCATTTTAAAAAAATAGATGATGATAGAAATATTGATGAATGTGTTTGTGAGTACAATGGTTGCTAAAAGCTTTTTTGGCTTTTGAAGCAATTGAGAAATAACATTGCCTTTTTTTGGAGTAGTGGTATTTATTTTTTCAAGATCCTGTGGTGAGAGCGAAAACACCGCTACCTCTGTGCCTGATATAAAAGCCGAAAATAAAAGCAGGAGCATAATGCCTGCAAAGCCTGCAATAAGGTTGTAATCTATACTTATATAACTCGTGGGGCCGGGGTCCAAAACAGTGGGTATTAGTTAAACATTAAAAAGGCAGGTCGTCGTTTGCAGGAATCTGAGGCATGTCATAAACCTTGGCAGGTTCGGGTTGTTTGTGGGCAGGATCTATTTCTTTCTTTACGCTAAGAAAGGTAAACTCTGTTACCTGTATCTCGGTGGTATATTTGGTTTGACCGTCTTCCCCTTGCCATTGCCTCGATTTTATACGGCCTTCTATATATATCTTGTCTCCTTTACTAAGGTATTTTTCGCAAATTTCGGCAGCTTTGTTGCGCACCACAAGGTTGTGCCACTCTGTGCTTGTAATTTTTTCGTTGGTTGCTTTGTTGATGTAAACCTCGTTGGTAGCCAGAGGAAACCGCCCTATACAGTTGCCTCCTTCAAAGTAATGTATCTTTACATCATCGCCCAAATGCCCTATAAGCATTACTTTATTTAAGGTACCGTTCATGGCATGTTTTTTTAAAGTGTTCTATCAAATTTAATAAAATAAATCTGTTATTACCAATAGCTTTCCATAAAATTATGAATTACTATAGGGTAGGGGTAGGTTTTTACATGCTCAGTATCAACGCCTCCAGGAAGGGTAAGGCTGGTTGTTATTTGCCAGAAGCGTATGTGCAGTTTTTGGTGCGACAGCTTGTGTATAATAATATCACGGTGCAGCAACTCTATATTTTCAGGAGTAAAACCCAAGGTTTTAAAGTTGCTTATGCGTTCGATAGTTTCGGTTTCAGTTGTCAGGGTTTCGGTTTCAAGTAGCGGGAATTCATAGAGCCCGTGCCAAATGCCCTTTTCGCTGCGGCGGTTTACAATAGTGTTGCCTGCACCATCTTTAATAATAAGGTAGTTAAAGTAGCGGTTGGTCACTTTAGTTTTCTTTAGTTTTACAGGTAGCTGGTTTACACGCCCTGTTGTAAAAGCCACACACTCTTTATTAAATATACAAATGCCGCAATCGGGGCTTTTAGGTGTGCATTGCAGCGCTCCAAACTCCATTATGGCCTGGTTGAATGTTGAGGCGCTGTCTTTTGGCAGTAATGATGCTGCCAGTTCTGTAAACTGTTTTTTTGCACTGTTTTGAGAAATATCGGTGTCGATGCCAAAATAGCGCGACAGTACACGATATACATTGCCGTCTACCACGGGTACCGCCTCTCCATAGCTAATGGATGCAATGGCCGCGGCCGTATAATCTCCCACCCCTTTTAATTTTAACAGGCCTGCATAGCTGCCCGGAAAGTTTCCGTTCATTTCGAAAGCTACCTGTTTAGCTGTTGCATGCAGGTTGCGTGCGCGGCTATAGTAACCCAGCCCCTGCCAAAGTTTGAGTACGTGCTCCTCGGGAGCATTGGCCATATCCTGAACAGTGGGAAAGGCTTCTATAAAACGTAAAAAATAGGGCAATCCCTGTGCTACACGCGTTTGCTGCAGCATAATTTCAGATAGCCATACAGGGTAAGGTTGAGGTGTTTTTCGCCATGGTAAATCGCGTTTATTTTGCAAATACCAAGCTATTAAAGACTTAGAAAAATTCATTGTTATGCGGTAGTTTGCAAAAGTAAAAGTTTATGTTATTAAATTTTAATACATTAACCTTGAATTATTGTTTTTTTAATTCATATATTTGCACACTCAAAAAAATACACAATCATTAATTTAGTAAGAAAATGACGAAAGCAGACATCGTAGCGAAAATTTCGGAGAAACTGGGTCTTGAAAAAGGAGATGTACAAGCAACAGTTGAGTCTTTCATGGAAGAAGTGAAGACATCATTAGAAACCGGAGATAACGTATACCTAAGAGGTTTCGGAAGTTTTATCATCAAAACGCGTGCTGAGAAAACAGGAAGAAATATTTCTAAAAACACCACGATCAAAATACCTGCTCATAATATTCCGGCATTTAAGCCTGCAAAAATATTTGTAGACGGAGTTAAAACAAACACCGAAGTAAAATAAATTTAGTATTAACCACCAATTCCTTATCTAATTATGCCAAGTGGTAAAAAAAGAAAAAGACATAAGGTAGCAACGCACAAACGTAAAAAACGTGCAAGAGCTAACCGTCACAAAAAGAAAAAGTAGTGTAAACTACTTTTTTCTTTTTTAAGTTAAAAGTTCATTGAAATGGAAATGAATTCAGATTAAAGATTTCAGATTTTAGATTGCCCTGTGCTCCCTGAAAACTGATAACTGAGACCGGAAACTTATTTCCCCGGGTACACAAAATACCTGTAAATTATTATTTAATCCATCTGCAATTGGGTGGTGGTTTAGTTGATGGTTGTTGGTTGCCGGTTGTTGAGAAGCTCTCAATTACCAAAAGGAACTAACAACCATCAACCAATAACTAGCAACCTTAAAAGCGGATAAAAATGTACAGTGTGAACAAAGAATTGATTATCAGGTCTGGTTCTGACGCCGTAGATTTTGCCTTATTAAAAGATGGAAAACTAATAGAATTACACAAAGAAAAGGAAGACAAAAGCAAGTTTAGCGTGGGCGATATTTTTATTGCCAAAATTCGCAAACCTGTGGCCGGCCTTAACGCTGCGTTTGTAAACGTAGGTTTCGAAAAAGATGCATTTTTGCATTATCACGACCTTGGGCCTAACCTCCCTTCTTTGCTGAAATTCTTAAAACTTGTAAGCGCAGGTAAATTAAAAGATTATTCCCTTAAATCTTTTCCGTTTGAAAAAGAGATCGATAAAGATGGTGCCATAGCAGATGTGCTTAGCGCCAACCAGTCGGTACTCGTTCAGGTGGTAAAAGAACCCATCAGTACCAAAGGGCCGCGCATAAGCTCTGAGCTTTCGCTGGCAGGCCGTTATGTGGTGCTGGTACCTTTTTCTGACAGGATATCTATTTCGCAAAAAATAGAGAGCAAAGAAGAAAAAGACCGCCTTAAAAGGCTCGTGCAGTCTATAAGGCCAAAAGGCTTTGGTGTTATTGTGCGAACAGTAGCCGAAGGGAAAAAAGTTGCAGAACTGGATCGCGACCTGCAAAACCTGCTCGATAAATGGACAGGTATGTGCAAGCGCATTCCAAGTGCCCATCATCCAAGCAAAGTATTGGGCGAGGTTAACAAAGCCTCATCTATACTTCGCGACGTATTTAATGACACCTTTACAGGTGTTTATGTAGATGATGAGGACCTGTTTTATCAAACCAAGGAGTATCTGCAGGAGATAGCTCCCCATAAAGCCAATATCGTTAAGCATTACCAAAGTAAGGAACTGCCTTTATTTGAAAAATACAATATAGAAAGGCAAATAAAAACCTCTTTTGGCAAAACGGTATCTATGAGCAAAGGCGCCTACCTTATTATAGAGCATACAGAAGCGCTGCACGTTATAGACGTAAACAGCGGAAACCGTTCTAACAAGGCCCTGAGCCAGGAAGATACTGCCCTGGAAGTAAACCTTATTGCTGCTGCCGAAATTGCAAGGCAGCTAAGGTTGAGAGATATGGGAGGTATTATTGTTGTCGATTTTATAGATATGTCTAACCCCGACAACCGTAAGAAACTTTTTGACTTCCTGAGGGAAGAGATGAGCGACGATAAAGCTAAACACAAGATCCTGCCACCGAGTAAATTTGGCCTTGTGCAAATTACACGGCAAAGGGTGCGACCGGAGGTAAATATTAAAACTAAGGAGGAAGACCCGAACAATGTAAATTCGGAGATCGAAGCCCCAATATTAGTAATAGACCGCATATCGGCCGACCTTGAAAGAATTTTGAGGAACCATAAAAAAGTAGCGCTAAACGCCCACCCGTTTGTGGCAGCCTACTTAACTAAGGGTTTCCCGTCCATTCGCACTAAATGGTATTTAGAGCACAAAAAATGGATAAAAGTTATACCACGTGACGCTTACACGTATTTAGAATACCACTTTTTTGATAGCAAAGGAAACGCTATCGCAGAATAGCAAAACCGCCTTTACTGATGTAAGGGCGGTTTTTTTGTTTGGATGAGGTTTTCTGTGTTTTATGTTAAAATTTATTAGGTATGTTTGTGGAAAATACTAAATGCATAATATTGAACAATTTTTATCGGAGTTTCATGAAAAAGACGCTAAATTAGTTTTTGATTTTTTTATTGTTTTTTCGAGATTTGAGTATTCTCTAAAAAGGTCTGGATTTGTTATTAGTCCACGTGGACATGCCGAACCTGATTGGGGAAAATTTATAAAGTCGGTTGAAAATCAATTTAATTATTGCTTAAGTCAAAAAACCGATTTGTTAGAGGCAGCTAAATATATAGAGAATGCTCCTCCAAAACAGCAAATAGTGGCAGGTAATGAACTTGAATGGAAAGACACCAGTTTTAATAGTCGTTTTTCATTCGCTAAGAACCTCTCTTTCTTTATAAGAATTATTAGAAATAATCTTTTTCACGGAGGGAAATTTCCTGGAAGATTCGAAAAAGATGTTGCACGAGACCACCAATTATTAACTAATGCGTTGATAATTTTAAATTGTTGGATAGAACTTAATCCTGATGTGTGTACTAATTTTATGTCTAAAATTCATGAATAGTATGGTTTAATAGCTACAAGGTTTACAAAACATTAGTGTTCGGAACACGAATAAGGTCAGTTCAGCTCCGTTAGGAGCGACATGTCTATAGAAAAATGTATGTGATTTCTGTTAGCTTCGTAGAAGCGGCATTTGAAAAATTAATATGCCACCCCTCCGGGGCTTTGTAACCTCTTGTATTTATAGACTATAAACATATCGTCCCTTTGGAACTTAGCTTACAGTACAAAATTATCTTCCTAATACCTGTGTTTATAAAACCTTACAGGTTTAAAATAGCCGTACATATAAATTTAGATATATTCGGTAAAAAGTTTTTAACCCCATGCACAACCTTTAGCCTGGCTTTAATATATCTTTAATACTCTGCTGTTTAGCTTTTTATTAAATTTAGGTATAACAAAAAAGAAAAAGCCATGAAAAAGATACTTACACTTTTGCTTTGCACGGTTATGTTGTGTGCATGTTCTGACGACGACGATAATGCAAACGGCAACAGCAACCTTAACGGTAGCTGGAATATGGATACCTATACCGCCTTTATGGATGTTTTGCCCGTGCTCGAAGAGGGCGATATTACATGGACGTTTACCAATAACGGCGCAACACTTACAGTAAACAACACTGTTCAGGATGAATATCCTTACATGCTGGCGTCGGGTACTTATAGCGTAATTGCACAAAGCAACTATGTTTCTATAAATGTAGCCGAGGGCGAGTTCCAAAAATATGATTATACTGTAAACAACGGTATTTTGGTGCTTACCGATACCAACGAAAGCGGCGACGGCCCTGTTATACAGTTTAGTATGAATTAGTACTGGTGTTCCATTTCGACGATAGGAGAAATCTCTTGTAATAATAATTAGAGATTTCTCCACTTCGCCACGTTCGAAATGGAATATCTTTCAACCAATACCTAAAACCCTTTACCCAATACCTTTTACCTATTTCCCAATACCCCAACCGTAATTCTGTATCATCTTTCCGCTCATCTGTATAAGAAGCATGGCGCATTGAGGGCATAACTTTGCCTTATCAATAACAATAAAAATAACAGTCATGTCTAAAACAATTTTTATAACAGGAGCCTCAAGAGGATTTGGTAAACTATGGGCAGAAGCCTTTTTAAAACGCGGAGACAGGGTAGTGGCCACCGCCCGAAATACAGATGCACTTAACGATCTTGTGGCTCAATATGGTGATGCTATACTGCCTGTAAAACTCGATGTGAACAATCGCGCCGACAGTCTTGCAGCCGTTGCAAAAGCTAAAGAACACTTTGGTACTATAGACGCTATAATCAACAATGCCGGTTACGGACATTTTGGAACAATCGAAGAAACCACTGAAACCGAAGCCCGCAACCAAATTGAAACCAACGTTTTTGGTTTGCTATGGATAACCCAGGCCATTCTTCCGGTATTCAGGGCTCAGGGACATGGGCATATCATACAGGTAAGCAGTATTTTGGGCATTGTTACATTGCCGTTGCTTGGGGTTTATAACGCTTCTAAATGGGCGGTTGAGGGCATTAGCGAAACACTTGCCCAGGAAGTAAAACAGTTTGGAATCAACGTATCGTTGGTGGAGCCTAACGGATATTCTACCGACTGGGGTGGTTCAAGTGCTGTGCAAAGCGAACCAATAGAGGTGTATGACAACCTGCGCCAGTCTTTTGCCGAAACTGCACAGCAGGATGGTTTTTATGGCGATCCGGAAGCTACATCTGAAGCTATACTTAAACTGGTAGATGCACAACAGCCTCCATTACGCCTGTTTTTAGGTAAACACACGCTGCCATGGGCTAAACAGGTTTATGAAAGCCGTATTGCCGAATGGAACGAATGGGATGAAGTAGCTGTTGCTGCACACGGAAATTAATATGTCATTATTTTGTAAATTAGCAGTGCCCAATTCCGGGCACTGCTTTACCTTTTTATGTTATGAAACATTATACCAGTATTAGCGAACTGAACCGCGATGCGGGTTTTCCTGCACCCGAAAATCCTTTTTTGGGACTTGTGGAATGCGAAAAGCTTAATCCTTGTGATATAACCGAAGGGGCTTTTACGAGCGATTTTTATGCTATTATGTTTAAAAAGATGAAAGCCGGTGTTATTAATTACGGGCGCACACGCTATGACCATGAAAATGGGTCGTTGTCTTTTATAAAACCCAGACAGATCGTAGAGATTAAAGATGTAGAGCTTGAAGAGCGGGGCTTTATTATCTATGTGCATGAAGATTACCTTAACGGACACATACTGCACAATGATATTAAAAAGTATGGGTTCTTTGATTATGAGGCGAATGAGGCACTGCATCTTTCGCCCCGTGAGGAGGAAATTATATGGGAACTTTTTACAAAGATTACAACCGAATATAATAATACCCAGGACGAGTACACCCGCGATATTATACTTACGCACATAGATTCGATACTTAAATATTCGCAACGCTTTTATAAGCGGCAGTTTATTAACCGTACAGAGCTTTCGGGCAAAACAGTATCTAAATTTAATGAATTGCTAACGTCTTATTTTGATAGCGGAAAGTTAAAGCTTAACGGGCTGCCCAATGTAAAACAAATGGCAGAAGAGCTAAATACCTCACCGCGCTATCTGAGCGATTTGCTAAGACAGGAAACCGGGAAGACCGCGTTAGAGCTTATACATATTTTTCTTATCGCCGAAGCTAAGAACATGCTGCAAAGTACTGCAAACACTGTAGCTGAAACAGCCTATGTGTTAGGGTTTGAAAATCCGCCCTATTTTTCGCGGCTGTTTAAAAAGGAAACCGGGCTAACACCTGTAGCGTATCGAAACCAGTTTTTAAATTAAGGTTTGTTACTGTGGGAATACTTTAAATATTGTAAGCATAAATATGTAGTAGAGGCTCAAAGTTTACAGATTGCTTTTTTTACGCATCGTCACTGCAAGTTACGAAGCAATCTTTTTTTGTAAATGTTGTCTTTTGTGTTGCCGCAATAATTTTATGCACCCCGAAGTACTTCCAAAAAATCTTCTCTTAAAATTTCTGAGGCACCAAGGCTTTCAAGGTGGTCGTTGTGCACCTGGCAGTCCAAAAGCCTGTAGTTTTCCTGTTCCAGTTTTTTTGCAAGGGCAATAAATGCCACTTTACTGGCATTGGGCATTAAAGAAAACATGCTTTCGCCGCAAAAAATATGACCAAGGTCTACGCCATATAATCCGCCTGCAAGCTGTCCGTCATACCATACTTCTACTGATTTTGCATAGCCAAGTTCGTTCAGTTTACAATAGGCATTAACCATTTCGGGAGTAATCCATGTGCCGGGCTGTCCGTCGCGCTTAACGGTGCGGCAGTTGCTTATCACATCTCTAAAGGCAGTATTAAAAGTAACCGTAAACATGTTTCGGTTCAGTATGTTTCTCATGCTTTTAGAAACCTTGAGGTCGCAAAAAAACAGTACCATGCGCTCCGGAGGGCTCCACCATAATATGGGTTCATCATCTTCAAACCAAGGAAAAATACCATTACTGTAGGCAAGCATCAGTCTTTCGGGACTAAGGTCTCCGCCAATGGCAATAATGCCTTCGGGCGAGGCATAACTAACCGGAGGGAAAAACAGCTCACGCGATAAATAGTACATAGTAAATGGTATAAAGCATTATAAAGTTAGGCAATATTAAAAAAGCAGAACGATAATTAGTAGTGCAAAATTATAAGCGTTTTCTTTAAAAAGCAAAACCCCCACGAAAGTCGTAGGGGTTGCTATAATTACGAATTAAACTTAGAATCGAGTTCAATCTAAAATCTTAACTCTAAAATCTAAGAATTAATAACGGTAGTATTCCGGTTTAAACGGACCTTCTACAGCCACACCAATGTAAGCAGCCTGGCCTTCGCTAAGCGTTTCAAGTTCTACACCCAGTTTGGCAAGGTGTAACGATGCTACTTTTTCGTCAAGGTGTTTAGGTAGCATGTACACTTCGTTTTTATAGTTTGCACTGTTAGCCCAAAGCTCTAATTGTGCAAGTGTTTGGTTTGTAAACGAGTTACTCATTACAAAGCTTGGGTGGCCTGTTGCACAGCCAAGGTTTACTAGACGGCCTTCGGCAAGTATAAGTATGTCTTTACCGGCAATAGTATATTTGTCTACCTGAGGCTTGATCTCAACTTTACTTGCTCCGTGGTTGGCATTAAGCCATGCCATATCAATTTCGTTATCAAAGTGGCCAATGTTACAAACAACTGTTTTATCTTTCATTTGCTCAAAATGGCGGCCTACCACGATGTCTTTATTACCGGTAGTAGTTATAATAATATCGGCGTTTGCAATAACGGTATCCAGTTTTTTAACTTCATAACCGTCCATAGCAGCCTGTAGTGCACAAATAGGGTCTATTTCAGTAACCGTAACAATAGATCCTGCCCCACGGAACGAAGCGGCTGTACCTTTACCTACGTCGCCATAACCGCACACAACTACACGTTTACCTGCAAGCATAAGATCAGTAGCGCGGCGCACTGCATCTACAGCACTTTCTTTACAGCCGTATTTGTTGTCAAATTTAGATTTTGTAACGCTGTCGTTAACGTTTATTGCAGGAACAAGCAATGTTCCGTTTTTCATTCTTTCATAAAGGCGGTGTACACCTGTAGTAGTTTCTTCGCTTAAGCCTTTAATTTCGGCAACAAGCTCCGGAAAACGGTCAAATACCATGTTTGTAAGATCGCCACCATCGTCAAGGATCATGTTAAGTGGTTTACGGTCTTCGCCAAAAAACAGGGTTTGCTCTATACACCAGTCAAACTCTTCTTCGTTAAGGCCTTTCCATGCATAAACCTGTATTCCGGCAGCGGCAATTGCAGCAGCAGCATGGTCTTGTGTAGAAAAAATATTACAAGAACTCCAGGTAACTTCTGCACCAAGAGCCACAAGGGTTTCTATAAGTACGGCAGTTTGAATTGTCATGTGCAGGCATCCTGCAATACGCGCACCCTTAAGGGGTTGCTGTGCGCCAAACTCACTGCGAAGTGCCATAAGCCCCGGCATTTCGGCCTCTGCAAGCTGTATTTCTTTTCGTCCCCATTCCGCAAGCGAAATATCCTTTACCTTATAAGCCACAAAAGGCGTTGTTGTAGTACTCATGAATATTGTATATTTGTATTAGCAAAAATTTTTGCAAATTTAGTAAATTGGTTTTATTTGTACCCTTTATAAACCTAATAAATGCCTTTATATAAATCTTTTACTATTAATGACGGTACCCGGCTGTTGGTTTGGAAGAATACTGAGAGCCTGGAAGATTTATATGCAGCTGTAAAGCTTAAAGATGCCTGTGTGCTTAGAATGAGCGGAATGAAGTCTGAATTGCACAGAAAAGCCTTTTTGGGAGTACGAATGCTTTTGCAGGAGATAGGGTATTCTGACTTTGACCTGTTTTATGATGCCGAAGGCAAGCCGCACCTAACGGATGGCATGAATATATCGATTACACACTCTTATTCTTTTTCGGCTATAATAGTAAGCCGTCAAAATGTAGGGATCGATATGGAGCTGAGGCGCGAAAAAGTAATTACCATTGCCGAGAAGTTTTTAGAGACGGAGTTTGCCTATTTAGACCCTACACATCTTACCGAATATGTGCGCAAGCTTATAGTTTTGTGGGGGGTAAAAGAGGCGGTTTATAAAATGATATCGCGCAGTGGGCTTAGTTTTAAGCAAAACATTGAGGTGCCTCTGTTTTTAATGGAAGATGCAGGTGGGGTGGCAAAGGTTGATTTTGAGGAGATAAAGGAACAATATCCTTTTTTCTTTGAAGAGATTGAAGATTTTACCCTGGTATACTGCCTTGGGTAACTAATTTGTTTATAAATTTACAAATGCACGAAGTTGCTGAATTCCTATTTGGCCAGTACAGGGGCTATAGTGTTTTACAGATAACGCTCGAAACCATTGCCGTATTTTTAGGTATTGCGAGCGTAATTTTATCAAAAAAAAACAGTATCTTATTGTATCCTACGGGATTGATTAGTACTATTATATATATTTATCTACTATATGACTGGGAGCTTTATGGCGACCTCGTTATTAACCTATATTACTTTTATGTAAGTATTTACGGATGGCTTTTGTGGAGTGGTAAATATGGAAATAGCAATGATTATCTAAAAATAACGATAAATTCACGAAGAGATTATCTAAAATGCGCTTTAATTTTCATTTTTTCTCTTATATTTGTTTCCGGAATTTATCTTTTTCTTGACAGGTTCGATAAATGGTGGGCGTATGCCGATATATTTATGACCGGGCTGCTATTTGTGGGGACATGGCTGCTTGCTAAAAGAAAACTCGAAAACTGGCTTTTTTTGATTGCCGGAGATGTTATCGCTATTCCGCTTTTTTACCTTAAAGGCTATACGCTTACAAGTATTTTAAATGTATTTTTAACACTAATTGCCATATATGGCTATGTAGCATGGAAGAAAATTTTACAAGACAAAAAGTCGATACCATTACAATAACAATTTATGCAGAGAAAGACAGTAAACCCACTGCAGCTTTGCTTAATAAAGAGCCCTTTGCTGAAGAGAAAAATAACAGACAACTTTTTTTTAAAGCAAAAGATATAGATACTGTAAACACCCCAAAAACATCTGACCTTGCCATAGTTATTGCTCCCGAAGAAAAGAAGAAAGCCAATGAGCTTGCCGACATGCTAAGGATGCAAAGCAACCCAAGGCTAAGGGTTACTGAAGGTTATAACGACGTTTTTGCAAAAGTGTCGTGTATTGTAAACCAATTGGAAAAAGCTCTAACGCTTGGATTATCTGTAACCGATTTTGTACAGGTGTACAACAGGAATATACATATTGATAAAATTGAGAGTCAGATTGACATATTCAGAAACGGTATTGCAAAGATATTGTTAGAACGTCCGGCTATTATTAACGATGGGGTTGTTTCTTTGGCTAAAGAAGAGGCTTTGGAATATGCCCAGTTTTTTGAAGGCAAAAAAGAAAAATATAAGCTTAAAAAGTTCGTTCCGGCATCGGGTGCTGCAACGCGCATGTTTAAGTTCCTGCACGATTTTATCTCTAATTACGATCCTGCCAAAGAAACTATAAACGGTTACATAAACCGCACTAAAGACAACTCGCTGCAGGTGTTTTTGCTTGGCCTTGAAAGGTTTCCTTTTTACAACGAAATTGCCGCAGAGGCCGAAAAACACATTGTTTATCCTGAAGGTGATGGCGAAAACGTAAGGGAAGATGCCCGCAATTACAGTTTTATAAAAACCATGATGAGCGAGCAGTTCTTTGATTATGCCAATAAGCCAAAAGGTATTATACCTTTCCATTGTTATGATGGTTTTGGTGCCACACCTATATATGAGCACCTTCGCGAAAGCGTTGCCTATGCGGCCTCGTGCGGGCAAACGCATGTGCATTTTACCATTTCAGAAAATCACCTTAACGGATTCCTTGATTCTATAAACGAAGTAAGGGCAAGGGTAGAAGAAGAAAGCGGAATTAAAATAAGCTTTAACTTTACCTATCAGCACAAGGAAACCGATACCCTTGCGGTAGATATGGACAACAAGCCATTTAGGGATGAAAAAGGCAAACTGCTTTTCAGGCCGGGTGGACATGGTGCCCTTATAGAAAACCTTAACCGTTTGGATGCCGATATTGTGTTTGTTAAAAACATAGACAACGTTAGGCATACTAAAATGGAGACTATTGCTACCTACAAAAAGGCACTTGCCGGTATGTTGGTAGAATTGCAGGAAAGGATTTTCCATTATCTTGAACGCATAGAAACTAACGAAATAAGCGAGGCAGAGCTTGACGAAATTATAGATTTTGCAGCCATTAAGCTATCGATGGATATTTCTCCCGATTTTGATAAGTTTACTTTAGAAAACAAGTTCTTATACGTTAAAGAGCTTTTGGACAGGCCTATCCGTGTGTGTGGTATGGTTAAAAACGAAGGAGAGCCGGGCGGTGGGCCATTTTGGATTAAAGGTAAAAGAGGCAGGGTGACATTGCAAATTGTAGAAAGCTCTCAAATAGATCTTGATAACAAAATACAAAGCCATATTTTCTCGCAGTCTACCCACTTCAATCCGGTTGATTTAGTATGTGGTCTTAAAGATTATAAAGGCAGCAAGTTTGACCTTACTGAATATGTAGATCCTAATACCGGTTTTATAGTATATAAGAACAGGATGGGCAAAGATGTAAAATCATATGAGTTGCCGGGCTTATGGAACGGTGCAATGGCCGGATGGATAACTGTTTTTGTAGAGGTTCCGCTTAAAACATTTAATCCGGTTAAAACCGTTAACGACCTGCTTAAGCCTGCACATCAGGAACCGGTTTAATAAATACAGTGAACAAAGAAAAAATAGTAAGCGAGCTTACTTTTAAAGCCGTGCGCAGTAGTGGTGCCGGCGGACAGAATGTAAATAAGGTAAGCAGTAAAGTAGTACTTGGATTTAATGTTAATGCTTCATTAGCTTTGAGTGAAGCCGAAAAGATTCTCGCGCTTACACGATTAGCCAGCCGTCTTACTGATGATGGTACGCTTATATTGCAATGTGATGAAGATCGTAGCCAGCTTAGAAATAAAGATATTGTTATAAAAAGATTCTTTATGGTAATGGAGGCAGCCTTAAAAACAGATAAGCCACGCATTGCTACAAAAGTGCCTAAAGCGGTTATCAAAAGACGCATTGAGGGCAAAAGGCGTTTGTCTGACAAGAAACAGAACAGACGAAAGCCGGATGTTTAGATTTCAGATGATAGATTTGAGATATTAGACTGAAGATAATAGATAATAGACCCTGCCAAACGGCAGGGTTTGTTGTTTAATATATCTTTTTTCTAAATTAGTTTACAGCGTGAATATCGCAAAGTTGTGCCTCCTTTGCACAACTTTGCGGTAAAATTCATGAGCTACCTAATAACCAAATCCACAAATCATCAAATTAACGCATCCGCAAATTAACAAATAATCAAAATAATTATTTACATTTGCCGCGTCTCAAAGGGGTGCCCTAAATAATCGGGCTGAGATCATACCCAAAGAACCTGGGCGGGTAATGCTGCCAAGGGAAATTAAGGCAAGTAATACAGAGTGCACGCTGTAGATATTGCTTTTACTAACTATTTTAAATTAACAAATAAGGATAATTGCCCCTTTTATTCGTAAACATTATTTTACGGATGAAACTTTTATTCCATTCTTACAAAGACACTAAGGCGCTTAGACGCTTAGGTGCTAAAACACTTCTCACTTCATTTATTGGCTTTACAGCCTATGCGCAGCAACCTCCGGCTAAGGACAGTATTAATACACTTGATGAGGTTCTTGTGCAGGCCGTTCGTGTAAACAGCAATACTCCGGTAACATTTAGTAATGTTAGCAAAGAAGAGCTTGCTCCCCGCAATTTGGGTCAGGACATCCCTATTTTGCTTAACTATTTACCGTCTGTAGTAACCACTTCAGATGCAGGTAACGGTATAGGATATACAGGCATTCGTGTGCGTGGTGCCGATGCCAGTCGCGTAAACGTTACGCTAAACGGTGTGCCATTAAACGACTCTGAATCGCAGGGAACGTTTTGGGTTAACATGCCCGATTTTGCATCTTCGGTAGAAAACATACAGCTACAACGCGGTGTAGGTACCTCCACAAACGGGGCGGGAGCTTTTGGAGCCAGCCTTAACCTGCTTACAGATGCCTATAAAAAAGAGTCGAGCGGAGAAATATCTAACTCTTTCGGCAGTTTTGGTTCGCATAAGCATACGCTAAAATTCAGTACCGGGCTTATGAACAATAATGTTGAACTATCCGGACGCGTTTCAAATGTTGGTTCAGACGGATATGTAGACAGAGCATCGTCCCGTCTTAAATCTTATTTTTTACAGGGAGCCTATGTAGGGAAAACTACGCTTATTAAAGCCCTTGCCTTTGGCGGAAGCGAAAAAACCTATCAGGCATGGAACGGTCTTGATGCCGAAACACTTGCCTCTAATAGGAGGTTTAATTACTCCGGCCAGTATTTTGACGATGCGGGCAACGAGCATTTTTACAAGAACGAAACCGATAACTATCAGCAGGATCATTTTCAGTTACACTGGAACGAAAGGGTTACCGATAGCTGGAGTACAAATATGGCATTGCACTATACCAAAGGGCGTGGTTATTATGAAAACTACCGCGACGACAAAACGCTTAGTGATTATGGCATAACACCGTTAATTATAGATGGGGCTTTGAGGGAAGAGGGTGACCTTGTTACCCGCAAATGGCTTGACAACGATTTTTATGGTGCTACATTCTCGGCAAACTATAAGTCGGCTAAACTGAACGCTACCTTTGGAGGTGCCTGGAACAAGTATGAAGGTGCACACTTTGGAGAGGTTATATGGTCTCAGTTTTCAAACAGTGTTCGCCCTAACGACCGTTATTATGATAACGATGCCACTAAAACCGATTTCAATGTTTTTGGAAAGGCTACTTATCAGCTAACAAACTCGCTTAGTGCTTTTGGAGATTTACAATACCGTCGTGTGCATTATGATGCTACCAATGTTGTAGAGAGCAGCTCTTGGGCTATTCCGGTAGATGATACCTTTAACTTTTTTAACCCAAAGGCAGGTTTAACGTATACGGTTAACGGTAACAATAATATTTACCTTTCGTATGCCCGTGCCAATAAAGAGCCACGCCGCAATGATTATGAGAACGGTGCTTTTAAATCGGAAAGCCTGAACGATTTTGAGTTGGGTTGGAGATACAAACACGGGCGCAGTACCATAAACGTAAACGGCTACTACATGAGGTATAAAGACCAGCTTGTGGCTACAGGAAACCTTGACGATGTAGGATCGCCTATATATACCAATGTAAAAGACAGCTATCGCATGGGGCTTGAAGCCGATGCTACACTTTATATAACAAACCGTTTAGTATGGAGGCCAAATGTGGCACTGAGCGACAATAAAAACATCGACTTTAATAACCAAACTACTGATGGTCCTGTAAACCTGGGCGATACTAAAATTGCGTTTTCTCCAAGTGTAATTGCAGGCAGCCAGATAATTGTTATTCCTGCAAAAGATTTTCAGGTGGCGTTTTTGTCTAAATATGTTGGAGAGCAATATATGGACAATACCGAAACGGGGGACAGCAAGCTAAAAGGCTATTTTGTAAACGACCTTAATATTACCTATGAGCTTAAGAATATTCCGGTATTTAAATCGGTAGTATTTAGCGGGCTTGTAAACAATATTTTCGACGAGCAATATATCTCTAACGGCTATATGTATGGCCCATATCCGTACTACTTTGCACAGGCAGGTATAAACTTCCTTGCAGGGGCAACGCTTAAATTTTAATTGTTTTAGTTTACTATTTTATTCTGTGAGATCCTGCCGTTGTGTATTTTCGGCAGGATTTTTTATATAAACCAGTTTAAGATCTCTGTGCCGATATTTTCGTTCAGCACATTACTGTCTGGCTTAAAAATAGAAATTTTACCAATCCCGCATTGATGATGTGATTCTTTATTTTCTTTAATGTTTTCAAAGCTTTTGAAATCAGGTTTCCGGGTTGTGTAATGCGGATAAAGCAATATTGCGCAATTAGATTTCCAATAGTCATTATACACATACATTTGCCTTAAATCATGTGTAGACGGCACACTGTAATGAATGTTCTTCCATTTTGTATCTATAATAAAGACTTCAGTTTCATTTTTTGTAATTACAATGTCAGGCCTAATAGTAATGCCATTCCAAAAATGAAGCGACTGTTGCCCACTAACCGTAAAACCATTTGTTGCAGCCTCTTGCAGCCGTATTAAAATATATTCTTCCCAAAGCGTATTCATATCAAAAAGCAACGCCAGCATTTTTTCATTTCCTTTAGATATGTTTGGTGCATAGTTCAGGATAATAAGCCTTGCAATGGCAAGTGCAGTATCATAAGGTTTTGTTTTGCGCGATACGGGAATTTTTGTAAACGTATCTGCAGTTGCCTTAATATCTTTTACTTCCGGAAAATCCAGTTGAACAGATTTGCATTTGCCATACAGGTAACCTCCTTTAGTGCATTGCGCTATAATATTGAGTGCCTTGGCTATTATTTGATGGATAAGATGATCTTTATCATACACCTGATGCGAAGTATAGAAACGCTCTTTGTGCACGAGGTTTTTGGCAATGTGCCCTGCAAACTCAAGCTTGCCTTTAAGAGCCTTTACATTTCCGGTTTGTTTGTAATACTGTTTTATTAATCCCTGGTGTAGCAGAACCTCTACCTCATTTAAAAACCACTCAAAATAAATGTCGAGCAGGTGTATGTTTTGCTTTGTAACATTAGCTTCACCTACTTTTTGAACTTTGAGTTTTTTCGTAACCCTAAGCATTTCTATTAATGCCTTTTGCCATACAGCTTTCTCATCGCTTATTTGATTGACTGCAATATCAATTTTAGGCAATATTTCTATAGTAAGCCCGTCTGCCTGTATTACACCCACATATTGCTTAAACTTGATACCGTTGTGGCGCACATCAAAATAGCAATCGTTGTGTAATGCATTCAGTTTAGACAATGCCACAAAATGATGTTGTTTGAAGTTGCCACCTATGGGCAAAAACTGATGCTCAAAAACCTGAATGGTGTTATCCTTCATTTTGCAGGGTTACAGGTTTGTTAAGTAATGAGGCTATAGCTTTTTCAATGTCATTAATTTCATTAATAAACTCAAACTTTTTGATTACATCCGGTTTTTCTAAAGTCACTTTTGTAAAAGATGCAAAATGAATGTCTTTAGTATCTTTTACAGTAACAAACCCCTCGCCCAAAATCAGTGCTATCTTTTCGTAATTATGATAAAAGTATTCCTGCAATAACGGAATGATACAGTTTTTAAAAGCGGCCGTTAAAGCTTTGGTGTCATTACTTTTAATGTTAATGAAGTAGGAGTGACCAATGGTGTGGTCTCTGTCTAACAATATTTCTACACGGTTGTTAATAGCCTCTAAAACTTCTCTAAGGTTAAAGCCGTTAAATTCTATGTTTTTTAAAAGATGAGGTTGCGGCATTAATTCTTTAAACGAAAACCTTCTGCGCAAAGCCGTGTCGAGAGCCTCAACACTACGGTCGGCAGTATTCATAGTGCCAATAATATAAAGGTTTGGCGGCACCCCGAATTTTTCTTTGCTGTAGGGGAGGACTACTTCCAACGCTTCTTTATTACCAAGTCGCTTATCTTCTTCTAATAGTGTGATAAGCTCACCAAATATTTGTGAGACATTACCACGATTTATTTCGTCTATGATTAATATGTGATTTTTTATTTCGTCATTTTGTATGGAATCATACTTTATAAGACCATAGTTTGAATATAAATGCATAAGTATACCTTTTACATAAGAAGGATTGTACATCCCTTCGCCAGGTGTATTTTGATACATTTTTAATATATTCTCTATTGATGCAGGATATAGCGGATTTTTATTTTTTGAATCTTTTGGATTTATTTTAAATGTTTTTCCGCCTTTATAATATACATCAAATTCTATATTCCCTGTATTTATAGTTACTTTCTCATTGTCAATAAGATGCTGTTTAAATTTTGAAAGTACTTCCTCAAAATTAGAACTGCTTTTAATTCCTGCCTTTTCGCATAATTCTTTAAAGACTCCAGATACAACGTCATATGTTACATCTCCATTATTAGTCTCAGGCTTTATGCCCTCAATAAAATCTTCATAACTCATACTTTGATGAAAGGTAGAGAATACTATTTGCCCGTTAGAGACTAAATTTTCATACTCTTCGTTTACGATTTTTCTTTTTTCGTAAGTACTTATTTCATCATCAAATATTAAATCGGGATTGGCAATTTGTACAGCCAATTCTTTGGTGTTGTAGGTTTTACCCGTACCCGGTGGGCCATATAGAATTTTGTTCAGTGGATGTTTTGAAAGTATAATTTTGAAAGTCTCCTCTTCATATTCCCATTCTAAAGGTTGTTGTTGAAGTCTTTCCGATGATATATTTACTTTATAATATTTGTTAAATAGTACTTTGTTCGCTTCATTTATATCGGCTACTTCATACAACGTACTATATCCGCTGGGTAACCATGCTCTTTTGTCTTGCGATAATTTAATGGTATTGTTTACAATCGGTTCGGCAATTATTTTAATGCTCCTGGCCTGATAACCTTCCTCATCAATATCTTTTTTTATATCATCAGGAAGTTCTATTATTTCACTTGTAATTTTGCAAAGTGGTCCCAATTTATCCTTACCGTAAGTGATGTAAACATAATCGCCTATTTTTAGATTATTAGTAAAGTAAATACCCTGCCCTTTTTTTGTTGCTGAATGCATTGAGATAAGGTTTAACTTTTCTAATCGTTCTACAATATTGAATTTCGTAAAGCGAGTTGATTTAAAGTAGTCACCCATAGAAAATTTGAAGATGGGGCGGTCGCCAATGTCAATATTTAGATACTTAGATTTGACAGGGAAACCAATTTTCTCTAAAAATTTATTAGTAGGAATCCCTCCGGAAAGAGAAGGGATACTCTCTTGGGGAAAATCTTTAGCAAATATTTCGGTTGCTTCTCTAAAGACAACTTTAGGAGGATATAATTTACCATTATATGAAACATCGTAAATCGAACTATTGTAATATCTATCCCATCCGTTTATATCTAAAGATTCTATTGCCTTTTCAATAGATTTTTTCCAAGCTAAGTTATATTCTTCTTCTGTCATTGTTTTGTAAATTATAGTATCGTAAACCTACCAAATTTTAACAGAAAAAAATAAGGAAATCCTCACTTGTAAAAAATATAATATTCCTTAATCAGCAACCACATTCCTCAATTCATGCCTGTACTGTGAGGCACTGCGGCCTGTAATTTCTTTAAACGATTTATTAAAGTGGCTAAAATTGTTAAACCCGCTTTCGTAGCACACGTCGGCAATGCTCATAGAGTTTTCAGCCAGTAGTTTACAGGCGTGTACCACACGGTATTCATTTACAAAATGCACAAAGGTTTTTTTTGTCATTTTTTTAAAATAACGGCAAAAAGAAGGTACGGTCATACTTGTTTTTTCGGCCATATCCTCCAGCGCAATAGGAAATTTATAATTGTCTTTTACATAGTTAAACACCATGTTAATGCGGTCGTTGTCCTGTACTTGGGTTTCCAGTGCAAAGCCCTCTGCGTTAAGCACTTTATAATCGTCGGCCTGTTCAAGGTCATAAAGTACTGTTATAAGGCTAAGCAAGCGTTCAAAGGGTAGCATTTCTTTCATGGCTTCAACCCTGTCGCCTATATTCTTTCGGGTTTCGGCACCAAAGGCAATACCGCGTTTGGCTCTTTCAAACAATCCCAACAAATTTCGGGTTTCAGGCAGTACCATAAAACCATCGCCCAAAAAATCGGGTTTCATTTGAACAACGGTTTCCTGTTTGTTACCGGTGGTAATATCGGTAAAGCCACAATGGGGCAGGTTACTGCCTATAAGTATCAGGTCGCCGTCGTTGTAATAGGAGATATGACTGCCAATTTGCCGTTTGCCCGACCCGCCGTTTACATACACCAGTTCTATTTCGGGGTGATGATGCCAGTGGTGCGAACTTATGTTGGCATTTTGCTTATAGCTGCTATAGGTAAACGAGCTCCCAAAAGAGGGTTCTATAAGTTCGAAAGTGGGTCTTAAAGCTTTCATTTTACGAAAATTTTTTCGTTACAAATGTACTCAAAAAGCTGTGATATTTTCCGAAATTAACTAAAAAACGTTTTCGTAAAGTTAATATAGCATATATATATGAAAATATAGATGTAATAATTTTTAAGGTATGTGTGTAATTTAGCAGTGTAGAAATAAAGAAACCAATTAAAGACTATAGATTATGAAGAATGCAATGAAATTCGGTTTAGCATTAGTAGCTTTTTTAACAGCTTTTACAATGCACGCTAACGACACTAACTTTTCTGTAAGTGTAAAATCTGGCAAAGTAATCAACTTTGTTATCAACGAAACTAAAAACGTTCACGTATCAATATACAGCACAGAGAATGTTGCGATATTTGACGAAGTACTTAAAAGTAAAGATGGCAAAATAACAAGAACTTATGATCTTGCTGCCCTGCCAAGCGGAACTTACTACCTTGAAACAGAAACTCCTGCTAAAGTATCTCGCCACGAAATTGTTATTAACGGTGCTACCGCTACCGTAACCGGCAAAACCTTAGCAGACATCTATAAACCGGTTTTAATTAAAAAAGACGGTTTAGTATCTGTAAGCATCCTTAACAACGAAAAAACACCGGTAGAAATAAAAGTGTATGATGAAAACAGCAATGAGCTTTACAGCGAAATCATCAAAGGTGAGCAAACGCTAAGCAAAACGTTTGACATCAGGAACACTACCGCGCAAAACTTCACGCTTGTAACGTCATACAACAACAAAACTTTTGTTGAGACTATTGCAGCGCGATAAATAAAAGAGGTTTGGTTATAGCAGAAATGCCCCACTTAACGGTGGGGCATTTCTCTTTTTGTGTGAGGTGATTTATTTAAATCACCTGCAATCCCAAATCTTTATAGGGCTGTAGCTTTTCGTTATCGCTGTCGGCTTCTGTTATCAATACATCTACTTTAGTAATGGGGCATATAAAGAATGCCTCGGCAGTATCAATTTTTTCGAGGGTAGAAAGTGCAATAATTTGCTGGGCATTCTCTACCATATTGCGCTTTACAAGGCTGTCTTCATAACTGCGGGCCGTAAGTCCAATGGTGTGAATACTGCTTACTCCGAAAAAATAAATATTAGCCCTTACATTTCTTATAGTATCTATAGCCTGTTGCCCAATAGTAGTAAAAGCTGTTTTATACAGCCGCCCTCCGGCAAAAACCACTTCGGCGGTAGGGTGGTCTTCCAGCGCATCGGCTACCGGAAAGCTGTTGGTTACTACCTGAATTTTAAGGTCTTTAGGTATCATTTTTGCCACAGCCAGTACAGATGTACCACCATCCATAAAAATAGTTTGCCCGTTTTTTAAAAAAGGTATGGCTTTTTGAGCCATGCGCAGTTTATGGCTCACATCATATTTTTCGCGATCCCGGTAGTGCTGGGGTATGGTAGAGTTTGCAATTGCACCACCCCTAACGGCTTTTAAAAGCCCCTGTACATCAAGTTCTTTAATATCGCGCCTTACAGTATCTTCAGATACGTTAAGCAAACGGCTCATTTCGGTAAGCTGAACTTTGTTGCCCTTTGTAAGTTGCTCTAATATAAATTGTAAACGTTCTTCTTTTACCATTACGTAAAAATTTACGGCAAAGATACATAAATTTAATATTGCAAAAAGCAGCATATATTTGCAATATATTGCAAATGTTTTATAACTTTGTCGCAAAATTAAGCAAATTATGGAAACCGGACGCAAGACAATAGCAATAGACATGGACGGTGTTATTGCTGATGTAGAGAAACACTACATCGATTGGTATGAAAGAGATTACGGTGTGGTATTAGACAGAAAGTCTATGGAAGGCTTTATGGAGCATGATGCTACCCCTGTAAAAGGTGCCATTGGCAAATTTTTGGTTACCCCGGGCTTTTTTCGAACAGTTCCCGTAATGGAAGGAGCTGTTGAGGCGGTTAAAGACCTTATGAAAGATTATGATGTTTATATTGTATCGGCAGCTATGGAATTCCCATTGTCTTTATACGAAAAACATCAGTGGCTGGCAGAACATTTTCCGTTTATAAGCTGGAAAAACATTATTTTTTGCGGAGACAAAAGCGTTATTGATACCGACTTTTTAATTGACGACCATTGCAAAAATCTTGATTTTTGTAAAGGAAAACCGTTAATGTTTACAGCTTTTCATAACGTTAACCACACGCACCATCAAAGGGTGAACAACTGGAAAGAGGTTCCTGCACTTGTGCGCGATCTGACGCAGCTGCGCAAAAAAGTGCACAATGTGGCCATACCTGCCGTGCCGGAAAACAGAGCGCGTTGGTAAACCTGTGAGTATACCTTATGACTTACAACTTATATAAAATAAGTTAAGTTATTTGCCTGTTATTTTGTGGTTATAAGTATTTACTTAAATTTGGTAAAAATAACCATCAAAATGAAAGAGCAGTTTAAAAAGTTCTTAAACGAAGAGCAGGATCCTAAGGCTATAGAGAAAATTTCTGCAAAGCTTAGCGACCTGTTGATGAAAAATGAAGAGGTGGGCTACATTGGTGTACAAAAAAAGCCTGCCCTTACTGTTTTTCCTGATAGTATAGTGCTTACCAACAAGCGCATCATTATATGCAAGCCTAAAAATTTGGGGTTATCTATGGATTTTACTGATTATCCATGGAGCCTCATTAGTGCTGCTTTTGTAAAAGAGAATATCTTAGGATCTGAGTTTTCTTTTACTACCAATACAGATCTTACCATCTCTATAGATTACATCCCTAAAATACAGGCCCGCAAAATTTATACTTTTGCCAAAGAGCAATTAGAGCTTTTAAAAGAAGCCATTGCAGCACCTGTTTTTACAGCAAGTCCTGAGCCTGCTCCAGTGCAATATACAGAAGAACCTGTTGACGAGATTGAAGAGGTAGAAACAGAAGAAGTTACTGATTTTGCAGAAATTATAAACCACAGTCTTCATGTACCTGAGCCTGAGCCACAACCGGAACCTGTTACTGCAACTCCTGTTGCCGAAGAAAAACAGGAAACTAAAACCGGACTTGCAGCCCTAAGCAAAGAAGAGCTTTTTGAGAAGCTGCAAAACTATAAAAAGCTTTTAGATAACGGACTGATACTACAGGGCGAATATGATGCCTACAAGAAGGAAATACTGGCTTATTTATAGTGTTATTTTATTTGAAATGTTTGTTTAATAGTAACTTTTAATGCTTAAATGCCATGAGTAAAGATATTGAAGAACTTATACCGCACCGTGCTCCTTTTTTATTTGTAGATGAAATAACATCCTTTACAACAGATGAAATAACGGCGGTGTACACGTTTCATAAAACAGAAGTAATGCTAAAAGGCAATTTTCCCGGGTTTAACTTTGTACCGGGAACTATTCTTATAGAATCTATGGCGCAGGCAGGCGGTGCCGGTGTTCGCCTTTTGGGTGTAACCGATGGTATTTTTGCACTGGTGCAAATAGAATCGGCTCAGTTTTTTAAAGGGCTTAGTTTTGGTGAAACTATTACATATGTTATTAAAAATATACGTCTAAGCGAAAAAATAATTAAACAATCCGGTAAGGGTTATGCTGCTGACGGAGTTGTTTTTGAAGCTTCGTGGATGTCTATAAAAATAGATGAAAAACAAATGGCCCGATAGTAAGTATGGAAGCATTTGTAACATCAGCTATTAATAATGGCGTGGGCACCATAACTTTTTTTCATCCGCAGGGCAACTCCATGCCATCAGCCCAGTTAGCTAAACTTACGGAACAAATACAAAGCCTGGGTAATGATGATGCCGTAAACGTTATTGTTTTAAAGAGCGAAGGCGACCGTACTTTTTGCGCCGGGGCATCATTTGAAGAACTTACATCTATAAAAGACTTTGAAGCCGGCAAAGCGTTCTTTTCCGGTTTTGCCAACGTTATAAATGCCATGCGCAAAAGCCCTAAGCTAATCATAGCACGTGTTCAGGGTAGGGCAGTGGGCGGGGGTGTAGGTATTGCCGCTGCGGCTGACTATACTTTTGCTACAACCGCCGCGCAGATAAAACTAAGCGAACTGACCATAGGCATAGGTCCGTTTGTTATTAGTCCTGCCGTAGAACGCAAAATTGGTACATCGGCATTTATGGAACTTTCTGTAAATGCTTCCGAGCTTTATACTGCTCAATGGGCACAGCAAAAAGGCCTGTATGCACAGGTGTTTGACAGTATTGCCGATATGGATACAGCTATTGAAACACTTGCTCATAAATTATCGTTATACAATCCTGAGGCTATGCGATTGCTTAAACAAATTGCCTGGGAAAACACACAACATTGGGATACACTCTTAGCTGAAAGGGCAGCCATGAGTGGCAAGCTTGTATTGTCTGACTTTACGGTTAATGCCCTTGAGGCATTCAGGAAATAGTTGATGGTTGTTAGTTGATGGGATCTTCACCCATGCTGTAATAACAGTAACTGGTAAATCTATAAATTTATAACAGGCATAGGTCTTCGAACAACCAACAACCATTAACCAAAAAACTACATAACATTCTTCTGCTTTTCGCTAAAATGGTCTGCCTGTAGTTCTAAAAGTTCAATAGCTTTCTTTTTCTTGTAATTGTATAGCTCCTTATCCTGCCTGATCTCTGCATATACATCGTCATAAATGCCTGCATCGGTAGTGCGCATCAGTTCACGCTGATGATTGTTTTGGGCAAGATTTACTTTAACGGCTGCCTCGCTGTCTTCTATCTTAAAGTCATATTCTCCTTTTGGTGAAAGCAATTTGGCAATAATAGGGGAAGTTTCGATAGCCAAAAACAGCAGCATAATAAACAGTGATGGCAAAAACGGCAATTTATTAAGCGCATTGATGCGAGCCATAAGTCCATCGAAACCGTCAATAACGGGTTGGGTGTCGCTTACTTTTTTATCAAGGTCAGTTTGCAGGGTTTTGGCCTGTTTTTCGTTTTCGGCAATCTTGGCGTTGTTAGTTTTGCGTAATTCTTCCAGTTCTTTAAGTGCAGCATCGTGCTTTATGCGCTTTTCTGCATATACCGGGCCCTTGCCCATTTTCAGGGTGCCTTTGGTTCCTTCAGCTTCAGTAATATAAGTGGCATACAGGTCGTTTACCTCTTTTTCCTTTTTAGATATCTGAGATTTCAAGCTGTCAGTTTGCGCCTTATTCTTATCTATATCGCCCTTATAAAAGTCTGCTACCTGCTTTTTATTGGCAATAGCCATATTGTTCTTTTCCTTAAGTAATACCGCATTTATTTCTTTTTCAAAGATCTTTATCTCTAAAGGTTTAGAAATTACTATAGCAATAATCACAGCAAGTACTATGCGGGGTGTGGCTTGTAGCAGTTCCTGCCCAAAGCGGTCGCGCTTGCGAATGGTTGAGACAATAAACCTATCCAGGTTAAAGATTAGTAACCCCCATACAAACCCGAAAAATGCCGCTGTGTACACATTGTCGAAAACAGTATAAAGCGCATAAGAAGAAGCTATCCAGGCAAGCAGGGCGGTAAAAAAAACAGTGGCGCCAATACCGGCATATTTGTTTTGTTCTCCATTAGAACAGCTGTAGATAATGGTTTTATCTGCCCCGGAACAGGTAATAAAAAATTGTTTCAGCATAATAATTCGTTTTTGATGTGATGATGTTTAACATGTTTTGCAACAGTCAGATGATTTTAATGATGGTGCTTTTTGTTATGCCTTGATTAGGGGCAGCACCCTGCAAATGTAACGCAAATTTTAATGCAATGTTGTTAAACCACTGTACTACATGTTTTTTAGCGACGAATTATTTTGGTTCTCCTTATTTGTTGACGACTCAATTAGAAAAAAATGTTGTAATTATTTCTTCAATGCGCTTATGTTTGAGGCGTGGCAAAATACAGTAAACAAAAAAATCCGCCACGTTGGGCGGAAATTTAACAACTAACTCAGCAGTTATTTTTGGTCTTCTACAAGTATGGGCATTACGTAGCTGCAACGCACTGCCTTATTTTCCACTGTGGCAGGGCTCCACTTTTTACTTTTTTTAAGCACTTTTGCAACGGCATCTTTTAAATCTACACCGTCAGGTTGGCGCAATATCTCAACGGTGCTAATAGTGCCGTCTTTCTCTACAATAAAAGAGGCATATACCTTTGCACTCTTCTCTTTAAAATCAGAAGGGGTTTTTAGTTTGTCTTTTACATAAGAGTAAAAAGCGGTAGCACCTCCCGGATATTCTGGTTCTTTTTCTACTTCACCCGCGCTATAGATTTTATTTTCCTGATATACTTTAGGCTCTTTAAACAAAGCTTTTTTTGCCTCCATTTGCTGCTTTCTTTTTTCTAAGGCTTCGTGGCGCTCTTCTAAACGAGCGCTTTTATTTTTATGGATAGAGTCTTTTCGTGTATCAAGTCCCTTTTTTTTAGCTAAAAGCTCCTGACGTTTTTGATCCATCGCAGCACGTTTTTTCTCTATTTCTGCTCGGCGTTGTTCAAGTTCGGGGTTATCTTTTACAGTGTCTCTTTGTGCACTAAGCGCATTTCTTTTAGCAATCATTTTTTCCCTTTCAGCCATAGCTCTATCTCTTTCGGCCATTGCTACGACTCTTCTGGTTTCTGCCATTTTTTGCTCTTTGGTTTTTTTGACAGTATCTGCAGTCACATGAGTTACTTTACTTTCGGGAGTTGGATTGGGCGACTGTGCAGCGGCCGGATCTGAATAGATTCCTATAGAAACAACATAGGTTGAATGTTTATATTTTTTATGAGCGTCTTTTACATTCGTATCATAATAATTGTTGGTATAAAGCATGTATTGCGATAGTGCCTGTTTTCCTGTAACAGCATCTGTAAATGCCGGAGAAGAGGTATAAACAGCAAAATCTTCCGGTTTATAGCTGTTAAGCTTACTGTTATCTACGTGTTCATTATCTATAGCAACACTGTATGTTTTTTTATCTTTGAGCGATTCAAATAATTTGTCCGATAATGCTCTTTTCTCTGCAGGCTTAGGCACCGGTGCAAGATATTTGTCTTTTTCAGCTTCTGTTAACTGCTCATAAGGCTTATTTATTATTTTGTCTTTTCCATCGTGAATAACAACATGAACACCTGCATAATAGCTGTCTCTCACCGGGTCTTTTTCTCCGTGTTTTATTGCGTTTTGTTCGGGTAAGGCAATTGCTTCTATCGGATTAACAATAACGGTTTGTGCTACAACTTCTATGCAAAGGGCATAAAGAAGCCCTGCTATTAAAGGCAATGCGGCAAGCTTAAGCACGGTGGCTTTGGCTTTAGGTGTGGCTTTTGTCATCATTTTAAAACGTTTTTTGGTTACACTAAAATTCAGGCTGCTTGCCAATATATAATTTGTGGCAGGTACAGCTTTTTGCAGTAGCAGTTTTTGATAAAAAGTTATATTATGGCTGTGGTTAATCACGCTTTCATCAGCCAGAAACTCGTGGTTGAGCTGTATTGCTTTTTTATAGATATACAGCAGCGGATTAAACCAGAAAATGGTTTTAAGCACTTCTATAAACAATATGTCTATAGTGTGTTTTTGCCTAACGTGTGTAAGTTCGTGTGTGTATAATTCGTTTTCAATACTGTTGCGCTCAAACTCTTCTTTGTTGACGAAAATGTAATTTAAAAAAGTGTGCGGAATCACGCAGTCGTCCACCAGTATCAATGAGGCATTTTCGTGAACAACTGAGCTGTTTTGCCTGATCTGCTTGTTAAAATGCCTGATGTTGTTGAAAAACCTTATACACAAAATCAGGGTTATCATGCCATAAACAGAACAGAGTACAGGCATAGTGTAATCTATAGGTTCTTCGTTTTTTGCTGTCGCTGCAATCAGGTTAATGTTTTCCTGTAACGGCACGGGTGGTGCAACATTTGTAACAACCTCTTTGTATATCGTAAAGCTTAAAAAAGGAATCACTAACGATATTATTAGCGAAGCGAGTAGGTAGAAGCGGTTAAAATGGTGCATTTTTTCGCGCTCCAGAAACAGTTTGTACACAGCTAAAAAAGCCAGCATACTTATTGATGATTTGATAATAAAATCGGTCATTGTTTCTTTTTTTGAATTTCCGAGTCGATAATTTTCCTGAGTTCTTCAAGTTCTGCAGCGGTCATATCGGTCTCTTTAGTAAAGAAAGAGGCAAATTGAGAAGCTGAGTTATTAAAGAAACTTTTAATCATTCCGTTTACCTGTTTGGCAAAGTAATCGGATTTAGGTACCATTGGATAGTATTCCCTAACCTTTCCATATTCGGTATAGCCCACAAAGCCTTTATCAGCCATGCGTTTTAGCATTGTTGCCACTGTGGTGGCTGCGGGTTTAGGTTCGGGAAAAGCTTCCAGTAAATCTTTCATAAATGCTTTTTCTGCTTTCCACAAAAACTGCATTAATTGTTCTTCGGTTTTAGTTAACTGCATATTCTACAAACTTAGATTTAATTCTACAATTATAGATTTGTTTCTACAAATGTAGAATAAAAAATTACACCACAAAATTTATTAACAAAAAAATCCGCCATTTAGTGTGGCGGATTCTTCTTGATTGACTATAATGGTTCTTGGTTGATAGTTTATGGTTCTTGGAAGCTTCACTCAACCAACAACTTATTTAGCTAATTCAGTAAAATGCTTATAAAACAACGGTATGGTTTCGATTCCTTTAATATAGTTAAAGATGCCAAAGTGCTCATTAGGACTATGGATGGCATCGCTATCAAGGCCAAAACCCATCATGATGGTTTTGCTTTTAAGCTCTTTTTCAAACAATGCAACAATTGGAATACTGCCTCCGGAACGTACCGGAATTGGCCTGATGCCAAAGCTTTCTTCATAAGCCTTTGCTGCCGCCTGATAGCCAAGGCTGTCTATAGGTGTAACATAAGCCTGCCCGCCATGGTGTGGGGTAACTTTCACTTTTACACCTTTAGGGGCAATGTTTGTAAAATGCTTAGTGAACAGTTCGGTTATTTCGTTCCAATCCTGTGCAGGTACTAAACGCATGCTTATTTTAGCATAAGCTTTACTGGCAATAACTGTTTTAGCGCCTTCGCCTGTATAACCTCCCCAAATACCGTTCACATCGAGCGTTGGGCGAATCGAGTTGCGCTCGTTAGTGGTATATCCTGTTTCTCCATATACATCCTCTATGTCAAGTGCTTTTTTATAAGCATCAATAGAAAAAGGTGCTTTAGCCATTTCATCACGCTCTTCGCGGCTAAGCTCTTCTACTTTATCATAAAATCCGGGAATGGTAATATGGTTGTTTTCATCGTGCAGTTGGGCTATCATTTTAGCCAGTATATTTATAGGGTTTGCCACGGCACCGCCGTAAAGCCCGCTGTGCAGGTCGCGGTTTGGCCCCGTAACTTCTACCTCTACATAGCTAAGTCCGCGCAAACCTGTAGTAATAGACGGCTGGGTGTTAGATATCATCCCCGTGTCCGAAATTAAAATAACATCACACTTTAGTTTTTCTTGGTTGCGTTCTACAAACCACGCAAGGCTTGGTGATCCTACTTCTTCCTCACCCTCTATCATAAACTTAACGTTGCAGGGCAGGTTGTTGTTTTGCACCATATATTCAAGTGCTTTTACATGCATGTACATCTGGCCTTTATCGTCGCAGGCACCACGGGCAAAGATTGCTCCTTCAGGGTGAAGTTCGGTTTTTTTAATAACAGGCTCAAATGGTGGAGAAGTCCATAGATCTATTGGATCGGCAGGTTGTACGTCATAATGGCCATACACGAGTACTGTTGGCAGGTTTTTATCGATAGTTTTTTCGGCATATACAATAGGGTAGCCTGGGGTTTCGCAAATTTCAACAAGATCGGCTCCTGCTTTTTCAAGGCTTGCCTTAACGGCATCTGCAGTGTTAAATATATCCTGAGAGTAGGCACTGTCGGCACTAACCGACGGTATTTTAAGTAATTCTATAAGTTCGTTTATAAATCGGTCCTTGTGCTGCCCGACATAGCTTTTTATGTTATCCATTATAAATTAGTGATATACGATTGAACTTCAAAAATACGAAAAAATAAAATGTAAAATATTTTACATTTTGCTTTGAATATTGCAAAACTGTTGTACATTTGCACCCGTAATAATGAAACACATATCAGTTGCATTATCTACCCTGCGGGTGTGGTGAAATTGGTAGACACGCCAGACTTAGGATCTGGTGCCTCACGGTGTGAAGGTTCGAGTCCTTTCACCCGCACTTAAGGAGATACTATTAAACAGTATCTCCTTTTTTTTGACAATAAAAATTTATGGCACAAACAGTTACTGTTTAGTCATTTTAGTTCGATTTTTTTTCCTGTTTAAAATCCTTACAGTCGTAAGAACTATTTAAAGACCTTTGTTTATGGTGGTCTTATGTCATTTTCCCAAAGTTCGATTTCTCTATAGGGTTTCGGCGTTTTTTGCCCCTTCAGGTTTATTGTGATTTGTTGATATCAGATAAAGAAAGTCTAGTATAACCGCCGCTTTACCATCATCCACTTGGATACCACTTTTGGCTAACATAGCTATTGCCCTGTTAACTGAAATCTTTTTGTGGATAAATTAATTACATTGACCCCTCTGCACCAATTTTAATTACGCTACTAATTAATTGTATACCAATATAAATAGTGTCAATTCTAAATCGGCAATAGAGGTCAATCAAGTTCGGTTTATCCAGTTAACAGAAAAAACACTAAAAACTAAATATCGAAAGCATCATTTTGTCTGCATTTTGGAAAATATATGAAACAGTTTAGCTTGAAAATTATGTTGTATATTCTTGCTTCATTTGATCTGGTAATTTGCGTCAATTTATAGTCCTGCCGATTGTGCTATCGCCGAAAAATTTGTTTTTAAATGTCTTATGATTAGTTGAAAATGAGTGCCGGAGTTGACGTAAGCAGTCGGCTTTCCCTGAAATTGAACATTTGTCACATAAATGGATGACTTATGTAATGCAACCACCCGCCATTTGTCGTCAAGGACAGGTGAGCCTGACGATCCTCCTTCGGTATCCGTGAAATAACGAAGGTCGGTATCAGTCGAAGCGCTGACAAGGTTATTGCGAATACCGTATCGTTTGCTTCGCCCTCCCGGGTGCTGAATGATGTTAACCGGAACGGCAGTGCCATCGTAATTTACCATCTGAGGAGCTATTTGAAGCGGCTTGCGGCCGGAAGATGCTATACGCAATACTGCATAATCGAGTTCTTCGTTCCAAGCCTCAAGCCTTAATGCGCTGATTACATTATTTGCTGGGATTTCTTCATAATCGTAGTCTAAAATTACCTGAGTTTCACTTCCCTGAAGTCTAAGGTCGTCATCAGTAGCTTTTACCTCATTATCCTTGCGGGCATTCACTACATGGTGGTTCGTGATGATTAAATCATCTGCAAGGAGCCAGCCCGTACCCAAGAAAAACATATCATTCCCATTAGGCAACTTGCGGGCCTGCCCGTTGAGATAGCTCTTAACTTTTAATTTGAATACAGAGCTCGCTGATTGAAATCCAGCTTCGATAAATCCAAAACCTACGGTATCGTCGGTATGGATGATCTGTTCTTTTGTTTCATGGAGATCGCTCAGTAGCAACTTTGGCGCGCCGACAGCTCTTCCGTTGACAAGATCAAGGATAGCTCGAACTTTTTGCTCTTGCTCTCCCGAACCAAACAAAAAAGGAAGGGCATTTTGAAGATAGGTTTGAAGCGGAACACTACCGTCCGAAAGTCGCTCGATATTGTTTAACCTACCGATATCAGTTGTCAATTGCGCATACGGTGCAGCCATCAACGGTACAATACTTTTAAACCGGTAGTCTATGAACTGCCACAATATGGCGCGGTTTGAAGCGACATCCATGCCTGCATTCAACGCGTTAACCAGCGCTCTTTCTTCCTGATCAGTTAATAAAGCCATTACACATATGATTCAAAGGTTAGATTATCACCTTCATTCTCCCAATCATTCCTGTATTCGTTTAAACCACGCAAATTTTCCGTGGTAAGCAAATTTATCATCTCATCTCTGGTAAAGTCGGATCGATGGTTTGGAAAATCAGAAGCTATAGCGGGATACTCGTCGCGTAAAAGGAAAAAAGCCAGCTGCAATACGAAAAACACATCTCGGGAGATGTCAGCCTTTGCCCCATCACAAAGCGTCTTTAACCTGCTCATAAACTTATTGATGGAAATCACTTTTATGGAATAGAATTGCTCGATGAGGATGCGATGACTTAAAATTTGAATTTCTGGTATCGGATTAACTGCCTTTTGCACTGATTCCGCGGCCATGCCTAAGTAATCAGCAGCCAAAACCGGATTATCACTGAGCAATGCGAGTTGCGCCTGAAGCCAGAGTAATTCAGCTAACCGCCCTCTATTGGCCGATCCTGATACAGTGTTAATACCTTGTTCCAGAACAGCTGCAGCGTGAGAAGTGTCATTATTTAGCATGTAGGCTTTAGCCTCGAGTGCAAAAACAGGACTGTCAGTTGACCGATCTGTTCTCTCCTGAAGCAGAAATAATGCACCCTTTACATCAAGTTCAGTTAACGCTCTTTTCACTTTTCGTGTTACATTTCTTTCCCAGTCATTTAGATCGGCACTTCTAAAAATATCTCTTGACACTTCAAGGTTAAGACGGGATGATAGCCAAACTTTTATCCTGTCGCTGTATTCATCAAGATTTTCAAAAATGGATTGCTCAATACCCGGCACCCATCTATTATCCAAAAGGTAAAAATCATCCTTGTCTAAAATCAGGCGATGGTATATTTCCTCTGCCCGGTTAGCAGTCCCCTCTTTTCTTTCATAAAACCAAACAGCTTCTTCATTGATTCTTTTAACTTCAGCAAATTTATCCTGCTTGAGCAAACGAATCATAGCCCGCCGAATTTCCGGCCGGTACTCCAGCACACCAGACTCACTTGTTCTTACCAACGAATGTTCCCTTCTGAGTTCTTCAAAAAGGTTAACAGCTTCTTCAAGGTTATCGATTTGCAATCCGCAAACCGGCGCTAATACAGCCAATATGATTTCAGGACTCGTTTTCCTAAGAACCATGCCGGGGTGTGCCAATTTCCGAACGTCATCGTCGTGGATATGGTTCAATAGCCGCTGGTATAACTGCCCCTGGATAAGCTCTTCATCAAGTTGAAAAAACAGCCACTTCGTGGTGTTTAAATTTTCAATGCCCTTTTTTCCGATGGCATTAGATTCAGCGGCAGCAAGATTAGCAGCAAGTCGTAATGACAGCGGATTGCCTCCGATTTGTTTGGCAATTATATGTGCAATGGAATTATCTTGTACGCCAAGACGTTTGAGCAGCGAAACGCTGTCCTCTTCACTGAGCTGTTCAAGGCTTAACTCGTTCGTCAGCATCGTTGAGATGCGAGAATCAATTATTGGCGAACGTCCGGCAATTATCACCCGGAAATTAGGAAATTCAGAATACACAATATCGAGCATGCGCCAAAACCCCTGCAAGCTTTCCCTGTCACGAAACTGAACTTCTTCGAACGTATCGAAAACGACAATGACTGGGAGCATACTGCCGTTCTTTAGTGAAATGTCGGACAGCAATTTGCCAAATTCCCTATACAATTGATAGTCGTTATCGTGATATCTGTCAATGCGTTCAGAACGGGTGTTGGCGCTTACCGACCGGATGTTCAAATCATCTTTCCCTTTCCGAAAATCTCGGACGAAAGAATTAAAATAATCAATTCTTGATTCATGCTGCGGCAATTGCAATCTAAGTTGAGCTGCGATTTCAACAAGGATGGTAAAGGGGCTTTCAATTCGTAATGTCGATTGGTCGAATGGAAGGTAAGCAAAAGGTGGTCTTTTATCTTTCTTTTGTTGTGCACACTCCCATAAAATGCGTCCAACTAACGCCGATTTGCCTATACCTCCCGGGCCGTTGATTGCCATGATCAGCTTTTTTTCCTTAAATAACCAGTTGTAAACTTTCTGGCTCATTTCCGAGATACCCGAACGTGCATTGAGTTCAATATGGTTTCTCAACTCGGCCATTTCGTTGACACGCCCCGTGAAGTTGGAAATAAGCAAATGTTCGAAGTTGGAAAGAATACCCTTTTCGGTTAGCAAAATATTGACGTCGACTTCTGATGGTAATTGCTTATTATTGCCAGCGAACCATGATATAATCTGAGAAAGATTTGTCAGTTCTTTAAAACCCATACCATCAATCGGGCTGGTAACTCCTGACACTAAAAATTCTTCCCACATTTTTTGCAAATCTGTTTGAGGACGATTGGGATTTGCTTTGAGGGCGACCTGCATTTCGCTTTTGGAAGCAAACTCTTCAATTTTTTTCTGCCTGATATCCGACTTCAAAGTAAAAAGCCCCTCAGATAGCCCACCTGCAAGGCTTGTAATGTAATCAAACAATAGCACTCGCGGCGTTTGGTGAGAAAAAGACGCGTCCAGTGGAAATAAAAGCTCCGGCACGAAACAATGAAGCACTGAAGCGGCCTTGAGATAAGAGTCAAGCTGCATTTTGGAAAAGGAGTCTTCCAACGCTGGAGACTCGTTTAGTTTAAGCTGATACTTCTCCAGTATTTCTGATGTGATATCTTTCATAAACTTAATTGTTAAACGACTCGTTTAATTTCTCCAGCCTGTTTTTTAATTCTGCTTGCCGTTCGCTTCCGTTAGGCAATCCTATTAACATCGCCAATAACATACGTTCAAAATCAACCTCCTCTTTTTGAGCCAATGTTATATTCAACTCATTAACCGCCAAAAGTAAACAGCGGAGCCGCTGGTTGAGTTCAAACATTTTTTCCGGGCCATTTGGCAGAGCTGAGATAATCTCAGAGCGTATTTTATCAATGTTGACGGGACGCACAGACCTCGCTGATATTTCAGTTATCGTGTATTCGATATCAGCTACCGTACAGTGATTTACGATTTCAGTCGATATCTTTCCAGGATCAACGGTCAACTGACCGGCATCGAAACCGATAAGGATAAGCCGGCATTTTTGCGCAAATGCGCCTGTGGTTATCCTGTCCGACAATTCAATCAGGAAACTTTTGGTATCGGGACGCAGCTGTTTCCCTTGAAAATTATCAAGTACAAACCAATGTTGACCGGGGATTTGTACTGCTTCGTTTAATACCCAAACAGCCAATTGCCTGACATACAGCTTCATATTCGTTTCAGCTGGAGGCATAGATGTTACCGCTTTGCCCAGGGAGTAAACCATATCCTTTGCCAGTTCCTGGGGGCCGGTTTGCAAGCCAAGCTCTGGGTCGAACACAATCCGATAGGTAATAATTGAAGCTTTTACATTTGAAAAATGGTCTATGTAATTGGTCGAATATGATTTACCCAATTTTGACCCACCTGTCACAATTAAGATGGGCTGTACATTGGCCGCAGGAGTCGCTAAGGATAGCAAAGCCCTGCGCAGGTTTAGGCGGTTGACAAAAAGCGTACTGTTGTTGATCACAGTTAACTGGAGCGGATCAATTGCGGCCGGAGGTTGCGATTTTGATCTTTCCCATATTTCAATGATTTTACCATCGATAACTCTCAGTTGGAAATTATCGATTAGTCGTTCCATCCAAGTTGGCTGATTTGTCCAGCCATTGATAATACATAGACGCACCGCGTCTTTTGCCAGTTCCCGTGGCGTGTCACCCGTCAAGTCTTCCGCAAACGAAGTACCTATGAATGCCGTCACTAGTGACAGGCGCGGTCGGTCAGTTTGAGCGACTTGGTTAGTGAGCGCCTCAATAACGTATTCTTTATCGTCTTCTGAAAACATATATATATTAAATTAATCACCATACCATTCTCCCCACGAAACCTTGACCATACCTGGTGGCACTGGCGCATTTTCTTGGGCAATGACCGGAGTAACGGTATTTTTTTTACTTATTTCTTTAGTCAAGTTGTTCCAGTCGAACATAAATACTTCGTTATAATAGGCTGCTATTTCTTCTGAGAAAAACACCAGGCTGGTGTCTCTGTTATACTGAGTACCGTCAGATGACCAATTATTACTGCCCACTACAGCTATTTTCCCGTCAATAAGAATCCCTTTATTATGAAGCTTACTGCTCTGCTGGTGAAACATGGCTCGTTTCCAGTTACGTGTTCCAATCAATAGCTCGGAGTGCGCCGCATCCTGGTTTGTGCCCACAATAATTTTAACGTCCAGTCCCTCCGCCATTTTCTTGGAAAGCGCTTCGATAATTTTGTCAAAAGTGGCGGTTGATGGCTGCCTGATATAAGAAAATTGCAAATAAATTTTTTCTTCTGCCGCTTCGATAAGTTTCAGTATTTCTACCGCGTAGTTGTCCGGACTCATTAATGGTTTTACTTTTGTAGGTTTGCCGGTAAATCTTGTTGGTTCAAAAGGATGCGGTTGTAGTATAACCGCTTCCTGCAATAAGTCTTCAGGAACCAGCAGATCGGGCATCAACGGGTCAAACTCTGGGGTTTGAACTGATTTCGCCTGCTCCATGTCATACAGGATAAATTTTTCGTACATCTCTGCCAATGGCTTATCGTTGATAACGACATGCCATTCCCGGTTACCCAGCTTATATAGCGTTTGTTCATTGCCCGGAGCGATTTCCGGTTGGCTGTTAGGGCTCCAGTTTCCGCTTGAGAGCCAAAAGGACTCCGAATCCCTGACGGCAACTTTAGTATGATAAGAGTTATTAAATATCCGGTTAGGCCCGGAAACAGATGCTTTGACAAATTCGAGTTTATTGCCAAAGCTTTTTGTTAGCATTGCCTCCGCATTGAGGTCATTTTTGTCAACCTGCAGAATCATCCTGAGTGATACGTCGCCTTTGTCACCAATTCCATTGACGGTATCTTTGATATGATTCGCATAGAATTCATACATCGCAACGGTCAAGGTTTTTTTAGCGCCTTCTAAAAATGGTTTTAATATTGACCAGCCGGCATCCGGCCCAACGTGACAATTAATGTCTGATACGTTCATTTCGACGAGTGCAACTCTTGCTGGGTCAGGTGCCTTATAATGTATAGCCGGAGCAGCTTCCGGTAATAAACCTTCCCAGGCTGATAAGGGAAGCACACCGAAAGTTAATTCTAAAGGCGATGCAGGTAAGGTTTCAACCGGCCATCCATCCAAGCTGTTAGGGTAGTTTTCGGCGGCGCTATCCCCTTCTAATACCAAGATGATTACCGGAAGGGTTTCATTTACCGTACTGAAGCCTGGGCGCACGCCAAACACTCCTGGTAATGCGTAAAGTTCTTCGTGACTCTTAATTACTTCGATAACCTGGGCAAAATGGTTGGTCTCCATGATTTATGAAATTAATTGTTTAGTTTCCAGTTTTCAAGATTAGCAAATACCTGCGACGAAATCCTTGTTCCTGAGTTCGCCGTATTGCCTCCGTAGGTATGTATTGCCACTGCCTTCCTTTCATTTTCATGTAGTATGTACACTGGCGCTCCGCTTTGTCCCCCTGACGTATCAGCTGCATAATAAACCTTGTCTGGGTTGACACTACCGATTTTTCGAAAATCATACCACATTGTCCCCGCAGGTTTATCACTGGGATAACCCTCAATATTGGCGACGGAACGTAGAAGTTCCTCATCTGAATAAACGCCATACCACATAAATCCTAGGTCAGCTTCAAAGCTGGCTGGCAAGACAATAGCTCCATAATCATAATTTTCCAGTCCTTTTTCGCCCCAACCCTTTACAGACCAAAATTTGGTAGCTGTCATACCACCAAAAGGAAGGGTCTTGCCGTTTCGTCCGGGCATTACCTGAATTTTTTTTACCCATCCATCCCTATCAGGTATGCCGCTGTTTTTGATATATACGCAATGCCCTGCAGTAACCAAGGTAGTTGGACTAATGAACCAGCCTGTACCGATATATAAGGTATTGTCCGCAGCGGTGATCAGCAAAGATGCTATTACCCGGAAAGGAAATTTTTCGGTTTGAGTGACTTGCACGCGTTCGTCTGTACCGATTATGGTTTCTCTTATCGGGCTTTGACCGAAAGAGGCAACTCCGATATCGGGCAGTCCTTCCAAATCGGGAACTTGAAAGTTTGATTCGCCTTCAATGAGATTCTCTAACACAATTTTTGGAAATGATTCAAATTGCATATTGTCTTCGATTGGCCAAACTTCTCCGAGGCCGTGCGATCCTGGTGACTCTATCGGAATAATTGTCGCTTCGGTTGCCGGTTGATTTGAAATAGCAGTATGTAATCCATCAGGAATAATCGAATCACTCATAATCAATTATATAAAATTTAGGCGCATTACAACTAATAGAAACTTATTTATCTAAAGGGACTAAGGCACTAATGAAACTGAAAATAATCAGAATAATAGATGCCGCAGCCGAATCATAAATACCGGTAGCGATTGTTTCGGAAAGCGTCTCGCCAGTGGTGACATAGGCCCAAACCACGAACGCGATTGTCGACAAAATCAAATGATTCCGTTTGGGCTTATTTTCGTCGGAAACCGAATTAAGGTAAAGTGGTGTGAGAACTAACCCGACAACGAATACGATCCAAGAAAACATCGATTGCAGCAAAGAACTTTTAATGGCATGCACAAGTCCGAACATCGTTAAATAACCTGCAATGACCTCGCTGGGAATTAACCGGGATACTTTATTGAGGTAGTCGGTAAAATTATTATTAGCCGGAGGATTAACTAGTGCATTTTCGGGTGTTGGCATGTTACTTAAAACCGCCTTTTGTTCGTAGTAAAGTCTCCCCATTGTGATAAAGTTTAAGGGTTTTTTATTGCAGAAAAAAAACGAATATTTCGTGTTATAAATATAACAAATTGATTATGAGTAAAAAAAATATTTTTAGTTTTAATAAATTAAAATCTCGTAAAGAATATAAGGGTGTCGTAATTATTTTGCGTAGCACTTTGGGAAGCTATATTTGATTAGTAACTAGGTTGTAAATTCTAAAAAAAAAATCCTCATGTCAATACCTATTAATGGGGATTTTTAATGTTTTAAAAATGGTTCCAATTAAAAGATACGTATCAGGCAAAATTGAAAATGCGTTAGCTAGAGCTGATTGGGAACGCGAGAGATGTTTTTGAGAAAGGGTATGAGGATAATAGAGCTATTTGAACTCTGGGATGAGACAAATTGAGCAATTGGCTAACATTGTCGTAATTTGTCTTCTTTAAGATTTATATGTTCTAACTATCTTTATCATTTCCTTTAATCAATTAACTCAAGGTTATCTCACTTGAAATGGCGTATAAATAATAAGTCTATGCAACCGAAATATCACTCATTAGCTTTAAATCTTCCAGCAAGTGGTTCGAGTTTTGTACTATAAGGCGCACAAACAAAAGCCTCTGTTGTCTCAGGGGCTTTTTTATTGGTGCTTACCCCTGTTTCTTTAATCAGCTAACTGTTCCAGCTGTTTAAAAATCGGTACCAAACTTTGGCCTTTATCTGTAAGATTGTATTCTATGTGCAATGGTTTTTGGCTAACAACCTTTTTTTCTAACAGCCCATATTCTTCCAATTCTCTTAAAGCTACGGAAACTGATTGTTTGTTGGCTCCTTCAATATGGCGCACAAGATTGTTAAAGCGTACAGGACCTTCGAGGGCAAACCTAAAAACCTGTGGCTTAAATTTACCCGAAAGCATTTTTAATAATCCCTCAGCAGGACAGCCCGGATTTTCGGGTTCTTTATTAGTGGTCATATTTTTTTGACTGATTGACTGGTGTTTTATTTGTGGCAATCTTTGCTTTCAAAATTACAAATTCATTTTCTAAGCACAATGCAGCATTGTTTAGCAAATAGATTATAACCAAATGACCAAACTGATATATTTATTTTTAATCCTGATTGGTGAAATGTGCTGCCAGTCTCAAACAAATCCTAAAATGAGCGACGTTAAAAATAATCCGCTTTTATGCGACCCTGAAACCGGGGCATGCGAAATGCCGGGAATGGCTACAAATGCCACTGGTACCGAAATTTTAAAAGGTGTTAAACCTGTAAATATTGTTTATTATACCGATCCTATCTGCTCGTCGTGTTGGGGCATTGAGCCTCAGTTGCGCAAGCTTAAACTTGAATACGGTCAATATTTTGAGATAGATTACCGTATGGGAGGACTGCTGCCCGACTGGAGTTACAACAGCGGAGGAATAAGCAAGCCATCAGATGTGGCACACCACTGGGATGAAGCCAGCCTATATTACCAAATGCCTATAGATGGAGATGTGTGGCTGGAAGATCCCTTGCATTCATCATATCCGTCATGTATAGCAGTAAAGGCGGCTCAGATTCAGGATAAACAAAAGGCTGTAATTTTTATGCGCATTTTAAGGGAGGGTCTTTTTATCGACAAAAAGAATATTGCCAAATGGGAGAACATAGTACCGGCAGCCGAAAAAGCCGGATTGGATGTAGCAAAACTTAAAGAAGATTATGATGGCACAGCCCAAAGGCTTTTTAAAGAAGACCTTTTGTTAGGAAGAAAACTTGGCGTGCGGGGATTTCCTACACTGTTCTTTTCTGATGGGAATGGCAATCAGTTAACCGTAAATGGGTCTAAACCTTACCAGCATTTTGAAAATGCGTTAAAGGCTATTTATCCTGATGTTAAGAAAAATACATTTGAGGCCACAGATCCGTTGGCATTGTTTAAGCATTATCCAACCTTAACGGTGCGTGAGTATGCCGAGATTCTCGATAAAAGCCAAAATGAGGCAAAGCAAATTCTAGAAGAACTTTATGCATCGGGTGTAATAGGAAAGAAAACGATAAAATCAGGCAGTTTGTTCTTAAAAAAATAGTTTGTTTTAAGGGCAGAGTATTCCATTTCGGCGAAAAGACAGAAGTTCATAGTTCAGGATTTTTGAAATTTCTCCACTACGCTTCGCTATGGCCAAAATGGAATACCGCCTTATCTTTTATCTGTATAGAGTTTTACTACTCATAAACCCTAAACTGTTTCATTTCCTGTACGGGGTCTACTGTAGTATATTCTTTCCAAATAGAAGGGCTGTAGCTTTCTAACTGCAAATAATTGGCTTCTTTGTTGGTAATTACGTTAAAAGCAGCCTCAGATACTGCCGCCCTTGAAATGTTGAAATATTCTTTTTTTTCTATAATGTTGGTTTCAAGCTTAAGGTCGAAAGCGGCAACATCTTTATCTGATTTGGCAATTTCAATGAATTTTAAAGGTCTGTTGAGGTAAACATATTGTCCTGTTTCCTGCGAGGCATAATGCAGGTAATAGCCACCACCCTGTAAATTTTCTTTAAACACCATACTCCCTCTCGCCATATTTTCAGACTGTTTTATACCCAGCAAAAATTTCAGGTTTACTCCGCTTAGCGTTTTCCCTTCAGCCAGTTCATATTCAGCTTTGACAATGGCATAATCATTGTCACTTATGTATAGTGTGCCTGTATATTTGGCTTTGCTCTTTCTTGGCTTAAATTTTAGCACATATACATATTGATCGCCATGAGGTACCGCTCCTTGATAAAAGTAATCGTAAATGCCTGTGTTGGTAACAAAATCATGAGTGCCGGATGTAAAATTATTTTCGTGGATAAACACGGCAACGTCATGAGATGTGGCCTTTTGTATATTCTCCTTAGTTTTAATCTTTTTAGCGTCCTGTGGTTTCAATACAGTGTCGCGGGTTCCAAACCATCCGCTTTTTATCCTGTAATATTTTGTAGAGTCCAAATGTTTGTAAACAATCCCGGTTACCATTTCCTGCATCTCCTTTAACGATACTGCGCGGTTTTTATCTTTAAGTTGTATGGCTTTTGCTACTTCAAACTTAGACAGCATTTGTGGCTTGTCGTTTACTTTTTTTGTAGAAGTATAGTAGTTAATGAGCATTTCTTTAAACTCTTGTGGAGGATGCGATATTAGTTTAGATGTAAACCCCTGTAATTGTTTGTTGGTATCGTCAAGCTCTTTCTTTTTATAGCCTGTAGATTTTGTTATCTCTACATTAACCTTTTGCGGCCTGAAAGTTTGCGACTCCCTGTAAAAAATAGTGTTCTTTACAGGCTCGGCAACCAGCTTGTAGTTGCGGGCAAGGTTCTTTTTCACATAAGCCATTATGCTGTCGGCATTGGGTGTAGTGTTGCTAATATGTAGTGTTTCGAGTTCAAAAACTGCCGGGTTCATCTTTATAGTCCATTGGTTCTTTTTCAGTTCGGCCATGTCCATGCGTACGCCGCTGTAACCAAGAAACGTAATGCTTAATGTCTGATTGTCATCAACTAGCTGAGGAGGTATTGTAAAGCTGCCCTCTGCATTACTGATAATATTTTGTCCATTCAATTCAATATTTGCATACGGCAATGATTCGCCGCTTTGTGCATCAATTACTTTAGCAGTAATGTTTTGTGCGTTTACAACAATTGCAAAGAGCATAAAGCAGGCGATGCCTAAAAAACGTTTCATAAGGTAGTGTTTGATTGTTAGCAAAGGTATTTATTTGAAAGAAATTTCCTTTCAAAAAACAAAAGACGATTGTAACGTTATTTTGCTACATGTTTTTTTGCAATTAGAGCGACCCCTTATAATTTACATTTCTTCTTATATTTTATGCAGATGTATAGCTCAACACCACAACACCACATTCAAAGCCTGTAGTTTGTAGTAGTTTCAACTGTAGCATACTGTTCAGTTCTTTAAAAATAGGCAAACCGCTGCCAATAGCTGTTGGGTTTATAAATAAGTGATATTCGTCTATCAGTCCTTCTTTAATTAAAGCCGATACAAAACCCGCACCGCCATAGGCAATAATATCTCTGCCCGGTTGCTGTTTTAGTTGCAGTATTTCTTCTTTAAGGTCGCCATTGGCAAGCTCAGTGTTTTGCCAGTCGTGCTTTTCAAGTGTTTTACTAAAAACTACTTTGTGGGTGTCGTTCATAAATTCCGCGCCTTCCTGCTCGGGATTCGCCGCCCAGTAGGGGATAAAGCCTTCGGCAAGCTTTCTGCCCAATACAATACAATCAGTATCCTTTATCAGTCCTGTAACATAGTCTTTCAGTTTATCGTCCCAGTTCCATACCATCCAGTCCATTTCTCCGTTCGGTCCGGCAATAAATCCGTCAATACTAACCTGTACCTGTAGTTTAAGTTTTCTCATGCTGCTTGTTTTATGGTAAAGATAGCCTGTATCTGTTACAAAAATGAAACGTTATTACGCCTAAATGCAGGGGCAATCAGGACAATCTTATACTGACGGCAAGGGTTTGCAATGCTAAAATTGATAGAGGGTTTTAATGGGAGAATAATCTCTATTAGCTTTTTCAAATGGAATTTAAATTTAATGTATTGATTTTTAATGTTTTATTTGCAATGTTAAGTTTTTCGTGTCAGGTAAAACTTAACATTGGCGAACTTGTTTATTGAATATTTTTGTTAATAATTAATTTACAATTATATAACAATGTAAAGTTCATTGTGGCATAGTTGATTTTGAGATTGTAAAAGAAGAAGTGTTCAAATAAATTTAACGTACAATGAAACAAACAGCTAACGAAACTCCGGAGACTGAAGAGAAAAATGTTGCCGCAGTAAATGAAACGCCCGAAACACCTGTTGCGGCAGAAGAAACAGCCGAGTCAAAACCAAAACCAGCGCGCACACGCAAACCTGCAGCGCCTAAATCTGCGGAAGTGCCTACAGAAGAACCTGTAGCCGAACCAGCTACTGGTGTTATTGAAATAGCAGAGGCAGTGATTGAAGAAACAACCGAAGTGGTTGAAGAAGAAGTGCAAGCTTCTGCTGAGGTTAAAGGAAAGAAGGCAAAAAACAAGCTGACTAAAAAAGCGAAGAAGAAGGCAAAAAAAGAAAAGAAGAAAAAAGAGAAATCTAAGAAAGCAAAAGCCAAGAAAAAAGCTAAAAAACAAAAAGCAAAAGATAAGGCTAAAGCTAAGAAGAAAGAAAAAGCCAAAAAGAAAGCGAAGGCTAAGAAAAAGGCTAAAAATAAAAAGAAGTAATTTTTTTAAAACCGGTATGATTTTTCATATCGGTTTTTTTGTTTTATAAAATTAAACACTCATTGTTAAAAAAATTAACAAAAATTACCGCTTCAAAAGTTTTTTGGCAGGGTTTATGTTGTGTCAAAGTCTAAAAAGTGATACTTTTGGCCAAACAGGTATGAAGTTTATAAGATGTCATATAGCTAATAAGGTTTTGTGCATGCTCATGGCATTGCACATACTCAATTTTAGTATAGACAACCCCCATACCCTTTTTGAGCATAATAAAGTAGACGCTGACTTTGACGAGGTAGACAGTATAGTAGAGCTCGTGCTTGAGGATGTGTTGCAAATTGAAGACGCTATCCCTGAAAATCACCGAAAAACCCCAATTACTTATAAGTTTAACGTAAAAAAAATGGTTTGGCTTTTTGAGGAATATAAAGCATTACAGTTTAAAAAAACAATAGCTGTAAACTTTAAACCTGCTGTTACCAATACCTTTTATTCGCACCAAATTTACAACTCTCCGCTGTTAAGTTTGTTCTCTCCTCCACCAGAGGTTTAAATACTATTTACCCGTACCAATTTAAGTGTATTGTCTTTTTGTTCTTAAAAGGCTTTATGCTGCATTTTCCATGTATTTAAATGGTTTGGTACTGTTGTGTTTTGCCGTTATGGGCAAAGCTATTCTTATAAATAGTATTTAATAAACAACATCATGATATTTAAAAAAATCACTGTACTCATGGCTGCTGGCCTATGGGGTGCAGTTGCTGTAGCACAGGCACCACAGCCGGTTACACTCACCATAAAGCAAGCCGAGGAGCTGTTTTTTAAAAACAACTTTATGCTGCTTGCCCAGCAGTATAATATAGATAAATCCGCCGCACAGATCATTCAGGCAAAAGTATATCCTAACCCCGAGGTGACTGCCGATATGATAGCCTATGAAGGTCAGAACTACAGAACATTTCCTACGGGCAGCGGCGGAAACTTTGCCGCAGGTTTTGAACAGCTTATTTTGTTAGGCGGTAAAAGGCGTGCACAGATAAACCTTGCCAAGACCGATAAAAAGCTGGCAGAGGCTGAGCTAACCGATATTACACGTAACCTGCAAATGCAAATATGGGAGGCGTTTTACACACTGCACAACCAACAAAAGGTTATAGAAAAATATAACAAACTGCTAGATAAGCTCGATTATCTTATTAGTGGTTACCAGGTGCAGGTAGATAAAAATAATATAGCGTTAAAAGACCTTGTGCGCCTAAAATCGGTTTATGTAAAAATAAACAACGACAAATCAGAAGAGACTGCTGTGCTCATAGAGCAGCAACAAAAACTTAACATCCTGTTAGGAATTACTGCATCTACACAAACGATTTATACCACAGAAGATGCCAACCTTTATGCAGACAACAGTGTGCTTTATGAAGATGTTTTGAGCAAGTCTAAAACAAACCGCCCCGATCTTAACGTAGCAAATCTGGAAATTGAGTCGGCCAAAATAAACGTGTCTTTACAAAAAAGGCTGGCTATACCTGATATTACCCTGCGTGCCGGATACAACCAACAGGGCGATGCATTTTTGCATCAGGCCAACGTGGGCATAGGCATACCGTTGCCCATTTTTGACAGGAACAGAGGTAATATACAAACTGCAAAGATTCAGGTAGAACAGGGGCAGAAGAATGCCGAATACAAACAGCTTCAGATTGAAAATGAAGTGCTTGCCGCTTACCAAAATTATACCCGCAGCGTTGAAGAATACAAACGCATCACTAAGCTTATTAACGAAGATTTTGATGCTGTTTTTGAGGGGATGAACAACAACTTCAGGAAAGGAAATGTATCGATGATAGAATTTGCCGACTTTTTTGAATCCTACAACGAGGCACAAACCGAAGTAGAAAGGGTTAAGGAACAACTTGCCCTTGCCGCCGCGCAAATTAATTATGTAACAGGAACCAAAAACTTTTAAAACATGAAAAATTCACAATATCTATATATAAGCGCCCTTACAGTATTAGCACTGGCAGGTTGCGAAAAGAAGACCGAAAATAAAGAGGCCGATGCCCCACAGCAGTTTGCCATGAGCGAAACCATGTATAAAGAGAGCACTTATGCTACCGCCACTACAGAGTTTGCCCAAAACGAAATCCGTTTATTTGGCAAGGTAGCTGCTGATAACAATAATCTCGCACAGGTGTTTCCGGCCGTTGGTGGAAATGTAATAAGCATTAAGGCAGAGTTGGGCGATTATGTGCAACAGGGGCAGCTTTTGGCAAGCATTCGCAGTAGCGAGGTGGCCGGTTTCCAGAGCCAGACGAGTGATGCCGATGCAAACCTTTCTATAGCAGAGCGCAACCTGCAAAGCGTTCAGGATATGTATGAAGGCAAGCTTGCATCTGAAAAAGAACTGGTTATGGCACAAAAAGAACTGGAAAAAGCCAAAGCCGAAAAGAGCAGGATGGGAGAGGTTAACAACATCTATCGCCTAAAAAGCGGATCGGTTTACAATATGTATGCACCTATAAGCGGTTATGTAGTGGCTAAAGATATTAGCCCTAACGAGTTGCTTTCAACAAACCGTGAGGAAGGAGTTTTTTCTATAGCCAAGCTCGATGACGTGTGGATACTTGCCAATGTAAACGAAAGCGACCTTAATAAGGTAAAGCAGGGGCAGGAGGTAAGCATACAAACTATTGCCTATCCGGATAAAAAAATAGCCGGAAAAATAGACCGTATATTTAATGTAATAGACCCTAACACGAGGGCTGCCAAAGCGGTTATAAAAGTGCACAATAAAGATGTGGCCCTGAAACCCGAAATGAATGCTACCGTAACGGTGCTGTATGCTGATACCGATAAGTATGTTGCCGTGCCCAGCGAGGCTGTGGTGTTTGACAAGAATAAAAACTTTGTTATGGTTTTTAAGGATAAGAACAATATCGAAACCCGTGAGGTTACCGTGTACCGCGCGCTCGATAAAACAACCTATTTATCGGCAGGACTGAAAGAAGGTGAGAAGATCATTGTAAAGAACAATTTACTGATCTATGATGCCATAAACGACTAAAGCAAACAGCAATGAATAAGTTAATAAAAAACATTATAGGCTTTTCGCTGCGCAATAAGCTGTTTACCTTTTTTTGGGTGGCACTTGTGGTTGTTGCAGGCGTTATAAGCTACAAGAACATTCCGGTAGAGGCTTTTCCGGATGTAACCAATACACAGATTATTATTGTAACCGAATGGAACGGCCGCAGTGCCGAAGAGGTGGAGCGTTTTGTAACATCGCCCATAGAGATAGCTATGAACGCGGTACAGAAAAAAACCAATGTGCGCAGTATTACCATGTTTGGGCTATCAGTTATCAAAATTATTTTTGATGATGACGTGGATGATACCTTCGCTCGGTTTCAGGTAAACAACCAGTTGCGCAACGTGCAGCTTCCGGATGATGTAGAGGCCGATGTGCAGCCACCTTACGGTCCAACCGGAGAAATTTTCCGCTACACCCTGCAAAGTGATACCCGCGATACCCGCGACCTTTTAACCATGCAAAACTGGGTTATAGACCGTCAGCTTAGGGCGGTTCCGGGTATTGCAGATGTTGTGGCCTTTGGTGGCCGTGAAAAGACTTACGAAATAGCCATAGACCCTATTGCACTGCAGAAATATGAGCTTACCTCGCCCGAGGTTTTCGCGGCAGTAAGCCAGGCCAACGTAAACGTAGGGGGTGATGTTATTGAGAAAAACGGGCAGGCTTATGTAGTTAAAGGTATAGGCCTGTTGGACAACAGGCAGGATATAGAGAACACCATTGTGGCTGAGCGTGATGGTAACCCTGTTCTTGTAAAGAATATTGCCAAGGTAAACATATCTAACGTGCCGCGTGTGGGGCAGGTGGGGCTTGACGATAATGACGACATGGTTGAAGGTATTGTGGTAATGCGCAAGAACGAAAACCCAAGTGAAGTGCTGGGCAGGCTAAAGGAAAAGATCGAAGACATCCGCGAAAATGTGCTGCCAAAAGATGTTAAGATGGTAACGTTTTATGACCGCGACAGGCTAATGGATTTTTGTACCAAAACGGTTACCCATAACCTTATGGAGGGTATTTTGCTGGTAACGGTAATTGTATTTCTTTTTATGGCCGACTGGCGTACTACGCTTATCGTGTCTATTATTATTCCGCTGGCGTTGCTGTTTGCCTTCCTGTGTCTTAAGCTTAAGGGTATGAGTGCCAACCTGCTTTCGCTTGGTGCGGTAGACTTTGGTATTATTATAGACGGTGCGGTGGTAATGGTAGAAGGGCTCTTTGTGGCACTCGACCATCTCCAGCATAAAATAGGCGAGGAACGATTTAACAAACTTTCTAAACTGGGGCTTATCCGTAAAGAAGGAACTAAATTGGGTATTGCTATCTTCTTTAGTAAACTCATCATTATATCAGGACTATTGCCAATTTTCTCTTTCGAGAAGGTAGAAGGTAAAATGTTCTCTCCATTAGCCTGGACACTGGGCTTTGCCTTGCTTGGTGCGCTTATATTTACCCTAACGCTCGTTCCGGTGCTGTGCTCTATCCTTTTAAATAAAAACGTAAAAGAAAAGCACAACCCTATTGTAGAGTTTTTCAATAAAATTGTTAGCAAAGGGCTAAGAGTAACCTTTGGTAACAAAAGAGCGTCAATAATAGTATCGGTAGTTATATTGGGCTTAACGCTGTTCTCGGCACGTTTTATGGGCACCGAGTTCCTACCGCCGCTTAACGAGGGTGCACTGTGGGTAACGGCAGAGCTGCCAATAAGCAACTCGCTTACAGAGAGTGTTAAGATGGCGAAGATTATCCGTAAAGAACTGCAGTCTTTTGATGAGGTAAACAACGTGCTGTCTCAAACCGGGCGCAGTAACGACGGTACCGACCCTAACGGTTTTGGGTTCCTGCAATTTCAGGTAGACCTTAAGCCTCATGAAGAGTGGAAAAGCAAGCTTACCGTTGACGGCCTTGTAGAGGAAATGAATAAAAAACTTAGCAAATATCAGGGTATTACCTATAACTATTCGCAACCGGTAATAGATAACGTAGCTGAAGCAGTAGCAGGCTTTAAGGCCAGCAATGCCGTAAAAATTTATGGCGAAGACCTTGCCGTTCTTGATAAAATTGCCAACGAGGTTATGGAAAAAATTATGCCTATAGACGGTATAAAAGATGTAGGTGTACTGCGCAATTTAGGTCAGCCAGGCATAAGCGTTAAGTTTGACGAAGAAAAAATGGCGCTGTATGGTGTTAATAAAAATGATGCCCAGAGCATACTGGAAATGGCTATAGGCGGTAAAACCGCCACCCAAAAATATGAGGGCGAAAAAAGGTTTGACATCAGGCTGCGCTATGAGCAGGACTACCGTAAAGACGAACAGGATATTATGGACCTTATGGTGCCTACGCTTCGCGGAAGCAAAGTTCCGTTAAAGGAAATTGCAACGGTTACTACCGAGACGGGGCCTGCATTTGTGTACCGCGATAATGCCAAGCGTTTTATTGGTGTAAAATTCTCGGTGCGCGACCGCGACCTTGGCGGTGCCATTGCCGAAGCCCAAGCTAAAGTAAAAACCCTTAAGTTGCCCGAAGGTTACACAGTTGGCTGGACAGGCGAGTATGAAAACCAGATACGCGCCAGTGCCAAACTTGCACAGGTAGTGCCCATATCGTTAGTGCTCATATTTGTGTTGCTGTTCATTATGTTCAGCAATATAAAAGATGCCTTGCTGGTGCTCATCAACGTGCCGTTTGCTATTATAGGGGGCATACTTGCATTGCAGCTAACGGGCATCAATTTTGGTATTTCGGCAGGGGTAGGGTTTATTGCGCTATTGGGAATCTGTATTCAAAATGGGGTAATACTCGTCTCAGAGTTCCATGCCAACCTTAAAGCCAAGCTCTCTCTTACTGATGCTATTGTAAACGGAGTAAAATCAAGAACACGACCAGTGGTAATGACGGCTTTAATGGCAGCTATCGGTCTTATGCCGGCAGCACTTTCTACCGGTATTGGGTCAGAATCTCAAAAGCCGCTTGCCATAGCCATTATTGGCGGTCTGGTTACGGCAACCATATTCACACTTTTGGTATTCCCCAATTTCTTTTACTGGGCAATGCGTAAAAAACATCAAAATTTAATGGAATAGTTTCTGATTATTTTGTTGTTCCGGCCGTCCGGGGAGTGTGGTTCTCCTTGGGCGGCCTTTTTTTATGTATAACGGCTCTATACTCTTGTATGAGTAGATTTAAACTGTTAAACCGATCTTTCATTTGGGGTTTTATCTATATTTGAAAAAATTTACCAAAGCATGAAACCTATTGCATATGCACTATTAATGGTTTTCTTTTCCTGCTCTGTTAGCAAAAACAATCAAAATTCGAGCAGTGCTGAAAAGGTCTTAACTGCTTCAGATACGATGGCTATAAGTGAAAAAAAGAGGCCACCCTACAATCCGGTAGATATAGATACTGTTAAAATTTTAAGAGAGGTGTATGTAACGACTTTTAAAGGTGCAGAAGTATTTGATGAAAAAGGTAAAAGTGAGTGGTGGGGGTTGCCTTTTGGAATCCATTTGGCAGTTATTAAAGAATTTGGAGATGAGTTGAGAGTAATAAGTATTTCAAGAGGGGAGCAAAATGCTAAAACCTTTTATCGTATAAATAAAAAAGATACAGATTTGGAAACAGAAATACCTTTGCCCGATCATTATTTAAATGAGCCGTTTTCGAATTTGTCCGAAAAGTATAAAGTAATTACGGAACCATCTTATTGGATACGTCAGGATTATTACACTAATGAGTCACTTGATAGAGGTTTTGATCCTGCTGAAATTAAGGATATCCAAATAAGTAGTGTAACAAGAGAGGCCTTTTTTTTAGCACAACCCAAAGGTAAAAAGTTGTTTTTTACAAACGATGCGGTAAAAAAGGTAAATGGTACAATTACTATAGCCGGGAAACAGTTTAAAGATTCGACTAACGATCCTTACCAAAACATTTATACCTATATAGGAGAATATCCGTTTCTTAACGCTTATGTTTTGGAATATATGTGCAGCGAATGCGAAGAGTATTCCTATGAAGTAGTGAGTAAGAAGGATGGTAGCGTTATGGGTTCTTACAGTAGTTTTCCTTACTATTCTCCTGATAAGAATACCATTATTTCTGTCGGTCAACTTTTTAGCGATTCCCCTATAGTAGTTAGTGTATATAAAGCTTCTCAAAAAGATGAGGTTTATGCCTATAAAGAATTTGGTTCCTGGATTCCGGTAGGAAATGCATTTTGGGGAACCGACGGCAATTTTTATACCGAGGCAATACCTTATATTACTGCTGTATCTTATTATAATAACAAAGAAAAGAGAGACAGGGAGCAATATAATTATAGATACCTTCAAATAAAAATTAAAGGACCTACAACTGAATATAATGAAGATTAAACCAAAAAATCCCCATTTGGGGATTTTTTATTTTGTAGTGTTTGGTATATTAAGGTGTAATGCTCTATATCTATGGCCTGCTGCCGGTAGCCAGCCTGTACAGTACGCCTATAATTGCCAAAACCAATAAAATGTGGATTAAAGATCCTACAGCTTCACCAAAGCCAAAGTATCCAACTGCCCATCCAATAAGGAGGATAACAACAATTAACCAGATTAAATCTCTCATGATAGTGTATATTAAAAGTTAGTAGGATAAAATTAGTCCATTACTTTTAGGCGGCAGTTGGCGTTAAGAATCCTTTAATAGCCAAAGTTTTCTTAATTAGGTAGTTGTAAATAAATCATGAAAAAAAAGCACCCTCAAAATTAAATCGCTATTTTTGTAAGGCTTTATAGAATTTTTACATTCATGCAAACTCCTTTAAAAATTGCAGTAGTGGGTTCAGGTCTTGTGGGTTCCCTTCTTGCAATATACCTAAAAAGAGCGGGACATACCGTTCATGTTTACGACCGCAGTACCGATATCAGGAAAACAGAATTTTCAGGACGTTCCATAAACCTTGCCCTGTCTAACCGTGGCTGGCGTGCCCTTGACGACCTTGGGCTAGGCGACGAAATAAGGCAGATCGCTATTCCTATGGATAAACGCGCTATACATATAGGTGATACTCTAAATTACCAATATTATGGCAAAGAGGGCGAGAGTATATACTCACTTTCGCGTGGACTGCTTAACCGAAGAATGGTAGACCTGGCTGAAGCCGAAGGCGTAGAGTTCTTTTTTGAAACACGCATTTGGGATGTAAACATGGCTGAGGCAACCCTGCAAACAGGCGAGACCGAACGTGGAGCGTGGACCGACCTGCCGTATGATAAAGTATTTGGAGCTGATGGTGCTTTTTCGAGGGTGCGCCACCGCATGCAGCGACAGAACAGGTTTAATTACTCTCAGGAATTTTTAAGTCTGGGCTATAAAGAGCTTAATATTCCGGCGAATGCCGACGGAACACACAAGCTCGATAAAAACTCTTTCCATATATGGCCTAAGCAGGATTTTATGCTTATAGCCATGCCTAATACCGACGGTAGCTTTACCTGCACCCTGTTTATGCCTTTTGAGGGAGAGAATTCTTTCGATAACCTTAAAGATAAAGCTACACTAGAGCAGTTTTTTGCGCTGCATTTTCCTTCTACCATAGATGTAATTCCAAATCTTGTTGAAGATTTCTTTAAAAACCCTACCAGTACATTAGTAACGGTTAAATGTTTTCCATGGACGTTTGAAGATAAAGTGGCACTTATTGGCGATGCCTGCCATGCTATAGTGCCTTTTTATGGTCACGGCATGAATGCCGGATTTGAAGATATTACCATACTCAACCAAAAAATGCAGCAGTATGGTGATGACTGGGTTACTATATTTAAGGAATATGAAAAAAGCCGTAAACCAAACGCCGATGCCATTGCCGAGCTTTCATACCGCAATTATATGGAGATGAGCTCTAAAACGGCCGATGCAAATTTTCATCTCCAAAAAAAGATAGAAAAGCATTTTAGCGAAAAACATCCTGACAAGTGGCTTCCGCTTTATAGTAGGGTAACGTTTAGTTTCCGTCCTTATAGTGAAGCCTTGGCTTTGGGCGACAGGCAAAAAGCAATTATGGATGAGGTTATGAAACTGGACAATATAGAAAATATTTGGGACACCCCACAGGTAGAGCAACGCATAATAGAACTTTTAGCCTAAGAGTTGTTGTAATAGTATTTAAGACTATTACGTAGATGGAATAAGTGCTTAGGTTAGTTATTTTTTAGCTACTAAAACGTTTTTCAAACTTAAAAAGTAGTATTTATATTACAATTTTAACGTTTTCGTGAGGTGTTCGCTTTAAAATGAAGCTCAAATAAACGCCGTTTAAATAAAATGTTTGCGTAAAGCAATAAATAAGCGTGATTTGTGTTATTTATAAGCAATCAATATTAATTTATTAAAATCATTAAAGATTGGCGGGTTTATGTTGCTAAAAATTGCTTTTGCATAAACAATAATCCGCAAAGAAGTGCTAAGGATTGGCTATTTTGACGATAAATTATTGTTAAGAATTGAGAAAAAAAATCATTTTATTTTTTTTTCCCACCTAATAATATAAATTTGCCAATCTATACAGCACAACGTATATCAATAAAAAACTATTATTATTAAAAAATCAGAAAACTAAATTTTTAAAAAAAATGGCAAACGCATCTGTTCAAAAGGTTGAAAAAAAAGAAGCATCTAAGGGGTCTAATGTATTTGCAGGCCTTGCAATCGTTATATGTCTTTTAGTGGGATTCTTAGTGTGGAAGTTTATAATGGGTAATCCTTCAAACTTTGAGGGCGGAACTACAGACGGCCATCCACATGGGTTTTTAGGTACAGTATATAAAGGAGGTCCTATCGTTGCTGTACTACTTGGGTTACTACTTACTTCGCTTGTGTTCTCTATCGAGAGGTTCTTTGTAATTGGTAAAGCTGCAGGTAAAGGTAACATCCAGACGTTTGTTGCTAAAGTACAGGCTCAAATCAAAAACGGTAACATTAGCGAGGCTATGGCTGAGTGCGACAAACAACAGGGTACTGTTGCTAATGTTGTAAAAGCTGGTCTTTTAAAATATGAAGAAGTTAAACACGAAGGTTTTGACAGCGAAAGAGCTGAGGCTGCTATCCAGCAGGAAATAGAGGAGTCTACTTCTCTTGAAATGCCAATGCTTGAGAAAAACCTTGTGGTTCTTTCTACTCTTGTATCTATCGGTACACTTGTTGGTCTACTTGGAACAGTATCTGGTATGATCAAAGCGTTCTCTGCAATGGGTGCAGGTTCTACTCCGGATTCAGCTCAGCTTGCGGTAGGTATCTCTGAGGCACTTATCAACACTGCAACTGGTATCGGTACTTCTACAATCGCGATCATTGCTTACAACCTTTTCACTACTAAGATCGATAAACTTACTTACTCTATCGACGAGGCTGGTTTCACAATTACCCAAACTTACAGAAGGTTTAGGGCTCGTGCTAACAACTAATTAATAGGTAAAGGTTTTAAAATAATAAGGCTTAAAAAGTGTATCTTTATATATAGGTACACTTTTGCTAAAGCCTTGGCTAAATAAAAAATATAAATGGCTAAACATAAAGTATCCAGAAAAAGTACAAGGATAGATATGACCGCGATGTGCGACGTGGCGTTCCTGCTGCTTTCGTTCTTCGTTATGACGGCTACTGCAAAGCAACCCGAGCCAAAACCGGTAGATACTCCTGCTTCTACAGTTATAGATAAACTTCCTGAAGAAGGTGTTGCTACTATTACTATAGGAGATAAAGAGGCGTTCTTTACCATTCCAAGGGCTTCAAGAAGAGGTACGCTTGAGCGCGTTAGCCAGGAAAAAGGAGTTTCTTTTACTGAGGCAGAAATGAAAACGTTCGAAAGTATGGACGGTTTTGGAGTGCCTTTAAACCAGCTTAAAGGTTTGCTTAGGAAAACTCCTGCTGTTAGAAACACTCCGGGCGTACAAAAAGGTATTCCTTATGACTCTATAAATAATGAGCTTGCTGTTTGGATTAAACAAGCAAGGGAAGCGCATAAAGCTATCTATGATGCACAACTCCAGGAAGGTAAAATTACTACTGAGGAGTTTGGTAAAAAAGCCGACCTTGGTATTGCTATTAAAGGTGATGCTAAAGAAGACTTTATGACGGTAAAAAGGGTTATTGATATTTTGCAGGAGCAAAAGAAAAATAGGTTCTTTTTAGTAACAGGACTACGTAACAAAGATTTTTAATATTATAAAAAGATAATATAAAATGGCAGAATTAAATACCGGCGGCGGCGGCGACGGCAAGAAAGTAAGAAGTAAAAAAAGCAACCCCGGGGTAGACCTTACCGCGATGGTGGATTTGGCTTTCCTTCTTATTACTTTCTTTATGCTTACCACTACGCTGTCTAAACCACAGTCTATGCCTTTGGCAATGCCGGAAAAAGACCCGAAAGATCAGCCTACTGATATCACTCCTGTTGAAGAAGATAGGATGATGACTATTCTTATTGGTAAAGACAGCAGGATTTTATGGTATATGGGTATGCTAAAAACTCCAAGAATTCAGCCTACTGAGGCTGCTTTTGGTAAAGATGGCATCAGAAAAGAAATACTTAAAAATACTGCTTATGCTAAACAGTTTGCTAAGAAAGAAGGAGATGGCTTAATAGTAAACATTAAGGCAAGTGATGCAGCGAGCTACAAAAACCTTGTGGATATTCTTGACGAAATGGCTATCAACAAAGTGCAGCTTTATGCAATAGGCGATATTACACCGGAAGAGATTACCCTTTTAAAAGACAAGGGCTTATATTAAGCTTTGGCGTTAAACCTTTAAAAATGTAAATTATGTCAAAACTGAATATATTTAACCAACAATGGATAGACCTTGTATTCGAGGGGCGCAATAAAAGCTATGGCGCTTATCAGTTAAGGTTAGAAAATCCAAAAACAACTACTGTTGCCCTTATTTTGGGTTGTGTATTTTTTGCAGGTGCTATTGGCACTCCTGTAATCTTGAGCAACATGAAATCAGATGAGGTAGCAGAAGATCAGACAGAGCAGATTATTGAAGTTGTAGATATACCAACACCGCCACCAGTAGAAGAGGTACTCCCTCCGCCGCCGCCGCCGGTAGAAGCATATCAGGCTCCAAAATCGATAGTAGAAGAGGTAAAGTTCAAACCTCTTGAAGCTAAGAAAAAAGAAGAAGTTCCTGAAGATCCACCGAAAGTGGAGCAGTTTAAAGAAGCTGACCCAAGTTCGCGTAACGCAGAGGCCAGCCCAACAGGAGATATCAATATTGATAAACCATCAGGTGACCTTGATAAAGGTGTTGAAGCTCCTGCAAACGATAATGCTGTATACAACTCAGCAGGTCTACAGGTTCAGCCTGAGTTTCCGGGCGGTATGGCTGCTTTCTACTCTTATGTAAACAAAAACTTCAGGATACCTGAACTTGATCAGGATATGACTGCAAGAATATATGTTTCGTTCGTTGTAGAAAAAGACGGTAGTCTTACAGCTATTAAAGTACTTAGGGATCCGGGTTACGGATTAGGTAAAGAAGCTGAGCGTGTGCTTAAATCGCTTAAGACCAAATGGTCTCCGGGTATCCAGAACGGTAAACCGGTTAGGGCTTCTTACAATCTTCCAATTACGATTAACATAAAATCATAATTAAAATATTAGCGATGGTTACTGGAAGAAAGTCCCGCTACGAAACACAGAAATCGCCCCTAAAGCGATTTCTGTTCGTTTTAGGCATAGTGTTTTTTTTATTATACCTGGTGTTGGGCTATATGCTTATCTTTACTGATAAAATCCCGCTTAACATAAACCACACGGGTAGGCTCTGGTTGGGTATAATTGTAATAATTTACGGCATACTGCGTTGTATAAGGCTGATACAGCAAAATAAGGAATAATTAAAGTATGGGTTTGTTATAAATACTGCTTGTCATTACCGATAATAATCAAGCTCGAATAAACATGAAAAATATTTATATAGCAGGTGCAGCATTACTATTTTCAGGTAGTTTGTTTTTTTCCTGTAAAAATGAAGCACAGACAAAAAAGGAGCAGCAGGTAGCTGACGAAACAATGCTTGCCGGGCAGATGACCCTGTATGTAGATAATACCATACAGCCCATTACCGAAGATGTTACGGCTGTTTTCAGCAGTATTTATCCAAAAGCCAATATTAAGCTCGTTGCACGTGGCGAGAGCGACATTGTAAACGGCATGCAGCACGACTCTGTTAGTGTGGCGGTGTTGAGCCGAATGCTAACAGATGCCGAGCAGGAATTGTTCACAAAAAAAAATATTAAACCAAGAATAAACCAATTTGCAACCGATGCGATTGCGTTTATAACCAATAAAACTGCTGTAGATACTACTCTTAACCTCGAAGAGGTTTATAAGGTTATGCAGGGAAAACCTTCTGCGCGAGTAAAACAATTGGTGTTTGAAGGGGCAAGTTCGAGCCCGCTTCAAATGTTAATGAAATCGGCAGAAGTTGCAAAAATCCCTTCAAATAGCGTATATTCGCTAAACAGCACCCGCGAAGTTATAGACTTTGTGCAGAAAAACCCTGGTGCTATTGGGGTTATAGGCGTAAACTGGCTGGTTCAGCCTGCACCTGATATGGAGGCCTCCATAAAAAATATCAGTGTGCTTGCCGTTGATAATGTTAAAATTTCGAAAGGCGAAAAAAAATATTTTAAGCCTTCCCAAAGCAACATTGCCGATGGTTCTTACCCACTTACACGCAAATTATATGTGTTAAATTACCAGGGTAAGCTTGGCTTGGGCATGGGTTTTGCAAATTATATAACTGCACCCGACGGTCAAAGAATTGTTTTAAAATCAGGCCTTGTACCCACAGAGATCCCACCAAGGGAAATAGAGGTGCGTGGCGAACTATAGTATAACACAACAAAATAAAAAGAAGAAACTAAAAGATTATCAAGATGAAAGATTTAAAGTTCCTCGGTTTATCTTTTTTGCTTTTTGGTGCAGCGGCGAACGCTCAGGATGCCAACGAAGCTAAAAAGGCAATTGATGCCGAACAATTTCAAAAAGCAAAAACAATTTTAAAGTCGCTTATAGCTTCTACACCGGATGACGGTAAAAATTACTTTTTGCTTGGAGATGTTTATTTAACTCAAACAGTTCAGGATAGTGCTGCACTTTACTTTAATAAAGGTCTTGCTGCTAAAGACAACCCTGAGTATAACAATATTGGTCTTGGTCATATCGATCTTAATGCTAACAATGCCGCAGCTGCCCAGGCCAAATTTGCCGCTGTAGAGAAAGATCTTAGGAAAAAGGATGTTGAGCAGTTGGTTTACATTGGACGTGCTTACATTTATGCCGATAACCCTGACTACAAAAAAGCTGTTGCTGTGCTTAACAAAGCTGTAGAAAAAGACAGCAAAAATGCTTTGGCTTATATGTACCTTGGCGAAGCTTATTACCGCGACAGAGACCAAAACAATGCTTACAAAAACTACCGCACTGCTACTACTTTAGACCCTTCTCTTTTAAGGGCTAAATTACAGCTTGGTGTAATTACAAAAAATACAAGGGCTGCTTTCCCGGAGGCTGTTAAGGCGTTTAACGATATCATTGCAGTTAATGCTAACTACGGTCCGGTTTACAGAGAGCTTGCCGAGACTTACTACCTGTGGGGTAACACAGAAACTTCTAAAAAAACGGAATACAACGCGAAAGCTCTTGGTTTCTATGAAAAATACATGAGCCTTACCGATTATTCTCTTGACTCAAGGATGAGGCATGCTGACTTCCTGCTTTTAACAGGCGACTACAAAGCGCTTGAAGCAGAAGCTCAGAAAATGCAGCAAATGGATAAAGTTAATCCACGTATACTTCGCTATGCCGGTTATGCCGCCTATGAGAATGGTAACTATGATGCGAGTGTAAAAGCTATTAGCGAATTCATTAACAAAGTAGAGCCAAAGCGTGTAATTGCGCGTGATTACCTTTACCGTGGTCTTGCTAATCTTGCCACTGTTGTTGGTAAAGATGCAGAAGGGAACAGTACAATTACTGACCAGGCTAAATTTGATGCTGCCATTGCAGATATTAAAAAAGCGGCTGAGACAGATGCTAAAATTACCAACGAATTTAACGATATAGGTAAAAAACTATTCTCTCAAAAACTATACAGCCCTGCGGCTGCAGTATTTGAGGTTGCTGCAGCAAGCCCAGAAAATAAAAATGCATTTTATGATAACTTCTATCTTGCATATTCTATTTACTACGGTCACGTAAACAAATCGGATGCTGATAAAAAGGCGAATACAGAGCAGCTTCTTAAAGCAGATGCGGCACTTGATAAAGTGATCGAACTTTCGGCTACATCTCAGGATGCTTACCTGTTTAAAGCAAGGATTAACAGGAACCTGTCTACTGACGATGCCTATGCTAAAATGGCAAAAGCTTATGATGGTTACATCAAGATAGTAAATGAGGCGGGTGCTGCTGAGACTTCTAAGCCGGCAGTAATTAAAAATCTTGTTGAGGCTTATGATAACGCAGGTGCTTATTATGCCGTTACTGATAAAGCGAAGGCTAAAGACTACTTCTCTAAAGCTGTAGCTCTTGATCCTAACGATACTTATGCTAAAGGAGAGCTTAAAAAATTGTAATACATTATAAGTTATACACTAAAGACCGGCTAATGTCGGTCTTTATGTTTTTATACACTGCTGTAAATTAATTACGTATCTTTGCAGCCTATTTGAAATGAAATGCTGAAGAAGGAAATACAAATAGAGGTAGAAAAAGGTGAAATGCTGCCCCTAATGGAAGAATTCTATACCATTCAGGGTGAAGGATACCACACCGGAACTGCCGCTTATTTTATACGTGTGGGAGGCTGCGATGTAGGCTGCCATTGGTGCGATGTTAAAGAAAGCTGGAATGCTGATTTGCACCCGCCAACGAATACTGATGATATTGTTGCAAAAGCTGCAAAAGAAGCCAAGACCATTGTAGTTACAGGCGGGGAGCCGCTTACCTGGGATATGGGGCCGCTTACTGCCAAACTGAAAAATGCAGGTTTAAGGGTGCATATAGAAACTTCGGGTGCCTATCCGCTTAGCGGGCAATGGGACTGGATTTGCCTTTCGCCAAAAAAGACTAAATTGCCAACTGAGGAAATTTATGAGCATGCACATGAGCTTAAAATGATCATTCATAATAAGCATGATTTTATTTTTGCAGAAGAACAGGCAGCTAAAGTTAATGACAATGCCATATTGTTCCTGCAGCCAGAATGGAGTAAAAAAGAGGATGTAACTCCAATGATTGTTGATTATGTAATGCAAAATCCTAAATGGAGGGTGTCCCTGCAAACGCATAAATATCTAAATATACCGTAACAACTAACACAATAATAAAATGAAAAGATTACTTTTAGCCGTAGCCTTTATGTTTGCAACACAGTTTGCAATGTCTCAAACTGCTGCAAAACCTGCCGATCCGGCCCTGAAAAAAGAAGTTATAAGACTATTAGATCTTAGCGGTGCTAATGCACAGTATGAAGTGGCTATAGACCAGATCGTAAAAAGCGTAGCTGCCGATAAACAGGCAGCATTTAAAAAGGAGATCATGGAATCTTTAAAAGGCCTTAACGATAAAATTGCCGATATTTATCTACAGGAATTTACAGCTGAGGATATTAAAGCTATGATTAAATATTATGAAAGCCCTATTGGTAAAAAGCAGGCTTCTAAAGCAGGGGTCCTTGCAGAAAAAGGCCAGGCTGCCGGTATGGAGTGGGGTCAAAGCCTACAGGGTGTAATGATGAAATATATGGAGTAGGCATCAGAATTTTAGATGACAGACTTATGATAATAGACAAAATCCCGCAATTGCGGGATTTTGTGTTTTTATATACTAAGTTTTGCCAGATAATCATAATGTTCACCTTCTAAAACAAGTTCGCATTGAAGGCCGTTGGCATTGGCAGCATTTTGCAATGTATTATAGTCTAAATACAACCAGTCAAAAGGTTCTTCGGTTTCGTTTTTATATTTTACATTAAAAATTACTTCGCCATAATAGTCAATGCCGCTGGGTATCCACTTGCCGCCATCGTCGTCTTCGTCAAACATATATATAATATCCGATGAGTCCAGTAATATCTGTCCGCCTTCATTGAGCAAAGATTTTAATTTGGTAAGGAACCCTGATATGTTTTTAAGTTTTCCGCTAAGCCCTACACCGTTCATCAATAAAATAATGGTGTCGTAGCTGCCTTCATGTTCCATAAAATTGCCTGCAATGGCATTTTTTACCCCGCGAAGTTTACATGCCTCAATAGCATTTGCAGAAATGTCTATTGCTGTAACTTCGAAATCACGGTTGTTTTGCAGGTACAGGCTATGGCTTCCGGCACCGCATCCCACATCAAGCACTTTACCCTTTGCCAACTGCAAAGCCTTTTTTTCTATGGCAGGCATTTCCTTATAATCCCTAAAGAGGTAGGCCACACTCATAACATCCTCTTCAGATATTGATGTTTCGGTAATCAGGTCTTCTGGCGAATTTCCGGTTTGATAATCAAGTATGGCTTTGCCTATAAGGTCTTTCATTTTTTTATACTTTTGCAGTCGGATTGATAAATGTAATGCGGAATGGAAAATTTTTTAAAGCAACTTCCTAAGCTTGCCAAAGATAAGCATAACGAGAACAAAAAGTTTTTTGATAAGCTTAAAAAGAAGGCTCCGAAAAATTTAGACTACGTTATGCAGGAGCTGCACGACCGCGAGTTTAAAAAAACCGACTGCCTTAGTTGTGCCAATTGCTGCAAGACAACTGGGCCATTGTTTACGCTTGCCGATATAGAGCGCATTGCCAAACACTTTAGGCAAAAGCCTCAGCAATTTATAGATAAATATCTGCGCATAGACGAAGATAACGACTATGTATTGCAAAGTGTTCCCTGTACATTTCTGGATGGCGAAAATTACTGCCTTATTTATGATGTACGCCCGAAGGCATGCCGTGAGTTTCCGCATACCGATAGGAAAAAATTTCAGCAAATAAGTAACCTTACCCTTAAAAATGTTGCTATTTGCCCTGCGGCTTATAATATAGTGGAGGAAATGAAAAAGAGGGTGCAGGTGTAAGCAGATTTTTTTTAGTTTTACATAAAACAAAGCAATATGCCAAAATTCAACTCCCTCACCCCTATGTTTTGGACAACAGAAGTTGCACAAACAGTTGTTTTTTATACTGAAGTGTTAGGATTTGAGTGCGGAGTGCAGGAAGAGGGCTGGGCAGTGTTGCTTAAGGATGAAATTGAAATTATGCTGGCGTATCCAAATGGTCATGCCGAGTTTGGCAGCCCAATGTTTACAGGCTCGTTCTATATAAATACAAGTGATGTAGATATGCTTTGGGAAAAACTGAAAGATAATTGCAACATTTGCTACCCCATTGAAGATTTTGAATATGGTATGCGTGAGTTTGCCATTTATGACAATAACAATTATATACTACAGTTTGGTCAACCTTTAAACCAATAATTATATGAAACTTATTCGCTTAGTCCTGATGTTTGCGGTAGTGTCTTTTGCCATATCTGGTATTATGTTTTATCTTGGCGATGGTGTAATACAGGCTACTTGGGGTGCTAAGTTTGGCGAAATTGGGGTTATGGCCATTTTTATTTTTATATTCCTAATCATAATTTACAGTATTGCAAAGGCTGTGGCAAAAGGTGCAGCGGCTGCAAGAAGAAAAAGCTTTCCTCAAAATAATCAGGATAAACTATAAGGCTTTGCACTAATCAATCAGAGCTGTTTTAATTGATTAATGCAAGCAAATTGCCTGATTTATGTAAATTATTAGTTTAATTAGTGGCTAAAAAATTTATGCAGCAATTTCTTCATGTTGCTTTAATTCACCCACAAAGCTTTCTATGCTGTGTATTTTATCTTCAATATATTCCAGCAGCCCTTCAATTTTATCCCTTACATATTCAAAAAAGGCAATAATGTCTTCTACATAGCCTTTTGCTTTTTCAACAAAGCGAAGAATGTATTCTATAACGTCGTTTAATTTTTCAGTAATATTCATAGCCAAAGGATTTTTAGTGTTTATGATACCTGAAAATTACAAAACCCATTTAACACACTAAAATACTTTGTATAAAAATTAAGAATACAAAAGGGTTATTCTCCATATATAAGATACGGTTTTCGCATAGTCCTGAATTTTTCCAGTCCGGGTTCCCAGCTCTTACGAATTTCCCATTGCGTTTTTCCGGCCTCTATTTGTTGCTGTAAATTTTTTGTGCCTGCCAGTTTGGTAAAGAACGGAATAAAAAATTTTGATTTGTCCTGTGTAGTATTATATGCTTTAATGAGCCATTTCAGTTCTATACGGGTAACTCTTGGAGCATTTGTTAGATCCTGCCCGTAGCAAACCACACCTTTATATTGCGGATCTTTAGCTCCTTCGTTAGGTTGTGGGGTAAAATTAAATCCGGTGTCGGGCAGGTAGGGCGAACCATATAACTGAAATTGCTTGTTAGTGCCTCGTCCCATACTAACGTTAGTACCTTCAAAAAAACAAAGACTGGCATATAGGTTTATGGCCTGGTCATTGGGCAGGTTAGGCGAGGGTTTTACAGGCAGGCTGTATGGCATGTCTCTTTTATAATTACTGCACGGTATTACTGTTAGCTTGCATTGCACACCATCTTTAAGCCATTTTTCGCCGTTTATCATTTGTCCATATTCGCCAATGGTCATGCCGTGCAGGGTAGGTATGGGGTGCATGCCTATAAAACTGGTGTGTTCTTTTTCTAAAACAGGACCATCTACCATGCTGCCATTTGGGTTTGGTCTGTCTAAAATTATAAGCGGAATGTTGTTTTCGGCACAGGCTTCCATTATATAATGTAAAGACGATATATAAGTGTAAAAACGTGCTCCCACATCCTGTAGATCAAAAACAAGTACATCGATGCCGTCAAGCTGTTCCGGCTTAGGCTTTTTGTTGTTGCCATAAAGAGATATAATAGGCAGTCCGGTTTTGGTGTCTTTACCGTCTTTTATAAGTTCGCCTGCATCGGCAGTGCCACGAAAGCCATGCTCCGGAGCAAAAATTTTGGTAAGACTAACATTTTTTGCAATCAAAAAATCAACAATATTCTCTAATTTTCCGTTTGCAGCAACAGTCCCGGTCTGGTTTGTAACTATTCCAACTTTTTTGCCTTTTAAAAGGGGCAGGTATTTCTCATAATTGTCAGATCCGGTTTTTATCTCGGTGTTTACATTAATAGTAGTTGTTGCCGGGTTACGGTCTATTATCTTTTCTCTATTATCTGTAGGCTCAGCTTTTTTTCCGCATGCGGCAATCAGTATTAATGAGAATAAAACTGTATTTTTGAAAACCGAATATACCATATAACGTTGAATTTAGAATATTTTATAGCCAAAAGGCTCGTTAGCGCCAAGAACCATAAAAGTAGTATATCTGCGCCAATTATAAAAATTGCCATAGTGGCCATTGCCATAGGCATAATTATGATGGTTGTGGCTATTGCCACGGGTGTGGGGCTGCAGGATAAGATACGCGAAAAAATATCGGCGTTTAACGGAGATATTATTATTACTAATTTCGACGATAATCAATCGGAGGTTAGCGTAGAGCCTATTTCTCTAAAGCAGGATTTTTATCCAAAGTTTAAAAGCGTCCAGGGCATAAGCCATATTCAGGCAATTGCAAGTAAGGCCGGTATAATCCGAACGGCACAGGCTTTTGAAGGAATTATATTTAAAGGTGTGGGCAAAGACTATAAGTGGGATGCGCTGCAGGAATATATTATAGAGGGGCGCATACCGAATTTGAAAGCGTCGCTTAATACCGAAGTAATATTGTCGCAGCATTTGGTAAACAAACTCAATCTTAAAGTAGGCGATAAGTTTAATACCTTTTTTATGAAACAGGGCGGCAATGGCATGCCCAATTTGCGCAGATTCGAATTGGTAGGGATTTATACATCGGGATTTCAGGAATTTGATGCGGCTTATATGATTGGAGATATTCGCCATGTGCAGCGCATGAACAAATGGAACCAGGATCAGGTAGGGTCTTTCGAGGTGTTTCTTGCTGATTTTAATCAAATGCAGCAAAAGGGAGAAGAGGTGTATAAGGCAATACCGAGCACCCTTAACAGTATAACCATACAGGAAAAATATGTTAACATATTTGAGTGGCTTAAGCTTTTTGATGTAAATATTTTAGTAATAATAGTTATTATGATAGTTGTAGCTACTATAAATATGGTAGTAGCACTGCTGGTACTAATACTTGAGCGCACCCAAATGGTAGGTATGCTCAAAGCATTAGGGGCAACCAACTGGAGTATCCGTAAAATATTTTTATACAATGCGGCTTATCTTATTATAAAAGGACTGTTTTGGGGTAATCTAATAAGTATAACACTGCTTTTAATACAAAAATATTTTGGTGTTGTAACCCTTCGCCCCGAAAATTACTATGTAAGTGTTGCGCCTGTAACCATAGATGTACCTGCTATACTCATAATTAATGCCGGAACCGTAATAGTATGTTTGGCATTATTGCTTATACCGTCCTACCTTATTACCAAAATATCTCCGGTAAAAGCACTGCGTTATGAATAATTCTAAATAGGATATTCTATTTGCCTTTTTAAAAAGATATATACCTATACTTGCATCTCACCCTTTAATATATTAGAAGAGGATTTATCTCCTGTATTACCAAATCCATAATCATGCCTTTAAAAAAGATTGCTGTGGTGTATATCTTTTAAAAAATCTCAGTTGGTCTTATTAATTCGGCAATATCCTAAAAAAACTTTCAGGAAAAGTGTTGTTGTAAAGTATGGGTAGACAGTGAGTTAATAAAAACTTAAAAAAAAGATTAAAAAAAGGTTATATAAAAGCTTGCGAAAGTAAAAAAGAGTGGTACTTTTGCACCCGCAATCAAGCACAAGTTCACTGACAGACTGACACAAGCAATAAGAAGAGAAAACCTTTATATACTAAGAGTTTTGCTGTAAAGGCGGAGCTAGATTAATAGAGGAAAGCATCGAAAAAAAAGTTTAAAAAAAGTTTGCAT
>NZ_WUMN01000008.1 GCF_009826935.1 Flavobacterium sp. Sd200
AGAAAATTATCCATCGAAACGCGATAACACATTGTGCAGTGCAAGCGAAGTAAAGTTTCATTGCTTTTTTTGAATGTATTTCCTGGTATGAAGTTTTTACATTTGTTCTTAACAAAACCTGGTCAAAGAAATATGTAGTAATATTGGTAGAGAAATTATAGGTATTAAAGTGCAAACGGTTGAAATTTTTCAAGGCAAAGGAACATTTAAAGCATGCTGTAATTTAATGCTATAACTATTATTTTCGGCCATAATCTTTATTTCGATTATGATTATATTTCAATACTTCAGATTCAATTTCCTGAATTGTTTTCTTTTTTCCTTTCGAAATCCATTCTAAAAGTTCTTCTTTAAAAAAATACAGTTTTTTGCCATATTTATATGAGGGAATTTTTCTCTGCCTTACAAGAGCGTAAATTGTAGGTTTTGCCTTTCCTATCAGCCGGCTTGCTTCTTCAATACCAATAGGAATACTTAATTCTTTAGATTCATATACCTGAACATTCTGAATCAGAAGTTTAATCTCGCCAATTTCTTTCACTAAGTGTGCTACTGCTTTGGGCAGGTTCTCAAAAGAGATTTCATTTATGTCCATACCTATCGTTTTTAATAGTTAAGGTGCAAATGAAAAAAGTGTTTCAGCTGTGAGCTTCATCACAACGGAAACACTCAAAAAACACGGTGCTGCACAATGATTTGCGTTTAAAAATCTCTAAAATCTGCAAGTATCTTTATAGACCCTTTCTGTTCATCATCTTTCAGATGCGTCTTTATGCTGTTCTCTTCAACATCTTTTAACGCGTCAGCAAAACTCAGTTTTAAAAATTTTGCCGCCCTTTCCTGCCTGCTGACTTTAAAAAAATTCCAGATATTCCAACCAAAATGATACAAATCGAGATTGGACAAATCTTTTACCTTTACCGGTTTAATCTTTTCGAAATTTAAGTTCTCAGCATATATTATCAGATTCTCACACAATTGTTTCAAATCATCGTCCGAAGTATATAGTGCAAATTGCTTTTGTGCATAACGGATGGCACTATCAATTCTCGCTAGTCTTTGATTTTTGACTATATTTTGCTGCTGCTCCCTTATCAGTTCAATATCAATCTCTGAATTCTTATTTTCAGCCAATTCGGGTTCAACCAAAGCATCCAGCCGCTTCACTTGTAATTTCTCAAAGCCTTCACTCGGAATTGGGTTTACTGGCGATTCGTTTTTTTTAGCCTTTAAAAAACGCTTCAGTAATCTCTCGGCCAAATCGTTAAATAATAAACTTAGAATTGCAAACACTAAAATTCCAAATCCACTGCTGATCCAGAAAAATACACCTGCTGTATACTGATCTATACCTATTTCAATCAGCACAGATCTTACCATCACGCCTATAAGAATACAGACTAAAAAAACAGACAGATAAACTGTAATATATTCGAAGTACTTTATTTTCATGGCTCTTTCTTTTTTAAAGATTCCAACTGAATGGCCTGCGAAGCTCTGTTTTTCTTCTCATCTATCACTTTTGCATAGATTTGAGTAGTTTTTACATTGGTATGCCCCAGCATTTTACTGACTGTATAAATGTCTGTCCCGCTCGACAGCTGCAATGTTGCAAATGTGTGGCGGAAACAGTGAAAGGTAATATTTTTTTTAATACCTGCAGACTCCACCCATTTTTTCAGAGGCCTTGAAATCCATGATGGGTCTGTAAGATCTTCAAAAACAAGCTGATCGGGATGTCGTGGTTCTCCGCAGAGCTGGAAAGCCTGCTCAGAAATAGGCATATATTCGACACCCTTTGTCTTTTTCTGAGTGAAATGCAGTTTAGCCATACCGTTTTCCACACTCATCTCTTTCCAGCGTAGCTTCTGAATGTCTGAATGCCTCAGTCCTGTAAGCGCTGAGAAAAGCGCTGCCCTTTTAAGGACATCCTTTTCACATGGCGTTGATGCCAATCCGTTCAATTCTTGTATTGTAAGATATTCGCGTCTTGATTCCTGCTCCGGGATGCCCTTTATTTTTGAAGCTAAATCAACGGTTAAATATCCGTCGATAAAGGCCTGCTTCAAAGCCGCTTTAAATATAGAAAAATATGTTGCCGCAGTGTTGCGCGAAATGGTTCCCTTTTTGCCTCCTCCGAGCGGTGCAGCCAGCAAAAACAGTTTAAAATCTTCCGCCATTCTGCTGTTAATCTGGGAAAACATGAGACTGCCTGATGAATAGCTTTTTATAAGCTCTTTGGTCCGATCCCAATTAATCTGAATAGATTTTGAACTTCGCGCATGCCTTTTAGCCGCAGTATCAGCTAAGTATTTAATAAAATCCTCTTTGCCTTTTTCTCTCTGTTCAGCCAATAGGGCCTCAGAGTCACTGAACAAATCTATGTTGTCGTATTCTTTCTGCCGTATTTTACGCACTCCTTCAGCATACAGCATTATCTCGCGGTCGCTTTCGCTTCTACACATAATTATTCCGTTATCGCTGCGTCTTGGCTTATAGGATTTTATGCCCCCTGCATCTGTACGGGCAGTTCTTTTTTTGTCCCACTCCACAGTTGTTACTGACCTGTTTAAATATTCACGGATCCTTTGCGGAGTTTCCTTTCCGAAAATTTGGACAGGATAACTTTCTATGTAAACATACCATTCTTTTCGGTCTTCTGCTTTTCGAAGACGCACAGTCACCTTGGTTTTTGCTAATTGTTTCATATAAAATTATTTCCGTTATACAAGTTATCAATTTCGCTTTTTGGAGCATATACATATTTTCCGATCTGTCTGGTGGGGATTGAATATTTCCTGATATGGCTGTTAACTGAACTTTCAGATATTTGAAATTTCTCGGCTATTTCGCCAATGGTATAACAGTCTTCCTTTTCAAGGCTGTATAATTTTTTCTTCAGTGCACTCTCAGACGGCGGCAGATTGCGTGCTGGGCCGAATATCCCTTCCATGACTCTGCGGTCGATCCTTACAAGGCGGGTTCCAAGATTTACTGACGGAATTTTTCCCTGCTCGACAAGCCTATAGAGGGTTCTTTTGGCGATGCCAAAAAGCATGCCAGCCTCAGGGACAGAAAGAAATGCCCTGTTCTCGGGTATTTTATCGGCCATCCCTTTGATCTCCGCTTCATTTTTAAGCCGCTTCATCTTCTGTTTGTATGCTTTTTTGCTGCATATATGCGAGCAGTAAACAGAAGCCACGGTCTTAGGCAGAAATTCCTCCCCACAGTTAAAACATTGTTTATTTATCCGTTTTATCATCTTTGTCTCCTCATTAAGGTACCATAAGTAGACATAAGTGCCACTTTGTCTCCATTTAAGTGCCGGTACAAATATGGTACAAATATATGGTAAAAAATGATTAAAAAACAGCAGAAACAAAAAAGGACAAAAAAGAAAAACCGCTGTAAACATTTCGTTTACAGCGGTTTAATACTTATTATTAACTGATGTTAATCAGTCATTATTTGACTTCTTCAAAATCTACATCCTGAACGTTGTCTCCCTCAGCCTGAGCTTCCGGTTGTGCCTGTTGTGCACCACCCTGTTCTCCGCCTTGTTTGTACATTTCTTCAGAAGCATTTTTCCATGCAGCCTCGATTTTTTCAAGTAGCGATGGTATAGCTGTAGTATCCTGGATTTGGTGTGCAGCCTTAAGCTCGTTAAGGGCATTTTCTATTGGCTGTTTGTTGCCATCAGAAATTTTATCACCAAACTCTTTTAGTTGTTTTTCAGTTTCAAAGACCATAGAGTCTGCTTTGTTAAGCGTCTCTGCTTTCTCTTTAACCACTTTGTCAGCCTCAGCATTAAGCTCAGCTTCTTTACGCATTCTTTCGATTTCTTCCGGTGTTAGACCAGATGAAGCCTCGATACGGATGTCGTGTGATTTACCTGTACCTTTATCTGTAGCAGATACTTTGATAATACCGTTAGCATCGATATCAAAAGTAACTTCAATTTGAGGTACACCCCTTGGGGCTGGCGGAATTCCGTCTAAGTGAAAACGGCCTATGGTTTTGTTATCACCTGCCATTGGGCGCTCACCCTGTATTACGTGGATCTCTACTGATGGCTGGTTATCGGCAGCGGTAGAAAATACCTGCGATTTTTTAGTAGGGATAGTTGTGTTAGACTCAATTAAACGTGTCATTACACCACCCATAGTTTCGATACCAAGAGAAAGTGGCGTTACGTCAAGAAGCAGTACATCTTTAACGTCTCCGCTAAGCACACCACCCTGAATAGCAGCACCAATAGCAACAACCTCATCCGGGTTAACACCTTTAGATGGTTTTTTACCAAAGAATTTCTCTACTTCTTCCTGAATACGTGGTATACGTGTAGAACCTCCTACAAGGATAACCTCGTCGATATCTGATTTAGAAAGACCTGCATCTTTAAGAGCTTTAGCTACAGGCTCCATAGAGCGTTTTACAAGCTCGTCTGCAAGTTGCTCAAATTTAGCTCGTGTAAGCGTTTTAACTAAGTGTTTAGGACCGCTTGCTGTAGCAGTAACATATGGCAGGTTTATTTCTGTTTGTGCCGATGCAGAAAGCTCGATTTTAGCTTTTTCAGCAGCTTCTTTTAAACGCTGTAAAGCCATTGGGTCTTTGCGCAGGTCTACACCTTCTTCGCTGTTAAACTCATTGGCTAACCAGTCTATGATTACCTGGTCAAAGTCGTCACCACCAAGGTGAGTATCACCATTAGTAGAAAGTACTTCAAAAACGCCGTCGCCAAGTTCAAGGATAGAGATATCAAAAGTACCTCCACCAAGGTCATAAACAGCAATTTTTTGGTCAGTTCCTGCTTTATCAAGCCCGTAAGCAAGAGCAGCCGCAGTAGGCTCGTTTATAATCCTTCTAACTTTAAGACCTGCAATTTCGCCAGCCTCTTTAGTAGCCTGACGCTGTGCATCGTTAAAGTAAGCCGGTACGGTAATAACCGCTTCGGTAACTGTTTGTCCAAGGTAATCCTCGGCAGTTTTTTTCATTTTTTGTAGTGTCATTGCAGACAGTTCCTGCGGAGTGTAAAGACGTCCGTTGATGTCTACACGAGGTGTGTCGTTATCACCTTTTACAACGCTGTAAGGAACGTTGCTTGCTTCTTTGCTGCTTTCTGAGAATTTGTTACCCATAAAACGCTTAATAGAAGCGATGGTTTTTGTAGGATTGGTCACTGCCTGTCTTTTAGCAGGGTCTCCCACTTTGATCTCTCCGCCTTCAACAAAAGCAATTACTGATGGCGTTGTTCTTTTACCTTCAGCATTAGGAATAACCACCGGCTCGTTACCTTCCATAACAGATACGCACGAGTTGGTTGTACCTAAGTCAATTCCGATTATTTTACTCATCTTGTTTAAAGTTTATTTTAAATTTTTTGTTTATTAAATCTTATGCTGTCATAATAGTCAATGATTGTGCCAATACTAAAAACACGACAGTATTTTGACACCGCGTCCCCGTAATATGACAACATGACACAATAACCTTAAATTGTTATAAAAAAGGGTATTTTATCGATTAAACCCATTGTGTTGCCGATTATAACCTTAAAGTGTGAAATTAAATTGGTAATTTTATGGTAATTGCCTGTTTTTTAGAGTTGTTATAAAAAAAACACAAGCACTTTATAACCAACATAATACCATATATTTTATGAGGGTCGCCACACCTTTTAAATATACATATCCTATTATCCTGACAGGGATATTCGTGATATTCATCGCGCTGATGGATATTGCCGGGTGGCTTCTTAATGTAAAGGCTCTTACCAGTGTGCTTCCCGGTCATATATCGATGCATTTTAATACTGCCATTTGCTTTGTCCTGCTAAGTTCCGCTCTGCTTTTACACAACAAATACAGGCACAGGGGTGGCCATATGCTAACAGGCTTACTTTCTTTAATAGTCTTAGCCACAGGAATAAGCACAATTATTCAGGGTATTATATTTTATAATGAGGGTATTATGCGTATGTTTTTATCTTATACACATTCTAACATAAGTGCCGACGGTCATGACCGCATGTCTCCATTAAATGCCATTTGTTTTAGCCTCATGGCTACCGGAACATTTGGCATTGGCATCAATACACAAAAATATAAAAAGCTCTGCCAATACACTTTTCATATCGTTACGCTTATATCCTTTGTGGTTATTTTAGGTTATATTTATAATGTACCCTCATTATACAGACTGTCATTTTTTACCACTATGGCATTTTACACTGCCATTGCTTTTTTATTACTGTCGGTATCGGCATCGCTCATAAATCCATCTATAGGAATTACTGCCATATTTACCGGAAACAAAATGGGCAATGCCATGGCGCGCCGTCTTTTTTCACAAATTCTAATTGCAGTAATAATTATAGGCTATATGCGCATAATGGCGCATCGCTACCATTGGTTTAGCGCAGAGGTTAGCATTGCCTTTCTACTCATATCGTTCATTATGGTAAGCCTGTTCCTTATTTCTAAAAAAGCACTTGTGCTCAATAAGCTGGAAACCGAAATGGAAATTGCCCGCGACAACCTTAAAATTGGTGTGGAGGCTGCCCCTTATGCACTTGTGCTTGCGAATGAGAGCGGAGAAATTACCCAGGCAAATTTTCAGGCAGAAAAACTTTATGGCTATAGAAGTGGCGAACTTTTGGGCAAGAACATCCACTGTATTATTCCGAGGCAACTGCACGAACAGTACACCAATATAGGGTTAGGACAGGTAACATCTTTTGGACCTGAAAATGATATTTATGCCGAACGCAAAAACGGCAGCACTTTTCCTGCCGAAATTATCCTGACACCTATTGTTACCCAAAACGGAATATCGCTGCTCGCATCAGTAAAAGATATTACTACCCGCAAGACTAACGAAGACATTATTAATAAACAGCTCATAGAACTACAACTTAAAAACCAAGAGCTTGAGCATTTTAATTATATAGCATCTCATGATTTGCAGGAACCTTTGCGCACGGTCTCTAACTACATCATGCTACTAGAGGAAGATTATCCGGAGCAGATGAACGATGAAATCAAAACCCATCTGGGCACCATGAATAGTGCCGTCTCAAGAATGAGCCTGCTGGTGCGCTCTCTACTAGATTTTGGCAGGCTGGGCAAAAACAAAACACTTAGCCTTATAAATTGCCAGGAACTTATAGCAAATGTTGTGGCCGACCTTAATGGGCTTATCTCTAAAAACAACGCAACCATTACCGTTGCCACCGCACTTCCCATTTTATATGGCTATGAGACAGAGATGCGGCAGCTTTTTCAAAACCTGATAAATAACGCGGTAAAATTCGCTAAAAAAGATGTAGCCCCTCAAATAACCATTGGCTGCCAAAAGATTAAAGGTTATTATGAGTTTTATGTTGAGGATAACGGTATTGGTATTGAACCTAAGTATTTTAACCACATTTTTCATATTTTTCAGCGGCTAAATAAAAACGAAGAATATGAGGGCTATGGAATAGGACTGGCCAACTGCCGAAAAATTGCCGAAATGCACGGTGGCAAAATCTGGGTAGAATCTGAACCTGACAAAGGGAGTACTTTTAAATTTACCGTATTAAATTTTAAGCCATGACACCACAACCCATTAACTGCATAATGCTTATTGACGACAATAAGATCGATAACTTTTTTCATGAAAGAGTTATCCGCAAAAACAACGCGGCAAAAATTGTAATAGCAAAAGAATCTGGGTTTGAAGCTTTAGAATACTTAAAGCGCGGCACTGCCGAAGTGCAGCCTAACGTAATTTTTTTAGACATAAACATGCCCGGAATGAACGGCTGGGAATTTATAGAACACTACAAACAACTCGAAGAAAGCCTGCAAAACAGTATGATCGTGGTAATGTTAAGCACATCTGATAATCCGGACGATAAAGCACTTGCCAAAACCCACAACATACTGTCTGACTTTAAAACAAAGCCACTTACCAAAGAAATGCTCGACGAAGTGCTGATCAAATACAGCCTTGGCAGGGTAAGTATGTAAAAATTCAACTGCCCCGTAAAAACTTACTTAGTAGCAATATTAGTAATTCGTAGCCGAATAAACTATATCTTGTTGTAATACATAGCTTTTACAATACCATCGCTCAAACCAATTTTTGGCACATAAATATTGCGCGCGCCGCTCCACTTCATAGCGTTAAGATAAATGCGTGTGGCATGTATAATAACATCGGCACGGTCTGGGTTCAGGCCAAGCGTTGCAATGCGCTGTTCGTAGCTCAGGCTGTTTAAATACTGGTATTGCGAGTGTATATAAAAATAAGACAAAGGTTTGTCCTGCTTTTTACCGCTCATTTTAAAAAGCTTGTTTATGTTGCCGCCACTGCCAATAAGGCTAATGTTTTCGTAAGGCTCTGTAACAGTATGTATCCATTTTTCTATTTCATGCCAAACCACATCGTTAACCATGCTATTTAGCAAACGCACTGTTCCGTTCTTGAACGATTTACTGGCTACAATTTTCCCTCCGGCAAATAAAGAAAATTCTGTACTGCCGCCACCCACATCAACAAAAAGATAATTCTGGTCGGGTTTAATAAACTCCTCAAGATCGGTACTTGCAATAATGGCAGCCTCTTTTTTACCGTCAATAATCTCTATCTTAATATCAGCCTCCTGCTCTATAAGAGCCACAACCTCAACACCATTATAGGCTTCGCGCATGGCTGATGTAGCACAGGCCATGTAGCGTTCTACATTGTGTACCTTCATGAGCAGCTTGTAGGCTTTCATGGCATCTATCATACGATTAATGTTCTCTTCGGTAATTTCACCTACTGTAAAGGCGTCCTGACCCAGACGTATAGGCACACGAACCAGCGAGCTTTTATTAAACTGTGGTGCTGCCCCCTGTTGTTCTACTATATTAGATATGAGCAGCCTCATGGCATTACTGCCAATATCTATAGCTGCATATTTTTTTATGTTGATCATTAATTCAGTTACAAAGTTTAAAATTACAAAGTAGCAAAGTTCACCCTTTGGGGCAAGAAGCTACAATTGTTCATAAATAACGTCGAGGTTATTGCGGTAGTAATTATACATTTCTACCTGTGCCCTAAACGGTTTTGCCTTTGGCTGCTTACGATATTTGTTCTCTAAATTCTCGCTTTGGTAACGGGCTTTTATGTTGCCTTTCCAGCCTATCTCAAAAATATCGATAAGTTCTTTTTTAACATCGGCATCATAAATTGGAGCCGAAACCTCTACACGCGAGTCAAGGTTACGGGTCATAAAATCGGCCGACGATATGTACACATCCGGGTCTCCGTTGTTTGCAAAAATATAAATACGGCAATGCTCCAGATAGTTGTCTACAATACTAATAGCCTCTATGTTTTCGCTCATGCCAGGCACCCCCGGTATAAGGCAGCACATCCCCCGAATAACAAGCTGTATCTTAACCCCATGCCTGCTGGCCTCATATAATTTATCTATCATCCTGAAATCAGTCAGGCTGTTCATGCGCAGTTTTATATAGGCTTCTTTACCTGCAATGGCGTTAAGTATTTCTCTGTCTATGTATTTTACGAACTTAGAACGGGTGTAGTGCGGTGAAACTATCAGGTGACGATAGCGGTGCACACGGTAGTTAACATCAAAAAAGTCGAATATTTTGTTTACCTCTTTCAGTATTTCCTGATGGGCAGTAAACAATGTAACGTCAGTATATATCTTAGCCGTACTCTCATTAAAGTTTCCGGTAGAAATAAAACCGTAACGCTTTATCTTTCCGTTCTCTAATCGCTCTACACTGCAAATTTTACTGTGCACCTTAAGACCTTTTACCCCAAATATAAGGTTGATTCCCTCGGTTTGCATCTGCTCTGCATATGTTATATTGCTGGCCTCATCAAAACGAGCCTGAAGCTCGATCTGTACCGTTACCTTTTTACCATTTTTGGCTGCATTTATAAGCGAACTAATTATTTGTGAGTTCTTCGCCAGCCTGTACAGTGTTATTTTTATAGACACGACTTTAGGGTCTAACGCCGCTTCGCGAAGAAACTTAATCACATAAGCAAAACTTTGATAGGGAGCGTGCAGCAGGTAATCTTTCTTTTTAATGCGCTGCAATATGCTGCCCTCAAGACTAAGGCCGTTTACAGGCAATGCCGCATTGGGCTTGTACAGCAAATCGTGCCTGCCAAGATGGGGAAATCCCATATAATCGCGGCGGTTATGGTACCTTCCTCCCGGTATAATACTATCGGAAGAGTCTATGTGCATGTGGGTTAAAAAATAATCGAGCGTATCGGGTGCAATGGCCTGGTCATACACAAAGCGCACCGGCTCGCCAATACGGCGGTCTTTAACACCCGTCCATATTTTTTCCATAAGGCTCTTGCTTTGGTCGCTGTCTATATCCAGCTGGGCATCGCGGGTAATTTTTATCATGTGAGCCGATATGCTCTCATATTTAAATATATTGAAAATGCTGTGAAGGTTAAATCGGATAACATCATCCAGCATAATAATGCAATGTTTATCATCGGCACTTGGCAGCTCTATAAAGCGGTTAATAGTACGTGGCATTTCTATAACCGCATACCTTACCTCCTGCTTTACCTCTATACCGTCAAAACCGCTGTGTTTAGCCTTTATGACCAACTTTACGGCAAGATACCCCATAGTATCTTTAATGAGCGGAAACTCATCAAGATCGTTAAGGATAATGGTTACCAGCTCCGGACTGACCTTTTGTATAAAAAAGTCCTTTACAAACTGTTGCTGCTCGCGGTTAAGCTGGGTTTCGTTAACCATAAAAATGTTTTCACGCTCCAGCTCTTTTTCAATGATGCTTAGTGTCCTAAGGCTTTCCGACTGTTGTTCGATAACTATATCTGTAATCTCACTCAGCAGTTTATGAGCAGAGTTACTTGCCGGAAGCTCTTCGCTGGTAATGCCCTCAAGGCTAAGACGACGAATGGCGGCATAACGCACCCTGAAAAACTCATCAAAATTGTTGGAGAATATTCCTAAAAACCTGAGCCTGTCCAGCAGTGGTACGGTTTCGTCGGCAGCTTCCTGTAATACCCTGGCGTTAAAGGCGAGCCAGCTTTTTTCCCTGTCAGTATATCGGTTTACCTGTGAGTGGTTGATCATGTTTTTTAAAATCGCTTGGAAATAGAACTGTTTCTGTTTTCCCGTTGGTAATGTTGCGCCAGTCGTCCTGATGGAACGAAAGCGAAACAAACCCTGCAGTAGGCACATTTTCTATAGCACGGTTTCCAAAGGAATTAACAAAGTTAGTAATCGCGCCGTTATGACCAAAAAGAATTAGGTTATCAAATTGGTTATCGCAGGTTTTTATAATTTCTTCCAGCTTATTTTCGTCAAACGTATAAAGATCGTCTTTAAACACTATAGTATCGTGCGGTATGGACAATGTTTCGGCAAAAATGCAGGCTGTGTTCTTTGCCCGCTGGGCAGTACTACTCCACACCACATAGCTTTTAGGCAGATGATCCTCTATATTTTCGGCCACAAGGTGGGCATCGTTAATTCCCCGTTTAGACAACGGCCTGTCTTTATCTATAAGCGGCGCGTCCCAACTTGACTTGGCATGGCGTATCAGGATTAAATTTTTCATAGAATCTCCGGGGTTTACGGTTATTAATAATCAGTTTATTAAATATACAGAAAAATAGAATACTGTTTGCCAATAGGTTGTTAATGTGTGTTAAAAGGTTTTAGGCTGTAGTTATATTGGTATTGCTTTTATTTGGGAATTTTTTGTAGGTTTATAGTAGATATATCCCTCACAGATTATGAATTTCCACTTTATAGCAACTGATAGTTTCGATGTAAATTCTTTAAATGATATAGAAATTTTTGTTGAAAAATATCCTGACTTTCAAACTATTTCTTTAGAGAATGAAAACGAACTAAAATTATTGCTCGAATTAATGAACATAAATTTCTCAAGCTTTAATGCTTTGGATATAAGAGATTTTGAGAAATATTGGGATATGTCGAATTATAAATTCCCTGAACTGAACTACGAACAATTTGATATGTTTTATCAAAATTGGATTCTTAAATCAAAAAGAATAAATACTATGGACGAATATGGTAATCTCATTTTCCTGCAAGGTTTAAGTTCAAAATGGAACAAGTTAAGACACAGGATAATTATTAAAAGCGCCTAAATAAATCAAGGCGCCAACCTCTCAGCTTTCCACCCAAAATCTTCCTGCTGCGAGTATCTAATTCTATCATGCAGTCGGTTGGGCCTTCCCTGCCAAAACTCTACAGTAACGGGGCGCACTAAATAGCCTCCCCAATAGTCCGGCCGTGGAATTTCTTTACCTTCATATTTTTGCTCCAGATCTTTAAGTATGCCCTCTAAATATTCACGCGAAGATATTACCTCGCTTTGCGGAGACACCATAGCACCAAGGCGGCTGCCTACTGGCCTGCTCTCAAAATAACCGTCGGAAGCATTCCCCGACACCTTTTCTGCCACTCCTTTAATAATTACCTGACGTTCTGACTCCTGCCAAAAAAAAGACAGGCACACATTGGGGTTTGCCGCAATGGCTTTGCCTTTTTCCGACTCATAATTGGTAAAAAATGTAAACCCCTCAAAACTGTATTGTTTGAGCAGTACTACCCTCGACTTAGGAAAGCCATCCAATCCAAAAGTTGAAACTGTCATGGCATTTACCTCGCCACTGCTGCCGGACTCTTCCACCTCAATAAACCATTTTTTAAAAAGTGTAATAGGATCTTCAGGCAGGTTGAGCTCAGTAAGTTCACTTTTTTCGTAAGAGCGGCGGTAATTGCTTAAGTCAGACATTTTGTAGCTATTAGGTTTTGGATGTTAGGAATCTGAGAGACAAATTTACAACAGTTTTATGGCAGAGGCATTTTAATGAATATATAAATTTAATGGGCTTTCAGAAATTTTGCTTCTGAAATGTATATAAGAGCCTGTTTAAATTTTATTGATAATTTGTATCTGCTTCTTTTTGGCTGCAACTTCGTTGCATTTTTTCGAGGTAGAGCACTGCTATCTCTGTAAAATGCGCCTTGTTTCGCACAAAAATAAGCTATATACATTCTCAAAAATAAAACTTAAGCAGGCTCAAAAAAACAACGTGGGCTTTTCTTAATGTTATATTAAACCAAATGGCGTTAGTAATTTTTTTCATACATTCGGACTACAAAACACCTGACTAACACCATGACCTCTAAAATTATTGCCAACGGAATTGTGCGTGCCGTGCTTATGCTTGCCGGCATTTTTGTGCTTTTAATGTTTTTATTCCAAATACAAACAGTGCTTATTTATCTTTTTATAGCACTAATTATAAGCATGATTGCAAGCCCAATAGTGTTTTTCCTGAAACGAAAACTAAAATTTCCGCACGTTGTAGCTGTTATTACTACATTGGTTCTTTTTGTAGGCTTACTGGCCGGTTTTATAATGATGTTCGTGCCGCTTATAGTAACCCAAAGCGAAAACCTGTCATTACTTGACACCGCCAAACTCGAAGCCGATGTTATGCATATGATCCATCAGGTTAATGACTATTTTGGCATAGATACTCAAAAAATGCTGAAGGAATCTAACATTACCAGCAAGCTGAATTTTAATTTTATACCTGCCTTTTTAAACTCGCTTGTAGGAATTTTAAGTGGGTTTGGCGTAGGGTTGGCATCGGTACTGTTCATTACCTTTTTCTTCCTTAAAGACCGTAAGCTATTCTTTGTAGGGGCACGCAAGCTCCTGCCCGATGCCCATGAGGATAAGATACTTAACTCATTACGGAAAATCAACTACCTGCTTAGCCGCTATTTTATTGGCCTTATCATTCAAATGACAGTGTTGTTTGTAATATACCTTGCCGTGCTACTTATATTTGGAGTTAAAAATGCGGTTATTATTGCCTTTATTACGGCATTGCTAAACATTATTCCTTATATAGGCCCCGTTATTGCCACAGTTTTGGTAATTGTACTAACTTTGCTGGGCAACATAGGGCCTGAAACACAGGGCGAAATGCTGTCTACCACCCTGTATGTAGTTATTGGCTACAGCGTAGCACAGTTTATAGACAACAACATTAGCTCGCCACTAATATTTTCTAACAGTGTGAATTCGCACCCGTTGGAAATTTTTATAGTGATCCTGGCAAGCGGTTTTGTATTTGGCGTACTGGGCATGATCGTTGCCATTCCATTATACACTGTGGTTAAAGTAGTTGCTAAAGAATTTTTCCCACAAAACCCTGTAGTTAAAGCCCTTACTAAAGACCTGTAAATTTGCATTCTAAACTTTTACATCCTGATGTGCAGGATTATATCGTTCAACATACGCAAGTGCCGGTTACACAACTCGCACTAAAAAAGAACCCATTTCCTGATGTGGAATGGTCAGAGATACTCAACCAGATATCGGCACGCCAAAAAGCCGAAAGCAAGCTTCCTACCTGGTATGCAACGCAAAATATTATATATCCGTCTAAAATATCAGTAGAACAAACCTCATCAGAAACTGCTGCCAAATACAAAGCCGCACTGGTTTCGGGTGAAAGCCTCATAGACCTTACAGGAGGTTTTGGTATAGACGACTACTATTTTGCTCAAACAATAAAACAGGTTACCCATTGCGAGCTGAATCTCGAACTATCTTCTGTTACCAAACACAATTTTGAAGTACTTGGCCCAGATACTATTACGTGTATGCCCGGTGACAGCCTTGATATACTGAAACTTGAAGATAAACAATGGGATTACATTTATGCCGACCCTGCCCGCCGCAACGATGCCAAAGGAAAGGTTTTTATGCTCAAAGACTGCCTGCCTAATGTACCCGAACTACTGGATACTTATTTTAAATATACCAATAATATACTTATAAAAACTGCTCCATTACTGGATATTACTGCCGGACTGACCGAGTTGCATTTTGTAAAGGCCATACATATTGTTGCCGTAAATAATGAAGTAAAGGAGTTGCTTTGGGTTTTAGAAAAAGGTTTTACAAATCAGCCCTTTATCGTAGCTGTAAACCTGACAAAAGACGGCAAGGATATTTTTGAAACTTCTTTTGATAATGAAGCCATTGCCACTTATTCTCAACCACAAAAATACCTGTATGAACCCAACAGTGCCATAATGAAATCGGGAGCGTTTGATGCCGTCTCAGTTCATTATAACATCAATAAACTGCACAAGCATTCGCAGTTATATACTTCAGAAAAATTGGTTGGGTTTGCAGGCAGGAGATTTGTTATCGATCAGGTATTGCCTTATCAAAAAGCTGAAATGAAACAGTATATTGAGGGCAAAAAAATGAATGTAACGGCACGTAATTTCCCATTGCAGGTTGCAGATATTCGAAAAAAATGGAAAATTAAAGACGGTGGCGATACTTATGCCTTTTTTACTACCACAGCCAATAATGAAAAGGTAGTATTGCTGTGTAAAAAAGCAGAGTAATACATTAAAAGGACTGTCTCAAAAGTTTCCATTTCGACCGAAGTGAAATGAAGTGGAGAAATCTCAATACACACAGTAATGAGAGATTTCTCCTCCGTCGAAATGGAACAACTATGACTTATATAGTCTTTTGAGACGGTCCTGTTAAAGATTAATCAATACCTGCAACTTTATTTTGTGCTGTAGTTTATATAACCACCATCAATAATAAGTTCTGTACCGGTAATAAAGCTTGCTGCATCAGAAGCGAGGAACAGTACCGGATTGGCAATTTCGTCCGGGTGTCCTATTCTTTGCATGGCAGTAGCCGAAGCCAGATATCCACGTGCCTCAACCGGAACCACACCTTCAAGTCCCGGTGTTTGTATTGGGCCGGGGCTAACAATATTTACACGTATTTTCCTTTCGGCCAGCTCATTGGCGGCAATTTGTGCAACTTTATTCAATGCTCCCTTCGTGGCTGAATATATTGATGTGCCTATATTTGTTGCTGTTGCCACTGTAGACGATGTAAACAACACCGATGCTCCATCGGCTAAATGAGGTAACAGTTGTTGCAGCGTAAAGTAAGGCCCTTTAACATTGGTATTGAACTGCGCATCAAAATCTGCCTCGGTAGCTTGTTCGATAGGTGTAAAAACTGCAATACCTGCATTTAAAAAAAGAACATCTATTTTACTTCCGCTTTGGGCAACAGCTTTTTCAAGTACCGCAATCCCTGCAAGGTTAGCCGTGTCAGATACTATAGTTTTAAGATTAGGGCTATCAATATCGGCAGTAGCCTTTGCAAGGTTTTGTTCACTGCGGCCGGTAATTAAGACATTGGCACCTGCATTTATAAAAGCTTTTGCGGTTGCTAACCCAATACCGGTGCTTCCGCCTGTAATCACTACATTTTTATTTCTAAAGTCCATAATTTTAAAATTGTTTTTTAATTATGGATCAAAGTTACAGCAAGCTTATTTATTTTAGTAACTTTGTAACTAAAAGTAACAGTAACATTTGAGTAACAAAGTAACTTATGACAGACAACGATTATACAGCATGCCATAAACGGGAGATAATGGCCGTGCACGATGCTATGGATGTATTGAGCGGCAAATGGAAAATATCGATCATTTCATCTATTTGCTATTACAATAAAAGGAGGTTTTCGGATATATTGAACGACGTAAACGGAATATCGAACAAAATGCTGAGTAAAGAGCTAAAGGAACTGGAAATGAACTTACTTATAAAACGCATAGTTTTAGACTCGCAGCCTGTAACGGTACAATATCAGCTAACCGAATACGGTCGCTCACTGCAAACCATAATCAACAGCCTGACCGATTGGGGCCTTGAGCACCGCAGGGTTATTGCAGGCAAACCTACCGAGGCAGTGCTTTAAAGCAGGATATTCTGAAGACATTCATCTCATTGACCGACACCAAATATTTTCGTGGAAAATGGATAAAATTAGTGTCTTAAATGAATCGCTGTGCTTTATAAGAATGCTAAATTTTTGTGAGAATTAAGCTTACATTTCTGTATTGCAGAAAGCAATTGCTACCTTTGCAGCTCACGCTTTTTTAATGATACAAAGCATAAGGCAGTTTACCGATAATGCAAATTTTGCCCGTGCCGTTATAGTTACGGTTGCGGCAGTACTGCCTGTATTTATACTCAACCTTTTTAACCTGTTCGATATTGGCCTTACCATTGCAATTGGGGCTTTTTTGATATATCCGGCCGATATTCCGAGCAACCTGCAACACCGCGCCAAAGGCTTGTTGGTAACAGTAGGCATTGTAACGGGCAGCACTCTTTTGGTTAATTTGCTCCACCCCTACCCATGGGTGTTCTATCCTGTTATAACACTTGTGGTGTTCTTTCTCTCAATGATCTCTGTCTACGGGCAGCGTGCCACTATGGTAGCATTTAGCGGCCTGCTTGCCATTGCTTTGGGCACAGGACACATTAATCACGGCTGGGAAATTGCTGTATATACAGGGCTAATACTGGGTGGAGGGCTCTTATACACATTTTTATCACTTACCATTAATTACCTCAACCCGCACCGCTATACAGAACTGGAAGTTGCAGAATGCCTTAAGCTTACCGCCAAATACCTAAAACTGCGTGGCGACCTGTGGGATGCAGGCGCAAACCGTGCCTCTATTGTAGAAAAGCAATTGCATTTGCAGGTAGATATAAACGCCACTCACGAAAACCTACGTGAAATATTAATTCGCAACCGCTCTAACTCGGGCAGCAGTAACCGAAGTCGTAAAATGCTACTGGTGTTTATATCGCTCATGGAAATACTGGAACTTGCCCTTTCTACTTCTTTCGACCATAGCAAGCTGCATCAAAAATTCGGGGAGCATTCTAAGGTATTGGCTACTTATCAAAACCTTGCCTATAACCTTGCAGCTACACTAAAAAAAATTGGCAAAAGCATCAACAACCGCAAAAAGTATATACCTAAACACAACCTCATTGCCGACCTTGAGGCTCTTGAAAACGCGATTAACGAATACGAGCAATTGTTAGGTAAAGAGGCTGCAGCCGAAGGTGTTTTTATGTTGATGAACATGATGCACTATGCCGAAAAGCAGATTGAAAAGATAAAGATTATTGAGCGCGCATTTACAGTAAACATTACTTTTAAAGACATTACTAAAAGTAGGGATAACGATCTTGATAAATTTATATCATCTGACTACTATCCTTTAGCAACACTTAAAGAAAACCTCACGTTTTCTTCTACTATTTTCAGGCATTCGCTAAGGTTGGCTGTAACCATAGCTTTAGGATTTGTAATTGGTGCACTTTTCCCTTTGCAAAACGTGTACTGGATATTGCTTACCATAGTAGTGATTATGCGCCCGGGCTACGGCCTCACTAAACAACGTTCTTATCAGCGCATTGTGGGCACCATTACGGGAGGCATTATTGCTTTTGCCATAATAAGTTTTGTGCACCACCCCGTTATTATTGGCACGCTCATTATTGTGTGCATGCTTTTGGGCTACACCTTTACAGCTATAAATTATCGCATTGGCGCCACGTTTGTAACCATGTATGTTATATTTTTATACAGTATGCTTACCCCCAATATAGACGAAGTGCTGCAATACCGCATTTTAGATACAGTGGTAGGATCTGTACTGGCATTTTTGGGTAATTACTTTTTCTGGCCGTCGTGGGAGTTTATGAACCTGCCGGTCTTTATTAAAAAGTCTATTGAAGCAAACCGTAACTACCTTGCCGAAATATCGCAATACTACAACAATAAAGGCAACGTGACCACCACTTACAGGCTCGCCAGGAAAAATGCATTTGTTGAGCTGGGCAACCTTATGCAGTCCTATCAACGCATGACGCAGGAACCAAAATCTAAGCAAAAACAGTTACAGCAAATTTACAAGCTTGCGGTGCTAAACCACACATTACTTTCGTCGTTGGCATCGCTTGGCACCTACATTCAGTCGCATAAAACCTATAAGGCTTCCGAAGCCTTTAATGTGGTAGTAAATACCGTTATTAAAAATCTGGACAATGCCATTGCATTGCTTACCCTAAATGTGCAGGTACAACAGGCACAACAGAACAATAACGAAGACCTTGCCATGCGTTTTACTGAGCTTAAAAATATACGTGCACGTGAATTACGCGAAATTCACGTCACTGACGAAGAAGAATTTAGGCTAAAAATGGAAGAAGCACATCTTGTAATAGAACAACTGGTTTGGCTAAACAGCCTGTCTGAAAAAATAGTGAAAGCAACAAGAATGCTTGAGCTTGGTAAATAAGTGTTTGATTTTTAGTTCAAAGTTTCAGGTTTAAAGTTTTTTGAACGTTGTAAAGAGTATCTCATAAGTTAGATTATGCCTCTTACATTTACACCAATTTCTTTTTGATCATTGCACTCCATGCCCCGGTGCTCCAAAGAGGCCATATAACCAATAACGGGTGAAGGAAAAGGCGTGTTAGCCTCAATTCATCAGTATTAAGTCCAAATGCGTCTACCCGGTTTACATACTGTGCATAGTTGCCCGGAAAAATCGCTATAAAAAAAGCCGCTGCTATCCACCCAACAGCAACCCTGTATTTTGTTACAAACAAAAGCCCCAGGCCTATAAGTATTTCTACAATGCCCGATAGTACCACAACGAGGTCTTTTTCTAACGGAACCCAGTCGGGCACCTGTCCGGCAAAATCAGCACGCACAAAGGTTAGGTGGCCTGTGCCTGTAAAAAGCAGCAACAGCCCCAGCAATATCCTGAAAAGGTTTTGGGTTTTTGTAGTTGTTTCCATAATGAAGTGATTTACAATATAAATCTACAAAATAAAACAACACAAATCACTGTATTTAAAACAGTTAAAAAATATTTTGTAATGCAAAAAAGCTATATCACAGAGATACACAAAGGTTTCGCAAAGAAATGCAGAGAGACAAATCAAAAGATCTATAATATTTATAAAAAGTACACAAAGTGTTTTTGCGCAATAGGCGCAAATAAGAAGAATTTATGCCAATTCGTGAAATTAGCGGCTAAAAACTTACCCCAGCCATTCTTTAAAGTCGTTTACACGTTCACGGCTCACAATAATTTCGTCGTCTTTATAAGTGGGAGGTATAACTTTTAGACGGGAGTTGGTGTACACAACAATATCTTTAATAGCATTTACAGATACTATAAACTTTCTGCTTACCCTGTAAAACTGTTTAGGATCGAGCTCCGCTTCCAACTGCTCCAGGGTGTTTTCCAACAGGTAGTCACGTCCGTCTGTAGTATGTAGGTAGGTTCCTTTATTTTCACTGTAAAAGCACTCAGCATCTTCAATATTAATCATTTTAAGGTGCTGCCCCATTTTTATAGTAAAGCGTTTTTTATAGGCTTTTTCGGCAGGGTTAACCAGCATCCGTTTTATTTGTTCAAAATCTATAGGTAATGCTTGTGGTGCAGGGCGACGCTCTTTATATTTAGCTACGGCAGCGTCAAGGTCGTCCTCATCTATAGGTTTCAGCAAATAATCTATACTGTTTAGCTTAAAGGCGCGCAGGGCATACTCATCATAGGCCGTTGTAAAAATAATGGCACTGTTAATATTTACCTTATCAAAAATCTCGAACGAAAGCCCGTCAGACAACTGTATATCTAAAAATATAAGATCGGGATGTGTGTTGCTGCCAAACCAGTCTATCGCCTCTTTAACCGAGTGCAGCATGGTTTGGGCCTCTATATCCAGTTTTTGCAGTTTACGCTGCAGCAGTCGTGCAGCAGGTTTTTCGTCTTCAATTATAATAACAGTCATAACAGTTGGTTTTGCTTTTCAAAAATAACAATTCTGTACAACTATCCTGCAACACAAGGATCAAAACCGCAAAAGCATCTGACTTTAAACCACATAAAGCGTGATTTTGAGGCATATATACCCCCTCTTAATCAAATTTATTAAACTTCCAAAAGGCAAAATCAGAATTAATGGTTTACCTTTGATACTTTAAAATTTACATACCATGGTTTATAAATTTAGGGTAATACTTGATGCCGAAGAAGATGTTTTCAGGGATATAGCAATCCTGGAAGATGATACGCTGGAAGACCTGCATAATGCCATTGTTAATGCCTTTGGGTTTGACGGGCTTGAGGCTGCCTCGTTTTATACCTGCGACGATAATTGGGAACAGGAAGATGAAATTGCACTTTTTGACACAGGAGATGTGCCGGGCGAACAAAAAACTATGGCCGATTATCCGTTGGAGAGTATCCTGAACGAGGAAAGCAACAAAATAATTTATGTGTACGACTTTTTAAATATGTGGACTTTCTTTGTAGAGTTGGCCGCTATTGAAGAGCCGGAAGGTGGCACTACTTATCCTGACCTGCTTTTTGCCCATGGGGAAATGCCTGCCAGTGCGCCGGAAATGGCATTTGGTACCGATGCCGACAGCGACGACCTGTATGGCGAGTTTGACGATGATTATGACGAAGAAGACTTTGACATGTTTGACGACGACCAAAACTTTAACGACTTAGGAATGGATGACCATAACTGGAATTAGTTTTTAAAGTCATAAAGTCGAAAGTTGTAACGTTAAAAACATACAACTCAAAAAATATACATACAGCAGCTGGTAGCAAATGTTACTATGCTGCTTTTTAATCTTAATCAAATTACTTAATAGCCTAAGAAACTCAGTATCTAAGCAACTAAGAACCTTTCACAAAGAAATGATCAACTTATTTAATACCCAGATAGAAACCCTTTCTATACACCGTGTGGGCAACAAAAGCCGTAGTGAAGCCATATTTTTATCAGAGCAGCCTTACAAACCGTCTGACGAAATAGTGCCGCTTTTAAAAGAATACTTTTTTAAGCCTTTTAGGGATAAAGAAGAGAATTATTTTCAGTTTGCACACGATGTACATTTGGATTATCATGACATGTACAACTATGCTACAGAAATGTTTGCAAACCCTAACATGGCACATGAAATATCTAAAAAAATAACCAAGCACCTTTTTGAGCAGTCTAACCACCCGCACATTAAAAATGGCGAAGTTTATGTGGCTTACTTAACCAACCTCAATATAGACAACAACCCGGTAGACGCTATTGGTATTTTTAAAAGCGAGATAAAAACCGATTTTCTTCAGTTTAACGAAGATGGTTCTAACCTCGAAATGATATTGCAACAGGGCATAAACCTGAACAAACTTGATAAAGGCTGTCTTATCTTTAATTACAAAAAAGAAGATGGCTATAAAATACTTACGGTAGACCACAACCGCTATGATGCCCGCTACTGGCTGGAGCATTTCCTTTCGGTAGATGCATTTCAGGATGAAAACTTTATGACTAAAAAGTACATGAAGTTCGTTCAGGATTTTGCCAAAGATGTAGTGCTACCGGCAGAAGACAAAAAAGAGGAGGTTATGTTTATGAACAGAGCTGTAAACCATTTTGCTAAGAACGACATGTTTGAAGAAACAGCGTTTTTAAATGAAGTTATAGACAACCCGGACCTTATACCTGAATTCAAGAACTATAAGGTAGAAAAAGCCCCTAAATACAGTATAGAAGACGTTACGAGTTTTCCTATTGCCAATGCTGCCGTTACCGATGCCCGTAAAAAAATAAAGAACGTTATTAACCTGGATACCAACATACAGATTAAAATGGACTTTATTAATGCTGAAAGTGCCGAAAAATTTGTAGAAAAAGGCTGGGACGAAGAAAAACAGATGTACTACTACCTTGTGTATTTTAATAAAGAACAAAAGAGTTAGAATATCAGCTAAACTATCCTGTAAATATTTTTTTTACAGGATAGTTATTTTATACTAACTTTTGAGACTTAAAAAGAACAAGACTCTCATGAAAAGAAACAGTATCTTTTTAATACTCTTAATAGTGTTTTATTTTGCTGTATTTAATAATACTTCTTCTGACTTTACTGCTTCATTATTACCCGGATGGCATACAACCATCATACCTCCACAAACAGTTGCTTTTGCATTTTTGGGCTGGTTAATCATAGTCATTACTGCATATTACTTCTTGCTTAAGAATTATGTCAAAAAATCTACAGTTATAATTTTCAGTACCTTTTCAATTCCTTTTTTAATTATATATATACTAAATTCAACAGGTGTTTTAAGAGGAAATGATCAAATGATTTTATTAAATATTTTTTTTGCTTCTCTGCTCCTCTTCATTGTTGCCCAACTTATTTTCTCCTTTTATTTTTTTAAAGGTATCATTAAAGCTTTTAAAAACTAATTTATAGATTCCCTGTTTGTTGTTAAATGTATCGTAAATTATGCAAGCATACATAATTTTAAGTTTTTGTTATATTTATAATAGCTAATTTTCGCGTTTGTAATATCTAAAAAAGTTAGGGGACACAACTACATGGCACTACACTACAGGCTGCTTTTTATACTGGCGTTATTTTTTGCCATTGCGCCATTGCAGGCACAGGTTGCCCCACCTGCCCGCGATACGGTAAAAGAAAAGCGCGACCAAATGTACCAGCAGCTTGAAAACTACAGCAAACGCAAAAAGTTTACACGTTTTTTGCACAAGCTCATTTTTAGGTCGGTGCAACCCAAAGAGTTAGGTAACAGCCGTAAGAAAATTAAAAACCAAACGCCCGAGCTGCAAACCACATACGAAACTACTCAAGGTAAAATAGTAAGGAATATAGTTATAGAAACACTGGATCCCTTTGGGCTTTCGGTAACAGATACAGCACGTAAACCCCGCAACGGCATAGAACGTTTTGGTAACCGTGTACACCTAAAAACAAAGCAAATAACCATTCGCAATTTGTTACTCTTTAAAAAGAACCGACCGCTCGATTCTCTTTTAATACAGGACAGCGAACGTTTATTGAGGAGACAGCGCTATATAAGGCGCGTTGCCATAACACCTCGCCCAGCCGGCAACAGTAAAGATTCTGTTGATGTTTACATCAGGGTGTTAGACTCATGGAGCCTTATACCCAATGGGTCGGCATCAAGCTCAGGGACATCTGTAAACATAACCGAACGCAACTTTTTTGGTCTTGGACACGAATTTGAGAATGATTTCGACAAACGTTTCAATACCGGCAGAACCTCTTATCTGGCCCGATATACTGTGCCTAATATAATGAACACTTATATTAACGCCACAGTAAACTACCAAATATGGGAAAGCTACAACAACCTTAAAAGTTTTGGGCTGGAACGCGATTTCTTTTCGGCCTATACCAAATGGGCAGGTGGTGCCTATGTAGAATCGCGCTACCAAAGAGATTCGCTCCCTAACTTGGAGAATGAAAATGTGCTACAGGATTTTAAAAGCAACTCTCAGGATTTTTGGGGTGGTTATGCCTTTAAAATATATGAAGGCGAAAGCGAGGAGAACCGAACCACGAGGTTGGTAACCACAGGCAGGTATTATGCAAGGCAATATTTAGAATCGCCATCGGAAGAATTTGACCCACGCGATTATTATGCCAGCGAAACCTTATACATGGGTAGTGTGGGTTTAACATCGAGAAAGTTCGTTCAGGATAAATTTTTATTTAACTACGATATTGTAGAAGATATACCCATTGGTAAGGTATATTCGGGCACTATAGGTACACAAAATAAAAATGCAGAGAACCGCGTATATCTTGGGGCGCGGTATGCTTTTGGTAACTATTACAAGTGGGGCTATTTTAGTACCGATTTTCAATTGGGCTCGTTTTTTTATGGCGAGCGCACAGACGAAACCTCACTGCGCATAGAGGCACTATATTTTAGTAACATACGCAACTGGGGTTCGTGGCGTTTCAGGCATTTTGTAAAACCCATTATTGTTATGGGAGACCACCGCATACCTATAATAACCGACCAGCTTAATCTTAACGCCGAATTTGGTTTTGACAAAAGGCTGGTTCAGGGAACAAAAAAAGTGCTGCTAACCCTACAAACACAATCTTATTCGCCATGGAACGTACTGGGCTTCCGTCTTAACCCGTTCGCAAATTTTACTATGGGGATTGTAGGCACCGAAGACAGAAAACTTTTTAAAAGCCCGGTCTATACACGCATAGGTCTCGGATTGCTTATATATAATGACTACCTTATATTCAATAGCTTTCAGCTATCGGTGGCATTTTATCCAACCATACCGGGCAACGGCAACAATATTTTCCGCACCAACACTATGGAGAATACTGATATTACCCTGCCCGACTTCCAGATCGCAAAACCGGGGGTGGTACCTTATTATTAGGCTTCGGGTGTTAGATATTGGGTTTGGGATGCTGGAAATCTCATAACTAAAATGCTATTTAACTATTGACGTTCGCTAAAAATATAACAAAGACATCAAAGAGTATTTTTTTCTGATTAAGGTTTTTTTGAGAATTTATTAAATTGTTTCAGAAAATACCCATGCCTATTTAGTTCAAGCCACACAAGCAGTGAAAATTTTGACAGAAAAACTGTTTTTTAAAAAAGCTTTTTTTGGTACAGCCATCGGGCTTCGGACTTTCAACTTACAACTTTAAAAACTTTCAACTTTAAAAGTAACAAATCCACTATATGATCGTCTTATAAATATCAAACCAATTAAACGATCATCTTTTGGAAACAATCCTTACCATAAACGGCCTCGACAAAAGGTATGGCAAAATACATGCGGTTAATAACGTTTCGTTCGAAATTAAAAAAGGCAATGTATATGGCATTTTAGGTCCAAACGGCAGTGGCAAGAGTACCACTCTGGGTATAGTGCTAAATGTAGTAAACAAAACAGGCGGCACATACAGCTGGTTTGGTGGCAGTGTAGAAACCCATGAAGCTTTAAAAAAAGTAGGCGCCATTATAGAACGTCCCAATTTTTACCCTTACATGAGTGCCTATGACAATCTTAAGCTGGTATGCAAAATTAAGGGTGCACCATACAGCAAGATCAATGAAAAACTGGAACTGGTAGGGCTTTTAGAGCGTAAAGACAGTAAATTCCGTACGTTTTCATTAGGTATGAAACAAAGACTGGCCATTGCATCTGCTCTTTTAAACGACCCCGAAATACTAATACTCGACGAGCCTACCAACGGCCTCGACCCTCAGGGCATCCGCCAAATAAGGGATATTATAAAATACATAGCCTCTTTGGGCACTACAATATTGCTGGCCTCTCACCTGCTCGATGAGGTAGAAAAAGTGTGCAGCCACGTTGTAGTGTTGCGCAAAGGCGTAATACTTTATACAGGCACTGTTCATGGTATGATAAACAGTGATGGCTTTATTGAACTGGAATCTAACGATAATGCAAAGCTTAGATCTTTATTGCAGGGGCATGCCGCTATAGACAAAATAGAAGAACAGGATGGCAGGCTAACCGTATATCTTAGTCAGCCGCTCGAAGCACACGAACTCAACCACTATCTGGCTACAAATGGTTTATTTTTAAGCCACTTGGTAAAACGAAAAAACAGCCTCGAAGAACAATTTTTACAGCTAACCTCTAACCAGCCCGAAAACTAACCCGCCATGAAAAGATTAATAAGCATAGAATTCCAGAAACTTTGGTTAAACAGGGCGAGCAGAATACTCATTATTTCCTATTTTGTAATATTATCGTTCATTGCCCTTATAGCATCAGTAAAACTTACTTTTTTTGGCATTGATTTCAGACTGGCAGATCAGGGCATTTTTAACTTCCCTTACATCTGGCATTTTAATACTTATATAGCCGTTTTGCTCAAATTATTCTTAGCCATTGTAATAGTTTCTATGATGGCAAACGAATATACGTATGGCACGTTAAAACAAAACCTTATAGACGGTTTAAGTAAAAAAGAGTTTATGCAAAGCAAAGTGCTAACCGTTCTTATTTTTGCCCTAAGCTCTACTATATTTATTTTTATAATGACTCTTATATTGGGTTATAGTTTCTCATCGTTTACAGAAGCATCTATAGTATTTAGCGACCTGGGTTATATAGTGGGCTATTTTATAAACCTCGTTGGGTTCTTTTCCTTCTGCCTTTTTGCAGGCATATTGGTAAAAAGATCGGCATTTGCCATTGGTTTTATCTTCCTGTGGTTTATTGTAGAAAAAATTATTCAGGGATTGTTGTATGCCTTTGTAGTGCCAAGCAAAGAGGCTCTGGACAAAGTAATGCAGTTTTTCCCTTTGGAGTCTATCAGCAACCTGCTAATAGAACCATTTACACGGTTTAAAGCCTACAAAGCAATAGAAAATCAGGTGAACCAGGCAGCAGCCATTGCTCCAAAAGATTACAGCGTGCATTGGTACACCATACTTATCGTGTTGATATGGACAGCAGTGTTTATTACACTATCCTACAAAATACTGAAAAAGAGAGATCTGTAATTGCTGTAAAAGTCAATTACAAGCAAAAGCAGGCCAATGTGCCTGCTTTTGTGTTTTTATGATTATAAGGATATAATAAAACCAGCCTTACTATGTTAAAGTTTAAAAATGCATTATTAAATAGTTAAAACTTAACTGTTATAATTTTAAAAACAGCTTTGCTTTACAGTATCTTTGCTTCCTTATGAAAATAAATTACAAACACAGCATATCGCTAATACTGTTGCTATTAACCACGGCAGTATCGGCGCAATACATACAGGTAGACGATACTTATACTGCACAGCAACTTACCGATGCATTGCTGGCAAACTCATGTTCTCAGGTTAGCAATGTAGTAGTAACAGGCAGCCCGAATGGGCGTACAAGCTACGGTTATTTTAATGCAGCGTCGTCTAATTTTCCATTTGCAGACGGTATCTTTTTAAGTACCGGATACGCAACATCTGTGCCCGGCCCTAACCGAAGGAATGATGATCTTAGCGATGGCGAGCAAACCTGGGAGGGCGACCGCGACCTTCAAAACGCACTTGATAGCGGCCGAACCTATAACGCAACAGTACTTGAATTTGATTTTGTTCCCCTTACTACAAGCATTAGTTTTGATTATATGCTGGCATCAGAAGAATATCTTCAGCAGGTTCCTTTTTTAGAATATTGTGATTATTCAGACGGATTTGCATTTTTACTTAAACCTGCTGGTACAAACAGGCCTTATCAAAACCTTGCTGTGATTCCTAATACCGATATTCCTGTAAAAGTAACCACTGTTCGTGGGCCGGGCATGTGTCCTGTTGCAAATGAGCAGTATTTTGGCGGATATAACGGCACCATAAGCCCAACGGCTTTTAACGGGCAAACAGTAGTGCTTACTGCCAAGGCCGATGTTACCCCCGGTGTGGCCTATCACATAAAACTTGTAATTGCCGATCAGGGTGATACTATGTATGACTCTGCTATATTTTTAGGCGGTGGCAGTTTTAATTTCTCTATAGACCTGGGCGAAGACAGAGAACTGTCTTCTTCTAACCCCGTATGTGACGGAGAAACGGTTACCCTTACCTCTATGGCCGGGGCAGACAGCTACAAATGGTATAAAGACGGCATTGAACAGCCTGCAACAAGAGGCACTTTTATTGCAACAGGACCAGGCGAATATAAAACCGAAGCAACCTTTAGCACCTGTGTATATTCGGGGACTGTTAATTTAGAATATGCCCCGGCTATAAGCCAGGCTCCCGTAACTTTTGTACAGTGTGATGATAATAATGATGGTTTAACGGCCTATTATTTATCTCAAATAACTGAGGAGTTGTTTACAGATCCTGATGCAAGTGTTACAGACTATTTTTTGACCACTACAGATGCTGCTGCGAACACCAATGCATTACCCACAGATACTCCTTTTTACAATACTGTAAGAAATCAGGAAATATATGTAGTGCTTGAAAATCAATATGGCTGTACAGCTACTGTACCTTTAACACTTTCGATCAATACACCCGATGGTATTGTATTGACACCTTTAGAGAATTGCGAAACAGAAGGTGTTGGTTCCGGTCTTGCTGAGTTTGACCTCGCAGCCGCTTCAGCCGACATTCTAACCCTTTTCCCTGCAGGTACAACACTAAATTATTACACCACATACAACAATGCATTGGCCTTGACCAATGAAATTACCGCTACTTACATAAACATAACGCCTCGTCTTGAAACCATATATGTAAGGATAAACAGTACACAAGGCTGTTTTGGCATCAAGCCTTTAGACCTTATTGTACACTCGTTTGTTGGAAATTTTGAAGATCAGGAGGTAATCCTGTGTCAAAATACTACACAGATGCTCGATGCAGGCAGTGGATTTGACAGCTATAGCTGGAACACCACCCCTCCTGTCCTAACCCGCTTGCTTACTATAGATGAGCCCGGAACGTATAGTGTTACGGTTGAGAATTCTTTTGGCTGCGAAGCGGTTAAAACATTTATAGTAACGCCATCGGGCCCAGCAATAACTGCAAAGTTTGATATTAGCGATTTTGCCGATAACAACAATACGGTTACTGTAAGTGTATTGCAGGGAATTGGCACCTACCAATATTCTTTAGACGGAGATTCCTATCAGGATGAGCCTGTGTTTAATAATGTAGCATCGGGCAGTCATATCGTGTATATTAAAGATATTAACGGTTGTGGGCCGGTATATCAAAAAACTATATATGTATTAGACTATCCAAGGGTTTTTACACCTAACGGAGACGGCATAAACGACACCTGGCTAATACCATACATGTACACCCGACCTGCATTAAGCGTAAACATTTTTAACCGATATGGCAAACTGATAACAGCCTTTAACGGAGGTAATTCTACCGGATGGGACGGACGCCTTAACGGCAGCCCACTGCCTGCTGATGATTATTGGTTTACAATACAATTAGAGAACGGAAACATTATAAAAGGGCACTTTTCGCTCATGAGATAAGTAACATTTGTACATCTGTTTGTTATAATGTTAAATTAAAGTTACCCCTGTTTTACACAGGTCTATTGCTGTATCTTTGCCGCACTTATGAAAAAAGTATTTAAAAGCGCCATAGCACTGGTATTGTTTCTGTTAGCCACTACAGCACAGGCACAATATATACAGGTAGACGACCATTATACTGCACAGCAGCTTGTAGAAAATGTTTTATTAAATAATGGCTGTGCTTCAGTATCCAACATTTCGGTTACAGGAGCAGCATACACGGGCGAACAGAGTTACGGCTACTTTTCCGGCACAGGTTCTACATTTCCGTTTCAAAACGGAATAATACTGAGCACAGGAAAAGCTCTTGGCGCAGTTGGCCCTAACAGCAGCCTGTTGGACGATGGTGGCGATATAGACTGGCCGGGAGACCGCGATCTTGAAAATGCCCTGCAAATAAACAACTCTATAAACGCAACGGTGCTGGAATTTGACTTTATTCCGCTTGCCAACCGCATTAGCTTTGATTACATGCTGTCGAGCGAAGAATATCATGATAATGCTCCCTGTCGCTATTCTGACGGATTTGCTTTCTTATTGAAAGCAGCCGATGACGAAACCCCATACATCAACCTTGCTGTTGTGCCCGGCACCGATATTCCTGTAAAAGTAACATCGGTACGCCCCGAAATTCCGGGTAGCTGCGAGGCACAGAACGAACAGTATTTTGGTGCTTTTAACGGCTACGAACATCCTACGAATTTTAACGGGCAAACAAAGGTAATGACAGCTATATCGGCAGTTACTCCCGGTGTGCGCTACCATATAAAACTGGTTGTTGCCGATGAAGCCAATTTTCGCTACGATTCGGCTATATTTATTGGTGGAGGCAGTTTTGATATGACTACCGATCTTGGACCTGACCGTACCCTTGCCAACGGGAATCCATTGTGCGACGGAGAGGTTTTTACAATAGATGCATCATCCACAGTTGCGACAGCCTATCAGTGGTATAAAGATGGTAACATTATTAGTGGTGCAACAAACGGAACTTATACAGTAAATCCTACCACCGACAGCAGCCCTGATGCTACTTACACTGTAGACGTTACTTTTACACCCGGATGTATCTCTCAGGGGGCAATAGATATTGAGTACACTACTCCTGTCACAGTAGGCAGTTATACTTTATTACAATGTGACGACAATAACGACGGCCTTACACTTTACAACCTTGACAATGCGGCTGAGCTTGTAGAAAATAATCACCCGGAACTTACGGGCGTTAATTATTTCACCGAGTTAACCGATGCGGAAGCAAACACTAATGAAATAACAGAACCTAATTTGTTTGCCAATACACGCATAAACCAACAGGTTTACATAAGGATGAAAAACCAATATAACTGCATAGGCATTGCAACGGTTACATTGGCAACATCTGCCAATACTGTTAATGATGCAACTGTTATAGAAGAATGTGATGATGACGGCACAGACGACGGACTGTATGTTTTTGACCTTACCCAAAGGGCAGGAGAAATACTCAGCGGACTCCCGACAGGTTTACAGTTAGATTATTATATATCTCACGATAATGCTTTAACGGTAAGCACACCCATTGCCAATCCTCAAAGTTTTAATAATACCATTGCTTATAATCAGGTTATCTATGCGCGTGTAAGTAGTGGCAGCGATTGTTATGGCATTGCGCAAATTCCGCTTTTAGTGCATTCTTTTGGCGCTGCATTAGACGATGAAGAAGTATTTTTATGTGAAGGAGCTACAGTTGGTGTTCCGCTTAATGCAGGACCGGGATATGCTTCTTATACATGGGATACTAACCCTATAGTGCACACACAAATTGCAAGGGTAAGCCAAACAGGAACCTATACCGTTACAGTGGCCAACAATTTTGGCTGTACCGGCACAAAAACCTTTGTGGTAAAACCATCGGGCAAGGCTATCAATGCCGAATTTGAAATTGTTGAATTTACAGGAGGCAACAATTCTTTAACTATACATCCGGAAGGTATTGGCACTTATGAATATTCTATAGATGGGGTGCATTATCAGGATAGTCCTGTGTTCGACAACCTGCCTTCAGGACAATATACAGTATATATAAGAGACACTAACGGCTGTGGATCACCCTATACAAAAGAAGTGGCTGTGTTGGATTATCCTAAGTATTTTACACCAAATGGCGATACCGTACACGAATACTGGAGCATACCCTACATGCGCAACAGACCGGGCATATCTGTAGTAATATATGACAGGTATGGCAAAGTAATTACAGGCTTTACAGGGGGCAATTATGTAGGATGGGACGGAACACTGAACGGTCACCCACTACCGGCATCAGATTACTGGTTTGTAATTACACTTGAAAATGGTAATACCGTAAAAGGCCATTTTGCACTTATAAGATAACAAACTAAAAATAATTTATATTGAAGGCGCAACGTTATGTTTACGCCTTTTTTATGTATTATAATTACACACATTCGCAATCTTTATAAAACAAAAAAACTCCCACCAATGGTGGGAGTTCCTTATATAAATCAAATTGATGATTAGAATTTAAAACGTTTCCTGTCGTTCTCGTTAAGGTATATTTTACGTAAACGAAGGCTCTTAGGAGTAACCTCAACATACTCGTCTTTTTGTATGTATTCAAGTGCCTCTTCAAGTGAGAATTTAATAGCAGGGATAATCCTTGCCTTATCGTCAGCTCCGCTTGAACGTACGTTTGAAAGCTTTTTGGTTTTGGTTACGTTAACCGTCATATCATCACCACGGCTGTTCTCGCCAATAACCTGGCCTTCATAGATATCTTCGTTAGGGTCAACGAAGAATTTTCCACGCTCCTGAAGTTTATCGATAGAATAAGGAATTGCCTTACCGTTCTCCATAGAAATAAGCGATCCGCTCAAACGTCCTGGAATTTCGCCTTTATACGGCTGGTATTCAAGGAAACGGTGAGACATAATAGCCTCTCCTGCTGTAGCGGTTAGCAACTGGTTTCTTAGGCCAATTATACCACGAGACGGGATATTGAACTTAACGATCATACGCTCGCCTTTTGGCTCCATGCTAAGCATCTCGCCTTTACGAATAGTTACAAACTCAACAGCACGGCCGCTAAGGTTCTCAGGAAGGTCAATTGTAAGCTCTTCAACAGGCTCGCATTTAACACCGTCAATTTCTTTTATAATTACCTGTGGCTGACCAATCTGTAGCTCATAACCTTCCCTTCTCATAGTCTCAATAAGAACAGACAAGTGAAGTACACCACGACCAAATACCATAAATTTATCTGCACTGTCTGTCTCAGCAACACGCAGGGCAAGGTTTTTTTCAAGCTCTTTGTTTAACCTGTCTTTAATGTGGCGAGAAGTAACAAATTTACCTTCTTTACCAAAGAAAGGAGAGTCGTTGATAGTGAAAAGCATGCTCATTGTAGGCTCATCGATAGCAATAGACTCTAATGCTTCAGGATTTTCAAAATCAGCAACAGTATCGCCAATTTCAAAACCTTCAAGACCAACAATAGCACAAATATCTCCGGCTATAACCTCTTCTACTTTTTTACGGCCAAGGCCTTCAAAAGTGTGAAGCTCTTTTATTTTAGATTTCAATATTTTTCCATCGCGTTTTACAAGCGATACGTTCATGCCTTCTTTAAGCACACCACGTTGTAAGCGCCCTATAGCAATACGACCTGTAAAGCTGCTAAAGTCTAACGATGTGATAAGCATTTGCGGAGTACCTTCAGATACTTTTGGAGCAGGAACATTTTCTATAACCATATCCAAAAGCGGCTCTATATTATCAGTTACATTTTCCCAATGGTCACTCATCCAGTTATTTTTTGCCGAACCATAAACCGCCGGGAAATCAAGCTGCCATTCTTGTGCACCAAGTTCAAACATAAGATCGAATACTTTTTCGTGCACTTCTTCAGGTGTACAGTTTTCTTTATCTACCTTATTAATAACCACACATGGCTTAAGACCAAGGTCGATAGCTTTTTGAAGTACAAAACGTGTTTGCGGCATAGGCCCTTCAAAAGCATCTACAAGAAGACAAACACCATCGGCCATATTAAGCACGCGCTCTACCTCTCCACCAAAATCGGCGTGGCCCGGGGTATCTATAATGTTGATCTTTGTACCTTTGTAAGTTACCGATACGTTTTTAGAGGTAATGGTAATACCACGCTCACGCTCAAGGTCGTTGTTGTCAAGTATCAAATCACCTGTGTTCTCGTTTTCACGGAACAATTGGCAATGGTACATAATTTTGTCAACCAGCGTAGTTTTACCGTGGTCAACGTGGGCAATAATCGCAATGTTTCTAATAGCAGCCATCTGTCTTTTTTTGAAGCTGCAAAGGTACACTTTATTTTGATAAAAAAAACTTTATACAGAGGGCTTTGCATCATAGTTGTACATTTAGCAAAAAATGTAACATACTGGTAGTGTTTTGATAACGTTTTACCTATCCAAACCAACTTTCTAAGACGGGAATTAACTATTTTACAGAGTCATTCTTTCAGTAAAAGAATTTAAAAAATGCTTCCTAAACAAACAATATAGAAATAATTACTACAAATATTTTTATAAAAAAACGCACCAAACAATGTATATATTTAAAAAACAACCACATACAAACCTAAAACCAAAACTGTAAAAATAACGTATATATTTAATATATTTGTTGAACTTTTACCCCCGAAAGTATGAACATTTTAAAAAATGCGTTTACTATAAAAGACCTGGAAAACCTTTCGGGCATAAAAGCACATACCATTCGAGTTTGGGAAAAACGCTACGGTATTCTTGAGCCCATGCGTACCGAAAGCAACATACGGGTTTATTCTATGCAAAGCCTGCAAAAATTGCTCAACATCTGTACGCTTACTTCTTATGGCTACAAGATAAGCGCTATTGCCAAATTACCGGAAGAGACCATACCTGTCATTGTACGCGAAATACTGAGCCGAAAAACTCTTAGCAACCATGCCCTGAATAGCTTTAAGCTTGCTATGATAAATTTTGACAGGCAACTTTTTAGCACTACATACAACAACCTGCTTACCGAAAAATCGTTAAGCGAGATATTTTTTGAATTCTTTGTTCCGTTGCTGCGCGAAACAGGCATGCTGTGGCAAACAGGCACCATTACTCCCGCACACGAGCATTTTATAAGCTGTCTTATTAAACAGCAAATAAGTGTTAGCACAGAGGCATTGCAAAACACCCCACCTACTAAAACCGACCGTACTTTTGTTTTATATCTGCCCGAAGGGGAAATTCATGAAATGGGACTTATGGTTATCAACTACGAACTGATCAGGATAGGACATCAAACTGTTTACATAGGCGCTAATATACCTACAGCAAACCTTACAGATATTAAGAATTACTTTGCCAACATTACATTTGTAACCTATCTTACCGTTGAAACCAACCTTAACCGTATAGGCCAATACCTGAGCACACTTAAAACCGAAGTGGTTAATGATACCCAAACTCAATTGTATGTTTTTGGAAAAGGCATATCGTTTATTAATAAAGATACGTTACCAAAGGGTATTGAAACTTTTACATCAATAAGAGGATTTGCAGAGGGATTGTAGCATACCCTACAAGGTTTTGTACTTTATTTTAAAATATACAGAAAGCAGTATGAAATTTAAAAACCCGGTAAGGGCATGAGCCATTACTGCTCCCTCGCTTCCATAAACAGATATAAATATCTTGCTGAAACAGTAAAGAACTAAAAATAAGAATCCTTCTACTAATATAAAAGCAGAGGTCATTTTCTTTGCAAAAAACTCAAAACCCAAAATAAGAGCACATACTTTAAAAAAATCGCCCAAAAGCTGCCATGCAAAAAGGTCTGTCATTGGTAAAAAATCTGCACTGAAAAGCAACTTTACAATAAAAAACCTTAGTATGTAAACAACCAAAAGCCCAACGGCATATAATGGCACTATACTTTTAAAGTAACTAAAAAATATATTTTTTGTTTCTTTATTTGTTTTAGCAACAGACAGTTTTGGCAAAAAATAGAGTGTTAAAAGTGTAGAAACAAAAAGCATATAAAAGGTAGCAATGCGTCCCATTGCCTCCCAATAGCCCGCCTGTTCAGCACCATCAACCTCTACAATATAATTACGAATGCTTATATATACCACAGGCCCCAACAGTGCCGTTACCAAACTCATCAGGCTATATGATAATAACTTTTTAAGTAGGTGTTTATCAAAACATTTCATTTTAAATATATTTGATAATACAATCTGCTTACTGATGTAAAATAAAGAAAACAAAAACACAAGTACAGGAGATAGCACTATACCCCAAAAAGCACCCGAAAGCCCCATTTGCCATATAAGTATTGCCGACATTACAACCCCGGCAGCATTACCAAATATATTGATCCATATTACCTGCTTATAGCTGCCAAAACCATTAAGTATGGCTACAAAAACAAGACTCCCTGTATAAAATGGCAGCACAACGGCCAAAAGTTGCAAAACCCAACTGTAATTTTGGTTGCCATTAAATATCCACGAACTAAAGTAAGACGATAACATTAAAAGTAAAAAGCTTACCACAACAACCGTTGCAAAAATGCTTAAACAAACCGTTGCAAGTACCTGTTTTAATTTGCAGTCGTCTTTTTCATGCTCGGCAGTATATTTTATTATGCCATTTTGAAGCCCAAGTGTGCTAAATGCATCTACCGAAGTTAAAAAGTTACGAAGATTGCCTGTAAGTGCCATTCCTGAAGGCCCTATAAAAAGTGCTATCATTTTAGAGGCTAATAGCCCTCCGGCAATTCGCACAACAATGCTCAGCGTATTGAGAGACGATACACGAAAAAGCTGCGTTTTGAATATGTTAGCTGGCTTATACAATATTACAAACTTCTGATTACACGCGCAGGATTACCAGCAGCAATTACATTAGCAGGAATATTTTTTGTTACTACAGAGCCATTTCCTATTACTGAATTCTCTCCTATAGTAACGCCTTTTAAAATCACCACATTAGATCCTATAAAAACATTATTACTTATATTTACATCTACAGCATTTAACAAATCATGATTTCGTTTTTGAGGATCTAATAAATGACCATCTGAATCTATTACCGAACAGTTGACTCCTATCAAAACATTATTTCCAATACTTATTTTAGATAGGGCTATTGCCGAAAACCCATTATTAATAGCTGTGTTGTTACCTATGATTATTTCACTATTCTCGGATTTTGCTTCAAAATATGCATAATGGGTATAATAATTTGGAGATGATATAACACCTACCTGCACGTTTTTGCCAAAAACTATCCTCCCCGGTCCTTTTAACAAAACAGGGTGATACATTAGGAGGTTTCCTTCAACGCGCTTACAATCAGAAAGAAACTGATACTTTTTTATTCTTAAAGTAACAAATATAAATTTTAAAAAACGTCCTTTTATGTTCATCCTGATTAAATTAAGGCGTTATCTAAATTTATAAAATTAACGGTTGGCACTTCATAAAAATCATGGTTAAGTGTTCTTGCACCAAAGCTTTCTTTCCAAAAAATAATCCCTTCCTTCAACTTGCGGCTGTCAGGGTCATGAGAAGGGCCTAAATCAAAATATTGCTTTTCTTTAAAAACGTTTCTGATTAGATGATTATAAAGATAATCAAGGCTTCCTAATTGATTTTTATCAGGATTGCCACTAATGTATTGAGGCTTTGCTACAGTATCTGTAATAAAAACGGTTGTACCGGCCACTATAGTACCATTATTGTAAACGTTAAAATGCCTTATATTTTCAGGAAACTTACTATGCAAAAATTTTATTTCCTCAGCAGTATGCACCGGGGCTGCCTCGTGTTTTTCCTTTAGATTAGGAATAAGTATTTCATTCCAGAATAAATCAAAATTAGGCTCCTCTACAATTAAAAGATTATTTTTCTCTCCTCTCCTTATAGCCTCCAATCGTTTTTTCGTAAAAGGAAATGTTCCCAATATATCATAAACAGAAAGGCCATCCCTTCTTACCAGTTTTGCACCCGCCACAAAAAGTGTATATTCCATTTCCTGTGCGGGCATTTTATGGTAAATATCAGGTATACTTTTTGCTGAAAAAGCAGTAATACCTCTATCATTCAAATATTTCAGGATAGCCCTTACAATATGTATTACATCAGCAAGTTTATTTTGAGCGGTAAGCAAAATCCCTCCATAAGTTAGCCCCTGGTGCGAATATACTACATCCCCTACCCTGTTGGCCGGTAACAATGCTACAAGTTTATTATCATTAAAAACCAGCAGTGAATAATCAGTAAACCTATCGGCATGATATTCCATAAAATCACGATGAAACAAAAATGTACCGTTTTTAGAACGGGCAACAAAATCATTCCACTGATCGTAATACTGTATGTTGTATGGTTGTATAGTATACATTAAAGGCGGTTATGAAATATAAAAAGAAAACTCCATAACTAGTTTATTTAAGGTAAAAGTACAAAAATAATCGGGGTTTAGTTATATAAACACATTTGCCGCCACATTGTTGTTGTTTTTAGTTAAAAAATTTGGCTTTGCTATATTTTTGTTAATTTTAGAAAAAAATATGCCGTGAAAAGAAAACTACTACTAACAGCTCTTTTAATTTTATATTCATTAGGCATTCACAGCCAAATAAGTATAAGCTTATATGAGCAGTTTAACGGCAGGTATGATTTTACATATGTGGGCAACACATTAAACACCCACGCCAATACAGGAAATGACAATCCCTGCGAAATATTGACATCTTCATCGGCAAATCTAAATCTAACTTTCGGAAATAATATACTAAAGGCTTACCTATATTGGGCAGGATCAGGCACCGGTGACTTTGACGTTAAACTTAACGGACAGGATATTACAGCACAGCGGACGTTTCCTGTTATAGCCAATAACACTGATGGCATCAGCAGGCCTTTTTTTAGTGCTTTTGCCGATGTTACCGAATTAGTAAGCTCAACCGGTAACGGCACATATACATTATCTGATCTGGATCTTACCAGCATTATTAACATGAACACCACCCCTAACAATAATTTATATTGCAGGAACGGTACAAATTTTGGCGGATGGGTAATTGTAGTAGTTTATGAAAATAGTTCTTTACCCCTAAACCAGCTAAACTTATACGATGGGCTTGAGTTTATACCCTATGTTGTAAACGTTAGCCTGCCAAGCCTTAATGTTGTTGATAATATTGGGGCAAAAATAGGTTTTGTTGCCTGGGAAGGTGATGCCCCTCTTGATTATAACGAGACTTTGAGGATCAATAATAATGTATTGAGTAATCCTCCTTTAAATCCGCGCGATAATGCTTTCAATGGCACAAATAGTATAACACAATCTGACTCGCTTTATAATATGGATCTGGATGTTTATGATATTCAGAATTTTATACGCATAGGCGATCAAACAGCAGAAATACAGCTTACATCCGGAAATCAATTCGGGGCAGATTTTGTAATGATAAACGCTATTATTACAAAGCTCAACAGCCAGCTTCCCGATGCTACCATTACAGTAGAAAATATAATAAAGCAATGCTACTCGCGCGATATAGAAATACAATACACCATACACAATGTTAACAGCACCGAGATACTCCCGGCCGGAACAACCGTAGGCATTTATGTAGACTCCCAACTTGTTGCTGTTACGCAAACAGTGGCAGATATACCCATAGGCGGCAGCGAAAGTGGCACTGTAACCATTACTGTACCCGCCGCAACAGGCCGCGATTTTGAACTTTTCTTTTTTGTAGACCACCTGCGCACCGTTACCGAAACCAACGAAGACAATAACACCCTTACACTTAATGAAACACTATGGCTGCAGGATGCTCCGACAGCTGCAGATATACACGCCTGCCAAACAGTTTTGGGGAGCCACAGGGGTATATTCGATTTTTCCGGATATGCGCAATCCCTCATGGGCGCACCGGGCGATGTGGTTACATTTTACAGATCCCAAAACGATGCCCAAACACCCCGTACCCCTATAAGCCTTACAGAGGCCGCAGCTTTTTTAGCCACTGCTAACCCACAGGAAATATATGTTCGTGTAGAAGATGAGAACGGTTGTACCGCCTTTACATCGTTCACACTTATTACAGACGATTGCCTTTATCCTGATGCCACAGTATCGGCTACTGCCCTTCCTGCATGTGGCACGAGAGATGTAGCCATTAGCCTTACTGTTAGCAATACAGATGGTTTTGCAGCCTTACCTGCAGGTACACCTATAAACATATATGTGGGCACAGTACGTTTAACTACGGCTGTCACTACAGCCGCCATACCCATTGGAGGTTCGCAAACCCTAACGGTAAACGTTACTATTCCGGCTGGTGTGCAATCTCCCTTCGACCTCAATTTTATAGTAGACGAGAATAACACAATTATAGAGCGAAACGAGACTAACAACAGCTTTATACTGCCTGCAATACAGCTAAGAACATCGCCAACAGTACAACAACCGTTAAACCTTAGTGTTTGCGAAACAACCAGCGGCAGTAACATTGGCATTTTTGATTTTTCGGCTTATGAGCAATCTCTTAAAAATGTACCTACAGATGTTATAAGGTTTTATACCACCCAAAACGATGCTATTCTTGGAGGTAATAACTTTATTACCGATCCGGAAAATTATACCTCAAACGGCACTAACCCTCAAACCATATATGTAAGGCTTCAGGATGCAAACGGATGCTATGCCATTACCCAGTTTTTGCTTAATGTGAGGGACTGCCTTTTTCCTGACGCCACCATTACTGCCACTAACCTTATACAGGCATGTGACAGCAGATCTATTACTGTAACCTACACTGTTAGCAACCTCAATAGTTTTGACGTACTCCCGGCAGGAACAACGATTGGCATTTATGCAAACACACAACTGATAAGTACAACAGCAACAGCTGTTATTATACCTGTAGGCGGTAGCGAACAGGCTACGGTCACTCTTACCATACCAACAGGTATCCCGCTTAGCTTTGACCTTATATTCAGGGTAGATATTGCCAATACTGTCGAAGAGATAAGCGAAACCAACAACAGCTTTACACTGCCTGTACAACTATGGGTGTCTCCAACAGTTAGCCAGCCGCAGAATATAACCGAGTGCGAAACAGCCAACAACAGTAATATTGGCATTTTTGATTTTTCGGCCTATGAACAGTCACTTAAAAATAACCCTACCGATGTTGTTAGGTTTTACACTACTCAAAACGATGCACTGCTTGGTGGAAACAACAACATTACCAATCCGGAAAATTATACATCGAACGGAGCCAACCCACAAACCATATATGTAAGGCTGCAGGATGTAAATGGTTGCTTTGGCATTGCAACATTTTCGCTAATAGCAATAGACTGCCTTTTTCCTGATGCTACTGTAACAATAGACGAAATAATACAGCAGTGCGATAGCCGCGATATTACCGTGGTTTATACCGTACACAATTTTAATAGTTTTGATATTTTGCCGCTTGCAACCCCGGTAGCTTTTTATACAGGATCTACACTGCTTGGTTTAGCGAGCACTGTTGGTAATATACCTGTAAACGGAAGCCTTACAGCGGTTATTACGCTCAGTATTCCGGCAGGTATACCTTTAAACTTTAACTTAGTCGCTGTTGCCGACGATAACGGTACGGGGACAGGAGTAGTGGTAGAGAACGACGAAACCAACAACAGCAGTGCACCGTTTGCCGTTAGCCTGTGGGTATCTCCTGTATTAAGGCAACCTGCAAATATAACTGCGTGCGAAACCTTTAATGGCAGTGGTGTGGGCAGTTTTGATTTTTCGGCTTATGAGCAATCCCTTAAAAACACTCCTACTGACGTTATAACCTTTCATGCCACACAGCAACAAGCCATAAATGGTACCGATGATATTACGTTATCAAGCGCATACATAGCCCCGCACAACACGCAGATATTTGTAAGATTAGAAGATGTTAACAGCTGCTATGATGTTAAACCATTTACATTGATAATTATTGACTGTTATTTTCCGGATGCAACCGTAGTAATAGAAGAAGTTTATAAGCAATGTAATTCGCGTATTATACATGTACACTACCATGTAAGCAACCTAAACGGTACCGATGTACTGCCTGCCTCCACCCCGGTTGCCATATATGTAAACGGAAACTTTTTAGACTACACCGAAACTATTGAAGATATAGCTATTGGCGAAAGCGAAAGTAACTACATAACCCTTACTATACCTATAGGTGTACCTCTTGATTTTGACCTTACTTTTGTGGCAGATGATACCGGAGACGGCACAGGGATCGTTATTGAGACCGACGAAAACAATAACAGCTATACATTGCCAACTACGCTAGTGTTATCTCCTGTGCTACAGCAGCCTGATGATATAACATCCTGCGATAAAGGATACAGCACAGGGGCTTTTGATTTTTCTGACTATGCCGAAAGCCTGAAGAACTACCCTAACGAAACTGTAACCTTTTACAGATCGCAGCAAAGTGCTGACCAGGCAATAGACCCTATTTATAATACCACGCAATTTGTAAATGACACTAACCCTCAGCGCATATTTGTGCGACTTGACAACGGAACCTGCCATACTACAGCATCGTTTTTATTAAGAATAAAAAAGTGTGCTCCTACAACCTATAATTATGTAACACCTAACGGAGACGGTTACAACGACACGTTTTTTGTAGAAGGTCTGCGCAATATATTCCTGAATTTTAAAATGAATATCTACAACCGTTGGGGCAATCTTGTATGGACCGGAGACCACAACGAAGCCGACTGGAATGGTATTGCCGATGTGCAAAAAGTGGGTAATAAAGACACAACTGTACCAACAGGCACTTACTATTTTGTACTCGAATTAAACGATCCTGATTTTCCTGAGCCTATTGTTGGATGGGTATATGTAACCCAATAAATGATATAGAAAAATTCAAAAACTCTGAATACTAAAAACACCAAAGCCTGTAGAAAACTACAGGCTTTGGTGTTTTTACAATATGTGAAAATTATTTAGTTATTAGAAGCACTTTCTGCAGCGGCAGCTTCTGCAGCTTTAGCTTTTTTGCTTTTAAATTTCCTGTGCATTGGTATCTGCAAAACAGCGCTTGCGCCAATTCCCTGGGCAGCTTCAGGATTATACTCATAAATATCCTGTGGTTTTACTTTATACTTTTTAGAAATAAGCATAACGGTTTCACCAAGCTCTACAGTGTGGTTTAAAAACTCTTCGCCTTCCTTAGGCTCAAGCATTTTCTTTTGGTAGCCTGTTGTTTCAGGAGCATTCGCAGCCTGATTAGTTTGTTCCTGGGCAAATGCGCCAGTGCACGATAAGCCGATTAGTAAGGCGGCTATAAAGTATTTTTTTGCAATCATGATGTAGTTTAGTAAGTGGATAAATCAGATACCTAAAATTACGTAATTATACAATTTCAGTCAACATACTAAATCCAATTCTTACATTTTTGTATAATTACCAATCAGGCATAAATTTTTATGCTTTTAAAAAATTCAAATGTTAAATTTAAAAGCATAATATAATAAATTCACAAACAATTCGTTTCTCAAAATTATTATGCACGCATCACAAACTACTAATTTTACATACACTTAATACTAAACACAAAAAAACCGCACATTACTGCACGGTTTAGAGTTTTTTAAAAAGATTATTCCCACTCAATTGTGGCTGGTGGTTTGGAGCTAATATCATATACAACCCTGTTAACACCTTTAACTTTATTTATAATCTCGTTACTTATTTTCATAAGGAATTCATAAGGTAAATGCACCCAATCGGCAGTCATACCATCAGTACTTTCTACAGCACGAAGGGCAACCACTTTTTCATACGTGCGCTCATCGCCCATAACCCCAACACTGTCTACAGGCAGTAGTATAGCACCCGCCTGCCAAACTTTGTCGTAAAGTCCGTGATCTTTTAATCCCTGAATAAATATATAATCTACTTCCTGTAGTATCTGTACTTTCTCCGGTGTAATATCACCAAGAATCCTTATAGATAATCCCGGTCCAGGGAACGGATGGCGCCCCAAAAGCTCAGGGTCAATACCTAATGTTGCTCCTACCCTGCGCACTTCGTCTTTAAACAGCATTCGCAATGGTTCAACCACCTGAAGCTTCATAAAATCAGGAAGCCCCCCCACATTGTGGTGCGATTTTATAGTTGCCGATGGCCCTTTTACTGAAACCGACTCAATAACGTCAGGATATATAGTGCCCTGTGCAAGCCATTTAACATCTGTTAGCAAATGTGCTTCATCGTCAAATACCTCAATAAACACACGACCAATGGTTTTGCGTTTTGTTTCCGGATCAGAGACACCTGCAAGCTGAGAAAGGAAACGTTCAGATGCATCTACACCTTTTACGTTCAATCCCATATCTTTATATTGGTTCAACACGCTCTCAAATTCATTTTTGCGCAGCAAACCGTTATTCACAAAAATACAGTACAAATTCTTGCCAATAGCCTTATTAAGCAATACGGCAGCCACAGTAGAATCTACCCCACCCGAAAGGCCAAGCACTACTTTATCGTCCTGAATTTTAGTTTTAAGTTCGGCTACAATATCTTCAACAAAAGATGTTGGTGTAAAACTCTGCGGAACTTGTGCAATGTGTACCAAAAAGTTTTCCAGCATTTGCTTTCCGTCTGTGCTGTGGTACACCTCAGGATGATATTGTATTGCATAGGTAATTTCGCCATCTATCCTGTAAGCAGCATTAGCCACGTCTTTAGTACTTGCAAGTACCACACCGCTAGCCGGAAGTTTTTTAATGGTATCACTATGGCTCATCCAAACCTGGCTGTTAAGGCTTACACCATTAAAAAAGGCTTCGCCCTCTTTAATATACGACAGGTTTGCACGGCCATACTCGCGAATATTGCTTGGTGCTACCTCGCCACCGTTAAAATGGGCAAGATATTGCGCACCGTAACATACAGCAAGCAAAGGCAGTTTGCCGCGAATTTCTGAAAGGTCAGGATGCGGGGCATCTTCAGCCCTGACAGAAAAAGGACTGCCCGACAGTATTACCGCTTTATAAGTTGAAAGATCTGTAGGTGGGTTATTGTAAGGGAAAATTTCGCAGAAAATGTTTAACTCGCGAACCCTGCGCGCAATAAGTTGTGTGTATTGCGACCCGAAGTCTAAAATAAGTACGTTGTGTTGCATGTGCAAAAGTAAATCAAACTGTTGAAATTTGAAAATAGAATTTTATAAAGATTTTTAGATTTTAGATAAGGGATAACAGAACATAGAATTTAAAATGCCGGAGCTATTGAAAATATGCAGTATCCCTCCAAAATAATGAAATGAAACCGGAATCAAAAACATACATCTCTTTGTTTTTGGATGTATCTTTATAAAAAAAATGACACATTTTGAAAATCAACTTTGGAGCAAAATTCTGAATTTTGAATTTGACGCCCCAGAAACTAAACTAACCTTTAAAACGAGACTGGCGAGAGAAAACGGTTGGACATCCATCTACACCAAACGGGTAATAGATGAGTATAAAAAGTTTATCTTTTTATGCTGCACTTCGGCAGAGCCCATAACTCCTTCAGACCCTGTAGATCAGGCATGGCATCTGCACTTAACTTACACCAAATCTTACTGGCAGAACCTTTGTCGTGACACATTGGGAATGGAAATTCATCACAACCCAACAAAGGGCGGTAAATCAGAACAGCAAAAATTCAGTATATCATACAAAAAATTATACGAATTGTATACCGAAAAGTTTAATTCGCAACCTCCAACCGACATCTGGCACGATGAAAAAATCCGTTTTTCAGATATTGACTTTGTGAGGACTAACAAAGCTAAATATTGGATTGTAAGAAAACCATCGGCAAAAATAAGATCACTTATAATGCAATTGTTTATAACAGCTTTGGCAATGTTGTTCATCCAGGCATCTGACAGTTTTGGATTCCTAATAATATTCATAACCATTATTCTCTTTAATATATTCAGAAAAAAAGGCAATGGTAATGGAAACGAAAACGGATGTTCATCTTTCAGTTGCTCTTCTGACAGCAGCTGCTCGTCAGATGGAGGAGACAGCGGATGTAGTGGATGCGGCGGAGGCTGCGGTGGTGGCGACTAATTTTATTTTAAATATTATTTCAATTTGTATTGGCGCGAGCCAATTTTTTGTTTTATATAAGCTTCATTACTTCCTTGCCCTTACACCTCTTCGACCAACGGCATTAAAACCCGTTTATCTACACATTTCTGCCATTGAACTATAGCGATAATGGTTTGAACTTAAAGCCTCTTTCCGTGTGTTAAATGTATGGTATTTTTGACTTAACAATCAGCCAATTGAGATAAAATTAAGGCTAACCACAAGTAACTTTATACTACAAAACGCAAGGATTATGAAAAAGATATTTACAATATTAGTATTCCTGATGGTATTAGGAGCTAATGCACAGCAAACTGAAACCGCAATGCCGGACTATGCCCTTATACAAAAAAACATTAGCGATAAAAATTCTCCTTTATATTTCGAAAAGCTTTACAACCGTTATAAAAAAGGAGACAGCACCCTTACTACAGAGGAAAGCAGGCATCTTTATTATGGCTACGCACTTATGCCTAAAACCTATGACAAAGCTTTGCTTAGCACAACACATGCAAGCCTTAATGATATCCTGAAAAAAGAAAATCCTACCACTGCCGATCTTACCGATGTTATAAAATATACCGCAGTACTATTAGAGGCCAACCCATTTAGCATTACTATAAAAAAATACCGTCAGTACTGCCTTATGCAGTTGGAGCTATACAAAGACGCTAAAATTGAGCGTGCACAAACTGATATTATTATAGATGCTATTTTGAGCAGTGGCGACGGAACTACCAAACAAAACAGCATACACGTAATAGATGCCACCAACGAATATGAGCTTGTAAGCATTTTAGGCTTTGAACCCGTTGGCGATGAATATGCTACAAACGGCCAGTACGACTATTTTGCAATAAACCAAAACATGTACAATTTGCCGGGTTTATACTTTGAAGTTTCGGGTCCAAAAACACAGGTTACAGGCCTTTAAAATACACGCCTTTTTCATGAAAAAAGTCCGCCCAAATTTGTGGCGGGCTTTTTTGTTAATACCCACCATGTTATTGGCTATAAGATAAAATAATGTAAATTCGCAGAATGATGACACATGACGATATAGAGAAGGTACAACAACTGCTTACCACCCCTAAAAAAATTGCAATTATACCCCACCGCAACCCTGATGGAGATGCCATGGGTTCTACGTTGGGTTTATACCATTTTTTACAATTACTTGGGCATGAGCCTACCGTTTTGATAGCTAACGAATTTCCTGATTTTTTAGCATGGCTTCCGTCATCGGATACTGTAAAGGTTTATGAAAGGGATACCGAAACATGCAACCGCATTTTACAGGCCGCAGAACTTGTTTTTACACTCGACTTTAACACCCTGAGCCGCACAGGAGACTTTATGGCCGAAGCATTGCGCAGACTTACAGTGCCGTTTATAATGATAGACCATCATCAAAAACCGGATGATTATGCTGTTGTAACCTTTAGTGATACCAGCTATGGCTCTACCTGCGAAATGGTATATCATTTTATTCAACAACTGGGGCATGGCAACCTGCTTAATAAAACCATTGCTACCTGTCTTTACACAGGTATCGTTACCGATTCCGGTTCTTTCCGTTACCATTCGACCACAGGAACAACACATCGCATTGCGGCAGAATTTATAGACCTTGGCATAGACAACAGTGCTATACACAGCCTGCTGTTTGACAATCATTCCCATAATCGCATACAAATTTTGGCAAGGGCTTTGCAGAACATGAAAGTATTGCCTGCTTATAAAACATCATACAGCTGCATGAGCCAGGAAGAGCTTAACAGCTTTGGACATAGCAAAGGCGATACTGAAGGTATTGTAAACTATGGCTTGAGCATGAAAGATATTGTTTTTACAGCCTTTTTTACCGAAAACAAAGACGAAGGCATTATTAAAATATCGTTTAGGTCTAAGGGAGATTTTGACGTTAATGCTTATGCAAGACAACATTTTAGTGGCGGAGGGCATATAAACGCGGCAGGTGGCAAAAGCACCGAATCGTTAGAGGCTACCATACAAAAATTTATTGCTACATTAGCACACACAAATATAGAGTGATGAATATGAAGAAGGTATATATATTGGTATTTGCAACTGCAGCAATTTTGATTGCAGGCTGCTCTCAGCAACAGGCGCGCAGGCCACTGTCGCAAAGTTCGGGTACGTTTATGCGCGAGTCTGTAAAGAGAAATAAAAAGCTTATTGCAAATGAAGAACAGCAAATAGACTCTGTTATTAAGAACAACCCCAATGCAAAATATATAGCATCGAGCAAAGGATACTGGTATCGCTATGACGTAGAAGTTACTACCGATACTGTAACCCCAAAACGCGGTGATGTGGCTTATTTTGATTATGAAGTTAAAGACATAAAAGGCAATGTAATATACAGCCAGGCCGAACTTAAACCACAGGTATATCTTGTAGACAAACAAAATATAATGATGGGGCTTCGAGACGGTATAAAATTATTGAACAAAGGTGAAAAGGTAACCTTTTTATTTCCGTCTCACATGGGCTATGGCTATCATGGCGACAACGATAAAATTGGCATTAACCAGCCGCTAATGTGTACCGTTACACTAAACGACATTAAGCCCGAAAGCGGTGCTGAAACCACTGTAAAAGAGAATTAATTTAATATAAATGAAACCAATGACAAGTCTGTTTTTAAGCTTAGTAGCACTTTTATTTTCCTGCAAGAACACACCACCGCCAGACTATGGCAAATTAGGCGACGGGCTTTATGCCGAAATAGAAACCAACAAAGGTTTGATAGTTGTACAACTTGAGTATCAAAAAACACCGCTTACAGTGGCTAACTTTGTTACACTTGCCGAAGGAAAAAACGAAATGGTAGAAGCAAAATACAAAGGCAAACCATTTTATGACGGCCTTAAATGGCATCGTGTTATCAAAGATTTCATGATACAGGGAGGTGACCCGGCAGGTAACGGATCGGGCGGACCGGGATATAAGTTTAAAGATGAAATAACCGACCTTAAACACAGTGGGCCTGGCATACTTTCTATGGCAAATGCAGGTGCCGGAACAAACGGCAGCCAATTCTTTATAACACACAAAGCTACCCCTCACCTGGATGGTCTTCATACTGTTTTTGGTCACACAGTGCAGGGCATGGATGTTGTTAACAACATAGAGCAAAACGACGATATTAAAACAGTTAAGATTGTACGCGTAGGTAAAGACGCTAAACGCTTTAAGGCAGACAAAGTATTTAAAGAATATTATGAGAAAGCGGCTGCTGAGGCAAAAGCCAAAGCAGATGCGCTTGCAAAAGCAAAAACCGATAAACTTGCATTTTTTGCCGAAGCTAAAGCCACAGGTACAAAAACTGCCAGCGGACTGGTATATAAAATACTAAAACAGGGTGCAGGGCAAAAACCTGCTGATGGATCTGAAGTATTGATAGAGTATTCAGGTTATCTTGAAAATGATGCGTTTTTGTTCGATTCGAGCATTCCACAAGTAGCTAAAGATATGGGCAACTACATCCCTCAAAAAGATGCAGCCGGATACTATAAGCCAATACCTTTTACCATTGGTACAAAATCAGGAATGATACCGGGCTTTATTGAAGGTATAGAAAATATGAAACTGGGCGATAAAGCTATTATCTTCATTCCGTCTCACCTTGGATATGGAGAAAGAGGTATGCCACAGGGTAAAATTCCAGGCAATGCAAACCTTGTGTTTGAGCTTGAAATGCTTGCAAAATAGCATTATCTATCCAAAAAATAAGAAGGGATTCCGGCAGCGGAATCCCTTTCTTATTTGAGTTAAAAGTAGAATTGGATATAATAGTTAAAACTTCCAGTCAAACTCATCTTTACTATTTATAATAGCACCAAGTTCTACACGAATAACCTCTCCAAATTCTACACGAAAAATGGCCCAATTAGCTTCATTAAAATAATTATCTTCAGAGTCATACGTTTCTTTATCAAAGCCTTTAATACCTTTTTCTTCTAATACCTTTTTAAGGCTTTCCCAATTTTGGCCTAAAACTTTTACAGAAAACAGTTCAAGATCAGGATGTGCTGCAATAAGGTAACCAAGCTTAAAATCTTCATCTGCATAAAACGTAAGTCTTATCTTTTCTTTGTTATACAGGTAAATAGTATTTTTGTCGTCATCCTTAAATTGGCGCGTAGGCTCACCATAAATGGCTTTAACGTCTTTTTCCTTCATACCAAACACAAGTTGGCCAATACCCGATTTTAAATTTATTTTCATATTATATGTTGCAGGCAATAGGTTTATTATCAGTAATTGCCTTTATTTTAGCGCAAATTTAGCAATTAAATTCCATCAGCCGTTTGAATAAATAAAAAGAGGCTTATCTGAATTTTCTCAAAAAAGCCTCTTTTTATTATATCTGGCATTACCTTACTCGGTAAGTGTAAAGTTATATTTAATTGTTCCTACCTGAGCCGCTACAGAGCCCTTATCGAACTTTGTATTCAATGCCGCCTGTTTGGCCTGGTCGAAAAGACACTGTGCAGAGTTTGTTGTGCCCCTGCCTCTTTCTGCCTTAATTACTTTACCACTATCATCAACAGTAATTTGTATAACAACTGTTCCCTGCTCATTACAGGTATATCTTGGAGCCGGCTTTGTTAGCACTTTGCGTCCGGCAAGATTGTAGTTACCTACACCCGTGCCTCGTCCCGAACCACTGCCACCGCCAGAGCCACTTCCGCTACCCGGACCAGTACCTGTTCCGTCTCCGCTTCCGTTACCGCCGCCACGGCCTCCGCCGCTACCGCCATCGCCGTCATAACTACCACTGCTAAGACTGCCTGTGCTCTTACCTTTATTTCCGGCTACACCATCATCGCCATCGCCTCCTTTAGCGTTTCCGTTGAGTAGGTTAGACAATGCATCGCTTGTAGACTTAGAAGGCTGCGGAGCCTTTACTGGTTGCGGTTTAGCATCCTCCTTTTTAGGCTCTTTTTTAGTTACAGGCTTAGTATTGGCTATTGCAGGCGCATCTTCAAGATCGCTGCCAATAATCTCTTCTTCGGGAGCGCTCGCAACCGGAGGCTGCTGTTTGGTTGTTTGTTTAACCTCAAGCACCTCACTCTTAAAATCGGCACCGGAACCCACATCACTATCACCAAAATTAACGGTAACACCGCCGCCACCGCCGCCGCCTTCAAGGTCGGCCAGTTCTGTTTTTTCAGAATATTTAATCAGGATAAGCGCCAAAAGCAACAGCCCGAATATGAGGGTAGTTGCAATTAACGATTTTTTTTCCTGTTCTGTATATGCAGCCATCAATACTATTATTTTGTTGTGGCAATAGAAAATTTCAGTTTATTCCTCTGCCCTATCTGTAAAATGTCTACCATATCCTGCACCTGCAGGTCCTTAGGAAGCCTTACAATAACCACGTTGTCTCCACTCTGTGCCAATTTAGCCATAAGTGTGCCTTCAAGCTCTTCAAAGGCAACAGGCTGTTTGTCTACAAAATATTGCTTATCGGCAGTAACCGAAATGGTTGTATGCGCCTTATCTGTTGTTTTGTTAGAATCTGCCTTGGGCAAAGCAAGGTCTATAACATTGGGGTTTGCCAGTGTAGATATAATAAGGAAAAACAACAGCAGGAAGAACATAATATCGCTAAGGGCGTGTGCTGCAACCTCTGCATGAAAACGTTTACTTCTCCTTACTCTCATTTTCCGGTCGTTATTATATTAACAAACTGTATAACCTGCTTTTGCACTTTAAGTGAAAAATCGTCAATGATCATGTTGAAGTAGTGATACCCTGAATAAGCAATTACACCTACAATAAGACCTAAACCAGAACTGATCATCTTTTCGTAAAGACCACCCGAAATACTTCCGATACTGATATTCTCAGTAATCGAAATGGTATAGAATATCTTGATAACCCCCGATATGGTACCAATAAATCCAAGAATGGGTGCAATACCGGCCACAAGACCCAACCACCCCAGTTTCTTCTCCATCTGGCCAATCTCTACATTGGTGGTTTTTTCCATAATACCTTCGATCTCGCCAAGTGGCCTTCCTATGCCAACCAGGCTAATACCACTCTCAATAATATTACCATAGGCCGTGCCCGAACGTGCTGCTGCCATTTGCGCTGCATCTACCTTGCCGGATGTTAAATGCGTCCTTACATCGTCTATAAGCCTTGTATCTTCTTTAGCAACCTTTTTATAGTAAAGTGCCCTTTCTATAATTACATAAAGAGTAAAGAACAGTAACAACAAAATTGGGGCTACCATTACACCACCCTTCATGAGCAGCGAAAAATAATTAACAGATTCTTCGGTCGATGTTGCAACGGTTGCAGTACTATCTGTAGCAGCGGCAGGGATGGTATCCTGCAATAATAAAAATAAGTTTGTCATGTTTTGCTTTTAGTTGCTATAGTGTATTTGGCTTTAAACAGGCAAGCCTGCTTTTAATGGATAACGAATATATGCTTTTTTGAGTATGCAAAAAAATAAAAAACCTGCTTATTTACATAAGCAGGCTCTTATAAAGTATTAAAAAATGTTAAGCTTTTACTTCTTCAAGCTCTTCATTATGTTTTTTCTCGATAGCTGCTTTATCTTCTTTAGACATACTGTCTACAAGAACCGGAGTAGCAATAAATAGCGATGAATATGTACCCACTATGATACCCACAAGCATTGCAAAGATAAATCCACGGATAGACTCACCACCAAAAATGAACATGATAAGTAATACCAACACCATCGTTAATGATGTATTTACCGTACGCGATAATGTAGTATTAATAGAGTCGTTTACAATTTGTGTAAAGTTACCACGGGTTTTACCTGCAATAAACTCACGTACCCTGTCAAATACAATTACAGTATCGTTCATTGAGTAACCAATAACGGTAAGGATAGCCGCAATAAAGTGCTGATCCATTTCCATATGGAAAGGCATAAATTTGTAGCAAAGCGAATAAATACCCAATACAAATATAACGTCGTGCGCCACAGCAGCAATTGCACCAAGGCTGTACTGCCATTTCCTGAAACTTACCATTAGGTAAATAAACACGATAGCCATTGCACCTAATACTGCCCAAACAGAGTTAGCTTTAATATCATCTGCCACAGCAGCATTAACTTTAGACGACTGAAGTAAGCCTAACGTTTTACCTTCGCTGGTGTTTATAAACTGCGCCTCAGTTAGAGGTGTAGAATAGTATTTTTTCAGACCATTGTAAAGCATTGTGTTTACTTCCTGATCTGCCTCTACAGTATTTTCGTCTACCTTATATTTAGTAGTTATTCTTAGCTGAGATTCGTTACCAAATACTTTAACATCTACATTACTGTTAAATACAGCGGTAAGTTCATCCCTTACTTCTTCTATAGATACAGGTTTTTCAAATTTAACCTGGAACGTACGTCCACCTGCAAAGTCGATACCCTGATCAAGACCATTTATATAGAATGATACACAACTTACAACAACTACTAAAGAAGAGAATATGTAAGTAAATTTCTTAGCTCCAAGGAAATTAAAGTGAACATTCGTAAACCAGTTTTTAGACATTCCGGTAACAAATGTTAAGCTCTCTCCCTTTTTAACACTCCAGTCAAGGAATAGTCTTGTAACGAAGATCGAAGTAAATAGTGAAGTAAAGATACCTATAAGCAATGTAGTTGCGAAACCTTTAACCGGCCCCGAACCAAATATCAATAGTACTAAACCTGTAAGCACGTGTGTTACGTTAGCATCTGTAATAGACGACATAGCACCTCTCCAGCTAAATGAAGTTTTTACAGCCTCATCAAGCGACTTGCCATGACGAATCTCTTCTTTAGCACGCTCATAAATGATGATGTTAGCATCTACCGCTGTACCAATTGTAAGTACGATACCTGCAATACCCGGTAGTGTAAGCACAGCACCTAAACTTGCAAGGAAACCGAATAGGAAAAGGATATTTACAAGCAACGCAGCATTTGCATACCAGCCTGCTTTACCATAATAAACAACCATCCATAGTGATACTAATAATAAACCTACGATAGATGAGTTGATACCGTTATCGATAGCCTGCTGACCAAGTGATGGTCCTACAACTTCAGACTGTACGATATCTGCTTTTGCAGGAAGTTTACCTGCTCTTAATATGTTTGCTAAGTCTTTAGTCTCAGTTACGTCAAAAGCACCTGAAATTTGAGAGTTACCACCGGCAATAGGACCAGAAGTTACACCCGGAGCAGAATACACCACATTATCAAGAACAATAGCAATAAAGCCTTGCTCCCTGTATGCCTTGCCTGTCATTTCTTCCCATTTCTGAGAACCTGTAGTATTCATTTGCATGCTTACAGCAGGTTTGTTCATTTGGTCAAAAGTAGCACTTGCACCTGTAATCACGTTTCCTCCAAGAGGAGCAACGTTATCTTTATTTGATTTAAGAGCATAAAGCTCAAGAACACCTTTACTTTTCTTAACATCTTCTTTACCCCACGCAAAACGTGCAAACCTTAAGTCGGCAGGAAGAAGGCTGCGGATATCAGACCTTTTAAGGTAACCGTTCAATACAGCTGTATCTTTTACAGACGCCATACCAATAACAGGACCAGCAGGGCTGATTGCCAATTTATCAAACAGCGGGTTGTTACCTTTTACTGTAGCAGCAGAATCGTTTTTACCTAAAAGTTTATCGATAGAATCGTTAGATGCTGTTTTAGTTTCAGCAGTAGCGACGTTTTTCTCTGTAGCTTTAAGAGTTTCGTTAGCAGTTAGTAAAAACTGCTGTAGGTCGCTTACTTTATAAGCTTCCCAAAACTCTAACTGAGCAGTACTTTGCAATAGTTTTTTTACACGCGCTTCATCTTTAGCACCCGGTAGCTCTACCATGATACGACCAGACTCTCCCATTCTCTGGATGTTTGGCTGTACCACACCAAATTTATCGATACGCTCAGTAAGAACGCCAAAAGCGCTGTCAATAGACTCGCTTACTTTTTTACGCAATACTTTTTTAACAGCCTCATCGCTCATTTCAGTATTAACGCTTTCGCTACCCATTATCCTGTTTGTAAACAGTTCAGGCGATGCAAGCTTAACACTTCCTTTCGATTCATTTTCAAAGGCAACAAAAAATGCTTCAAGATAATCCTGATTACCCTGCCTGTTTTTTGTAGCCACATCAAGAGCTTTGTTAAAAACAGGGTTTTTAGAATTATTTGAAAGGCCTTTAAGGATATCTTTTACAGATATTTCAAGCATAACATTTATACCACCCTCAAGGTCAAGACCTTTATTAATTTGTTTATCCCTTACTTCGCTGTAGGTGTAACCAAGATACACTACTGAATCCTTCATAGAATCCAGGTATGCCAGCTCTTTGTCTGAGTCACCACCGGCCTGTGCTTTAGCATCATCTTCGATCCTGTGAGACACAAACGTGAAGGAAAGTTGGTAGATACATACTAAGGCAAATAAAATTGCGAAAAATTTAACGAGTCCCTTATTCTGCATTATTACTAAAAATTAATTATTCCGATTTTTTAAAAACGAGCAAATATATAATTTACGATAAGATTAACCAATTTATTTGTAAATTATATCATAAAAAAAAGGCCGCCTATTGGCAGCCCTATGTTTTATAGCTAAAAACTTACGCCAGCACTTCCTTTAGATCGGCATTCATATTCCTTACTGCATCAGCACTTTTTTCAAATTTAGCTTTCTCTTCATCATTAAGATGGATGTCTAAAATTTCTTCCAAACCATTAGCACCAATAATACATGGCACTCCCAGGCAAATATCGTCCTGACCATATTCTCCTTCTAACAGAACAGAGCATGCTATCATTTTTTTCTGGTCATTCAATATACTGTCTACCAAATAAGCAACTGCAGCACCCGGTGCATACCAGGCCGATGTACCTAATAATTTTGTAAGTGTTGCACCACCCACCATAGTATCGGCAGCCACTTTTTCAAGTTCCTCTCCCGAAAGAAAATCGGTAACCGGAATACCATTATAGGAAGCAAGCCTTGTAAGCGGAATCATAGTAGTATCGCCATGACCGCCAATCACCATACCATCAACATCTCCGGTAGGTTTATCAAGAGCTTTAGAAAGGAAATATTTAAAACGGGCACTATCAAGCGCACCACCCATACCAATAACTTTGTGCCTAGGTAGCCCTGTAGCCTTTAAAGTAAGATAAGTCATGGTATCCATAGGATTTGAAACCACTACAACTATAGCATCAGGCGAATATTTAAGTACATTTTCAGCCACACCCTTTACAATACCGGCATTAATACCAATAAGTTCTTCGCGCGTCATGCCCGGCTTTCTCGGCACCCCTGATGTTATTACCACTACGTTACTCCCGGCTGTTTTACTGTAATCGCCTGTAACACCTGTAACATAGGTATTAAAACCCGTGTTTGGGGCACATTGCATAATATCCATAGCCTTACCTTCGGCAAAGCCCTCTTTAATATCCAGCAACACTACCTGAGAAGCAATACCCCTGTAAGAAATTACATCTGCGCAGGTTGCACCTACATTGCCGGCGCCTACTATAGTTACTTTCATATTTATATTTGATTATGGGTTAATTTAATTAACTATGTATTGTAAAGATACATTAGTATTTACAAATTTCCCAAAATTGAGAGCAGTTTGTACATTAAATTTACCAAAACTATATTTTGCAGAAACTTCACCTATATAGTTTACACGCGTTTTATAGATCTCTTTCAAACGGTTGTTTACAATGGTTTGAAAAGGCAGTATTTCTTCCACCGTACCTTTCTCTCCACTCACTTTATATTTAAGGTCGCTGGTGGTAACCATAAAACTCCCCATAAACTCCCAAGCATCATATTCCTTAGATACACTGCCCTGAAACTGCCATGTATCTACCATTCCTGTAAGTTTATTTATGCCCAGCGTACCATAATCAGTCTGTATATCCAGAAAACTAAACGAAACCTCTTCTTTAGAGTAGGCCGCAAGAACTGAAATATGAAACTTTTTATCGGCAAGTGATATAAAATAATGACTAAGATTATGCCTCAAACCAAAACCATATACCTGATAGTCGCTCTTTTTAAGATTGACCTGCGGTGAATATTTTATTACAAGCTCGCTACCATAAGGCAACCCCAGCGAAGCCTGTAAATAAGGATAGGCAACGGTTTTCATATCAATGCCCTCCGGAGTTTTCAGCCTTACCTCGCTGTCACCAAGCATACCAATCATAGTTACCTGATAATCGTTACCCACAGCTGTAGGCACCGTAGCCGAAGTGCCCTCCTGCAACTGAAAAAAACTAAAATCGCTATTATAAATGGTAAAAGTACGGTCGTGTTGCGGTGTAAAAAACACGTTAGCATGAAACTCCAAACCAACCTGCCACGGCTCAGGGTTTTTAGCCGATCTTACCCAACCGGACACAGACTGATATACCGCCGCATCGGATATAGGGGTTACGTACTGATCAGAAAAAAATAGGGCATCATTTAAAAGATGCCCTATTTGTTGTAATTCTTCTGCCTGTGCAACAGCCCTGCCCGTGCAAAGCAGGGCAGTTGCCGTTAGTATATTTATAAATACCTTACGCATCAATATTTGCGTAAGAGGCATTTTTCTCAATAAATTCCCTGCGTGGCGGCACTTCGTCACCCATAAGCATAGAAAATATCCTGTCTGCCTCAGCAAGACTATCAATACTAACCTGGCGCAGTGTGCGATATTCAGGGTTTAGCGTGGTTTCCCAAAGCTGCTCGGCATTCATCTCTCCAAGACCTTTATAGCGCTGTATAGTAACACCACCACCCATACGCTCACTAATCATGTCGCGTTGGTTTTCAGTCCAGGCATACTCTTTTTTATTTCCTTTTTTAACAAGATACAAAGGTGGAGTAGCAATATACACGTGACCATTCTCTATAAGCTCTTTCATAAAACGGAAGAAGAACGTCAATATAAGTGTAGAAATGTGGCTGCCGTCAACGTCGGCATCACACATAATAACTACTTTATGATAGCGAAGTTTTTCAAGATTAAGTGCTTTACTATCTTCAGCAGTACCGATAGTTACACCAAGAGCAGTAAATATATTACGAATCTCTTCGTTCTCAAACACTTTATGATGCATAGCTTTTTCTACGTTAAGGATCTTACCCCTTAACGGAAGTATCGCCTGAAAAGCCCTGTCCCTACCCTGTTTTGCAGTACCGCCTGCAGAATCACCCTCTACAAGAAATACCTCACATTTTGCAGGATCCTGCTCAGAACAATCGCTTAGCTTACCCGGAAGTCCGCCACCACCCATAACGGTTTTACGCTGTACCATTTCGCGTGCTTTTTTAGCTGCGTGGCGTGCCTGTGCTGCAAGTATTACCTTTTGCACGATCGTACGGGCATCGTTAGGGTTTTCTTCAAGATAGTTTTCAAGCATTTCGCTCACCGCCTGACTTACAGGAGCAACCACTTCGCGGTTACCCAACTTAGTTTTCGTCTGACCCTCAAACTGAGGCTCTGCCACTTTAACCGATATAATTGCAGTAAGCCCTTCACGGAAATCATCGCCCGATATTTCGAATTTTAGTTTTTCAAGCAAACCCGAACTATCGGCATATTTTTTAAGGGTATTGGTAAGCCCCCTACGGAAACCCGAAAGGTGTGTACCCCCCTCATGTGTATTAATATTATTTACATAAGAAAAAATATTCTCAGTATAGCTGGTATTGTAAATAAGCGCAACCTCTACCGGTATTTCACCTTTATCATTCTCCATACTGATAACATGAGAAATAATAGGCTCACGGTTACCGTCTAAGAAACGGATATATTCTTTAAGTCCTTCTTCAGAATGAAAAACCTCCGAAACAAACTCGCCTTTATCATCTTTTTGCCTTTTATCGGTAAGCGTAATTTTTATACCTTTATTTAAGTACGAAAGCTCACGCATACGGGCAGCAAGTGTATCATACGAATATTCTGTAGTCTGTGTAAATATAGTATCGTCCGGAATAAACGTTTGGCGTGTACCTCTTTTCTCAGTATCTCCTATTTGCTTAACAGGATAAAGAGATTTACCTTTCTCATACTCCTGCTCGTATATTTTACCCTCCCTAAAAACGGTAGATTTCATGTGGTTAGACAGTGCATTTACCACCGATACACCCACACCGTGCAAACCTCCGGAAACTTTATAGGAATCTTTATCAAACTTACCTCCTGCACCAATTTTGGTCATTACCACTTCAAGGGCACTGACACCTTCTTTTTTATGAAGGTCTACAGGAATACCACGGCCATTATCTTCAACCGTAATAGAGTTATCTTCGTTTATATCAACAGAAATGGTATCGCAGTAACCGGCAAGGGCCTCATCAATAGAGTTATCCACAACTTCATAAACCAGGTGGTGAAGACCTCTAACGCCTACATCGCCTATATACATGGAAGGACGCATCCTTACGTGCTCCATACCTTCCAGTGCCTGAATACTGTCTGCCGAATAACTGTTTTTCTTTATCTCCTCACTCATAAAATTTTATCTTAACGAAATTTTAAGTTTAACGAACAAATATAAGGAAACGCGACCGATAATGCTATTTTAAGCCTCCTTTTAGGACTTAAGTTATCAACATTTTATTAAATTTTATCCTGCACCACACTTTCTTTAGCGCATACATACAGTATTTAGGAATATGATATAAATAAAAAACGTCCTGCTAACCGCAGGACGCTTCTCCACAAACAAACAAACTAAAATTCCAAAAAAACCTTTCCTTGAAATTAAACAACTATCTTAGACTGCGCTATGGCAGTATCTGCATTAACGTGTGCGGCATTGGCACGACCGCTTGGGTCTGTATTAGCCTGCCATTTCGGTATCCACTTACGCACAGTTTGTGCTGCATTAACCTGTGGAAAATGCTTATAGAAAACCGATCTGTAGTAATATGCCTCTTTAGTAGCCGGGGTATTGTAAGGAAAACGTTCCGCTGCTGTCTCAAACTCCTCATCGGTTACCTGACTTGCACAGTATTCAATTAAAGTATCAATCCAGTTATACCCTACCCCATCGCTAAACTGCTCTTTCTGCCTCCACAGCACTTCCTGTGGCAGGTAAGGCTGCTCCGGCGTATCAAACGCTTTGCGAAGTATATATTTCTCAATACCGTCATAAGTTTTAGGCTGCTTTTCTTCCGGCTGAATTTTAATAGCCATTTCTAAGAAAGCCTTATCCAGGAATGGTACACGGGCTTCAAGGCCATGTGCCATAGTGCTTTTATCGGCACGAAGCAAATCGGCAGTGGCCAGTTTTTGTACTCTTTCTATGGTTTCTTTCTGGAAATCGGTCGCAGATGGCGCATTGCGGAAATAAAGGTAACCTCCAAATATCTCATCTGCCCCTTCGCCCGAAAGCACCACTTTAATACCCATATCGGTAATAGCCTTACTTAAAAAATACATAGGCGTACTGGCCCTTATCGATGTAACATCATACGTTTCCAAGTGCCAGATAAGTTTATCAAGTATCTCAATGCCCTGCTCTATGGTAAAGTGCACTTCGTGGTGTTCTGTACCTAAAAATTCGGCTACCTTGCGGGCAGCAACAGCATCGGGTGCCATGGCATCAAGGCCGATAGAGAACGAATGCAGTTTTTGCGAACCACCTTTCATAAGCCTTGCCGCTATTGAAGAAGTAAGCGAAGAATCTAACCCACCTGAAAGCAACACCCCGATAGGCACATCGCTCATCAGCCTTTTTTCTACCGCTTGCGTAAGCGTTTGGCGGATCTTTTCATAATCAACTTCTTCAACCGCTTTTTTAGCATCTTCCCATTGCGGTCTATAGTATTTTACAAAACCGGTTTTAGGCGTGTAGTAATGCCCCGGAGGGAATGTAGAGAATGTTTGGCACTGGTCTGCAATAGCTTTCATTTCAGAGGCAAAGTACATCCTGCCCCTTTCGTCAAGGCCATAGTATAAAGGCTTAACCCCAAGCGGGTCACGGCCTGCAATATAATCATCTCCGTCAATTACAACGAATGAGAAGATACCGTCCAGCATGTCGCAAAACTCATAGCCGTATTCCTCATACAGGTGTACGATAACTTCAGAGTCAGAAGTAGTCCTGAATGTGTGGTGGCTTAATACGGTGTCACGCAACTTTTGGTGGTTGTATATTTCACCATTGTGCACCATCCAGGCATCTTTAGCCCCCTGTATAGGCTGCTTACCCGTATTAAGGTCAATTATAGATAAACGCTCATGCCCCAGCATGTGCCCTTTTGGCGTTACATGCACATCGCTTTCGTCGGGGCCGCGGTGCGACATCCTTTTAGAAAGCTGTTTTACTAAAGCCTCATCTTTTCCTTTTCCTATAATTGCTAAAATTCCGCACATATTATCTTCTGATTAAAATTGTATGTTAAAAACAAGCATTTAGTTATTTTCAACAAGACAAAATTGCATTTTTAGTTTCAATTGAAAAACACAAATTAATAATATGATTTCAAATTAAAACAAAAAACCTTTAAATTAAAACAATTGCTAAGCAAAAGGCAGTAATTTAAAGGTGTAAGGTTACAGTTAGTAAAATACCTTAGTTATTGTGACCAAATATTTTTAATCTTCAAATAGTACAAGCCTTTTATTAAAACCTCCGAAACAACCTTTACGATACACTTCAACTACACCAATTATCATTAGTTTAGCCTGTAAAATTCAATTGGATGATTTTACCACGAAGTGCACTAAGTTTTCACGAAGTGCACAAGGTTACACGGGTATTATAATAGCCCACAACGGACAACAAGTTGTCTTACGAAGTTCACAAGGCATTGTGAACAGTGCTAGTGCTGTTGGCAAATATAGCTTTGTGAGCTTAAAAGCAAAGCGTAATACCTTTTGCACTTCGTGAAAACTTAGTGCACTTTGTGGTAAGAAACAATCATTTTAACCATTGTTTGAAAAAGACTAATCTATATTGATAAATGGTATAATACTCATAAAAAAACCGCCTTACAGATATTACTCCATAAGGCGGCTGTTATTTTAAAAAAGCAGTAATTACTGTGCTTTTTTGCGTGCAATAACTTTTTGTACAGCTTTTATAATGTGTTCTGCATCAAGACCGTATTTAGTCATAAGCTGTGCAGGAGTTCCGCTTTCGCCAAAACTGTCGTTTACAGCCACATACTCCTGCGGAGTTGGGTTGTTTGTAGCAAGAAGCTGGGCAATGCTGTCGCCAAGGCCACCAAGCCTGTTGTGCTCTTCGGCAGTAACCACGCAGCCTGTTTTGGCTACCGATTTTAATACCGCCTCTGCATCAAGTGGCTTAATCGTGTGGATGTTGATAATCTCAGCATCAATTCCCATCTCAGCAAGTTTCTCACCTGCCTGTATAGCTTCCCATACAAGGTGTCCTGTAGCGAAGATAGAAACATCAGCACCTTCGTTTACCATCCATGCTTTACCGATTTCAAATTTCTGGTCGGCATCAGTAAAAATAGGCACTACCGGACGACCAAAGCGAAGATAAACCGGGCCTTCGTGCTCAGCAATTGCTATAGTCGCCGCTTTTGTCTGATTGTAATCGCATGGGTTGATAACGGTCATGCCCGGAAGCATTTTCATTAAACCTATATCTTCCAATATCTGGTGTGTAGCACCATCTTCACCAAGGGTAAGACCCGCGTGAGAAGCACATATTTTTACATTCTTGTCTGAATAAGCTACCGACTGGCGTATCTGATCGTAAACCCTTCCTGTAGAGAAGTTGGCAAACGTACCTGTAAAAGGAATTTTACCTCCAATGGTAAGACCTGCAGCAATACCAATCATGTTCGCCTCAGCAATACCTACCTGCACAAAACGGTCAGGGAAGTTATTGATGAAGTCCTGCATTTTAAGCGAAGCCACAAGGTCGGCACAAAGTGCCACCACATTCTCGTTGCGCTTACCGGCTTCTAAAAGCCCGTCGCCAAACCCCGAACGTGTATCTTTTTTTTCTGTGTATGTGTATTTTTTCATTTTATAGAATTCAGTAATTAGTATTGAGTATTGAGATGAGCATAAGACTTTTTATCATACAGTCTAATATCTCACATCTAACATCTCAATTCTAAATTAATAATCACCAAGTGTTTCTTCAAGTTGAGCAAGAGCAGCATCAAGCTGGGCGTCGTTTGGCGCGGCACCGTGCCATTTGTGGCTACCCATCATATAGTCTACACCATGTCCCATGCCTGTTTTAAGCAGGATGGCGATAGGTTTGCCTTGGCCTGTAAGCGATTTTGCTTCTTCAAGAACTTTAATTACCTGAGCCATATCGTTACCTTCGCTTTCAAGAACAGTCCAGTCAAAGGCAGCAAATTTAGCTTTAAGGTCGCCTAAAGAAAGTACCTGGCTTGTAGGGCCGTCTATCTGCTGTCCGTTATAGTCAATTGTTGCAATAAGGTTGTCTACCCTATTGTGTGGAGCAAACATAGCTGCTTCCCATATCTGACCTTCCTGAAGTTCGCCATCTCCGTGAAGTGTATACACTAAAGACTTATCTCCATTTAGTTTTTTAGCAAGGGCTGCACCAATAGCAACACTTAGACCCTGACCAAGAGAACCCGAAGCAATGCGAACGCCCGGTAGGTGCTCATGCGTTGTAGGATGTCCCTGCAAACGTGAGTCAAGTTTACGGAAAGTAGCAAGCTCTGATTTATCGAAGTAACCTGCGTGTGCCAAAACACTGTAGAATACAGGAGAGATATGACCGTTAGAAAGGAAGAAAAGATCTTCGCCTACACCGTCCATATCAAAACCTTCTTTACGGTTCATTACCTCAAAATAAAGGGCAACTAAAAAATCAGTACAACCAAGAGAACCTCCCGGGTGGCCGCTTTGGCAGCCGTGTACCATACGTACAATATCGCGGCGCACCTGAGATGCTACGCTTTCTAAATATGATATTTCGTGTTTCATAACAATTATTTTGCTGCCGCTGCTGCTTTAGCGTGATCTGCAAGGAACTGAGCAAGACCGTTATCAGTAAGCGGGTGTTTAAGTAAAGATTCGATTGCGCTAAGCGGACCTGTAATAACATCAGCTCCTAATTTGGCACAATTTACAATATGCATTGTATGACGAACAGAAGCTGCAAGAATTTCTGTCTCGAAACCATAGTTATCATAAATAAGACGGATTTCTTCAATTAGTCCAAGACCATCGGTAGAAATATCGTCAAGGCGGCCTACGAACGGAGATACATAAGTAGCACCTGCTTTTGCAGCAAGCAATGCCTGACCAGCAGAGAACACAAGTGTTACGTTTGTTTTAATACCTTTTTCAGCAAAATATTTAGCGGCTTTAACACCGTCTTTTATCATTGGCAGTTTAACTACAATACGCTCATGCAGGGCAGCAAGCTCTTCGCCTTCAGCGATCATTTCATCAAAAGTAGTTGCAATAACCTCGGCACTTACATCACCATCAGTAATATTACAAATGTCAATGTAGTGCTGTAACACTTTCTCTTTGCCGGTAATGCCCTCTTTTGCCATTAACGACGGGTTTGTTGTAACACCGTCAAGAACGCCAAGTTCATGAGCTTCCTTAATTTGTGCAAGGTTTGCTGTGTCAATAAAAAATTTCATATTCTTTGTTTTAGTTAAGTTTACCAGAATGTAATATAAAGACCTGCTACAAGTAATAATGTAATTACTATAAGAGCAAGTGTAGACGGCTCCACTTTAAACATTTTAGAGTCGACTTCGAATGATTTAGCACTGATCTTAGGACCTGCAAGGCTCATAACGATCATTAACACCATGGTGAAGAAGAACGACCAGCCCATACAGATAAGGAATGGAATCTCATATTCGCCTGCTTTGTTTAAATAAGCGGTGTATAAAATATTATCGTGGCCAAAGATACCAACTGCGTAGCTATTAAAAAAGATTGACAGCAAGAAACCTGCAATTACGCCTGCAACAGCCGCTGAACCTGTAGTACGTTTCCAGAACATACCCAAAAGGAAAATAGCAAATACACCCGGACTAAAGAAACCTGTATATTTTTGGATAAAGGTAAAACCACCTTCACCACCTATACCAAGAGCATCATTCCATGTAAGCACTACAGAGAATATAATTGCCACAAGAATTGCAAGTCGGCCTACAATTACAAGTTTTTTCTCTTCAGCATCTTTGTTTATATATCTTTTGTAAATATCAAGCGTAAAGATGGTAGAAATACTGTTTGCCTTACCTGCAAGCGATGCCACAATAGCAGCAGTTAATGCCGCAACCGAAAGACCTTTTAATCCTGTAGGAAGGAAACCAAGTATAGCAGAATATGCATTATCGGCATTAAAGTTCTCGCCAATACCCATTTCTGTTTGTAACGCTCCGTCTTTATAAAGCACATAAGCAGCAATACCCGGAAGCATAACTATTATTGGCATGGCAAGTTTCATTAAACCTGCAAAAAGAATACCTGTACGTGCTGTTTTAAGGTCGGCACCAAGAGCACGTTGTGTAATGTATTGGTTACAGCCCCAGTAGTTAAGGTTCACGATCCAGATACCTGCAAAATAAAGTGCAATACCAGGAAGCATTAAATATTTATTTACTTCAGCCTGAGACGCACCAGGCCCCGGCTTATCTATCATCATTGTAAAGTGATCGGGCGCTTCCTTCATCATAGTAGTAAAGCCCGCAAGTGCATCCTGGCCAAGGCCAAAGTGCTCACTAACCAAAGTTAGTGCAATATATGTAGTGGCAAGACCACCCAATACAAGTACAACTACCTGTATAACATCGGTAAAACCGATAACCTTCATACCTCCAAGGGTAATGATAAGAGAAAAAATAGCCATTGCTATAACAATAGCATGAAAATGCTCAGGCCCCGCCATATTAGCTATAGCGATTGCGCCAAGATATAAAATAGAAGTAAGGTTTACGAATACGTATAAGAAAAGCCAAAAGATAGCCATAATAAGGCTGGTAGTTTGGTTATAGCGCGTTTCAAGGAACTGCGGCATTGTAAATATCTTATTTTTAAGATACATTGGTATAAACCATACCGCCACAATAATAAGGGCAACGGCAGCAATCCACTCGTAGGCTGCTACAGCAACACCCACAACAAAACCGTTACCACTCATACCGATAAACTGTTCTGCAGAAATGTTAGATGCAATAAGCGATGCACCAATAGCCCACCATGTAAGTGAACCTTCGGCTAAGAAGAAATCTTTAGAGTCAGATGCTCCTTCTTCTTTCTTCTTGCTTTTATAAATCCAGTAACCATAGCCAGATACAACAAGGAAATAGACAATAAAAATTACGTAATCAATTGTAGAGAACTTGCCCATAAATGTTAATTATGTTTGTTAAAAAGGCCGCAACATGCTGTTGCGGCCATTGGTTTATATTATTTATAAGCAATATCGTTCCATCTTAGCTCATTTTTAAATTCGCTCAAACGGGTATCTTTGCCTATCAGTAAAAACTCTATATCCGCCATTTCTGCAAAATCCTGAATTAGCTCTGCAGATAAGTTTTGGCTGTATGCTGTGTGGTGTGCACCACCTGCATATATCCATGCTGCACATCCTGTTTTCATGTCAGGGTGTGGTTGCCAAAGCACGCGTGCTACAGGCAGTTTAGGCAATTCTTCTGTTACTTCTACAGCATCAACTGTATTTACAAGTAAACGGAAACGGTTACCCATATCTATTAATGATGCGTTTAGAGCAGCACCTCCGGCTACGTTAAATACAAGCCTTGCCGGATCTGCCTTACCTCCAATTCCAAGAGGATGAACTTCAAGGGTTGGTTTTGTGGCTGCTAACGAAGCATCGATCTCAAGCATGTGCGATCCGAGTACTAATGAATTAGACGGATCGAAATGGTAGGTGTAATCTTCCATAAAACCGTTACCACCCTCAAGGCCGCTACCCATTACTTTAAACGCACGCACTAAAGCAGCCGTTTTCCAATCTCCCTCACCGGCAAAACCAAAACCGTCAGCAAGCAAACGCTGTACTGCAAGGCCCGGCAATTGCACCATTCCGTGAAGGTCCTCAAAGGTATCACTAAATCCTTTAAATCCACCATCAACTAAAAATTTACGTAAAGCGATCTCAATTCTTGCCGCCTCATACACAGATGAATGTCTTTCACCTCCTGTTTTAAGATCATCGGCAACTGTATAAGTAGCCTCATATTCAGCAACAAGCGCTTTTATATCGTTATCGCTAACAGCATCAATTAAAGCCACAAGGTCGCCAATACCATAACTATTTACCGAGAAGCCAAACTTAAGTTCTGCCTCTACTTTATCGCCATCTGTAACGGCAACAAAACGCATATTATCGCCAAAACGTGCAAATTTAGCACCTTGCCAGTCATACCAGCCTGCTGCTGCCCTTGCCCATGTACCTATTTGAGTAAGTGCTTCGCTATCCTGCCAGTGACCAACAACTACTTTGCGGTTTTTGCGCATGCGCGATACCATGAAACCAAATTCCCTGTCGCCGTGTGCGCTCTGGTTAAGGTTCATGAAATCCATATCCATAGTACTCCACGGAATGTCGCGGTTAAACTGAGTATGGAAATGAAGAAGTGGTTTTTTAAGAACACTCAGGCCACGGATCCACATCTTAGCCGGAGAGAACGTGTGCATCCAGGTAATAACACCTATTACATTCTCAGCAGAGTTAGCTGCCAATAATGTATCGTATATTTCCTGTGTTGTTTTTACTGTAGGTTTAAAAACTACGCGAACAGGAATTTCTGATGCGCTGTCTAAACCTGCTGCAATTGCTTTTGAATGCTCGGCAACAAGATTAAGAGTTTCTTCTCCATATAAGTGCTGGCTGCCCGTTACAAACCAAACTTCGAATGTTTTTAAATTGATCATGCTATGTTTATTATAAAGTATTAATTAATGGCTGGTTATAAACTTTTTAAATCCCTCACTCTTTACTATACACCCATGGCGGAAAACGTTAAGAAAAACGAAAAATTTAATAAGTGTCGAAATAACACTAATTTTTTGACATACACAAGCGTTTGGTAAAAAAAATAAAAAATGTATAATTTAACCATAGCAAATCGCAAATATAAACATATTTTAATATGGAATATTCAGGAAAATTTGCCGGATTTGCTTTTTATAATTTTATTGAACAAAGGATATATGTTCTTAAAAAAGTGTTAATTCAGCCTAAGCCTACAATTATAAAAAACCAGGATATTAGCTTCCCTTCCAACGGATAGTACCGCCAACACTACAACTTTGCATTATATCAGCTTTATTATTAATAAAGCAACTGCAGCAAAGTAAAACCCTTTTATTTTTCATATTCAAAAAATATAATCTGCTTAAAATAGGTAAATGATACAATTTCAACTTATAGTCAAATATACCATAAATAAAATTGTATTTACAAATTATTGTTAAAATATTTTCTTAAACTATATTTCCAATACTGTGACGATGATTTTTACATAGCTTCATTATTAAACAATAAAAAGTGTTTACAATACACTTAATAAATTATCTTTGCATCCAATTATACCTTGAAACATAATGACACACCCTCCTAAAGTAATACGCATTGCTGTATCTGCCATGTTCTTTATGGCTGGACTAATTTTTTCGAGCTGGGCATCTCGCATTGGTACTATTCAGCAAAAGCTGAACTTATCTGAAGCTGAATTAGGAGCGGTATTGTTTGCACTTCCGGTTGGTTTAATATTATCATTACCAATATCGGGGTGGGCGGTTACAAAAATTGGCAGTAAAAAGGTGCTCGCCGCTGCACTAACTTTATATGGGCTGGCACTTATAAGCCTGGGGCTCTCTACTACTGTACCTATGCTGGTAGGCTGCCTGGTAGTTTTTGGTCTTGGCAGCAATGCCGTAAACATATCGGTCAACACACAGGCCGTAGCAACAGAAGCCATGTATCCTAAACCTATATTAGCATCTTTTCACGGGTTATGGAGCCTTGCCGGATTTTTAGGTGCAGGTATTGGCACACTAATGATAGGCTACAATATAATGCCAGTAATTCATTTTAGCGGAATTGCCATAGTGAGCACAACAACCATTTTTATTTGTTGGAAGTATTTTCATGAAGACGGTGCTAAAAAAACCGATGGAGAAAAAACACGCGCATTTGTAATGCCCGATAAATCGTTAATAACCCTTGGGGTTATAGCATTTTGCTCGATGGTTATAGAGGGAGCCATGTTTGACTGGAGTGTGATATACTTTAAAAAAGTAATTATGGCTGTAGGCGCATGGCAGGGAGCAGGATATACTGCCGGAATGTGTTTTATGGCCGCCGGACGTTTTGTTGCCGACTGGTTTTCGCACAAATTTGGGCTTAAAGCCACACTACAGGTTAGCGGTGCATTGAGCACTATCGGACTTTTAACACTTGTAATTTTCCCGTACCTCTATCCTGCCATTATTGGTTTTATGTTTGTGGGAGCAGGAATATCATCTGTAGTACCAATGGTGTATAGTGCCGCCGGACGATCGTTAACCATGAAACCCGGCGCAGCCATTGCAGCAGTATCTACTATAAGCTTTTTAGGTTTTTTAATAGGCCCGCCTGTAATAGGATTTTTAGCAGGCCTTTTTACCCTTAAAATATCGTTTGTATTCTTAGCAGTCATGGGTGTTTGCGTCATTGCCTTTTCTACAAAGGCTAAGGTTTAACCCAAGGCGGTCTTAAGTACAACTAAAGGGCATCCGGCAATATTTTGCCCGGATTTAAAATATTGTTAGGATCGAACAATTGCTTAATGCCTTTCATTAACTGTAAATGATAAGGTGTAAAGGCAATATCCATATAGTTTTTTTGTACATAGCCTATGCCATGTTCTCCTGAAAGGGTTCCGTTGAGCGATACGGTAAGCTCAAATATTTCGCGTATGCCTTTCGGCACTTCGTTCTTCCAGTTTTCATCAGTCATATTTCCCTTTATGATATTTACATGCAGGTTACCATCGCCTGCGTGGCCATAGCACACTGAATGAAAACCATATTTTTTGCCAATGGCCTTAATACCATCGAGCAATTGAGGCAATGCATAGCGGGGAACCACAGTATCTTCTTCCTTATAAACCGAATTAGATTTCACAGCCTCAGCCACCGTTCTGCGTAGTTTCCAAAGGGCATTTTTCTGATCTTCAGTGTCGGCAAAAAGTATTTCATCTATATCAAAATGCTCCACTGCCTGCATTATTTTTTCAGCTTCGGCAAAAAGCACATCAGGATAATTCCCGTCTACCTCCACCAGCAAATGCGCCTGAACCTCATCTTTAATATCCAGGTTTACGCTATCTAAATATTTAAGCCCCCAGTCTATAGCATCTCGCTCCATGAATTCTAAGGCACTGGGCACAATTCCTGCCCTAAAAATTTGGGCCACGGCCTCGCATGCCTGCCCTGCATTAAAAAACGGAATAAGCATGAGTATATTATGCGTGTTCTTAGGCAACAGTTTCATAACAATTGTTGTAATAACTCCAAGCGTACCTTCACTGCCCACCATTAATTGCGTAAGGTTGTAACCCGTAGAATTTTTAAGAGTGTTAGCACCTGTCCATATTACATCGCCGTTTGGCAAAACAACCTCAAGGTTTAGCACATAATCTTTAGTCACCCCATATTTTACAGCCCGTGCCCCCCCACTGTTCTCTGCAACGTTGCCACCAATAGTACAACTGCCCTGACTACTTGGGTCTGGCGGATAGAACAGTCCCTTTTCGAAAGCAGTTTCGCGCAATACCTGCGTTATAACAGCAGGCCCCACTATTGCCTGCAGATTTTTTTCGTCTATTTCTATACTGTTAAAACGCTCCATAGAAAGGCCAATGCCTCCATAAATGCTAAGTGCACCACCACTAAGCCCGGTGCGCGCACCTATAGGCACTACAGGAATGTTATATTGATTGGCCAGCTTCATGATAGCTGATACCTCATCAACCGTACCCGGCTTCACTACAACCGACGGCGGAAAACTGTAATCTTCGGTTTCGTCGTGCCCGTAATTTGCAAGCGTCTCCTGATCTAAAAAAAGATAGGCAGGGCTAACTATGTTTTGCAGGGCTGTTATAGCTTCCTGAGAAAGTGGTATGGTATGCATAAATATTCGCGTGTAAGGCATCAAAATTAGGAAAATTACAATAAAGATTATTGTAAGAATTTTATTATTATTTAATTTCAGACAGCATACTTTTTTAAAATCATTACATTTGCGCCATAAATTTCTATACAATGACAACAGAACAACAACTGCAGCAACGCAGCGGCAACCAATGCGAACTTAGTGGTGAAACCGGAAATCTTACATCTTATGAAGTTCCGCCTGCCATTAACCGCGGTGCTGACGGTTTTATCCTGATAAGCGAAAAATGCCTCAACCAGATAGAAAAGAAAGAAGAACCCGATGCTGCTTTTTGGGAAAACATATTGCCTACAAGCATGTGGAGTGAGGTATCGGCTGTAAAGGTGGTATCGTGGCGTATGCTGAACCGTTTTAGAAATGAAAGCTGGGCTGCCGATGCGCTTGACATGATGTATATAGAAGACGATCAGTTAGAGTGGGCTAAAGCAACCGGAGACCATACAGGCGATGCCAGTGTACAGTTTCATAAAGACAGTAACGGCAACATACTGCAACAGGGCGACACCGTAACACTTATTAAAGACCTTGACGTTAAAGGATCTACTATAAATGCCAAAGTGGGCACCGCAGTACGCAACATAAGGTTGGTTCACGATAATACTGAGCAAATTGAAGGCAAAATAGATGGGCAGCTTATTGTTATCCTTACAAAATATGTAAAGAAGCAATAGTTGGTTTTACAACACGAATTCCACGAATTGACAGGTTTAAATTTGTGGAATTCATCTCATATTTATCTTTAAAACACTCCCACTAACCCAACTGTGTTAGGTCCGGCTCTAAGATTCCAGCTTATTTTTTTAGGTTTTTCCTCAGGTGCATTTGGGTCTTTTTTTCCATAATGTTTTTTCTCGTCAAGGTAACGGTCTACACATTCTACTACAGCAACACTTATAATGCCGCTCAGCACGACATCTGTAAGCCAGTGGGCACCTTCCCATAGTCGGCTTAATGGAGGTATAGCACCTACAACATAGCACGTACCTTTTAGCCACGGGCTTTCAAATTGCTTGCTTAATGAGTACATTGTAGTTACAGAAAGTACCGTATGCCCCGATGGGAAAGAACGATACCCCGCGTCTCCGCCAAATGGGCGAAAGTGATTTTTGCCAAAACCTGTTTGTGGCCTGGCACGCCCTGTTACTGATTTGCTTACCTGCTGTATAAATCCAGACACACTGGCCGAAGTAATCATCAAAACACCAGTGCGCCTTAGTTTTTCATGGTTTGTAAGCAAACCTGCCAAATAAATACTCCCGGTTACACCATAGTTTATTTGAGGACTGCCAAAATACCAGCCAAAATTTTTAAGCAACGCAGGTGCTCCTTCTTCATTTTTTGTAAAAAAGTCGCTGGTTTGCTGGTCTACAGTATAGAGTATTCCTACAGCAGCCACTGTCCCGGCTAACCTGTAATAATCTTTTTTTTCCCACCTTACAGGTTGGCTCAAAGCATAAATAAAGCCACCGCCCACACTTACCGCATCGGTTTTAAAATTGCTCCATATTTTTTTAGGAGGCAGTGTATCGGCATAACTCACAGCAAGGCTATCCGTTTGCGCACTGACACTTTGAAAAAGACTTATAAAAAACAGAACTACAGGTATAATTTTCTTCATACTGCTACATTACCTAATGACTAACAAACGCTACATACATTTTGTAAATGTACAATAAAAAAAAATCCCCTCCAGTATCGAGGGGATTTTAGTAAACTACTTACTTTTTTATCTCATCATTGAGAAGTGTCCTTTAAGTTCCCTGCCGTCTTCTCTTGTAACCACAAACCAATAATCTGTAGATGGTAGTTGGATGCCATTAAGAGTACCGTCCCAACCTTTTTCGTTGGAGCCAAAAGTGGTTATAAGCTTACCATATCTGTCAAAAATGGTAACGTGCATGTGTGGTTCTGTGGCAGAGTTTTTAATTTGCCATGTTTCGTTAGAACCATCACCATTAGGAGTAAAGAACTTAGGGTAGTTTAACAATACTACTTCATAGGTTACTTTTCCGCAGCCTTTAGAATCTTTTACGTGTACTGTATATTTGCCTGCTTCAAGCCCTGTAAATACATTAGAAGTTTGATATTTTACACCATCTAAAGAATATTCATAGCTGTCTGCCCCCTGCGTAATTACAGTTATCATATTTTGGTCTGTTGTCCAGTCTTCAGTCAATACTTTAGTAACTACAGGAGTGAAAGACTGCTCTATTGAAACCGATGTTTCGCCTGGGCAACCAAAGTTATCACCATATTTTTTGAATACACTCACTGTATAATCCCCGCCTTCGTTAACAAAGATAGATCTTGTAGTCTCGCCTGTAGACCATTGGTATTTATCATAACCGGCATCAGCAGTAAGTTTTATCATGCCATCGTTACAAAGAACACCTTCTTTAGTTATAACCGGCTCCAGATTAAAGCCCTTAAACAACTTAAAGCTTGTTGTACCACCACATAGTTCAATTACATTGTTTTGCATCCTTACATAAATGGTTTGTCCATCGTGGGTGCTTGTATAGAACTCCGGCAAAGCATTTGTGCCTGCATCTGCATCTTCCTGGGTTAAGTGGAATGTAATGTCATACATTGCACTATGAAGCGGCCCAAGAATCTGAGGGTTTTGATCTGTAAGATGATAAACATTATTTACAGTTTCACCTTTATTTGCACATAACACCATATCTTTCGGTTTGATAGGGTCGCTGCTTGTAGGTAGCGTTTGTATAAATACTGTTTTAGGCTCAATATTACCACAGTCATCCTGTATCTCAAAAACATATTCGCCCGGTCCAAGGTTTGTAAAAACGTTATTTGTTCCATTGTTAACAATAAAACTTCTGCCGTCTTTTTTTGTTATCCTGTATGCCGTAGGATATCCTGTTACCTCCACCATTACATCGTTAGGCCTGTTTAAACATGCAAGGCTGTAAACTGTATTAATAGCAAACTGCTCTGTATAATCAAACTCACTAAGTACGCTTACACATTGTGTATTTGTAGAAGTACCGTTACCAAAACATTCAAACTTTTTAACCACCCTGAAATGGCCTGAATAGTTAAGATTATTCCTTGTTGCATTATTGCTTATCTGTACAGCGTTGCTGGCTGTTGGCACCTGTCCTTCTACATAGCTATTGGTATTTGAAAGGTGTCCCCATTTACCTGTTGTGGTATTAAATTTTTGCAGCCAGTAAGACGCTCCTTCAAGACCGTTGCTCCTGTCTTCAAGTTTTATTGAAAAACCACCACATTTAGGAGTTACTGTTACAGGATTTACAGGAAGTATATATCCTTCTACATTTATAGGTAATTCTGATATTACACCACAAACGTCGTTACCCCAAAATTTGTAGCTACCTTCCGGAAGATTATCAATATAAAGCTCATTTGCATTATTGATCAAAGATGTTACATCATAAGGCAGTGCATGGTCGCGCATAAACTCGGCAGGAGCCTCAGTAATTTTAGCTTCTACAAGACCTTTTCCGTCAAGATCACCATTATTACTTCTAAAACGAACCGTACCAAAACCAGGGCTACAAGAAGGCAATGCTGTAATATTATATAGTTTGTCTCTGTATTCAGGAACCTCTACACGCTCTGTATAATCAAAGCCGCAATCATCTGTAAGCTCTATGGTGTACCATCCTAAAGGAAGGTCTCTAAGGTTAAGCACTCCGTTATTATTAATTTTTGATGTTACTTCAAGAGGCCCTGTATAATCTGCCGGAGCCTGAGTAATTACCGCCGTTAGTATCTTTTGCCTCGGGATACTTATATTGATATATCCAAAGTGCGAGAAACATCCGTTATTCGCTTTAGTCACAGAAGGTCTAAGAGGTGTAAACTCAAGTAAAACATCTTCTGTAGCTGTCCTGCCGCAATCATCTGTTACTCTTATCGTATAATTACCAAACGGCAATGAAAGGTCTTCGTCGCCATATTGAACAGTGCCCTCTGTAAATGGCCCAAGCGGCGTATCGTTATAAGTAAGCACAGAGAAAGCCGGTGTGGTTTGAGGCACACTTATAAACTCTACCCTGTAAGAACCCGTAAATTTAGCAACACTTAATCTTAAGTATTTTTCTCCGCAAAGGGCATTGCCAGGAGACAAAGACAGGCTGATATTTTGATCCACCGGTATCCCTTCTTTAGGGTAAGTACGACAATAGTCTATCACTTCCATATCATAAGTGTACTCCGTATTCATATACCTTGGCATAACTACCGATACTTCCTGAGCAGTAGGATTACCCGTTTCAAATACTTTCTCCATAACAATACTGTTACCTCCAATATCCATACTGCTTAGGGTATGCCTTACAGTAATCGGATAATTAATAGTACCTGAAGATGATGTAATAGTATTGCTAACTGTTATAGAATCGCACTGGGCAATAGTATCCGGATAAAAAGTATCTGATATTTCAAGCACAGAGTTTACAAGACTAAGTGTAAATGATTTTACCCTTGATGCGCCACATTCGCTATAAGCTCTTACATTATAGTTTCCGGCAGGCATATCATTAAATACATTAGAGCTTTGAAGCGGCATAGTAACGGGCCCCGAAATAATTTCGCATGACGCTATAACACCACTCGTTGCCCTTACAACCATAGTACCTCCGGCAGCACAGTTAAGGTTTGAAGAAGATACTACAAAATTAAAAGGCACTTTCCTGTCAGCTATTGATACGGTTTGCTCTTTAGAGTTTTGCATACTGCCCAAAGTTTGCAGCGCAACAACTTTATAGTTGCCCGAATTAAGACCACCAATGTAGCTTTCCTGCGTAACCGAAATGGCTTGACTGGTATTTGGCAGTTTGTAAATTTGATACAGAATAGAAGAATTAGCAGTTGTGTTAGCAACTGTAAATGTCATTGAACCGTTACCTAAACAGGTTTCATCCGTTTTTTCTACTGTAAAATTAAAATCAGATAATTGTGCATTTAGGTTAACAGCAAACAATAGTAAAAATAGTAAGGCGGCGTTTTTAATTTTTCTCATACAAGCTCGAATAAATTATCATTTTCATTATTTACCAAATCTTTTGTAAGACACAACTTCTTACATCTAACCTGGCAGTCATCCTATCACATTGCAATGATACCAAAATTTAGTTTATAAATAATTGATTATTAAGTACTTGAGCTTGTATTTGATCGGAGATATTTGTAATATTCATTTTTTAAATATTTTAAAAAACACACAAAACACTGATAAACAGTAGATTTTTAATGTTTAAAAATGAAACATAGTATTTTTTTGAATAATGTTAAAATTTTGATATTTTATCTCGATTTTCATTAGATTTAATAAATAGATAAATAAAACACACCTAAAACACCCATAAACGGCATAATATTCAAAATTTTAAGAATTTAGCAATATAGTCGCTACACTATTTATCTTACAAAAACACTGATAAACAAAGTGTTAAATCATCAAATCGGTGATTTTGGTTTACAAAACAAAAGTTAACATGAGGTAAATTGCTAAAAAAACCAACGTTTTTTAAGAAAAAAGAGGCATTGAAAAAACAATTCGGTAACATAGTTGTACCATGCAAAAAAGAGGAAAAAAACACGTTAGTGCCCTAAAAAAGCAGAAATGAGAATGTGAAGAAATTAAACTCCTTAAAAAACATCATCAATATCTATAGAAAGAGGGTATTTATTGAGGTATTTTTCAAGGAGCACACCTTGTTTAAAGCTCAGCTTCCAGAGTATTTTGTTAGATACAGCATCAAACCAAAGTTCTACGAAAAAGTTACTAATGGCATATAAAAGCTTTTTTACAGAACCATCAAAACAGGCATCTATTAAAACGCCTTCATTCCACAGCACATCATACTGCTTTTTTTCATCTAACATTTTGTACTCTGATAACTTCATAACCAAATTTACAAATACTCTTTATAAAATTAAAAGAGACCGTAATGTTATTATTAACGTAGTTACAATAAGAATTGATATAAAAAAGCCAAAGATTTTTATACAGCAAAATATGATCCATAAAAAAAGCCTCCTAAATTTCTTTAGAAGGCTTGCTGAAGGGTGAATGAGGGGTCTCGAACCCCCGACCTTTGGAACCACAATCCAACGCTCTAACCAACTGAGCTACAATCACCATTTATTTTGCGAGTGCAAATATAGAACACTTTAATGTTTTTTGCAAGCACAAATTATACTTTTTTATATCAAATTACTTAAGCTGCTCACTGCCACATACCTTTCGGCAGTAAAACCTTCGGCATAATCTGTATTTATAAGCCTCCCGAGGTTAGCAGCGCGGTAAATTATACTCTCTTTAAAGTTTTTTGTAGCTATTGGCGTAACAGGCTCAGTGCTGTTCGGGTCATAAAATTGGGATCTATATGCCATAAGCGATTCCACTTTTATATCTATAAAGCCTGTAATGTCTACTACAACATCTGGCGTAAGATCTTTCCATTGTATATAATGATATACTACCTGCGGCCTCCATGCCTCCTGCGCTTCGCCTTCATAAACCGTTTCTATCCTGCGCAGGCCAGCCAAAAAACAGGCGTCAGATACCAATTTACTTCCCTTAGCATGGTCTATATGACGATCATCTATAGCATTTGCAATAACAATATCCGGTCGGTATTTACGGATCTTTTTAATTATCTTTAATTGATGCTCTTCGTTATTCACAAAAAAAGCATCTCTGAAAAGCAGGTTCTCCCTAACAGAAACACCAAGAATTTTTGCAGCATTGGCAGCTTCTTCATCTCTGATATCGGCTGTGCCACGGGTTCCAAGTTCGCCACGGGTAAGATCTACGATCCCTACTTTTTTCCCAAGCGAAATTTCTTTAGCCAGTGTACCTCCACAACTCAGTTCAACATCATCGGGGTGGGCTCCAAAGGCAAGTATATCTAATTTCATTCTTTTAAATTCTTTATTATATGCTATAATGCAACTATGCAGCAAAGGTAGCCATCATTTATGTAAACAGCATAAAACTGTCATAAAAAATACTACATTAAAAATTACCCTATCACTTTGCGCATGGTCATACTTTTATTAACAGTCTCAAAAAACTCCTTTTCGGGCACACTGTCTTTAGTAATACCGCATCCAATATACAGGTGTGCTGCCCCCTGCTCTACTTTCATGCAACGCAGGTTAACAAAAAGATCGGTTTTAGACTCTCCTGTCTCAAAATCAAAGTTCAGTTCACCCAGATAACCCGAATAAAACTCTCTGTTGTACCCCTCGTGTTCTAACAAGAAGTCTTTTGCCTGCTGTTTGGGCAGTCCGCAAACTGCCGGTGTAGGGTGCAGTGTATTTATTACGTCATGCAGGGAACAGCTTTCGTCCAACCGTGCCGAAATATCTGTTTTTATATGCACTAAATTGCCAGCCCTAAAAGTATATGGGGTTGTAGCGTCTATTTGATTGGTTTGTTGCTGCAACTGCCCTAAAATATAATCGGTAACAAACTGTTGCTCCTGCTGTTCTTTTTCTTCCCAAACGGTTTCTTCACCATCTTTAAAAGCCTGGGTTCCTGCAAGGGCAACCGTGTGCAGCGTGTTGTCTTTTACCTTTAGTAGCTGCTCTGGCGTGGCACCCATCCATAAGCCGCTTTGCTCACTGTAAAAACAGTAGCGAAATGCAGCAGGATATGTTTCCAGCAGTTTTTGGTAAACAACTGTAAAATCATCATCATGCAATTCTACAATTTCTTTTCTGGAAGTCACCAGCTTTTTATACATACCGCTTTTAATAGCAGCAACACTTTGCGATACCAAATTCTCAAAGGCAGCCTTAGCCTGTTTATCTATGTCAAACGATTTTGGCTGTATCTTTTTATAATTGCCATGTTTAATTTGCGCAGTAACAGCAGTAGCACTTTCAGCGGGTATAAAAACAGCTTTGCCATTAAAAGGCGCAAACACAAATCCCTGAGCCGAATGATCGGGCTCATAGCTTGTATTATCTTTCTGAAAGACAGCTGTTACAATATCACTTCCCGGTTTTGCATACATAGCAAAAGGCAGTCTTGCGGCAAGCTGTTCTTTTATTTTTAAGAAAACATTGTTCATTAGTTGTTGGTTGATGGTTGACAGTTGTTGGTTGCTAGTTGTTGGTTGTTAGTTGTTGGTTGTTAGTTTTTGCTAACGCCTGACAACTGATAACCAAAAACCTAATTCCTTTTAGGCAGTACCATATTTGTTATTTTACAAAGCGATATCAGCCTGTCCTGTTCATCAGTAATTTTTACTTCCCACAGGTGCAGGCTCCTGCCCTGATGCACAATTCGTGCCGTGGCAGTTACAACTCCCTCCTTTTTACTTCTCAAATGGTTTGCCGAAATTTCTATGCCGCGCACTTCCTGTAGCTTAGGATTAACAAACATTATAGATGCCGCGCTGCCAACACTTTCGGCAAGTGCCACGCTTGCCCCGCCATGCAATAATCCCATGGGCTGGTGCACTCTTGGATTTACGGGCATAGTGGCCTGCAAAAAGTCTTCTCCCGCATCCGTAAACACTATATCGAGCGTTTCCATCAGGGTATTTTTGCAGTAATCGTTGCACATTTTAAGTACTTTTTCTTTATCGAATGACATGAATGTTAGTTTTTGTAAAGGTAAGAAATAGTATTAAGATGGAAATATTAAGTATCAGGGCAGTCGTAATGGAAAGAGCAACAAACATTAAACATTAGACCGCAAAAAATAAACTAAAAACTCCAAACCCACGTTAACGTTTATATTGCTTTTAAACTTTATAAATTAATAGCTATTTTTACCAAAAATTGTTAACCGCCATGCGTCAACTGCTACTATTGCTTTTACTGGGTTTTGCCATTACTTTTACTTCATGCCGCGATGATTTTGAATTTGAGACCAGTACAGGCGGCCTCGAATTTTCGCGCGATACTGTATATCTGGATACTGTATTTACAAATATTGGCTCAAGCACCTATACCTTAAAAGTGTATAACCGCAGCAATAAGGATATTAAAATTCCGCGCATTGCTCTCGGTCAGGGCGAAAGCAGCAAATATCGTCTTATGGTAGACGGCATCCCCGGAAAAGTATTTAACGATATAGAGCTTTTAGCAAAAGACAGCATGTTCGTTTTTATAGAAACCACTATAGATTACAGCGAATATGCAAACGACGATACCAACTTTTTATATACAGATAATATACAGTTTAGCAGCTCTAACGGCATACAACAGGTAGAACTGGTAACCCTTGTTCAGGATGCCTATTTTTTATATCCGCAACGTAACGACGAAGGACTTTATGAAGCTGTACGTTTTGACAGCGGCAATAACCCCGATGAAGAAACCTATGTTTATGGTTTTTACTTAAACCATACCGACAATGATGATGAATATCATTGGAACAACACAAAGCCTTATGTCGTTTATGGCTATGCGACAGTACCCGAAGGAGAAACGTTAATAGTAGATCCCGGCGCAAGAGTACATTTCCACGCCGACTCTGGACTTATGGTGCGCCCCGGCGGAAAATTAGAGATCAACGGTTCACGATCTGCAACAACTGAATTAGAGAACGAAGTAATTTTTGAAGGCGACAGGCTTGAGCCCGGCTTTGCAGATGTTGCAGGGCAATGGACTGCAATACTCCTTATGTCGGCAGAAGAAAATACCATAAACCACCTTACCCTAAAAAATGCTAACATAGGTATTTATGCCATTGCTCCCATAGGAGATAACACCACTAGACCCCGATTAAACATCAGTAATTCGCAGATATACAATAATTCCAACTTTGGGCTTCTTGGTGTACACGCAAACATAACAGGAACAAATGTTGTTGCCAACAATGCCGGACAGGCAAGTGTAGCCTTTATACAAGGGGGCGACTATAATTTTAAACACTGTACTTTTGCCAATTACTTTAACAGCTACAATCAGGTTCCGGTGCTTATCAATAATTACAGAGACACCGAAGATACCCGTTATATGTCTGATGTTAATGCAACTTTTGAGAATTGTATATTATATGGGTCAGGCAATTTAGGGTTATCTATGGAAAAATTTGTACCGGAAACCAATCCTAACGCTACCACTTTCAAAGCTGTATTTAACCACTGCCTGATAAAACTGGTAGACCTTGGCAACCAGCTAAACAGCAATCCGCTATACCGCTATGCTACTAATACAATCGATAATGACACTTATTTTCCAGGCACTGTTGTTGGGAGAACCTCTAACAACAATCGCCCTGCCTTTGAAGATGCGCGCAACAATAAGCTAAATCTTATTACCAACGAAACGGCTAATGCAGATAACCCCGGCCCCGAGGGCAGTGCCGACCCTGCCGTAGCAGCTACTGTTCCGTTAGATATTAATGGAGTAAGCCGCAATACATCGGCACCCGATATTGGTGCTTATGAGAGCCAGCCTGCACCGACCGAATAATTTACATTTTTTTAAGGATTGTTTTTGCTAACTTTATGGTTAACAACAAAAAACAACCAATTATGAAAAATGTATTTGTAACCCTGTCGGCTCTTGCACTGTGTTTTGCATCGTGCAAAAAAGAAGTGACCGTTGAAACTATAACAACCGAAACCGACTCGACAACTATCGTTAAAAAGCCCGAGGTAAAAGAAGAACCTATGGACTCCGCAGCAATACAGGAAGCCTGGAAGGCCTATGCTACACCGGGCGTGCAGCACAAAATGCTGGCCGATGAAACCGGAACATGGAACGTTGAGATGACGTTTTGGATGGAAGCCAACGGGCAGCCTGAAAAATATACCTCTACTGCACAATCTAAAATGATACTCGACGGAAAGTATCAGGAAACCACCTACAGCGGCACCATGATGGGAATGCCTTTTGAAGGCAAAAGCACCGTAGCATTTAATAATAAGAGCGGTGAGTTTACCTCAACATGGATAGATAATATGGGCACAGGAATGATGATCGTAAAAGGGCATTATGACGATACCACAAAAGCCCTGAACATGAAAGGCGATATGGTTGACCCTATTACAGGAAAAAACATTACCGTTCGTGAAGTGTACACCATTGTAGATGCCAACACCCGAAAGCTTGAAACTTTTGACACTAAAGAAGGTCAGGAAGAATATAAAAGCATGGAAATTGTGATGAAGAGGAAGAAGTAAGGTTTTCCTCCACTTAGGCATACATTTATTTGATACTATTGAATCCGGCTAATTGCCGGATTTTTTATTGATGTTAATCAACAAATCTGCCTTATTCACGCAAGAGTGAAGCTGTTCCCCTCTCAAGAGGGGTTAGGGATGTGTTCAAGACAAACTATGAAAAGAAAAATAATTCCATACAATCCTGCCCTGACAGAATTAGCACGACAGCTTAGAAATAAAAGCACTCAGTCCGAAATAATGTTATGGCAAAAAATAAAGTGTAAACAGATGTATGGATATGACTTTCACAGACAGAAGCCTATAGATAACTATATCCTTGACTTTTTTTGTCATGAACTAATGATGGGAATTGAGGTAGACGGATATTCGCACGAGTTTTTAGAGGTATATAATAAAGACATCATAAAAGAAAAACGGATGAGTGAATTTGGAATTACTGTACTTCGATTCTCGGATTATCAGGTTATGAAAGACATGGAAAATGTTATTAGGGTAATTGAACAGTTCATTATCGATTTTGAAAGTCAGACACACCCCTAACCCCTCTTGAGAGGGGAACAGCTTCACTCATAACCTAAAAAATTAAGGTACTAAATTTGACAAATTTCTTTTCCTTTGAAGTCTTCTGACTAAGTTGACCAACACATCCTCTTTTATCTTCAAATGACCAAACAAACGAATTTTCAAATTAACAAATCATCAAATTTCCAAATTCACAATGTTGCCCAATTCCGTTTTTTAGATTAATTTTGCGCCTTAAACAACAACACACATAAAAATGATCCATTTCTTCGGAAACCAGACCAATACGGTTTTTGCAGTACAGTCGCAAAACCAGCTTTCGGCAGAGGATATTTCAAAACTAAACTGGCTTTTTGGCGACGCGCATAAAATAGAGAAATCCGTACTTACGGATTTTTTTGTTGGCCCACGCGCAACAATGATTACCCCATGGAGCACTAATGCCGTAGAAATTACCCAAAACATGGGTATTACAGGCATTATCCGCATCGAGGAGTTTTTTAAGGTTGAAGAAAGCTTTACAGGCTTCGACCCTATGCTTTCGCAAAAATATAATAGCCTTACACAGGACATTTACACCATAAACATACAGCCGGAGGCTATCCTTGAAATTGAGGATATTGCGGCTTACAACAAACAGGAAGGTCTTTCGCTTAGCGCGGAAGAAGTAGACTACCTTAACAACCTTTCAACTAAACTGGGCAGGAAACTAACCGACAGCGAAGTGTTTGGCTTCTCTCAGGTAAACAGCGAGCACTGCCGCCACAAGATATTCAACGGTACGTTTGTAATTGATGGCGAAGAAAAACCATCGTCGCTTTTCAAACTGATCAAAAAAACATCGCAGGAAAATCCGGGCGATATTGTTTCGGCCTATAAAGACAACGTGGCGTTTATAAAAGGCCCACGCGTACAGCAATTTGCACCTAAAACTGCCGACAAACCCGATTTTTATGAGGTTAAGGAGTTTGATTCGGTTATCTCCATAAAAGCCGAAACACACAATTTCCCTACCACAGTGGAGCCTTTTAATGGTGCGGCTACAGGTGCCGGCGGCGAAATTCGCGACAGGCTGGCCGGTGGTCAGGGCTCGTTGCCACTTGCAGGTACAGCTGTGTACATGACGGCTTACTCAAGGCTGGAAGAAGGCAGGACATGGGAAAACGGTATGGACGAGCGCAAATGGCTGTACCAAACCCCAATGGACATCCTTATAAAAGCATCTAACGGTGCGTCCGACTTTGGTAATAAATTCGGGCAACCGCTAATTACAGGTTCGGTTTTAACATTTGAACATCAGGAAGAAGCACGCAAACTGGGCTTTGATAAAGTTATCATGCTTGCAGGTGGTATTGGCTACGGTAAAGAAAGCCAGGCTGCCAAACAAAAACCGCAAACAGGCGACAAAATAGTGATACTGGGTGGCGAAAACTACCGCATTGGTATGGGTGGCGCGGCAGTATCGAGTGCCGATACGGGTGCATTTGCATCGGGTATTGAACTTAATGCCGTGCAGCGTTCTAACCCGGAAATGCAAAAACGTGCTGCCAATGCCGTGCGCGGACTGGTTGAAGCTGATATTAACCCAATTGTTTCTATTCACGACCACGGTGCAGGCGGACACTTAAACTGCCTTAGCGAACTTGTAGAGGAAACAGGTGGTAAAATAGACCTTGACAAACTGCCTGTGGGTGACCCTACCCTATCGGCCAAAGAAATTATAGGCAACGAAAGCCAGGAACGTATGGGCTTGGTTATTGGCCAAAAAGATATTGACACATTGCAGCGTATTGCCGACCGTGAACGTTCGCCAATGTATGCCGTGGGCGATGTAACAGGCGACCACCGCTTTACGTTTGAAAGTGCTACTACAGGTGCGAAGCCTATGGATTTTGCACTGGAAGATATGTTTGGCTCATCGCCAAAAACCATAATGGAAGACAAAACCGTTGCTGCTAATTACAGTGAGGTTACTTATATTCAAGAAAAAATATACGAATACCTTGACCAGGTGCTGCAACTTGAAGCTGTGGCCAGTAAAGACTGGTTAACCAATAAGGTAGACCGTTGTGTGGGCGGGCGTGTTGCCAAGCAGCAAACCGCTGGGCCACTACAATTGCCACTTAACAACGTGGGGGTTATGGCGCTCGATTTTGCAGGTAAAGAAGGTATAGCTACCACCATAGGCCATTCGCCTGTTTCGGCGTTGGTAGATCCTGTGGCGGGCAGCCGCAACTCTATTGGCGAAGCATTAAGCAATATTGTTTTTGCACCGCTAAAAGACGGTTTGGCAAGCGTATCGCTTTCGGCTAACTGGATGTGGGCGTGTAAAAACGAAGGCGAAGATGCCCGTTTGTATGAGGCTGTACAGGGCTGTAGCGACTTTGCTATAGAGTTGGGCATCAACATACCAACCGGTAAGGACTCGCTTTCTATGAAACAAAAATATCCTGACGGCGATGTTATTGCCCCGGGTACTGTTATTATATCGGCGGCAGGAAACTGCAGCGACATCCGTAAGGTTGTAGAGCCTGTGCTGAAACGCAATGGCGGCAACATTTACTACATTAACCTTAGTGGTGATGCCTTTAAACTGGGTGGATCATCGTTCGCACAGGTGCTGAACAAAGTGGGCAATGAAGTGCCAACCATTAAAAATGCCGCCAATTTTAAAACGGCATTCAACACCATTCAGGACTTAATTAAAGACGGCAAAATTGCAGCAGGCCACGACATAGGCAGCGGCGGTTTAATTACTACCCTGCTTGAAATGAGCTTTGCCGAAGTAAACCTTGGTGCAGAATATGACCTTACAGCACTGAACGAAGCCGATACTATTAAAGCCCTTTTTGCAGAAAACATTGCGCTTGTAATTCAGGCCGATGCAGCTGTTGAAGAAATGTTTACTAAAAACAATGTTGCATTTACGCTGATAGGACAGCCAAAAGAAGGCGGTAAAGTTACCGTTAAAAATGGCGATGTTAACTACAGCTTTGATATTACCGAAACCCGCGATACGTGGTTTAAAACATCATACCTGTTAGACCAAAAACAAAGTGGTGTTCAGAAAGCCAAAGAGCGCTATGTAAACTACAAAACACAACCGTTGGTTTATAATTTCCCAAGCCAGTTTGATGGTAAAATCCTCACCCCCAACCCCTCTCCAAAGGAGAGGGGGGCACGCCCAAAAGCAGCTATCATCCGAGAGAAAGGCAGCAACAGCGAGCGCGAAATGGCAAACGCTATGTACCTTGCAGGTTTTGATGTAAAAGACGTACACATGACCGACCTTATTTCGGGTCGCGAGACACTTGAAGACATACAGTTTATAGGTGCTGTGGGAGGTTTTTCTAACAGCGACGTACTGGGTTCGGCTAAAGGCTGGGCAGGTGCTTTCTTATACAACGAAAAAGCCAAAACTGCGTTGGAGAATTTCTTTAAGCGCGAAGACACGCTATCGGTTGGTATTTGTAACGGTTGCCAGCTATTCATTGAGCTTGGCCTTATAAACCCTGACCATGAGGTAAAACCACGCATGCTGCACAACGACAGTAAAAAACACGAGAGTGGGTTTACATCGGTTACAGTGCAGGAAAACACTTCGGTAATGCTAAGCACACTTGCTGGCAGCACGCTTGGTGTTTGGATTAGCCACGGCGAGGGGAAATTCAGCCTGCCGTATGAAGAAGATAAATACAACGTAGTGGCTAAATATGCCTACAACGGATACCCGGCAAACCCTAACGGCAGCCACTTTGATATTGCCATGATGAGCAGTAACGACGGCCGCCACCTGGTTATGATGCCTCACATAGAGCGCTCTATGTTCCAATGGAACTGGGCCTACTACCCTGAAGGCCGTAACGACGAGGTTACTCCGTGGCACGAAGCGTTTGTAAATGCACGTAAGTGGATTGAGAAGAGATAGACTTTTAGACGTAAGATAATAGATGACAGACGCCTCCAGGAATGGGGGCGTTTTTTTGGTATTTTCGTTTTATATTATTAATTTTGTCTGAATATCATACTATAATTTGGGCAAGAAGAACAGAAAAACCAGAACAAGAGAACATATTATTGCCGATTTAAGTTCAAATTATGTAGAGAAGATTGCCTTAAGATTAGGATTTTCTTATGAGGTAATTGCGAAAGACTATGGTATAGACAGTATAATTTATACGTATGATATATATGGCGGAATTGAGAACGGGAGTATTTATGTACAACTGAAGGCAACAGACAATTTAAACGTTAATGCTACAGGAGAATTCATATCGTTTACAGTTGAAGCAGCGGACTTAGATTACTGGAGTAACGAATATGACCCTGTAATATTGATAATTTATGATGCAAAAAATGATGATGCCTATTGGTATCACATTCAGGAAAACTTTGAGGCCAAAGAATATTTTAAAGGACAAACCGTAAGAATTCCGGTTGAAAATATTTTTAACGAAAAAGCGTTATTACAATTAGCAATTATTAAAAACACAAAATATATCTAAAATGAAAAAAACAGTAACTGTAAGTAAGGTAATACCTATTTTAGATAAATATGGTTATAAATACATGAAAACAACCGGCAATCATAATGTTTACAAAAACGATGATGTTGATTCGCAAATAGTGATACCCAGTACTGACAGGATTATTTCGCAAAGTACCCTGGCCTCGATAAAAAGGCACATTGTTTCTAACGGTGTAGCATCTAACGAAACCTTTGAAAGAGATTTGGATTTAGCAATGTAATCTCAATAAATAATATAACAGACGCCTCCAGGAATGGGGGCGTTTTTTTTGCTAAAATAAATGCCACAATTATTATATTTGGGAATAAACATATTCTTTATACGATGAAAAAAACATTTCTCATATTACTTATTCTGCTTTCGTTTATTTCTAAGTCACAAAGTCTCGATACAATTCAACAATTCAACTATAAAAAACATTTTGAACTTATTGTCAAAGAATCCAAAAAAAGAGGAAGTAATTATTTATATGAAACACAACTGCAAAAATACAACAACAACGAATCACAAACTAATCTTGAAGTATTAGCTCTTCTGATAGGCTTTACTGAAAGCAAAAATTATGACCCTTATGCCGATATTTTTTTGGACAAGACTATTTATGACCTAAATGAAGAAAAAAAGTTTGATGAGGCCATTGCTCAGGGAAAAGCTATACTTGCACAAAAACCGTTTATAATTCCAATATTGCGCGAAATGGCTTACGCTTATTCACAAAAGGGGGAAAATGAAAAAGCTGAGCAATATATGATAAGAACAGGAAAAATATATAACGCAATGTTTTATAGCTCCAAATCAACAGGTATTAATATTAATGAAGCTATGTTTGCGCTTGGACCCAAAGATGGACAATACTTTATTAAATATTTCATAGAAGCACCTCTTGGAGACATGGGATCAGGATCGGACGAAAATGGCTACTTTATTGACATACTTAGCACTACATTTAAGAACAAAGAAGCTATATTTAATTTTAATATAGATCATGCGATGAAAAAAATGAGAGAAAAGATGAAGAAAAAATAAATACTTACATGTGCGCAAGTTAAAACCTCTCAACCTCAAATAGCATGACCTTACAAAACTGATTATCATCTCCGTGTATGCAAACTATTTTTAAAACACTTATATTTATTATAAGTTTGTTTGTACCTGCTTTTTTAATATTTTCGGGAATCATCTTGCACTGGTATATTTTCGGGGAAGGTTCAGGTTCTGCTACTGCCGGAGAAAAATATGAAAATGTTTATATCTGCACATACATCCTTCTATGCCTTTTACACTGTTGGTTTATTTTTAGAGTATTTATCAAAAACAATATTTGGTTAAGAACTGTAATATTATTAATTATAAGTCTAATATATATTATCACTCCCTATCAACAGTAGTATACTACATATTCAAAATAAAGTTAAGAGTATAAACTTTTACCCAAAACCTAAGACCCAAAACTCTCTAACAAAAAACAATATCATTTACAATGCTTAACGTAAATTTTTATTTGCATCTCAAAAAATAAGTTTATATTTGCACCCTCATTCGGGTCAACCTCTGGCGAAAATCGTGTATATGTTGCTCTGATATAAACATTTAAAATAAAAAATCATGTCTGATTTAATTAAATTCGTACAAGACGAGTTTGTTGCTAAAAAAGATTTTCCTGAATTTAATGCAGGTGATACACTAACTGTGTATTATGAAATTAAAGAGGGTGAAAAAACAAGGACACAGTTCTTTAAGGGTGTAGTTATCCAAAAAAGAGGTGCCGGTATTACACAAACATTTACTATCCGTAAAATGAGCGGTGCTGTAGGTGTAGAGCGTATATTTCCTTTAAACATGCCTGCACTTCAAAAAATTGAAGTTAATCAGCGTGGTAAAGTTAGAAGAGCACGTATATTTTACTTTAGAGACCTTACAGGTAAAAAAGCTAAGATCAAAGAGAAAAGAAGAGGCTAATCTTCGTTTCAAATTATACAGGATCCCTATCGGCAACGATAGGGATTTTTTTATTTTAAGCAGTTACGAATCTAACGGCTAATTCTAGTACTAAAGCATTCTTCCTAACATCCATGCTTCCGATTTTTTTTTAAGATCAAAAAACTATAAATCAAATAATTACAACTAAAGATAAATATTTTTTCATTTATTACTCTACAAAATAAGTAGACTAATAAAATTATTACTACATTTGCTGCATCAATATGCAAGTTTATGACCCTTCCATCTAAATACATTACCAACTGCTGCTGCACGAAACCTATATCGTGTTGCATTTGTGCGTAAAATATATACCTACCAATATACTCAAGCCCTTTGCAACTATGTAAAAGGGCTTTTTATTTTACTCACTTCTTAGCTAAACATGAATTCTACACACTCTCATTTTGAAATACCACACCTTATTATTTTGATAAGGTTTGAATATAGCATTATTCAGGATTACCATTCAGACTGTTGTAGGTCAACCTATTAAAAATCCGCCAAAATACGGGCATGCAATTAGCATAATCAATTTCAACATATCATCATTATCAATATTAACAATGAGCACACAAGCCATACAACAAAATCCTTTTCAATCGATGCTGGACAGGTATAACACCGCAGCCGATATATTAAACTTAGAACCATCTTTAAGACATAAACTACAGCAACCGGAAAAACAGGTACTGATAAACTTCTCAGTAAGGCTGGATAACGGCGAAGAAAAAAACTTTGACGGCTACCGCATTATACACTCCACAACGCTGGGACCATCTAAAGGTGGCATTCGTTATGACACCGCTGTAAACCTTGAAGAAGTTAAAGCCTTAGCAGCCTGGATGACATGGAAATCGGCCGTTACCGGCATACCGTTTGGTGGTGCAAAGGGCGGCATAGTAGTAGACCCAAAACAGCACTCTAAAGCCGAACTGGAACGCATTACACGTGCCTACACCAAAGCCCTTGCAGATATTTTCGGCCCAGATAAAGACGTACCCGCCCCCGATATGGGCACAGGCCCCGATGAAATGGGCTGGCTTATGGATGAGTTTTCTTTATTGCACGGCAAAACCATTCATGCTGTGGTAACAGGCAAGCACCTTAATGCGGGCGGGTCTTTGGGCCGCACCGAAGCTACAGGCCGCGGCGTTAGCATTATAACACTATTGGCTTTGCAAAAATTAGGTTTATACACCGGGCATTCTACGGTAGCTGTACAGGGATTTGGAAATGTAGGCCTTCACACTGCGTTATTTTTACATGAAGCCGGACTTAAAATTGTTGCTGTTAGCGATATAAACACGGCATTGTATAATCCGGCAGGTATTAACATACCGGAGCTGATTTTATATTACAACCTTAACAACAAATCTATTACAGGATACCCTAAAACACAATCTATTGAACACGACGAATTGTTGCTGCTTCCTGTAAATGTTCTGATACCTGCTGCAAAAGAAGATGTAATTACTGCTGCAAATGCGCCATTTATAAAAGCCAACCTTATTGTTGAGGGGGCTAACGGTCCGGTTAGCAGTGATGCTGATGCTATTTTAAAAGATAAGAACATTACCGTTGTGCCCGACATTGTAGCCAATGCAGGCGGTGTAACCGTATCTTACTTTGAGTGGCTTCAAAACTCACTCAATGAATCGTGGGCAATTGAACAGGTAAACTACAGGCTTAACGATATACTCGAGCAAAGTTTTAATGAGGTTTACAATACAGCCGCACAATATAATGCAACCCTACGCATTGCTGCCTATATACTTGCAGTTAAAAAGGTTGCACAAACCTATATGATCAATAGGTCTTTGAATAATTCTGTCAGTTTTAAACAAAATTAAAAGGCAAAATCGGGGCTGATACTATAAAATATAATTATTTTTTAATTACACGTTAGCAAAATTAGCCTCTTAAATTGCATTAATACAATTTTATACACTTATTTAAAGCTCTAAATCAAATAATAAGGCACAAAAATTGCAGGTAAGTTAAATATGAAGTACGAGGATAAAAAAGTTAATTTATTTAACATAAACAAACTTTATAAAACCGTAAATTTATAATTAATTAATCCCCTAATAAAAGGAAATGAAAAATCTAAATCCCTTTTTTACTATCGGAACCGTTGGCATGATCGTAATTTCGCTACTGCATATAGCTTTTGCCCTGATTTTAAGCCTGCCAGTACATACTGTATTTTTTGCACTATATCCTGTATTTGCTGCATTTATGGCTTTAGGGTTTGTACAGATTAAAAACAATCAAAAGAAGCTTATACCAATAAGAGTTAAAAAGTAAGCTATATAAATTTAGAAAAATCACGAGCCGGATGCATCAGCATCCGGCTTTTTTACATAAAAAAGCAGCCCTTTTCAGGACTGCTCAACAAAAACAAATAGTACAGTGATTAAAACTCAACCCTGCTGTTTAGTGTATGCTGTGTTATATTAGCAGCATTTAGTGTATAGTTAAACACTGCCCGGTTGCCAATAGCAAAAAGTGTGTTCCCATCAATAATAACATCATGGCATTCTGCCTGTATCGATGTGGCAAGAACCGGCTCGGCAGCATTGCTAATATCGAAAATCTTAATAACGTCATCGCACACTATAAGGTAGTTGCCATACAAACCAAGCCCCTTAGGACTCACAAGGTTACGGGCGTGTATCATTTGGGGAGCCTGTGGGTTGGCAATATTATATATCTGCAACTGATTTATATTGTTGCCGCAGCGTGTGTTAGAGTGCAGCGTTACAAAAGCATGTGTATTGTTGGCAACTACAGGATCGCAGGCAGTAAAATGCTGAGCCGATGACATGTATTCTGGATTTTCAGGATGTTCTAACGAATAGATATACATACCGTTGCGCGACCCTACATACAGGTAATTACCATCAGCAAAGAGGGTTTCGATACGGAAACCCACGTACATATCGTTTATTTTTACAGGGCCGTTGGCATTAAGCAACGAAAATACCGTAAGGTTAGCATCATCAACAGCATACAGATAGTCGCCTTTCAACACAAAAATCGCGGTAGATCCTCCTGTCCCATCGCCCGAAGTAGCTGCATTGCTATCGCTATCAGATGAACATCCTGTCAGAAACAATAATGTAAGACAAAATAAGGTGTAAAGTTTTTTCATAGTCTATTTTAATACCCAGTCGGTTATAATATCATTCTCATTAACATTTATATACGAATCGTCGGGCGACATCTTTTGTGGAAAAACATTGCGGTTACGTCCTGTAACAGCAATTGCATTATTACTGTAATTAAGCGTAACCAGATCGGTAGCCTGATTAATATAAAGGCTTGTACCGCGAACGGCAACATCTGTAGCTCCGGGAACTTTTATAAATGCTAAAGGCACGGGACTTTGCTGGTTTTGATAATTGTACACATGAAAACCTTTGTTAATTTCGGTTACAAACAGCAAGCCATCTTTAATATAGATCTTACCCGGACGACCCACCGCCTGTGGAGACTGTAACTCTACAGAACGCTCCAAAGCCTCACGCTTCATAACAATAGCGCGGTATTGCGACCCGGAAAAATCATCATCAGTGCCCCAGCATCCTGCCAGCAAAAGCAGCACTGAAACAATAACTGTTATCTTAAAATACTTCATTATGCGATTGGTTTTTAGCAAAGATGCAGTAAATGTTAAAAGGTTGCGTAGATTTAAAAATTAGTAATATTTACATAATATTAAGCTATCTAACTGAGAAATAATAAACAATGCCCGCATAATATTTTATATATTTACAATAACAAACACATACAGCTATGAGTTATTCTGATAAAATGCTGCGCGATGGCGCGTTAAAAGATAAAGTTATTGTAGTAACCGGTGGAGGCAGTGGCCTGGGCAAGGCCATGACTAAATATTTTATGGAACTTGGTGCCAAAGTTGCCATCACATCTCGCGATCTTGAAAAACTGCAGGCTACAGCTAAAGAACTGGAGCAGCAAACCGGAGGTGAATGTCTTGCTGTGCAATGTGATGTTCGTCATTACGATCAGGTTGAAGCCATGCTAAAACAGGTCCTGGAAACATATGGCAAAGCCGATGTTTTACTGAACAACGCTGCCGGAAACTTTATATCGCCCACAGAGCGTTTATCGGCAAATGCATTCGATACAGTTATAGACATTGTACTAAAAGGCTCTAAAAACTGTACTCTTGCATTTGGCAAGCATTGGATAGACAGCAAACAGCCCTCATCTGTAATACTTAATATTGTTACTACTTATGCCTGGACAGGATCGGCATACGTAGTGCCAAGTGCCACTGCAAAAGCCGGTGTATTAGCCATGACCCGCAGCCTTGCCGTAGAATGGGCAAAATATGGCATTCGCAGTAACGCCATTGCTCCCGGACCCTTCCCTACCAAAGGTGCATGGGACAGATTACTGCCGGGCGATCTAAAAGAAAAATTTGACCTTGCGCAAAAAGTCCCTTTAAAGCGTGTAGGCGACCATCAGGAGCTGGCTAATATTGCTGCCTATTTAGTATCTGACTTTTCAGCTTATGTAAATGGCGAAGTTATTACTATAGATGGTGGCGAATGGCTTAAAGGCGCAGGGCAGTTTAATATTTTAGAGGCCATACCCGAGGAAATGTGGGATATGCTCGAAGAAATGATAAAAGCGAAGAAGAGTAAATAGTTTCAGTCGTAGTCTCAGTTTACAGTCACAGTTTACAGTCACAGTTTACAATCTGATCGGTATCTTAATACATACTACAACTGAAAACTGTGACTGAGACTGTAAACTGCGACTGCAACTTATAACAAAGACAGACTCTCATTACAAACCTGCACTAATTTTCATCATAAATTAACATGTTTTATTTAGAATTGGTTTAAATTAATTTTTATATTTGCGCAGAAATTTATTCTTAATAAATCTAAATAACAACATGAAAAGAATTTTACTATCTGCAGGTATGCTTTGTGCTTCGCTTATTGCAAGTGCACAATGTGAGCCTCAGACAACACTTAACGAAGATTTTTCTGACTTTACAGTCAGCACAAGCTGGGCCGGTGGCGAAAACTGCTGGAACAAAATAGCTCTTGGTTACCCTAACGGTGGTATGGTATATACTGCACAGGAAGGTGCGCCTGCTAACAAATTTATGACTTTTTATGCATCAACTGCTGTAAATGTATATTCATACCTTATTGGCCCTGAAGTATCTACTTTCGACGGAGAGCATCAACTTTCTTTCTCTACATGGAAAGTAGCCCGTAACGGTTCTACTCCTGCTGGTATAGTTACTATACAGGTAGGAACAATTACAAATGTGGCAGACGGCACTACGTTTGTACCATTTGGAGATGCTTTTACAGTATCAACTGAAGGCGTACAAACTTTTAGTGAAATAATAATACCACAGGTAGCTGCAGGAAGCCATATTGCTTTCAGACTATCTGCAGATACTCAACACAATGCACTTGCTATAGACGATGTTGTTTGGGAAGAAGTTCCTGCTCCTGCATGTGAGGCTGTTGCAACTATTGATGAAGATTTTACAGGGTTCTCTACAGGTGCTTTCCCTCAAAATTGCTGGACTACAAGCCACGCTTACCCAATGACATCAATCGATGCAGATGCTGAAGGCAGTGAAGAAAAATCAGTAACAGTTTACAGTTTCTTTAGCCCTAACACTCCTATTTATGTAGTTTCTCCTGAAGTTTCTACAATGGATGGCAACCATGAGCTATCTTTTTCAGTAATCAGGCAGGCTCCGGTTATGCCGGGCAGCTCTATAAGCGTACAGGTAGGTACATTAAGTATAGTTGATGACTACACTACTTTTGTTCCATTTGGTAATCCAATAGCAGTTGAATCTACTACCGAAGCTATACAGATTGACGACTGGGTTCTTCCTGAATCAACTACACAAAAATATATTACTTTCCAGGTAACAGCTACTGCTCAACATACTGCAATTGCTTTAGACAACGTAGTTTGGGAAGAAGTTCCTGCTCCTGCATGTGCTCCTGTTGCAACTATAGATGAAGATTTTACCAACTTCGCAGATGGTGCTTTTCCTCAAAACTGCTGGACATCAAGCCATCAGGCTCCTATGACATCTATTGATGCCGAAGCAGAAGGAAGCGAAGAAAAATATGTAACTGTTTATAGCTTCTTTAGCGCTAACACTCCTATTTATGTAGTTTCTCCTGAAGTTTCTACAATGGATGGCAACCATGAGCTATCTTTTTCAGTAATCAGGCAGGCACCGATTATGCCGGGCAGCTCTATAAGCGTACAGGTAGGTACATTAAGTATAGTTGATGACTACACTACTTTTGTTCCATTTGGTAATCCAATAGCAGTTGAATCTACTACCGAAGCTATACAGATTAACGACTGGGTTCTTCCTGAATCAACTACACAAAAATATATTGCTTTCCAGGTAACAGCTACTGCTCAACATACTGCAATTGCTTTAGACAACGTTTCTTGGCAATCTGCAACAACTGACAGAGATGCGTTTAAAACTAATACTTTCCGTATCTTCCCTAACCCAACTACAGATAAAAACGTAACCCTTGCTTACAACAACATCAACAATGGACGTGTAAGTGTGTACACTGTTACAGGTGCTAAAGTTTTTGAAACTGCTGTAAGCGGCAATACACAAAACATCAGCCTGTCTTCTTTGTCTGCAGGTATGTATGTAGTTAAGTTAGAGTCTGGCAATTTCTCTGCCACTCAAAAACTTATCATCAAATAAAACCAACCTCTTTTTTTATACTAAGCCGCACAATGTGCGGCTTTTTTATTTGGCATTGTTAACAATTTCCGTTTTTAGGTACCATAAATAATTGTATTTTTACCGTTCCAAAATTTCAAACAACAATGGGTAAAATAATTGCTATTGCCAACCAAAAGGGCGGCGTGGGAAAAACAACAACTACGGTTAACCTGGCAGCATCGCTGGGTGTTCTTGAAAAGAAAGTACTGCTCATTGATGCCGACCCGCAGGCTAACGCAAGTAGTGGCCTGGGCATTGATGTAGAATCTGTTGAAATAGGCACTTACCAAATACTGGAACATAGCTATACCCCTAAAGAAGCTACTTTAGAATGTACGGCTCCAAACGTTTGGGTAATACCTGCACACATAGACCTTGTGGCTATCGAAATAGAACTTGTAGATAAGGAAAACAGGGAATATATGCTTAAACAGGCACTGGAAAGTGTTAAAGACGAGTATGATTATATACTAATAGACTGTGCCCCGTCGTTAGGATTGCTAACGCTTAATGCGCTTACAGCTGCAGACAGCGTTGTTATACCGATACAGTGCGAATATTTTGCACTGGAAGGTTTGGGCAAGCTGTTAAACACCATAAAAAGCGTACAAAAGATACACAACCCTGATCTTGATATAGAAGGGCTGCTGTTAACAATGTATGACTCACGTCTTCGCCTGTCTAACCAGGTAGTCGAAGAAGTGCAGAAACACTTTAACGATATGGTATTTAACACCGTGATACAGCGTAATATTAAGCTTAGCGAAGCCCCGAGCTATGGTGAAAGCATTATTAACTATGACGCTACCAGCAAAGGAGCTACAAACTACCTGCAGCTGGCTGAAGAGATTATAAAGAAAAACAGTAAAGTAGGTTTATGAAAGCCATGAAAAAGCAGGCCCTTGGAAGGGGATTATCGGCATTATTAAAAGACCCTGAAAACGACATCAAATCGGTAGAGGATAAGAATGCCGACAAAGTTGTGGGTAATATCATAGAGCTTGAGTTAGATGCCATTGAGATAAACCCTTTTCAGCCAAGGACAAATTTTAACGAAGAATCGCTGCGCGAACTCAGCACCTCTATTAAAGAGCTTGGTGTTATACAGCCCATTACTGTACGTAAAATGGACTATAACAAATACCAGCTTATTAGTGGTGAGCGCAGGTTGCGTGCCTCTAAGCTTGCGGGTTTAACCCATATTCCTGCATATATTAGAATTGCCAACGATAACGACTCGCTGGTAATGGCACTTGTAGAGAACATACAACGCCACGACCTTGACCCTATAGAGATCGCACTTTCTTACCAAAGGCTTATGGACGAAATACAGCTTACACAGGAGCAAATGAGCGACCGCGTGGGCAAAAAACGTTCTACAATAGCCAATTACCTTCGTTTGCTTAAACTTGACCCGGTTATACAGACCGGCATTCGCGATGGCTTTATCAGTATGGGTCACGGCCGCGCCATCATCAACATAGAAGATCTTGATGCACAGGCTGATATTTACCACAAAATAGTAAGCGAAAATCTATCGGTTCGTGAAACCGAAGCTTTGGTTAAAAGCTACCATGAAGGAACTCCTGCCCCTGCCCTGCCTGAAAACAAGACCGGAGCAGCAGCTTCTTTTGAAGTACCTAACGACGAGCGTTTGCTAATGACCAGTTTTTTTGGAGCAAAAGTAGATGTAAAGGTAGATGCCAAAGGAAAAGGGAAAATTACGATACCTTTCAGGTCGGAAGAAGATTTTAACAGGATACTAAAACTTATAAAAGGTTAGTGAAAAACATATTTTTCATACTCATAGCAGCCTTATTTTTTTCTTTCCCCGCCTTTGCACAAGACGAGGAACTTAAAGTTGAGCTTACAAAACAGGACTCGCTGCTGCTAAAACCTTATACTATAGACCCGCTTGCGCCCGCCAAGGCCGCGTTTTTTTCGGGGCTCGTGCCCGGGCTTGGACAAATATATAACAAGCGCTACTGGAAAGCTCCAATAGCATGGGGTGGTATGGGGCTTAGTATTTACTACTACACCTGGAACAGCAAACAATACAATGTTTACAGGGATGCTTATAAAGACCTGCTTGCCGGCCGGCCGGTTACCGGAGAACTTTCTGAACTTAACGGAGACAGGCTTATAAGGGGGCAGCGTTTTTACAGGCGTAACCGTGATCTTTCTATGTTTATTACCATAGGCATATACATTTTAAATATTGTAGATGCCAATGTAGATGCCCACCTTAAACAGTTTAATGTAAACGAAAACCTTACTTTTAATCCTGCTGTAATACAAAGTCCTACAGACAACAGGGTTAATATGGGTTTTACACTTAATTACCAATTTTAAACCACATCATGAAAATTGCATTGTTAGGCTACGGCAAAATGGGCAAAGTAATAGAAAATATAGCTTTGCAGAGAGGCCACGAAATAGTTTTGAAAAAAACCGGAACCGATAGTTTTGACGGCCTTGAAAATGCCGATGTTGCTATAGACTTCAGTATTCCTGATGCTGCTGTAGGTAATATATCTGCCTGTTTAAACACTAATATTCCGGTGGTTAGCGGCACAACCGGATGGCTGGAACGCTACCATGAAATGGCTCAGCTTTGCGAAGAAAAAAACGGTGCCTTTATTTATGGTTCTAACTTTAGCCTTGGCGTAAACATTTTCTTTGAACTGAATACTTACTTAGCCAAAATGATGGCTAACCTTAAAGAATACAAGGTTAGTATGGAAGAAGTGCACCACACCCAAAAGCTTGATGCACCAAGCGGTACAGCCATTACACTTGCAAAAGACATTATAAACCACAGCGACTATTCGGGTTGGGCAATTGGCAACGCTAAAGAAGATGAAATTTTTATAGATGCCAAACGCATAGAAGGCGTGCCCGGCACACACACCGTTACCTACAACAGTGTGGTAGATGCCATAGAAATTAAACACACTGCCCACAACCGTGAAGGTTTTGCCCTTGGTGCCGTTATCGCTGCCGAGTGGCTTGCCGGCAAACAGGGCATCTATAGCATGAAAGATGTACTGGGGCTGTAACATTTTGATATAAAGCAATACATATAAATAAAAATTTATAGAAGATGACATTATTACAATGGTTTATATTTTTCCTGGCAGTACAGGTAATACATTTTTTAGGTACTTGGAAACTGTATCAAAAAGCAGGCAGGAAACCTTGGGAAGCCGCAGTGCCGGTTTATAATGCGGTAGTTTTAATGAAAATTATCCGCCGTTCTCCTTGGTGGACAATACTGCTGTTCGTGCCTATTGTAAACCTCATCATGTTCCCTGTAGTATGGGTAGAAACGCTAAGAAGCTTTGGTAAAAACACGACTACAGATACCGTTCTTGGTGTTGTAACCCTTGGCTTTTACATTTACTACATTAACTATACACAGGAACTAAACTATTTGCCGGAAAGAGATCTTAAACCAAAAAGCAAATCAGGAGATACAGTAAGCTCATTACTGTTTGCCGTTGTAGTGGCAACTATTGTTCACACTTATGTAATTCAGCCTTTTACTATACCAACCGCATCGTTAGAAAAAACATTGTTAATAGGCGACTTCCTTTTCGTTAGCAAAATACATTATGGTGCACGTACACCTATTACTACCATTGGTGCACCTATGGTACATGACTCTATTCCGGTTGTTAATGTAAAATCTTACAGCAACTGGCCTCAACTGCCTTATTTCAGATTGCCGGGCTTTGAAAAAGTAAAGAAAAATGACATTGTGGTTTTTAACTGGCCTACCGATACGCTGGTTGACTGGACCAACCCGAACAGCGGATTGGTTAAAAAACCAATAGATAAAAAGATGAACTACGTAAAACGTTGCGTAGGCATAGCAGGCGATAAAATTGAGGTTAAGAACGGGATTGTTTTTGTAAATGGCCAAGAGCTAAAACTGTCTGATAGGGCTAGGGTTCAATACAACTACACCGTAACTAAAAACGGCGAGGTCTCTGCCGCAGAACTTGAAAAGCTGGGCATTACAGATCTTACAAAATCATATACTCTTGCTCCGGGTTTTACAAACGACCAATTACAGGCCATACGTTATTATGTTAAAGGCTACAAACAGCTAAACGACGGCTCGCTATATATCATTACCGACCTTAACGGCATCCCTCTAAACCTTTTAACAGAGCAACAGATAAAACTTACCGAAGGCGGAGGCAACTCTTTTGTAGCTAACCTGACTTTTGAAAAAGCCGATAAGCTTAAAAAAATGGCTGGTATAGCTTCTGTAGAAAGAGTCATATCTGAACCGGGCAATGGTGGCAATGTTTTTCCTGGTAACCAGCCTAACTGGTCTCAGGATAATATGGGACCTATAAGCATTCCTAAAGAAGGAGAAACGGTACAATTGACCAAAGAAAACCTGCCTTTCTATAAGCTTATTATTGGCGATTATGAGCGTAACGACCTTAAAGTTGCAGGTAATGATATTATTATTAACGGTAAAACAGCCACATCATACACCTTTAAACAAAACTATTACTGGATGATGGGTGACAACCGCCATAACTCTTTAGACAGCCGTTATTTTGGTTTTGTTCCGGAGGATCACATTGTGGGCAAACCTGTACTGATATGGATGAGCATTGACCAAAATGAGAAATGGAGCAACATCTCTAAAAAGATACGTTGGGACAGAATGTTTACAACCGTAGGAGGTGATGGCGAACCTGTATCTTATTTTAAATATTTTGTTGGATTGCTAATTGCTTATTTTGTATTCGATTATTTCCGCAAGAAGAAAGCAGTTAAGGCATAATAGTTTTTTTTTAGACACGAATTCCACAAATTTTCACAAATATGATTCATGAAAATTTGTGAAATTTGTGTCTTCTTTTTTTAATTCAAACAAAATTTTCAAATTACCGAATTCTCAAATTACCAAATCAACGAATGAATATCCTCATACATCCTACCTACTTTCCGTCTGTAAGTCATTTTGTAGCCATAGTGCAGGCAGATGGTATTACGTTTGAAGTGGAAGACAACTTCCAAAAGCAAACCAATCGTAACCGCATGTATATTTACAGTCCTAACGGAATGCAATTGCTAAACATACCTGTAAAGCACAACGAAGATAATCAAAGGCAGTTGTTTAAGGATGTAAAAATAGAACCAGCTTTTGACTGGCAAAAACAGCACTTTAAATCGCTTGAGGCAGCCTACAGATCATCTCCGTTTTTTGAGTATTTTGAAGATGATATACGTCCTTTATTTGAAAAAAAACACACCTATATGATGGACCTCAACTTTGAAGCTATAGAGATCGTAGCTTCATGTTTGGGATTAGACCTAACCTATAATAAGACTATAGAATATTTTAGAGAACCTAAAGACATGACCGATTTACGTACTCTTGCCAATGGAAAAAAAGACAGTTTAGAGTTCGATGCCTATACCCAGGTTTTTGGCGATAAACACGGCTATTTAAACAACCTTAGCATACTCGACCTTTTATTTAATGAAGGCCGCTATGCACTTGACTATCTTAAAAAACAAAAGCTGTAATTTATTCTTCTTCCTTTGGTTCAAAGCACAAGCGTGTCATGATAGGAAAATGATCGGAGTTTACAAAACTTGAAAAAGTAGCGTATTCTTTTACTTCCAAAGTTTTATCAGTAAACACATAATCTATACGTGCCGGGTAGTATTTAAAATTGTAAGACTTTCCAAAGCCCTTTCCTGCCTCTTCAAAAGCATCATTCATGTTGCCCTTAACGCTTCTGTATACATAAGAAAATGCACTGTTATTTAAGTCTCCGCAAATTATCATAGGATAAGGGCATTCATTTTTATGTTTCTCTACCAGTTCGGCCTGGAGTTGCTGTTTAGTAAACGCGGCACTGATACGGTTAAAAATAACCTTAGATTTTTCTTCGTCAATACTTTCATGTATATCAGGGCTTATCTTTATTGACTGCAAGTGCATGCTGTACACACGTAGGGTATCCTTACCTTTTTTAATATCGGCATATACCGCATTATTAGCCGAACCCGGAAACTGTATATCTCCCTTGCCTATTATAGGGAAACGCGAATAGATTGCCTGACCCGTTTGGCCTTCCATACTAAAAATATATTTGTATTTATACCCTTTTATTGAAGCATTCCCAATTTTATTGTACTCCTGCAGGCACAATATATCGGGATCTTTTTCTTTAATAAATGCCGGAATAACAAAAGGTATATCCTGAGCGGGCAGCCATCCGTAAAGGTTAAACAACCTGACGTTGTAGCTCATGAGCGTAAAATCGTCTTTATCTTCGGGAGCATTGGTGCCTGTAAAACGATAAAACTTACTTATAAAGGTTATGCCCAACAAAAGTATTAAGCCACTTAGCAGCATTTGCTTTTTAGCCTGTATGAGCCAATACAAAAAACATACAAAATTAAGTACCAGCATTAATGGCAATACCAACGTAAATACTGAAAGCAAAGGGAAAAGTTTGGGTGCCATGAACGGCAAAATATAGGCTATAGCCGTAAGCACGGTTAGCACTATATTAAGGAAAAACATTATTCTATTAAACCACGAAAGATTTTTCATTAAGCCGTTTTACTTAACCAAAGCTAACTAATTCTTACCAACTTTAAACAAAAAATCTTTCTCATCTTTGGTAAGGCTTTCGTAGCCCGAACGGCTAATTTTATCTAAAATATCGTCTATTTGTTGCTGAGTCATATTTTTAGACCTCATACCTGCAGCTTTAGGAGTGGGTGGTGCCGTATTGCGGTACACCTTTGTAAAAGGTTGCTTTTTTTTAGGTTTGAACAAATTACCAAAAAAATCTAACGTTCGGGATACACCAATGGTAAGGTCTGTACCATTTTGAAGGAGTTTTATGTAAACAAAACCAAATGCAGCACCTGCAAGATGGGCAATATGCCCCCCGCTGTTCTCTACTGAAGCATTGATAAGGTCGAGCACAACAAACACAATAGCTACGTGCCAAATCTTTACTGTGCCTATAAGTAAAAGGCGAACATTGTAATAAGGCGCATAAATAGCCGCAGCGATAAGTATGGCCATAATCGCAGCCGAAGCCCCAACCATACCTGTAATTTGGCCTGCAAGCATGGGTAAAAAAGCATAGCCTGCTATATACACTAATCCTGCAAAAATGGCCGAAAGCACATATATCCCAAACAGTTGTTTTTGTGTAAAAAATGTAAGAAATACCCTCGCTGCAAAAACAAGCATGAGCATATTAAAAAGTATGTGTAAAAAACCTTTGTGCAAAAAAGCGTAGCCGAGCAACGACCATGGTTTCCAAAGCAGATCGGCAGGGTTTGAAGACAGGCTGAAAAAATCTCCGTTGTAAAAATTGGAGGTCCAGTCTACTGCCGAAACATCAACTCCCGAAAGCTTTAAGATACTGAATATAATGAGAGGAATGGCAAACAGGCCAACATTCCAAAAAATGAGGCGCTGGGTAATGCCTCCCATTTTATATTCGAGTTTAAGGTCGTTTATAATGCTCATAAATTAATTCCAGCGGTTATTATTGAATTGATTTTTGTTCCAATACCACATCATAATAAAACCAAGTAACGCCCCTCCAAGATGCGCAAAATGCGCAATCCCACCAACAGAACCTAACAGCGATTGACCTTTAAGAGCAGAAAAAAGATCTATAGCAATGATTCCGGTCACAAAATATTTGGCTTTAATAGGAATTGGTAATAAAAAGAGATACATATTTACATTAGGAAAAAGGAAAGCAAATGCCACAAGTATACCGTATATCGCCCCTGAAGCACCTAAATTAATCGCAAAAAAATTCCCTTCTAAATTATTATAATCTATAGATGTAAGCTGTTCAGCCCATCTTCTATCAACAAGACCTTGTTTCAACGTATACATGATATAATCCTTTTGAACGCCTAACTCTATCAGTGCATCTACAGAACGATGAAAGAAAAGATAACTTATTCCTATTTGAGCAAGGGCTGCCCCCAAACCACATGAAATATAAAAAAACAGAAACTTACTGGTTCCCCAGCGTTCCTCGAGTGACGGTCCAAAAAAGAATAAACCAAGCATATTGGAAAGCAAATGTCCAATACTGGCATGCATAAATATGTGAGTAATTAATTGCCATGGTTTGAAAGAAGTATTTTCAGGATAATGAAGTGATAACAAACTATAAACTCCCTCTCCGGAAAATTGGACGACAATAAAAACAATAACATTAATTATAATTAAATGCTTAACAGTCTCGGTTATACGCATCATATTGCAAATCGTTTATCAAGGTCTTCCACACTCATTGTAATGAAAGTTGGTTTATTAAAAGGAGAAACATCCGGCTCTTTGCATGCAAAGAGGGAGTTTACCATGTTTTCCTGCTCTTTTTCGTTTAGCAGTGTGCCTGTTTTAACAGCCAAACTTCGTGCCATAGATTTTGCTATACTGTCGCTTTGGCTAAAACTGCTATCCGGCACCTCCTGTTGCAGGTCGTTTATTAATTCTTCAAGCAAAATAGACACCTCGCTCTCTGCCACATTTACAGGCAATCCGCTTACCACAATATGGTCGGTATTAAACTCGGCAAATACAAAGCCTGTATTTTGGAGGGCATCCTGCATTTCTTTAATCAGTTCGAGTTCGGTTTTGTTATAATGCAACACTAGCGGAAACAGCAATTGCTGGCTGGCTGCATGCTGCACAGTAATATTACGCAAAAATTGCTCATACAGTATGCGTTGATGAGCACGTTTTTGGTCTAATATGAGCAGGCCCGACTTTATAGGGCTCACTATATATTTTTTGTGTAACTGGTAGGTTTTATAAACAGTTTGCTCTACCTCAGCTTCGTCAAACAGCGAACCTGTAACTTCCTCCGACTCAAAGTTTATCTCGGCAATTTCTTCGTTAGAGGTACTTATACCTGTGTACAGGCTTTCCCAAGAGGCCTGCGATTGTGTTTTTCGGAAAGATGAAGGAGATGAAAAACTGCCACCACCCGATGAAAATGAACCACCGGATGAAAAACTTCCGCCCGAATATGAAGGTTCGACACGCTCAGGCTTATCCTCTACTGCAAAAGGGTTGTAGTTGCGGTCTACCTCTATAAGCGGCACCGCAGCGGCCTTAGATTCATAACTGTAAGGAGTATCGAGATTGGCATCACGGTCAAAATCGAGTACAGGACTTACGTTAAACTGACCCAACGAATGCTTTATCGACGATCGCATTATGGCATACATGGCATGCTCATCGTCAAACTTTATCTCTGTCTTTGTAGGGTGAATATTAATATCTATAGTATTGGGCGGCACATCAAGGTAAATAAAATAACCGGGCTGACTACCGTCTTTCAGCAAACCTTCATAGGCTGCCATAACAGCATGGTGCAAATAGGCGCTTTTTATAAAGCGGTTGTTTACAAAGAAAAACTGCTCTCCCCTGCTCTTCTTGGCAAACTCGGGTTTGGTTACAAATCCCTGTAGCCCCACTATCTCGGTGCTTTCGTTTATAGGAACAAGCTTCTCGTTAGTACGCCCGCCAAAAATATTTACAATACGCTGACGACTGTTGCTGGCTGGCAGGTTAAACATTTCGCTGCCGTTATGATACAGCATAAAGCTAATGTTTGGATGAGCCAATGCCACACGCTCAAACTCGTCTACTACATGGCGGAACTCTACGGTATCGCTCTTTAAAAAGTTGCGCCTTGCCGGAATATTGAAAAACAGGTTTTTTACCGAAAATGATGTTCCCTTGGACAACACCGCCACATCCTGGCTGGTAAATTTGCTACCTTCTATAACAAGGTGCGTACCCAGCTCGTCCTGCTCCTGACGGGTTTTTAGCTCTACATGGGCAATTGCCGCTATAGAGGCCAAAGCCTCTCCCCTGAAACCCTTTGTATTTAGTGCAAAAAGATCTTCGGCAATGCGTATCTTTGAAGTGGCATGACGCTCAAAACACAGTCGCGCATCGGTAACACTCATACCCTGCCCATTGTCTATTACCTGAATTAAGGTTTTACCCGCATCTTTAACTATAAGTTTAATTTCGGTACTGCGGGCATCAACGGCATTTTCTATCAGTTCCTTAACTACCGATGCCGGACGTTGCACCACCTCTCCGGCAGCAATCTGGTTGGCAACATGGTCTGGAAGTAACTGTATAATGCTCGACATTGTGTGGGTTTAAAGCGTTTTTATTAGTAGCCCAAAGGTACGAATTTTTGCGGGATGGGATAAATACCGCCATTTGAAATAGATCTCTTACATAACCCATTAAATTTTAGATAAATGAGGTAAAACTGAAATTTACGGGGACTAAGTAGAGAATTCAAATAGAAAAATCAAGAGAAAACAAAGGGAATGGACAAATTTAGACTACACTACCCAGCCACAACAGACCTCCATATCTTTACCACCTCAACAGCTTCTTTAACATCGTGTACCCTCAAAATTTTAGCTCCTTTATTCAGTGCAATGGTGTTTAAAACAGTGGTTCCGTTCAAAGCTTCCTGTGGGGTAATATTAAGCAGTTTGTATATCATCGATTTGCGCGACATTCCTGCTAAAATTGGAAATCCGGCAATATCAAACAATTCCATTTTATTTAACACTTCATAATTTTGCTGCAATGTTTTAGCAAAGCCAAATCCGGGGTCTATAATAATATCTTCTATGCCATAGCTGCGTGCTGCAGCAATTCTTTCAGAAAAATAGAACAGCATTTCTTTAATAATATCGTCATACTGTGTTAACTTTACCATGGTTTGGGGTGTGCCGCGCATGTGCATCATTATGTAAGGCACTTTTAGCTTGCCCACCGTTGGCAACATAGCATCGTCAAGCAATCCTGCTGCAATATCGTTAATAATAGCTGCACCGTTTTCCACAGAAGCTTCGGCAACCTTAGCCCTAAACGTATCTATAGAAAGTATTACATCAGGAAAATGTTTTATAAGCAATTGCACCACAGGCACAATACGTTGCAACTCCTGCTCTTCACTAACAAACTCGGCATTGGGTTTACTGCTGTATGCTCCAATATCTATAAAATCGGCGCCATCGGCAAGCATTTTCTCAGCCTGTTTTAGCAGTTCTGTTTCGTTATGGTATTTACCTCCATCAAAAAAAGAGTCGGGCGTACAATTCAGTATTCCCATAACCTTGGGTTCGTCAAGGTCTATAAGCCTGCCTTTACAGTTAATCAGCATATATTTATTTTTTTGCCGCGAATGACACAAATTAACATTAATTCATTCTGTTCCTGAATAATCACTGATTAGTGGAGAACTAAATTTGTGAAGATTAGCGCAATTCGTGGCTTACTGTTCGTTTTTTATTACTTTTGAAAAAAAATCAACACAAAGATACTACTTATAATGAGTAACACCTCTGCCGAATTTGACAAGGTTATTGCTGTTTGCAGGCAATTATACATTAATAAAATGACCGATTATGGCAGTGCCTGGCGTATTTTGCGCCTTCCGTCGTTAACGGATCAGATATTTATTAAAGCACAACGCATTCGCAGCCTTCAGGAAAATGAGGTGCGCATGGTAGACGAAGACGAAACGGGCGAGTTTATTGCCATCATCAACTATTCTATAATGGCACTTATTTCGCTCGAGAAAGGTGCAGCTACGCAACCTGATCTTGATGTTGCCGAAGCCACAAAATTGTATGACGAAAAGGTACTGCTTACCAAAAATCTGATGATTGCCAAAAATCATGACTATGGCGAAGCGTGGCGCGACATGCGTGTGAGCAGCCTGACCGACCTGATACTTCAAAAGCTGCTTCGCGTAAAGCAAATAGAAGACAACAAAGGTAAAACACTGGTTTCTGAAGGAATAGATGCCAACTATCAGGATATGCTGAACTATGCGGTGTTTGCCCTTATTTTAATGGGCTTTGCTAAATAACAAGTCATTAACAGGCAAAACGCCCCGTTAACATTATTTTTGGAAAAACGTATTACCAATGAAAGACTTTAAAACATATCTGCCTTATATACTTCGCGGCATAATTTCTTTTTTGTTCATTATATCGGCAATAGCCAAAATGTATCCGTCGCCTTACTTCGCAATTTCTACCTTCGAGGTTAAGCAATTGTACCCGCTTGGCTTTTCGGAAGAGTTGGCCGTATATTTTTCGCGTACGCTTATAGGCATTGAGTTTGCTTTAGGTTTTTTATTGTTACAGCCCCATTACCTAAAAAAAATAGTAACACCTGCCACTATATTAATGCTGGTGGTTTTCATAATTCACCTGAGTATAGAAACCATAAGTAATGGTGGCAATTCGGGCAACTGTGGGTGCTTTGGCAGCCTTTTGCCAATGACACCAATTGAAGCTATTATTAAAAACATTGTTGCCGTAGGTTTATTAATATGGCTATACAAATTATTGCCAAACAGCGGCGATAAAACTAACTTTTGGGTGCTTACAACCGTAACGCTTGCATGCATTTTAATGGTGTACATGCTTGCACCTATACAGCCCCGCAACCAGCAGCCAACTATAGAAACTACAAACACTTTTGAACTTGAAGGTGCTCCTGTAGAACCTGAAATTACAGATACTGTAACAACAACCGCACCTGAAGCAACAACATCTATCGATGCGCAGACTACCGAGAACCCTGCTGTTAAAGCGACTGAGACAGCTAAGCCAGTGGCTAACGAACCGGCACAGGCAAGGTCTATATACTCGCAATATTTTGCTGATGCCGATAAAGGCAAAAAAATAGTCGGGCTTTTTGCACCGGGTTGCGAACATTGCAGGGGCGTTGCAAAAGACCTTACAGAATTAAGGGCTAAAAACAAAAACTTCCCCGAGCTTAAAATTGTGTTTATGGATGAGGAGTCAGAAGTTATTCCTGACTTCTTTAAAGTTGCCGGAGCCGAATATCCTTATAAAGTACTGGATGTTATTTCGTTTTGGAAGTTTTTGGGCAACAGCAAAGACACCCCGGGCGTGGTTTACCTGTGGAATGGCAATAAAATTGCCGAATGGAATGGTATTAACGAAGAGAAGTTTACCGTTTCCGATTTTATGAAGGCGTATAACAAGCCTTATAAAAAATAAGGGAACGCGAATGACATGGATGCTTACGCAAATGCAGATTTCACTTTTTTTCATGTACCGTTATTGCGAGGCAAGAAGCGATCTGATTTTGATTACAAAAAACACTAATTCATTACTTTGATAAAGTACCTTTTAAATAAAACCGGATATGCTCTGCTAACGCTCTTTGGGGTGGTAACGGTCATATTCTTTTTGTTTACAGTACTGCCCGGAGATCCTGCCCGCATGATGCTCGACCAGAATGAAAACAGCGAGCAGCTTGCAATCATCAAAAAAAAATATGGCTTTGACAAGCCTGTAAGCACCCAGTATTTTTATTATTTAAACGATCTTTCGCCTGTGTCCTTTCACAGCACGAATCCTGACGATTATACTTTTCTTACGGAAGGGAAATATACGGCAGCAAAGCTCTTTACTGCGGGTAGCACAATTACAGTTTTAAAAGCACCTTACCTACGTGAGAGCTTCCAAAAAAGTGGTAAAAAAGTAACACAGGTTATAGGCGACACACTGCCTAATACCGTAGTGCTCGCATGTTTTGCAATAGTAATAGCTATAGTAATTGGCATTGCGTTAGGTATTGTTTCGGCATTATATAAAGACAGTTGGCTTGACAGGGTTATAGCATTGGTAAGCACGCTGGGTATGAGCCTGCCATCGTTTTTTGCTGCTATATTGTTTGCCTGGCTGTTTGGTTTTGTGCTGCACAAATACACCAATTTAGACATGACAGGCAGCCTGTATGAAGTAGACGATTTTGGCGAAGGCTCTTACATTAAATGGAAAAACATTATACTACCCTCTGTAGTTTTAGGCATACGCCCGTTGGGTGTGGTAATACAACTAATGCGCAACTCACTGCTTGAAGTATTGGGCCAGGATTATATTCGTACAGCACGGGCCAAAGGTTTAAGCGAACTGAATATAATTCACCGCCATGCACTTAAAAACGCATTGAACCCCGTAGTTACAGCCATTTCAGGTTGGTTTGCAAGTATGCTTGCCGGTGCCGTATTTGTAGAATATATTTTTGGATGGAACGGCCTTGGCAAAGAGGTGGTGGAAGCCCTCAATACTCTCGATCTCCCGGTAATAATGGGCAGCGTACTGGTTATTGCCGCTACCTTTGTAGTGATAAACATACTGGTAGATATTATTTATGCATGGCTCGACCCAAGGATAAGACTCAGTTAGTTTAATGTTTTGAGCTATAAAAAAGCTATTGCAGGTTTACCAAAGCTGGAATTTTTCAATCTTTCAATTCTTCAATTTTTAAATCAAACACACTACATCGAAATAGTGAATTTTTATATGCAATTCATCATTTCAAATCTCAAAAAAAGCAGCTATTCAGGCTGTTAATTTATACTGTTATCGTAAATTTGTTACACTTTAATTCTGTATAATGAAAAAACTACTCATATTGCCTATACTGCTTTTTGCAATGGTATCGTGCTCTCAGGCACAGCAAACGGCTTTTACCGATGAAGCCCTTTCTGCCAAAATGAAAACCTTAGACGGTAAAGAAATTGCTTTTAAAGACATCCTTAGCCAATACAAAGGCAAAACGGTTGTAATAGATGTTTGGGCCTCATGGTGTCCTGATTGTATTAAAGGCATGCCTAAAGTGCATGCGCTGCAACAGCAGTTTCCAGATGTAAAATATCTTTTTCTGTCTTACGACAGGCAGGATGATAAATGGAAACAGGGTATTGAAAAATATAAAGTGGTGGGCGATAACTACCATGTGGGTACAAGCATGAAAGAAGGTGCTTTTGCCGAAGCCATAAAACTGGATTGGATTCCGCGTTATATGGTGGTTGATAAAAACGGAAAAATAGCATTATTTAAAGCTATTGAAGCCGACGACGCTAAACTTATTGAGACACTAAAAAACCTTAAATAATGAGAAAAAAAATCGTTGCAGGAAACTGGAAGATGAACAACGACAGCCAGCAGACCGAAGCATTGCTTGAAGAACTGCTTGCTAAAAAACCTGAATTTACAGAGGCTAAAATTGTGGTAGCACCTACATTTGTAAACCTTCAGGCTGCGGTAAAACAAACTGCCGGAACCAACATTATTGTTGCTGCACAAAACGTACACCAGGCCGAAAGTGGTGCTTATACAGGAGAAATATCTGTTAACATGCTTAAAAGCATTAAAGTAAACACTGTAATTTTAGGCCATTCAGAGCGCAGGGCTTATTTTGGCGAAACCAACGCACTTCTTGCACAAAAAGTTACTACAGCTTTAAAACATAACCTTACCATTATTTTTTGTTTTGGCGAAGAACTTGCCGACAGACAGTCTGACAACCATTTTAACGTGGTAGAAAGCCAGTTGAAAGAAGGATTATTCCACATCAGCCAGGCAGACTGGGCTAATGTTGTATTGGCTTATGAGCCTGTATGGGCTATTGGCACAGGCTTAACAGCTTCACCGGAGCAGGCACAGGAAATGCATGCGTTTATCCGTAACCTGATAAGCACAAACGTTAGCAGTGCTATTGCAGAGGCTACTTCTATCCTTTATGGAGGCAGTGTTAAACCAGACAATGCACGTGAGATTTTCTCTAAACCGGATGTAGACGGTGGCCTTATTGGCGGTGCTGCTCTTAAAGCCGATGATTTTCTTGCTATTGTTGCAGGAATATAAATCCTAACATACAAAAATACTGAACCGTCTTAAATTGATTTTAAGACGGTTTTTTTATTTGTCTGATCATTAATAGGAAACCAAAAATCGCCTGAATTCCTCCAGGCGATTTTCCACTAAAAAAACTATCTCAAAACTGAGCGATTATACAGTTACTAAACACTTACCTCAGCAAAGAAAAATGCGCTTTAAACTCTTTTTGCTGTTGGTTTTCAAAGTAAATAATTTTAAACCAGTAGTCTGTTGCTGGTAATGGTCGGTCGTTTAATGTGCCGTCCCAGCCCCATGTATTGCGGGGTAGTATAGAGGTTATAAGTTTACCATAGCGATCAAAAATATAAATAATGGCATTACTGTTTTGTGGAAGCCCCCTAATATTCCAGTAATCGTTTATACCATCTCCATTAGGTGTAAAAAACTTAGGATAGTCAATTACCAAAACATCGAAAGACAAAATGTTGCCACACCCACCTAAATCTCTAACATATACAGTATGAAGACCCGCACTCACGTTGGTAAATGTTGTACTGCTCTGCTCTTGGCCATTATCCATCCAAAACACAAAATTACGACTGCCCCCCGCAAAAGCCACAACGGTTGGATTGTCAGAAAAATATCCTGTAGTTACCCGCGCGGTCAACGATAATGGCCCGGCCGATACACCTACACTTACAGTAGCAGCAATACCCGAACATCCTAAATTATTGGTTACCTCTACCCTGTAGCTACCCTGTTGCGACACATTTATAAATGGCTCAGCAGAAGGCAGCAATGCACCATCTTTATACCATTTAAAGGAATATTGTGTTGCCGGCAGGCCTGTATTTATTTGGACAGGGGCCATTACATTACCATTAACATCGAGGCAAAGATTATATTGATTGGGCAAATTAAGGGTAATAACTCCGGATATATTCAGCTTGAGTTCAGTTACAGCATGGCAGCCTGCACTGTTCTCTGAGCGAACATACAGTGTTTGGGTTGATGATGTAATACGATAGGCATTTTCGCTTACAATTGCATTTGTATTAGCATTTGCATCGGCAAGGCTCGTAAAATAGCCTGATACGATTATACCTGTCTGGTTATTTAAAATTTCCTGCTCATAGGCTGTCAGATCATACAGGTCGTTTGAGGTTTGGCATAAATGCTTTTCTAAATAAGTTAAGGGTTGTGGTTTAGAGTCAACCACTATAGTAAGCTGTGTTTGTATCTTACAACCTGTCAATCTGTTTACAACTTCTGCAACAACCGTTTGTAAAAATGGCGTTGTAATATCAAACCCCTGCGGATTGCTTATAGCATTTCCTAATTGCAATTGTGTATTATCAAGATAATAAGTTACTTCAAGGTCAGGGTTAGAAAGAGTTATTTCTGCATTTTTATCGGTCAGGTTAACCCTTGTCAGCCCATCGGCTACAGCATCATCACAAACTACAAGATTTGAAGGATTCTGGATAACCGGGGTTGCGCAAGGTGTATCAGTATCGATACATTGAAGGCAGGTTGGGTCAGGATCGGTAACATCAGGGCTAACTACCACCACAGTATTAACCAAATTACCTGTAAAGTTTTGCGGAATATCCACTGATACCTGATAGGTTACTGATGTTCCTGCTGTTAGTAAGGGAATGTTATTATTAAGAATACCGTTGCCTGAAGCGCCGTTACCTGTCCAGTTCATAACTGTTATTCCTACCGGAATAGCATCGGTTATCGTTATATTAGTTGCATCATCAGGCCCATTGTTGGTAACGGTTATGGTATAGGTAGTAGACGTTCCTGCCTGATAGGTAGTTTGATTGTTTGTCTTAACCGTAACAATATCGGCACTGCGCAGCAAAACCGGGGTAATGGTGGCGTCATCAGGAGTTGTGGTCGACGGATCATCTGAAACAGTGCTTACAACCGTGCCCGAAGGATTATTGCCCTGTGCAGCTGCCTGATTGGTTACATTTCCGACAAGAGCATCGGCTGCTGTAACGGTGTGCGATGCCGATATGGTAACGCTTTGCCCTGGGGCAAGCGTGGCAATAATAGATGGCATTACCGTTCCTGCATCCGCATTAGCATCGGTAACTGTAATATTAGTAATAGTGGTTTGTCCAGAATTGGTCAATACAAGATCATAAACCACCACCTCGCCTACATTATGATAAACAGGCTGCTGCGCAATTTTGGTAAGTTGCAATTCTGAGATTTGTGCTATCGCCTGCGCCGTATTGTCTGTCGGGTTAATATCTACATTGGTGCCCAATATTGTAGCTATATTTACATTATTGCCCGTGCTGTTTATAGTAACAGTAACCATTAAAGTCGCTGCCGCCCCCGCTGCAAGGTTTCCTATATTCCATAATCCTGTAACCGGATCATAAGTTCCTGATGTTACAGTAGATGAGACATATTGATACCCATTAGGCAACAAATCAGTTACCTGTACATTAGTATCATCCGTACCGCCTGTATTTAGAGCTTTAACCTCAAACACGGCCTGATTTCCGTTTATGGATAGCACCTGCTTTTCTACCTTTAAATTACTGCACCCTGCAACCGATACATATACGGGTGCCGATGGTAAGGTAATACCACATGGTCTCGTACCCACTACACTATAATTACCTGACTGGCTTGTTTGCAGGGTATCAGTATCCTCACCGGATATAAGAACCCCGTCAAGATACCATTGGTAAGGAGCAAGACCTGGCGTAGTACTTAATGTGGCTATACACGGATCTGAACTGCTGACCCTTGTGGGCGGTTCAGGACTATCGCTAAAAGCGGAGAAAAATCCAGACATAGAAAAACCGTCTCCCTGCTGTACAATGCTTGTTGTAAGCCTTGCATTAGAGGTTATGGTTATGTCCTGCGGATTACCAATAGCATCATTATCAAACCTTAACATATAAAAACCGGTAGTACCTATGCGTACCCTTGGCAAACCTGTAAGCGTTTCAAGACCCTGACTGTTTAGCAAAACTGGTTCGGTAGCACTTTCTATAATTGTAAAAGCAAAATAAGGGAGGTTGTTGCCTGCATAGTCTATAAACTTTTTAGTTATAATATTAGTCGTGCCACTACATCCGCCGATAGGCAGTACCGTAGAAATGTCAGTCTCACAGTTCACTGCCGTTCCCGAATATACTATTACTGGTTTATTTGCTACCATAAAGGTGCTCGAGTATTGGTTGATGCCGTCGCCATGGTGTATGCTCTGAAAATCTCCACCGTTGGCAAGGTTATACGTTCTGGGTGTGCCAAGCTGTTGACCAGCTGCATTGTAGTTCCTTACCTGAACCGTCGTTCCCGGCTCGGTGGCAACTATGGTCGTCTGTTCCGGATGGTCTGGTCCTGTTCCTGCAGTACCGCTACCCCTAACAACCATATATTGCGTACCCAATACATTTATGGGTGCAATTTGGTCTACAGTAGCATCTTCACCATTACCTGCACAAGCTTGTGGTGTATCGCCATAGCTACCCACATTTGCCACTACCGGCTTATCGGCCTCTAAAAGTGCTCCCATAGGAGCAGTAAAAATCCTGCTTTGCCCCTCATTGAGGGTAGCAAGAGCTACACCGTTAATTGTAACACTCGTTCCATTCTCTATTGCCATAACAGAAAACACAGGACCACCGGAAGACAGTCCTGTAAAGCTACTCCTGTAATAACCCAACCTAAACTGATTGCCAATACCCTCATTGCCAAAACTTACTAAAGATGCATTACCTTTTATGTTAGAATTACTGGTGCCGGGAGCATCTGATGCTATATTGCGAAGATTAACCAAAACCGGGGCAGTAGCTTCTACTATCAGTCCTCTGTCATTGTAGGTTAATCCCATTGTATTTCGGGGCAATGCCGATGCCGTTCCTGTAAACCTGTAAGAAACCGGCGCAGCAGCAGTTACCGTTAATGTAGTTATAGCCGTACCATCGCTTTTATAGAGTGATACACTAACATTTCCCGACTCCTTTGTAGACACTACTATTTCATTTGCAAAACTCCAATATTGCCATGGCGAAGGGGCTATGTAATGCTTAATGGCATACTGTGCATTACAGAGTGTATTGATAAGTACAAAAAATATCAGTAATCTAAATTTCATCGGTATTCTAAAAAATGTTGTGTAAAACTTTGTTGCAGACTTTTAACGGTTGATATATATCCAGCCTGTTATCTCGCGATTATCGCCAGACATTATATAATAAAAATAAGTCCCCGTAGGCAGTTCATCCCCCTTATCGGTCTGTCCGTGCCACTGGTTGGTATAGTTAGCCTGATGCTCATAAACCGATTTGCCATACCTGTTATAAATAACCAGTTTTTGCACACCTAAACCTGTCAGGTCGAACGACTGGTTAAAATCATCCCCATTAGGGGAAATTCCTTTTTGTATGCTGCAAAAAGCCGAAGTAACAGTATGCGGCACATTGTAAACACACCCCTCATAATTGACCGCTACATTAAACAGCAATCCGCCTGCCGGGATAACCGTACCGGGATTTAGCCTTAAATAGTCGGTAACGTTCAGCACTTTGTCGTCCGTACCTATCTGATTGCCTGATGCATCTGTCCATGTATATGAGTTGCTGCTATTTTCCAATCCCTCAACTGTAAGCAAATAGTTTGTGGCACTGCATTCTCCGGTCACTGTAAATACAGCAGGCTGGTTTATAACAACCGTAGCTGTACCCCTACCCTCCTGCCTGCACTGCTGTGGATTGGGTGCTAAATAATAATTAATGATGTACTGCCCGGGTGTGCTGGCAGCTACATTAATTACTCCTGTATTAGTATCCAAATTCAAACCCTGTGCCGACTGGAATGTCCCTCCAAATACAAACCCGGTTGCCGTTGTGGGTACAACTACGGTATCATCATAACAAAAACTATCGTAGTAAAAATTGCCATCGGGCACAACACTTTGTTTTAATTCAAGATTAAATGTAACACGCCCTTCAGCGGTACATGTAACCGTGTTAGCAGGTATAACGTAAGTTATTATATACTGGCCTGCAACAGCGGCGGCAAGGTTTATTGACCCCGTGTTGCGGTCAATTATCAGGCCATTATCGGCAGTAAAATTCCCTCCGGCCAAAGTGCCCGGCTGTGGTACTAGAGTAGCTGTTGATGGCAGGCAATATTCGTCAAACTCATAATTAAGAGTTACAACAACCGGAGTTGGCTGATTAACAGTAACGGTCAATGGCACCCTTGGGCTTTCGCATGTTCCTGCTAACGAAGTTTGGCTTACATAATAAGTTATTGTTCCTGTAACCGAAGTATCTGCAAGAGGTTCCTGCGTTAAGGCTGTACCGCCTGTTTGGGCAGTGTACCATTTTATGATATGGCCAGGCAATGCCGTTACTGCTGCGCTTAGCGGAGCGGCAGTTTCGTTTTGGCAATAGCTAACATTGCTAACCACCGGGGCATTAATAGTGCTGCCAAAATATTCTACCAAAAGCGTATCGGTGCAATATAGCGTTGTCCAGGTGTACATGTAAATACCCGGCGCAGAGAAACCTGTAATAGTGGGTGAATTGGAATGAATATCATCCATTACCGTTATCGACGGGTTATTGGCATTAACCGTCCATGTTCCGTCGCCCCCGGCTACAATAAGTGTGGCCATATCAATATTACAATTTAATGTAACGGGATTTTGCGAAAGAATACCGTTGTTTGCCGTAAACGAAATGGCATCTAAAAAGTTACCAACCGTTAAACCGCCTGCTGCCGAAATGGCTTCAAACTTAAAACGGGTTTCGGTTTGCCCTGTGGGTACAGTATAGGTACCTGTATAAAATCCCCATGCCGAGGTACCTGTTGTTGCTGTGTAGATCAACTCATAAGGCCCCTCGGGTGGACCTGCATATAGTCCGCAAATATCGGTTCCCTGACGACCACGGTGTGCGAAACTGTAAGTTATTGTAGTTGAAACAGGTGTACTAAAGTCCTGATATACACCCGATGCCTCATAAGCATTGAGCTCTATAAACTGAGATCCGGAATATGCCTGTACGCTTTGATAGTTATTCCATACCTCAATTATACCATCGCTTGCAGTAGTTCTCCAACCCTGCATGGCGTGGTGGTTTATAAAATTAACCGAGTTTGAAGTGTAGGCAGGGTTCTCAAAATCGTTGTTAACGGTATTGATAAGACATTGACCGTTGTTGTTATTAGAAAGGTTGGGAGTATTAACGCAAATATCAAAAGTTACATCTCTTGGTGTGCCCGCCTGGTTTATGGCTGCACGTATGTAATAGGTTTGGCCCGTTGTAAGGCCATGAGCCATAATATAATTTACATTACTGCAATATAGCTGATTTAAGTTAGAACAATCAGCCCCTTCATACATAGTTAGCACTATCGGCAGCGGTGTGCCTGCAAAATTAGACAACGACACTGCATGTACGGTGCCTGTTGCCGTAAAGGCAAACCATATATCTCCATCATTAAATACAGAACAGCTGCCTGCTTCGGGAGATGGTGTAGATCCCATAAACATTGCCGATGTACTTTGTGTGCACCTGTCGTTGCGGTTTACACTAAGCACTGTTGCGTTAGCACAACTATCATTTGCTACGGGACTGTAATAGTTGTAAGGCGCACTCCATGCACTGTACTGTGTAGAAGAACAAATCGCCCTTACATATACATCATATCCTGTAAGGGGGATTATAAAATCTGCAAAGTAGCTCATAGCACTAACGCTTTCGCCCGAAACGTTACTTGCGGGTGGTGCGGTGCCTTCCATCTGGATGATGATCTCCCATTCGGTCTCAGTACCTGCCGACTGCCAGATAAATTCTGCTTCAGTATCGGTAGTATTTATAGCTGCTATGTTAGTTGGCACAGGGCAACTTGGTGATGGCTGTGCAAATGCGTGACTGAAAATAAAGAAACAAAAAAACAAAAAGACAAATGCTTTTATCTTATTCATTGTACAATAATTTAGGTTGTGTTGAAAACAGGCTTTTATTAAATATTATCTTACTTTTTACTGATAGCCTATTTATGAGTAAAGAGGCCTTAAAAAGGATTACTCCTTTTTAAATGCCTCTTTGGTTTGAAAAAAAAGCTAACTATTTATTGCTTAACTACCTTAAATAGCTGTGTTTGGTTATCATCGGTTTTTACTTCAAACATGTACACACCCGCAGCATAAGGCGAAAGGTCTACGCGGTTTGTTGCACCGGAAAATACTTTTTGCCCTACAAGGCTAAATACATTAACCGATTTTATTACCGATGCCGTATCTATAAATACGTTATCTTTAGATGGGTTAGGATATACTTTGATGTTAGACCTGTTAAATCCACCATTACCCATATCTTCAGCTAATTTCCACTCAATATTATCTATATTAACAATTTGGTGCTGTGCCGTAGGGATAAACTTAATAGCTACATACTGATGCCCTTCTGTAGCAGGAACAGGTATAGAAGTATAAGATGTTGCTGCCGAAAGCACTATTGGGCTGCCAACAGGAGCAAATGTTGTATAGTCATCCTGTGCTGCAAGCGTACCAACCTGTAGCGTACTCCCAACTGCGTTTGCCGCTACCGACTCTATATCAAATGCCAGTACATATTCTCCGTTAATTGTTGAAACTGCAGGAGAAACAACATAAAAGTCTACTGACGGATCCATAAAGCTATACAGCCTTATCGATTTGTCTGCATCTGTGGTTAAACCTATCATTGGGTAACCTTGGCTTGAAGCCCAGCATTGTTCAGGGAAAGCTGTGAAATCGTCAAACTCATAACGGAATGCCTCTACTGCATCACACGGGCCTGCTACTGCAACGGTTACCTCAATTTCATCAAATTTGGTAGTATCCTGTACAGATGTTGCACGTACAACCGCTGTACCATTGCTAAGAGCAGTTACCAAACCGCCTGCATTTACAGTAACAAAATCTGACCCCGACTGTACTGTCCAGGTAACGCTTTGGCTTGCAGTTGCTGTAGGAGCCACTGTAGCCACAAGCTGTAATGTGCCACCCTCTGTAGTAATAACCGGTTCAACGCTGTTTGCTGTAGTAACCGTTACTTCTTCTATGGCAATGCCGTTTTGTATGTTTAATGTATAATCTTCCACCTGTCCTCTTGGGAAGAACGGGTTAGTACACGGACTGTTCGACGGTGCATTAAGGTTCTTAACAATACGCATTCTTACACGTCCTGTAATAGCATCGTTTGGTATGGTTACTGTATGCACCATTTCAATATCGTCAGTACCGTTACTATTTCTAATAGCAGTAGTATGCTGGTGTTTTTCCGGCTGGTTTAACAATAGTTGCTGTTCTTCTTCGTTTTCCGGTGTACGGTTAGAGAAAGTACCATCACCATTCCAGTCAAAATAAATAGTAATGTAGTTTGTATTGTTACCGTTAGTGTTCGCTTTTACGCGAAGTGTGTACTGATTACCTTTAGTTACATTTACAACAGTAGAAGAGAAATCTTCATATCGTGGTGTCTCTACAGAAACCTCTGTAGCTGACTGGTTATTGATAGCACCTGCAACGCTTTCATCAACACCAAACTGAACAGAAGTGATAGGCTCTGCAGGCTCATTAACTGCCCAGCCACTATAGGTTGGTGTACAATATGTAGGGCCATCAGCAAGTATTTCGAACGTATAATCTTCAACTTCTCCCTGAGAGTTATAACCACAAGCACCCGAACCTAACCATCCGCTAACTGCTTTCATACGCATACGTGTACTGCCAATTACTGCATTTTCAGGAACTGTCGTTGTAAATTGAAGAGCACCCGAAACTTCTTCGGTAGTTGAAAGATATACTGCCTCATCATCACTAAATGTATAGTCATGGTTCCAGTCGATCCAAACCGATAAATATGTGAAATTAGTTAGGCTTCCGGTAAAGTTAACCGTAAAAGTTACTGCTGTATTTCTATAGGCTTTTAATATAACACTTGTGTGGTTGCTATAACCGTTTGAAGTATCGTTATTGCCTATACAACCCGTAGTAGCATTACTTATGTTTTGAACAGCACCCGTTGTAACAACGTTAGATATGTTTAAGTTTTCACAGCCATTAATAAAATAAGCCTCACAATACCCCTGAACCTGACCTGTAATAGTTACTTCGATCTCTCCAAATTTAGTATCATCTGCAACCGATGTTGCACGAACCGTTACTGTTCCGTTGCTTGCGGCTGTAAGCAAACCTGTATTGCTTAAAGATGCAAAATCACTGCCCGAAACTATAGACCACATAACCGCCTGATTGGCATTACCAGGGTTTACAGCCGCGCTTAATTGTAGTGTACCTTCGTTAGAAGTTATGGTTGCTGGCACATTGTTTTGAGTAGTTACTGCTACTGATGTTATTTCAACAACAGGCTGAGCAACCGTAGTCGTTACAGCTAATATAGCAAGCCTTATCTCGTTGCCCCATTCTGCCGACTGGTCGCCATCAAAGCTAAAAGTGACTCCTGTAATGGTTTTACTTTGGTTCTCTACAGTAAGATTAATTACATCTTCATACAATCTTGGATTAGCAACATTAGATTGCTCTTCAAGATTATTATTGGCTATATTAACACGGCCTATACCCTGTATAGCATAAGAGTTTCCACCATACCAGTCTCTTGCCTGTAAAGTTGCCTGCTGAGAAGTACCATCGCTGAAATTAACAACAGCATTATAGGTCAATCCTGTAGCACCGCCACCTGTAGCTGTACTTAGTATGTAAACTTTATCTCTGTTTTGCGCAGTGAATGAAAGCGTACCGGAGTTTAGGTCATTTACAGAACCTGTAACATAATCAGGTGTAAGATATAGTGCATTTGCCCCTGAATAATCTGCCAACTGATATGTTATACCAGGTGTAGCGGCACTGTTAATAATGCCATCTACAGGTAAACCTCGTGTTGGAACAGCACTCTCGGCAGTTGCCTGAAAATCTAATGAAACCAAAGCCCTACGGTTTTGTTCGTCCATCCCCACACCTGTAGATTCAGTTGCATTCCCAATTCCATTGGCAATAATATCATAGGTAAAACCTGTCACGACCGGTTCTGTAACTGCCGGGGCAGCTTCATAGATACTAACTGCGAGAATAGCCGTTGTATGTGCAGCATTAGATGTTGTTGCCTTAACAAAATCTATTGAAGTGATCTCTTTATCAAAATTGGCAGCATCTAACGTAAGTTCGTTATAAAAAAGACTTGCATTTGTAAGTCCTCTAAATTCGTTCCTTGGTGCCCAGCCCGATGTAGCCGAATTTCTTGACACTTCACCAATACCCGCAATAGCAGTATTTGCCGGAGCACTGCCATCCTGCCACCAGGCAGTAGCCTGGAATACAACCTGCTGAGACGTACCATCAGCAAAATTTACTGTTGCTGTAACATCATGGTTGTCACCAGCCCCCGATCCACCTTCTCCTCTAACGGCTGCTATATATATTTTCTCAGCTTTTTTAGGAGTTGTAAGGGTCAAAGTTCCCTCGTTAGTAACATTATTTCTAAGTATCAATGCATTATTTGAAGCATAGTCTGCCACCTGAAAATTAAGTCCTTCAACAGCACTGCTCAATAGTGCACCATTATTTTCAAGGCCTCCACCATAGACAACAGCTGAAGCAGATGAAGAATGTGGATTTGACGGTACAAAATCTTTAGAATAAAAAACGTAGAACGCATCTACAGAATGTGTGGTTTTGTCGTTGGCATTGCCACCGGTTCCTTCCGCTACTACATCGGCATTAAAACCGGTAAGCGAAAGCGGCACTATCCTGGAAGGCTCAGACTGTGCACTCGCCTGCACCGTAGCCAACAGGCCAATAGCCCATAGTGTAATTGATTGGTAAAAATTACTCATGATTTATATATTAAATTGCTTTTCTTTATTTTTATTTGTTCTAAATAAAAACGTGGCAAAAATATTATCTATGAGTTTTCCAACAAAAAAAACAGGCTACTCTTTTTCACTTTTGTACGTAAAAACACCTACTCTTTCAATACTCCATACATGATTATCAACAACTTAAAAAAAATGAGTTTTTACACAAAAGGTTATTAGAATTATACAGCAGCAAACCAGTTGTATATATCTTCTTCCTGTGGTATATTTAATTTCTTTCTAATCTTATACTTTTTGTTTTGCACAGTACGCACTTCAAGGAACTTTAGCTGGGCAATTTTTTTTGTGGAAAGATTTAATTTTAAAAGAGTACAAAATTCCATTTCAGCTCGCGAAATGTTTGGCTCTATGCTAAGGATTTTTGGTTTAAAATCGGGATATAACTCTTCGAACAGAAAAAAATAAGCAGGGTCATCCTTTTTTATCAGATCAATGAGAGATTCATACTTTTCCTCTACATCAGGCAAAATTTGTTCTTTCCCAGGCTTTTTACCTTTAAGATAAAATAAAACTAAATATACCGACAGGACAAGTAAAGCAACTATGGCTACACCCCATCCGGCATACTTAGTCAAAAAAGATTTTTTTGCTTCAGGAACTTTAAGCACTTTATGCAATGAATCGTATTTACTTTTAAGTGTATTAAGTTCGTGTTCTTTAAGTTTTTGTCTGTAGCTTTCAGCTTTTGTTTTTTCTCCTAATGCAATATAAGTTTCAATTATGCATTTATATAAATCTGCTGCATTAAGCATTTCTCCCCTTTTATCACTTATATTCTCTGCACCAAGAAAATACCTCAAAGCACTATTATAATCGTGTTTGTGTAGATAAACTTTTCCCAAAACCAGATTATTCAGTCCCATCATTCCATCCGTATCAGGATAACTTTCAGGTTTCAAACTAATGGATTTTTGTACATAATATGCTGCTGAGTCTATATCAATTTCGGCATAAATACTGGCAAGATTAGCATAATTTAAATAATTAACCTGTTTAATCTCCTCCGGGTCGCTTAATCGGTCATAATTATTAATAGCCTTTAAAAGCCTTTCAGCTGCTTTTTTAGGATTACCTTTATCATTATAGATGTTCCCCTGACTAATAAGCACGTTGGCTTTAGTATATATCGACTTAACATCTTTAGTGTTTGATTTCTCCAATGCAGCAAGAGCCTTGTCAAGTTCAGCTATAGCCCTATCATGTAAGCCATTCATAGATAGTGTTTCTGCCAGATAAACGTAAGACATGGCCACCGAGTTGGCATTATTATATTCAGAAGCCTTTTTTTGAAAAGCTTCACAGGCAATAACCAAACCGTTTACATCTTCCTTATTATAGAAATAAAGGCATCTCCTTTCAAGCAATTTGAGTTCTGATAGAGAATCTCTTTCTAAAACAGCCTCTTTTAGCAAAATATCAATCTGCAGGAAGGCACTATTAATATTCTCCTTGAACAATCTACCATTTTCAGACACCTTTTGCTGTAAAGGTGTTTTACCATTACTTGCACTTAAAGTAAATACATTGGTAAACAAAAACAAAAAATAAACAAAAACGGAAACGCTTTTACTAAAGAAGGTCATTTTTAAAGCAATTATAAATGCAAAGTAAGCAAAAATAATTCTTTAATTTTAATTAAGTCTAAATAATAAATTCAACATCATAATTAAAACGTTTTCAATAAAAATAAATAACACAATAGCATCTAAATGTATTAAAAACAAATACACTGAAATTCAAGGAAATTAGATATAAATGAAACATACACTTAAGGAATAAAGCAATTAGAAATAATTTCAGGAGCATATTTATCATACAGGCTAAGTAATTTATATATCTAAAATAAAAAATCACAAAACTTTATTCCATTGCATTATTTACAATTAGCCATGATGTTATAGTAAAAAAACAAAACCCCCTTACTTTATAGTAAGGGGGTTTAA
>NZ_WUMN01000009.1 GCF_009826935.1 Flavobacterium sp. Sd200
AAAAACCCCCTTACTTTATAGTAAGGGGGTTTTGTTTTTTACTATAACATCATGGCAAATTGTAAATAATGCAATAGAATAAAGTCTATATTTGTTTTACAAACCTTTAAAACAAATAGTTATGTTAGTTAATCCGTGGGCTTTTCTTATAGCAACCATAATAGTACTCCCTGTAGGTTTTGTGTGGTATAATCCTAAAGTATTTGGTACCATTTGGATGCGCGAGGCTGGAGTAAACCCTGATGCTGCAAAAAAGGCTAATATTTTTAAAATATTTGGGCTTACCTTGTTGTTTGCCTTAATGTCGAACCTGATATTACAGGGGCTTGTTGTACATCAAATGGGAGCATTAAGCATGATAGGAGGCATGCCGTTTTTAGAGACTGCCAAACCAAGCTATGCTGCTTTTATGGCCGATTATGGTCATGAGTTCAGGACTTTTAAGCATGGAATGCTGCATGGGTTTATGACAGGATTGTTTTTGGCATTACCTATTGTAGGAACAAGTTCGTTATTTGAAGGCAAAAGCTGGAAATATATTTGGATTAACGCCGGCTATTGGATAGTATGCCTAACTCTCATGGGCGGGATTCTTTGTGCATGGGAATAATTTGGACTTTACAACAAAACTGCATAACTAAATTGCCTGTACTTTTACAGCAATATATTAGTCAAGTTGAACACCGATCATCATTTTAAAATATTTAAAGATGCTAATGCATTGCCGATAGGGTGGGACAACATAGCCTGTGAAAATATTTTTTTGTCACGTAATTATCTTAAGGTGCTTCAAACCTCAAGCCCTGTAAACATGGACTGCCATTTTATTGGGCTTTATAAAAATAATCAGTTGTGTGCTATTGCTCTGTCTCAATACATAAATCTAAGTAAGGTTAATACTTTTGTGGAGGAGAGAAAAGGATTTTGTTTAAAGGATTATTTGTTTAAAAAATTCTCTTCGCATATTCTTATTTTGGGTAATAATATGCTTACCGGACAAAATGCCTACTTACTGACTAACGCAATTAATCAAGCAGATGCCCTCAAATTGTTGTATGGTGCTTTGAATGAGTTAAAAAGGCAGTATAGAAAAGAGTGCATATACATCAATTTACTTTCAATAAAAGACTTTAATAATGATGAGCTGCCCGACTTTAAATCAGGAGGGTTTAAAGGGTATTACAGGTTTTGTACACAGCCTAATATGATATTCGGCATTCGTGACCAATGGTTAAGTATTGATGATTATCTGGCAGATCTATCTACAAAGTACCGCACACAATATAATCGTGCCCGCAAGAAGGCCGAGGGTATTGAGAAACGCAAATTGTCCTTAGAAGATATAAAGCAATACCGTGAGCGCATTAATCAATTGTATTTGACGGTTGCCGGTAACGCGTCGTTCAATACATTTCATTTACCAGTAGACCATTTTGAGGTTTTTAAACAACAGCTTGATTCCGACTTTTTATTTTATGGCTATTTTGTTGATGGTAATCTTATAGGATTCAATACCCTTATAAAGAATGGAGATGATATGGATACTTATTTTTTAGGCTACGATGCATCTGTACAAAAAGAAAAAATGTTGTACTTAAACATGCTTTATGATATGGTTGCCTATGCCGTTAAAAAGCAGTTTAAGCATATTGTTTTTGCACGCTCAGCAATGGAAATCAAGAGCTCGGTTGGGGCAGAGGCTGAACAGGTATATGGTATCATTAAACATACAAACCCGTTAATAAACCTTTTTATGAGTCGTTTGTTTAAATTTTATGATCCTAAGATAGTTTGGAAAGTGCGTAGCCCGTTCAAGGATTAGTGGCTTATTTCAGTTTTTTGTTGTTTATAAGTTCAAGACTGTTAATGCTTCCGACAGGGGCTATTTTGATGTTATTACTGTCTTTTGTAGTGTAAAAATAATACAAACTGTTCATGTCGAACAGGTAAACATCTTCGGTTTTGCCCGAACTGAAATTTACCCTATAGTTATAGGTGAAATTTTTCGTTTTTATTGCCTTCGCTATTTTCTCTCCACCGCCCAGTCCTATTCCAACAAATATAGTTAACAGTTCGAAAGCAAAGAACAGGATGAATATTGGGAAAATAGCTTTTTTTATCTCTTTCTTGGATGTAGTTTCATTATAGCGAATGCGACCTAATATTTTTCGGTTACGATTTTTGTACACCTGTTGCACTATAAAGTTTTGGATGACAAATAAAAGAAGAAAGAATGATATAGATACTATAAGCAATATAGGTCCCGAAAACATCTCGGCAATGGGCCTTAGTAAAATATCGGTAATTGAGGAAAAGTTTAATATGTTTATCCCTAATTGGTAATATTGGATGCTTTCGTCTAAAAGTCCTAAAAGTATTAAATACAGATAGCCTAGTGGTAACAGGGTTTGAATTTTCTCTAAATATTTCATGTAGGGTAATTGGCTGATTTCAAATATAGCCAATTAACTTTTATCTATACGGCATTTCTTAAAAATACATAGATTTACTCCAGCCTCTTATCCGGCACAGCAACCTTCATTTGTTTGTGTAGTATGCGTACATTCAATTTGTCTACTTCACCGCAAAACTCTCCATCTATCTGAAAAGCAATAGGTCTATTAGTCGTGATTGTAGCCTGCTGCGTCGAAATGATCTCAATATTATCCTCATTTTCAAGGTCTACATTTCCGGTCCATATTTTTCCAACGGTAAAAAGGTCGATAGATTTTAGTATTACTATTTCAAACTTACCGTCGTCCATAATACCAATAGGGTTAATCGTAACACCTGTACCATAGCGTTGTGTGTTGGCAATAACTATCATTTTTGCCTCGGCTTCAATAACAATATCGTTGGCCTCTATAGTTGCGTTAAAAGGGGCGTCAAGTTCTGTTAGGGTATGTATGGCCTGCAGCGCGTAACCCAGTTTACCCCGAATGCTGCTGTTTTCATAATTGCGGATAAGGGCGGCATTGGCACCAATATCGCTAAGATGAAGGCTTTTTTTATCGTTAATACACACCATATCCATTTCCATATAATGGTTATGGAAAGCGATTTTTAATATCTCTTCCATATCATCCGGAAGTTCCAGGTCTACCGATAGTCCGTTTGCCGATCCTGCAGGAAGTACCCCTATTACAACATCCTGGTGTTCTACTGCTTCAGCAGCCATTTTTATAGTTCCGTCTCCTCCGGCCACAAGCAGGCGTTGTGGTGTGTGGTCTCTATATAATTTACGTATGTTTTCCTCATCGTTTTTACCTGTGGTTTCATACTCTACCAGTTCCACACCATGCTGTGCTGCGTAGGCGCGCGTGGCATCGGCAAGGTCGGTCTTGTCGTTACCTCCGGATATAGGGTTAATTACCAGTAAAAATTTCTTTTGGGAATTCATTGGCTTCATTTTCCAATAAAAGTAGGTAAATTGGATATTGAAATATCTTATCAAATATATAATTTTTCATGAGGCCAACTTTAAAACTTTATCGCGGTTATGCAAACGATCAGGAATTTATAGTTTTTGGACATGTTTTCAGGAACAGTTCTGCAGGCAATTATGAATTTGAGAAGAAGCGGTTTAAAAACGCGAAGTCTATATTACGCATGTTCCTTATAAAAACCATTGCTAATGCCGATGTTTATCTTGAACACAACGGTATGCGCATACACACCAAGACACTTTCCGACGGTTATTTTAAGTTCTGTATTCCGCTTAAAGAAGAACTTGCACATGGTTGGGCCGATTATTATGTTAGTACTTTTTATGAAGGTGAGGAGATCAGGGAGAAAGGCACATACATTCGCCCATATGAAGGCGATCTTGGGTTTATAAGCGATATTGACGATACTTTTTTGGTATCGCACACCCGCAATATCTTTAAGAAGATATATATATTATTGTGGAAGAATATTAATGACCGCAAGATATTTGAAGATGTAGTGCCCCACTATCAGGCACTGAGCACAGCCGGAAGAAATAAAAAGGATGAGATGAACGCTTTTTTTTATGTTTCGAGCAGCGAGTGGAACCTTTATAAATTTATTGTAAAGTTTACTGAAAAGCACGACCTGCCCCGGGCAGTGCTTTTACTGAAAGATATTAAAGACAGCCTAATGGATTTTTTAGTTACAGGACGTGGCAACCACAACCACAAGTTTGACAAGATAAAACACATACTGGAGTTTTATCCGCATTTGCAGTATACTTTGTTGGGTGATGACTCGCAGCACGACCCTTATTTATATGAAGATGTTTGCAAGATATTTCCGGTAACGGTTAAGGCTGTTTACATAAGGCAAACAGGCAGCCAAAAAAAGGAAAAGGCAATTGCGGCTATAAAAAATATAGAGAGCCTGGGTGTGGCTGCCTGCTATTTTAAAAACAGCAGTGAGGCCATTGAACATTCTAAACGCATTGGACTGATTGCTTAAATTTTAAGTTGGTTTTAAGTATAAACCATTTTATAAGCAGTAACTTTATTTGTAATAACCTAATAAACTATTACTTATGAATAAGCAACTTATAATAGCGGGCTTTGCTGTACTTGCTATGGCTTCCTGCAAAAAAGACACTCCTGCAACTCCGCCGGCACCACCTACACCGCCACCCGTACAGGATCCTGCGCCACCCAAAGCACCGGAACCAAGAGTTCAGGCTACTGCTCCTGATACTACTGAGAAAGACGGAACTTCTATAAGTTTAGATCAAAACGGTATCAGTATAAAAGATAAAGAGGGAAAAGAGTCTAAAACCATTACGGTGTCTAAAACCAAAAAAGAAGTAAAGATCAATACCGATTAATGTAAATAAAAATAGGCAGCCATATTTTGGCTGCCTATTTTTATTCTAAGAATTCTCAATTTCTTCCTGTACCTGTTCCCATTCTTCCATTAGCTTATCAAGGTCTTTTTTCTTCTTTTCATAAGCTTCAAAAAATGCAGGGTCGCCCATGTGTTTTTCAGGATGCTCGGCTAAGGCACGGTCGTCTTTTTGTATGCCTTTTTCAATTTCCTGTATCTGGCTTTCTATTTTACTTAAGCGGTTTTGGAGGGCCTTGTTTTTCTTTTGGTCTTCAAAACTAACGGGCGCAGTAACTGGCTTTACAACTTTCTGCTCCTGTTTAGGAGTGTCTTTCTTTTCTACTTCGCGCATGTTTTGCATGTTGCGCTGTTCTAAATAGAAGTTAATATCGCCAAGATATTCGCGTATTTTGTGGTCTTTAAATTCATACACAATATTGCTCATATCCTGAAGAAAATCCCTGTCGTGACTAACCAGCAACAACGTGCCCTCATATTTTTGCAGGGCGGCCTTAAGCACGTTTTTCGATTTTATATCTAAGTGGTTAGTAGGTTCATCCATTACCAGCACGTTTATGGGCTGCAAGAGGAGTTTGCAAAGTGCCAGTCGATTGCGCTCGCCACCACTAAGCACCTTTACTTTTTTCTCTACATCGTCACCCCTAAAGAGGAACGACCCGAGCATATCGCGCACCTTGCTTCGGTTACTATCGGTAGCGGCATCTTCCATGGTTTGCAGCAACGTAATTTCGCCATCAAGATGCTCTGCCTGATTTTGTGCAAAATAACCCAACTGAACGTTGTGCCCAAGTTTTATAACACCTGTATAATCAATTTCATCTACAATGGCTTTAATAAAAGTGGATTTACCCTGCCCGTTCTGGCCCACAAAGGCAATCTTGCTACCGCGTTCTACAAGGAGGTTCAGGTCTTTTAAAATTAGCTTATCGCCATATTTTTTAGTAACATGCTCAGCCTCTACCACTACACGACCAGGTGTCATAGAAACAGGGAACGAGATGTTCATTACAGAGTTGTCGTCTTCATCTACTTCTATGCGCTCTACCTTATCAAGCTTTTTAATAAGCGATTGTGCCATAGATGCTTTGCTGGCCTTTGCACGGAATTTTTCGATAAGCTTCTCAGTATGCTCTATGCTTTTTTGCTGGTTCTTTTGGGTAGCCAGCTGCTTTTCGCGTATTTCTTCGCGAAGTACAAGATATTGTGTATATGGTTTATTAAAGTCGTAAATTTTGCCAAGCGATATTTCTATGGTACGGTTGGTCACATTATCAAGGAACATTTTATCGTGGGATACAATTACCACCACGCCAGGATAAGTACGCAGGAATGATTCCAGCCAAATGATACTCTCAATATCAAGGTGGTTGGTAGGCTCATCCAGAAGCAGTACATCATTAGACTGCAACAGCAGTTTTGCAAGTTCTATACGCATACGCCATCCGCCCGAAAAAGTATCAGTAAGCTGATCAAAATCCTCACGTTTAAAACCAAGGCCAAGCAATATTCTTTCGGTATCCCCCTGATAGTTGTAACCGCCTAAAATTTCGTAGTGGTGGGTATAGTCGCTTAGATCCTGTATGAGTTTAGAGTAGCCTTCACTTTCATAATCAGTGCGGGTAGCCAACTGATGGTTAATCTCATCTATCTTACCCTCGGCAACTTTAATCTCCACAAATGCCTGGTAGGCTTCATCAAGAACGGTACGGCCGGGAATAAAATCGATGTCCTGCCTCAAAAAGCCCATGCGTACTTCTTTCTCGGTGGCTATAACACCCGAATCAGGCGGAATATCTCCCGAAAGTATCTTGAGCATGGTAGATTTTCCTGCGCCGTTTTTCCCTACAAGACCCACCCTGTCTCCGGCACCAAGGCGGAATGTTACTTCCTCAAATAAATATGTACCGCCAAAAGAAACCGATAAATTATGAATGTTAAGCATTACTTCTATGTGTATATTAAATCGTAAATTTGCACAACCACAAATTTTTTGCAAATGTTAAAAAAAGGATCCAAATTATATAGTATTTTAACAGGAACCTGCCCCCGTTGCCATCAGGAAAGTATGTATAAAGACAAAAATCCGTTCAACCTTGGCAATATATACAAAATGCACGACAATTGCAGCCACTGTGGACTGCATTATAAAATAGAACCTTCGTTTTTTTATGGTGCCATGTATGTTAGCTACGGGTTAGGTGTTGCCTTTTCTGTTGCGGCATTTATAGTGTCGTATGTATTTTTGGAATCGAGTATCGAAACGGCATTTATAGCCATAGTTGTTACACTTATTGGTCTTATGCCACTGCAAATGCGATGGGCACGCAATTTATGGATAAACTTTTTTGTGAGTTACAGGAAAGACTGGAAAGAACTTAATCAGGCAGATAAATAAAACAATACAGCCCGGCATTTTGCCGGGCTGTATTTTATAAGAGCTTTTACAATCTAAAAATTGTAGCTCATACCTAACATGTAATTTCTTGGTGTTCCGGGAAACAGTCTTACATAATCATATCCGCCCACCCAGTGCGTTTTGTTGAAAACGTTATTAAGGTTAAAAGACAGTTTAAGTTTGCCAACAGTATAGTAGAGTGCCACATTAGCCAATGTATATTCCGGCAGTTTTAAAATAGCACTTTGGGTATTGCGCTCTCCTGTGTGGTTAACACCGGCTCCAATGCCAACACCGCTTAACGCCGGGATAGTAAAGTTATATTTTGCCCAAATGCCTGTTTGCAGCTTTGGTGCGTTTGGTAGCAGACTGCCTATCTCATCCGGATCATCACTCTCGGTAATTTTAGCTTCGCTGTAAGAAAAGTTTGCCGATACACTAAGGTTTGGCAGTATCATGCCATAGGCATCCAACTCTACACCCTTAGATCTTTGCTGTCCTACCTGACGCAGCATATCGGGGTTATCGGGATTGTTGGCATTTATCAATATATTGTTTTGCTCTATATTGTATAGGGCTACATTCATAGAAAGGCGTTTATTAAAAAACTCTGCTTTCGCACCTGCTTCATACATTGAACTGATTAGCGGGTCGAACGGCCCGCCATATATTTGCGGTGCGCCTATAATGCCACTGCCTTGTGGCTGATAGCCTTCAGTATATGTGCCATAAAGGTTTATTTGGTCGGTTACAGAATATACTAAACCAATCCTTGGTATTAAGGCATCCTGTTTAATTTCACGGCTTTGTGGTGTGTTGTAGTTGGCAACATCTACATAGTTTTCATGTCTTAGAGCCAATAACATTTGTATTTTTCCCCATTTAATTTGATCCTGTGCATAGATACCGTTTACAAAATATTTGGTTTGCGGTATTTGTGCAGACACATTTACATAGCCGCTCATATCGGTTAATGCATAGTTGGGGTTTACAAGATCGAAAAAAGGCACATTTGGCAAACCGTCAATATAACCGCTGGCTCCATAGTTTGAGTTGCCTACTGGGGTTTTATTTTGCAGATAATCATAGCCTGTTAGCAGTTTGTGTTCTATTGGGCCGGTCTTAAAATCAGACACAAGATATAACGAAACGTTATCGCTGTAGTTTTTACCTTTTCTAACAATGGTTCGCATCTCCATTTGTGTTGGCAGCGTGTTGCCTTCCGGGTCTACAGCATAGCGGTTAGAGGTGCGGTGTTCCAGCAGGTCTTCTCCTGCCATAAATTTCATGTACGATGCATTAAGGCTAATGTTATCTGTAATCTTTCTTTTAACCGATGTTGTAAAGTAAATGTATGTTTCTTTCAAATAGTCGTTTTCTTTACCAATGGCAAATGATATTGGTGTAGAATTAAGGTTAGTACCTGCTGTAGCCCCAAAAATAGGCTGCCCCCTGTCGAGCCTGCCGTTCGATCTTGTGTACACAAAATCGAAATTTACCTGTGTTTTATCGTCTGGAATAAAAGAAAAAGACGGCGCTACCATTATATCTTCGCTGCCCTGCAGCACACGAAACGACTGCGCATCCTGATAGGCAAGGTTAAGGCGATACAGCAATGTTTTAGAATTGTCCATAGGGCCTGTAAAATCGGCATTTATACGATAGGTATCATAACTACCAAAAGCAAAGTTTATATTTCGGCGATCTTCATCAAGCGGTTTTTTGGTCACCATGTTTACGGTACCTCCCGGATCTGTATTGGCAAATAGCGCCGATGCCGGACCTTTTATAATATCTACGCGTTCAATATTTGCAAGTATGGGCTGTTTCCAGCCTTCGCCAATAATCCTTTTCATGCCGTTTATTAACGATGAGCTGGTGCGGAAACCGCGCAATGTAATATCATCGCTGTAATAAGAATAATTTGAAGCCCCACTCACATTTTTTACAATATCGCCTACGCGAAATGCCTGTTGGTCTTCTATGACTTCCTTGGTAACATAGCTTATAGATTGTGGTACGTCTTTAAGAGCTGTTTCGGTGCGTGTGCCGGTAAAAGAATTGGTGTTTTTGTATGAACGCTCTTTACGCCCTATAATCTCTACTTCCTGTAACTGCAAAGATTCTTCCTTAAGTTCGGTAGTAAATGTGTTGCCTGTAAAAGCAAATTCTACCTTTTTAGTTTCAAAACCTATGGCATAAATAATAAAGTGATAAGTGTTATTATCAATGTTCTTAAATTGAAAATTGCCATTGTTGTTGGTAAACGTCTCAAGGTTTTTCTCGACCAGTTTTACGCTTGCCCCCGGAACGGGAAGATTGTTAACATCCTTTATCTCCCCACTAAGGATGCTTTGTGCCAGTAATGTTTGTGTACATAAAAATACTATACACAAACAATAGTAAAGTTTATTCATTTATTTAGACTAATTATTAATAGTGCAAAAATATAGTCTGAAGCAACGTAAGGCAATAGCTGTGGTGTTATATTGCTTCTGTTTGAAACAAAAATTTGTTAAATAATCCAAAGCCTCAAACAAGCCTTTACTTTACTGCTATATTTGCCGCGTTTGCAACCTGATTAAAGATTTTTCGCTATGGCTTTTGACCGAAAAAAAATATTTGAGATACACAGCTGGATAGGAACAAAACTCAGCATATTGTTTTTTATAGTTTGCTTTTCAGGAACATTTGCCACACTAAGCACTGAGATGGATTGGCTTTTTAACCCCGAAACCAGGGCAACACCACAGGCAGCTATTGTTTCGCGCTCGCTTATTGCTAAAAATTTTAAACAGAAATATCCCGACGGTACTATTATTCATTGGTCAAAAAACAATGCTCCTTATGTTTGCGATATACTAACTAAAGAAGAAAACGGCAAAAAGACATATGTTTTTGCAAACCAATACACTGGTGCTATACAGGGAGAAACCAATCTTACTATACAACGCTACTTTAGGAAATTGCATTATAATTTGTTCATGCCTATGCAAATAGGACACTTTACCGTGCTGTTTTTTGGCTTTTTGCTGTTTGTATCGTTAACTACGGCGCTATTGTTTTATAAAAAATGGTGGCATAAACTGTTTGAGCTTACTACCGGAAAAGGCCCGATTGTATTTTTCAGGAGTCTGCACAGGCTTGTAGGGTTGTGGTCGGTACCGTTTACATTATTGTTTTCGCTCACTGGTTTCTGGTATTTTTTGGAACGTACAAACATTGCAGGCTTAGGCGATGCCGGAAATCCTGAACTGCCTGTAATTGCCGATGAAAAAGGGAAGGAACAACAAATCGAAGCAAGTAAAACGGTAGACTTTGACAAAGCCGTGTCAATAGCCCAAAACACTATAGATGGTCTAAAAGTAGGAGACATATCGATGCCCGGTAACGAAACTGATTATATGTATCTTACCGGAAAAAGCGATGAGCCCTTGGTGAGGCAGCGGGCCAACAGGGTTTTTATAGACACCAAAAATTACAAAGTAGTGGCACGGCAGGATGCGCAAAATATTGGCACAGTAATTTACATTGCTGATATTGCCGACCCATTGCACTTTGGCAACTGGGGTGGGCTTACCACAAAAATTATTTGGTTTGTAGCCGGACTTGGCATTTGCTCACTTATTTTAAGCGGCATTTATATTACCCTCAAAAAAAGAGCATTAAAGAAAAAAGGCAAAAGAGCCCCTATTATGGGGGTATGGAAATATATAAACCTGGCTGTGAATGCTGTATTGCTTTATTTTATGTATGCATCGTTAATAAAAAGCGCGACAACCACAGGAGTTGTAATTTACATAACCCTTGTATGGCTGGCTTTAATTGCAACAGCTTATTATGTTTTTGTGTATCGCATAAATAAGCTTGCGGCCTTAGAAAAGTCTAAATAACAGAGGTTTTAAACCTGTTTAAGTTCACGTCTTTTTTTACAGGCCTGTTATTCTCTATAGACTCAAAAAGCTCTTTAGCTAAAGATGGCCCGAGCATTACACCACGCGTACCAAGCCCGTTTAAAAGATGTACATTTTTATGAATGTGATGTGTTCCTACCAATGCTTTTCGGTCTTTAACAGTAGGACGTATCCCGGCAAGGTGTTCTATAACTTCATAATTGCAGGTAATAACTTCGTTCAGCCTTTCTAAAAGTTCTGCTTTACCTGCCACCGTAGGGGTAGGGGTTTTGTCTACCCACTCGTAGGTTGCGCCTACTTTATACAGGTCGTTGCCAAACGGCAATATAAACACCCCGGCATTTACTGCCACATCTAATTTTAGATTGTGAGCTTTTATAAGCAACAATTCTCCTTTTGTACCATCCAGCGGAAGATAACTAAACCACGGGTTGGTGTGCAGGCCAAAGCCTTCGGCAAAAACAATATGCTTTGCAGTTATGCCCTTATACTCTATATAATCATTATGTATTATTAGGTCGGTATGTGTAAACGTTTCCTGCAACAGGTTGCCGTTGCTTTTTAGCCAGACGTGGTAGCTTTCGGTTAAAATATCGGTGTCTACATATCCGGTATGCATTACACGGCCAAATCCAAACGGAGATGGCAGGTATTGATATTTTACATGTTCTATTTTTGTTGAAAGAAAAGGTTCAAGGGTAGGTTTATCAGCTGCTTCAAACCAGTTGTTCTGTTCTTCGACCGATGCAAATTTCCTGAAAACGGGAAGCTCAACATCAAATTTTATGTTTAAGCGTTGTTCTATCCGCAGGTAGAAAGGCTTCATGTAATCAGCATGTTCTTTAGCGTCCATGGGCAGGCTAAAGCGCTTTAATATTACCGGATTATAAATTCCTGCCGCAACAAGACTGCTGTTTTGCGAAGTGTCCGTAACAATTGTAAACGTTTTATTATTTAGATAAGCCGTTTCGGCAAAGCTGATTCCGGCAAGGCCACCGCCAACAATTAGATAATCTTTCATGAGGTAAAGTTGCGGTTATATAGTATCAACCGGCTTAACAATAAGCTTTCTTATAGACGCTAAATGAGAGAACAGCACTAACGGAACTATAAAAGTAGGCAGCCAGCTAAACGGAAAGTTAAGCATTGCAACATTGGGTTGGTCTAAAGCAAATTGCTGCATTGGCGAAGGTGCCGATAGTATGGCTAGTACAACGATATTGATAAGCAGGCACAGGCAAACAACATTCCATAATAAAAGAACGTTGCGGCTTATATTTTTTCTTACATAAGCATAATATACCAATGGTGCAGTTAGTCCGGCAATAATGTCAAAATTGCTTCCGGTAAAAGTAATAAGTTCCGGCACCGCCATATTGAGGCTCAGCCAATATAATACCAGTTCTATAGGAATGCGCAGCGTGTGCAGCAGTATAAGTTTTTCCTGTGGGAGGCTGTCTATAAAGTTACGTCCGTTTTGGGTTGTAAATATGGTTAAGAGTGCAATTGTTGCCGGAAGGATGCCAAACAGTGCCAGCTTGGGCGGGGTAGATTCTACGGGCGAATCATAAAAATCCAAAAGGGTTAGTACAGCCTGTAATACAAGCCAAAACCCCATTGCCCAGCTAAGTTTTTTTACAGAAACCAGTCCTGTGCGCTGTACTGTTTTTACAGAATAAACTGCTGTAGCTGCTACAGTTATGTTGAATACAGAGGGTATGTAAAAGGGTAAGCCGGGTAGCATGTATGTTTCGTTTAATTTTAGTCAAATGTATTAATAATTCTCAATAATTAGCGCCGGAACATAAAATCTATTGGGGCTTTTTTATTGTAAAAAAATACCCCAAAAAGCGCTGGCTTTGGGGTATCTTGTTTTTTATTTTTGACGGAAGTAAATGTCTATTGGCACTCCTTCAAAATTAAATATTTCGCGCATTTTATTTTCTAAGAAACGCTTGTAAGGATCTTTTACATACTGTGGCAGGTTGCAGAAAAATACAAACTGTGGTGTAGGGGTAGGCAACTGCATGCAAAATTTGATTTTTACATACTTGCCTTTTAATGCCGGTGGCGGCATGTTCTCTACAATTGGCAGCATTATCTCATTAAGCTTAGAAGTAGCAATGCGCTGTTTGCGGCTTTCAAAAACTTCCACTGATTTTTCCAGGGCTTTAAGTAAGCGCTGTTTGTTTTTTGCCGATACGAACAAAATAGGCACATCGGTAAACGGCTGCAACTCTTCGCGTATTTTTAGCTCATAATCGCGGGTAGTCATCGTGTCTTTTTCAACAAGATCCCATTTGTTAACCAGTATTACTACACCTTTACGGTTTTTTTCTGCAAGCCAGAAAATACTTTGATCCTGGCCTTCAAAACCACGGGTGGCGTCTATAACCAAAAGGCATATATCGCTATGTTCAATAGCACGAACCGAACGCATCACCGAATAAAATTCAAGGTCTTCCTTTACCTTAGCCTTACGGCGGATACCTGCCGTGTCTACAAGGTTAAACTCAAAACCAAAACGGTTATAGGTAGTATCAATAGCATCGCGGGTTGTGCCTGCGATATCTGTAACTATATAGCGGTCTTCGCCAATAAGTGCATTAATAATAGATGATTTCCCTGCATTTGGTCTTCCCACCACTGCAAAACGTGGCAAAGCAACAGCATTTTCGTCGGGTGCTACGGCCTCAGGCAAAAGATCTACAAGGGCATCAAGCAAATCGCCTGTACCACTGCCGTTCATACCTGCAATGGTATAATAATCGCCAAGGCCAAGGTTATAAAACTCTACGGCATCTTTTTCACGCATGGCATTATCTACCTTATTAACAGCCAAAAGAACCGGTTTTGTAACCTTGCGAAGCAGCTTTGCCACCTCTTCGTCCATTGGTGTAATGCCTTCCTCAACATCTACAACAAAAACAATAACATCGGCCTCATCAATGGCCAGTTCTACCTGACGGCGAATTTCGCCCTCAAAAATATCATCACTTCCTTTAATGTAACCTCCCGTATCAATAACAGAAAACTCCTTACCATTCCATTCGCTCTTGCCGTAATTCCTGTCGCGCGTAACACCGCTAACAGAGTCTACAATAGCTTCCCTGCGCTGTATCAAACGGTTAAAAAAAGTAGACTTGCCCACGTTCGGGCGTCCTACAATGGCTACAATATTATTCATTAACTTACTTTACTTTTTTGCAAAAGTACGCTTTTAAGTGCTAACGTAAAAAATAATTTAGTAGAGTGCTCTTATACAATCCCTTCGGGTGAGCTGTCTGATGAATAAAAATTTGTTATTTTGGCAGAGCAATGTGTAACATGTTCTTAAAAACATATACCTATTTACCACTATTAAACTATACTAAACCAAAAATAAAATGATTTTAAACCAACTAACAGGCAGGCCTGAGATCGAACCTAACACTAAGCTTCACAATATTTACATTCAGTTTGGACTGGTGTTGAGCGAACTGCAAAAAAAACAACTGACAGAAGATATTGTAAAGATTATTAATGATGAGGTAGATGCCCTTAATGCCCTGCCTACAAATGAAAGCCTCGCAAAAGTTATAAAGCTTAAACAGACCGCTATTTTAAAAGTGTTGGAAAAACAACTTAAAATAGTGCCTAAAAATTATTACCGAAATATATGGCTGGCTTTAGGTATGTCGGTTTTTGGGTTGCCAATTGGCATTGCATTTGGTACTTCCGTGGGTAATATGGGTTTATTGGGAATAGGGCTTCCTATTGGTATGTTTATAGGTATACTTATTGGTACTACCATGGATAAAAAAGCATTACAGGAGGGCAGGCAATTAGAGTTAGACATAAAACATTAGCATTATAGATATTTTATAAAAGCCCAAACCCGCCTGTTTTTTAAGTAGCCGGGATTGGTGTCGTTGCTGTATGCCTCCCGTTCAAAACAAATGTTTTGATAGGCCAGCCTCTTGTTTTTGTACATTAAGAACCGAATAAGGAATTCTGTAACATACCATAAATAAAACACCGCGACAAGTAATTCTGCCTGTTGCCTTATGTGTATGCGTTCATGGTTTATGAGCACGGGCTGCTTTTTTAAATGATTTTCGCGAACTATTATAAACGGATAAAGCGTAATGCCGCTGTAGCCCTTTGGAACTAAATATTTAGAAGCAATAAGTATCATTAGTTGTAAAGTTGCTAAATTTGTGCTTATGAGCAACCATGTTTCGGGAAATAAATTAATAGAGGGCGAAGATTATTACCTGTCGCCCGAAGGCTATAAGGTTTTTACCGAAAAGTATCACCTAAAGCGTGGTTATTGCTGCAAGAGCGGATGCCGCCACTGTCCTTATGGATATGATAAACGCACAGGAAATTTCAAGAAGTAGAGACGTTGCACCGCAACGTCTTAAAAACCCAAAAACCTAAGACCAAACACCCAATACCAACACCAAAAATGACATTTCAGCAACAAATACAACAGGGTATTCCGGCAGTATTGCCACAGCCTAAGCCATACAATCCTACAGTAAATCATGCGCCAAAGCGAAAAGACATACTAACGCCCGACGAAAAAAAACTGGCCCTTCGCAATGCCCTTCGCTATTTTGAATCACAGCATCATGAGGTTTTGGCGAAAGAATTTGCCGAAGAACTGGAAACGTATGGCCGCATTTATATGTACCGCCTGCGTCCTGATTATGATATGTATGCCAGGCCAATAAATGAATATCCCGGTAACAGTGAGCAGGCAAAGGCCATAATGCTCATGATACAAAACAACCTTGACCCTGCCGTGGCGCAGCATCCGCATGAGTTGATTACGTATGGCGGCAATGGGGCGGTATTTTCCAACTGGGCGCAGTATCTGCTAACCATGCAATACCTTAGCCAGATGACAGAGGAGCAAACGCTGGCAATGTACAGCGGTCACCCCATGGGGTTATTCCCGTCGCATAAAGAAGCGCCAAGGGTTGTGGTAACAAACGGTATGGTTATCCCTAACTATTCCAAGCCTGATGACTGGGAGAAATTTAATGCGCTTGGTGTATCGCAATATGGTCAAATGACGGCAGGTAGCTACATGTATATTGGCCCTCAGGGCATTGTGCACGGAACAACTATTACAGTGCTGAACGGCGGACGTAAAATAGCTAAAAACGGTGAAGGTTTAGAAGGCAAATTGTTTGTAACCTCCGGTCTTGGCGGTATGAGTGGTGCACAGCCAAAAGCCGGTAATATTGCAGGCTGTATAACTGTGTGTGCAGAGGTTAATCCTAAAGCGGTAAACACACGTCACAGCCAGGGGTGGGTAGATGAGGTAATAACGGATGCTGATGCCTTGGTGCAAAGAGTTAAAACAGCTAAAGAAAATAAAGAGGTAGTTTCTATTGCCTATCAGGGAAATGTGGTAGACGTATGGGAAAAATTTGATGCCGAAAATATATATATAGATCTTGGCAGCGACCAAACATCGTTGCACAACCCATGGGCGGGTGGATATTATCCGGTAGGTTTGTCGTTAGAAGAATCTAATGAACTGATGGCTAACGACCCTGAAGCATTTAAAGATAAAGTACAGGAGTCATTGCGTCGTCAGGCTGATGCTATCAATAAACATACGGCTAAGGGTACTTACTTTTTCGATTATGGTAATGCGTTTCTTTTAGAGGCGTCGCGTGCCGGAGCCGATATTATGGCACCAAACGGCATCGACTTTAAATATCCAAGCTATGTGCAGGACATTATGGGACCCATGTGTTTTGACTATGGTTTTGGGCCATTTCGTTGGGTGTGTACATCGGGCAAACCGGAGGATCTTTTAAAAACCGATGCTATTGCGGCAGCAGTACTTGAAGAAATGGCGCAAACTGCTCCCAATGAGATCAAACAACAAATGCAGGACAATATAAAATGGATACAGGGCGCACAGCAAAACAAGCTGGTAGTGGGGTCTCAGGCACGCATTTTGTATGCCGATGCCGAAGGGCGCATAAACATTGCCCGTGCCTTTAACGTAGCCATTGCCAAGGGCGAAATTGGCGCAGTTGTTTTAGGCCGTGACCACCACGATGTGAGCGGTACCGACTCACCTTATCGTGAAACATCTAATATTTATGACGGGTCGCGCTTTACAGCCGATATGGCCATACAAAACGTTATTGGCGATAGCTTTAGGGGTGCTACCTGGGTAAGCATACACAACGGCGGCGGTGTGGGCTGGGGAGAGGTTATAAACGGTGGCTTTGGTATGGTTCTTGATGGTTCTAACGAAGCATCAAGACGTTTAGAATCAATGCTTTTTTGGGATGTTAATAACGGTATTGCAAGACGTAGCTGGGCAAGGAACGATGGGGCGGTTTTTGCTATAAAACGTGCCATGGAACACCAGCCGCTACTCAAGGTTACATTGCCAAATGTGGTAGACGACACTTTGCTTGGTTAGAGCATTTTAAAAGGTATAATTGTAAATGCTGTTGGTGCTTTGCTATGAATTATGAAAACAATTAACTTTTTACTACGATCATGAAAACTATAAAATTGCTCTCAGTTTTATTTATCACTGCGCTGGCGGCTTCGTGCAGTTCTGTGCGTGTGGCTACAGATTATGATGAGTCTGTCGATTTTACGCAATATAAAACCTATGGTTACCTTAAAGACGGGGTAGATAAGGCCGAAATATCTGACCTTGACAAGAAGCGCATATTAAAAGCCCTCGATGCAGAGTTGCAGAAAAAAGGTTTCACTAAAAGTGAAAAGCCCGATGTACTGGTTAACTTTTTTACTAAAGCCAATAAAGAGGTTAATGTAAACAATTGGGGCGGCTACGGAATGGGATATTATGGTTATGGCTGGGGACCCGGTTGGGGTTGGGGCGGCCCCTGGGGTTGGGGTGGAAACTACAACAGTGTAAGCACCCACACCGAAGGTACATTATATATAGATCTTATAGATGCTTCTAAAAAAGAACTGGTTTGGCAGGGCATAGGCACCGGGGTATTGACTCAGGACCGTAACAAAAAGCAGGAACGTATAAACGAATTTGTTGCTGAGATAGTTGCTAAATTCCCACCACAAAAGGATAAATAATAATAGAAATGCAATATTGACATGTAAGACTCGCGAAAGCGGGTCTTTTTTTGTTTTTTTAACGCAACCTTTAGTAAGTTTTTTCATCTTTTATTAAAAACGCTAATAAATTGCTTATGAAAAAAACTTTATTCTTTATGTTTTTCCTGATGGTCTCAGGAATTGCAGGTGCGCAAATTGTGAATATTCCTGATGTGAATTTTAAAAATTATTTGTTAAGTGACCAGTTGTCAATAGATACAAATAATGATGGAGAGATTCAGGTGTCTGAGGCACTTGAGGTTACAAGTTTAAATGTATCAACTTCTCCAGCCACCACCCTTACTTCTCTGCAAGGTATAGAGTCATTTAATAATCTTAGAACATTACATTTGAGTATAATGAATAATATTTCGGTTGATTTAACAGGGCTGTCCAATTTAACAAGCCTTGATTTGATTGGCAGGATTACAAGTATAAATCTAACAGGATTGACAAGTTTAAGTAGAATAGCTATTCTTAGAGATCCGATATCAAGTCTTGATCTGTCTGATTCACCAAACCTTAATGAAGTTTCTTTACAATATCTTAATGTTCTTACATCATTAGAATTGGGTGTTCAGCCATCGTTAAACAATTTTCAACTTATTTCCAGTAGCCTTACAAATATAGATTTGAGCGGATGTAGCAATATAAACCTACTGGCAATTGAATTAAGAAATTTTTTAGATGACGTATATTTAAATTTAAAGAACGGAAACGCAAACTATACTATTGATTTTAGCTTTTATGTAAATGATATTCAGCCAGTAAGCAATAAAATATTTGTTTGTATAGATGAGGGGGAAGCTGATAATTTTATAAATTTAGCAGAGAATGTGGTTTTAAGTACCTATTGTGATTTTACTCCGGGAGGAAATCATAACACAATTACGGGGACTGTATTTTTTGATGCAGATAACAACGGTTGCGATGCTAATGATTTGCCTGTGTCTTTAGTGGCTGTTGAAATTAGCGGTGAAATTTCAGGTATTTCGTTTACTTCAAATGGCACTTACAACTTTTATACTCAGGTAGGTGCATTTACCCTTACCCCGCAATTTGAAAGCAACTGGTTTACTGTCACACCTGCTACAGTAACTTTTGCAGATAACAATAACAATACGACAACCCAAAACTTTTGTGTAACTGCTAATGGTGTGCATAATGATGCTGAGGTTATAATTTCATCATTAGTTCCTGCCCGTCCGGGTTTTGATGCCGAGTATCAAATTATATATAAAAACAAGGGTAATCAAGCACTGTCCGGTAATGTGACTCTTACTTATGATGCTGCTGTGCTTGATTATGTTACGGCATCACAAACACCATCAGTTACGTCTGCAGGCTCTGTAACGTTTGGTTATTCTGACCTGCTGCCGTTTGAAACCCGTGCCGTAAATGTTACCCTTAATGTAAACAGCCCCATGGAAACGCCGGCTGTAAATATTGGTGATGTATTAAACTTTACGGCAACTATTACCCCATCAACAGGTGATGAAACACCGTATGATAATGTATTTAATTTTGATCAGGTTGTTGTAGGCTCTTATGATCCTAACGATATTACCTGCCTTGAAGGTGCAACAGTTAGTCCTGACAAAATAGGAGAGTACCTGCATTATAACATTAACTTTGAGAATACAGGCACTGCCCCTGCAACCTTTATTGTGGTTAAAGACGTTATAGATACTGCAAAATATGACCTAAGCACATTGCAGGTATTGTATGCCTCTCACCCAATGGAAGCAAGAGTAACAGGCAACAAAGTAGAGTTCTATTTTGATGATATACAACTACCGGGTGAGGGTAAGGGTAATGTTACCTTTAAAATAAAAACACTGGAAACCCTTGCGGTAAATAGTAGTGTTACACAGCAGGCCGATATTTTCTTTGACTATAACTGGCCTATTGTAACGAACGAAGCTACCACTACGTTTGCTATTCTGAATGCAGGCAAATTCGCAACAGACAATTCTATAACCGTTGCTCCAAATCCGACTGACGGTGTTATAAAGATTACAGCAAAGTCAGAGATCAGGTCTGTACAGTTGTATGATGTTCAGGGCAGGTTATTGCAGGCTGTTCATGGTGCAACGATCGATATTTCTAACCGTGCTTCAGGCATTTACTTTGTAAAAGTAACTACCGATAAAGGTGCGAAAGTAGAAAAGTTGTTAAGGCAATAATTTTACTTTTAGTCTATAACATAAAGCCATGCCAAAAGCATGGCTTTTGCGTTGTACTATTCTCAGTTTAAACTTTATTGTGCTAAAAATTAAATTATAAACTTTACGATTTGCTAATATTACATAACAAATCCGTAATTTTACAGTAGTATTAAAATTCATATTTTATGAGCGCATCTATCATTAGCAATCCACTTATAGAAAGGCTGCCTAAGCATTTAAGACAGTTTATAAAGCCACAGGATTACAGCGATTATACTCCTATAAATCAGGCGGTGTGGCGTTATGTAATGCGCAAAAATGTAAATTACCTTAGCCGTGTGGCGCACAGCTCTTATCTTGACGGGCTAAAAAAAACCGGCATCGAAATAAACAGCATACCCAGCATGTATGGCATGAACCGTATATTGCAGGAAATTGGCTGGGCTGCAGTTGCGGTAGACGGGTTTATTCCTCCTAATGCGTTCATGGAATTTCAGGCATATAATGTGCTTGTTATTGCTTCGGATATTCGTCAGCTTGAGCACATAGAATATACTCCTGCGCCCGATATTATTCATGAGGGCGCGGGCCATGCCCCTATTATTGCCAATCCGGAGTATGCCGAATATTTAAGGCGTTTTGGCGAGATAGGCTGTAAAGCTATATCGTCGGCACATGATTATGAAATATACGAAGCTATAAGGCTGCTTTCAATACTTAAAGAAGCCGAAGGAACACCACAGGCCGAAATTGATGCTGTAGAGAAAAAGGTAGACGAATTGCAGAATGCTCCCGTTGAACCATCTGAAATGGCACTTATTAGAAACCTGCACTGGTGGACGGTAGAATACGGACTTATTGGCACTGCCGAAAATCCTAAAATATATGGTGCAGGGCTGTTGTCTTCTATTGGAGAGAGTGCCTGGTGCATGACCGATAATGTAAAAAAACTGCCTTACAGCATTGAAGCTGCCTATCAGGGTTTTGATATTACAAAACTGCAGCCCCAACTTTATGTTACACCGGATTTTGCCTATTTGAGCCAGGTACTCGAAGAGTTTGCCAATACCATGGCACTACGCACCGGAGGTCTTTCGGGTGTAGAAAAGCTTATAAATTCTAAAGCGTTGGGTACGGTTGAACTAAGCACAGGTTTGCAGGTTTCGGGTGTATTTACTAATGTTATAGAAGAAAACGGCAAACCTATTTACATACAAACTACAGGAAAGACAGCCCTTTCTTATCGCGAAAAAGAATTAGTAGGGCATAGTACTGATTATCATGCTGAAGGTTTTGGCAGCCCTGTTGGTAAACTGCATGGTATTAATCTTGCTATTGAAGATATGAGTCCGCGCGACCTTAAAGCTTATGCTATTTATGAGGGGGAGCGTGTTACACTAGAGTTTGAGGGTGGTATAACTGTTAACGGAGAGATTATTACAGGTACCCGAAATATACAGGGTAAAATTATACTTATAAGTTTTAAAGACTGTACTGTTACCCATAATGGTACAGTACTGTTCAGGCCAGAGTGGGGTATTTATGATATGGCTGTAGGCAAAAAAGTGATCTCTGCTTTTTCCGGTCCGGCCGATGTTAACAGCTTCGATATGATATCGCATGTGCCGTCTACAAAAACCATTAAGGCAAAGCGTTCGGAAGAGCGTGAAGAACTTGAGAAGCTATACCTGCAGGTTCGTAATGTAAGGGAAGGTAAAGACGATGCCGGTATTCTTGAAAGCCTGTTTATGTTGCTTAAACAAAACCATCCTGATGATTGGTTACTGTCGGTAGAGATAGCCGAGCTGTTGAATGAACAGGGTAGAACCCAATTACTGGATGAGGTTTTAAAATATCTTGACGAACTTAAAGTAAGGCGTAACAAAATAGCGCACCTTATTGAGGGTGGCCTCGAACTTATATTTGAAAAAGAAAACGTGAACTAATTTTTGTCTATTGCTTAGCTATGAATTTCACAGATCAAACTGGATTCAATCCGGGCGATTTGTGAAATTCGTGCTTTTTACAGTAACGTATTTATACTTTCGTTATTTACCTGTTCGCCGTTATATTGCAGCGTCCATCCCATGGTATTGGTTAGTATCAAAAGTTTAGAAAGTTCGCTTAAAAGCCTGTTTTGGGCATTGCTCTTCAGAGTAGATTTCTCGATTTTTTTACTGATGTTTTCCCTTGCAGTCTTGTTTATTTTGTTGTAATCGTCTCCGCTAAAAGTATTCATCTGGCTTTGCTGTACATCATAGAATTTAATGTCAGGGCTTATCTTAATTTCTTCTTTAGGTATATTTTTAATGGTAATGGTTTTTGTAGCCTCGTTAATATCATACTCAATTTTACTCATGTCGTAGGCTACGGTAACATCTGCATTTACAATAACAATAGCCTTTTTTTCAAAAGACATCATATCCATAAAATATTTTTGCTGGTCTTTATAGGTTAGTACTTCGCTAAAATGACCTTCGGTAACCACGAGTTTCCCTACGTTTTTGATTTGCTCTTGTATAAGCGCAGTTTCTTCTATGGTAGTACGCTCAGTATCGTCTTTTTTAAATTCGCAAAAACGAAAAGCAAGTACTGCCACCACAATAATAACCACAACTATAAGTACTTTTTTTACCATTGGGTTTTTATTTTTAAATGTAAGAATATTTATAATAGAACCGTGTTAGGGTAAACCTAAAAAGTAATGTGCGGATACTGTTTTTGCAACGAGGCAATCTTATCAGTCAATTTAGATAGAAATGTTCTATGCTGTTCACCATCGGGATTAAAAGATCTGTGTTGTAAACCTTTTTGTATGCCATCAACGGTTTTCATTATAGTTTGAGATTCCTCGTCGACCCAGGCCTTTGTAAACCGTTCCCAAATATAGTCAATGGCAGTTTGGTTCGGGTGGATCATATCTTCGGCATAAAAGCGGTAATCGCGCAGTTCGTCCATTACGATTTCGTATGATGGGAAGTAATTACAGTTTGATGTTTGTAGTTTACGGTTTATTGTTTGATGTAAGGCCGAGATCAGGTTAGCCTTGCTCCATTGGTTCTCAGTAAAACCATCTTTAATGTGGCGCACAGGAGATATGGTAAATATTAACTGCACCTTGGGGTTTACCTCTGCAATCATATCAATAATATTATTTAAACTTTGTTCTATTGCCTGTATGTTAAGCAGTTCTTTAGTAAATTCCTTTTGAGGTACTTTGTGGCAATTGGCAACAAACTGATTGGTGGTGTTGTAACGATACACCCATGCCGTTCCGAGGGTTATAGCAATATGGCTTGCTTTTTTTATTTCGGCATGGGCTAAGGAGGTAGCGGTATTCAGGTTAGCCAGTAAAACGTCTTTGTCAGAATGACTCAGGTCAGAGTGGGCGTCAAAGCAGTGCCAACGCTCGTTGTGATAAAAAAGATCTTCTTCAGTAAATGCTTTTTGGTTTACGGAATATCCAACAAACTTTTCTAACGCCAGAGGATGAAACAGTATACCAAACGGATTGATAGTGTTGCGAAATTTAAAATAGTTCAGTTTTTGCCCTATATTAACTGCAAAGCACGATCCTAAAGACAGCACTCGTGAGGTATGGCTTATTTTATGTTCGCCCTCTGTAATAGGTATTGGTGTAGAAAACAGCATGCGGTGGCTTTACAAAGTTTATATAGCAAAGTTACAAAACTATATTATCTGCCGCCTGTCGTAAAAAAGTAGAATTTAGGTACATATCTTCTTAACAGTATTGCTGTGGGTATAATTATGAGTAAGGTTATTAAAGGCGCTGCAAGATAGACAATAAACGAAGTAGTGTTTGTAAAACCCATAACCGATAATAATGCTTTTTTAATAATATTAAGTAGTGGCTGATGGGCAACATATATCCAGAACGAATATTTAAAAAGGACGTAATATCTTTTTTGGGTAATATCGACATCTTTATAAAGAATATCGTAGAAATACCAAAGTGCAATAATGCCCGTAATTATGCTTGCTTTGTTCAGCAATATAACCATCCATTTTATATGGAAATGATTTTCGGTTAACAGCGTTTTTACAGTTATTAATACTATCCAGAGCACTAATAAAAGCGTGCTGTTTTTTACACGCGGTAAATTTTGAAGACTGATTTTACTTATACCCCAATAACTCCCTATAAGAAAGAAAAGTAACGATTCGGGAGAAAATAAATATATCCGTGTGTTGGAACACCAAAATACAAAGCTAAATAGAAGGATTGCTTTTGGGGTTAAACTTAGTAACCTATACAACAGCGGACTGATTATTATAAGAACAATCAGGTCGCGGATGAACCATAGTTGTGCGGCTATGGGTAAATAAAATAGGGTTCGTATCCACTTGTCAAAATCATAATCCTGAACAAGATCTTTTGTAAAGAAAGGTTTTGAAAACGGAAAAGACTGGAGAATAAAAAAAAGCAAAATGCCGGATAGCGACCAAAATAAGTACGGGATGGCGAGTGTTTTAAACCTATTTTTAAATTTATCTTTAAACTCTGTTGTGGTACCCGTTTTAATTTTACAGAAGAACAGATACCCGGAAATAATAAAAAACATTGGCACCGCAATATTTGTCAAACCTTTACTGATAAAGTTTTGTGTGAAAGAATTTAGTGTTCTTTGGGCTTTAAGGCTTTCTTCACCAAAATTAAAAATGAGATTTATAGAGTGTATCAGCACCACAAAAATTTGGAGCAGGAAAGATATAGCTACTATTTTGGAGCTGGTATATTTATCTGTCAATGTGGACTGTTATTTGTAATAATAAAGTTAGAAATCAAATTTAGAGATTATTTACAATTCTTGTAATTCCGTTTTTAATCAGTTCCTCATTAAAATTAACCAGCAACCCTAACTTACAGTTTGTAATTTTAAGATACGTTAGCACTTGTTTTAAACAGACAGAATTAAGCTGTTCTACCGATTTAATTTCTATTATAACTTTATCTTCAACAATAAGATCAGCCCGAAAACCCACGTCCATTTTTAAATCATCCCAAAATAACGGTAATGCTTTTTGACGCTCAACTTTTAAACCCAATTTGGTTAACTCATAGTATAAAATAGTTTCATAAACTGTTTCTAAAAGACCGGGACCAAGTTTGACATGTATCCTGTAGCAAGTGTCAACGATTATTTTAGAAATCTCATTTTCAGTCATGGGAACTATTTAATTTTATTTCTCGCAAAGGCGCGAAGACGCAAAGCTGTATGCATAAACTGTTATCATAAATCTAACGTTTAATAAGGCGCAGAGTAAATTACTTCGTAATTTCTTAAGAATGCAAAGCCGACAGGCTTAAAAAAATGCTTTAGCATTTTAATCTTTGCGACTTTTAAACAGACTTCATAAGCAATTATTTATCAAAGTGGCTTTGCGTGACATTTTTCTCAATATTTTATTTTCTCGCAAAGGCGCGAAGGCGCAAAGCTGTATGTGTAAACTGTTATCATAAAGCTAACGTTTAATAAGGCGCAAAGTAAATTACTTCGTAATTTTCGAGAACGTTACCCTCATGCTATCCGGCTCCAAAAATGCTTTAGCATTTTAATCTTTGCGACTTATGTAACGCCTGTATGTGCAATATTTATCCATACAGCTTTGCGCCTTCGCGCCTTTGCGAGAAAAAATCTTTCACAAAACTTCTTACTTCACAAAATTCACCGCTGCTGCCAGTGCCTCAGCAATACCCTCCGGTTTTTTACCTCCGGCAGTAGCAAAGAAAGGCTGGCCGCCGCCGCCGCCCTGAATGTATTTGCCAAGCTCTTTAACCACAGCACCTGCATTAAAGCCTTTTTTGGCTACCAACTCTTTAGAGATGTAGCAGGTAAGCATAGGTTTGTTATCTTCGGCAGTAGCAAGCACAATAAAAAGGTTCGTGCCAAGAGCGCCCAGTTCGTAAGCAAGGTCTTTAGCCCCAGTAGGGTCAAGTGCCACCTGTTTTGCAAGGAACTGCACCCCGTTTATTTGCTGTAGTTCGGCAGCAAGTTCGCCTTTAAGGTTTTTAGCCTTATCGCGAAGCAATGCCTCTACCTGTTTTTTAAGTTTTGCATTCTCGTCCTGTAAAGACACCACTGCTTTTAAAGTGTCCTGCGGATTTTTAAGCGTAGCCTTAATTTCGTCGAGAGTTTGCTCCTGTGCAGCAAAGAAATTTTTAACCGCAGTTCCGGTTATCGCTTCAATTCGGCGTATGCCGGCCGCTACAGCACCCTCGCTGATAATTTTAAAATACCATATATCGGCAGTGTTTTTTACGTGCGTACCGCCGCAAAGCTCCATACTGTCGCCAAATTTAATAGCACGTACACTGTCGCCATATTTTTCGCCAAACAATGCCATGGCACCTTCTTCAACCGCCTGTTTAAACGGAATATTCCTGCGCTCTATAAGCGGTAGGTGTTCCTGTATGCGGGCGTTTACAAAATCTTCTACCTCTTTAAGCTGCTCGTCGGTTACTTTACTAAAGTGCGAAAAGTCAAAACGCAGGTAGTTAGGGCTAACCAATGATCCTTTTTGCTCTACGTGCGTGCCCAATATAGTACGCAATGCCTGGTGCAGTAAGTGCGTAGCGGTATGGTTGCTTTGCGACTCGTCCCTTAGCGTTTCGTTTACTACAGCAGTAAAGGCAGCATTTACGTTTTCCGGCAGCGATTTTGTAATATGCAGTATAAGGTTATTCTCTTTTTTAGTATCAATAACTTCAATGCTTTCATTGGCCGATTTCAGTACGCCTTTATCGCCCACCTGGCCGCCGCCTTCAGGGTAAAATGGTGTAGCGTCAAGCACTATCTGATATAATAATCCGTCCTTTTTAGAATCTATTTTACGGTAGCGTGTAATGTTAACCTCATTTTCAAGCTGGTCATAGCCCACAAAACTTTCGGTATTGCCGTCAACAAGGGTAACCCAGTCGTCTTTAGCTACTTCGCTTGCAGCACGGCTGCGGTCTTTTTGTTTTTTAAGCTCGGCATCAAAACCGTCTTTATCATACGTATATCCTTTTTCTTTAAGGATAAGCGCCGTAAGGTCTTCCGGAAAGCCAAAAGTATCATACAGTTCAAAAGCTTTTGCACCACTTACTTCCTTGCCTTCAGTCTGGGTAATTACGTTGTCAAGCAACTGTAATCCCTGGTCAAGCGTTCTTAAGAACGAGGCCTCTTCCTCACGAATCACATTAGTAACCAATGCTTGTTGCGATTTAATCTCAGGGAAAAATTCACCCATTTGTGCAGCAAGCACCGCCACAAGCTGGTTAATAAACGGTTCTTTAGTATCAAGGAACGTAAACCCGTAACGGATAGCCCTCCTTAATATCCTGCGGATGACATAGCCCGCACCACCGTTAGACGGCAGCTGACCATCGGCAATGGCAAAAGCCACGGCACGAACGTGGTCGGCAATAACGCGAATGGCAATATTGGTTTTGTCTTCGGTTTCGTTAGCCGCCTTTATAGTGTATTTTTTGCCTGTAAGGCTTTCAATTTTTTCGATAAGCGGTGTAAAAACATCGGTATCATAGTTAGACGTAACACCCTGCAATACCATACAAAGGCGCTCAAAGCCCATACCGGTATCTACGTGTTGTGCAGGCAGTTTCTCAAGGCTTTTATCGGCCTTGCGGTTAAACTCCATAAACACGTTGTTCCATATCTCTACAACCTGTGGGTGGTCGTTGTTTACAAGGCTTTTGCCCGATACCAAAGCTTTCTCTTCGGCACTGCGGATGTCTACGTGAATTTCAGAGCACGGTCCGCACGGACCCTGGTCGCCCATTTCCCAAAAGTTGTCTTTTTTATTGCCCAGCAATATGCGGTCTTCATCTATCAGTTCTTTCCAAATATCATACGCTTCCCGGTCAAACGGCACACCCTCTTCGGGGTTGCCTTCAAAAACCGAAACATACAATATATCTTTCGGAATTTTATATACTTCCGTTAGCAGTTCCCATGCCCAGTTAATGGCATCCCTTTTAAAATAATCGCCAAAGCTCCAGTTGCCCAGCATTTCAAACATGGTATGGTGGTAGGTATCAAAGCCTACATCTTCAAGGTCGTTGTGCTTTCCGCTCACGCGAAGGCATTTTTGGGTATCGGCAATACGGTTGCTTTTAGGTATGGCATTGCCCAAAAAATATTCTTTAAACTGGGCCATACCGCTGTTGTTAAACATCAGGGTAGGGTCGTCTTTAGTAACTATGGGAGCAGAAGGCACGATAAGGTGGCCCCTGTCGGCAAAAAATTGTAGGAATTGTTTTCTTATATCCTGGCTTTTCATGGGTATGAAAGTTTGTTTTATGTTCTGTATCAACTGTGGTTAGTGCCTTTATACATCAAAAAATGAGCGTAAAACCGTAACATTTCTTACATTTGTGCGTTTATGGTTTTACAGTTTAAAGCATTTACCGTAAGCTGCAAAAATAGAATAATTTAAGAACATGGCGAAGGCAAAATATTATTACGATTCCGAAAAGCTGGCCTTTACTAAGATAAAGACCAGGAAGGGGAAAAAAATAGGTGTTGTGGTGCTGTTTATTGCCGCAGCCGCGCTGTTTGGCTTTTTGTGTTTTGTAGTGCTGTTAAATACTCCTTTTTTCGAAACGCCCAAAGACAGGCTGCAGGCAAGGGAAATAGAATATATGAAAATTCAGTACGAACTCCTTAACCGCAAGACTGCCCTTATAGAAGAGGCATTGGGCAGTGTAGAGGAGCGCGACAACAACCTGTACCGCACTTATTTTAACAGTACACCAATACCCGAAGAGCAGCGCAAGGCAGGATTTGGAGGGGTAAACCGATACAAGGGGCTGGAGGGCTACAACAATTCGCAACTGGTAGAGGGTACTACTAAAAGGCTCGACGTACTGGCAAAGGAACTGGTTATACAAAGCAAATCGCTGGATGAGATAGCCAAGCTTGCAAAAGACAAAGAAAAACTGCTGGCCGCTATTCCGGCCATTCAGCCTGTAAAGAACGAAGACCTGCGTGCCATGGCATCGGGTTTTGGATACAGGACCGATCCTTTTACAAAGGTGCGTAAGTTTCACGCCGGGATGGATTTTTCTGCCCGCACCGGCACGCCTGTCTATGCGACCGGAGATGGCGTGGTAACAATTGCCGATGCACGCGCGTCCGGATACGGTAACCATATTGTTATCCGCCACGGCTATGGTTATGAAACACTTTACGGGCATCTTAGCCGCTACAAGGCCAAGGCCGGGCAAAGGGTAAAACGCGGTGATGTTATTGGCTATGTAGGCAGTACAGGGCGCAGCGAAGCACCTCACCTGCACTATGAAGTGCACAAGAACGGACCTGTGGTAAACCCGTTAAATTTTTATTACGGCAATATTTCTGCTAAAGAATACATTTTAATTTCTAAATTAGCTAACCAGGAAAACCAATCCCTCGATTAATGCATTTAGACCTGCCCGAAAAACGATACTACAGTATAGGCGAACTCGCTAAGGCTTTTGATGTTAACGCATCCCTAATTCGCTTTTGGGATAAGGAGTTCGACATCCTTAAGCCTAAGAAGAATGCCAAGGGCAACCGTATGTTTACTCCGGAAGATGTAAAAAACCTGCAACTTATTTATCACTTGGTTAAAGAGCGTGGGTTTACGCTCGAAGGGGCAAAAGTACACCTGAAGGAAGGACAGAAAAAAACGCTGGATAAGTTTGAAATTATCCGTAAATTAGAAGCTATAAAAACCCAGTTGACAAACATTAAAAACGAACTCTAAAAAATAGAAAAATGAAAAAGTGGTTAATACCCGTACTTATTATTGTAGCAATAATTGTAATAGGCTTTTTTTGGTCTATGAAAGTTAAAAATGGCGCTATTGCGGAAAATCAAAATGTTGCCGAATCATGGGGTAATGTTAACACTTCTTACCAGCGCAGGAACGACCTTATAGGCAACCTTGTAAAAACAGTATCGGGCGCAGCAAATTTTGAAAAAAGCACACTTGTAGAGGTTACCGAGGCACGCTCTAAGGCAAATTCTGTGCAGGTAGACCCATCTAACGCCACACCGGAGCAGCTTGCGGCATTTGCAAAAGCACAATCAGAACTTATGGGGTCGGTTAATAAGCTTATAGGTAACGTAACTGTAGAAAGGTATCCTGACCTGAAGTCAAACCAAAACTTCTTGAAATTACAGGACGAACTTGCCTCAACAGAGAATACAATACAAACGGCAAGAAACCGCTATAATGAAACCGTTAAGGATTATAATAATTACGTGCTGAAATTCCCTAACTCTATGTTCGTTGGCGAATATAAAGAGAAACCATACTTTAATGCAGTTGAGGGTGCCGATAAACCAGTAGATGTAGAATTTAATATAAAATAGCCCCATGGCCGAAGTAACCGAATTTTTAACCCCTGCACAGGAAGAGGCTGTTGTTGCAGCTATTGGGCAGGCCGAGAAAAACACATCGGGCGAAATAAGGGTGCACATAGAAAACCATTCTGAAAAACCTCCGCTCGAAAGGGCACAGGAGGTTTTTCTTGCTTTAGGCATGCATGCAACCGCCGCCCGTAACGGGGTGTTGTTTTATGTGGGCGTTGCAGATAAGTCGTTTGCCATTGTGGGCGATGAAGGTATTGATAAGGCTGTAGAGAATGATTTTTGGGATTGTACTAAAGATACTGTTATAGATCATTTTAAACAGGGCTTGTTTGCCGAAGGGCTTGTGGCAGGCATATTGCGCGCAGGCGAAAGGCTTAAGCATTACTTTCCGTATGCCGATGACGACAAGAACGAACTTCCGGATACCATATCTAAAGGATAATGAAAAAAATACATACCGCATTTATACTGTTGCTACTCGTTTGCTTCGCGTTTCCGCAGGCGGGGTTTGCACAGTTTGATATTCCGCCAAAGCCTGATTTCCAGACCAGCGTTTACGATTATGCCAAATTGCTGCCCGAAGCTGAAAAACAGCAATTGGAGCGCAAGCTAATCAACTATGCCGACAGCACCTCAACACAAATTGTTATTGCCATTGCACCTACAATCAAGGGCGAAAACATAGGGCTGCTTACACCAAAATGGGGTCAGGAATGGGGAGTGGGAGGATCTTCTAAAGAAGATAATGGTGTGTTTATTTTACTGGCAGAAAAAGAGCGTCAAATATGGATTTCTCCCGGCTATGGTGTAGAAGACCGGCTTACTGCAGGCCAGGTGGGTGAAATGACACGTGAAGTTATCATTCCTGAATTTAAAGCTGGAAGCTATTATAATGGACTTGATAAAGGTACCGACGCAATTATAAAAATGCTTGCCGGGAAATATAAAGGCACCCGCAAGGGCAGTGATGGCGGCAATGACGGTGGCGGTGCCGCAGGTATATTAGTTTTCTTTATCATTATAATTATTGTTGTTATATCGTTCCTGTCGCGCAGGGGCGGTGGTGGCCGTGGTGGTAATGGTGGCCGTGGCGGCGGCGATATTGCCGACTCTATACTTACAGGAATGATATTAGGCAGCCTGGGCAGGAGCTCCGGAAGGGGTGGCGGCTTTGGCGGTGGTTTTGGCTCCGGAGGCGGAGGTGGTTTTGGTGGTGGTTTTGGCGGCGGCGGCTTTAGTGGCGGTGGTGCAGGAGGTAGCTGGTAGATATTAAAACAACCAAAACTTTGTAAAATAAGAGGGATTTTGTGTTGGATTGCAGTTTTTGTACAATTTTTTGTATAAAATTGCGTAGTATAACTACATCAATCAATCTTATACTATAATGTTTTTAAAATCATCGTTACCTCTTCTTAAAAAGAAGCTGTTGTTTTTATGCCTGCTTGTTTCGTCATCAGTTATAAGCCAGACAACTGTTAGCGGTACAATTACCGATTCAGCTACCAAACAGCCCCTTGCTTTTGCCAGCGTTGTTTTCAACGATAATAATACAACAGGGGTTACAGCCGATATAGACGGTAAGTTTACCTATACATCTGCAAAGCCCCTAACCAAGCTTACCTGTAGTTATGTAGGCTACAAGACGCAAACCTTAATCCTGAACGGCAACCCGCTCAATCTGAATATTCGGTTGGAGTTTTCTTCTAATGAACTAAAGGAGGTAGTTATCAGCGGAGAAAATCCGGCGAATGCCATAATGCGAAAGGTTATTGCCAATAAAGATATTAACGACCCCGAGAATATTCCGTCGTTTACCTGCCGTACTTACAACAAAGTGGTTTTTGACATGAAGTTTAAAAAGGCTGAAGACAGCCTGAAACTTAAGCAAAAATTAAACGGGCATTTGTTTATGATGGAGTCGGTATCAGAACGGAAATTCATTGCCCCAGATATTAGCGAAGAGAAGGTTATAGCTACAAAGGCATCGGGTTTAAAAGATCCGCATTTTGCATCCCTGGCAACCGATCTGCAACCGTTTTCATTTTATAAAGACAACATTACTTTTTTTAATGTAAACTACCTCAACCCAGTCACTAAAGGCAGCCTTAATAAATATAAGTTTGCCATTCAGGATACATTATATACCAACAACGATACGGTTTATGTTTTGTCTTATAAACCTTTGCCAAAAAAGAATTTTGAAGGGTTAACGGGGCTGCTGTATATAAATACCCATAAATATGCAGTGCAAAACGTTACAGCATCGCCCTATGAAAAAGGCAAAATAGATATAAAAATACAACAACAGTACGGTCTGAAAGATGGCTACTGGTTTCCGGAACAATTAAACTATGTATTGAGTTTTGCCGAAAGCCCGAACAAAGCGTTAGGCATAATGGTTGCCGAAGGCAAAAGTTACATAGACGATGTAGTGATAAATCCGCCATTGCGAAAGCGTGACTTTCCACTCCAGGCAGTACACATGGATGACAATGCCGGGAAAAAAGACAGCCTGTATTGGGCAGGAGTGCGTAAAGACCCTCTCACTATTTATGAACAGAATACCTATAAATATATTGACAGCCTGGGACAGAAATACAATTTTGACAGGCTCATGACCTTGTCTGAAAAGCTTGCCACAGGGCGCATTCCTTGGGGATTTATAGATGTAGATATTACAAAGGCGTTTATTTTTAACCGCTACGAAGGCTGGAGGCCGGGGCTGGGGCTTTACACTAACGATAAGCTAATTAAAAATGTTTCAATAGGTGGCTATGCAGGCTATGGCCTTGAAGACCATGACTGGAAATACAGTGGCGAAGCAGTGTTTACGGTGTCAAAAAAACACGAGTTTGTGTTTAGGGGAAAATACCAGGATAACCTTATCGAAACCGGGAAGCATGGCTATAAGTTTCCGGTACCGAATGCCTACAACACAAGAGCTTTGCTGGGCTATCAATATGACAGGGTGCAGGAAGCCAGGGCCGAAGTAGGCTTTAGGGCTTTGCGATACACCAAATGGAATATTGGACTGACTACCGGACGAACCACGCCTATGTATAATTATGCTTTTACACACAATGGCAAAACATACATTCAGTATAATAACACAGAGCTTGGTGTTAACCTTAAGTTTGCATTTAAAGAGCGCATTGTGGGAGGATTTGGGCAAAACATAAGCATGGGAACCGTTTATCCTGTGTTATTCCTGCACTATGCACGTGGGCTTAAAGGTGCTTTTGATGGAAACTTTGAGTACAACAAAATTGAAGCAGCGGTAGAGCAGTCGTTCCTTATAAAAAATGTGGGGCGCACTACTTATCGATTAGAAGGCGGTTATATAGATCGCGCATTGCCTTACGGGATGCTGTTTACCGGCGAGGGAAGTTATGATACCAAATATCCGCTCATCATCCGCAGGACATTTCAAACGGTAAGGCCTTACGAATTTTTGTCAGACAGGTATGTAAACCTGTTTACGTCTCACAATTTCGGTGGTTTGCTGTTTAAAACCGACTGGTTCCAACCACAACTGGTATTGCATAATAATTTTGGTTGGGGTAACCTTAAGCATACCGAAGGGCACAGTTTTATTAACTATAAAACAAAAGATAAATTTTTCTCTGAAACAGGCCTGCAGGTAGATAACATTTTAAAATTCAACTATCTTAATATAGGTTATCTGGGGCTTGGGGCAGGTGTGTTTTACCGTTATGGTGGGTATGCTTACAGCGATGCTGCCGATAATGCCATTTTTAAAGTAACCATGTCGTTCTCTATCAAGTAAAATTACGATATTAGTGCTGCCGTCAAATACTATTCTTCGTTTAAAAATACATGAATCCAGCATCGCTATCCGGCAAAATACGCAGGTTTTTAGCAGCCATTTGGCTGTACATTGTGCATTGGGTAAAGGCAAACAAAATCAAGTCGGGTGTAATTGCGGCATTATTGATAGCCTATTATTTTTGCCTTCCGCGTACACTTTTTGAAACTCCCTATGCCACTGTAATAGAAAGTGCCGAGGGCGAACTTTTGGGAGCACGTATTGCAAAAGATGGACAATGGCGTTTTCCTGCACAGGACAGTGTGCCATACAAATTCAGGCAATGCATAGTATATTTTGAAGACCAGCATTTTTACCGTCATCCGGGGTTTAATCCTGTGGCCATCGCAAAAGCTGTAAAGCAAAACCATGATGCAGGCAGGGTAGTGCGGGGTGGCAGCACACTAACACAGCAGGTAATTCGTCTTAGTAGAGAACATAAAAAGCGTAGCTATTTTGAAAAGTTTATAGAAATTATACTCGCCACCCGTTTAGAATTTCGCCATAGCAAAGATGATATATTAGGTCTGTATGCCGCACATGCGCCTTATGGAGGCAATGTAGTAGGACTGCAAATGGCTTCGTGGCGTTATTTTGGTGTTCAGCCACAGCAATTGTCGTGGGCAGAGAGCGCAACACTGGCGGTATTGCCTAATGCACCGGCACTTATCTATCCGGGAAAAAATCAAATCAAACTTCGCGAGAAGCGCAATCGCCTGCTCAAAAAACTTTTCGACGAAACAATAATCGATAAAACCACTTACGAACTTTCGTTAAAGGAACCCCTGCCGCAAAAGCCTTTTAATTTGCCACAGGCTGCACCACATTTATTACAGCACATAGCCAAAACAAAACAGGGGCAGCGTATAAAAACAACCGTAAAAAGTGAGTTGCAAAACCGTGTAAACCAAATTGCGTCGCGCTATTATCAGGAATACCGCCAAACCGAAGTACACAACCTTGCCGTTTTGGTAATAGATGTGCAAACACATAACATTGTTGCCTATGTGGGCAATGCACCAACCGATGCCGCCCACCAAAAAGATGTAGATGTTATTACCGCCCCAAGAAGTACAGGCAGTATTTTAAAACCCTTTTTGTTTGCCTCAATGCTCGATGCCGGCGAATTGTTGCCCAACACACTCGTGTCCGATGTACCCACCCAGATTGCAGGCTACAGCCCTAAAAACTATGAACTGACTTATGATGGTGCTGTGCCTGCACAACGTGCACTATCAAGGTCGCTTAACATTCCGGCGGTGCTGATGCTGAAAGATTTTGGAGTATATAAATTTTATGAGCAGTTGCAGCATTTTAAGCTGCGCGATATTAAAAAACATCCCAACCATTATGGGTTGTCGCTTATTCTTGGTGGTGCCGAAAGCAACCTGTGGGATCTGTGCCGAACATATGCCGGGCTGACCTCTACACTTAATTATTTCACTGCCCACGATGCCAAATACCACACCAATGAGTTTGCCGAGCTGAATTGGGATTCATCTGATAGTGCTGATTTTGGCAAAGAGGTTTACGATAAACCACAGCTTGGCGCAAGCTCTATATGGCTTACCTATAATGCCATGAAAGAAGTTAACCGCCCTGAAGCCGATGAGGCTTGGCGTTTTTATGATTCGTCTTTAGAAATTGCCTGGAAAACCGGAACCAGTTTTGGCAGCCGCGATGCCTGGGCTATTGGTACAAACTCTCGCTATGTGGTGGGGGTGTGGGTAGGTAATGCATCGGGAGAGGGCAGGCCATCGCTTACGGGTGTGGGCAGTGCAGCACCTGTTTTATTTGATGTTTTTAACCTGTTGCCGCGTCAACGTTGGTTTGCCGCACCACTTAACGACCTTGAAGAGGCAGATATTTGCAAATTGAGCGGTCATATTGCAGGGGAATACTGCCTGGCAGAAAAGCAGTGGATTCCGTTGAAAGGTAGCCGAACCAGCGTATGTCCGTATCATAAATTGGTACATTTGGATTCTACAGGGCGGTATCGCGTAAACAGCAGTTGTGAGAGTGTCGACAAAATGCAGACAAGATCGTGGTTTGTGCTGCCGCCTGTAATGGAGTGGTACTATAAAGGCGGGCACATGGATTACATGCCGTTGCCTCCATTCAGGCCTGATTGTGAAGCTGGTTCTGGTGCCTATATGGATTTTATCTACCCAAAAGAGAATGGGAAAATATACCTGACTAAAGATTTTAACGGCAGGCTGCAACCTTTTATAGTTAAGGCCGCCCATACTCAAAACAATGCCAGGCTGTTTTGGTATCTTAATGATAAATATCTGGGCGAAACCCAAACCTTTCATGAAATGCAGATAAAGGCAAACACGGGCAACTATACTATTACCATTACCGACGAATCAGGCAATGAGGTGCAAAGACGGGTAGAAATCGTGAGTGAGTAAACGTTTAGTTTTCAATCACAGTTTTCAGTTCGGCATTGGTTTTTACAGACTGTCTTTTTTTGATTATCAGCGAAATTACCCAAACAGACAACAATGTGATAAGTATGGCTATTTTGAGCGAATTCATTTCGGCAAAAAAGTTATTAAGCGAATGGAATGCCGATACTGCAAGTAGCGAGTGGGTACTGTTGGCCACTTTACCAATACCCCAGCTTCCAAGAACTAAAATTCCGAAAAACATGATGTTAGAGCTGGTCATTTCGAAGTTTAAATGCCATGCAAACCACAATACCGCAACAATTAAAATGTTTAAGAATGGAGGTAACGATTTAAGTTCCTGCTGCAAAAAGCCACGCCATCCTATTTCTTCTAATAATCCATATATAAGTATTGCAGTAACTGTTGCAAACGAAACGGTTTTACTGGTATAATATTCGGCTCCTAAAATTAACACTATAGGCAGTGCCCAAAATATAAGGAATGGGGTAAGCAGCTTTTTATAATTGCCTTTAAGGCTAAGAACAGGTTTTATTTTAAAAACTGTAAATACTACTACTGCTCCTACCGCAGGGCCAATGCCATGTAAAATTGCCTTTAAAATGCCATTGTCTATTGGGCTCAGTATATCAGTTTTGTTAGTAAGGTAACGTAGTGCAACTGCAATAACGTAAAAGGTAATAATAGCAGTGTAGTTTATTTTGTTTTTCATCTTTTGTATTTGGTTTAATTATAAGCCAAAGGTAAAGAGACGGTTTTTCTAAAAAATTGACGAAAGGTAAGAAATGATATTTCTAGGATATTTTTTTCCTTATCCTGCTCAGGCTTTCGGCAGTAATGCCAAGATATGAGCAAATAATTTTTAAAGATGTTCTCTGGAAAACTTCGGGGCGTTCTTTAATAAGTTTGAGATACCTGTCGGTAGGCGAAAGTGTTAGAAGGTTTATTTGCTCAAACTGTTTGCGAATAAACATGGCATCTGAAATAGCTTTGCCAATAACGAGTCCGGTTTTAGATCTTGCATACAATTCATTTAAATCGGTATGGCTTATCGACCAGATAACGGAATTTTCCAATGCCTGCGTTTTTATAACGGTTGGCGATTGGGTAAGGAATGAGAGGTAGTCGCTAAAAAACTGCTTTTCGTAGTACAGGTTGATGCACGTATCTTTTTCATCTGCAAGGACAAAATGAGCAACCGATCCGGAAATAACAATATTGATGTATTTTTCAGTTTTATGGTAATCTTTTATAATTTCATTTTTTTCGAAAGTGCGTGGGTGTACACATTTAGAAAATTCTGCCCATACATTTATATCGGCTTTGTAAAACGGATCGAATATTTCTTTTATCCTTTCAGGTGTGGGCTGTTCCATATCTCAAAAATACTTAATACATGGCAAGGAACAAAAAATGGATGCTCTATGGCGTTTAAAAAATTAATAAAATTCTTTCAAAATTAAACACTATTCTGTTACAATAGAGCGTTATGTTTTAACAACCAATCCATTAGAAGCTATGAACCACTTTAAACTTTCTATTCCTACACCATGCCATGAAAGCTGGGAGGATATGACCCCAAATGCACAGGGCAAATTTTGCGGACAGTGCCAAAAAACCGTGACCGATTTTAGTGGTATGACCAATGACCAAATAGCTATTTATATTCACCTCAATGCCGGGGAAAAAATGTGTGGGCGGTTTAAGAAGACCCAATTGGAGAGTATAATTATACAAGTACCGGAAAGAATTATATATACTCAAACCAGTTTTAGGAGAATGTTCATGCTTGCACTATTAGTTGTCATGGGGACAACACTTCTTAGCTGTGCCGATGATTTCGGAAACAAACAGCCTATCGAGCAGGTTGTGGTTGTAGATAGTATTACAGGTGTTAATAATGACAGTATCGATTTGCCACTACCATACAATGAAAGATTTATAATGGGTGCAGTTGCTGTTAATAAATCTGATACTTTGGATGATGTTCCGCCACCTCCACCCCCAATAGAAGATTATGAGCCATATAAAATTGATCAGGAAGAAATAGAAATACCCAACTAGATCTTTAGAGATATTTAGAAAACAAAGATTTATAGCAACAACAATTTGTTGTTGCTATAAATCTCTAGTAATAAACTTTCAATTTTAAAAACGATTTAAAGCTTATCATTAATCAAAACTTGTTCCTGAAGGCCACGCTTTCTTAATAGCGGCTCTATAGACGGGTCGGCACCACGGAAGTTTCGGTACATCAGCGACGGGTCTAAAGTAAAACCACGTTCCAGTATATTGGTACGGAATGATTTTGCCGTCGCTGGGTCAAAAAGTGATGTAGTTTTGAAGGCTTCGAAGGCATCGGTATCAAGCACGCCGCTCCATATATAACTGTAGTATCCGGCCGAATATCCGCCGTTAAAAATGTGACTGTAGTAGGTACTCCTGTATCGTGGAATTATAGACGGTATAAGCCCTATTTTTTGCATGGCTTCTGCCTCGAAAGGGCCTATATTTTGGGTCATGGCTTCAGAACGTGTATGGTAGGCCATATCTAAATAAGTAGCAGCAAGAAACTCAACTGTGGCAAACCCCTGGTCAAAAGTGGCGGCCTGTTGCATTTTTGCTATCAGTTCATCAGGCAGTGTTTCGCCGGTTTTATAGTGTTTGGCATACAGTTTAAGCACTTCGGGTTCGGCAGCCCAGTTTTCCATTATCTGAGAAGGCAACTCTACAAAATCGGTTGGTACACTGGTGCCCGATAAGGTTTCATAAGTAACGTTGCTCAGCAGTCCGTGCAGTGCGTGTCCAAACTCATGAAAAAAAGTTGTGGTTTCGTCAAACGTAAGCAGGGCAGGCTCGTTGCCTGTTGGCTTAGTAAAATTGCACACTATGCTTATTATTGGTGCAGTGCGTGTACCGTCAGTATTGTACTGTTTGCGGTAAGAAGTCATCCAGGCACCGCCTTTTTTGCTTGCCCGCGGAAAGAAATCCATATACAACAGGCCAATAAACCTGCCGTCTGCTTCGGTAACTTCCCATGCTGTAACCTCTTTATGATAAACAGGTACGTTCTTTACCTGTTTAAATTTAATCCCATACAGTTTTTCTGTCACAGTAAAAATACCGTTGCGCACACTGTCGAGGCTAAAGTAAGGCTTAAGTTCCTGCTCGTCGAAGTTAAATCGTTGCCTGCGGATCTTTTCTGTATAATACCTCCAGTCATACGGCTGTACAGGGCCTGCAATACCGTCGGCTTCCATCATTTTTTTAATGTCGGCTTCTTCGGCTTTAGCTTTAGCCAGTGCAGGCTTCCAGATCTGGTCGATAAGTTTGTACACTTCTTCGGGGGTTTTGGCCATGCGCTCTTCGAGCACAAAATGGGCATGGCTCTTGTATCCCAGCAATTGGGCTTTTTCGGCACGAAGGCTTGCCATTTGCACTATGGCAATGCGGTTGTCTAGCTTGTTGCCATTATTGGCGCGGTTTTGATAGGCAGTCCATATTTCTTTGCGGAGTTCGCGGTTATCTGCATACTGCAAAAAAGGCATAACGCTGGCATTTTGCAGTGTAAACACCCATTGGTTTTCTTTACCTTTCTCTTTGGCTTCGAGCGCGGCGGCATCAACAAGTTCTTTAGGCAGCCCGGCAAGGTTTGCCTTGTCTTTAATTACAAGCTCATAGCTATTGGTTTCGCCCAGTACATTGTCTCCAAACTGTAACGATAGTACAGAGAGTTCTTCATTTATCTTTCTAAGCCTGTCTTTTTGCTTTTCGTCGAGCAGGGCACCACTTCGCACAAAGCTTTTATATTTGCGCTCCAAAAGTTTGGCGTCTTCGGTGCTGAGTTTTAACGAGAGTTGTTTATCCCATATTTTTTTTACACGGGCAAACAGCTTTTCATTAAGGTAGGTGTCGTCGTAGTTTTTAGAGAGCAGCGGAGCCATTTCTTTGGCAATGGCCTGTAGCTCATCGTTAGTATTGGCAGTGTTGAGGTTGTTAAAAACGGTTTTAATGCGGGTAAGCAGTGTACCGCTGTTTTCAAGAGCTACAATAGTATTTTTAAATGTAGGCAATTCATGGCTGTTTGCAATGGCATCTACCTCGGCCTGCTGTATTCGCATTGCCTCTTCAAGGGCGGGTTTGTAGTGTTTGTTCTCTATTTTATCAAAGGGTGGAGCTCCATACGGAGTATCCCACATGGCCAGCAGCGGATTATCATCGCCAATGGTCTCTGCCTTGTTTTCTCTTTGGCACGACATAAATATACCGGTTGTTATTAAAATTATAATGGTTTTTACTTTCATGGAGCATGATTTGGGTATCATAAAAAGTAAAGTTATCTTTTATAAATCTAAAAGGCAAATACTTTAGGAAAATATGGGAGGACTAAAAAAATTTGATTCAAATTTAGCCAGTAAAGTCTATTTACCAGTATCAAGATATAAACTACATCATGGCTTTGAGCAGAAACAATTATAGGGGTTGTTATGATTTCATAACAACCCCTATAAAAGTAATTTAGATTAATCAGCCTTGGTTTACCTGAATAAACGGATCCCAAGAAAAATATCCAATTGTGCTGCCATTTGAATTATCTACTAATTGAAACGAAAGCGTATATTGAACTTGTAGACCTACTTTTACAACTGTACCCTGAGCAATATATATGTTGTTTGTAAAAGGAGTTAAGGTACCACTGTTATTTGGAAGATGCTCCTCAATTTGAGAATTGATATATGTTAGTGGGTTCGGGACAATTGCGTCAGACGGGTTAAATGAACTGGCATATAGAAATGCAGAATAATCAGCATTATTTCCAAATGTTGTCATGGCCCATCGGATTGAATCTCCGGAATTTGCTGAAATTGTTAGTTCGGATTTACCTCCGTCATTTACAACGTTACTATACTGTGATATCATTGCGATATAAACATCAGAAGTGCTCCAGGCGCCCAAGCCGGTTGGTGCATTTTTAGTACCTGCCGCAATTTTGGAATCACTTACCTGCTCTGCAAGTTTGGCTCCGTCTACTGTAACTAGAATATTAATTAGTTCCATTATAGTTGATTTTTAGAAATTATCTTTTCTTACTCTTTTTAGGCTTTTCAGATTCCGCCTTTGTCTTTTAGTAAGATGCGCATCATTTAAAGACATTACAAAGTTTGAAAAGTTATTGTATTGATTTATAATACAAAAGGATGAAATGTTGCTGTACCCCAATAATGGTATCGAAATAAAATAATAGATGGTGCCTAAGCTTTTTTATGAAATTCCTGATAAAGATCAGCTATTTGTTACAGCAGATTTCAGTACCTTAGTTCTAACTTTAAAATACGCATACCATGGCCTTACAAAAGCCCTTTAACCTGAATAAATGGATCGACGAGAACCGACACCTTTTAAAACCTCCTGTAGGGAACAAGAATATCTATCCGCTGTCTGACGATTATATTGTAATGGTGGTTGCCGGACCCAATGCCCGAAAAGACTATCATTACAACGAAACCGAAGAATTATTCTATCAACTTGAAGGCACTATTAAAGTAGTGGTTCAGGACGAGGGTGAACGTAAAGAAATGGAGCTTACTGCCGGAGATATGTATTTGCATCCTGCCAGGGTACCACACTCTCCTGTAAGGAGCGAGGGGTCTATTGGGCTTGTAATAGAACGCGTTCGTGCCGAACGTGGTTTTACTGACGGATTGCTCTGGTTTTGCGAAAACTGCAATCATAAATTGCACGAAGTCTATTTTGAATTGCATAATATAGAGAAAGATTTTCTTCCGCACTTTAAACATTTTTATAACAGCGAAGAGCTGCGTACCTGCACGAAATGTGGTACTGTTTTGCCTGCCGATGCACGTTATGTTGCTAAAGAAGAGTAATCGTCGGGAGGGTAAATTCTAAGAATGGAGAAAAAAACGAACATGCCTAAATGGATAGTGCGCACCAGTGGCTATCAAAAACTGCTGATATCGCTCTTTTGTGCGGGGGTTTGCTATGCTGCAACACAACTACTACATATTAGTGGCAGTACACGTATTATTTTGTGTTGGGATGTTTTTGCAATTGCCATGATCAGCATGAGCTGGCTACTGTTTTTTAACACCACTGCCGCACAGCAGCACGAAATAGTAAAGAGGCAGGACGACGATGTGCGGGTAATATTTGCCATTGTGCTTAGTTCGGTGTGTATTAGCCTGGCGGGTACAGTATTGCTGATTGTTAGTGGGGCCGAATCGGTTTTTGATCAGGATCTGCGCACCGTTGCTACACTTGCAGCAGTAACCACATCCTGGATATTGTTGCACACCATTTTTACCATCAGATATGCGCACCTGTATCACAATTTTGATAATATAAAAACAGGCAAAGAGGGCGGCGGCATAGACTTTCCCGATGCTGCTAAGCCTGATTATATAGATTTTGCCTATTTTTCGTTTGTAATTGGCATGACCTTTCAGGTATCAGATGTTACCATATCATCTAAAACCGTAAGGCGTTTTGTGCTGTTGCACAGCCTTATATCTTTTGTGTTTAATACTATTATTGTGGCCTTAACTGTAAACGTTATTGCCGGGATAAGCAAATAAGTAAGTCTAAAATTTAAAAGTCATAAAGCCGAAAGAATTGAGAAGCAGTTTTAAATTACTCCTTTATGCTATCTTGCCTTATTTTAAAACACAACATTATTCATTCAGCATTATTCAGTATGCTTCAGGAACTTTTTAATTTATGTCTTCAGAAAAAAATAGGCAGGAAAAAACTACACTGCATCCCCGAAATAAAAACCGCGAGCGCTATGACCTTAAAGCATTAACAGTTGCTGTTCCTGAATTACTACAACACGTAAAACCTAATAAATATGGCGATGACTCGGTAGATTTTGCGAGCCCTCTTGCGGTAAAGTTGCTCAATAAAGCCCTGCTAAGTCATTATTATAATATCAGGAATTGGGATTTTCCGGATGATAATTTAGTACCGCCCATTCCGGGCCGGGCAGATTACATTCATTACATGGCCGATTTGCTCGCTGAAAGCAATTTTGGGCGCACGCCTTTGGGCAGCAGCGTTACCGCTAGACGTAGGTACGGGTGCTACATGCATTTACCCCATTTTAGGAGTTGCAGAATATGGATGGAACTTTATAGCATCAGATATTAATGCAGATTCTTTAGCATCGGCAAAGCACATCACAGATCAAAATAGTCTACTTAAGGATAAGATTGAATGCCGGCTGCAAAGCAATCCCAAGCAGTTTTTTAGTGGAATAGTTGCTGAGACAGACAGGATCGATATAACGGTATGCAATCCGCCTTTTCATGCATCGGCACAGGATGCGCAAAAAGGCACGCTTAGAAAAGTACAGAATTTATCAGGGAAGAAAGTTAAGGCTGCCGAATTGAATTTCGCAGGAATAAGTAACGAACTTATTTACAATGGTGGCGAATATGCTTTTATAAACAACATGGCTGCAGAGAGCAAAAAGTTTGCTAAAAATGTATTTTGGTTCTCTACATTAGTGTCTAAACAGTCTAACCTTAAAGGTATTTACAAAACTTTAGAGGCTGTAAAAGCTACAAAGGTTCAAACCATTACTATGGGCACAGGTAATAAATCTACGCGCATTGTTGCCTGGACGTTTCTGGATGCCGGAGAGCAAAAACAATGGAAAAACACCCGTTGGAAAACAAAATAGCATTTTGATTAAAATTAGGGGTAGGCTTGGAGCTGTTGTGTTTTTTATTAAATGTTAACGAAAATTTTATATTTTTGGCTGGCTCATCGGTTAAATAAATAAAGAGTTATCCTGATTTTAAAGTTTGGCTGCTTTGCTGTTATGTTACAAAACAATGTGCAAATCGTTTACACTTAAAAACACCCTACCAATGAAAAAAATATTACAATTTACGGCTATACTATTTTTTGTTTTTAGTATAAATGCTGCTGCACAAACGGTTACAGCTAAAGTGATCGATGCACAAAATCAACCTGTCCCTTATGTTTCGATACAAATAGGCCCTACATATGGGGTTATGAGCAATGAGGAAGGTATATTTGTAATTACTGTTCCGGAAAAACCCGAAGACAACAAAATTATCTTTTCGTCTATAGGTTATGAAACACTTACCATTCCGTTGGCCGACTTAAAAGCGGGCACTTATGTGCTTAAAGAGCAGGTAAATGTTTTGGATGAGGTATTTATTACCAATAAAAAATACACGCCTATTGAAATACTTACTAAAGTAAAAGAGAACGCGCCCCAAAACTATGCTTCACAAACGGCAAAGCAAACTTTTTTTCTGCGAAATAGCCATGACAACAAATTAATAGACAGCAAGTTTGAAATGATAAAATCGTCGCTCGAAAAAAAGTCGACACTAAAAGATCTTAACAAAGAGCTGGAAGAAATTGCTAAGAAGAAAAAAGGGCAACGTTCTACTGATTTCTCTGAGGCTTACGGATTTTTATATACACAAAACGGCGAATCTAAACTTGTGGTAGAAAAGGCTGTGGAATTGAAAAATAAAGAAAAAGATGTGGCGGGAGACCAAAACAGTAAGCTTATAGAAGTAATTAAAAAGCACTTAGAACCCGATGCTACCTACAAAGTGCGCTCAGGGATCCTGCCGGTAGACGATTCGCTAAAAGTAAGCTCTCCCGCAAAAGACGTTAAAGAAGATGTCAAGACCGCATCGTTAAGGAGCAGTATTACTGCACTAAGCGAAAAACTGAACAAGTTTTACACTAACGAAGAGCTTGATTTTTTAACCGAGTTTAAGCGATACACCTATGCTCTTGAAGGATTTGCCACCTTTAATGGAGAGACCATTTATATTATAGACTTTAAACCTGCTAAAGGATCTGCGCATTATTACGGCAAGCTATATGTTAACGCCGCAGACTTTGCCCTTGTAAAGCTGGATTACAATCTTGTAGACGGAGAGTACGAGCGCAAAGTAAACCTTAAGCTTGTTTTAGGTCTAAAAATGATCCAGGACGGCACAAAGGTGTCAGCAACTTTTGCTAAGAACGAAGCCGGGCAGTATGCTGTAAACTTTGTGAAAAAGCAAATGCGCAATTATATGTACATAAACAGGTCTTTAAAATTTACTAAAAACAAAGTAAGTAAAGACGAGGAAACCCGCATGCTTAAGATTGAATTTTTAATGGAAGTAGATGTATTTGCTACTAACGAGCTGTTTATAATAGACCGCAAGCCTGCAACTGCTGCAGAGTTTGCAGGCATAACCGAAAAAGCTAATTATAACGTTAACTACATCAGTAAATTTGACCCGGCTATCTGGAAAGATTATAATGTTCTTGCCCCGGTAGAAGCTATTAAGAACTATCAATAGTGCATATGTAGCTGATCTGATCTTTTATAAAAGGTCATAGAGTTTATTCAATTTTGTATTTTTCATTTTTACAGTCAAGGATAATTTTATGACCTTTAAAGATTTTGTTGCCTATCATTCCCTGCATGCCTGATTTTTTCATTAATAGCTTTTGTATATGAGAGATACCCTCTATGTAGGTAACTTTTGTAAGCGGAAGGTTGAGGTTGCCAAATAATATTTGTTTGTTTGCCGATGCAGAAATAACTGTTAGGGTATTTCCCCATGAGTTTCCTTTATCGGTTGTTATTTTGCCGTTGGGGGTTCTATATGTTTCCCATTCTGATTTGTTGGTTATGAGTTCATAGCCGCTGCTACCGGAATCGTACAGCAGTTTTAATTTCCTGTTTTCAATAGTTGCAGGAATTATAATTCGGCGGTTTTTGAATTCGAAATCTGTAAAATCATCTTCTGGCATTTTCTGTATAAATGAGCAGCGTTCGTTCTTAAAATCTAGAACGGTCACCCTTTTTTCTAACAGGTCTGTACCAATTGTTCCAATAATATTAAAATCTTTATTTAAATCGGTATGTTGCCCATAATCAAGTAAAGAAAAGCTATCTGAGCTCACACTCATGTTGCCAATATAAAAAGTTAATTGTGCCTGATTTTGTTTCAAATCAGCCTTAAGCTTATCGCTAAATTTATTAACGATGGAATACAACGATCTTTTATAAAAAAGAGTGCTTGGAGCGCCACAATCTAATTGCATGTAGAATGTTCTGTTAATTCCTTTAATTTGAATTGGCAAATACATTGCTGAGTAAGTATCTTCATCATCTGTATTCCATTTTATAGGGATATTTTGGGTAAATTGACTTACAGTCAAGCAATTTTCAGCGGGAGTGAATTTATTTTTTAAGTAAAAAAATCCGCCTAAAGACAAAAGAATAATTGTTACACAAACAATCAACAAGACCCTTTTAAGTATCATCATATGTTTTTTGTGCAAGCTTCGGCTTTTTTAACCAATGAAGCACAAAATGTAATACGACACTTTTATGACATTTGTGTAAATAAAGTTATAGAATGCTGATATTTAATTGAATAAATGTTTTTTTGTGTTGGTTCAGGCTGATGCCGTTTTTAATGATAATGAAAAGTTTTATAAAGATCATTGCTACGAGCGGAACTATAAAAAGTGGAAATTTTAATGACAGACCTTTTTGAATAAACGGGCTTACGATCATTAAAACAGAAAAAAAGAATGACAGCAAAATTTGGACAACAACTATATCCTGTCCAAGCATTTTATTTTTTAAGTCTTTTGTTCTATATGTTAGGATTAAAGGAAAGATTACACCTCCAAAAGGAATTATGAGTCCTGATAGTGCCGCAAGATTTATTAATTTAGCCCTGTCTATTAATGTTTCTTGTGGTTTAATAATCAAATTTTCAGGTTCGGTATCTAAAGATTCTGCGAGGACTTTGAGTGTAAAGCCTTTCAATGCATTCCCGGCCTCAATTCTCTGAACAGTTCGCAAAGAAATCCCTGATTTTTCGGCAAGCTCTGTCTGAGTTATATTTTTAGCCTCCCTAAAAATCTTAACGTTATTTTCCATCGTCTTTATTAATACTAAGCTTGTTGTCAATATTGCAAAATTAATAAAAGAGGTTTTATGCCTGCACTTCCTGTCCAAATACCTCTTCGGCAGCAGGGAATAAAAGATCATTTTCAGAGAAATCGAGCATCTCCGATCTGTCCATGTATTTATGGATCTCGGTTATGCCCTTTTTTAAGCTAAGCTCTGTAGAATATTTGCGGCTTGTAGCCAGTACCAATCCGCCTTTAGACAGCCGGAAAAAATATTTGCCGCTGGCTGTGCTGTTCTTTGTAAAAGTAAACTGTGGGAGATTGTCTTTAATACCGGCTATCATGAGCTCGCAATCTGATTTTTGCTTGCAGCTGATGCTGGTAAAAATAGTTTTGCCCTTGCGCGAGGTATAAACAAATTTGTAATCTCCGTTAAAGCGTTTGCTAATTACAAACATTCCCATAGTACGATTTAAAAATTTAAGCAGGTTAAAGGCATAGTTGCCTGTAGTTCATGATATTGGTTTTTTGCTCTCAAAATCTCAAAACTACACAAAACAGCTATAATTTAAAGCTCTTTAACACGGCTTTGGCATACTATTTACTAACAAAATCTGCCTGTAGGTGTAAACGGTTTTTAATCAGCCTGGTTAGGAGTGATTTTTAGAATCGGTATAGAGGCGCCCGGTTTAGTTCGGCATTTTCACCCTGTAAATTCTGTAAGGAAGGTCTACTTTGCTTTGCTGATTGTTATATTTTGGCTGTCGGTTTAGCTGCGCGCAGCTAAAATACAAATAGCCGTCGCTGCCCACACCAAAAGAGTCGGGCCATATAATACGGCCATCAATTACAAGGGTTTTTACTTTTCCAAAGCGCGTAACATATCTAATAGCGTGCATTTGAGAGTCACCATAATAAATATTGCCTTTGGCATCACACTCAAGTCCATGGCTCATGCCAACATCGGCAATTTTTTCTACTTTAAATGTAATGTCTTCTGCACTAAGTTTAGTATTAGCCAAATGTTTGGTCCTTATGCGATACAGGCGGTCGTGGTTAATTGGTTTGTAATAAAAATAGTTGTTATCTTTAGTAAGGGCAATGCTGTTTACATTGCTCACAAAAGGCTTGTTATTTTCGTCGGTCATTTCCACCCCATCTATTTTAAGTGTATATCTGGGGGTGGCAGTTGTAGAGGCATCGTCCTGCAATACTATCCTAACCGTGTCGGTTTTAAGGTCTAAAACCACAATGGCTTTAAGGGCGGGGTCGCTAAGGTAGGCCAATTGTTTTTGGGTGTCAACACGAACATCGTTAAGTCCGCTTTTATCTAACGGGAGCCCACCAAAACGATACACCTTTTTTGCTGTATTGCTGGCAAGGTCGAATTGTATCAGTTTAAATTCTCCTGTTTGAGCACTTCCCGAATCGCCAAAAACCGATGCTCCACCGGCAGGTTTGGAGTCTAACACCCAAAGCGATCCTTTATCGTCGGCATACAAATCCTGCACGTTGTTAAAATGCTTATCGTCGGTGCCTTGTTTGTTCCATTCTTCGTTAGGATAAGCCACGCGCCTGCCGTTTTTTATCTCTGTAAGGGCAAACATAAACGGCTCGTTGTGGGGGAAAGAAACAAACAACCTGTTAGTACTGCTCTCCACAGCCACGCCTATAGGCTGGTTTTTACCAACATCGGCAACCTCTTCCAGTTGTGGCTTTTGGGCATAAAGAGGGATGGCAATAAGAATAGATATAATGAGGTTTTTCATTTAGATGGCAGATATTTATTAGATTCAAAATAGACTTTAGAGGATAGATAATAGAAGTTCAGGCTTTTAATGTTATGATTTTATAGCTTTCGACTTTACAACCACTATGGCTAGTGCTAAAAGGCACCATATTAGCAATTGCCAGGATACCAGTTGCCAGCCCCCGGCATTCCAGCACTGTATGCCGGCAAAGCTGCCCAGCGCACCGCCAATAAAATAAGTGGTCATGTAGGCAGTGTTTATGCGGCTGGGTGCGGTTTCATCGAGGGTATAGATTGTAGCAACATTGGTTACCTGTGTGGCCTGGACACCCACGTCGAGCAATAGCACTGATATAATAAATGCTGTAACCGATAGTGGATACACCTGTATTAAAAGTACTCCCACAAGTATTAAAGATACCGAAAAAAGCTGAGATTTGCGTGGGTTGCCTTTATCGGCAAGCTTTCCAAAGAGTGGGGCAAGCATGGCTCCGGCTATGGCAAGCATCCCGAAGAGGCCAATAACATCGGTTTTATAATTAAAAGGCTCGCCACTAAGATGAAAGGTAAGCGTGGTCCAAAATGAGCAGAACAATCCAAACACCAACGCACCCAAAAGTGCAGTTTTGCGCAGTAGTGCAAAGCGTTGCAATTGTTTGAGCGTGCTGCCTAAAAGGCTTGCATAATTGCCTTGATATCCCGGTGTTGCATTGGGCAGGGTAAACTGTATTAATGCCATGCTTAACAGCACCATTACTGCCGATATGCCATACACATAGCGCCAGTTGAGCCAGCCTGCAATAAAGCCGCTTACTACCCGTGCCGAGAGTATCCCTACAAGTATCCCTGTAAAAATAATGCCCACCGTGCGCCCCCGGTTTTTGCTGTCCATACTGGCGGCCATGGGCAATATTACCTGTGCGGCAACACCCAGCAAACCTGTTAGCAGGCTAAAAACACAAAGCCAAAAAAAGTTTTGCACGAACGTAGTGCCTACCAGAACCGCTACCAATGCCGCCATAAGTGCAATGATGAGTTTTTTGCGGTTTATTTTATCGCCCAGCGGTGTCAGGAAAAAGAGCCCTAACCCATAGCCTGCCTGTGCCATTACCGATATTATGCCTGCTTTGCTGGCACTTACATTAAAGTTTTTTGCTATGTCGTTCAGTATAGGCTGGTTGTAGTATATGTTTGCCACGCAAATTCCGGCGGCAATGCTCATAACCGTAATTTGTGTTTTAGTGATAGTAGTTTCCATGCTGCAAATTTCGGGAAAAGAAATTTATTGCTGAGGGAAAAGTGATGTATTGAAGTTGTAATGTCTAAACACCTATCGTACGGGAAATTGACCCGAAAGCAATTTTTCTCTACCTTTGATTTTTGCAAATACATAGCATATGGAAAGCACAACCTTAGAACAGTTTTACAGCAAAGAATTTCATAAAGGAAATGGGGCAGGAGGCGGTTTGCTTCCGGAAGGCATAAGTAAGGATATAGGGCATTTTAATGTGTTTAATGTGGGCGAAATGGTAGCTAAGTATCGGGAGAAGCCTGTAATGCCCTACAACCGCAGGGCGTTTTATAAAATAAGTTTTATTATAGGGCGGCACCGGGCCGAGTATGCCGATAAGACCGTAGAGATAGACAGCTATGCGTTGCTGTTTGCCTCTCCCCGCGTGCCTTACCACTGGCACCCACTGGACGAAAACCCCGATGGTTATTTCTGCATCTTTACCCCCGAGTTCTTGGTGAAAAGCAAGAGCGGCGTGGTTATAGACGAGTTACCTATCTTTTCTCCCGGAGGCTTTCCGGTTTTTATGCTTAATGCTACACAGGCAGAAGAAGTTAAAGCCTTGTTTGTGAAAATGTATAATGAGCTAGAGGGCAACTATGCCCATAAATACGACTTGCTGCGAAATTATCTTATGGAGCTGATACACTACGGTCAAAAGTTGCAGCCCGATACCGATTTGTACACAGCAAATACGTCGGGGGCGCGGGTGGTATCGCTGTTTATAGAGTTGCTGGAAAGGCAGTTTCCCATTGCATCGCCAAACCACAAACCTGTGTTGAAAACGGCAGGCGATTTTGCTGCGCGCCTTTCAATACACGTAAACCACCTTAATAAAATGCTTAAGGAACACACAGGCAAAACCACTACTCACCTTATAAAAGACCGTTTGCTGCAGGAGGCTAAAATACTGTTGCGCCAAACAAGCTGGAGCATTAGCGAAATTGCCTGGTCTTTAGGCTTTGATGAGGTGGCACACTTTAGTAACTTCTTTAAAAAGCAGGTTAAGCTCTCGCCTCAGGCATTTAGGGAATAGCATACCTGATTTGATTTTTACAAATTATAGATTGAAACGCGTAAATGACAACCATCAGTGGGGGTGTAAATTTGTACCATCATAAAATTCAATTTAAAATGAAATTATCAGGCAGTAAAATTTTAATAACAGGGGGCGCCAGTGGTATAGGTTTGGGGCTTACCGAAAGATTTTTGCAGCACGGAAATACCGTAATAATTTGCGGCAGGCGAGAAAACCTGCTTAATGAAGTTGCAGCTAAGTACCCTAATGTAATAACAAAAGTTTGCGACCTTTCTGATTCACAAAGTCGTGAGGAGCTATACAATTGGGTGTTGGAAAACCATCCTGACCTTGATGCTGTTATAAACAATGCGGGTATACAAAACTGGATGGACATTGCTGATACTGATTTTGTGGAGCGTGCCCATGCCGAAATTGTAACCAATATTGAGGCTCCTCTGCATATTACACATTTATTTTCAAAGCTCTCATCGATTAAAACACTTATAAATGTAACGTCGGGGTTAGCGTTTGTGCCTGCCAGTAAAATAGCCGTTTACAGTGCAACCAAAGCATTTTTACATTCTTTTACCCTTAGTACACGCTATTTGCTTAGAGATAAGGGAGTAGAGGTTATAGAGCTTATTCCTCCTGCTCTTGATACCGACCTTGGCGGTACGGGCATACACAGCAGTTTTCCGCCAGTAAGCGGTTTTATTGATAAGGTTTTTGAAGGTCTTGAAAATGGGGATGAAGAAATTACCTACCTGCACAGTACCGATATGGCCAATGGAGGCCCGGAGGTTATTAAAGCGCGCTTTAAAGTCCTGAATCCTTAGGTAATATAATAGTCTGATGCAAAATCCCATAATGTTTTTATTGTGGGATTTTGTTTTTGTGTTAATTCTTTTTTATGGATTTTGGGAATAATGATTTATACGATTTTCTTAACCACATACGTAACAATAGCCCAAATAATGAACTGATTTTCTTCGGTTACTTTTATGGGGTGGTATGCTGGGTTTTCGGGTATAAGATACAGGCAGTCGGTTTCCAACTTTAGGCGCTTTACGGTAAACTCACCATCAATAAGGCAAATGGCAATACGTCTGTCTGCGGGTTCAAGGCTGCGGTCTACCACAAGCAGGTCACCATCGTCTATACCTGCATCTGTCATAGACGACCCTGCCACTTTTATATAAAACGTACTTAAGGCATTGCGCGTAAGGTGCTGGTTGAGGTCTATTTTATACTCCATAAAATCGAGCGCAGGCGAAGGAAAACCTGCCGAAACACTATGATTTACAAGCGGCAGTGCAGTACCGGCCTCATGGTTTGGGGTATAAAAAGTAAGATTTGTTTTGTTTTTATCTACCGGCATTGCACCACAAGTATTTCGTTAATGTCTGTAGTATAGCGGGGCGAAAGCATGTTTTGGTTCATGTCCCAGGTTTTTTGCGCCTGTGCACCAAGGCGAACAATACGGCTGCCCATTTTGCTGTTTACTTTATCCATGGTTTTCATGAGTGCTAAATGGCGTGGGTCTTCGTCGTTAAACAGGTTAAACTGCTTAGCGTTGTCGGGCACGAGTTCGCTCACAATAACACCTGCCTTTTTAAACTTAACCGTATCCGTACCAGCCAGCAGGTCTTTGAGTAATTGTATGGAAGCATTACTAATGGTAAGAGCCGAGTTTGTAGCAAACGGCAATGTAATTGCGCGGCTGTAATGATATTTAGGGGTGTCTATACTGTGTTTGTCTGCCACAAGCATTACAATAACGGTATGGCACATAGAGTTTTGCTTTCGCAGCTTTTCGGCGGTAACCGAGGCAAAGGTACTTACGCGTTCACGAATAAGGTCATAATCTTTAAGCTGCTTTGGGAAACTGCGTGTGGTGGCAATGCTCTTTTTTTGTTCGGGTACAGAGCCATCGCCAATAGCGGGATTGCCTTCCAGTTCCATTTTAATGCGCATGCCCACAACGCCCATTTCTTTTTTGATCCATGGCTCTAATTGAGGCAGTGTAAAATCATAAGCAGTAAGTACGTTTTTAGCCTTAAGTTTTTTTGCAGTACGGTAACCTATGCCCCAAACGTCTTCTATTTTAAGCCACTTAAGGGCTTTAATACGCTTTTCTTCACTATCTATAACATAAATGCCCTGTGTACGCCCTTGAAATTTTTTAGCAATACGGTTGGCAGCTTTGCTAAGTGTTTTGCTTGGTGCAATGCCTACACAAATAGGCAGGCTAAGCCATTTTTGCACCCTGTTTCGCATTTCTAAACCCAAGGCATGATAGTTAGGTACATCGACTCCGTTAAAATCTAAAAATGCTTCGTCTATACTATATTCTTCCACATTGGGGGTATAGAGGCGCATAATGCCCATAACACGTTGGCTAAGGTCGCCGTAGAGGGAGTAATTAGACGAGAAGACTTTTACATTGTTTTGTTGGAGCACCGCCCTGATCTTGAACTCAGGTTCGGCCATGCCTATGCCCAATGCTTTTGCTTCCTCGCTGCGCGATATAATACAGCCGTCGTTGTTAGACAATACTACAACAGGTTTGTCCTGCCATTGCGGCTGGAAAACCCTCTCGCAGGATACATAAAAGTTATTGCAGTCTACTAAGGCATACATGAGTACAAAGTTAGCAGATTTGAGTTTGATTGCCTGTTAAAAACTACAGCCTGTTCTTTTTAATTTGTTCCAGCCCCTGTAGTGTTGTGCCAATGTATGAGGCTATCATGTGGGCAGGTATTCGCTGTGCGGCCCTCCCGTATTTTGCAAGAAAGGTATAATACTTTTGAGCAGCAGAAAGACGAATGCTGTTGTTTACATTGTCTTCAGTAACCACAAGATGTTTTTGTATAAGCGTGCTCATCATGGTGTTAAATGCATCTATTTTTTTGCTGAGCTCATAAAAGTCTTTTTGCTCTATGAGTATTACCACGGTGTCTTCTATGGCATCAACGCTGTAGGGTGTAGGTTTACCGCTTAAAATGCTTTGGCGGTCGCCTGCCCAGTAATTTTCGGGAGCAAAGCTCAGGGTAAATTCAGTGCCGTTAACATCGGTGTAAAAAGAACGCAGCAGGCCACTACACACAAAGGCGTTGTAAATCCACAAAGTGCCCTCCTGCATTAATAATTCGCCTTTGCTTATTTTTTTAACCTGGCTTACCGCTTTTATTTGCTCTATTTCGGCATTGGTAAATTTGGCTTTGTCATTCAGGTAGCTGCAAAAATTTTCAAACATAGGAGTTCATTATGTTGTATATTCTCAAATATACAAAAAGTATGCCTGTGTTTTTTATCATATTTTCATTTTAGGATGGTTCCTGATCTTAATTTAACGCTTCTTTTTGAAGCTTTAATTAGAAAAAGCATTAACTTTATAGTACAAATTTTAAAACAAAACAGATATGTCTTTATTAGCAGGCAAAATAGCGGTAGTTTCGGGTGCAGGATCCGGAATAGGCCGCGCCATAGCACAAACTTATGCCCGTGAGGGTGCAAAAGTTGTTGTTGCCGATGTGAGTACAGAACACGGTGAAGAAACCGTAAAAGCTATACAGGATGCCGGTGGGGATGCTTTTTTTGTAAAAGCCGATTCGTCCTTGCCGGAAGAAAATAAAAAACTGGTTGAGGCCGTTGTGGCAAAATATGGCAGGCTGGATGTGGCCTGCAACAATGCTGGAATAGGTGGCCCGGCCACACCAACCGGTGAATATGATGTTACTGCATGGGATAAAGTAATTGCCCTTAACCTTAGTGGTGTATTTTATGCCTGTCGTTATCAATTGGAGCAAATGGAAAAAAACGGAGGGGGCAGTATTGTAAATATAGCTTCTATACACGGCACAGTAGCGGCACCAAACAGTGTGGCCTATACGGCGTCTAAGCATGGAGTAGTGGGACTCACTAAAAATATTGCTGCAGAATATGGTCAAAAAAACATTCGCTGTAATGCGGTTGGCCCAGGCTATATAGAAACTCCGTTACTAACAGCACATGCCAATCAGGATATGTTGAAAGCTCTTGAAGCTAAATCTGTAATGAACAGGTTGGGCACACCACAGGAAATAGCAGAGTTGGTTACCTTTTTAAGCTCAGAAAAATCATCGTTTACTACAGGTGGCTATTTTATTGCCGATGGCGGTTACACCATTGTATAAACAGACGCTTCTTTACACAAACAACAAAACAACAGCTGCCTTTTGGCGGCTGTTTTGCTTATCGGTAGATTGCATAATCGGGGAATTATTGTAAAGTAGCTTTTTTCTTTTCGTACCAATAGGTGTAAACAAATGCAAGCAGCACAATTATAGCCGACGCATACATTAAAAGCGGAATGCGGGCGATGATGTCCTGATAATACCAGCCCGAAATAAGTGCCCCCAGGCCAATACCGGCCTCAAGGGCAATATACATAGTTGCCATGGCTTTGCCACGGTGGTCGGGCAGGCTCATGTCTACCGTCCAGGCATTAAGTGCAGGCGATAGTATTCCGGCTGCAATGCCATATACAATAGAGCCAATTAAAAGTCCGGTAAGGTTTTGGGCAAAGCCCGTTAGCGATATTCCGGCGGCAAGCAGTACGAGCCCCAGTTTTATAACGCGAATGCGACCGTATTTGTCTGAAGCCTTTCCTGCCACAAAGCGTATAACTAAAGATGCTATGGTAAACACCATAAAAAACATGCCTTTATTTTCTACGCCAATAGAGGATGTAAAATCTGGCAGGAGCGTCAGGATTACACCACTGCTTATGTAAGCCATAAAAGTAACAATGCCGGCCGGGAGTACCTCTGGGGCAATAATATCTTTACGGGTTATTTTGAGTAGTTTAAAACTGAACTTTTGCTTTACAGCTATGGTTTCTTTAAGATGGGTAAGTATAAGTATAGACAGCAGCGCAAAGGCTGACGATACATAAAATAATATGTTTAATGAAAAATGTCGTGTAAGATAGTCTCCAATAGCAGGGCCAATGGCCATTCCGGTGCTAAAGCACAAACCGTGTATGCCAAGGGCTTCTCCCCAGCGTTCTTTGGGAGCAATATCGGCAACATAGGCAGCAGTGGCAGTAGGTTTAAATCCTGTGCTGAAACCATGAATGAGCCTTAAAAACAAAAAGCCCGATACACTGCCCAGTACAGGATATAATATGCCGCAAACAAAACACACCAGCGATCCAAACGCCATTACAGGCACGCGGCCAACGGTGTCGGTAAGCCGACCGCTAAATGGTCTCGATATTCCTGCTGTAAGAGTAAAAAGCGCAATGATCAACCCTTTATATTCTGCACCACCAAGACTGCTTAGATAGGCAGGCAGTTCGGGTATAAGCATATTAAAGCTTGCCGAAAATAGCAGTGAGCTAAGGCACAGCAATCCGAAATGCAGGTTGTATATGGGGTGGGCGGTTTTTTGCATGTTTTTGAAGACTGCAAAGGTAACGATTTTTAGATTATGAGAGTAAAACGCTAATCTGTTGTATAGCCAAGTTTACTAACAACCAAAAACCCAACGCCTAATACCTAATACCCGGAAAATAATTTTAACTCGTAAACCCTTTACACAAAAACGTTTTTACTTAAATTTGTGACTCAGAATATTACATTAATACCATAGAGCTTATGAATTTTGCTAAAAAACTTTCTATAATGGCTGTTGCAGCCCTGGTGTTTGCAGCCTGTAAAGATACTTCTAAAGACGGAAACCTTGAAACGCCTGCCGAAGGTGTGGTGACCGACAGCACACAAAATAAAGAAACCGCAGCCAACCTCGAAACTGCTACCTTTAAAATAGACGGAATGACCTGCCCAATGGGATGCGCTGCCACTATAGAGCAAAAACTGTCTAAGATGGATGGCGTAGAAAGTGCCAAAGTTGATTTTGACAGCAAAACAGCTACTATATCTTTCGACCCTGCTAAGCAAACTGCCGAGACATTTGTACAAACGGTAGAAAAAATTGCCGATGGTGCCTACAAAGTTTCTGATGTAAAATCATCGGGCGATAAAGCATACTACAATGCTGCGAGCCACGATAAAGACAAAAAGAAAAAGAAAAAAGCTAAAGCTGCCAAAGCCGAAACTAAAGAAGCTAAGGCTGCTTGCGCAGCTGAAGGCAAAAAAGGTGGGTGTTGTGCTGCAGGTGCAGAGGCTAAAAAATCGTGCCACGAAACTAAAGGAGGCAGTCTGTAATTTCTAACAGACACTCAAAAAATAGTAAGCAGCTCTTAGGGCTGCTTTTTTTGTGGTTGCAGGGAATGGTCTTAATATTTTGTGAATTTAAGGGTGTTTGGGTTGTAAAATTTACAAAAACATTATAAAACGCGCTTTTAAGGGTGGTTTATCTTTGTTGGGGAGAGCATACAACTAACTAATTTAATACCCTTAATCATGATAAGAACAGTTATTACCTGCATTTTGGCACTTTTTAGCGGAGGGCTATTTGCACAGGACAGCGTTGATACATGGACGGCATTTGATACTATTGCAGGAGATCTTACCTATACAGGCTTTAAAGACAACAGAGGGGTGGTAAAAATACCACCCGTGTTTACAGGTCGCACGGTTGCGAGAAAATTTGATAACATTATTTGTGCAATGGAGTTTGTAAGCAACCGCTATACGGACCCTGTTTATATAACCAAAACGGGTGCGGTTATAAAAGACAGTATTTATATGTTGGACTATACGTTTGATTGCGAGAGTGAGGGACACATAAGATACAAAGACCCTGAGACAGGAAACGTGGGTATGTTTAACGGTAACGGAAAGGTAGTGGTGCCAGCCATTTATAACGATCTTAGCCGCGTATATAACGGCATGATGGTTGGTCTTAAAGGAGCTGAAAAAGAAACGACTGCCGGTAGCTTTTTTTGGAAAGGCGGCAAAAAGCAACTTTTAAATACCAACAACAAAGTGCTGGTAGACAGTTTGGATAACAGCGGGCATTTAAATTTTTATTCGCTTAAGGTTTCCAATACAAAAGGTAGCGACAGTGCAAGGCGTTATTTTAAAGGACAGGATGGCAAGTATTATTCGTTTACTGATTTTGAGGAAGACCTTAAGGCGTGGGTAAGCAACGACCTTCTTAAAGAACTTACCGAAGAGTGCCTGATATTAAATACTTTTGATACTATAAAATATTCTGATTTTGGTAAAGAAAAAGAATGGGTGTTAGAAGATAAAAATAGCTTTATAAACCGTAATTTTGAAAACGTTAAACGTGGTCTTGCAGACCTTGGTACAAACCCTAAAAACTATATGGTTACAACCGAGATCATCGTGAAGCATATATTTGAGCCAGAAAGCTATAGCGAATATTACAACAATTGTAACGAGATAAAATACTGGCAGTATCCTGTAATGAGTATAACGACCAGAACAGGCAGGGCAAATGCCGATGCACCGCGTTTTTACTTTTTATATACACCAAACGGGTATAAGCTTATTGGAGTGCAGCAGCAGCACAACAGCCTGAAATAAAGAAGCCAAACCAAAAACAAAAATGATAATTTACAACGTTACCTCTAATGTAGACGACAGCATACACGACAAATGGATGGCGTGGATGATGGAAAAGCACATACCAAAAATTATGGAGACCGGTAAGTTTTACAAAATTAAAATTGTAAAAGTGCTGGGAGACGAACAACACGGCGGCGTTACTTATTCGGTGCAGTATTCTGCTGACAGCCGCGAAAAGCTCGACGAATATTACCGTGATCATGCTCCTGAATTCCGTGCTGAGCTAAGACAGCTTTTTGGAGACAAGATTTTACAGTTCAGGACTGAGCTGGAAATTATACAGGAGTTTAAAATGATTTAAAATTAGGGCTGCTTATTGCCGTTATTGTGCAATAACAGCGATATTTGCAGCATGGATAAAGTTAAAGCCAAAAAACACCTTGGGCAGCATTTTTTAAAGGATGAAGGTATAGCCCGCGATATTGCCGATACGCTCTCGTTAGAAGGGTATAGTAAAGTATTGGAAATAGGCCCCGGCATGGGAGTGCTTACCAAATATCTTCTACAAAAAGATACAGAAACTTTTGTTATTGAGATCGATACCGAATCGGTAGAATATCTTAATGCGCATTACCCAAAACTGCATGGACATATCATATCTAAAGATTTTTTAAAATATGATGTGTCTGAAGATTTTGGGGTAGAGCCGTTGGCTATAATCGGTAACTTTCCGTATAATATATCTTCGCAAATAGTATTCAGGACACTTGAACTCCGCGACCGCATACCCGAATTTGCAGGGATGTTCCAAAAGGAAGTAGCAGAACGCATTTGCGAAAAAAAAGGCAGTAAGACCTATGGTATATTATCGGTTTTAACGCAGGCTTTTTATGATGCCGAATATCTTTTTACGGTAGATGAAAACGTATTTAACCCGCCTCCAAAAGTAAAAAGCGGTGTTTTGCGTTTAAGGCGAAAAGAAAATTACCATCTTCCGGTAGACGAAAAACTGTTTTTCAGGGTGGTAAAAGACGCCTTTAACCAAAGAAGAAAAACACTTCGTAACAGTTTAAAAACATACCTGCACTCGCAGGATTTAAAGGAAGATAGTATATTTGACCTCCGTCCGGAGCAACTTTCGGTAGAACAGTTTATAGACCTTACAAAAAAAATAGTCGCCTATGGAGTTTAAGATCAGCAGGGATTTCATTGTACAAATAGAGCAATACGTTAGCGAAAACAAGGAGAAAGAATTACAGAGTCTTCTTGCTGATGTTCACTATGCGGATATTGCCGAGATAATGGGCGAACTGGATGATGCTGATGCTATTTATATATTCCATATTCTTGACAGCGAAAAAACGGCCGAGATACTTCTTGAGCTTGATGAAGAGGTAAGGGAGAAAATTCTTCGTGGCTTATCGCCAAAAGAAATTGCCGAAGAGCTGGATGAGTTAAGTACCGACGACGCTGCCGATATTATTGCCGAGCTTCCTGCCGACATGAAGGAGGAGGTTATTAGCGAGATATTAGACGTTGAACACGCCAAAGACATTGTAGACCTGCTTAGGTATGACGAAGACACGGCGGGTGGTTTGATGGGTAAGGAGCTTGTAAAGGTTAATGAAAACTGGAGCGTTCTCACCTGCGTGCGCGAAATGCGCGAGCAGGCTGTTAATGTGCAGCGCGTACACTCTATTTATGTGGTAGATGACGAGAACCGACTTAAAGGACGCTTGTCTTTAAAGGATTTATTAGTTACCAGTACTAAAACTCCCATAAGTGATGTTTACATTCGTAAAGTAGATTTTGTAAAAGTGAATACACCTGATGTTGAGGTGGCTCGTATAATGCAAAGGTATGACCTTGAGGCCATACCGGTGGTAGATGAGCTTGGACGCCTTGTGGGACGTATTACCATAGACGACATTGTAGACGTTATTAAAGAAGAGGCTGATAAAGATTACCAGCTTGCTGCGGGTATCTCTCAGGATGTAGAGGCCGATGACAGTATTATAGACCTTACACGTGCGCGCCTGCCGTGGTTGGTGCTTGCCCTTTTGGGAGGCTTTGTAAGTGTTAGATTGCTAAATAGTTTTAGCGGTGCCATGAACGACCATAAAGAGCTTTTCTTTTTTACACCGCTTATTGCCGCGATGGCGGGAAATGTTGGTGTACAATCATCGGCAATTATTGTACAGGGTCTTGCCAATAACAGTATTTCGGGTTCATTGTGGAACCGTCTTATAAAAGAAGTATTGCTAAGCCTTTTAAACGGAGCCATACTTGCTGCTATATTAATAGCAGGCAGTCACTTTTTATTGGGAGTGAGTTATGAGGTGGGCTTAACAGTAAGTATATCGTTGGTTTCGGTAATTATAATAGCATCGCTAATAGGTACTTTTGTGCCTATATTGCTAAACAAAATGGGTTTCGACCCGGCACTTGCCACCGGGCCGTTTATTACTACCAGTAACGATATTTGCGGTATTCTTATTTACTTTACCATCGCCAAAGTAATACTTGGTTTTTAGGCGATTAAGGTATGTATGAAAATTCAGTGTGCACGGTTTTAGAGTAATAATCTAAAACGTATAGCTAAGACCAACGCCCAACATTTGTTTCAGCTGAATTTTTGGGCCTGCCTGAACCACGGCACCGTCAACCTCTTTGGTAGAGTTAATATCGTCATCATAAATAATGTTAGTGCCAATATTTGCTTTTACATATTGATTAACCGTCATGTCTAACTGTAGCTGAAAGTTAACGTCTATATTACCAAAATTGTTCAGATAATCGGTATAAAGCGTCATGCGCTGGTCGAGCATAATATTTTTAAATACCTGTCTTTTAAACTGGTTGGTTATTAGTATACCTACCTCGGTACGTGATTTTTTACCGTGTCTTATCAGGTTGCCTTCCTCGTCATAAATGGCTTTTTCAACCCCAAAAGAACCTTTATCGGCAAGCATTTGGTTCAATACCAAAGTGGTTTTATCGGTAACCGGAGAGAAATATGCGTTAAGGCCAAGGTCTTTACGGTTATACTCAGCACCAACCCCTAAAAATATAGTGGCAGGAGCAAATGGTGCCGAAATCTCGGTAGTAGTGTTCGGATAGGCATAACCATTGGCAAACTGGGTATTAAAGTTAAACTTGCCTGCATAATACCAATTAGAAACCGTATCCCTACGGTAGCCAAACGTGGAGTTTATCTGTATCTGGTCGTCGGTTTTGCGTACTTCCTGACCTTCCTGACTGTTAAGCCCGTATTTTAATATAAGCTCGTTATGCCAGCTTATGTTCTTGTAAACATATTTACGGATAAACTGTCCTTTGGTAAGGATGCTTACTGAGTTATTACCCCCCACGGCCCAGTTTACAAAAGCAATCTGGTTAATGTCGGTCCCTATAGTATTGGTAGATTCCCAATGACTGATAGTGTCGGGCAGGGTAGTAGTAATAAGCACCTGGGAGCAGGTAGTTTGAGTAAAGGTGATGAAAAGCAACGACAATGCAATTAGGCAATTCCTGATTCTCATGTAAAACGTTTTAGTAAGTGATTCGGCTGCAAAAATCGTGTTTTTTAGTAAGCCGAAAAAATATCTATTAAAGAATTAACGTCTATTGCGCATAAATGTTGTAACTCAGCTATGCTACCCTGCTCAATAAATGCATCCGGAACGCCTAATGTTCTTATTTTTAGGGTGTAATGCTTTTTTGACGCAAAAGCTACTATTGCGCTGCCAAACCCTCCGGTTATTGTACCGTCTTCTATAGTAATAATTTCTTTGTGCTCTTTAAATGCTTTATGCAGTATGTCTTCATCAAGAGGTTTTATAAACCCAAAATGATAGTGAGAGAACAAGTTGCTGTTTTTTGTAGCTGATAAAGCTTTGGTAACATTATTGCCAATGGTTCCTGTAGAAAGTATTGCAACGCTGTTTCCGCTTTTTAGCTCAGTTGCCTTTCCAACAGGCAATGCTTTAAAAGGTAATTGCCACTGCACATTTTGTGCCCTGCCACGAGGGTAGCGAATGGCAATAGGGTGTGGCAGGCCAAGCTGTGCTGTATAGAGTATATTGCGAAGATCAGCCTCGTTTAGCGGTGCAAAAATTATAAGATTGGGAATGCAGTTTAAGTAGGCTATATCAAAAACCCCATGATGGGTAGCACCGTCTTCGCCTACTAATCCTGCTCGGTCCAGGCAAAATATGACGGGTAGGTTTTGCAGTGCCACGTCGTGTATAAGCTGGTCGTAGGCACGTTGTAAAAAAGTAGAATATATATTGCAAAAAACCACCATGCCCTGCGTTGCCATCCCTGCTGCAAGCGTAACGGCGTGTTGCTCTGCAATGCCTACATCTATAGCCCTTTCCGGGAAAGCCTCCATCATAAACTTCATAGAACTACCCGATGGCATGGCCGGCGTAATGCCAATTATTTTAGGGTTTTCCTGTGCCAGCTCTACCAGTGTAAGGCCAAAAACATCCTGATATTTTGGTGGCAGGTTGCCATCGGCAACGGCAAGCAGTTCGCCTGTAAGCTTATCAAATTTGCCGGGGGCGTGGTATTTAACCTGGTCTTCTTCGGCCTGTTTCAGTCCTTTGCCTTTCGTGGTGATAATGTGTAAAAACTTAGGGCCTTTCTTATCCTTAAGCCTGTTGAGTTCTTTAATAAGCTGGGGTAAATTATGGCCGTCTATTGGTCCGGTATAGTCAAAATTAAGCGACTTGATCATGTTGTTCTGCCGCGGATTTTTACCCTCCTTAACCTGTGTCAGATAATTTTTTAATGCCCCAACGCTTGGGTCTATGCCAATGGCGTTGTCGTTAAGTATTACAAGCAGGTTTGCGTTGGTAACTCCTGCATGGTTGAGCCCCTCGAATGCCATACCCGATGCTATGCTGGCATCGCCAATAACAGCAATATGATGTTTGCCTTCTTCTCCCTTAAGCTGGGAGGCAATAGCCATTCCTAATGCTGCTGATATCGAAGTGCTGCTGTGCCCGGTGCCAAAAGTATCATATTCGCTTTCGCTGCGTTTCGGAAAACCGCTAATACCGTTTAGCTGACGGTTGGTGTCGAAAATATCTTTGCGTCCGGTTAATATTTTATGCCCGTAGGCCTGATGCCCTACATCCCATACCAATTGGTCTTTTGGGGTGTTAAAAACATAATGCAACGCAATAGTAAGTTCTGTAACACCAAGGCTTGCACCAAGATGCCCCTCTTTTACCGATACCACATCTATAATAAATTCACGCAGTTCCTGTGCCAGTTGCGGCAGTTGTTCGGGCGCAAGTTTACGCAGGTCGAGCGGAGTTTGTATGGAGTTGAGTAATTTGCTTTGCATATGGGCAAATTTACAACATTATATGTAATGCTTTAAAATGTGGGTATCAATAACCATTTTATTGCATAATTGCAGATTTTATCATGCTTGAATTAATAATGAATAAAGTAAAACCTCTGGCTTATATTTTTGTGGCATTATAATTGTTTACCTTTGCAAAAATTTTGTGATCAAAATGGACGACGACCGGAAGAAAATACTAATAACCTTACAGGGATAGCATTTTGGCTAATTCCCTGTTATTTAATTTGAGGGAATTGCAATGGTAACGTACTACAAAAACCAAAGCGGGCTAACACATGCCCAAAACCGTGAAGAAGCAAACTGGATAAGCGTTGTTTGCCCTACAGCCAAAGAAAAAGATTTTCTACTTAACGACTTAAAAATACCCGAAGCGTTTTACAACGATATTGAGGATATTGACGAGCGCCCGCGTATAGAGACTGAGGATGGCTGGCACATTATAATAATCCGCATTCCATATAAAAGCAATGATGTAAGGCTGCCGTACACTACCGTGCCGCTGGGATTGGTGTTTAAAGATGATGTGTTTGTATCGATAAGCTTTGCAGAGACTGAGCTTACCAACGATTTTATAGCGTTTACACAGCGCAAGCAAATTGAGGTGCAGGGGCACTTTGATCTTGTGCTAAGGCTGCTACTGTCATCAAGCATCTGGTTTCAGAAATATTTAAAGCAAATTAACCAGCTTATTAAGCTTGCTGAAAACAATCTTGAGAAATCTATTCGTAACGAAGATCTGCAGGCACTTTTACAAATAGAAAAATGTTTGGTATTCTTTATTACATCGCTAAAAGGCAATGAGATGCTTTTTTACCGTCTTCGCAACCTTAAAACTCAAAAAGAGCTATACGATGCAGACCTTGTAGAGGATGTGGAAATAGAACTACGCCAGGCCCAGGATACTACAAATATTTACAGCGATATCCTTACGGGGACCATGGATGCTTACGCTTCTGTTATATCCAACAACCTTAATGTTATTATGAAGCGGCTTACCTCTATATCTATCATATTAATGATACCCACGCTTGTAGCCAGTTTTTATGGCATGAATGTGCCTAACTCATTACAGGAAAACCATAATGGCTTTTATATTATAGCATTGGTATCGTTTATAATATCGGCAGCCGGAGTAATTATGTTTAAAAAGAAAAACCTGTTTTAAATAAATTAAAAACCCCATCGCTCAACAGAGGATGGGGTTATATAGTTTTGTCTTGATCCTAAAATTATTTAGGTATGCTGTCATGATATTGCGTTGGCAGGCCATTGTTCCACAGGCTAAGAATGTCTGTTCCTACAGATGCTCCACTGCCCGCTGCAATAGAAAGCTGGCTGCGTTGCCCGGCAAGGGTTCCTGCAACATACAGGCCTTCGGCAACTAAATGATCATCGTTTGTAAGCTGAATACGGTTTTTCTCCGGTAATGCTTTTTTGTTCGGTATAACATACTGCATTAGTCCTTCAAGGTCAAAATTGCCTGCGCTGCCCAAAGCCATAACCACAATTTTTGCATTATAGGAGCCTTTATTTGTAGTTACGGTAAAGTTTCCGGCAGAGCCTTCCACGTTTAAAACTTTTTCGTTAGCAATTTGCTCAACAGCAGGATAAGCAGTGCTAAGGTGTTGCAGGCTGGTTTCCATTAGGGTACTGCCTAAAGTGCCCGGGGCAATGCCATAAGCATTGTTATAGACGCCGTTTTGCAGCGATGATGCTTTTTGATGGGTAAATATCCCTACCTTTTTCCCTTCGGCATAAGGTCTTTTAAGGGCAGACCCAATAATCAGTGCGCACGAAACGCCCGATACGCCTCCGCCAACTATAAGTACATCAAACATAATATTATCGACGTGAGGTTTTTTGTTCAATTAATTTTGCACTCCTAAAGATCATTAAAATGCATATGGCACATAATGACGCAGCTATGCCAATTAAGGCAATAACACTGTCACCTTCAAACGGGCTGTCAAAATTAAGTTGAGTAATATTAAAGATAATTATGCCCAGTGCAAGCACTGCAAGCGTGTAAACAAAAATTTTCATTACGGTAGTTTTTAATGGGATACAAAGTATCTGGGACACCAAAATTAAGAATTATAAGTGTTATATGAACAATTGTTTAACGTTAGATGCAAATAATTTAACAGCTATGGCTAAAAGTATCACACCAAACACTTTACGTATCACGCCAAGACCGTTATTGCCTAATACTTTTTCTATTTTAGCTGATGATTTTAGTACGGCATACACCAATATAATATTTATAAGTATGGCGACTATAATGTTAATCTTGTCGTATTCTGCGCGCAGCGAAAGCAAGGTGGTCATGGTGCCTGCGCCTGCAATAATTGGGAAAGCTATGGGTACTATAGAAGCTGTGCTTGGGTTATCGTCTTTATAAAGGCGTATGCCCAGAATCATTTCCAGGGCTAAAAAGAACAGCACAAACGAACCTGCTACTGCAAAAGAACTGGCGTCTATGCCAATAAGCTTCAGTATTTCTTCGCCTACAAATAAAAACGCTACCATGATAATAAGAGCTACTACCGATGCTTTTTCAGATTGTATGTGTCCAAGTTTGTTGCGCAGGTCTACAATTATAGGCACGCTGCCTACAATGTCTATAACCGCAAAAAGCACCATGCTTATGGTGAACACCTGTTTAAAATCAAATCCGCCAATTAAGTCGTACTGCATACCTTACATTTTTTGTGGGTGCAAAAGTACCTATAAATAAAGCATATATGTATAAAATGGCGTTAAAAAATTTTAACCAAAATGCTGTACGCTTGTAAAGCTTAAGGTGTTGAAATTTAAGGTGTAGTGTTTGTTGTAAGCAGACTGTTTTGTTTAGTTGCATCATTGTTTTAGAAAACCCTCGTGTTTGTTCTGTATTTTAAAAGAGCAAAACGGGCTTTTTATACTCATTTCAAATAGTGTTAAGTAGGGCAGGGTTTAATTGTAATGTGTCAACTTTGATTTATCTTTGCAGCATGTTTCAACTGGGTAAAACAATTGTCTCCGAAGACATTTTAGAAAAAGATTTTGTGTGCAACCTTTTGGCCTGCCATGGAGGTTGCTGTGTAGATGGTGATGCGGGTGCGCCGCTTAATGAAGAGGAAACCAAAATATTGGAGGAGATATATCCCAAGGTGAAGCCTTTTCTCAGGAAAGAGGGAATTGCAGCTATTGAAGCGCAGGGTGCCTGGGTAAATGGTACTGATGGCGACCTTGAAACCCCGCTTATTGATAATAAGGATTGCGCTTATGTTATTTTTGACGGAAAAACCGCTCTGTGTGGTATTGAACAGGCCTACAATCAGGGTATAGTGGATTGGAAAAAGCCGGTGTCTTGCCATTTGTATCCTATTCGTGTAAAAGATTTTTCAGAATTTTCGGCGGTAAACTACGACCGTTGGGATATTTGCAGTCCTGCCTGTTCTTTGGGTAAGGAACTCGAAGTTCCTATATATAAATTCGTGAAAGAAGCACTTATCCGCCGCTTTGGTATTGACTGGTACATTGAACTTGAAAAGGTAGCTGTTGAACTTAAAGATAATCCTTTGCAGGGCAGGAGGAGATAGAGGTAATAGCATCCGTAATTATTATCTGCTATTTTCAAAATAGTAAACTGCCTTGCCGAATTTAATATCCAACAAAAAAATATTTAAGCATCTCCGTCTTTAAAATGCCTATGTCAATTAATGGCTTTAATCCCCTGTGTTTACTGGTGTTTACGTGTTGCTTATTAAGAATTATTCAAATTTATATATAGTTGTTTTTCAGTAAAATACAAAATTCAAAACATATTTTGGCATTTTTTTAACGTTGTTAAAAACTATACAAAATTGTGGAAAACTATGCTTTTGATTTATAGTTTCAAATGCCAATCTTTGTATTCCGCGAGAGAAATAAACATCATTTTTATAATACCATAAACGTCAATATACTATGTCTGCAATCGAGCCTATACTTCAGGAGAACAAGAACCGCTTTGTGATTTTTCCTATCAAACACCATGATATTTGGGATTGGTACAAAAAAATGGAAGCGAGCTTTTGGACGGCTGAAGAGATAGATTTGCACCAGGATCTTCACGATTGGAACAATAAGCTTACAAACGACGAAAAATATTTTATAAAACACATTCTTGCGTTTTTTGCTGCGTCTGACGGTATCGTGAACGAAAACCTTGCGGAGAATTTTGTAAACGAAGTGCAGTATCCGGAAGCTAAATTCTTTTATGGTTTCCAGATCATGATGGAGAACATTCATAGTGAAACCTATTCTTTACTTATTGATACTTATGTAAAAGATGAGGCAGAGAAAAACCAACTTTTTCATGCTATAGAGGTGTTTCCTGCTATTAAAAAGAAAGCCGACTGGGCGCTTAAATGGATCGAAAGCGAGTCGTTTGCCGAAAGGCTTATTGCTTTTGCTGCGGTAGAAGGTATCTTTTTCAGTGGGGCTTTCTGTTCTATCTTCTGGCTTAAAAAGCGTGGGCTTATGCCGGGCTTAACATTCTCTAACGAGCTTATTTCGAGAGATGAGGGTGTGCACTGCGACTTTGCGGTGCATTTGCATAACCACCACCTTGTTAACCAGGTGCCTAAAGACAGGATCAAAGAGATCATCATTAATGCACTTAATATAGAGCGTGAGTTTATTACAGAGTCGTTGCCGGTTAGCCTTATAGGTATGAATGCCACTCTGATGATACAGTATCTTGAATTTGTGGCCGACAGGCTTTTGGTAGAGCTGGGTTGCGAAAGGCAATTTAATGTGGGTAATCCTTTTGACTTTATGGATATGATATCGCTGCAGGGCAAGACCAACTTCTTCGAAAAAAGAGTGTCTGAATACCAAAAGGCAGGTGTTATCAATAACGGCGAAGATGCCAACAAAATTAGCTTCGACGCTGATTTTTAATCGGTTTTTTTAGAGAGCGGACCAACTAAATTATTCTGGGGCTGCGCCGCACGGCGATGCCTTTACAACTTTAAAATATTTGTGCTTATGTATGTAGTAAAAAGAGACGGCAGGAGAGAGCCTGTAATGTTTGACAAGATTACTGACAGGGTAAGAATGCTTTGCTATGGACTTAACGATCTTGTAGATCCGGTTAAGGTGGCAATGCGCGTTATTGAAGGACTTTATGAGGGTGTAACCACATCTGAATTGGACAACCTTGCAGCCGAGACCGCTGCTTCTATGACGGTGTCGCACCCTGATTATGCACAGCTTGCTGCGCGTATTGCCGTGAGCAACCTGCACAAGAACACTAAAAAGTCGTTCTCGGAAACCATGAGCGATATGTATCATTATGTTAACCCGCGCACTAATCAGGAAGCACCGCTTCTAAGCGACGAGGTATATAATGTTATTATGGCTAATGCCGAGGAACTGGACTCTAAAATTATATACAACAGGGATTTTAACTACGACTATTTTGGATTTAAAACCCTTGAGCGTTCGTACCTGCTAAAAATAAACGGTCAAATTGTAGAGCGCCCACAGCACATGCTTATGCGTGTATCGGTAGGTATTCACCTTGACGATATTGCAGCAGCTATAGAAACGTATGAACTTATGTCTAAAAAGTTCTTTACGCACGCTACGCCTACTTTGTTTAATTCGGGTACCCCTAAGCCACAAATGTCGTCATGTTTCCTTCTTTCTATGAAAGACGACAGTATTGACGGTATTTATGACACGCTGAGGAGTACTGCTAAAATATCGCAGTCGGCCGGAGGTATCGGTTTATCTATACATAATGTTAGGGCTACAGGTTCTTACATTCGCGGCACTAACGGTACAAGTAACGGTATTGTGCCAATGCTTAGAGTGTTTAATGATACTGCCCGCTATGTAGACCAGGGTGGAGGTAAACGTAAAGGAAGCTTTGCCGTGTATATTGAGCCATGGCATGCCGATATTTTTGACTTTCTTGACCTGAGAAAAAACCATGGTAAAGAAGAAATGCGTGCGCGCGATCTTTTCCTTGCCATGTGGATTCCGGATCTGTTCATGAAACGTGTTCAGGAAGACAGTACCTGGACGCTAATGTGCCCTAACGAATGCCCTAACTTGTACAACGTGCACAGCGATGAGTTTGACGCGCTTTACTTAAGCTACGAAGCAGCCAACAAAGGCCGTAAAACGGTTAAGGCTCGCGAGCTTTGGGAAAAAATATTAGAATCTCAAATAGAGACCGGTTTACCATACATGCTGTATAAAGATGCGGCTAACAGAAAATCAAACCAGAAAAACCTGGGTACCATCCGTTCTTCAAACCTGTGTACAGAGATCATGGAGTTTACATCTGCCGATGAAATCGCAGTGTGTAACCTTGCCTCTATATCGCTGCCAATGTTTGTAGAGAACGGTGTGTTTAATCACGAGTTTTTATATAACGTAACCAAGCGTGTTACCAAAAATCTTAATAAAGTAATCGACAGGAACTATTATCCTGTTAAGGAAGCTGAGAACAGCAACATGCGTCACCGCCCGGTGGGGTTAGGTGTTCAGGGGCTTGCAGATGCTTTCATATTGCTTCGCCTGCCATTTACAAGCGATGAGGCTAAACAGCTTAACCAGGAAATATTCGAAACCATATACTTTGCTGCCGTTACCGCTTCTATGGAGCTGGCTAAAGAAGAAGGGCATTATTCATCATTCCCGGGTTCGCCAATATCTCAGGGCGAGTTTCAGTACAATCTGTGGGGGCTTAAAGACAGCGATCTTAGTGGACGTTGGGACTGGGCATCGCTTCGCACCGAGGTTATGGAGCATGGTGTGCGCAACTCACTGCTTATGGCACCTATGCCTACAGCAAGTACATCGCAAATTCTTGGAAACAATGAAGCGTTTGAGCCGTATACCTCTAATATTTATACACGCAGGGTGCTTTCGGGCGAGTTCATCGTGGTGAACAAGCACCTGTTGCAGGATCTTGTAAACCTTGGCCTGTGGAACGAAAGCCTTAAGCAGGAAGTTATGAGGGCTAACGGATCGATACAGCATATAGATATCATTCCTCAGGATATAAAAGACCTTTACAAAACCGTATGGGAAATGAGTATGAAGGATATTATAGACATGAGCCGCCAGCGTGGTTACTTTGTGGACCAGTCTCAGTCGCTTAACCTGTTCATGGAGAATGCTACTTATTCTAAGCTTACTTCCATGCATTTTTATGCATGGCAAAGCGGCCTGAAAACGGGTATGTATTATTTAAGGACTAAGAGTGCGGTAGATGCTATTAAGTTTACACTTAATAACGATAAAAAAGCAGAGCCTGTAGCAGAAGCTGCGCCGGGTGTAGGTGCTGTAAAACCAAAGGCAGCTGCAGAGGCGGTAGAAGTATCTGCTGTAGAGCTAAGCGAATTCCAGGCCATGATAGAGCGCTCGCGTGCTGCAGAGCCGGATGACTGCGAAATGTGCGGATCTTAATACAAACACAATTATATAAACAAGAAAAGGGGCAGCAATGCTCCTTTTTTTGCTATTTTTACACCCCTAAACTATACACAATGCCCACAGATAATTTTGGGAAAGTAGAAGTAACCTACAACATGCTGGCCGATAGAGGTAAACGCTTTGTAAACTTTTTAATGGACAGTATTATATGCTATGTGCTAACCTTTTTGGTAGGCATTTTAGGCAATTGGCTTTATGATACCTATGGCTTTAACGGGCTTGCTATTGGCAATATAGAGGTAAATGCAATAAAATTCAATTTATTGCATTCTGTGCTTTCGGTAGTTTTTTATGGCTTGTTCGAAACGGTAAGTTTGCGTACCCCGGGCAAATATATTACAGGTACAAAAGTAGTAATGTTCAACGGAGAGAAACCCACGCAAACAGCAATCTTTTGGCGCACGCTGTGCAGGCTTATACCTTTTGAGGCTATTACGTTTTTAGGTGCTGCGCCTGTGGGATGGCACGATGGTTTTAGCAAAACGCTGGTGGTTGATATTTATGAATATGAACGAGCATTGCGAAAAAAAAATGCTTCTAAAAATGTTAATAATCCAGGAGGTTAGTATATTTATGCCAACCAACCAATAAAACAATGGAGCAGACACTTGAATTGACACACAACCTGCTGGCCACTAAAGGGCAGCGTTTTGCAAACTACATTATAGATTTTATCATTAAGTTTTTAATTGCCGCTGCAATAGGCATAATTTCCGGTTTGTTATATCAGTATTTTGATATTGTTGGCCCTTATTATTGGGTAACTAACATGAACAAAATAGAAGAGTTTTTGCTGGGCTATGTTATATTGTTTTTTTACTACATTTTGTTTGAAGCAACATTGCAACGCAGCCCTGCAAAGTTTATTACAGGCACAAAAGTGGTTACGTTTGATGGGAGTAAACCTTCATTTGGAGATATTGTAAAGCGCACACTTTGCAGGATGATACCTTTTAATGAGTTTTCTTTTTTAGGCGAGCCGGATAAAGGATGGCACGACAGCATATCGCAAACATATGTTATTGATATAAAAAAATACAATCAGGCTTTGCAGTTAAAAAACTCGTTTGAGGAAATTGGCGCAACAACAGAATAAGCAATAGCCTTGTTAAGGCTTACTTAAACAAACAAGAACATGGCAAACGATAAAAAAGGCGTTTATAGCGGAGTGATAGAAAAGGACGATAACGGCAACTATTTTTGCGGTGAATATTTATTAGACTATCAACAGGTACAGGCAAATTTTAAAGAGGGAGACAAAATAACCATCAAATCGGTTATAGAGAACCCCAGCGATAAAAGCTACGAACAATATAACAAGAAGTCCCGCGATTTCTTTTTGTTTAACCTCAAAAAGTAGTTTTTTGGTTGATAGTTGTCGGCTGTTAGTCGTGATTTAGAAGTATTAGTTTTCCTAAGCCTGTCATCTCAATTCTACCATCTGTCATCTCAATTCTAACATCTCAATTCTAAATTAAAATGATGCAATGGGAACAGCTCCTGTCGTTAAAAAAACAGGGCGATACAAGTAAAAGGTTACGCAAAGAGCAGGACGATACACGTCTGGGCTTTGAGGTAGATTATGACCGTATAATATTTTCGTCGGCTTTTCGTAGCCTTCAGGATAAAACACAGGTAATTCCGCTCAGCAAAACCGATTTTGTGCACACACGCCTTACGCATAGCCTTGAGGTTAGTGTGGTAGGCAGGAGTTTGGGTAGGCTTGTAGGTAAAAAAATACTGGAAAAGCACCCTTATCTGCACAACATTCATGGTTTTGAGATTAACGACTTTGGAGCTATCGTGGCTGCGGCTGCCTTGGCACACGATATAGGTAACCCACCTTTTGGGCACAGTGGCGAAAAAGCTATAGGCGAATATTTTAAGACCGGAAACGGTCAACAATATAAAGAGCAACTAACCGCTAAACAATGGCAGGACCTTATAGATTTTGAGGGAAATGCAAACGGTTTCAATTTACTCACGGCTTCAAGACCGGGTATTGAGGGAGGCCTTCGTATATCCTATGCTACGCTGGGCGCTTTTATGAAATACCCAAAAGAGTCGCTACCTAAGAAACCTACCTCTAACATTGCCGATAAGAAATATGGATTTTTTCAGTGTGATAAAGTGTTTTTTCAGGATGTAGCTAAAGACCTTGGACTGATACCTAACAAAACAGGCGATGATATGGGCTACGAGCGCCATCCGCTGGCCTACCTTGTGGAGGCTGCCGACGATATTTGCTATACTATTATAGATTTTGAAGACGGTATTAACCTTGGGCTTATCAGCGAAGATTATGCTTTGGAGTATCTTATAAAGCTGGTTAAGGATAATGTTCAGGTAGAAAAATATAAAACACTTACCACTAAAGAAGACCGCATTAGCTACCTGCGTGCACTCGCTATTGGGACCCTTATAAACGATGCTGTGAATGTTTTTCTTGCTAATGAAGAAAAGATACTTGCAGGGCAATATCCGTATGCCTTAACAGATCAGGGACAGTATACCGCCCAAATGAAAGATATTATAAACCTTAGTATTAAAAACATTTACCAAAGCCGAGAGGTGGTAGAAAAAGAGGTTATTGGCTACCGTATTATCAACACATTGTTAGATACATTTTGCACGGCCTACAACAATAAGTTTGAAGGTCGCGAAAGCAACTACGACAAGCTGGTGCTTAAGCTCCTGCCTGAAAGGTTTGTTACTGAAAAGATGGATCTATACGACCGCCTGCTGCACATTTGCCACTTTGTTAGCACTCTTACCGATGGCAATGCACTACTACTTTATAATACTATTACGGGCAGCCTGAAATAATAACCGCTTTTTTATTATTCTTTTACAAACTTTAGCTGTGTTGTGCCTGCATTGGTAACCAATGTAACAAAGTGTATACCATTGGCTAAACTGGCTATGTTTATACCTGTAGTGTTGCTGGCTTGCAATACCTTTTGCCCTAAAGCATTGTAAATGGCTACTTGGTTTATGTCAACACCCTTTGGGACAGAAATATTAAGCATATTTCCGGCCGGGTTAGGGTAAAGGCTAATGCTGTTTAAAAGGCTAAAGGGCTTGTTGCTAAGGGTAACGCTGCTGCCGGCAGATATAATGTCGCTTTTAATATTAAAAATAACATTATTAAAGGCAGCGAAAGGCAGTTCTACATCAAACTGCTGATGGTTAACGGTATTGTCTACAACGGTGTCAAATACTTCTCCATTCGTCCCCATAAAACGCAACGGGACAGGCAACTCATAAAAAGAGGCACCACCTTGGGTTTGCGTTTGGTTTATTGTAACCACTGCATGGTTTGCAGTTCCGTGGTTTACAGTAATGCTGTATGTAGGGTATCCCTCACCATATATCCAGTCGGCAAAAAAGTCTGTAAGGTCTAATCCGCTGGCAGTTTCCATGTGCGCAATAAAGTCAGGGGTTTTGGCATATCCGTATGCCAGTGCAGGGTCGGCAAGATAATTTCCTACGCCTTCAAAAAACTGCTCGTCACCCAGTTTAAATCTAAGCATGTGCAATACCATAGCACCTTTATTATAAGTTAGCCTGCTGGCAAAAACACGTCCTACCGAAAGCGTGTCGGCGGCAGGGATGTATACACTTCCGTAAGGCAATGAGGTAATATTTTCCACGTTATTACGCTTCCACAACGCAAAGTTATTGTTGCCGTCTATGTGCTCAATCATAAGTCCGGTAAGATAGGTAGCAAAACCTTCGTTTAGCCAAATATCCTGCCACGACCCGCAGGTAATTTTGTCGCCAAACCACTGGTGTGCCAGTTCGTGGGCAATAAGTTCACGATTAAACCCTCCCATAAAAGACACGGTAGTATGCTCCATACCGCCTCCAAAACCGCACTGTGCATGCCCGTATTTTTCGGTGTGGAAAGGGTATGTTTCAAACCTTTCTTCAAAGAAGTTCATTATAGGAACTGTTTGTTGTGTTTGGGTCTGAGCTGACGTGAGGCTTTCAGGATATACATAATTTACAATAGGGAAAGTGTTTGGTGCTGTTCCGGCCGTTTGGGTATAAACACTGTAATTGGTCACAGCAATAGCTACCAGGTAAGCCGGAATTGGGTAGTTGTGCTGAAAATGGGTTGTTTTGGTGCCGTTGCCATTGTCTATAGCCGATTGCTCTAAGCCGTTGCTTACGCTCACATATTGCGATGGTGCTGTAATAAACACATCTATACTTTCAATTTTATCATTAAGGTCCTGCTTGCAGGGCCACCAGTCTTTTGCACCATAAGGCTCAGAGAGCGTCCATAGTATAGGCGACCCGTTGTGGGTACTGGTAACAAAAGAATCCAGCCCACTTGCCAAAGGGGCACCTTCATAGGTAACAACAATGGTAGCTTCTTCTCCGGCAGATAGAGTTTGTGGAAGGGTAATAACCACTTCTTCTGTATTTTGCGTAAAATTAAGCTCGGTGCCATTTATGGTTGCCGAGTTTACCGTAAGGAAATTAGTAAGGTCGAAGGTAATGGAAGCCATATCCTGCGTGGCTGTAAACGTTGTGGTAACACTCCCTGCAATATATTGCACAGCCGGGTCTACTGTAACATTAAGCGTTTGATGTGTAACATCATAGTTGCCGGTGTTTAGGTTTGCTACGGTGTTGATAGTGCGGTAAGCTGCTTTCATTTCGCTTTCAGAAATACTTTCAATCAAACTGTTGTTGGAAGCAGATACAGGCGTGTGCTGGGCGAAAAGCGCACTTATATTTAAAAGGGAAACCAGTATGAGGGTATAGTTTTTCATTATCAGGCAAAATTTTTCTCAAATGTAAATATAAAACATTGTTGGATTGCCTGTTGCACGCTAATGGTTTTAAAAATCGGTATTGAATTTAACATATCTTCTATTGAAAATAAGACTTCAATAAAGTGTCTGATCAAAAAATCTTTGTTAAGTAAATGCCAAAAAAGAACTAAAAAATGCTATTTTTGGAAATCAAATTATACTAATGAGGATTATTTCTTATAACGTAAACGGCATTCGTGCAGCTTTTACAAAAGGTTTTATGGAATGGCTAAAACAGGCCGATCCGGATATTATATGCCTGCAGGAAATCAAGGCAACGTTTGACCAGGTGGCCATCAACGAGATTGAAGAGGCCGGATACCCATATCATTACTGGTTTTCGGCACAAAAAAAAGGCTATAGTGGTGTTGCTATATTTAGTAAGCATAAGCCTAACAATGTTGTATATGGAACAGGGATAGAACACATGGATTTTGAAGGTCGCAATCTTCGCCTTGATTTCGATACTTTTTCTGTAATGAGCCTGTATTTACCGTCGGGAACCAATATAGACCGTTTAGATCATAAGTTTAAATATATGCATGATTTCCAGGAGTACATCAACGCACTGAAACTGGAGCATCCGAACCTTATAATTTGCGGTGATTATAATATTTGTCATGAGGCAATAGATATTCACGACCCTATTCGCAACGCAAAAGTATCAGGATTCCTACCGGAAGAAAGAGCCTGGCTCGATGCATTTATAAAGAACGGTTTTATAGATACGTTCCGTCATTTTAATAAAGAACCTCACAATTACAGTTGGTGGAGCTACCGTGCCGGGGCGCGGGGCAATAACAAAGGCTGGCGTATAGATTATGCGCTGGTTACAGAGCCGATGAGGCAACGCCTGACCCGTGCGGTTATTTTACCCGAAGCCAAGCACAGTGACCATTGCCCGATTGTGGTAGAATTTGAATAAGCATTTCATCCAAATAAAATAAAACAACTACAAAAATGATCAAAAGAGTATCTGTAGCCCTGCTTGTAATGGCACTTGCTACATCGTGTGTGTCTAAAAAGGTTTTTAAAGACCTTGAAGATAAATATGCCAACCTTAAAAAAGAGAACCGTACAATGGCCGATGAAAATGCGGCTCTTACGGCAGAGAAAAATAAGCTTGACCTACAGGGTAAAAACCTGCAGGCTGAGTTGGATAAAACCAAAGCTGAACGCGATAAACTGGCGGCAGACTATGCTGCAACGCAGTCTACACTTGATAATTTAAAGAAATCGTATGCTGCGTTAGAAAAAGACAGCAGCAGCGCACTTGACGCTAACGTTAAAAAGAATCGCGAACTGCTTGCCCAGCTTGAGGCTAAAGAAAAGGCTCTTGCTGCCGAGCAGGAAAGACTTAACAAACTTAAAACCGAGTTGCAGGATAGGAGTGCCCGTGTTAACGAGCTTGAAAGCAAAATAGCTGCTCAGGAGGCGGGACTTACAGCCCTTAAAGATAAACTGAGCAAAGCCCTTAACAGCTTTGAAGGCAAAGGTCTTACTGTAGAGCAAAAGAACGGTAAAGTTTATGTGTCTATGGAGAATAAGCTTTTGTTCGGCTCTGGCAGCTGGATCGTTGGGGCAGAAGGTAAAAAGGCGGTTACTGAGGTAGCTAAAGTACTTGCTGATAACCCGGAAATTACAGTGCTTATTGAAGGGCATACCGATAATGTTCCTTATGCGGGCAATGATCAAATTAGCAACAACTGGGATTTGAGCACCAAACGTGCTACAGCCATCGTAGCCATTATTAAAGACAACAAAAAGGTAGATCCAAGAAACCTTACCGCTGCAGGTCGTGGAGAATTTGCTCCTGTGGCAAGCAACGACACAGCCGAAGGTAAGAGCAAAAACAGGAGGATTGAAATTATCCTTACTCCTAAGCTGGATGAAATATCGAAATTGCTAAACGACCTTTAATGGTTAGTGTAAATAATATAGAGCCCGTTGTTTTAAAAGACAGCGGGCTTTTTTTGTTTTTGGAACACGGATGACACGGATTGGGCAGATGACCACAGATTTTCTTTTTGGGAGTTTTACGGCAAGTGATGTACTTCCGTCTCCTTTGGAGCTCTTTGTTAAAGTTCGTGGATTCTGCCGCAAAGATTCGCAAAGGCAAAAATATTTACAGTAACAATTTAGTTTATGCCTTTGTCATACCCTACAATAAGCCATTACGATTTGTGTTCCCTCACCAATGGTGTAAATTACTTTCTTTGTGAATCTTTGCGCTCCCTTGTGTGGCTTTGTGTAATAGTGCCAAAATCTATTTACATCTGCCCAATCCATATCATCCGAATTTCATAATATGTAAAGAAACCCTATTTTTGCACCATGAAATGGCTTACGCAACTATTTGCAACCCCAAAAGCAGAAACTACAGATCCCATGAAAAAATTTCTTATTGCCGGACTGGGCAACATCGGTGCCGAATATGTAAATACCCGACACAATATTGGTTTTAAAGTTTTAGACCGTTTGGTGCAGCAGGAGGGGCTTAGTTGGGAAACTGCTAAATTGGGTGCGGTAACAGAATATAAAATTAAAGGGCGCACGCTTATTTTGCTTAAGCCAAATACTTACATGAATCTTAGCGGCAAAGCAGTTAAATACTGGCTTGATAAAGAAAATATTCCTAAAGAAAACCTGCTTGTGGTAACCGACGATCTTAACATTCCGTTTGGGGCACTGCGTCTTAAAGCTAAAGGCAGCGATGGTGGACATAACGGACTTAAAAGCATACAACAGCTACTCAATACTTCCGAGTATCCACGTTTTAGGTTTGGGATTAGCGACGAGTTTAAAAAAGGAAAGCAGGTTGATTATGTTTTAGGTGAATGGAGCGAAGATGAAAATAATAAGCTGCCGGAAAGGCTGGACAAATCGGTAGAAGCCATAAAGTCATTTGCGCTTGCAGGTATTGCCGATACCATGAGTAATTTTAACGGAAAGTAATTTAGATAACCGAACTTTTGAATATTTGATAGCTAGATCAATGAGTTAGCAGAAGAATAAACTTTGGCGTTAAATTTGTACTTTAGTCCAAAATCGCATACATGAAAAATATAGCTGCATTTCTGTTTTGTTTTTTGTTACTGTCCTGCGCTTCTTCAAAAAGCAGTAAAGCCTTAGTTAACAACAATACTACTGTAGAAAGCGAATGCCCGCCCAAAGGCGATTGTATTGCGGTAGTGCACAAAAACAAAAAGCTTGTAATTAAGACCAGCGATATTGGACAGACTTACTATGAAATCGAAGATGCACCAGATAGGGTAGTGGTTACTTACACTTACACCAAAACAAGGAAAAGCGAGTATCAGGACGATTTTTACAGCGAAGAAATCGCTTTTGAATCTGATGAGAACCTGTCTGATTTTAGAAATGGTGCCTCACCCGATATGTATTTTAAAGTGCTGTGTTTTTGCCGTGGCAAGATGGGTACCTATAAAGTTGATGGAGCAAAAGCTACTCTCAATAATAACAAACTTTCTCTAACAATACCGCAAATTGTAGACAATCAGTTTACACAACAAATAGTTGTTTCGTTCAATTAATATTTTCCCCTTACCCGCAATGAGTTTATCCGATACCGATTATATCAAAGCCATACGCCTTTTTAATTTACCTAACGGTGACTGTTCTTTTGAAGAAGGATTTTTGCCTAATGCCACCACTATAGAAAACAAAGGCTTTTTTGCCCAAACCCAAATCGAGCCTTATCAAAGAGTAGCCCACCCGGCACCCCGAAGGCAATATGTGGTTACGCTTAAAGGCACGCTACGATTTGAAGTTACCAACGGAGATGCATTTATTATAGAGCCCGGAGTGCTTTTATTAGCCGAAGATGTTCTTGGATTAGGGCATACCTGGAGGCTTATTGAGGACACTGCTTGGCATCGCCTTTATATTCCTTTGCATGATGATGCCGATAGTCATTTTATCAAAAAAGGTCATGATTTTTAGAAAATCTAAACCATTGGTCAATTCTTAAAGACTTGTTATAATTGCTGTTTTACTGTTATAGTATTGTAAAAGCATAAGGTTTAACCTATTAAAGTGAGTAACTTTAATAAGAAGTCACTCAATAGCGGCTTTTCATTAACCTTAAATTTTCAGGCTATGTACAGGGGCAAATTATATATAGCAATGGCAGACGAACATAAAGATGTACAGTTCTCTTTTAAAAAAGTTTTTAAAGAGATAAGGGTTAAACACGAGCTAAACGTATTTAAAGACTGTCATCAGCTCATGGCATACCTTATGGAAACCAAAGTGGTACCTCATTTAGTGTTCTTAGATGTCAACATGCCCGAACGTTCGGTGTTGCAATGCATCAAAGAAATAAGGGCGGTTAAAAAATTGCAAAATCTTGTTATCGCTATTTACAATACACTTTCTAATAACGACGACGAAGAGAATACCTTTATTGCAGGAGCAAACATCTATATTAAAAAACCGGCAAGCTTTACGGCTTTCAAAAAAATCATGGAAGAAGTATTAAGTCTTAGCTGGCTATACACTACCGATGGTTTTAACCGTGATAATTTTATATTGAGCTACTGATTCAATTACGAATTTGAAATTACGAATTACAAGTTTATGGAACGCAGGTAATACGACTTTGCATTGTGTGTTTTCTCAGATAGTTTAGAAGCTAATCCGTGTAAATCCGTGATTGCGCAGCATCCGTGTCATCCGCGTTCCATTTTTTTTATCTATTATCTTTCCTCTATTCCCTTTCCTCCAAGACCTTTATCATCCTGAACGATTTTAAAAGGTGTATCAAACCCGGAATGATAAGCAATCCACCAATGATCAGTGAGATGCCGAGTATGCTGATTACCTTGTCCGGAGCATGGCCGTCGAGCAGGCTTATTTGTCCGCTTTTGGCAATAATCAGGTTAGGGAAATGTGCACCAATAGCGGCAAAAAGTATGAGTAACACCTGTGTGCCTGCCCAAAAGCGGCACCATATTATCCTGCCTATTTGTATAACCCGCCATAATGGGTACAGTAATATGCCCGAGAGGGTCACAGCGCCAAGGGCATAATAATTATTCAGAAAATCGTGGGTAAATTTATTGTTGGCAAGGTAACCTGCCACAAGCGTTGCAAAGCCAATAACTACCACGGCAACAATAGCAATGGCAGCTTTGCGCATGTACATACGTTTTTCATAATTTTTAGCTTCGCCTATTAAAAACGTAGCCGCAAGGAACACGCACAGCGCACTAAAAAAGAAACCTGTAAGTATAGGGAAAGGCTGTAGCCAGGGGTGTATATATACTTCGGCAAAGCCTGCATGGGAGTTGTCTTCAAGCAGTATAATATCACCGCCAATGAGTCCGCCAAAGGTCATCCCTAAAAATATTGGAGTAACCAGACAGGAGAATTCAAACATGCGGTCGTATAAGTCCTGCGATTTGTCTTTTACAGCATCATAATGTCTGAAAACAAAAGCTACTCCACGCAACGTAATGCCTAACAAAACTAACGTAAGCGGTATATGAAGGTAAATAATTACGATATTATAAAATTCAGGGAATGCAATCCATAATATTACAATAAGAATGATGATCCAAATATGGTTGGCTTCCCAAACAGGGCCAATGATACTATAAACTGTTTTCTTTATCGACTTTTTATGATCGGCCGATGAAAAGAGTTCCAATATGCCCGCGCCAAAATCGGCACCGCCAAGCAATACGTATAAAAAGAAGGAGAGCACTACAAAAAACAACACTACATACAGCATAACCTATGAGTTTTGGGTGGTGTTAAGAACTTTAATTTGCCTTGCCATTAGCCATGTTACTGATATGGTAAGCACGGTGTACAGAACCACATACATATAAAAACTGTAAACCATGCCCGGCATAGGGGTTACGGCATCTTTAGTGCGCATAACGTTATGGATGATCCACGGTTGGCGCCCTACTTCGGTTACTATCCACCCTGCTTCAAGAGCAAGGAAACCAATAGGAGCCATTAAGGCAAAATACAGCCAGTAGCGTGGGCTTAGCTGCCAGTTTTTCTTTTTAAGGCTAATAAAGTAAATAACGGCAGCAAGCATTAACAACATGCCTAAACTTACCATAACCTGAAAAGCATAATGTGTAATGGCAACATTAGGCCGGTCTTCTTTAGGGAAATCGTTTAGGCCTTTTACTTCGGCATCAAAATCTCCAAAGGCAAGAAATGACAACGCTTTAGGAATTTCTATTTTATGGGTAACCTCTCCTGTTTCGTTATTTACAATTCCGCCAATATATAGCGGGGCACCTTTCTCGGTTTCGTAATGTGCTTCGAGTGCAGCAAGTTTAACTGGCTGGCGGTCGGCAATGTCTTTGGCAGACAGGTCGCCACTAATGGGTTGCAGCAGTGCAGCTATGGCGCCAAACAGTATAGCAATGTTAAAGGCTGGTTTGTGTACTTCAACCGAACGTTTTTTGTATATCTGCCAGGCGTGTATTCCTGCTACGGCAAACGATGTGGCGGCAAAGGCTGCAAGCGTCATGTGAAGTGCCTGGCTGAACCATGCCTCGTTAAGGAACGCCTTTACCGGGTCTATGTTGGTAAACTGCCCGTTGATATAATCGAAGCCCGAAGGAGCATTCATCCAGCTGTTTGCCGATACTACGAGGATTCCCGACAGTATGCCCGAAACCCCAACAATAATACCTGTAAACAAGTGAAAGCGTTCCGGTATTTTGTTCCATCCATAGAGGTAAAAGCCCAATGCTACAGCTTCAATAAAAAAGGCGGCACCTTCCAGCGAAAACGGCATACCTATAATGGGCCCGGCATATTTCATAAAGTTGGGCCACAACAGACCCAGCTCAAACGACAGTGCCGTGCCCGACACCGCACCGGTTACAAAAAATATGGCTACGCCTTTTTGCCACGATTTGGTTAGGGTTAAAAAAACAGGCTTTCGGGTTTTGAGCCATTTGTAGTGGCTTATTACCATAAAAAATGGCATTACCATTCCTATACAGGCAAACACAATATGAAATATAAGCGTGAATGCCATTTGCATTCGTGCGGCATCTAAATTATCCATTTACAAGTCTCTTTGTTTGGAGTAGTAAAGGTAAGGGATAAAGGGATGCGGAGGGAGGAGTTGGCGTGGATTTATGTGTTGAGTAAGTGATAGTTTTAAATTAAATTACTCATAATAGTCTCACAATCGTTTGACAATATTATATTTACACAATCAACCTTACTTATAACAAATGAGCCAAACAATGACTGATAGCACATATGATATAAATGATATTAAAAATGCTTATAGAAAACTTAAAAGTTATATTTATTACGATAATTTTTTTGTTTACCTCAGAGAGAAAATTGCTCAGTTCGAATCTAGTGATGACTTTGAAAATAAATTTGAAGCTCTATTAAATTATTTAAATAATCCTGATGAAAACGGGAATTATATAAATACGTTATTTAAACAAATTTCGTCACATATAATACCAAAGAGGTACAAAAATTTGAAATCCGATGAAGAGGATTTTGTTATATCGAATGATTTTTTTCAAGATCAATACGAGATTGAAAAAGTAAATTATTTGATAAATGCTCCTGTCGAAATTCATATTATATCTGTATTGTGGATATTAGAAGAGGGGTATATTTTGGCACATGATTTTTCAAAACATAATTATGCCTACTCCCTTGAAATCGATCATAATACAAATCGAGTGGTTGATGGTCTAAGAATGTTTAAACCTTATTTTGAGCAATACCAAAAATGGAGAGATAATGCAATTAATTCTGCTCAACAATTTTTAAATGAAGACACAGATGTTCTAATAATTGGTTTGGATATCAAGGAATATTTTTATAATATTAAATTTAATGATACTAAAAGGCAAAAGTTAGTAGATGCGATTCAGTTAAAGAAAATTAAGAAACATGAAAATTCGATATTTCTGACTAACATAATCTTTAAAATAAATGGTGTTTATGCAAAATGTTTACCACAAGATAAGAAAGCATCATCAATCCCAATTGGTTTACTATCTTCAGGAATTTTAGCAAACTGGTTTTTAAAAGATTTGGATCGTCAAATAATTGATAACTTGTCGCCATCGTACTACGGTAGATATGTAGACGATATTGTATTAGTTTTATCTAATGCAACTATTCCAAGTGCAACTACTACTGGGGAAGTTAAAAGCCCAATAGCAAGAGTTTTAAAGAAGTTTTTTGAAGATAGAAAAATTTTTACGAGTAAATCTCCAAAGGTACATTTAAAGAATAATGAAACGAGCTATTGTTGGAGATCAAATGAGAATATTCAAATTCAGAAATCAAAAGTTTCAGTACATTCTTTTAATAGTAGAGAATCAAAAGCTATACTTGAAAAATTCAAAAAAAATATTCAGAAAAATAGCAGTGCTTTTTGGCTACTTCCAAATGAAAATCAAATCAATGATGATTTTGATGAAAGTGTATATGAATTATCATACACAGATACTATCAATAAGCTTAGAAGTATTTCTGAAATCAAGCAAAGTAAATATGGTGCTTCTGTTTTTTTAGCAAAAAAAATAAAAATAAGCTTACTTTCAGATAATCAAAAAGATGAAAAAACAACAGACCAAATTCTTACCTTTTTTAAGGGAAGAATGAATTTAGAGTTCAGTTCCATATGGGAAAAGGTTTTGACTTATTTTTTAATAACGAATGATCAAAAATCATTTTGTTTTTTTGTAAAAGAGACTATAAAATGTATTGACAAAATAACATATCAAAATGTAGATGAGCTTGATGAAATAAAGAAGAGCCAAATTTTGTTTTTAATAAATAGTATTTCTTTAGCTGTATCTTTAAATCCAAATTTCTTAGGTTATTTGAAAGAAACACTTGATGTAGTGAAATTAAATTGGTACCCACATAATATATATAAAGATATTGAAATCCGAGTTTTTACTTACAGAAAAACTAATTTACTAAGGCATAGTTATATTGTTCATCCTCTAATGAATTTTATAAACACCGATAGCGATAAGTATATGGATTTTGTAAAATATGATATTTCAAATTACAAACATCATGTTTTTGATTTAATGAAATTAGAGTATTCGCCAAGATTTATTTATTTGTACGAATTCACACATTATTATTCATTTCAGAAAATTGTGAGTTTAACGGAAAATACTTTAAAGTCTGAAAACGGTAACCAAGTTTTAATTAAAGATTTATTTTTGATTAGTGAAGAAAACTTTACAAATAATGTTGTTTTAGACAAATCATTTGAAACTTTTTTTGAGGCAAATTATCTCTTAAGAAATCCTCAAAAATATACTGATGAAAAAATAAAGGTAGAAAAGTTTAAAAAATTAAAACGCAGGTATTTTAACAGTATTGAAAAAGAGAATCGACATGAAAAAATAATTTATGATTATTTAGAGGTTTCTAATAGTAACTTGAAAAATAGTGTAAAAATAGCAGTTGCAAATATTAAAGTCGAGCAAGAAAATTTACAAAAATCATTTTTTGGCGCACCAAATACCTCTAAAGAAAGACGTAAAGAATTTTTAAGTATTTTAAATGATGCTGAAAGAAATAAGGTAGATTTTCTGATTCTACCAGAAGTAAGTGTGCCACATCGTTGGTCTCCTCTCTTGGCAGATGAATCAAGAAGGAAAGACAGAGTAATTATTGCTGGATTAGAGCATATAACAATAAATAGAGTGTGTTATAATTTTACTATAACTCTATTACCAATGAATGTTAGTGGTATTAAGGATACCATTTTAGTTTTACGACTTAAAAATCATTATTCACCACACGAAGAAAGTGTGATTAAAAATAGTGGTAAAATTGTTCCGAGATCAAATCCAAGTACCTATAATAAATTTATCTGGAATAAGATTCATTTTTCTGTATATAACTGTTATGAATTGGCAGATATAACTCATAGGACAATTTTCAGATCGGAGGTTGATTTGTTATTTGCGTCAGAATATAATCGGGATATAAATTATTTTTCTAATATTGTTGATACTGTTACTCGAGATGTGCACTGTTATTTTATTCAAGCGAATTCATCCGACTTTGGTGATTCCAGGATTACTAGACCGTCACGGACAGAAACAAAAGATATATTGCGATTAAAAGGGGGAACAAATAATGTAATCTTATGTGCTGAATTGGATTTAAAATCCTTAAGAAGTTTTCAATCTACAAGAATACCAGGTCAAAATGTGATGCGTTTCAAAAATACTCCGCCTGATTATGATCATGATAAAGCTGAAAAAAGATTAAAAGGTTTGTAAGAGTTTAATTCTTACCCTCCTTCTCGTTCAAATATTTCCAATACCGTTTTGGTACATGCTGAATGTGCAGTTTCATGTTTTTGCGGGCTGGAATGTTAGTGCTGTTAAAATAGTCCTTCCATAAAATAGAAGCCAGTTCTTCCTTAGGGTCAAGCAGGGCAGGGGGCAGGTTTATTTTTTTAGTGTCAATATCGGCAACAAACTCATAGGTAATTTCTTCCACGGTGTGGGTGTTGTAGTACAGGCCGTAGTGCCGCTTCACGTCATAAATAATCCATTGCTGGTCGGCATAGCGGTTCTTAAAAAAGTAGGCAATAAGGGGCAGTACATTAAAATCGGGTTCTATGGGGCAGTAGTACATGCCATCTGCCGTTTGCTGAAAACGTATAAACGCTTTCATGCGGTGGCTTTCACGACTTGCTTTTTTGTTCCATTGGCTAATGGCTATAACGTGCGGGTTGCCAAAATTTTTCTCGGCACCCGGTGCGCTGTCAAAAATATAGCGGGCAAAATTAAACATATCCATAAAGGCCTGTGCATTTTCTATAAGGTAGGTTTTATAGAACATACGCTGCCATTCCGGGCTTAGCTTTTTTTGCAGCCCTGCCCATACACGTTTGGCCTTCGTTTCATCGTTTATAATTTCGAGGGTTTCCTGCAACATCACAGGCTGGTAAAGTTTATCCCAAACCAGTTGTACCGCGGTTTCTTTTCGGTTGTAAAACTCGAAAAGCGCGGTAAGTAAACCTTCAAAAGAACCGTCGAAAATATAGATAGTCATAAAGTTGTAAAGTCGAAAGTTTGAAAGTTGTAGGATTGCAGAGTTGGCGGGCTTCTAATATCGTAATTTTACACAACACACCCTAATCCTCTCAAGAAGGGAACAGATTCACTCATGCCGATGAAAAAATCCGTGTAAATCCGCGATTGCGAAGCATCCGCGTCATCCGCGTTCCATAATTTAAAACAAACTCAGTTGGTTTTGCGGCACTTTAAGGTATTTGCTGCTGCTGTCGGCCAGTATAATATTTTTAAGTTGGGGTGCGTCGGGTTCATTTAATAGTATCGGGCTGTCGGCACAACGAATAAAATGTTTGGAACGGTTGTAGGCTATGCCAATTTTTTGCAGTTGGTCGCTGCGCAGCCTGCCAAATTTTCGGGCCTGTACTATCTTTTTTGCCGATTGTACCCCAATGCCAGGTACGCGTAATATCATGCGATAGTCTGCCGTATTTATATCTACCGGAAACTGATCCAGGTTTCGCAACGCCCAACTCAGCTTAGGATCCATATCGGTATCAAGATGTGGATTCTTACTATTAAGAAGTTCGTTTACATTGAACCCATAAAAACGCATCAGCCAGTCGGTTTGATACAATCTGTTTTCACGCAGTAGCGGCGGCTGACTCCCTATAATCGGCATGCGCTCGTCATAACTAATAGGTATATAGCCTGAATAATATACGCGTTTAAGCGAGAAATCTTTGTAGTATTTCGCAGCGGTGTGCATAATCTCCATATCGGTTTCGGGGGTGGCGCCAATAACCATTTGGGTACTTTGCCCGGCAGGCACAAATTTAGGTACGCTTTTTATAAGCCCGGTTTTCTTCTCGTCTTTATATTGTGTAATACCGCTTTGAATAAAGGCGAGGGGCTTTTTAACTTCTTCGTGTGATTTATCGGGGGCAAGTAATTTAAGTCCGGCTTCAGTAGGCATTTCAAGGTTAATACTCATCCTGTCGGCATACAGTCCTGCTTCGGTCAGCATTTCCTGACTTGCACCGGGAATAGTCTTTAAGTGTATATAGCCATTAAACCGCTCTTCGAGTCTTAACTTTTTTACAATGCGCAGCAGACGCTCCATTGTAAAATCGGCATCTTTAAAAATGCCTGAGCTAAGAAATAATCCCTCGATATAGTTACGGCGGTAAAAGCTCATGGTGAGTTCTACTACTTCGTCTACAGTAAAGGCAGCGCGCTTAATATCGTTGCTTTTGCGCGATACACAAAAGGCACAGTCGTAAATACAATGGTTGGTAAGCAAAATTTTTAGTAACGATACACAACGACCGTCTTCGGTATAGGTGTGGCATATGCCGCTGGCGCTGCTGTCGCCAATACCTTTATTGTCGTTTTTGCGGTTTCCGCCGCTGCTTGAGCAGGAAACGTCATATTTTGCTGCATCGGCTAAAATGTTTAGCTTTTCCCTAATCCTGTCGTACATATATATAGGTGTATTTTACAAAAATAAATTATGGAATTGTTTTAAATACTTCAACAAACGTTAAATAGTTAGGGGATTTTGTTGCTAAACTGTTATAGTTGGATATTAAGTTGCATTAAGTTTTTATAAATCAAAAATTCGTGTATTTTTGCCATTTTATTGTTTAGGATTATTTGGGTAATATTTGAGATTATTTTAACGTTATTGCATAAGTGCCTCGTGTGGGGGATGTTTTTTGTTAAATTACCTGAAAATACTTAAACGTTAAATAATTGCGGATGGTAACGGAAAATTGTTACAAAATTTTATAAACGGTTAAACATTTATTATATATTTGCCTGCAATAATTAAAATACTGTATATTAAGTTTTTAATGTTTACGCCTAAAGTTGAAGATTGCATTTTAGTTTTGGAATTATGAAAAAAAATTTACTCTTTTTACTCCTTTTATTCGCAATAAAGGGATTTTCGCAAAATCCAATTACGGTTACGCCCGGGCCTGCGCAAGTATCCGGGGCTGTTATTAACCAATGGGTTAATAGCAATTTGGTTACAAACTCCTGTTTGGTGCGTACCTCAAACGTAAACAAAACTACAGGGCTTGACTATGGTTATGAGGGTGTTGGATCTTTTACTAATACCAATCCTAACTTTGCCTTTTCAAGGGGTGTCGTGCTTAGTACCGGTCGTGTATCTAATGCACCGGGGCCTAATACCAGTACCTCAAGTGATGAAAATGCTGCGTGGACAGGTGATGCCGATTTGGAAGCTGCTTTTGCGGCTGGCGGTATTACTATTCAGTCTATGAATGCTACAGTGCTTGAATTTGATTTTGTTGCAGCAACAAACAATCTTTCTATAGATTATATTTTTGCTTCTGAAGAATACGGCCAGTGGCAGTGTCATTCTAAAGATGGTTTTGCTATACTTTTAAGAGAGGCGAGCGGAGGTGCTTACCGCAATATTGCTACTGTTCCTACTACAGGTCAGCCTGTGTCGGTTTCAACCATACGCAATAATGCAAACATAAGTAATCCTATTGCCGGATGTTTATCTGTAAACCCTGAGTTTTTTGGCAGGTTTAATGGTGGTTCGGGTGCTGCTCCTTTAGAATCGCCTATTAACTACGAGGGGCAGACTGTTGTGATGAATGCTTCTTCTGCACTTGTTCCGGGAACAACATACCATATCAAAATAGTAATTGCCGATGATGGTAATGGTAATCCTAATAACTTAAATGGTAATGACGGTAAATTTGACTCTGCGGTATTTTTCCCTGACGGAGCATTTAACCTTGGCCAAATAGTTTTAGGTGAAGACCTTACTCTTAATAATGGTGATGCTCTTTGTACAGGGCAAACTTATACGATAGATTCTCATTTAAATGCAGCTTCTTATGATCTTAGCTGGACATGGAACAATGGTCAGGCTTTTGCCGGAGATGTTTCGTCTATACAGGTAAGTCAATCGGGTACTTATGTGTTGAGGATATCAGATCCTGTTTCGGGTTGTGTTAATACTCAGGAAATAGTTGTTGAATTCAGTCCGGGCATTACTCCGGGCGGAACACCGCGAAACCTGTATGCCTGCGCTAATCCATCAGGTAGTTATGTTTATGACCTTTCTCAAAATACTCCTGTACTAAAACAAGGGTTGGATGCAGCTACTACAGTTACCTACCATGCAAGCCAGACCGATGCGGAGCAAAATAACCCACCGCTTAATACAAACTATAACAGTACGGGCGGACAGACTATCTGGGCACGTGTACAGAGTCATAACAGTAGCTGTTATGCTGTAGTGTCTTTCCAGTTGCTAACGGTTCCTACGCCAACTGCAACTGCTCCGGCTCCTTATGCTGTATGTGAAACTACTCTTGGAGGTGGTACTGCAAACTTCAATCTTACACAATTCAGGTCTATTATATTGGGTAGCCAGGCGTCGGCTGATTTTACAGTGTCATATCACACAGATCAAAACGGCGCAGATACTAATACGAATATTATAACTTCTCCGGGTACATATAACTCTGCAGACGGTATTGTTTATGTAAGGGTACAAAGCAACTTTAGCCCGTTGTGTTATGCAACAACATCTTTTAATATAGATGTATTGGCCCGTCCTAATATTGGTCCTGTTCCTACAGACCAAAACGTATGTACAGATTTTATCCTGCCTGCGTTGCCTGATGGAGGTGCTTATTATAGCCAGCCGGGTGGTTTAGGTTCGCCTATAGCTGTGAATACACCTATAACAACTTCACAGCGCATCTATGTATATGCACAATCTACTTCTACGCCGGCATGTGCGAGTGAGGCTACCTTTATGGTAAATATTGTTTCGCCTGCAAATGTGCCAGCTGATGTTACAGCGTGTACAGATTATACACTTCCTTTCCTTCCTTCCGGGCAGCATTATTATAATGGGCCGTCAGCTTCCGGGGGTGAGATTGCAGGTGGTACTACTTTAACCCAGTCTCAAACTGTTTATTTTTATATTCCTGCAGCTTCAGGCTGTACGGCTAATACAAGTTTTGATGTTACTATAATTAGTGCAAACGTTCCGGCAGATGTTGTTGCCGGGCAGATAAACGTTTGTAGCCCTTATGTGCTTCCTGCTATAACTGGAGGCGGCGAATATTACACTGCGGCAGATGGCCCAGATGGAACGGGTACGCCAATTGCTGTAAGTACACCTATTGCTGCTACACAGGATATATGGGTTTATCAGGCAAATCCTGACGGATCATGTTTTGCAGAAAACAGGTTTAGGGTTGTAGTAACTAATACTACCTTAGATCCTGTGGGGCCTATAACTTCATGTGGTCCATATACGCTTCCGGCGCTTACCACAGGAGGGTATTTTAGCAATACTGGTGGGGTTGGTGCAATTGCGGCTGGCACACAAATTACTTCTTCACAACGTATTTATGTTTATGCTTCACTGCCTGGAAATCCGGCATGTACAAATGAAGCAAACTTTCAGGTAACTATAAACCCATTACCAGCGGCTCCGGTTATAGCCCCGGGCGATTATTGCCTTAGCTATACATTGCCGAATCTTGGTCCTGGCATAACTTATTTTACAACTGCCGATGCAACAGGTATTGAATACCAGCCAACTGACGTAATAACTCAAAGTGTTACCTTATACGCTACAACGGCTCCTAATGCCAGCGGCTGTAGAGCTACCACATCTTTCAGAGTTACAATTATCGATACTACTATTGATGCCGGTCCGGATCAAAACCAATGTGAACGCTACATATTGCCTGCGTTACCTACAGGTAACTATTACAGGCAGCCAAATGGTGTAGACAGGATCAATGCCGGTACTGCAATTACACAAAATACACGTATTTATGTATATGCATCTAATGGAACATGTTCGGCTCAGGATTTCTTTGAGGTAAATATTTTCCCATTACCGGTTATTACTCCTATTGATGACCTTTATTCATGTGGACCTTATACGCTTCCTACACCACAGGCCGGAGGGCACTATTATACAGGTGCTGACGGTACTGGTAATCTATTGGGAGATAATGAGGTAATAACAACTACTCAGGATATATATCTTCATGTAGAAACGGGTGGTGTTGGTACTACTCCTAACTGTACAGCAGATGAACAGTTTAAGGTCACAATATTAGATCCTAACGTTAGCCTGGCTCCTGGAGATGTTACTACTTGTGGTAGCTACAGGTTGCCTGCATTACCTGTAGGCAGATATTTTAATCAGCCAAATGGTGTAGATCCTATAAATACAAATAATGCAATCACAGCTACTCAGAGGGTTTATGTGTATGTTCCTACCGAAGGGCCAAACTGTACTGCTAATAACAGCTTTATGGTTAATATAACTCCGTTTGCTATAGTTCCAAACGTATTTCCTCCTGTAACTGCTTGTAACAGTTATGTTTTGCCTTCATTGCCTGCTGGTTTTAGTGGAGATTACTATCTGCTTACCGGAGGACCTGCCGGAGGACAGACACCGATTAGTGCGGGTTATGTTGTGGACAGGACTACTACAATATTTGTACATAACAATAATACACAATGTCCTTCTCAAAGATCGTTCGTGGTTACCATTAACCAGGTTCATGTTGACAATGTTACCGATCAGACGGTTTGTGAGAATGTTGGTTATGTACTACCTCAATTAACAACAGGTAAGTATTATGATAGGTCTGGCGGGCCTCGTAACGGTGCCGTAGAAATGGCTGTAGGTACTCTTATAGATACAGCTCAAAGAATATATGTTTATGCAGAAATACCGGGTACATCACCTATTTGTTCTGACGAGAAATTCTTTGATGTAATAATAGCTCCGGCTCCTAATGTTATTGCTCCGGAACCTGTAGATACTAATGGCGTAGCTCAGGCCTACAGCTGTACCAGCTATACGCTTCCTGCGCTTACCGGTCCTGGTGCTTATTATCCACAGCCAGACGGTCAGGGTGTGCCAATACCTGCAACTACTGTAATAAATGCAACCCAGTTAATATACATATATGCTCAAACTGGTGGTGCAGTTAACTGTAGTACTGAAATTCCATTCCAGATAACTGTTAACCCGGATGCTCCGGTTGACGTTACAGAGTGTGACGAATATATACTTCCTGCACTATTGCCGGGTCAGCACTATTATACTGCTGCCGGAGGTCCGGGTGCAGGCAATACAGAAATAATGCCGGGTACACCTATTAATGCTACGCAGGATGTATATTTCTATATTACTTCTGCAGCGGCATGTACTGCAAATACGTTCTTTACGGTAACCATAAACAATACTCCTGTATTGGCTTCGGTTAGCAATATAAGTGTGTGTGAGGAATACTATCTTCCAGCTCTTACTGTTGGTGCATACTATGAGCAACCTAATGGTGCCGGTACTCCTATAGATATCAATTTCCCTATAACAGCTCCTGCTGGTACTGTGGTTACAAAAACAGTTTATGTGTATGCTGAAACCGGTACATTGCCAAATTGTGCTGCCCAGGCAACTTTTGATGTTGTTGTTACCGGTCCTCCAGCTATAAACAGTTTCTCTAACGTAGAAACTTGTGATAGCTATACTCTTGGTGCATTATTGCCGGGTGTTACTTATCAGTCGGATAGCCAAGCTAATGGTGGTGGAAGTGTTATACCTGTAGGTACAACGTTTAGCTCTGGCAGCCAAACTGTTTATATCTATGCGCCGTCTCCTAACGCTAACGAGCCGACATGTTTTAGTGAGAGTAGTTTTACTATTAATATATATTCTGCTAATGCAGATACTATACTACAGCCTGGTCAGCCTGGAATCACAGCATGTGACAGTTTTACCCTGCCTGCTAATGGTGCTTCGGGTAATCCAATTGACCAGAATGGTCCTACTTTTATACAGCATTATTATTTAACTGATCCGAGCGGTACAGGTAATACCGGTAATTTCCTGCCTGCAGGTTATACCGTAAACTTTACCTCTCCTGCCGATGATAACATAAACCAAAAAACGGTTAATGTTTACATATATCAACAGCTTACCGGTAGGTTCCAATGTGAAAGCGTTGTAGTGGTGCCTATAACAATATACCGTACTCCTGCTGTGCCGGATGTGCCTAATCAGGAGGTATGTTTTGATTATACATTACCTGCACTGCCTGCATTGCCTCATGGTGATACAGATGTTACCTACGATTATTATACTCGCCCTGGTGGACCTAATGGAGGCGGTACTGTTTTAAACGTAGGAGACAGGTTTGAAGCAACTGGTAATACTACAAGAACAGAAACGTTCTATGTGTATGCTTACACCGGCAACAACCAGTGTTTTAGCGAAGATACTTATACCGTGAATATTCACAGTATTGAGGTTCCTACATTCCAGGATCCTACCTATGCATGCGAAACTTATGTACTTCCTATATTGCCGTTAGGTGAATACTTTACAGGTACTGGAAGAACAGGTACAATGCTTGCTCCAGGTACTCCACTTACAAACTCGGTATCAAGGATCTATATTAACGGTGAAACGAGTACAACACCTGCATGCCAGGACGAAACAAGTTTTGAGCTTATAGTTGTGCGCAGACCTGTGGCTATAACGCCTTCTCCGGTTGTTGTGTGTGCTTTAGATGATGATAGCCGTTGGGGTGAATTCGATCTTACGGCAGCAATTGCCGAGGCTCTTGGTACGCAACCTGATGTTGCTGCAACAATACATGAAACTCAACAGGATGCTGAGTTTAATGTAAGGGCACTTACAGGTGCAGAAATTACTAATTACAGAAATGTTACGGCAGTAAACCAAACACTTTACATAAGGTTGACTTCGACTCTTCCTGTAGATTGTTATAGCATTACTCCGGTGCAATTAACAGTGAACCCAAGGCCTATTGCAAATGACCTTGATCCATTGGAAGTATGTGATAACGGTGTTGATGATACCGATCTTATTGGTGTATTTAACCTTACATCTGTTGAGGCTGATGTGTTGGGTGCAACCCAGGCTCCGCCACAATATAATGTAACTTACTTTACATCGCGTGCGGATGCTGAATCTGCAACAGGCACTCCAATACCAAATCCTGCTACGTTTACTACAGTAAGCACAACAGTATTTGTTAAGGTTACCAATGTTACAACAGGCTGTTATGATATTGCCGTGCTTGAACTTATTGTTAACCCAATGCCGGTTGCTAACTTACCACAGCCTTTAACGGTATGTGATGAGAATGCTCCTGGTGATGAGATAGAAGAATTTGACCTTACTACCAAAATTGACGAAATTACAGGTGGTGCTAACGGGGTTCGTGTAAACTTCTACCACACATTTATTGGTGCTGACGATGAGCTGGCTACAGATGAGATAACCAATCCTGAAACGTATAGAAATAATACTTCGCCGGGTGTTGAGAGTATCTTTGTAAGGGTTACTGATGTAAACAGCGGATGTTACAGAATTGTGATTTTAGACATTCGTGTGGAGGCATTGCCTACCCTTACAGTGCCAACTGCTGCCGATCTTACAATATGTGATACGGACGGTAATGGCTATGGTAACTTTAACCTTGACGATCTTGTTGCAGACATGATTGGTGTGGGTGGTCCTAATATTGTAGTGCATTTCTACCATACAGAGGTAGGTGCTATAAATGACAGTCCTAATTCAAGAATAGTAGATACAGCTAATTATATCAACCAAAATCCGTTTGCTCAAACTATATGGGTGAGGGCAGAGGATACAAGAACGGGCTGTTTATCTATTGTGTACAGGTTAGACCTTGTGGTTACTCCTGCTCCGCAGGTGCCGGATCTTGATGATCTAAGGGATTGTGATGATAACGACAGCGACGATCAGGATGGTTTTGCTGAGTTTGACCTAACGCAACAAAATGCTGTTATACTTGCCGAACCGGGTATGAACCCTGCAATAATCATTCGCTACTTTGCAAGCGAGCAGTATGCTAACGACGGTACTCCGGTTATTGTAACCCCACAAAGGTTTAGAGGCTTTAATGGTCAGGTTATTTGGGTTCGTATAGAAAACCCTGGATTTGACTGTTACAGTATTACAAGCTTTGAACTAAGAGTAGATACTCCTGTAGATGTGGCTCGTCCTACTGCACTAGTATTGTGTGATGAAGCATTGCCAAATGACGGTAGAACTGAATTTAATCTTAGAGATAAAGATGAGGAGATATTGGGTGCAACAGGACAAGGGCAGGATAATGTAGTTACTTACTACGCTAACATTGCAGACCTGAACTCTAACACGCCGATTACTAATCCAGAGACTTATACCAACGTTGTTAACCCTCAGACATTACAGGTTAAGGTAACAACAATATTTGGCTGTGAAAGCTTTACAACGCTTACTATAAGGGTTAACCCTCTGCCAACGCCAAACTTTACACCAGATGCGTTAGAGAAGTGTGATATTAATAATCCGGGCGACCTTGAAGAGGTATTTGATCTTACAGAGGCTGCTGTAGATATAAGGGATAATGGCAACTATATACTTAGATATTACCCAACTAAAGCTGATGCCGATGATGATGAGAACGAGCTAACGCTTGCTGAAGCGCAAAACTATTTGAGTGGAACTACTACGGTAGGTGTACGTGTAGAGATAGCTCCAACACAGCCTAACGACCCAACATGTTTCCAAACGGTAGAGTTACCACTTATTGTTAACCCGTTACCATTTGTTAACCCGTTAGAGCCTTATGGAATATGCCAAACCAACTTTACAGGAATAGCTACGTTTGACCTTGACAACTATCGTTATGTAATATTAGGTACTGGTGTAAACCTTGCAGATTATACAGTGCGTTATTATGCTGATGATCCTAATATGGTGCCTCCGGGAATAGGAAATCCGTCTTTGTCTTATAGTTTTACTAATACGGTTGTTCCTAGTCAACCTATATACGTACAAGCAGAGAATCTTATTACGGGTTGTGTAAATACAGGAGTACTGTTACTTTCGGTAGAGCCACAAACAATTGCTAATCCGTTAGATAATAATCTGTATACTAAATGTGATAGAGATGGTGATAACGATGGTGAGACTGTAATTGATGCTGCAGACCTAGCGGTTATAGCTGGACAAATTGTAGGCACTCAGGGCCCTGTTGGAAACTATGATGTTACACTTTATCCAAGTGAACTGGATGCTCTTGCGGGTACAAATGCATTCCCAATTCCGTTTACTACAACAAGTGTAACAGATGTATGGGCTGAGATAAGAAATAACCAATATCCTTATGGATGTCCTGCTTATGTTGGCTTCGATATTATAATCGAAATGCTTCCAGAGCCGGTTATAACAAGTGCTGATGGTAGGAATATTAGTTGTGTGGATTTTGTTACAGGTGCTGTTTACAACTCTGTGGATATGAGAACACAATATTTGTCGGTTGATGGATATACATTCCAATGGTATCTTGATGGTGTAGCTATGCCGGGAGAAACTAATGAGTTTTTAAGTGTTACTGAAAGCGGTATATATACAGTTGAAGTAGTTGGTCCTGGTACTAATTTCTGTCCATCGCTACCGTCTCCTGGGTTTGAAGTTACTAAGTCTGGTCCTGCAAGCTTAATTAATGATGGTTATGTGGTGAGCAATGCTTTTGCTGAAAACCAAAGTATTACTGTGCTGGTTGAAGGCTTTGGCGACTATCAGTTTAGTATGTATGAGAATGGCCCTTGGCAAAACTCTAACGTATTTACTAATGTAGGTATTGGTTATCATACGATTTATATCCGTGATATTACTGCCGGTATAGATGCATGTATTACTGACCCTATCGAAAATGTAAGTACTATTGACTATCCTAAGTTCTTTACACCAAATGCAGATGGTTATAATGACTTCTGGAATGTGAGGGGGCTTGCTAACTTCCCGTCATCTCAGATATTCATCTTCGACAGGTTTGGTAAACTGATCAAACAGCTAAGCCCTGCAAGTAACCCTGAAGAAGGCGAAGGATGGGATGGTACCTTTAACGGTGCACCGCTTCCTGCAGATGACTACTGGTTTACAGTTACCTTCCCTGAAGGAAACACAACAAGAGAGTACAAAGCTCACTTTGCGTTGAAACGATAATCAGGTTTTTGATTTATATAGACAAGGGCAGCCAAACGGCTGCCCTTGTTGTTTTTTTAGTATGGTTGATTATTGTTGTTTAATGCTTGGGCTTTTCATATCTGTTGTGTAGTTATAACACTTATTGATATAAAACAGTCTGATTAAATTGTCTCGCAAAGGCGCAGAGGCGCAAAGTTCTGTGGTGATATTCTCATTCCAGGCGGCTGTCAAGCCGCTTAAGAACCTTAATCGAACTTACATCTTTGCGCCTCTGCGCCTTTGCGAGAAATTAAATATCAACATGACAGGCTAAAGTATAATCATAATTGGCATTATTTCTCGTTTAGTGTTTCCCAAAGTATAGTGAATGCCTACAGTGGTTGTTTAGCCCTGACAGAGGCGGCATCCCTGTAGTGCAACGAAAGGATATAGCCAATGGCAGGAACATGGTTTAAAAGATGCGCTTAGGTGAAGCTCCATAGAAAAAGCCCCACAATTGTGAGGCTTGGTTATAATTGGTATGTAAAAGGTTGTTTAGTTGCGCAGGGCATGCAGTCGGGCTACATATTTGCCTACTACATCAAACTCAAGGTTTACAACTGTTCCGGCTTTTATGTGTTTAAAGTTTGTATGCTCGTAAGTGTAAGGTATAATAGCAACGCTAAACTCGTTTGCTTTGCTGTTCACTACTGTAAGGCTCACACCGTTTACGGTTATCGACCCCTTTTCTATGGTAATGTTATTTTGCGCGGTGGCATAGCCAAAGGTGTAGTACCAGCTCCCTCCGGCTTCTTCTACACTGAGGCAGATTCCGGTTTGGTCTACGTGACCCTGTACTATGTGTCCATCCAAACGGTCGCCCAGTTTCATGGCGCGCTCAAGGTTTACCTCTCCACCCACAGACCAACTGCCAAGGTTGGTTTTTTCAAGGGTTTCTTTGATAGCTGTAACAGTATAGGTGTCGGGCGAAAGGGCAACTACTGTTAAGCATACACCATCGTGGCTCAGGCTTTGGTCTATTTTAAGTTCCTGTACAATGGGGCAGGTTAAAGTAAAATGTATATTCTCGTTATCTTTTTCTATTTGTGTAATGCTTGCGGCAGTTTCGATTATTCCTGTGAACATGCTGATTAATTTACTAAATTTGTAGGGTACAAAATTAAGCAATAAACAGGCATTATGACAAAACAGGCAGAAAATGTAATTGTGGGAATATCTATAGGCGACCTTAACGGCATTGGACCGGAGGTATTGCTTAAAACTTTTGAAGACCCCCGCATGCTCGAATTTTGCACACCCGTAATTTTTGGCAATGTAAAGGTGTTGTCGTTTATAAAAAAGGCGTTGCACCTAACGGCTAATTTACATGGTATTGATGCGCTCGACCAGTTGGTTCCGGGCAAGCTGAATGTGCTTAATGTTTGGAAGGAAGGGGTTAATGTTAGCTTTGGCCAAAATGACGAGACGGTGGGCAAATATGCCATCAAGTCATTTACTGAAGCGGTTGCTGCGCTAAAAGAGAAAAAGATAGATGTGTTGGTAACGGCGCCTATTAATAAGTATAATATACAAAGCGAAGATTTTAAATTTCCGGGACATACTGATTATTTAGACCAGGAATTAAAAGGCGATGCACTTATGTTTATGGTTCAAGATAATTTACGGGTTGGTTTATTGACAGATCATATTCCGGTTAATGAGGTTTCGGCACATTTAACAGAAGCCCTTATCCGAAAAAAGATACTTACCATAAATACTTCGCTTAAGCGCGATTTTAAAATCAGTAAACCAAAGATAGCGGTGTTAGGCGTAAATCCTCACAGTGGTGATAATGGTGTTATCGGTAAAGAAGATGATGTGGTGGTGAAGCCGGCGCTTAAAAAACTGTTTGAGGAAGGGGTAATGGTTTTTGGTCCATTTTCTGCAGATAGCTTTTTTGGAAGTGGGCAATATGAAAACTATGATGCTATTATAGCGGCTTATCATGACCAGGGGTTAATACCTTTTAAAACACTTTCTTTTGGGAATGGCGTAAACTATACTGCCGGGCTGGATGGAATACGTACTTCTCCGGATCATGGAACAGGCTATGATATTGCGGGGAAAGGCGAGGCGGACCATAATTCTTTTAAAGAAGCGTTGTACCTTGGTTTAGATATTTACCATAATCGCGCAGAGTATGCCCAGCTAACAGCGAACCCTTTGAAAATAAGGGAAAAACAGGAAGAATCAAAAAAATATTCATAACAGTCTGTAGTTTGCAATTATTTTATATCTTTGCACGCTCAAAACTGTTGTACTAAAACAAGTTGCGGTTGTAATAACTGCGGCAGGCAATAAAAATAACGGTTAAAATAACTGGAATCGCGATGAAAGTGAATAAGGAATTTTTAATCCCTTTTGTGGGGTTAAAGCAGGGAAAACACCAGTTTGAGTTTGATATTGATAAAAAGTTCTTTGAGACCTTTAACTTTGACGATTATAATGATGTAAGCGTTAAGGTAAAAATGGTTTTAGATAAAAAAAGCACCATGATGGAGCTGAGCTTTAAGCATAAAGGTACGGTTAATGTGCCTTGTGATATAAGCAATGAAGATTTTGATTTGCCTATTAAAGGCAAGCTTGATCTTATTGTTAAGTTTGGTGAAGAGTTTAATGATGATAATGATGAGATGCTTATACTGCCTCATGGAGAGTATCAGGTAGATGTATCTCAGTATATATATGAGATGATCGTGCTTTCTGTTCCATTAAAAAGGATTAATCCTTCTTTAAAGAGCGGTGATAATGCAGATGTTTTAAACAGGCTTGAAGAACTGGCTCCAAAAGAGCAGAATAAAGATAAAAACGAAGAACAAAGTACTGACCCTAGGTGGGACAGTTTAAAAAAACTATTAACGGATAATAAATAATATAGTAAAATGGCACATCCTAAGAGAAAGACCTCGAAAACAAGAAGAGATAAGAGAAGGACGCATTATAAAGCCGCTGTACCTCAAATTGCTACATGTCCTGTAACAGGAGAAGCGCATTTATACCACAGGGCTTACTGGCATGAAGGTAAAATGTACTATCGTGGTCAGGTAGTTATCGACAAGGCAGTAGCTGAGGCATAATTTACCGGAAAGTAAAGGGTAAAAACTCTCACTTGGTGGGAGTTTTTTTGTTAAATACCCTTTTTTGCAATTTACCACGGTTTATTGCCTGTATATTGTAATTTTTTTGTAATTTCCACCACTTTTTGGGCTTTTTTGACCCGAAACGGATAGATATACTATTTTTATGAGTAAAATAACAGCTGCCATTACTGCCGTTGGAGCCTACGTGCCGGATTTTGTGCTTACAAATAAGTTGCTGGAAACAATGGTAGATACTAACGACGAGTGGATAACCACCCGTACAGGTATAAAGGAGAGGCGCATTCTAAAAGAAGAAAATCAGGGAGCTTCATTTTTAGCTATAAAAGCAGCAGAGGATTTACTAAAAAAATCAGGCACAAACCCGGCCGATATCGATGCTGTTCTTGTGGCAACTGCCACACCAGATATGCCAGTTGCGGCTACTGCCGTATATGTGGCAACCAAAATAGGTGCTGTAAATGCCTTTGCCTATGATTTGCAGGCGGCATGTTCCAGTTTTTTATATGGCATGAGTACTGCTGCTGCATACGTGCAAAGCGGCCGTTATAAAAAAGTACTTTTAATAGGGGCAGATAAAATGTCGTCTATTATAGATTATACAGACAGGGCAACCTGTATTATTTTTGGCGATGGTGCCGGAGCGGTGTTGTTTGAGCCTAATGAAGAGGGGCTTGGCCTTCAGGACGAAATATTAAGGAGCGACGGAATTGGTCGTGAGTTTCTTAAAATTGAGGCAGGTGGGTCTATACTTCCTGCAAGTCACGAAACGGTTGATAACAAACAACATTATGTTTTTCAGGATGGTAAAACAGTATTTAAATATGCTGTTAGCAATATGGCCGATGTAAGCGAGCGCATAATGCAAAAAAACAACCTGACCCACGACGATGTAAACTGGCTTGTTGCACACCAGGCTAACAAGCGCATTATAGATGCTACTGCCCAACGTATGGGAGTAGATGAAAGCAAAGTACTTATAAATATAGAGCGCTACGGCAATACTACAAGTGCCACTTTACCACTATTGCTTAGCGATTATGAACACCTGCTTAAAAAAGGCGACAATATTATATTTGCATCTTTTGGCGGTGGCTTTACATGGGGCTCAATATACCTTAAATGGGCCTATAACAAGAACTAAACAAACTACAATATAAAAACTGAAGTATGGATATCAGAGAAATTCAAAACCTAATAAAATTTGTAGCCAAGAGCGGTGCTACAGAAGTTAAATTAGAGATGGATGATTTTAAGATCACCATAAAAACTACTACGGAGGCAAGTGCTGCCGAAGCTACAACTACAACATATATACAGCAATTGCCATCTGCACAGCCTGCAGCTCCTGCAATAGCTGCTGCACCACAACCTGCAGCCGCTGCACCACAGGCTCCTGCTGCTGAAGATACTTCTAAATTCCTGGTTATCAAATCGCCAATCATTGGTACTCTTTATAGAAAACCATCTCCGGACAAACCTACTTTTGTAGAGGTTGGAAGTACTATATCTAAAGGAGACGTAGTTTGTGTTATTGAGGCTATGAAGCTTTTTAACGAAATAGAATCTGAAGTGTCTGGTAAGATCGTAAAAGTACTTGTAGATGATGCATCTCCTGTAGAATATGACCAGCCTTTATTCCTTGTAGACCCATCGTAAATTATTTTAAATTAATGAATTTTAAATGCTTACAAGTGAGTGTTTAAAATAATTTAAAATTCAAAATTTATAATTTAAAATAGTCTGACCGATGTTTAAAAAAATATTAATTGCAAACAGGGGAGAAATTGCGCTTCGCGTAATTCGCACCTGTAGGGAGATGGGCATCAAAACCGTAGCGGTTTACAGTACTGCCGATGCCGACAGCCTGCACGTAAAATTTGCCGATGAGGCTGTATGTATAGGCCCGCCGCCCAGCAACCTTTCTTATTTAAAAATATCTAACATTATAGCTGCTGCTGAGATAACAAATGCCGATGCCATTCACCCTGGTTACGGATTTTTATCTGAAAATGCACGTTTTAGCCGTATTTGTAAAGAGCACGGTATTAAATTTATTGGTGCTTCGCCCGAAATGATCGATAAAATGGGCGACAAGGCTACTGCAAAAGCTACCATGAAAGCTGCCGGAGTGCCTTGTGTGCCGGGCAGTGACGGTCTTCTTGATTCTTATGAGCAGGCAGAAAGCCTGGCGGCTGAGTTTGGCTACCCTGTAATGCTAAAGGCTACTGCCGGAGGTGGGGGTAAGGGTATGCGTGCCGTTTGGAAACAGGAAGAGCTTAGAAAAGCATGGGACAGTGCAAAACAGGAAGCTGCTGCATCTTTTGGAAACGATGGGATGTATATGGAAAAGCTTATTGAAGAGCCACGCCATATTGAGATTCAGGTTGTTGGTGATTCTTTTGGAAAAGCCTGTCACCTGTCTGAAAGGGATTGTTCTGTACAGAGACGTCACCAAAAACTTACTGAAGAAACACCGTCTCCGTTCATGACCGATGAACTTCGTGATGCAATGGGGGCTGCTGCTGTAAAAGCTGCTGAGTTTATTGCTTATGAAGGTGCCGGTACTGTAGAGTTTCTTGTAGATAAGCACAGAAACTTCTACTTTATGGAGATGAATACCCGTATACAAGTAGAACATCCTATTACAGAGCAGGTTATTGATTATGACTTGATCCGTGAGCAGATACTTGTTGCAGCAGGTGTGCCTATTAGCGGTAAAAACTATCTGCCGCAAATGCACTCTATAGAATGCCGTATCAATGCGGAAGACCCTTATAACGACTTTAGGCCATCGCCGGGCAAAATTACAACCCTGCACATGCCGGGTGGTCATGGTGTAAGGCTTGATACACACGTATATAGTGGCTATACTATTCCGCCAAATTATGACTCTATGATAGCTAAGCTTATTACTACTGCCCAAACAAGGGAAGAAGCTATAAGCAAAATGAAACGCGCACTTGATGAGTTTATAATTGAAGGTATTAAAACCACAATACCGTTCCACAGACAATTGATGGATGAGCCGGATTATGTTGCCGGAAACTACACAACTAAGTTTATGGAGTCGTTTAAAATGAACGAACGCGTAGAAGAATAAAATATAAGAACCCGGCCTTTTGGTCGGGTTCGGTTTTTTAATAAAGTTCGGTAAAATTTAGAAACCTAACCTCTACTCAAAAGGCCGAGTTTTTTCTCACTTTTTTGAGCTCGAAATGCGGTTTAAGAATTTTTATTTTTAACAGGAATTAAGTGTGCTATTTTTGGTTGTTGTGAATATCGAAATCATATTGGGTTTTATTTAAAAAATAAATAACATTGTGTTTTATTTAACTAGTTTATTAGCAATAATTTTTAGCAAATTACTTGTAAACACGTAAGGTTTACAATGGGTTTCAAATATCTAAAAAATACCTACATATAGGTATTTTTTTTTGTAAGACGTTCCAATATCTTGGGCAGATCAATTTTTAAGATATTGGGTATGGAGCGAAATTTACTTAGATCAGCAATACTGATTTTATTCCTTTTTGTAGGAATAAGTGGTTTTGGGCAAACGATAAGATATGTAAAACAATCGGCCTTCGGCACTGCTGATGGAACAAGCTGGGCAAATGCCGGGAATGATTTGCAGGCTATGATCAACATTTCATCATCAGGAGACCAAATCTGGATTGCAGGTGGAATTTATAAGCCAAACCGTGCGGCAAACGATATAAATACCGTTACGCTAAATAACAGAGATAATGCTTTTGTATTAAAAGAGGGTGTAAAAATTTATGGAGGATTTGCCGGAACCGAAAATGCGATAACCCAGCGGGATTTGACCATCACCGCCAATGAAAGTGTTTTGAGCGGAGATTTTAATGATAACGATAATCCTTATGCATATCTCAGCACATCGGAAAATGCTTACCATGTTGTTGTTATAGCAGGAAATAACGGTGTAATAAATAACAATACCGTATTAGATGGCTTTACGGTAAAAGGAGGCAATGCATCGGGCTCAAATTCACTCGCTATTAATGGTATTGCTGTTTCAAGAGGCTCCGGTGGGGGTATAAGTATTAATAATTCAAACCCTCTTATTTCAAATATCATCATAACTTTAAATTCTGCAGGTGACGGCGGAGGTTTATATAACTCATCATCGTCTCCGTTAATTATAAAAAGTACATTACAAAATAACAAAGCAGGCTCCGGGGGCGGAATAAGCAATTATAATTCTACTCCTTCTATTTTAAATAGTTCTGTTTCATTAAATACGGCAATGTTTGGTGGGGGTATAAACAATTACAATTCCTCTGCCTTAGTTACCAGTACTGTAATCACCGGAAATAATGCAATTGGTTATGAAGGTAGCCAATATGACTCAGGAGGAGATGGTCTGGGCGGAGGTATCTATAATGATGCTTCTTCACCTGTAATAACCAATTGCCTTATAGCTGGTAACAATGCAGAAGGAGGGAACGGAATTGATAATCATGGAATGGGCGATAGCGATGGTTCTGCCGGAGGCAGTGGCTATGGCGGAGGTATTTATAATTATCAGTCTTCTCCAACAATTACCAATACAACTCTTATTTATAACGGTACATTTAGTGGCTCCGGGTACGGAACCGGTTACCGTCGCGGAGGTGGATTATATAATGAAACAGGCTCTTCTCCAAAGGTCAGGAACAGCATCATTTATGGAAATACTGCTACTACAGGTACAAATATTTATAATTCGGGTTCAACCCCTGTTTTTAATTATAGTTTGGTACAGGGCAGCAGTTCAGGATGGAATAATTTAGGTACTAATGGAGGTAATAATATAGATGCCGATCCACTGTTTACTAATGTTTCCACAGGTAATTATGTGCCCCAGGGTACAAGTTCTGTAATAAATGCAGGTAGCAATGCCTACTATGAGGTAGGTGCAACGCCAGATCTTTCAGAAATTACTACTGATCTGGCTGGTGATTCAAGAAATTTTGAAGGAACTGTTGACATCGGGGCTTATGAAGTTCAAGGTACTCCGTGTTCAGCCTCTTCACCTACAGCTTCTGCACAAATATTTTGCGGTAGTTCAACAGTTGCAAACTTAACCGCAACGGGCACAGATTTA